>JBDRPN010000017.1:0-330698 GCA_043826925.1 Pseudomonadota bacterium
ATGAGCAAGACAAGGGGGAATTCCCCCGTATCTGCCCTTGAAGGGACCGGATATCCAATGAATATGGCATTTCCGTCACAGTTTCGTCTCGATTTCAGTTTGTCGCTGTTTTTTGCGGCGGCTTGTTCAGTGTTTCCCTAGCCGTGCAGCGTCCTTCCCGGGCCCTGTTGCAGCGCGCGGCCATCAGCCTGGTCCTGGTCGGCGTGTGCCTGGGCATGGCCTGGCTGCAGTTGTGGCGTGCCGAGACCCGCGGCGGTAATTTCGAGCGTCAGCAGGCCGGCGCCGGGGCTGCCCCGATCGCTCTTGGCACCGAACAGCGCGATGCCGAGTTTCTGCAATGGCGTCCGGTCATGGTGCGAGGGCGCTGGCTCGCGGAGCGGACCCTGTTTCTCGACAACAAAATCCATCGCCAGCGGGTCGGCTACCATGTATTGACGCCCTTGCAGCTTGATGGATCGCATGCCGTGGTGCTGGTCAATCGCGGCTGGGTGCAGGCGCCCCGCTTGCGCAGCGAGATACCGCTGATCGCCACGGAGCCCGGTCCCGTCGAAATCAGCGGCATTGCACGCAAGTTCGAGTCGAGGTTTTTCGAGTTCGGCAATCCCCAGCCCGAAGGCCGGGTCTGGCAACACGTGCGCGAGGCGGACTATCGCCAGCGCAGCGGACTGGACGTATTGCCGATCATCGTTCTGCAATCGAATGCCGCGGCCGACGGCCTGATCCGCGACTGGAGCGACCTTCAGGGACCCGGCAATCCGGCGCAGCGTCACTATGCCTATGCCATCATGTGGCTGATCTTCGCCCTGATGGCCGCCGGCTACGGTTTGTTGGCATGGAAGCGCGCTTGAAGCCGGTTCGATCGATTCCCACCATGCCCCATTCCTCTCTCGCCGCCATGAACGATCCCAGCCCAGCCACTCCGATTCGCCGGTCCGGCCGCTGGGCCTTGATTGCCATTGCCCTGGTCTGCGTCCTGCCTTTGCTGGCGGCCCTGTATTTCCGATTCATAGCGCCCCCCGACGCAAGCACGCTGGCCGGCCAGGCGCTCACGCCCGCGGCATTTCCCTATGCTGCCGTGCGACGCATGGACGGTCAGCCGCTGACCCATGCCGAGGTTGCCGAGCACTGGATGGTGTTGCATGCCGGTTCGGGACTCTGCGATTCAGGCTGTCGCGATGCGCTCTATCTGACGCGACAGGCACGGACTGCCCAGGGCCGCAACATGGAGCGCATCCAGCGCGTCTGGATCATTGCCGACGCCAAGCGACCGGCCGCCGATTTGCTCGCCCTGCACCCGGATTTGCTGCTGCTCGAACCGGTTGATGGTCGGGCCGTCGAGACATTCGCAGGCGCGGGGGCAATCCATCTGGTCGACCGGCGCGGCTTCGTGGTGTTTCGTTACGCGCCCACGGTCGACCCGAAAGCCTTCATTCGCGAGCTGGGCAAGCTGGTCAAGTTCTAGCCGTGTCGCCAGCACCAACTTTCCGGCGCGAGCCGTATTTTTGCCGATCCGCGGCGGCCCCGGATGGGGAAGTTTTATTCGCCGCGGATGGCGTCGCAAGCGGCAGCAGACCCGCCGCTTACCCCGCAGCACTGGCCGTGCCCTTACAGCTTTGCAGCCTCTGGCTGCGTGCTAGACTGGCATTTCGATTCCGGGTTCAACCGTTCATCTCTCAAGCATGAAAACCACAGCCCTCATCCTGCAATCCGGCACCGACCGACTGCGTCAGTATTTTCAGTTGACGAAACCGCGGGTGGTTTCGCTGATCGTCTTTTGCGCGGTAATTGGCATGTTCCTCGCGGTGCCGGGCATGGTGCCGTGGCGCATCCTGCTCGCCGGCACCGCAGGCATTGCCCTGGTGGCCGGCGCGGCGGCGGCGGCGAACTGCCTGATCGAACAGAAGATCGATGCGCTGATGGCGCGCACCCGCGGCCGGCCCCTGCCGCAGGGCGAAGTCAATTCACTGGAGACGGTGATTTTCTCGGGCCTGATTGGCGGCACCGGGCTGTTCCTGCTTCACACCTGGGTGAACCCCTACACCATGTGGCTGACCTTCGCCACCTTCGTCGGCTATGCGGTGATCTACACCATTTTCCTCAAGCCCAACACCTCGCAGAACATCGTCATCGGCGGCGCCTCGGGCGCCATGCCGCCCGTGCTCGGCTGGGCGGCCGTGACCGGCGAGGCGCCGGGCGAGGCCTGGCTGCTGTTCCTGATCATTTTCGTGTGGACGCCGCCGCACTTCTGGTCGCTGGCGCTTTACCGCACCAAGGAATACGCCGCCGCCGGCCTGCCCATGCTGCCGGTGACGCATGGCGCCGAGTACACCCGCCGCCATGTCTTTCTCTACACCGTCGGCCTCACGCTGGTAACCCTCGTGCCCTACGTCATAGGTATGTCGGGCGGGTTCTACCTGACTTCTGCCGTGCTGCTCGACACGGTTTTTCTCGGTTACGCCTGGCTGATCTGGCGCGACTACTCGGACGCCGTGGCGCGCATCACCTTCCGCTGGTCGATTCTCTATCTCGCACTCCTGTTCGCGGCGTTGCTGATCGACCACTACCTGCTGGTCTGAGCGCGTTCCCCGCAAGCGTCCGATGCGCATCCTGCTGTTGTGCCTTGCGCTGCTGCTCAGCGCCTGCAGTCCGCCGGCGAAGTTCAACGCCACGGAACTGCGCGGCATCGACTGGGGCAAGGATTTCGCGCTTACCGACCATAGAGGCAAGCCGCGCCGCCTGGTCGATTTTAAGGGCCGCGCGGTGGTCCTGTTCTTCGGCTACACGCAATGTCCGGATGTCTGCCCGACGACGATGGGCAATATGCGCGAATTGATGACCGCGCTGGGACCCGACGCGGAACGGGTGCAGGTGTTGTTCGTCACGATCGATCCCGAGCGCGATACGGCGCAACTGCTGGCGCAATACGTGCCGGCATTCCATCCGTCTTTTCTCGGCCTGTTCGGCGATGCGGCGGCGACGGCGGCAGTCGCGAAGGAGTTCAAGATCTACTACCACAAGCAGCCGGGAACGACGCCCTCGACCTACGCGATGGATCACACGGCCGGCAGCTATGTCTTCGATCCGCGCGGGCGGCTGCGACTCTATCTGCGCCATGGCGAAACGCCGCAGCACATGGCGCAGGATCTGAAACGGCTATTGGCCGGAGAGTAGCAACGGCTTCCGAAAAAACCATGGGCAGTCGCGTTGCCGCGGCTGCCCATTCCTGACGGCTTTGGATTGCTCAGGCCGCCAGGCTGCTTTTCATCTTCTGCATCGCCTTGACTTCGATCTGGCGAATGCGCTCGGCCGACACGCCGTATTCGGCGGCCAGTTCATGCAGCGTTGCCGCTTCTTCGCCGTCCGCCACCAGCCAGCGCCGCTGGACGATGGTGCGACTGCGTGGATCGAGACTGGCCAATGCCGAACGCAGGCCTTCGTCCTGCAAGCGGTCGTACTCCTTGCGTTCCAGGATTGCCGACGGCTCGATGCTGCGATCGGCGGCCAGATAGGCGATGGGAGCGTAGCTGTCCTCGTCGTCATCGGAGACGGGTTCAAGCGAAACGTCGGCACCCGTCAAGCGGGTTTCCATTTCGATGACTTCTGCCGGCTTGACGCCGAGTTGCTTTGCCACGGCGGCGACTTCCTCGGCGCCCAGCGTGTTGAAGCCCTGTGGCGAATCCACGTCCTGTGCCAGGGAGGCCTTGATGCTGCGCAGATTGAAGAACAGCTTGCGCTGTGCCTTGGTCGTGGCGATCTTGACCAGACGCCAATTCTTCAGGATGTATTCGTGGATCTCGGCCTTGATCCAGTGCATGGCGAACGACACGAGTCGCACACCGCGATCCGGATCGAAGCGCTTTACCGCCTTCATCAGGCCGATGTTGCCTTCCTGGATCAGGTCGGCATGCGGCAAGCCATAACCCAAGTAACCGCGCGCAATGGCAATCACCAAGCGCAGATGAGAGGTTACCAACTGCCGCGCCGCATCCAGATCGCCGTCCTGCCGAAAGCGGCGGGCAAGCGACTGCTCCTCGGCTTCGCTGAGCATCGGGACGCGATTCGCGGCGGAAATGAACGACTCGATACTGCCGCTGGCGGCAAGCATGGGGAAACGCTCAAGAGATACGGTATGACTCACGGTACGACCTCCTTGACGACAATATTAGCACTCTTGAATTGAGAGTGCCAATATCTGGAGAAGTTCCCGATGCATTTAGTCGGGAATTGTCGGCCGGACCTGTTTACAGGCAGGCATCCCCGGGCATTTCACCCACGGGAGCGACAAGGCCATCAGGCTTTCGGCGGCGCCCCGGGCGGACGCTTCGGCTTCTTGAAAAAGCGCTTGGAGGGCTTGGCGCCGGGTGTCGGATCCTGCCGCCTTGCCTGTTCGGGACGTCGTCCCTGTCCCTGCCCTTGTCCCTGTCCCTGACGGCGTCCCGGATCTGCGGGCGCACCCTGAATACGGTTGCCGGGGGCCAGGCAAATTTCCAACTCAATGATCTCGTCCCAAATCGCATCGGTACGCTGGTGGTCGGGAATGGCCAGCAACTCCCGCAGCCGGCGACGCGGGTCTTGGGGCTGCGGTTCGTTGCGCACGGGCTCCGCCGGCAACTGCTCGTTTTGCGCGGGTTCGACGGGAGCCTGCTCAATTGGTTGGTCTTCGTTCATCTGCATATTATCGCCCGAATAATCTGTTCCGTTGCGGTGTTGGCCATTGCGGCGCGGAAGCTGTAGGTTTTTTCCAAAGCCTTTCGGCATGTTCTCTGGACCGATACGGCAAGGTCCTCGCATCGGCAATCATCGGTGGGCCGGTCACTGCGCTCACCTGACTTGCGAATCCGGATTCGTCCGCTCTTGCATCTGCGTGTCGCAATCCAGCGGCGACGACGCGATGAATTGGGCCATTTGTGTCGAACTGCCGCGCAGGGGATCGACGGGCCCAATATCGCTGAAACTGACGGCATAACCATGGCGGGCTGCAACACCCCGCGCCCATTGCTGAAATCTGGCACGCTTCCATTCGAAGCGATGGCCGCGGTGCCGAAACTGACCGGGCACCATGCCATGCAGCGCATTGTATTCCTGGTTGGGCGTGGTGACCAGAACGGTGGAAGGGCGCATGCCGGCAAACACCGCATGTTCGACCTTCGACAGGCGGCGGGGATCGATGTGCTCGATGGTTTCGACCAGGGTGGCCGCATCGAAACCAGCCAGCTCCCGATCGACTTCCTCGAACGAGCCGTAACGCAGCTGCACGCCACGGGCATGATCGGGCCGCCCCAACCCCAGCGCGAGTCGCGCCGCGGCAAGCGCTTCGGTATCGATGTCGATGCCGACGATATGGCTGAACTGCGGGTGCGCCGCCAGTCGCTGCAGCAATTCGCCGGGACCGCAACCGAGATCCAGGACGCGGCTTGCGCCTCTGTCCAGCAGACGGCGCACCACGGTATCCAGACGTTTCCGGTGCAGTTCGCTGGCCATGAATCAGTCGACCTTCCTGCGCATCATTTCCCTGGTTTAGTACTGCTGCAAATGTTGCCGCATTGAAATCATCGCCCCCAGCCAGCCGAGGCCGGCGGCGAAGCCCAGCAGCAGCGCCGAGTCGCGCGCGCCCAGCGTCTGCAGCGCCAGCGCGAGATCGTACAGCCTTGCCAGTTCGGCCAGGGGGGCACGCAGCCACAGCGTTGCGGCTGCGACCAGCAACCAGGCAAGCACACCGCCGCCCAGTCCGAGGAGGACCCCGAAGTAGAGAAAGGGGCGCTGGATGAAGCTGTTCGTGGCGCCGAGCAGCCGGCTGACCTCGATTTCGGCGCGATGCGTGAGCACTTGCATGCGGATTATGCTGAAACTGATTGCGATCAGGCCCGTGCCCAGCAAAGCTGCCAGCAGCATCACCGTGGTGCGGCCAAGTTTCAGCAGGGCATCGAGCCGGCGTACCCAGGCCGAATCGAGTTGCACGTGCTCGATCTTGGGCCATTGGCGGAACTCGACGGCGAGTTGCTCCATCGCCGCCAGGCTGTCATCCGCGACGCTGACCACGAAGGCATCGGGAAAGGGGTTTGCCGGCAGGGCTTCGATCACCTCGCGCAGGCCCGGGCCGGATTTCATGCGCGCCAGGGTCTCCTCGCGCGGGACAAACAGCACCTGTTTGACCCCGGCATGGCGGCCCAGGCGCTCACCGATTTCGGTCGCCGCCTGGCGTTCGGCGTTGGCCGCCATGAAGATCGAAATCTGCGGCACGGCGGAAGTCGTGCCGCTCAGATGCGAGGCATTGGCGAGCAGCATCTGTCCCCCGGCCGGCAAGGCCAGGGCGATGCCGATCGCCAGCAGCGAGAGCAGGCTATTGACCGGCGCGGCGGCCAGTCGGCGCAACGCGAGCCGTGCCGCATCCTGGTGCTGGCTCAGCCAGACCCTCATGACAGCAATCTGCCGTGATCGAGCTGCAGGCGCCGCGCTGCGGGAAACAGCTCGGTGGCATAGGTCGCGATCAATACCGTGACGCCGACGTGGTGGAACTCATGAAAGATGCGCGCCACATCCGCGGCGGATTGCGCATCGAGATGAGCCGTGGGTTCATCGGCGAGCAGCAGGCTCGGCCGGTTCACCACGGCGCGGGCGATCGCCAGGCGCTGCTGTTCGCCGCCGGAGAGCATGACCGGCATGGCCTTTTCGCGGCTGGCCAGGCCCACCTTGTCGAGCGCGGCGCGTACGCGCCGCGCGGCGTCCCGGCGCGGGAAACCGACTATCGACAGCGGCAGCATGACGTTGTCGAACACCGTCCGATCGAACAGCAGCTTCTGGTCCTGGAACACCATGCCGATGCGCCGGCGCAGGAAGGGCAGGGCCGAACGTGGCAGCGCGGCGAGATTCTGTCCGCCGATCAGCAGCGCTCCGCCGCTGGGCTTTTCGATTCCTGCAATGAGATTGAGCAAGGTGGATTTTCCTGCGCCGGAGTGGCCGCAGACCAGCGCCATTTCGTGTTCCGTCACCTCGCAGCTGACATCCGACAGCGCATCGAGGCCGGGTGGATAGCGCTTGGAAACACGCTCGAAGCGAATCACTAGGCGGGTCCCAGCAGTGCCTCGACAAATTCGCCGGCGCGGAAGGTTTGCAAGTCATCGATGCCCTCGCCGACGCCGATGAAGCGCACCGGCTTCGGGCATTGGCGGGCGATCGCGGCGAGCACGCCGCCCTTGGCGGTGCCGTCGAGCTTGGTGATGACCAGTCCGGTCACGCCGATCGCCTTGTCGAAGGCCTTGACCTGCTGCACGGCGTTCTGCCCGATGTTGGCATCGAGCACCAGCAGCACTTCGTGCGGTCCCGTGTCATGAGCCTTCTGGATCACGCGGCGCACCTTGGCGATTTCTTCCATCAGATGCAGCTGCGTCGGCAGGCGTCCGGCGGTGTCGGCCAGCACGACGTCGATCTTGCGCGCGCGCGCGGCGCTGATCGCATCGAACACCACGGCGGCCGGATCGCCGCCTTCCTGGGCGATGACGGTGACGCCGTTCCTCTCGCCCCATTCCGTCAGTTGCTCGCGCGCGGCGGCGCGGAAGGTGTCGCCGGCGGCCAGCAGCACGCTCTTGCCCTGGCTCTGGAAGTGCTTGGCCAGCTTGCCGATCGAGGTGGTCTTGCCGGCGCCATTGACGCCGGCGATCATTATTACGAAGGGCTGATGTCCATCGGCCTGCAGCGGCTGCTCCAGCGGCGCGAGCAGGGTTTGCAGCCCATGCGCCAGCGCAGCGCGCAACTGGTTGGGGGTTTCCAGCTTGTCGCGCTTGACGCTGGCCTTGAGTTCGGCGAGCAGCCAGTGCGTCGCCTCGACGCCGCAGTCGGCCATCAGCAGCGTGCTCTCCAGATCTTCGAGCAGTTCGTCGTCGATCTTCGCCCGGCTGAAGAGCTCGCCGAGCGGCGTGTTGAGGGTGGCGCGGGTGCGGGAAAGGCCGGCCTTGAGGCGTTCGCTCCACGAGGCGCGCGGCGCCGGCGTTGCGGTTGCCGGGGCGGCGGGGAGGTCCTTCGTCTTTAGGAAACCAAACATGCGGAATGCGGTCGGAGGCTGGAGCCGCGCTAAGATGCGCGACTGTGATTTTAACAGAAGCCCCGTTCGGCTCCGGTCCAAGGCCCGCCTGGACGGGCACAAGCCAGCTTCGAAACTTCGTTCCTCCTATCGCGCCGATCGCCATTGACCTGACATGAAACCACTGCTTGCTCCGCTTGTCCTGCTGGCATTCGCCGTAGCGCCAGCGCCAACTCTTGCCAACCCCTTCGAAACCCGGCTGGCCAACGGTCTGCGCGTCATCGTCAAGGAAGACCCGCGCGCGCCGACCGCCGTGCATATGGTCTGGTATCGCGCCGGCAGCATGGACGAAAAGGACGGCACCTCGGGCGTTGCCCACGCGCTGGAGCACCTGATGTTCAAGGGCACCCGGAATCTCAAGTCGGGCGAGTTCAACAAGCGCGTGGCCGAGGCCGGCGGCCGTGACAACGCCTTCACCAGCCGTGACTACACGGCCTACTTCCAGATCGTGCCGAAGGGCGCGCTGCCGGAAATGATGAAGCTCGAAGCCGACCGCATGGCCAACCTGACGCTCGACGCCAAGGAATTCGCCGCCGAGATCAAGGTGGTCATGGAAGAGCGGCGGCTGCGCACCGACGACAATCCGCAGGCCCTGGTGTACGAGACGCTGAATTCGACCATGTTCCAGGCGCATCCCTATCGGCGCCCGATCATCGGCTGGATGGACGACCTCGAACACATGACCTGGCAGGACGCGCGCGACTGGTATCGCGCCTGGTATGCGCCGAACAATGCCTACGTCGTGGTGGCGGGCGATGTTGATCACCGCGAGGTGTTCCGTCTGGCGCAGAAGTACTACGGCCCGCACAAGGCGAAACCGCTGCCGGAACGCAAGCCGCAGAACGAACCGCAGCAGGTGGGCATCCGCCGGGTAAGCGTCAAGGCGCCGGCCAAGCTGCCCTACATTGCCATGTCCTGGAAGGCGCCCAAGCTGCGCGACGTGCAGAAGGACCGCGACCCCTATGCGCTCGAAATGCTGGCGGCGGTGCTCGACGGCCACGATGCCGCGCGCTTCGCGAAAAATCTGGTGCGCGGCAGCAAGATCGCCCAGTCGGCCGGCGCCGGTTATGACGGAACGCTGCGCGGTGAAGCCAGCTTTACCCTGGACGGCCAGCCGGCTGAAGGCAAGACCGTCGCCGAACTGGAAGCCGCGCTGCGCGCCGAGATCAAGCGCATCCAGGACGAAGGCGTGTCGGCCGAGGAACTGGCGCGGGTCAAGACCCAGTCGATCGCGGCGCAGATCTACAAGCGCGATTCGCTGATGGCGCAGGCCATGGAAATCGGCGGCCTCGAAGCGGCGGGAGTTTCCTGGCGAGACATCGACGTCCTGCTGGAGAAGCTGAAAAGCGTGAGTTCGGAAGAAGTGCAGGCGGTGGCGAAGAAGTATTTTTCGGACGATACGCTGAGTATTGCGGTACTCGATCCGCAGCCCATTGAAAACAGCAAACACAAGAAACCCTCCGGGGCAGTGAGGCACTGATGAATCAAAGCAAATTGAACGCCCCCCACCCCCATCCCCGCCCCGGGGCGGGGCTACTGATGAAGCCCCTGCGCAGCAAGACGGCCAGCATAGCTGGCGCGTCGCTGCGGATGTTCGGCTCGCTGTGCTCGATTATTGTGGGGCGCTCACGAGCTCGTTTCTCGTTGATCTTTCTGCTGTCGTTCCTGACCTCGACCTTCGCCCTGGCGGGAGTCAAGATCGAGCACTGGACCGCGCCCTCGGGGGCCAAGGTGTATTTCATCGAAACGCGGCTATTGCCCATCCTCGACGTCCAGATCGATTTTGCCGGCGGCGGCGCCTTCGTTCTCGCCGCCAAGGCAGGCCTCGCCGGCCTGACCCGCAACCTGCTCGAAGCGGGCGCCGGCGATCTGGATGAAGAGAAGATTTCGGGGCGCCTGGTCGATCTCGGCGCGCGGCTGGGCGGCGGGGCCGACAGCGACCGCGCCAGCATCAGTCTGCGCACGTTGTCGACCAAGGCCGAACGCGAGGCCGCGCTGGATCTGATGCGCACCGTGCTGTCAGCGCCAACTTTCCCGCAAGCCGTGCTGGAGCGCGAAAAGGGCCGCAGCATCGCTGCCATCCGCGAATCCGAGACCAGGCCCGACGCCATCGCCGGCAAGCGCTTCGCCGCGGCCATCTATCCCGATCATCCCTACGGCGTCAGCCCGACGGTCGACAGCGTGAGCGCCATCACGCGCGACGATCTGGTCGCCTTCCATCGCCAGCATTACGGCGCGCGGGGTGCCGTGGTTTCGATCATCGGCGATGTGTCGCGCGCCGAGGCCGAGGCGATCGCCCAGCGCCTGACCGAGGCCCTGCCGCCGGGCGGTGGCGACCTCGTGCCGCCTCCCGTGAAGAAGCCGGTACGGCAGACGATCAGGATTCCCCACCCTGCGGCGCAAAGCCATGTGCATGTCGGCCTGCCGGCGATCCGCCGCAGCGACCCCGACTATTTTCCGCTGCTGGTGGGCAACTACACGCTCGGCGGCGGCGGCTTCGTCTCGCGCCTGATGCGGGAAGTCCGCGAAAAGCGCGGCTACGCCTACAGCGTGTATTCCTACTTTTCGCCGCGCAAGCTCGAAGGCCCGTTCGAGATCGGCCTGCAGACCAAGCGCGATCAGGTCGATGCGGCGCTCAAAGTGGTTGATGAGGTTCTCACCGCCTACATGGCCAAGGGTCCGACGCCGCAGGAACTGGCTGCCGCGAAGAAGAACATGGTCGATGGCCAGGCGCTGCGCATGGACAGCAATGCCAAGCTGCTCGGCTACCTGTCGGCAATCGGCTTCTACGGCCTGCCGCTGACTTATCTCGATGATTTCCCCACCAGGATCAAGGCCGTGACCATCGAGCAGGTCAAGGCCGCCTTCGCCCGCCATGTGAAGCCGGAGAATCTGGTTACCGTGGTCGTTGCCGCTGACTGAGTCTTGAGCCGCGTCCGCATCACCGGCGGCGAGTGGCGCAGTCGCCTGGTCCAGGTGACTGACGCGCCGGGCTTGCGCCCGACGCCGGACCGGGTGCGCGAGACCCTGTTCAACTGGCTGGGCCAGGATCTTAGCGGGCTAAGCTGCCTGGATCTCTTCGCCGGCAGCGGCATTCTCGGTTTCGAGGCGGCCTCGCGCGGCGCCGACTACGTCGCCCTGGTGGAGCGTGCGCGGCCGGCCTTCGCGGCGCTGCA
Organism: Pseudomonadota bacterium; assembly: GCA_043826925.1. GTDB lineage: Bacteria > Pseudomonadota > Gammaproteobacteria > Burkholderiales > Rhodocyclaceae > Sulfuritalea. Next base: position 11,254 of record JBDRPN010000017.1, read on the forward strand.
AAAGCACGCCGAGGGCTTCGCCTGTCCGCGACTGGAACTGTTTTGCTGCGATGCGCTAAAATTCGCCCCCCCATCGGGTCGGCGTTTCGATTTGCTGTTTCTTGATCCACCTTATGGGCAAGGCTGGTTGGGCCGCGTAGAGTCCCGTCTGGATGCACTGGCCGCGCCGTGTGCGCGGCTGTATGCAGAGGCCGAAATGCCTCTGGAGAAGTTGGGTCGCTGGACGGTGACGAAGCAGGGGCGGGCCGGCCAGGTTTTTTTTCACCTGCTGGAGCAGGCATGAGCAAGAGCATTGCGGTTTATCCGGGGACTTTCGATCCCCTGACCAGCGGCCACGAAGACCTCGTGAAGCGCGCGGCCAGCCTGTTCGAGCGGGTCATCATCGGTGTGGCCGAAAGCCGCAGCAAGCGCCCCCTGTTTTCGCTCGACGAGCGGGTCGATATCGCGCGCGAGGTGCTGACCGGCTACAGCAATGTCGAAATTCATGGTTTCGATTGCCTGCTCATGGATTTCATGCGCCAGCACGGCGCCAGCGTGATCATGCGCGGACTGCGCGCCGTGTCTGACTTCGAATACGAATTTCAGATGGCGGGCATGAACCGGAACCTGTATCCCGATGTCGAAACGGTATTCCTCACGCCCTCGGATCAATACATGTTCGTTTCGGCGACGATAGTGCGCGAAATCGCATCGCTGGGCGGCGACGTATCAAAGTTCGTTCCGCCGCTGGTGCAGCAACGCCTGATTGAAAAGATTCAGCAAAGCCATTGAAGTTCAGAGAGAAGCCAAAGGAAAAATCATGTCCCTGATGATCACCGATGAATGCATCAACTGCGACGTATGCGAGCCCGAGTGCCCGAACAACGCCATTTCGCAGGGTGATGAGATCTACATCATCGATCCCGCCAAATGTACCGAGTGCGTCGGCCACTTCGACACGCCGCAGTGCCGCGAGGTCTGCCCGGTCGACTGCATTCCGGACGATCCGAATCACGTCGAAACCAAGGATCAGCTGATGGCGAAGTTTCTTGCGCTGACCGCCAAGTAAGGCGCTAACGCTGGCAGCCGGCGCAGAAGAAGCTCGCGCGCTGCCCCTGGCGCAATTCCCTGATCGGGCGGCCACAGACGCGACAGGGTTCGCCACTGCGGCCATAGACAAAATACTGCTGCTGGAAATAGCCCGAGCTGCCGTCGGAATGGATGAAGTCGCGCAGGCTGCTGCCACCGGCGTCGATGGCGGCGGTCAGCGTCGTCTTGATGGCCGGCACCAGGCGTTCCAGACGTTTCAGGGAAATCCGGCCGGCGGCATTGCGCGGGTCGATGCCGGCGCGGTATAGGCTTTCGGACGCGTAGATGTTGCCGATGCCGACCACGCGATGGCTGTCCATCAGGGTCGGCTTGATCGCCGCCGCAAGACCGGCGTACTCGTTCTTGAGCCAGGCGGCGGTGAACTCTTGTGCCAGCGGTTCGATGCCGAGCACCGCCAGTAGCGGATGCGTCATGGGATCCTGGGCCAGCCAGAGAATGGCGCCGAAGCGCCGCGGGTCCCTCAGGCGCAAGGCAAGCTTGCTGCCCCCGATGCCGAATACCAGATCGACATGATCGTGCTTGTCGGCCGGCAGCGTGGCCGGCACCAACCGCAGGCTGCCGGACATGCCGAGATGGATCAGCAGATGTCCGTTGCCGAAATCCAGCAGCAGATATTTGCCGCGACGGCTTACCGATTCCAGATGGCGGCCGCCGAGCGTGCGGTCGAGGTGCGTCGGCAGCGGATAGCGCAGCGCCGGAACCCGCACGGTCACGGATGCGACGCGGCTGCCGACCAGCACCGGCGCTATGCCGCGACGGGTGACTTCGACCTCGGGCAGTTCAGGCATGCCGGGTCGCGCACGAAATTACGGGCGAAACTGCTAACATCACCGCATTGTATGTGACGGTAGTGTTCGACAGCAGTGTTCCCCTCAGGTACCGCACTCATGAAGTTCCGTTCCCCTGTCCTCGCGCTATCGCTCGCACTGGTCAGCATGTGCGCATGGGCACAGACGCCTGCGCCCGCCGCCGCGGTGCCGGCGCCCGGGAGGCAAGAAGACCGGCTGCCGAAGCAGGAACTGACCGGGCAGATTCTCTACCAGTTCCTGTTCGCGGAAATCGCCGCGCAGCGAGGCCAGTTCGGGCTTTCGGCCGGCGCCTATCTCGATCTGGCGAAGAGCACCCGCGATCCGCGTGTGGTGCGCCGGGCGGCCGAGATCGCCTTTCATGCGCGGCAGTATGATGCGGCGCTGGAGGCCGTGCGGCTGTGGCTGAGTCTGGAGCCCGCATCGCAACAGGCGAAGCAGATGGAGGCGACGCTGCTGCTGGCCAACGGCCGCATCGATGAACTGGCCGGCAAACTCGCCCGCGACCTGGCGGCGGAGGCCCCGAACATTGGCGACGCGCTGATCCGCATGATGCGCGCCTTCGCCCGCTATCCGGACAAACCGGCAGTCCAGCGTTTGTTCGACCAGCTTACCGAGCCTTATCCCGCGCTGCCCGAAGCCCGTTTGATCCGCGCCCAGGTGGCCGCCGCGGCTGGGAATCCCGACCGTGCGCGCAGTGAAACGGACCAGGCGCTGGCGCTGCGTCCGAACTGGGAACTAGCGGCCTTGTTCAAGGCGGAATTGTTGCCCAAGGGAGCCGCGCAACTCGACTTCCTGAAAACCTGGCTCGATGCCAATCCCGATGCCCAGCAGGCCCGGCTGGCCTATGCCAGGGGCCTGGTGGGTGAAAAGAACTATGAAGCCGCGCGTGCCGAGTTCCGTCGTTTGCTTGCGGCCAATCCCGATATTCCGGACATACTCTATGCGGTTGGAGTGCTCTCGCTGCAGGTCAATGATGCGCCGGAAGCCGAGCAGCAACTCAAGCGTTTCGTCGAAATCGGGCGCGGCGACCTGAATCCGGCGCGCTTCTACCTGGGACAGATCGCCGACCAGGACAAACGTCCCGACGAGGCCTTGCGCTGGTACGACCAGGTGACGGCCGGCGAACACGCCATGCCGGCGATGGTGCGGGCCACCCAGGTCCTACTGCGCCAGAACCGGTTCGACGAGGCGCGCGCGCGGCTCGTCGCGGCGCGGGCGAATGCGCCCGACGACATGCGTCTGGTGGTGGCCGAGGCCCAGTTGCTGCGCGATGCCGGGCGCCACGAGGAGGCCCATGCCTTCCTGGCCAAGATGCTGGAAGCCCAGCCGGATCAGCCCGATATCCTTTACGAGACGGCGCTGGCCGCAGAGAAGCTGGGCAAGTTGGATGACATGGAGCGCCACCTGCGGCGCCTGATTGCCCTCAAGCCGGAGTCGCCGCAGGGTTACAACGCCTTGGGCTATTCGCTGGCGGACCGCAATCTGCGGCTCGACGAAGCCGCACAGTTGATCGACAAGGCCTTGTCGCTGACGCCGGACGATCCCTTCATTCTCGACAGCAAGGGCTGGGTGCTGTTTCGTCAGGGCAAATCCGCGGCTGCCCTGGAGACCCTGCAGGCGGCTTTTGCCAAGCGGCCCGACCCCGAAATTGCCGCCCACATCGGTGAAGTGCTGTGGGTACTCGGGCGCTCGGACGAGGCGTTGGCGATTTGGCGGGAGGCGGCCAAGTCGCATCCGACCAATGAGGCACTGGGCGCGACCATCAAACGATTCGCGCGCTGAATGCCCTGATGCGCTCGTTCCTGGTTTGCCTGGCCGCACTGTTGCTGGCGGCTTGCGGCGAGATGCAGGCCCTTCCCGAGTCGACGCAGGTGCTCGGCCCGCCCCTGCAGAGCTTTGCGGCCCATGGGCGCATTTCGCTGCGTCAGGGCGAGCGCAGCGACCATTTGCAGTTCGACTGGCAGCACGCGCCGGGGCGCGACGTGGTGCTGTTTTCCTCCCCGCTGGGCCAGGGCCTGGCCGAACTGGGGCGCGATGCCTCCGGCGCCTGGCTGCTGGTGCCCGGCGAAGCCGAACGGCGCGAGCCGGACCTGGGCGCACTGGCGCAACGTCTGTTCGGTGCGCCGCTGCCGCTGGATCTGCTCGCCGAGTGGCTGCGCGGCGCCCAGCCGGCCCTGGTCGGCGAAGTCGAGGGCTGGCGCATCGCCGTGACCGAAAGCGCGCCGTGGCGCCAGCACCAACTTCCGCGGCGGCTCGAAGTGCGCCGCGGCGACATCGAGCTGAGGATAGTGATCGACGACTGGGGCGACGGTGACTGACTGGCAGCGCGACTGGCCGGCGCCGGCCAAGCTCAATCTGTTCCTGCATGTGGTCGGCCGTCGCGCAGACGGCTACCACTTGCTGCAAACCGTGTTCCGTTTTCTCGACTGCGGCGACACGCTGCGCTGCGAGCCGCGCAGCGATGGCCGCATCGTGCTGGCGACGTCCTTGCCCGGCGTGCCGCCGGAAACCGATCTGACGGTGCGCGCGGCAAACGCCTTGCGCGCGGCGACCGGCGCCACCGACGGCGTCAGCCTGCATCTGGAAAAGCGCCTGCCCATGGGCGGCGGACTGGGCGGCGGCAGTTCGGACGCGGCGACCACGCTGTTGGCGCTGAACCGCCTGTGGCGCACCGGCCTCGATTCCTCCCGCTTGCAGCGCATCGGCTTGGCGCTGGGCGCCGACGTGCCGATCTTCGTGCATGGTCGCAGTAGTTTTGCCGAGGGAGTGGGCGAGCACTTCACGGATGTTTCGCTGCCGCCGGCCTGGTATCTGGTGCTGGTGCCCGCGGTGGCGGTACCGACGCCGGAGATCTTTCGTTCCGCGGCACTGCGCCGCGACACGCCGGCGATTGCCGCCGCCGATTGGCGCCCGGGATTCGGTCGAAACGATCTCGAAGCCGTGGCCTGCGCACTGTATCCCGAGGTGGCGCGCCATCTCGACTGGCTGCGGCACTATGGCGACGCGCGCATGAGCGGATCGGGCGCTTGCTGCTTCGTCGAGTTTGCTCGGGAGGCCGCCGCGCAGGCCGCCCTGGCCGCGCTGCCCGCCGATATGAAAGCCTTCGTTGCCGCCGGAGTAGACCGACATCCGCTCGCGATTATTTGACAGCGGGGGCGAAAACCCCGAAAATGCGCGTCCTTTCGACTTCCGCCCCCAAGGCGGGAGCCGATGTTGGGGAGTCGCCAAGTTGGTTAAGGCACTGGATTTTGATTCCAGCATGCGAAGGTTCGAATCCTTCCTCCCCAGCCAACCCATTCACGGAAATGGCGCGGGCAGCAGAGGTTTTTGCGGATGCGCCGGCCCGTTTCGTTTGAGCAGACCGACATGGCCTACGACAGCCTGATGGTGTTTACCGGTAATGCCAACCCCAAGTTGGCAGCCGATGTCGTCAAACGCCTGCACATCTCGCTCGGCCGTGCCAATGTCGGCCGCTTCTCCGACGGCGAAGTGAACTGCGAAATTCTCGAACATGTGCGCGGCCACGATGTGTTCGTCTTGCAGTCGACCTGCTTCCCGACCAACGACAATCTGATGGAACTGATGGTCATGGTGGACGCCCTGAAGCGCGCCTCCGCCGGTCGCATCACCGCCGCCATCCCGTATTTCGGCTACGCCCGGCAGGACCGGCGGACGCGCTCGGCGCGCGTCGCGATCACGGCCAAGGTGGTCGCCAACATGCTGCAGACCGTCGGCGTGCAGCGCGTGCTGACCGTCGATCTGCATGCCGACCAGATTCAGGGTTTCTTCGACATTCCGGTGGACAACGTCTATGCGGCGCCGATCCTGCTCGGCGACATCTGGAAGCAGCGCCACGAGGACCTGCTGGTGGTCTCGCCCGACGTTGGCGGCGTGGTCCGCGCGCGCGCCCTGGCCAAGCGTCTCGAATCCGATCTGGCGATCATCGACAAGCGGCGGCCGAAGGCCAACGTGTCGGAAGTCATGAACATCATCGGCGAAGTCGATGGCCGCACCTGCGTCATCATGGACGACATGGTGGACACCGCCGGCACGCTGTGCAAGGCCGCCCAGGCGCTCAAGGAGCATGGCGCCAAGAAGGTTCTGGCCTACTGTACCCACCCTGTCCTGTCGGGCAGTGCGGTTTCCCGCATCATGGAGTCCGAGCTCGACGAGCTGGTGGTGACCGACACCATTCCTCTGTCCGACGAAGCTCGCGCCTGCGGGCGCATCCGCCAGATTTCGATCGCCGAGTTGATGGCTGAGACCATGTTGCGCATCAGCAACGAGTCCTCGGTCTCCTCGCTGTTCATGGACTGATTTCTTTCCCCCTGGCCTGGTCGCGGGCGAGGGATATTTCCAGCAGCACTTAACGGAGTAAATCATGCAACTTCAATTCAACGCAAACAAGCGCGATGGACAGGGCACCGGAGCGAGCCGCCGCCTGCGTCGCACCGGCCGTGTTCCCGGCATTCTTTACGGTGGCGGCGCCAATCCGCAGTCCATCGATATCGACCACAACGAGCTGTTCCAGTTGCTGCGCAAGGAGGCTTTCTATTCCTCCGTGCTCAACCTCAATCTCGACGGCAAGGTCGAAATGTGCCTGCTGCGCGACGTACAGCGCCACCCCTACCGTCCGGTGATCCTCCACGCCGACTTCCAGCGCGTCGATGCCACCCACAAGCTGCACCAGAAGGTGCCGCTGCACTTCGTCAATGCCGAAGTTTCGCCGGGCGTCAAGCTCTCCGGCGGCATGGTGCAGCACGTGATGTCCGACCTCGACGTGCGTTGCCTGCCGCAGGATTTGCCGACCTTCATCGAAATCGACCTGAAGGACATGGTTGCCGGCCATTCGTTGCACGTTTCCCACCTCGTCCTGCCGGCCGGTGTCGAGGCCGTGCTGCACAAGGGTGAAGATCCCGTGGTGGCGACCGTCATCGTGCGCGGCGGCAAGGCGGCCGAAGAAGAGGCGCCGGCGGTTGAGGCAGCTGCTGCCGCTCCGGCCCCCGCAGCGAAGAAGTCCGAGAAGACCGACAAGAGATAATTCTTGCAGGCACCTTTGCGCTTGATCGTCGGCCTCGGCAACCCCGGGACCGAATACGCTGAAACCCGGCACAACGCCGGGTTTTGGCTTTGTGAGCGCCTGGCACGGGAACTCGGCGTTCATTTGGGCCGCGAGTCGCGTTTCCACGGCCTCGCCGGGCAATCTCGCGCCGAGAGCCTGTGGTTTCTGCTGCCGCAGACCTTCATGAACCGCTGCGGCCAGTCAGTACGTGCACTGATGCAGTTCTACCGTATCGAGCCCGCCGAAATGTTGGTGCTGCACGACGAACTCGATTTGCCGCCGGGCCAGATGCGGCTCAAGTTCGGCGGCGGCCTGGGCGGCCATAACGGACTCAAGGACGTCACCGCGCATCTGGGCACCCAGGACTACTGGCGGTTGCGCATCGGCATCGGCCATCCCGGCGACAGGAACGAAGTCGTCGATTACGTGCTGAAGCCGCCGCGCAAGGAAGAGCGGGCCGAGATCGATGCCGCCCTCGACCGCGCGTTGCTGGCCTGGCCGGTCCTGGCCAGAGGAGATTTCAGCGCCGCCACGCAGCGCATCAATTCCAAACCGGCGCCCGCCGGAACAGAAGTATTGAAGAAAGAAAAACCATGAAATGCGGCATCGTCGGACTCCCCAATGTCGGCAAGTCCACCCTTTTCAACGCGCTGACCAAGTCGGGCATCGCGGCAGAGAACTATCCCTTCTGCACCATCGAGCCGAACGTCGGCATCGTCGAAGTGCCCGATCCGCGCCTGGAGGCCTTGTCAGCCATCGTCAAGCCGCAGCGTATCCAGCATGCGATCGTCGAGTTCGTCGATATCGCAGGGCTGGTGGCCGGCGCCAGCAAGGGTGAGGGCCTGGGCAACCAGTTCCTCGCCAACATCCGCGAAACGGACGCCGTGGTGCATGTGGTGCGCTGTTTCAGCGACGACAACGTGGTGCATGTGGCCGGCAAGATCGATCCCCTGCATGACATCGAGGTGATCGACACCGAACTCGCGCTGGCCGACATGGCGACCGCCGAAAGGGCGCTGAACCGCTACAAAAAGCCCGCCAGTGCGGGCGACAAGGAGGCGAAGATCCTCTGTGCGGTGCTCGAAAAATGCATCGCCCAGCTCGATCAGGCCAAGGCGGTGCGGGCGCTCGATCTGTCGAAGGAGGAATGGGCCAGCATCAAGCCTTTCTGCCTGATCACCGCGAAGCCGGTGCTGTATGTCGCCAATGTCAAGGAAGGCGGCTTCGATAACAATCCCTATCTCGATGCCGTAGCGGCCCACGCCAAGGCCGAGAAGGCCGAAGTGGTCGCCGTCTGCGCCGCCATCGAAGCCGAGATCGCCGACCTCGAAGACGACGAGAAGCAGATGTTCCTGACCGATCTGGGACTGGATGAGCCGGGCCTCAACCGCCTGATCCGCGCCGCCTACAGGCTGCTCGGGCTGCAGACCTATTTCACCGCCGGCGTCAAGGAAGTGCGCGCCTGGACCATCCATGTCGGCGATACGGCGCCCAAGGCCGCCGGCGTGATCCATACCGATTTCGAGAAGGGCTTCATCCGCGCCCAGACCATCGCCTACGACGACTTCATCGCCTACAAGGGCGAAGCCGGCGCCAAGGAAGCCGGCAAGATGCGCGCCGAAGGCAAGGAGTACGTGGTCAAGGACGGCGACGTGCTGAACTTCCTGTTCAACGTCTAGCCGGTCAACAGTTGGCGCCGGCGGTACGGCGATTCATGGCCCGTCGTGGGGCCAGAGAGGTCCGCCGCATCGGCTAGTCGCGCTTATGCGTGCGCCGCTCGTTGGCGACGCGCAAGGTGACGTCGGCGATCATCCAGACGCTGTGGTCGGTGCCGCCGGCCATGGTGCGTCCCGAAAGCTCGGCCCAGAACTGCGTACCGTCGGCCCGCCGCAGGCGATACATGCCTTGCGCCAGATGGCCTTTTTCGAACGCTGTGGCCGTGTCGGCAAGGAACCGGTCGGCCTCGTCCTTGCTGACGAAATGATGATCGACGCGTGAGGTGGTGAGATCCTGGATGCGGCGGCCCAGCAGTTCGCCGAAGCGCAGGTTGCTCTTGATCACCTGCTTGCCGCGGATCACAGCAATTCCCATCGGCGACGAATCGAAGATCGCCTGCTGTTCGGCAAGCAATATTTCCGCCTCGGTGCTGCGCTGCAGGCTGTCGGTGGATGAGCGGTAAAGCGTGCGCTGCACGATGATGAATACCGCAATACAGCATGCCGCCGCGGTGATCGGCCATTGCGCCTGCTCGCCCAGGGTGGACGCGTAATGGAAAATGGCCGGGCTCAGGGTGGGGATGATGAACAGCCAGAAGGTGATGTTGGAGAGGGCGACAAACACCGAGCCGGTGAACGCCGTGATGACCACCATCAGTGCCACGAACATTTGCGCATCCGGATGCGTCGGCGGCGGATAGAGGGGGCCGAACAGCACGCCCCAGCCTATGCCGGTCAGCAAGGTGCCGAAGGCAAACAGCCATTCCCAGCGGTGTATCACCTCGATCTGCCGGTCGGCCTTGGCGAACATGTAGCGGAACCAGGCGCGCACGGCCAATACGGAAAGCATGTAGGCCACCCACAGCTTCAGGGGCTCCATGCCCGCGGTGTTGAACAGCACCAGAAAGCACAGAAAGATGCCGATCAGCGACACGACGATGCTCGACGGCAGGCTGTCGAACAACACTTCGATGCGGCGTATCTCCGCGTCGTCGCTGAGCTTCTGGGAGAAGATGGAGTTCATCACCGAGCTTTCATGACAAACGCCATCATAGCGCGGTATTCCGGCGGCCTAGCTGGTTCCTGCCTGGCCGGCGGCAATTTCGGCGCGTACCGTGTCCATGTCCAGCGCCATGGCCTGTTCGATCAATTGTTCAAAGGCACTGGCGGGCAGCGCACCGGCCTCGGAGTAGATGATGATCTGGTCGCGGAAGAACATCAGCGTGGGGATCGACCGGATGTTGAAGGCGCCGGCGATTTCCTGCTGTTCTTCGGTGTTCACCTTGGCGAAGACGATGCCCGGCTGTTTCTCGGAGACCGCCTCGAAGGTCGGCGCGAAACCGCGGCAGGGCGCGCACCATGGCGCCCAGAAGTCTATGATCACATTTGCATTGTCGTTGATGACTTGTTGAAAATTGTCCTTGTTGAGTTCCAGAGTGGCCATGGGCGGCTCCCGAGTTGAGGTGAATGGAATGCTACCGTTTTGCCGCGCGGCGTGCTATCACTCCGGCCGATGATTACCCGTACAGTTTCTTATCGCGGCCGTTTCGCGCCCTCGCCCAGCGGGCCCTTGCATTTCGGTTCGCTGGTGGCCGCCACCGGTTCGTTTCTGGAAGCCAGGACGCGGCATGGCGAATGGCTGCTGCGCATGGAGGATGTCGATGCGCCGCGCTGTTCGGCCGCCGCCGCCGGCGAAATCCTGCGCACGCTGGAAGCCTTCGGCTTTGCCTGGGATGGCGAGGTGGTCTGGCAAAGCCGCCGCGCCGAGGCCTATGCGGCGGCGCTGGAGCGGCTCAAGCAGGCGGGCCGCGTCTTTGCCTGTGCCTGCAGCCGCAAGGAACTGGCGGATTCGCTCATCGCGCCGGACGGCGCCGCGATCTACCCCGGCACCTGCCGCCCGGGCCTGCCGCCAGGGCGCACGGCGCGAGCCTGGCGCCTGCGCGTCGGCGATGCGCGCATCGAGTTCGATGACGCGATCCAGGGCCGCATCGCCAGCGATCTGGGCAGCGAGGCGGGCGACTTCGTCCTGCTGCGCGCCGATGGGCTGTTCGCCTATCAGCTCGCGGTGGTGGTCGATGATGCCGCGGCCGGCATCACCGATGTCGTGCGCGGCGCCGACCTGCTGGCCTCGACCGCGCGCCAGATCTTCCTGCAGCAATGCCTGGGACTGCCGACGCCGCGTTATGCGCACCTGCCGGTCGCGGTCAATGCGGCGGGCGAAAAGCTGTCGAAGCAGACGCGCGCCGCCGCCGTGGACATTGCGCGGCCCGGCACGGTGCTGTGCGCGGCGCTGGAATTCCTCGGCCACAAGCCGCCCTCGGAACTGTGCGGCGCAAACGTGGCTGAACTGTGGACCTGGGCCGCGGCCAACTGGCGGCTGGACCGGATGCCGCGCGGCCCGGCACTGCCCGCTGCGGGTGCTGAGCTTAAGTCTTGGCGCGGGCACTGCTGAGGCGGCAGGCCAGGCAAAGTCCGCCGCCGCAAAAGTTGGCGCTGGCGGTACGGCGTCATTTCACCAGCTTCACCTCCAGTTCGGTTACCTCGCCGCGGCGCACGGCGACCTTTTCCGTCGCCGGCTTGTGGCCGTCGAGCTTGACGCCGAGCTGGGCAACACCGATCGGCAATTCGATCTTGATCGGCGCCATGCCGTAGTAGACGTCGCCGACATACACCTTGGCGCGTGCCGGCGTGCTATGGACCGAGACGTAGCCCACGGCCGGCCCTGCGGTCGGCGCCTGCGCTGCGGCGGGAGCCGCCACCGGGGCCGCCACCGGAGTCGCCACCGGGGCCGAAGCTGCCGCCGGCTCGTCGCGCGAGGCCGGGGCATGCAGCGTCATGACGCCGGGAATGGTCGAAATCCTGCCCGACTGGTTTGCAGTGATGCTGCGCGGGTAGGACTTGACCAGGCTGTCGCGGACGGCCGCGGCGATCTTGCCGCCAAAGGCGGAAACCCCCTCGCCCAGGTATTCGATGATGGTGCCGCGACTGTTGCCGGTCACTCCGGCATAACGGTCGTCCTTTTCGGTGATGAGTCCCGCCCAGATCACGTCGCCGCTCCTGCCTTCGCGCACGGTGGCTTCGACCGCGATGACACGTTCATCGCGTCCGGCAACCGTCAGCGCGAACGCCTTGACCACGCCGCTCAAGCGGAAGTCTGCCGGCTCGCCGGCGTCGACCAGGCGAAAGCCGTCGGCCGCGAGCTGGCTGCGCGCCGCGCCGGAAAGCACGCTGGCCACGTCGCGATCCAGGGCGATCTCGCTGCCGTGCATATTGGTCACCGTGGCCTTGATGTCGCCGATCTTGCGGCCCCGCGGACCGGGCCGGGCATCGGTGAATTCCGCGACAGCCAGGCTGAGGGTCCGGCCGTTGCGCAGCAGCGGTATCGCTCCCGGCGTCGGCGCCGACTCGACCTGCAGCACCGATGGACCGGCGACCATGTCCAGCGGATTGGGAATCGACGGCATGCGCGAGCATCCCGCCGTCAGCAGCAACAAGCCGGCCAGCGCCGGCAGGGTCATTTTCAGCATTGTCATTTTTCCGGGCAGCACCAGTGATGCCTACTTTGCAAGTTCGACCAGATAGTCGACACCGGCCTTGAGTTCCTCGTCGCTCAACTCATCCTTGCCGGCGCGCGGGTCCATCGCCCCCTTGCCTTCGATCACGCTTTTGTAGAGGGCCGGCAGGCCCTCTTTCAGGCGCGGCGCCCAGGCCTCCTTGTTGCCGGTCTTGGGTGCATCGTCGGTTCCGGTGCGATGGCACTTGTAGCAGACCGCGTCATAGACGGCCTTACCGTCGGCCGCCATCGCGGGGGCGGCGAGCAATGCCAGGATCAGGGCGGAGTTCAAGCGCTTCATTGGCTGTTCCTTTCGTTGAGGGATTGGCGGTAGTCGGGGAGTCGGGACAGGTAATCGGCCATCGCTTCGATGTCGCGATGGCTGTAGTGGCGTATCGCCCTGACCATGTCGGGATGGGAATTGCCGCGGACGCCGCGCTGGATGTAGTCCATCTCGCGTTTCAGATAGCCGTAGTGCTGCGCGGCGACAACCGGATAAGCCTTGTCGGCTTTGCCCTCGCCATTGAAGCCATGGCATTTCATGCATTTGCCTTGCTCGTAGAGTTTCTTGCCCTTGGTCACGAAATCGCCTTCGCCCTTGCCGTTTTCACGGGCCGTCTCGGCGGTTTCCAGAAACACGGCGATATCCGCAATCTCCTGGGGCGACACCGCATGGTCGGAGGAGAAGGGCTCCATCTTGGGGTTGATGCGAACGCCGGCGCGCACCTCGGTCACCTGCTTGATCACCACGCTGGCGTGCTGGCCGGTCAGGCGCGGATAAGTGCCGTCGGTGACGCCGGCGGCGTCGGCCTTGTGGCAGCCGCGACAGCCGCGAAAGGCTTCCTTGCCGCGTGCCGCATCGCCGCTGCGGCGAAGAACCTCGACCTGTTCGGGCAGCAGTTTGCCCCAGACGTAGTCCTTGCTGCCATAGCCCTTGGGGCTCCTGACGGCATCGGCCATGTCCGCCGATGCCGAGTGCCACGGCAACAGCAGCAGGGTCATCAACAGCGCGGAGGCATATTTCATTCTTGTTCTCCCTTCAAGGTCACCACGTACTCCGCCACCGCGCGGATTTCCTTCTCGCTCATGCGCTTGGCCACGGCCCGCATCACCGCCTTGACATCGTTGGCGCGCTCGCCGTTCTTGAAATTCGTCAATTGCTGGACAACATAGGTCGCATGCTGGCCGGCGATGCGCGGATATTTTTCGGTCCCGCTGCCGTCGTCGTTGTGGCACCCGGAACAGGCCGGGACGGCGCTGCCGACAATGCCTTCGTCGAAAATTTCCTTGCCCTGCGCCGCCAGCCGTGCATCGACGGCGCCGCCGGTTTTGGTTTTCTGTTTGCTGAAAAACGCTGCAAGCGCCTCGAATTCCGTTGCGTCGACCATGGGAATGATGCCGCTCATGACCGCGCTCTTGCGCGCGCCGCTCTTGAAGTCCAGCAGTTGCCGGACGATGTATTCGGCGTCGAGTCCGGACAGATTGGGATTTTCCGGAATGGCGCTGTTGCCGTCGGCGCTGTGGCAGCCGGCGCACAACTGCAGCCGTTCGGCCAGCGGTACGGCCTGCGCCCGGGCGCCAAGGGGCGTCAGCAGCACGCCCGACAGGAGCAGGATCACGCCTGCCAGCGACGAGCCGCGAATTCGATGGAGTGTCAGATGCATTCCGCATTTCTCCCTGATACCTGATTTCCGCACCATGTCCGCTTGCGCAGGCTTCGACCTGCGCTTAAACGTCTTGTTGAAGGCGATTCACTCGCTCGCATGGAAAAAGGGGGAAGACCTTGCAGCCTTCCCCAAGAGCGCCCTTCTCTCTCTAGAAGCCTGCCGACAGCATGAAGGTGGTCATCGCGCTGCCGCGGGTGGTCGGATTGGCACAGGTCGGCGCAACGCAGTGGGTCACCCCGTAGCGGCCGACGCCATCGGCACGATTGCTGCGCGTGCTGTGATCCAACTGCAACTGGACATTCTGGGCAAGCTGGTAAGTGCCGGCAATGGTCCAGGCGTCGTCCTTGCCGCCGTCCGCCACGACATTGGTCCCGCTGTTTGCCGACCGATAGGCCAATGTCACGGTCGCCTTGTTCGGGATCAGGCCCAGTTCGCCCATGATCACCGTGGCCTTGCGTGCATTGACGGCGTTGTTGAACAGATTCACCGATGCGGCGCCAACCGCCGTGCCGGGAGCCGTGGCGTGGGTGAAATACACACCGAGCGGCATGTTGCCGAGCGCGCCGTGGGCCTGCAAGTCGAATGCGCTGCCCTTGGTGTCGACATACTGAATCGTGCCGGCATTATTGAATCTCATATTGCTGCCCATGTAGGACTGCAGACCGACACCGAGACTCCACTCGCCGAAGGTCGGCGTCCATACGGCGCGCAGCAAACCGGCACCCAGGCCTCCGACGTTGCTGCCTGCCTGGGCAATGTGATGCGGCGTCCAGCGCGTATAGGCGACGTGGAAGGCCGGGTCCCAGAGCGAGAAGGCCAGCCCCGATGCGGCGCCCGCGTTGAGCCTGACGTTGGCGAGACCGGTAACCGGATCGGTAGCGCCGCCCAGATCAACCGGACCGGTACCGCCGAAGAATACATACTGCATCGCCGAAGTTTCATTGCGATGCTCGTTGGCCCGGATGTTGCGCACTGCGCCCGTGCTCATCTGCTCGAAGCCATAGGCGGCACCCAGACCGTCGGTCAGGAAGGGCGTCACCCCGGCCTTCATGGTCTTGCCGATCTTGAAGGACGTCGGCAGCTTGAAGCCGGCGAGGAAGCCACCTCCGGCGCCCCCGGTAAGCGGGCTGTTGGCGAACTGGTTTTCGATCATGAAGCCAATGTTTTCGGTTACGCGGCCGCCGATCAGCAGGGCGAATTCGTCGGGGAACTGGAGTTCGCCGCTATGGGTGGTCTTGATCGGGGTGCCGGCCGAATCGCTGCCGTCCTTGCCGTTGTCCTTCTGGTAGCGGATCTTGGTGAATATCGACGCGTTGAAAATGCCCGGAATCGAAAGCTCCTTGCCCTTGACCTGGGTCTGCTTGCCCATGTCGGTATAGCCACCCGCCTTGAACTCCATGCCGTACTCGTTGAGGATCGGATAGTGCTGGAAATGACAGGTGTTGCAGGCCTTGCCGGTCTGGCGGGCGAACGCCGGCATGGCCGACGCTTCGGGAATGGCTGCCACCGTCAGCAATAAACCCGCAAGCGGGAGAATTGCCTTTTTCATCGAGAGAACCAGTTTCTTCATCGCAAACCCCTTTTCAATAGTGGACTACCGGGAACGTGGCTGTCATTGACCTTTGACTATTTGAAACATGAAGCAACGTTAGCGGCGCCGTCTGATAGCCGACTTAAGGAATTCGCCTATTGCTTAAGGCCTGTTAAGAATGGCTGGAAGGCTTGGAGTATTCTTTAAACGGAAATACGCTTGCCGCGCGCGCCGTGTGAGGTTCGAGCGCAGCGAGCCGATCAGTAGCCTCCCCGCGAGGGGAGGATGGGAGGGGCGGGCCCATTTGCCAGCTTGGGGCTCATCGAAGGTTCGATATTTCATAATGTGGGGTCGCTTGCCGAAGCCACGAGCGTCAGGCGGGAAGTGCGACCGCGAACGGGGGATCATGAAACTGCTGCTTGTCGAGGATGACCCGCTGCTGGGTGATGGCCTGCGTGCCGCTCTCGGCAAGGCGGGCTTCGCCGTGACCTGGTTACGGGACGGCAAGTCCGCCCTGCGCGCGCTGGAGACGGGAACATTCGCCGCCATGGTGCTGGACATCGGCCTGCCCGTGCTGGGCGGCATGGAGGTTCTGCATGAACTGCGCGCCGCCAACAATCCGCTGCCCGTCCTGATCCTCACCGCAAGAGACACCACGCGCGACAAGGTGCTGAGCCTGGATCGCGGCGCCGACGACTATCTGGTCAAGACCGCCGACATGGAAGAGTTGATTGCGCGCTTGCGTGCCCTGGTTCGTCGTTCCGGCCGCGGCGGCGGGGCGCTCAGCGTGGCCGGCCTGACGCTCGACCTGGCGGCCCATACCGTCACCCGCCAGGGTCAAACGATCCCGGTGTCCAGCCGCGAATTCGCCGTGTTGCGGGCGTTGATGGAAGGTGTGGGCCGCATCCTTACCCGCAGCCAGTTGGAGACATCCACCTACGGCTGGAGCCGGAATGTGGACAGCAATGCCGTCGAGGTGCATATCCACAACCTGCGTCTCAAGCTTGGCGCAGAGTGCATCAAGACCGTGCGCGGCGTGGGCTACACGATGGCCAAGCCCGCGCCGTGATCGCCCGTTATCGCCTGTCCCTGAGCCAGCGCCTGCTGGTCGGACTGCTCATCGTCAGCTTTGCCTACTGGGCCGTGATCGCCGCGATCACTATCCGCGACAGCGTCGACGACGTCTATGAACTCTTCGACGCACACCTGGCGCAGACCGCGCTGGCGCTCCTGCGCGTCACCGACCCCGATGACGATGATCCGCTGGTAATCCCGAGCCACAGCGAAGCGCCCGCGCTGAAGGAGATTTTCACTCAATGGCCGGATCTGCCCGCGCGCCTGGCCGGCACCAGAGCGGCGCCCGGCGAGATGGGCACCGCCGCCACCGCGCGGGGAATTTCCAAGGGATCGATGCATTCCTTGCATGTGGAATACGAAAAGCGGCTGCGCTACCAGATATGGGACGGTGACGGCAATTTGCTGTTGCGTTCCGCGAACGCGCCGTTCGAAGTGATGACGGCAGCGGACGGTCTTTCCGAGTCCACCGACAGCGAAGGCCACACCTGGCGCTATTACGGCGTCTGGGACCGACATCAGCACTTTCGCATCCTGGTGGCGGAAGCCCACGATGTGCGCAACCGCCTGGTGCGCAACATCGCCTTGCACGTGGCCAGCCCGCTGGTGCTGGGCTTGCCGGTGCTGATTTTCCTGCTCTGGTTTTCAATCAGCCGGGGCCTGGACCCGCTGGGCGTGCTGAAGCGCGAAATTGAGAACCGAAAGCCCGAAAGCCTGACGCCCCTCGATGCGGACAGCGCTCCGGGCGAAGTGCGGCCTATGGTGCTGGCGCTGAACGAACTGCTGCGGCGCATGACCGACACGTTGGAGAACGAGCGGCGCTTCACCAGCAACGCGGCCCACGAGTTGCGCACGCCGCTGGCCGCCATCCAGGCCCATTTGCATGCGGCGCGTTGCGCCGAGGGCGAAGCCGAGCGCATGCGCGCCATGAACCAGTTGCAGCGCGGCGTCGAACGGGGCATACGCCTGGTGGGTCAGTTGCTGACCCTGGCGCGTCTCGATCCCGAGCAGGCCATGCCCGACGTCCGGCCGCTAAGCCTGGGCGATGTCGCGCAAGCGGTGTGTGCGGAACTGGCGCCGCTGGCGCTGCAGCGCGGGCAGACGCTGGAGCTTCAGGTCGAGCCGGACTTGCCGTTGTTGCCCGGCAATGCCGACATGCTGTCGATGCTGCTCGGCAACCTGGTGGATAACGCGATCCGCTACACGCCGCGCGGCGGCCATATCGACGTCGGCGTCCGGCGCGCTGAATCGGGCATGCTGCTGGAAGTCAGCGACGACGGACCGGGCATTCCCGCGGCGCAGCGCGAACGGGTGCTCGAACGCTTCTATCGCCTCGCCGGCCAGGATCAACCGGGTACCGGTCTCGGGCTGGCGATCTGCCGGCGCATTGTGGAACTGCACAACGCGCGTATCGTCCTCGCTGACGGACCCGACAACAGAGGGCTTGCGGTCAGGGTGCTGTTCGCGTGATAGTGGCGGGCGTGAATCGGGATCGGAATTTTTCTACATGACCACCAGGGACTCTTCATGATTGTCGACGATGTCGCCGGCCTGCGCCGGGTGCTGCAGGACAACCGCGTGATTGCCGTGGTCGGGCTGTCGCCGAACTGGAACCGGCCCAGCTATTTCGCCGCCAAATACATGCTGGAGCATGGCTACACGGTGATTCCCGTTAATCCGGGAGCGAGTGAAATCCTCGGCCAGAAATGCTATTCGGATCTTGCGGCGATTCCGTTCAAGGTCGATCTGGTCGATGTCTTCCGCAAACCCGGGGACGTAATGCCGATTGCCGCGGAGGCGATCCGCATCGGCGCCCGCTGCCTCTGGCTGCAGCTCGGCGTGATCAATCCGGAGGCGGCGGACCAGGCCGCTCGCGCCGGGCTCGACGTGGTCATGGATCGTTGCGTCAAGATCGAATACGCGCGGCTGTTCGGCGGCCTCAATTACGCCGGCGTGAACACCCGGATCATCTCCGCCAAGCGGCCGCCCTGTCCGCCGCTGCAGTTGTAGCGGCGTGCGTCTCAGCGCCCCTGGGCGCTGCCCCACAGTACTTTGTGCAGTTGCAGCTGGAAGCGCAGCGGCAGGCGATCGTCGAGGATCCACTGCGCCAGCTGCGCCGGATCGAGTTGCCCCTGCACGGGTGAGAACAGCACGGCGCAACGCGCGAAGAGTTGGTGCTGGCGACACGCCGCCACCGCCCAGTCGTAGTCCTCGCGCGAAGCGAGGACGAACTTCAGCTCGTCGCGGGGCGTCAGCAGGGCAAGGTTCTGCCAGCGGTTCTTCGCCTGCTCCCCGGAACCGGGCGCCTTGAGGTCGACGATGCGCGCCACGCGCGGGTCGACCTCACCGATGTCGAGTGCGCCGCTGGTTTCGAGCGACACCGAATGGCCGGCATCGCACAGGGCGCTCAGCAGCGGCAGGCAGTTCTTCTGCGCCAGGGGTTCGCCGCCGGTGACGCAGACCGTGTTGCAGCCGAATCCGGCGACGCGCCGCAGGATCTCGTCCACGGCCAGCGATTCGCCGCCGCTGAAGGCATAGGCGGTATCGCACCAGACGCAGCGCAAGGGACAGCCGGTCAGCCGCACGAATACCGTGGGCAAGCCGACGCGGCTGGATTCGCCCTGGATCGAGTGGAAGATTTCGGTGACGCGCAGCGTGGCGCGCGGGTCGCTGTCAGCCAGGGCCGGCACTACTTCTTCTTCAGCCGGAGCCTGGCCTTCTTGCCGGCATCTGTGTTGGGATAGCGTTCGACCAGCTGTTCGAGGGTGACTCGCGAGCCCTTCCAGTCCTTGAGCGCATCGAGGCTGGCGACGCGGCTGGCCATTGCATCCGGCGCGCGATCGTCCTTGGGCCAGCCGTCGGCGAACTTGCCGAAAAGTTCCGCGGCACCGGCATGGTCCCGTGCCTGGGCGTGGGCGTAGCCACCCCAGTAATGGGCCGAGGCGGCGAGGCTGCTGTCGGGGTAGGTCTTGATGAAAGCGAGGAAGGCCGCTGCCGCATCCTTGAATTTTCCACTCTTGAGGTTCGCCAGCGCCGCCTCGTAGGCGCCGGTTTCCAGCGCCGGATCGGGCTTGGGAGGCTCCACCTTGGCTTCCGCGGGCGGCTGCTCCAGCAGCCTCAGGCGATTGTCGAGATCGACGTAAAAATCCTTCTGGCGCTTCTGCGCGGCTTCCAGTTCGTAGCTCAGGACTTCGATCTGGCCGCGCAATCTGGCGATGTCGGCCTTGATCGCTTCGACCTGGTTGGAGAAGTCCATCTGGTTGCGACTGAGGGTGTCGGCGCGCTTGCCGAGTTCGTCCACCCCGCCCCGCAGTTGCTCGCGCAGTTGTTCGATGCGATTGCGCGCTTCTTCGTCGTCGAACACGCCGGCCTGCGCCGGCAAGGCCGTTGCCGCTACGAGCAGCAGCGCGGCCAGCAGTCTTGCCGTCTGTGACGCCAGGCTGCCGCGCATATTCAGAATTCGCCCGTGTAGAGCATGTCGCCGCGGCGATTCCTGGCCCAGCATTCTTCAGCCGATTCGGTGCAGGCCGGCTTCTCCTCGCCGAGACTGACCGACTCCATCTGGTCTTCCCGGGCGCCGAGCAGGGCCAGCGCCCTCCTGACCGCTTCGGCACGCTTCTGCCCCAGCGCCAGGTTGTACTCGCGGCTGCCGCGTTCGTCGGCATTGCCCTGGATCAGCATTTTCATTTTCTGATTGACTGACAGGAACTTGCCGTGGGCCGTCAGCAGGGACTGGAACTCGTCCTTGACCACATAGCTGTCGTAGTCGAAATAGACGCTGCGCTTCGACAGCGGGCTGCGCGGATCCTTCAGCGCGGCAATGCTGCCGGCATCGAAGGTTTCGGGCTTCACCTGGGTTACCGGTGCGCTTTCGACCGAGACCGCGCCGGGCGTGCGCGATTCGACGCCGGACGCCGCCTGTTCTGGGGCCGGCGGCTGCGAACCGCAGGCGGCAAGCAGCAATGTCAGGGCGGAGAGCAGCGGAAGAGCAAGGAGAGGTGTGCGCATGATGGCTTCCTTTGTGAAGTCGGTATCGGCTGGCTTGCCGAAACTTATCGGACCAGGGGACCCCAGGCAGGTTCCCGCACATCGGCGGCCTGCACGGAAAGTTTTTGCTTGACCCGGCCGTCGCTGGAGACGGCCGCCAGCACGCCGCGCCCGCCGATTTCGGTGGCATAGAGGATCATGCGGCCGTTGGGTGCGAAGCTCGGCGATTCGTCCTTCGCCGAGTCGGTCAGTATCTGCGTCTGCTTGGTCGCCAGATCCATCAGCGCCAGCTGGAAGCGGCCGCTGCTGTTACGGGCGATGAAGGCCAGGCTCTTGCCGTCCGGCGAGGGGCGCGGGGTGACGTTGTAACTGCCCTCGAAGGTGACGCGTTCCGCCGGGCTTCCCAAACCCGCGCCCGAACTGGCGACGCGGTAGATCTGCGGGCTGCCGCCGCGATCGGAGGTGAAGTAGATGAAATGCGCATCGGGCGACCAGCGCGGTTCGGTGTCGATGCCGGGGGATGTCGCGATGCGCGTCACGCCGCTGCCGTCGGCATTCACGACATACAGCTGCGACCCGCCGTCCTTGGTCAGCACCACGGCCAGCTTCTTGCCGTCGGGCGACCAGGCCGGCGCCGAATTCGAGCCCTTGAAGTTGGCCGCGACGTGGCGGCGTCCGCTGGCGAGGTCGTGCACATAGACCACCGGCTTCTTCGCCTCGAAGGAGACATAGGCCAGCTTGGTCCCGTCGGGCGACCATGCCGGCGAGATGATCGGCTCGCGCGACGCCAGCGCCGCCTGGTCGTTGGCGCCGTCGGCATCGGCGATTTTCAGTTCGTAGCGGCCGGTGCTTTTGACCACGTAGGCGATGCGCGTGGAGAACACGCCGGGCTCACCGGAGAGCTTTTCGTAAATGAAATCGGCGATGCGGTGGGCCGTCGCACGCAATTGCGCGCCGCTGTGCAGGTAGGCTGGGTTGCCCAGCACGGTCTGCTTCTGCACGTCGGACAGGCGCACGCGGGTTTCGTAGCGGCCGTCGGCACCGGGAACCACGCTGCCGCCGACCACGGCGTCGGCACCGCGCGCCTTGAGGTCTTCGAAGGCCGGCGTGGCGCTGTCGGCCAGGGCAGCGCCGGCATCGACCAGGCGGAACAGTCCGCTGCGTTCGAGGTCGGCGCGCACGACCGAAGCCAGGGCCTGGGCGACGATGCGTTCTCCGGTGAAATCAGCGATGGCGACCGGCAGGCGGTTGGCGCCGGCGCCGGTGATCTCGACGGTGAGCTGCGCCCGGGCGGTGACGGAACACAAGGCCAGCCCGGCAGCGCAGGCAAGTACTAGGCGATTGAATTTCATCGAGCCAATTATAACGCCTCGGCCCGTGGCGTTCCGCCGTCACTCATCCAGCGGCCTGTAGCGCAGGTCGAGCGAGCGCTCGAACAGTTCGGCCTGCTGCGGCTTGGGCAGAGGACTGGACTTGAGTATGGCCCTGTCGACGGCGGTGTCGAGTGCCGCATTGCCGGACGAACGCTTGAGGCGCACGGTAAGGACTCCGCCGTCCGGCAATTGCGTCACCTCAAATATGGCCTCGGGATTACCCTTGATGTCTGGTGGGAGAACGATGTTGCCGCGGATCTTTCTCACGATGCTTGCAACATAGGCGTTCATGGCCTTGCTGCGCTCGGCTGCGGCCTGCGCTGCCTGCTTCTGCGTCGCCTCCTGGACCGCGCTCTCGATGTTCTTGCGCTGTGCCAGTTGCTCATCCTCGCGTTTGAGCAGTTCCTTGACGGGATCGAACCGGGGTTTCGGTTCAGGCTTCGGTTGAGGCTTCGGCGGCGGCTTGGGTTTTTCCTTGATCGCGATGTCGGGTTTCGGCGGCGGCTTTACCGGCTCGGGTTTCGGCTCCGGCTTCGGCGGCGGCTCGGGAGTTGGCGCTGGCGGCACGGCGGCCGGGGCAGCAACGGGCTCCGGCGTGGCCCGCACCAATTCGACTTCGACCACGTCCGTGGCCTTGGTCTGCCAGCGCACGCCGTAGAACAGGAATGCGGCCAGCAGCAGATGCACCGCGATCGCCAGCGCGATGGAAATGCGCTTGCCCGACGTGTTTCCCGGCGGCAGGATGGGTGCGTCAGTGCTCACTTGTTTGCAGCAGGCCTCGGTTGCACCAGCAGGCCGATCTTTGCCACTTGCTGGCGTTGCAATTCGTCCATGACGCCCAGCACCACTTCGTACTTGACGCTGCGATCGCCGGCGATCAGCACCGCCTGCTGCGGATTGGCCGTCTGGGCTTCCCTGAGGCGGGCCGGCAGGTCGGCGCGGGTCACGACCTGCTCCGCGCCGCCCTTGGCCCGATCGCGCAGCGCCAGCGAGCTGTCGGCCTTGATGATGACTTCCAGCGGCGCCACCGGCGGCTGGCTGCTCTTGCCGACGCTGGGCAGATCGACGCTGCCGGTCTGGATCATCGGCGCCGTGACCATGAAGATGACCAGCAGCACCAGCATCACGTCGATGTAGGGCACGACGTTTATTTCATTCATGAGTCGCCGTTGCCTCATGGATGAAGCCCCATGAGGCAACGGCGACTCATGATTTTTTGTTGAGCAATCCCCCCGGCCCCCTGTCCCACGGCTGGCTTTGCACAGCCGGCCGGCTTCGTCGGCGCGGAGCAGTGCTCAGCGAATTCCCGTCTACGCCCATGAAAGGGGGTGACTATATTTGCGCCGCAAATTGCGGCGACGGTGGTTACGCAAACTCTCATCGCGTTTGCCGTTGCAGGATGTTGGAGAATTCTTCCATGAAGCTCTCGAAACGCACGGCGACGCGATCGACGTCGTGGGCGAAGCGGTTGTAGGCGATCACCGCTGGGATCGCGGCGAAGAGGCCGATGGCGGTGGCCACCAGGGCCTCGGCGATGCCCGGCGCGACGGCCGAGAGCGTCGCCGTGCTCATGTTGGCGAGGCCGCGGAAGGCGTGCATGATGCCCCATACGGTACCGAACAGGCCGACGTAGGGCGAGACCGAGCCGACCGATGCGAGAAAGGCCAGGTGCGCCTCCAGGTCGTCGATTTCGCGCTGGTAGGTGGCGCGCATGGCGCGGCGCGCGCCGTCGACCACGGCGGTGGGGTCGATGAGCTTCTGCCCGCGCAGCTTGGTGAATTCGCGGTAGCCGGCCTCGAAGATGCGTTCCAGCGCGCCGGTCTGGTGGCGGTTGTTGATCGCGCTCTGGAACAGCGCGTTGAGGTCGCCGCCGCTCCAGAAGTCGCGTTCGAACTTGTCGGTCTTGCTGCGCGCGTCGCGAATCGCAAAGGCCTTGCGGAAAATCCAGTACCACGAGGTCAGCGACACCAGCGTCAGCAGCAGCATCACCAGCTTGACCACCAGGCTGGCGTGGATCACGAGTTCGATGATGGAAAGGTCTTGGGTCACGTTCATTGCGGAGTTTCCGGCAGGGCTGACAATTGTTGGTGAAGGATACGCGGCATCGGGATCGGCCGGCCGCGCGCCGGGTCGATGCAGGCGACGCGTATTTTCGCATCAAGCAGCAGCTCATGTTCGCGCCGGACGCGTTGGGCGAAACTGAGTTGGGCGCGGCCCAGCGATGCGATGCTGGTTTCGATGACGAGCAGATCATCGAGCCGGGCGGGCTTCAGGAACTCGGCCGCGATCGAGCGTACCGCGAAGGCGACGCCTTCCCGCATCAGTACATTCTGGTCGTGACCCAGGCTGCGCAGGAACTCGGTGCGGCCGCGTTCGATGAAGCGCAGGTAGTTGGCGTAATAGACGATGCCGGCGGCATCGGTGTCTTCGTAATAGACGCGCACCTCGATGCGGGATGCTGCACTCAAACAAACTCTCCTTTCAGCATGCGGCTGACGATCTGCGGCACGCCGGTCGCGGCGCGCCAGCCGAGGATTTCCGCGTCACGCGCCACATGGCAGCGACGTATGCCGGCGCCTGGCCCCTGCACTGACCTTCGACAGGTCGCCGAGTTCCGGCTTTTCTCCACTGGCATGGTCAGTGATTGTCCTGTCGGTAATTGCCGGCAGGAGTGCGCGTGCCGTCACGGCCAGGCCAGGCTCTCACGAGCGGACATCCGCAATAAGCGCTTGAGTGAGCCTCGCCACGCCCTGGGTTTCGCGCCACTTGCGACTGGTACGGAAAGCTGCGGCGGCGATCTCGTGATAGCCCATTCTTGCTTCGCCTATCGCCTGCCGAATGCTTTCCACAGTTGGGAAATGAAACACCTTGCCGGCGCCGCTCGTGAGTACCCGCAGGCCGGGTGCGGTTCCGTTGGGCACTACCACGGGTACGCCGCTGGCCAGGGCATCCCAGACGATGGCGGATTCTCTGGAGCGATACGATTTGGCTTCATACGGGACCACGACCAGATCGCACCTGGCTATTTCCGCCGCGAGGTCGGGAACGTAGCCGACTCGTGTCAGACCGGGAACCTGCTCCGACCCGAATGCGTTGCCGCTGTCATGAAGAACCACCTCGTAGCCCTCGTTCAGCAGCGCCGAGATGAGCGCCGGGACGTTTGCGGCGCCCTTTTCCTGACGCTGATGGCCGAAGAATCCGATGGTCTTCAGCTCGGTTCTCGGCGTGTCGCACGGATGACCCGGATTTGGAAGCGGCAGCAATTGAACGAGTTGCCTGCTGCCGAACAGCGCGTCATATTCCTGCTGCAAGACGGGTCCGGGAACCCCGATGTTCAGCCGCAGCCCGGCCTGGCCCGCCTTGATGAACGCATAGCGCCAGCAGGCAGCGCCTTGGGAAGACATGAATTCGGGCTCGGTATGGATGCAACCGGAAATGACCACCTCCGGCCTGATCAGGCTGCAGGCATAGAGCTGGGCGTGGAACAGGGACGGCCACAGCCACAGGTCGGCCTGCGCCACCGCCCTCAGGTCTTCGGCCAACGCCACCGCAACATCGATGAATCCCATCAGTTCCCCGGCGACCGGATCGAGCTGCTGTGGATGGAGGTAGGCGTAGTTTCTGAACAGCGGAACCAGTTTGGCCCCAGCGCCCAATGCGGCGCGTGTCTCGGGCGCGATGCCAAGGTGGCTATAGATCGTAACGCCGTGTCCCTGAGCGCTCAGTTCTGCGGCGATCAACCTGTCCCACTCGAGGTGATGCCCCCCGATGACGCTGAGGCCCGGGTCGAGAAGATTGATGATCATGGGCAGCTACTTGATGGCTTCGGGTCTGCGATTATTGTTGCGGATTGTTCCACAGGTCTGCCGGTGTTCCGCCGGGCGCCAGCCCGAAATGCCGCCAGATGCTCGCCGTCGCCACGCGGCCGCGCGGGGTGCGCTGCAGGTAGCCTTGCTGGATCAAATAGGGTTCCAGCACGTCCTCGATGGTGTCGCGCGCCTCGCCGATCGCGGCGGCGAGATTGTCCACGCCGACCGGGCCGCCGCCGAATTTCTCCAGCATGGCGCCGAGCAGCTTGCGGTCCATGACGTCGAGGCCGAGGTGATCGACGTCGAGCATGGTCAGCGCCGCATCGGCCACCTCGCGCGTGATCCTGCCGTCGGCCTTGACCTCGGCGAAATCGCGCACGCGGCGCAGCAGGCGGTTCGAGATGCGCGGCGTGCCGCGCGAACGTCTGGCGATTTCCATCGCGCCGTCCTCGACGATTTCGCAATTCAGCAGGTGGGCCGAGCGGCGCACGATCAGGGCGAGTTCCTCCGGCGTATAGAACTCCAGTCGGGCGACGATGCCGAAGCGATCGCGCAGCGGATTGGTCAGCATGCCGGCGCGGGTGGTGGCGCCGATCAGGGTGAAGGGCGGCAGGTCGAGCTTGACCGAGCGCGCCGAGGGACCTTCGCCGATCATGATGTCGATCTGGAAATCCTCCAGCGCCGGATAGAGAATTTCCTCGACCACCGGACTCAGGCGATGGATTTCGTCGATGAACAGCACGTCGTGCGGTTCCAGGTTGGTCAGCATCGCGGCGAGGTCGCCGGCGCGCTCCAGCACCGGGCCCGAGGTATGGCGCAGATTGACGCCCATCTCGTGGGCGATGATGTGCGCCAGCGTGGTCTTGCCCAGTCCCGGCGGGCCGAACAGCAGAACGTGGTCCATCGATTCGGCGCGCCGCTTGGCCGCCTCGATGAAGATTTCGAGTTGGCCGCGGATCTTCTGCTGGCCGACGTAATCGGCCAGGCGCTTGGGCCGCAGGGCGCGCTCCAGCACGTCTTCCTGAATCGATTCGCGCCCCGCCGAGATCAGGCGCTCGGGCGCGGCTGCGGCGAACTTGTCGGTCTGAATGCTCATGCCGGGAGTTTACCGGCTCATGACGACTTGGACAGGAGTTTTAGCGCGGCGCGGATGCCGTCGGACACGGAAACGTCCGGTGCCAGCGCCTTCATGGCCGAGACCGCCTCGCGTTCGTTGTAGCCGAGCGCCAGCAGCGCGTTCATGATGTCCGAGGCGGCGTCGGCCGCCGTGTCGCCAGCGCCAACTCTTGCGCCGCCGCCGGTGGCCAGGGTTTTCGGCAAGCGGTCGCGCAGTTCCAGCAACAGGCGTTCGGCGGTCTTCTTGCCTATGCCCGGCACCTTGGTCAGGCGCCCGGCTTCCTGCAGCGTCACCGCCTGCGCCAGTTCCGTCACCGACATGCCGGAGAGCACGGCCAGCGCGGTGCGCGCGCCGATGCCGGAGATCTTCAGCAACTGGCGGAAGGCGGCGCGTTCCTCCGGCGAGGCGAAGCCGTAAAGGTAGTGGCCGTCCTCGCGCACGATCAGGTGGGTGTGCAGCACGACCTTCTCGCCGGTCGCCGGCAGGTTGTAGAAGGTGCTCATCGGCACATCGACTTCGTAGCCGAGGCCCTGCACATCCACCGTGATCGACGGCGGGTTCTTTTCGATGAGGATGCCGCTGAGGCGACCGATCATGGTCTTCCTTTCATGCGAGGAGTTCGTCGATGCGGCGCACCAGGTTGCCGATCACCGCCTGCTGGTCGAAGGCGGCGTACTTGGCGGCGAAGGCCTGGGCATTGCTGCGCCAGGATGGATTGCTGATCAGGTCGGCGAGCACGGCGGCGAGGTCGCCCGGCGGCTGCTCGGGATTTACCAGGCGGCCCGCGCCCATTTCTTCGACGCGACGCGCCACCAGGAACTGCTCCAGGTGTCCCGGCAGCAGCAGCAGCGGCTTGCCGGCGAGCAGGAAGGCCGTGGTGGTCGCCAGACCGGCATAGGTGACGGCGAGATCGGCTTCGCGCGTCATCTGCGCGATGTCGGCGGGATGGTCGAGAAAGCGCAGATGTGGCGCGGCATAGCGCGCGGCCAGCGCGGGCGGCAGCATGGGGAAGTAGATCACGGTAGCCTGCCCCAGCGCGCGCAGGGCGGCCAGCACCGCTTCGTGGTGCGGACTCTCCGCGCGCAGGTAGGCGAACACGCGCTTGCCGCCGCCCACGGGCCATTCCACGGCCTGTCCGCTGCCGGCGCTGGGCAGGCTGCCCCAGTAGCGCGCCGGGCCGCGGTCGGCGTAGTGGTCGAGTTCGGGAAAACTCACCAGGGCTTCCTCGGCGACGTCGAACAGTTCGGCCATATGCCGCAAGGGCGGACAGTGGTAGCGGCTCAGCACCGCATTGACGGCGGACAGCGCGGCGAGGTCGAGCTGGCCGATGGTTTGCTCGGGCTGCGGCGCCCAGGGACGCATGTTGGGCAGCGGGCTCACCCGCGGCGGGGCGGTGAAGCCGTTGGAGAACAGCATGACGGGGATGCCGAGACTGCGTGCCGCGAGCAGCGCGGTCGGCGCGTGGTCGGCCAGCACCAGCCGGGCGCCGGTCAGGCGCATGGCTTCGCGCCAGGCGCCGACCAGGCCGAACAGCGCACGGGAATCCGCGTAGCCGAAGCGCAGCAGGATGTCGGCATAAGTCAGAGGCGGCCCGGGGCGGGCGGCCTCGGGTACCGACGGCGCGGCCAGCCAGTTGAAACCTGCGCTGGCGAGGAAATCGCCGACCACGGCGGGCTGGGTCACCATCCAATGCACTTCGTGGCCGGCATCGCGCAGCGCGCGTGCCAACGGCATGAAGGCGCCGACATGTCCCAGATTCGCGCCGAACTCCCAGGCATAAAGGATGTTGTGCTTTCCCCCCGGCCCCCTTTCCGCGGAAGGGGGTGACGCGGGTTCGATCGCTGCGCGATCTCCGGGTCCCTGGCTGCGCCCTCCTGGGGACGGCCCTGCGGCGGGCGCGGCCATCACACCAGCCTTCCGTTGCGCATGCGTCTGCCCAGGGTGGACAGCGCGCCCATGCCCTGGCCGCCGTGAGCGTGGGCGATCGCGCAGGCAAGCGCGTCGGCGGCGTCGCTGCCCGGTATGCCCGGCAGATTGAGCAGGCGCGCGACCATGGCCTGGACCTGTTCCTTCGCCGCCTTGCCATGGCCGACCACCGCCTGCTTGACCTGCAGCGCGGTGTATTCCGCCACCGGCAGGTCCGCCGTGACCAGCGCGGCGATCGCCGCACCGCGCGCTTGCCCCAGCAGCAGCGTGGATTGCGGATTGACGTTGACGAAGACGATTTCGACCGCCGCCTGCTGTGGCTGGTAGGTGGCGATGATCTCGACCAGGCCGTCGAGGATGGTCTTGATGCGCTGCGGCAGGCTGCCTTCCGCATCGGTCTTGACGCAGCCGCTGGCGACATAGGCCAGGGTGTTGCCGAACTTGTCGATGACGCCAAAACCAGTGCTCCTCAGACCGGGATCAATGCCGAGGATGCGGATGCTGGTGGACAATGGCGGTTTCATTTCCGCGCAAGATACACGCCCCACACGGCGAGCGCCATGCCGACCAGCGCCATGCCGGCCAGGCGCTCGTCGAACAGCAGCCAGGCGATCAGCGCGGTGCAGGGCGGCACCAGGTAGAACAGGCTGGCGAGATTCACCGCGCTGCCGCGGCGGATCAGCATGTTGAGCAGGGAAACCGCGCCCAGCGACAGCACCAGCACCAGCCAGGCCAGGGCAAAGATGAACTCGGGCGCCCATTCGACGCGGAAGTTTTCGCTCAGGCTGACGACGATGGCCGTGGCGATGGCGGTCGGCAGGAACTGGGCGATGGCGCCGGTGCGCCAATCAAAACTCGGGCAGAAACGTTTCTGGTAGAGCGTGCCGGCGGTGATGCCGGCCAGCGCCGCCAGTGCCGGCCACAGCGCATCGAGGCCGAAGCCGCTGCCGAGCTTGCCCGAGACGACCATGGCGACGCCGACGAAGCCAAGCACCAGGCCAAACCACTGCCGCGCCAGCACGGCTTCGTTGAGCAGCCAGCCGGCGCCGACCGCGGTCAAGAGCGGCTGGATGCCCACCACCAGGCTGGCGACGCCGGCCGGCAAGCCCTTCGATATGGACATGAACACGCCGCCGAGATAGACGCCATGCACCAGCAGGCCGGCGACGCCGATATGGAACCACTGCCGCGCGTCGCGCGGCCAGGGCGCGCGCATGGCCAGCGCGATCAGGGTCATCAGGGTCAGCACCAGCAGGTAGCGGATCAGCAGAAAGGTGAGCGGCTCGGCGTGTGGCAGGCCGAGCTTGGCGCCGATGAAACCGGTACTCCAGAGCAGGACGAACAACAGGGGGACGGAACGGTTCATAAAACTCGTGGTCGAAAATTCAGCCCGCAAGGGTAACCGATTCCCGATTCGCCGCGCCGGCGCGGCAAGTTTCGATCGACCGAGGAGAGGGGCGTGATGCGCAAATTTGTGGTGGGACTGCTATCGGTGCTGGCCCTGATCGCCGCCGCGAGTGCGGAGCTTCCGGCGGCGGGCAGCGTCGCCCCCGGATTTTCCCTGCCCGACCAGGACGGCGCGATGCGCCGCCTGGATGAATGGCGCGGGCGCTGGCTGGTGCTGTACTTCTATCCCAGGGACGACACGCCGGGCTGCACCACGGAAGCCTGCAACTTTCGCGACGACATCTCGCTGCTCACCGGCCTGGGCGCGCAGGTGGTCGGCATCAGCATCGACGACACGGCGTCGCACAAGGCCTTCGCCGAGAAATATCACCTGCCCTTCCCGCTTCTGGCCGATTCGACGGCCGCGGTAGCGCGGCAATACGGCGCGCTGTCGGACTGGCGGGTGATCAGGATGGCGAAGCGCTACAGCTTCATCATCGACCCGGCGGGACGCATCGCCAAGGTCTATCTGAGCGTCGACCCGGCGCGCCATTCGCGCGAGATCGCCGCCGATCTGAAATCCCTGCAGGCCAGGACCGCGGTCCGTTAAGCGGCGGCCGCGTGGCGGGTCGGCGCGATTATTCGTCGATTACCGCCGTGGTGTAGACCTCTTGCACGTCGTCGAGCGCTTCGAGCGCGTCGAGCAGCTTCTGCATTTTCAGCGCGTCCTCGCCTTCGAACTCGGTTTCGTTCTGCGGCTTCATCGTCACTTCGCCGAATTCCGGCTTGAAGCCGGCCTGCTCCAGCGCATCCTTGACGTTGGCGAAGTCGTTGGGCGGTGTGATGACTTCGATTGATCCATCCTCGTTGGTCAGCACGTCGTCGGCGCCGGCCTCGATCGCCGCGTCCATCAGCGCGGCTTCATTGGTGCCGGGCGCGAACAGCATCTGGCCGCAGTGGGTGAACAGGAAGCCGACGCTGCCGTCGGTGCCCATGTTGCCGCCGTGCTTGGCGAAGGCGTGGCGTACTTCGGCGACGGTGCGTACCTTGTTGTCGGTCAGGCAGTCGACCATCACCGCGGCGCCGTTGATGCCGTAGCCTTCGTAACGGATTTCCTCGTAGTTCACGCCTTCGAGCTGGCCGGTGCCGCGCTTGATGGCGTTATCGATGTTGTCCTTGGGCAGGCTCTGGCCCTTGGCCTTTTCGATCGCCAGCCGCAGCCGCGGATTGGCGCTGACGTCGCCGCCGCCCATCTTCGCGGCAACGGTGATTTCCTTGATCAGCTTGGTGAACACCTTGCCCCGCTTGGCGTCCTGGCGCCCCTTGCGATGTTGGATGTTGGCCCATTTGGAATGTCCGGCCATAGTGGTTTCCCTGGTTGCGCGGCGTTGCCGCGAGTTTGCCTATTAGAATCGCAAATTTTAGCATCCCCGGAATCCACGCCATGAGCCAGTCATTGCCCATCGCCCGGAGCGGCGAGATCGAACTTGCCCTGCTGGCGCAGCTCGCCAACCGCCATGGCCTGATCACCGGCGCCACCGGCACCGGCAAGACGGTGACGCTGCAGGTCATGGCCGAGCAGTTGTCCAGGGCTGGCGTGCCGGTCTTCCTCGCCGATGCCAAGGGCGATTTGTCCGGTCTCGGCGTCGCCGGGGTCGCGTCCGAAAAGCTGCAAGCGCGCCTCGACCGTCTCGGCATTGCGGACTGGCAGCCGCAGGCCAGCCCGGTGGTGTTCTGGGACGTGTTAGGCGCCGCGGGACATCCGGTGCGCGCCACGATTTCCGACATGGGGCCGCTCCTGCTGGGGCGCCTGCTCAATCTCAACGACACCCAGGCCGGGGTGCTGCAGATCGTGTTCCGCGTGGCCGACGACCAGGGGCTGCTGCTGCTCGACCTCAAGGATTTGCGCGCCATGGTGCATCATGTCGGCGAACACGCGGCCGACTACAAGACGCAGTACGGCAATGTCTCGGCCGCCTCGATCGGTGCCATCCAGCGCGGCCTGCTGACGCTCGAAGAGCAGGGCGGCGACAGCTTCTTCGGCGAACCCATGCTCGACATCGAAGACCTCATGCAAACCCAGGATGGGC
This sequence comes from Pseudomonadota bacterium, assembly GCA_043826925.1. Classification (GTDB taxonomy): domain Bacteria; phylum Pseudomonadota; class Gammaproteobacteria; order Burkholderiales; family Rhodocyclaceae; genus Sulfuritalea. Next base: position 43,442 of record JBDRPN010000017.1, read on the forward strand.
GTGGCGTGATCAACGTGCTGGCGGCCGACAAGCTGATGAATTCGCCGCGGCTCTACGGCTGTTTCCTGCTCTGGCTGCTGGCCGAACTGTTCGAACAACTGCCCGAGGCGGGCGACCTGCCCAGGCCCAAGCTGGCCTTTTTCTTCGACGAGGCCCACCTGCTGTTCAGCGACGCCTCGCCAGCGCTGCTGGAGAAGATCGAGCAGGTGGTGCGCCTGATCCGCTCCAAGGGCGTCGGCATCTACTTCGTGACGCAGAATCCGCTCGACATTCCCGATGCCGTGCTCGGCCAACTCGGCAATCGCGTCCAGCATGCGCTGCGCGCCTTCACCCCGCGCGACCAGAAGGCGGTCAAGGCGGCGGCCGACACCTTGCGCGCCAACCCGGCCTTCGACGCCGCGACGGTGATCACCGAACTCGGCGTCGGCGAGGCGCTGGTCTCCTTCCTCGACGAGCACGGCCGGCCGACCGTGGTCGAGCGCGCCATGGTGCTGCCGCCGGCCTCGCGCATCGGGCCGATGACGGCCGACGAGCGCCGATCTGCGATCGCCGCCTCGCCGATCGCCGGGCATTACGAAAAGCTGCTCGACCGCGAATCGGCCTACGAGAAACTCAAGGGCGATGCCAGTCAGAGAGTTGGCGCTGGCGACACGGCGACTGCGACGCCGCAAGCCGGCGGCGGCGGATTTCTCGGCGGCATCGGCGACGCGCTGGGCGGCATGCTCGGCGGCGGCGCCCGCAGCGGTTCGCGCGGCCGGCAGACCGTGGTCGAAGCCGCCGTGAGCAGCACCGTGCGCGCCATCGGCTCCTCGCTCGGGCGCGAGATCGTGCGCGGCGTGCTGGGCTCGATCATGGGCGGCGGCCGTCGCCGGTGACGCACGCGGCCGGCTTGCCCGCGGTACATCGCGCTGGAGTGGTATTCGCCGTTATCGCGGCCTTCGGCTTTTCCTTCAAGGCGATCCTGGTCAAGCTGGCCTATCCCTACGGCGTCGATGCCGTGACGCTGCTGGCCCTGCGCATGGCCTTCGCCCTGCCGATATTCCTCTGGGTCGGTTATTCCGCTTCGCGCAATGCCCCGGGCATGACGCTGCGCGACTGGCTTGCGGTCGCGCTGCTGGGCACGCTGGGCTACTACGGCGCCAGCATTCTGGATTTCATCGGGCTCAAGTACATTTCGGCGGGCCTGGAACGGCTGATCCTGTTCACCTATCCGACGCTGACCCTGCTGTTCGGCGTCGTCCTGCACGGCCGTGCCATCAGCCGCCGCGAGGCTGTGGCGCTGGTCCTGTGCTACGCCGGCATTGCCGCCGCGTTTGCGCACGACCTGCGTTCTTCCGGTGACACCGCGGCGGTCTGGATCGGCGGCGGCTTCGTCTTCGCCTCGTCGGTGAGTTATGCGCTCTACCTGTCGGGTAGCGCCGGGATGATTGCGAAACTCGGTGCGGCGCGTTTCACCGCCCTGGCCATGCTGGTATCGACGGCGGCCATCGGCGGCCACTTCCTGGCGACGCAGCCGCTGACGGCCCTGGTGCAGCCCTGGCCGGTGTATGCGCTGGGCGCGGCGATGGGCTTGTTCTGCACGGTGCTGCCGGTATTCGCACTGTCGGCCGCGATTCACCGAATCGGCAGCGGAGAGGCCGTGCTGGTGGGCATGGTGGGGCCGTTACTGACCATCGTCTTCGCCTGGCTGCTGCTCGACGAAGGCTTTTCGATCGCGCAGATGGCAGGTGTCGCATTGGTCATAGCCGGCGTGACCACAGTCAGTCGCCGCTGAGCATATCTATCTGTCTATAATCGGATAACCATGCCAAGCCGTCGACTTTTTGCCGTCCTCTCAGCGCCAACTCTTGCGCTGCTGTCCAGCTGCGCTGGGGCGCAGGAGGTTTCGGAGAAGGAATACTTCGAAGACCTGCCGGTGGTGCTTTCGGTCAGCCGTCTGGCGCAGCCGATAAAGGACGTGCCGGGCTCGGTGACGGTGATCGACCGCGACACGATCCGGCGTTCCGGCGCGCGGGAAGTTGCGGAAGTGTTGCGCCTGGTGCCGGGTTTCCTGTTTACCTCGCGCAACGGCGCCAATCCGCAGGCCTCCTATCACTCGGGCATGGACGTGTTCGGTTCGCGCATGCAGGTCTATGTTGACGGGCGCTCGCTTTACTCTTCCTTCTATCTCGGCGATACCCACGTCGGACTGCGCGGCCTGGTGCTGGAAGATATCGAACGCATCGAAGTGCTGCGCGGATCGAATTCGGCGTCCTATGGCGCCAACGCATTTCTTGGCGTGGTGAACATCGTTACGCGCAACGCCGCGGACAGCCACGGCACCATGGTTTCGGCCACCGTGGGCGACAAGGGGATCGAGGACAATGTCGTGCGCCACGGCTGGGGCGACCACAACGCCAGCTTTCGCATTTCTGCCGCGAGACGCAAAGACCATGGCATTGATCGATTGTACGACGATAGCCATATTTCGCGCCTGCAGTTTCGTGCCGACTGGCTGCCTTCGGCGGACGACGAGGTCATGCTGCAAGTGGGCGCCGGCGAGACAGCGCGTGGCGATGGCGAAGGCCTGGCAGGCAATCCCTTCCGCACCATAGGGCAAAGCGACTTATATTTTCTGCTGCATTGGCAGCGTCAGCTGGCCCCGGACGAAAAACTTGAATTGCGCGCCAGCCATGAGCGGGAAGCATTTGTCGACAAGGCGTTGCTGAGCGGCAATATCGGTGGCCCGGTAAGTGCCTTAAATGATTCGAGCGGCAGCGTGCAGCGGACGGAGTTGAGCCTGCAGCATGCCTTGCCCTTGAGTCCGGCGTTGCGCCTGGCGTGGGGAGGCGAATGGCGCTACGAGCTTCTGGATGCGCCGTTCCTGTATTTCATGGCCGGCAGCGTTTCGCTGCACCAATGGCGCGGCTTTGCCACGCTGGAATGGCGCCCCCACGAGCAGTGGCTGTTGCAGGCCAGCGGCATGCAGGAGGGTCACAGCTATACCGGCAGCGCATTTTCGCCGCGCCTGGCGGCCAATTTCCATCTGACGCCCGACCACACGCTGCGGGCCGGTGTAACCAAGTCGCAGCGGTCGCCGACATTCTACGAACTGCGTGCCGATACCCGCCTGTTCAATCTGACTCCCGGAAATTTCATTGTGCCGGTGGGGGCGCAGATACCCGTAGTCGGTTGGCTGTACCGCTCATCGGGCACCGTCAAGGCGGAATCCCTGATTACCCACGAACTCGGCTATCTGGGGCATTTTCGTGAAGCCAACCTGAAGATCGACGCGCGTGCCTTCGTCGAACGCATGAATGACCGCATCACCGTGGAGGGACGGACGGTCCAGAATCCCGCCCTGCCGGCCTTTCCCTGGACCAACGTCAGGGATTTCGTCAACCGGCCGGGGCCGCATCTGCACGGATTCGAGTACCAGTTCGACTGGCGACCGCTGCCGGATACGCGCCTGGTCCTGGCGGAAATGCATATCCGCAGCAAGCCGGGAGCGTTCGTCGATGAAGGTCTGGAAGCTCCCACCCGCTCGAATTCTCTGGCGTGGTTTCAGAAGCTGCCGGGCAATTTCGATTTCACGGCGATTTCCACGGCGTCGACGCCTTTCAAGTGGGCGGCAGGCGGCGATTTGATCAATACGCCGCGCCGTCTCGATATCCGTCTTGGCATGCCCTTCGCGCTCGGGGCCACCCGTGGCGAGGCCAGCGTGACGGTACAGGCGATCAACGGCGGTCACCAGATCTACAAGCTCGACCAGCGTTTCGATCGCCGCGCCTTCGCCACATTACGGCTGGACTTCTGAGCAATGCGTCGTCGCATCCTTACCGCCCTTGCCACCGCTTGCCTATGTCTAATGACATATGGATCGGCGTGGGCCGCCGCGACGATTCCCGTCTGGGTAGCCTTGTCCGCTACGGGCGGCGCCCATGCCGAAGCGGCGCAGGCGCTGCAGGCGGAAGTCGAGCAGGCACTGCCGGGACGCATCGACTGGCGCGTGGCGCACTGGAGCAGCTTCACCAGTGCGGTGCCGGAGCCGCAATGGGTCGTCGCCGTCGGAACGGGGGCTCAGCGCGCCATGCAGAATCTGTTTGCGCGTGACACGACGCCGCCCCCGCTGCTGTCGATACTGGTGCCGCGCCTGGCTTTCGAGCGCATGGCCGATCCGGCGCGCTTGCGCGCCGGATCGCTCTCGGCAGTGTTTCTCGACCAGCCGCCAGCGCGGCAACTGGAACTGATTCGGCTGGCGTTGCCCAACGTGCGCAAGGTCGGCATGCTGGTCGGTGCGGAGTCGAAGGGCCACCTGCCGGCACTGGAGAAAGCGGCCAAAGAGCGCGGCTTCGAACTGACCGCGGCGGCAGTGGAAGCGGATGGCCTGTTCGAGGCCCTGCAAGCGGTCCTGCCCAATGCCGATGTCCTGCTCGCGCTGCCCGACCCGACCGTGTTCAACAGCCAGACAGCCGCCAACATATTGACGGCTGCCTATCGGCGGCAGGTGCCGCTGTTCGGCTTTTCTCCAGCCTATGTCAAGGCGGGCGCCTTGCTGGCCCTGTATTCGACACCGGTCCAGGTCGGTGTCCGCGGTGGCGAATCGCTGCGCCAGGCATTGACGGGCAAGGCGTTGCCGACGCCGCAGTGGCCGCGCGAGTTTGCCGTCGCGGTCAACCAGGATGTTGCCCGCTCGCTGGGTTTCGCCCTCGACGAAGCGCTGATCGGACAACAACTGCGCCAGAAGGAGCGGCCATGAAAATGAGCCTGCGCACCCGCATGCTGCTGTCGGCGCTGCTGCCGACCACGCTGGTGGCGGTGCTTTTGACGACGGTATTTTTACTGCGCGCCATCGACGATCTCGAACAAGGATTGCAGACGCGCGGCACGGCGATTTCGCGACAGATGGCCGGTGCTGCGGAGTTCGGCATATTTTCCGGTCAGCGCAGCGCCCTTTCGGTGTTAACCGAGTCGGCACTGCAGATCGATCCGGATGTGCGCGGGGCCGCGATCATCGATGCGCGCGGTGGCGTCATGGCGCTGAGCGGCGCGTTGAATCAATCCATTTGGCCTGCGCTGGCGCGCATCGACGGCGCGCGTCTGCGTCCGGATGTGCTGCTGTTCGTCGAGCCGGTGATGCGCAGCAGCCTGCCCGTGGATGACATCTACGGCGGCACGACGGCGGCAACTGAGGTGCCGCAGCAGCTGCTTGGCCACGTCGTGGTCGAATTGTCGCTGCGCGAGGTATCGGGCAAGAGCGAACGACTGATCGCCATCGGCGGCTTGATTGCCTTGCTTGGATCCGTGCTTGGCGGCTGGCTGGCGCAACGCATCGCACGCGGCATGACAAACCCGCTGCTGGAGGCCAACGAGGTCGTCGGGCGTATCGGCGCCGGGGACCTGACGGCGCGCATGGCGACCCGATCTGCCGGCGCCCTGCACTCCCTGGCGGCCGGCATCAACGGCATGGCCGAACGCATAGGCGTGACCCAGGACGAGTTGCGCGCCCGGGTGGCGGAAGCCACTGCCGACTTGCGGCAGGCCAAGGACGCAGCGGAGCATGCCACCGTTGCCAAATCGCACTTTCTGGCTGCCGCCAGTCACGACCTGCGCCAGCCCCTGCACGCGTTGGGCCTCTTCGTGTCGGCCCTGGCACAATCCAAGGCGGCCAGGCAGGAGCCGGAACTGGTTGCGCACATCCAGTCGGCCGTGGATGCGCTGCAGAATCTGCTCGATGCCATCCTCGACATATCACGCCTCGATGGCGGTAACGTGGTGCCGAGCATCGGCAGCTTCCCTCTAGGCCATGTGCTGGATCGCCTGGGCCAGGATTTGTCGCTGCTGGCGGCGCAAAAGGGTTTGCGGCTCAAGCTGCGGTCTACGCGGTTCTGGGTGCGCAGCGACGAAAAGATCGTCGAACGCATTCTGCTCAATCTGGTCGGCAACGCCTTGCGCTACACCCGCAGCGGCGGCGTGCTGGTGAGCTGCCGCCGCCGCCGCGACGTGCTGGTGGTCGAGGTCTGGGATACCGGCGCAGGAATTCCGGAGCACGCCCGCGAGGGTATTTTCGAGGAATACGTGCAACTGGCGAATCCCGAGCGCGATCGCGCCAAGGGCCTCGGGCTGGGCCTGGCCATCTGCCGACGCCTGGCGGACTTGCTGGGCATTCCGCTGGGTGTCCGTTCGCGCCCGGGGCGCGGTTCGGTGTTCTGGATCGAATTGCCCGTGGTGCCGGCGGGCTTGCCCCGCGATCTGCCGTCAGCAGGGAGCGCATCGCCAGAAGGCGCGGTCGATCCGGCGCGGATAGCGGGAACAGTCCTGGTGGTGGAGCGGGATGCGCTGGTACGGGCGGGCATGCAACAGGCGATCGTCAGTTGGGGCGGCCGGGTGTTGCTGGCGGCCGACCGCGAGGAGGCGCTGAGCCGCTGCCGCGAGAGCGATCCGCCGCCGGATCTGACGATATGCAATCTGCGACTGCCGGGCCGCGGCAGCGGTATCGAGCTGGCTCAGGAACTGCGCCGGGAATTCGAGGGCATGGCCGTGCTGCTGGTCAGCGCGGATGTCAGCGACGAAGCGCAGAATGCGGCGCGCAATGCCGGCTTCGCGCTGCTCAAGCAGCCGGTGCCGGCAGGGCGGCTGCGAGCGGCCTTGCGCCACCTGCTCGAGGTTCGCGTCTAGCGGTCGAGCAGCCCCAGGCGGCGGCAAAGCTCCAGCGTCAAGCCGGCCTGGTTCATCGAATAGAAATGCAGGCCCGGCGCGCCGCGTTCGACCAGGCGCTGGCACAGCTCGGTCACCACATCGAGACCAAAGGCCCGGATCGATTCCGCATCGTCGCCGAAGCTCTCGAACTTGCGCCGCATCCAGCGCGGTATCTCGGCGCCGCAGGCATCGGAAAAGCGCGCCAGCTTGGAGAAGCTCGCGATCGGCATGATGCCCGGCACGATCGGCACCGTTACGCCCAGCGCCCGCGCTTCGGTGACGAAATGCTCGTAGGCGTCGGTATTGTAGAAATACTGGGTAATCGCCGAATTCGCTCCGGCGTCGATCTTGCGCCGGAAATTCAACAGATCGTCGCGCGGGCTTTTTGCCTGCGGATGCCATTCCGGATAGGCCGCCACCTCGATGTGAAAGCGGTCGCCGGTTTCGGCGCGGATGAACGCCACCAGTTCGTTGGCATAACGGAATTCGCCGGCGTCGGCCATGCCCGAGGGCAGGTCGCCGCGCAGGGCGACGATGCGGCGGATGCTGCGCGCGCTGAAAATGGCCAGCATCTCGCGGATGCCCTCGCGCGTGGAGCCGATGCAGGACAGGTGCGGCGCGGCCTGATGGCCTTCGGCGACGATTTCCATCACCGTCGCCAGCGTGTTTTCGCGCGTCGAGCCGCCGGCGCCGTAGGTGACGGAGAAAAACTCGGGCTTCAACTGCGCAAGCCGGGTCCGCGTCGCGCGCAGCTTCTCCATGCCCTCGCTGGTCTGCGGCGGGAAAAACTCGATGGATAGTTCAAGACTCATGCTGGATTCCAGGAGGGTGCTTATGCACTGCGTTCAGGATCGGGGCGAGTTCAGCAGCAAACGCGTCAGCAGCCAGGAAATCACGCTGTAGAGCGTCGAGCCGATGACGCCGGCGATGAACCCGTCCACCACGAAGCCGTCGAGCAACCACGCCGCCAGCAGGAACATCATGCCGTTGATGACGAAGATGAACAGGCCCAGGGTCAGCAGCGTGACCGGCAGCGTCAGCAGCAGCAGTAGCGGCCGGATCAGGGTGTTGATCAGTCCGAGCACCACCGCCACCCCCAGCGCCGTGGCAAATCCGGCGACGTGTATCGAGGGTAGCAGGTAGGGCAGGGCCAGCAGCGCCGCTGCATTGATCAGCCAGACGGCAAGCAGGCGCATACAAGTCTCCTTGGGCGGGCGGTTGCGGGCTTAGTAGCGGTACTGGTCGGCCTTGTAGGGTCCGTTCTTGGGCACGCCGATGTAGGCCGCCTGCTGGTCGGTCAGTTCCGACAGTTGCGCATTCAGCTTCTTCAGCTGCAGGCGCGCCACCTTTTCGTCGAGGTGCTTGGGCAGGGTGTAGACGCCCACCGGGTAGTCGGCATTGCGCGTGAACAGCTCGATCTGCGCAATGGTCTGGTTGGCGAAGGACGACGACATCACATAGCTCGGATGGCCCGTGCCGCAGCCCAGATTCACCAGGCGGCCCTTGGCCAGCAGGATGATGCGTTTGCCGTCCGGGAAGATCACATGGTCGACCTGCGGCTTGATTTCCTCCCACTGATACTTCTCGAGCGAGGCGACGTTGATCTCGGAATCGAAATGGCCGATGTTGCAGACGATGGCCTGGTCCTTCATCTTCGCCATGTGCTCGTGATCGATGACGTGCACGTTGCCGGTGCAGGTGACGAAGATGTCGGCCTTGTCGCAGGCGTAGTCCATGGTGACCACGCGGTATCCCTCCATCGCCGCTTGCAGGGCGCAGATCGGATCGATTTCGGTGACCCACACTTGCGCCGACAGCGCGCGCATGGCCTGGGCCGAGCCCTTGCCGACGTCGCCGTAGCCGGCGATCAGTGCGACCTTGCCGGCGATCATGACGTCGGTGGCGCGCTTGATGCCGTCAACCAGCGATTCGCGACAGCCGTAGAGGTTGTCGAACTTCGACTTGGTGACCGAGTCGTTGACGTTGATCGCGGGAATCTTCAACTCGCCGCGCTCGTGCATCTGGTACAGGCGATGCACGCCGGTGGTGGTCTCTTCCGTGACGCCCTTGATCTTGGCCAGACGGGTCGAGTACCAGGTCTTGTCCTTGGCCAGCTTGGCCTTGATGGAGGCGAACAGCACAGTCGCTTCCTCGCTGTCCGGTTTGTCCAGCACCGAGATGTCCTTCTCGGCACGGCTGCCCAGATGCAGCAGCAGCGTCGCGTCGCCGCCGTCGTCGAGGATCATGTTCGAGTAGCCGTTGTCCGGCCATTCGAAAATGCGGTGGGTGTAATCCCAATAGTCGACGAGAGTTTCGCCCTTGACGGCGAATACGGCCACGCCGTCGGCAGCGATCGCGGCGGCGGCATGGTCCTGGGTCGAGAAGATGTTGCACGAAGCCCAGCGCACTTCGGCGCCGAGTGCGGTCAGCGTCTCGATCAGCACTGCGGTCTGGATCGTCATGTGCAGGCTGCCGGTGATGCGCGCGCCCTTGAGCGGCTGGGCCTTGGCGAATTCCTCGCGGATGGCCATGAGGCCCGGCATCTCGGTTTCGGCGATGCGGATTTCCTTGCGGCCCCAGGCGGCGAGGCCGAGGTCGGCAATTACGTAATCTTTTTTGTCAGTCACGGCGTTCATGAGGGCTCCTTGAACAGTGACCGGGAGGGAGGCGAACTCACCCTGCCCGGTACGGGTTAGGTGAGCGCAGTTTGAAAATGGTCCGAGCCTGGGGGGTAAGTGTGGGAACTACCCTTGCAGCGCTCCTCGGAAGCCGCGCATTATATCTTCTTTCGGCAAATGCGTTGCGCACTGCCGCAATTCCGTCTATAATCGCTTTTCTCTGACGCGGGGTGGAGCAGTCTGGCAGCTCGTCGGGCTCATAACCCGAAGGTCGTAGGTTCAAATCCTACCCCCGCAACCAACAAATTGAATGAAGCCAATCACTTGACGGTGATTGGCTTCATTCATTTCCAGGCGGCGTTTTCGATGATGGATTGGTCGATGCTCATCGCCTCAGAAGGTCGAAGAGCGGCTCATTGATATAGAAGTTCGTTCGCCCGAGCTTCGTCTTGCGCACCAGTCCGGCTGCTTCCAGAGCCCCCAGATATTTGGTTGCCGTTGGCCTCGATACGCCAAGGTCGCGCTCGATGAACTCGATCTTCGTGTAGGGGTGGCGGAATAGATTGTTCAGCAATTCCTGACTGTAGATCTTGGGCAAATCGCGCCGTAAGCTCTGTTTGGTCGCCTGCATGAGATCGCGGATGCCGCGCACCTTGGTAAGCGTCTCGCGCGAGGTTTCCTCCACTGCAGTGAGCATATAGATCACCCATGCCTCCCAGGCATTTTCCTCCCGCACCGCCTGCAACCCACGGTAGTAGTCCGGCTTGTGCCGCACGATATAGCGACTGAGGTAGAGCACCGGCAAGTCGAGCAAACCGTGCAGCACCAAGTGGAGCAGGTTGAGGATCCGCCCGGTCCGCCCGTTACCGTCGTAAAACGGATGGATGCTCTCGAACTGATAGTGCAGCACTGCCATTCGTACCAGCGGGTCCGGGTCGTCCGGTCCGTCACGATGGAAGTGATCGAGAAAGTTTGCCATCAGGCGCTGAATCTCCGCCGGGTCTTGCGGCGGTTGATATACCACATCCCCGGTCTGCAGATTTTTGAGCACGGTTCCCGGCAGTTTGCGCAATTCGGCCCGATTCTGCTCCAGCGCTGCCTGAATCTCGAGTATGTCGGCGAGCCGCAGAAATCGTTGCTCTCGCACACGGGCGAGCCCGATCTTCAGGGCAGCGGCGTAATGGTGAACCTCCTTCGCGGCGGCACTCGGAAAATGCCCGGTGAGCACATCGCCTTGAAACAGCTGATCTTCGGTGGTGACGATGTCCTCGATCGCCGACGAATCCTTCGCCTCCTGCAATGCCAGGGTATCGATCAGGATCGTCTCGTTTGGAATCGTCGCCGCCGCCCCTTTCAATTCCGCCAAGGCGCGGTGCGCACGTGCCGCCAAGCGCAGCACGGCCGGAGTCTCCAACTCGAGTGCGCCCGGAACGGGCAGAGGTTCGAGGGATAAGGGCATATGTTAAGAAACTCTAATTTTATTGGTACGACCCAATAACGCGTAAAGAATACAGTGCTTTTCTTTATATGTCGTAAAAATGTGTAAAGCAGTCGGCTTGACCAAATGTAGCTGCGGATGACGGACCTTCGGGCTCATAACCCGAAGTAAAAATCCAAATAGAGCTTGCTTCGCAGTCAACTGAGCACATGCGCCATATCGGCGATGACGATATGGCGGACTGCCCGCAAGAGGCGTAGTTCGCCGGCGATATAACTGCGGGTCGCCTCCGGCTCCGGACTCGTTGCGACATCCTGGTCCGCGTTCGCCTCGATTTCCGTCAGCAACTGTTCTGCGGCAGCGGGTACGACTTTCACCAGTCTGTCGAGTTCGCGGGTGGCGGTTGCCGCGTTAAGTCCAAGCCGTTGTGCGGCATCGGTGACATGGCGGCGTGTGATGCTGTCGAATGTCGTCGCATCGCCCAGCGTTAGAGCCAGAGGAATGCGAGGCCAACGCGCCGCTTCGTTGGCCAGAGAGCGCGTCTCATACGCTGCCGTACAGAGCAGGTCGTACGGGGGGGCGATCTCGATACCCGTAGCATCGACCAGAAAGGAGATGTTCTTCAGATGATTGTCGCCATTGCCGACCAGCAGGTTGAACACCAGCCAGCGATAGAGCTGCAGCCGAGCGGCGGCCCGCGATCGGCATTTCGATACTGCTTCGCCCAGGCTGTCCAGATTCGCCGCGGTGTATTTGAAGCTGCGGGCTTTGTTGAGAAGCTGACACGTATCGATCACATGGCGTTTGCCGATTGCACCAGGCTCGGTGCCGTGTGTCCGGTCGAACCGCTCAACCAGGTAGATCGGTTGGGGAACGTAGATCCGCTGCACGTGCGGAGGGGAAAGTCCAGCCGCAGCCGCAAGGCGCATCGTGAAGTATTCGTTCATCACGGAGGCCGGGTAGCTGGCGTCCGGATGGTCCGGCTTGAGGATATGGGTCGATGGCGTTCCCGGCAAAGGTTCAAACAGTTCAGTGCCCTGCTGGACGACAAGCAGCTTGTGCTGTGCCCCGGCGAGCGACATATGCTTGGGTGCGCCGTGCGTGAGCGACACCGTGGGCAGATTTTTTATGCGAGCGTTCAATTCGGGGCGGGATAAGGGGCGTAGTCCCTTGTCCGCGGCGGTCGGCTTGTCCGGTGTTTGCAGGACCAGCGCACCGGCGGACTCGGCGCCGTAATAGGCCAAGAGCCCAAACGCGTCTTCGGCTTGCAGCGCGGCCTCTTTGGCCAGGATTCCGCGCAGGGCTTCTTCGGGCAGCAGGTTGTCGAAATACCACTGCACCGGTCTGGACGTGGCGCCGTCACGGTGGAGTCCGCCGTTTCGGGGCAGGGCGGGCGACAAGTCGAAGGCATCGGCGGTGTCGCGCCAGACCGGGTCGTATTCGAACGTCCAGAGATCGTCGGCCTCGGCAAGACGGCCGACCGGGCGATCGTTCAAAAGGACGTCCAGCCGCCGCATGTTCATGCTTCACCACTTTCGGGCGGGGCTTCCTTTGGGCGACGAGGTTTCAGCGGCTTTAAGCCGGTTTGGCGCAAGCGTTCAAATGCAGGAAGCGCCTTGTCAGGGATGTCTGCTCGAAGCTCGATACCCAACTCGGCCAGCAAACTCAAGACTCGGCCGAGTTGCACCGTTTCCTTCCCACGCTCCACTTCGCGCACGAACACCGGACCAACTCCCGCGCTGCCGGCCAGATCATCCATGCGGATACGCTGGGTCTTGCGAGAGGCACGAATGAGCAGTCCAAGGGTTTTCGGGGATTGAATCATGACTTGCATGGCGCACTCCAAATCGATGCTATCGCGTCTATTATAGGACTTTAGTTCCCTAGGAGTTAATAAAAGATGCGATGTCATCGATTATTGTGATTCGTACCCTTTGTGAACATATATTCGATGCAAAAGCATCGTTTTCAATAAAAGCAAACTTTATATGGAGCTCATTACCCGAAGTCAAGCAACCAACAAAGACAAGGGCTTACAAGCGAATGCTTGTAAGCCCTTTGTCCTTTGGTCGATCGTGCAAGTCAGCTGAATGACGTCATTTTGAAGCGTTTACCAGGGTGATCTGGTCATTTAGTGTCCAGTAATCGTAAAGGTAGCCGATGCCCGCAAGGCCGAGCGTGCAAAGGTACAGAATGCCGGTGACCCATTTGCCCATGTACATCCGATGAACCCCGAAAAAACCCAGAAAGGTCAGCAAAATCCAGGCGACGGAATAGTTCACCTTGCCTGATTGAAATCTGAGATCGGCCTGACGGTCCATGGCCGGGATCAGGAATAGGTCTATCAGCCACCCGATGCCCAGCAGGCCCAGAGTGAAGAACCAGATTGTTCCGGTCACCGGCTTACCGTAATAGAAGCGATGGGCGCCGGTGAACCCGAACAGCCAGAGGATGTAACCGACGGTCTTCGAGTGGGTATCGCTTGCCTGTGTCATTGTCTGGCTCCTGGTTTGGCCGATGTTCGGCTTGGGTCAAATTTGTTTCACTGCCTGTCATGGAGAACGAGAAATTGTTGCGGAACCGGGTTCACCTTCTGGCGCCGGCATCCCCGATTTCCGGCGGCGACCACTCCAACAGTTCAGCCAGCCTGCGAACGATCCAGGCGGACTCCTTTTCGTTGAAGTTCGACGCATCGGCCATCAATCCCTGGTGGCAGCGCATCAGGACTTCCTGTTCCGGGAAGTTCTCCCTGAATGCGATGGTCCGGGCATGCTCGGTCAGCATGCAGGCCATGTCCTCGCACCGTTCATAGCGGTCCAGTATGACTTCATGAGACGCGTTCGGCCTGTTGTGTCCGGGGGTGACGTGCATGAGCATGAACGACTGCGGGATGTCGATCTGGTTATCGAAGGGCATATGGGCTCAGGATGTGACCGACTCGGCTTTGTTCATGGGACTTCCTCGGGGCAAATTTCGCGATCCGGCTATTAGCTTTGCCAGCACGTGGCTTATGCATACTCGAAGCTGAACGCGTCTCCAGTCAGCTCCCGCTGCCACACCGCCAGATTCGGCGGCTGGATGAACAGGCCCCATGTCTGCCGCCGATCCTGAAAAGGCTCTGCAACAACCCTGAATACGGTCGGCGTGAGGATCGCCAGGCAGCGGCCATCGGGGCTGTTGCGGGCCGATTCCGCGTGCAGCATCTCGATGTTTTCATGCCTTGCGCGGGTAGCGAGTACCTGGGTTTTACTGTAATCGGACGGATGAATCCAGGCTTTTCGCTGCGTCCTGAAGGGCGGCAAGGTCAGATCCAGTTGCCACTGCGTCGCGCCATGGAATTCGAACAGCGTCATCTGTATCGAGGCAGGCTGGCTGGCCAAGGCTTCGCTGTCCAGCCAGAAGCGCAGGCGCCAGTATCCGGCTTCGGCGCAGGCGGTCTTGATGTCTTCGGCGCCATGGAACACCGAGGGATCGAAACGCCCCCGAAATCGCGATCCGGAAGGCGGCGGTAGATAGCGAAAGGGCGTGCTCAGAAGAAAGTGCAGACCCTTCGCTGCTTTCGGCAACGACGGCATGGCGTCTTCGATAATGTCTTCGAGGATGTCCTGGTCGATCACATTGCCCATCGTCAGGGCGATGGTGGCGTTCCTGTGCTGCGCCTCGACCGCGCGCCAGCCCGAGCCCTGCCAGGGGCGAGCCTCAGGCAGTAGCGCGATGGGCATCGACGTAGTCGCAGGCGTGGACCAGGCCGCGCGCGTTCTGGATCACGGCGAACGGGATCTCGTTGCCGAACGCGAGGTTTCGCGATTTCAGCCAGGCCTTCGCCAATTGATCGTTGCTGCCGACGATCGAATACAGGCCGCGATACAGGCGAACGAGGAGGGTGGCCAGTCCCCATTCCTTCGTGCGTTCGCGAACCGTGAACTCGCCCCGCATCAAGCGGGATGCGGAAGGCTGGCTGATGCCGATGATGTTCCCGAGATCGGTGGCGCTGATATCCAGATGCCGTGCGACTTTCGCAACCGCGGTGGCAAGGATCCGCGCTCGATCTTCGACTTTGGTGGCGATGGCCTGCGGCATGATTCTTTCTCCTTTACGACCTTTTGTATTCCATTGAATACTTGTACACAAATATGGTCTTTAGAATGAAATAGGGCAAGCCAGTCAAGCGAATCCCGCAAATCGGCAATACACATACTGCGGAGTCGGGCCGCAAATCGCCGCAAATCGCCCAGGCCGGTCAGTCGGCCATCATTCGCGAGAATTCCCCGCTGTCGATCAGTCGTTGCAATTCGCTGGCGCCACCGACCAGAACGCCTTTGACGAACACCATGGGGAAGGTGGGCCAGCCGGTCCACATCTTGAGGGCGTTGCGACGCCTCCACTGGCCAAGATAGCTTCCATACTCAAAGTATTTGTACGGCGTTCCCAGCGCGTCCAGCGCCTTGCACGCCTTTCGCGGGAAAGGATTTTGCGCCATGCCGACGACCACGACCTTGTTTCCGGCGACGGCTGCCTGCACTTCGCCTACGATGTCGGCATGCTTTTCCGCGATGGACCGGCGGATGGCGGGATGAATATGGTCTTCGTCCAGGATGCTTCGACTCATGTCGGACTCCTCGATCTTGTTGCTACGATTACAGGTCTTTGCCCGCACATTATCGCCGTAGCGCCGTCCCGCCAACGCCAACTATCGTCCGGCATCATCCCGAGCTGGATTCCGGGTGGCCGCGCTGGTCTGTTGCTCAGGGAAGGCCGGCTCGCGCATGCCGCCTGTCTTGGCGGTTAACCAGCTCGCGGCGTCTGGTGGAATCCCATGTGCAAGCTATACTTCATATGGAAGATTCGCTAATTTCAGATGGGAGCTTATCGTGAAAACCACAAAAAATTTGGTATTGACGGCCCTGCTGGCCGGGTTGCTGGCAAGTGCGCAAAGCATGGCTGCTGAGTCGGAGCGCAAGACCGTGTCGATCAATGATCGCGTGCCAACGCCGCAGCAGGTTGCGGATGCACTTTTCCCCAAGGAAATCGAAGCCTTGAAGAAGGAATGCGCCCAGGCCGAGAAGGCCGGCATGCGTTGCCAGAGCCGGATTCCGAAGTCGTCCCTGGATTCCGTGCTGGTCACTTTCCCGCGTGGCTCGGCGAGCCTGAGCGGCGAAGCGCAGGAGTTCCTCTCGGCGGTCGGGCAGGCCCTGAAGAGCAGGGAATCGATGTGGACTTCGATGCGAATCGAGGGTCATACCGACGTCACGGGCAGTCCGGCGGTCAACCAGCGCTTGTCGAAGGAACGTGCGGATGTCGTCAGGAGTTATCTGGTCAAGAATTTCGGGCTGAAAAACATAGAAACCGTCGGCCGTTCGAGCGAGCAACTGAAGGACCCGGCGGATCCGGAAAGCGCGCTGAATCGCCGCATAGAGTTCGTTCCCGAGTGGTAGTCGAGGCCGCTTGAACGGCGGCCTTTGTGGCTAAAGCCCCGGACTGCGGATAGCGCGGAGTTTGGCGGTCGCCGGGGCCGCGATGGCCGTCCGTATTTCATCCACGAGGCGCGACTTTTCGGCGCCGAGGCTGCCTTTGAGCACCAGTCGGTTGGAGACGTGGTCGCTGCGGAAGACCGTGCGCCTGAGTTCCAGGGCCGATATGAAGGCTTCCATTTCAACGAACAACTCGTGTTGATCGCAGGCTTGCCAGCCCGCAAATCCGGCACGGAAGCGGGCATCGCCCTGCGGAAAATTCACCACCAGCGTTGCCAGGAATTCCGGCTGTGTCGCATTGGCCAGACGCGCGGAATTCTCCGCATGTTGCCGTGACAGCGCCTTGCCGCCGAGGCCGTTGAGAATCATTACCGAACGCCTGATGCCGGCCTGTTGCAGCTTGTCGAGCGCTTCGCAGGTGCTGGCGAAGCTTTCGCCCTTGTTTACCTTCGCCAGCACCTCGTCATCGCCCGATTCGGCGCCGACGTAGGCGATGCTGAGGCCGGCGGCGGCCAGTTCGCTGAGTTCCTCCACCGATTTTCGGCGCAGGTTGCGCGGCAGGCAGTAACTGGAAACGCGGCGCACCGCCGGCAAATGCTCGCGGATCGCATCGAGGATTTCGAGCAGGCGTCGGGTCGGCAGCACGAGGGCATCACCGTCGGCGAGGAACACGCGGCGGATCTCGCCGCCGAAGCGCTCGCCACAGCGACGCAGGGTTTCCAGGGTTTCCGCGGCATCGCGGGCGCGAAACTTCTTCTGCGGCGCGGTGTACATCTCGCAGAACGTGCATTGGTTCCACGAGCAGCCGTCGGTTACGGGCAGGATCAGCGATTCGGCCTCGCTGGGCGGGCGGAAGACGGGGTCGACATAGCGGATCGGGAAGCCGGGATTCATGTTGCCGGTGATGTTACGGGCGTTTGGTCCGCGACGGTATCCCGTCGTGGGATTTCGAGGCTGGCGCAGGCTATGATTCTCCGCTCCCCGGAAAATTGATTCCTGCCCATGCCCATGCCCTTTCCCGCCCTGGCCTTTGTCGACCTCGAAACTACCGGTGCCACGGCGACGGCCGACCGCATCACCGAAATCGGCATCGTCGAGGTCGACGCGGATGGGGTGCGCGAATGGTCCTGCCTGGTCAATCCGGGCACCCCGATTTCAGGCTTCATCGAGCGCCTGACCGGCATTTCCAACGCCATGGTGGCCAATGCGCCGCCGTTCGAGGAAGTCGCCGCCGAAGTCAGGGCGCGCCTCGACGGGCGGCTGTTCATTGCCCACAACGCGCGCTTCGACTACGGCTTCCTGAAAAACGCGTTCAAGCGTGCCGGCCACGATTTCCGCGCCACGGTGCTGTGCACCGTCAAGCTCTCGCGCAAGCTGTTTCCCCAGCATGCCAGGCACAACCTGGACAGCCTGATCGAACGCCACGACCTGACAGTCAGCAGCCGGCATCGGGCCCTGGGCGACGCGCGCCTGATCCACCAGTTCTGGAACCGGGTGCAGGCCGAGATCGCGCCGGAACTGCTCGACGAAATCGTCAGGAAGCTGACCGCGCGCCCGAGCCTGCCGGCGAACCTCGATCCGGCCGCGATCGACGACCTGCCGGACGGTGCCGGTGTCTACCTGTTCTACGGCGAGAACGATCTGCCCTTGTATGTCGGCAAGAGCAAGGAATTGAAGAAGCGCGTGCTGTCCCACTTTGCCGCCGATCATGCGGCGGCCAGGGAAATGAACCTGGCGCAGCAGGTGCGGCGTATCGAATGCATCGAAACCGGCGGCGAAATCGGTGCGCTGCTCAAGGAGGCGGCACTGATCAAGCAATTGCAGCCGATTCACAACCGGACTCTGCGGCGCAACGATGAACTGTGTTTCTGGCGGCTCGTCGAAGCGCGCGCGGGCGAGTGGCGGCCGCAGTTGTTGCTGGCAAGCGAACTCGGCTGCCGGCAGCAGGAACAGCTGTTCGGGCCGTTCAAGAGCGCCAGGGAGGCGAAGCGCACGCTGACCGAACTGGCGAAGGAACATCGTCTTTGCCACGCGCTGCTCGGGCTGGAGAAAGTCAAACCCGGCAAGCCGTGTTTTGCCCACCAGCTGCAGCAATGCAAGGGTGCCTGCGTCGGCAAGGAGCCGGCGTCCTTCCACAGCGCGCGCCTGATTGCGGCGCTCGGCCGCCAGCGCCTGGAGCCCTGGCCCTTCGCCGGTCCGGCATGGCTCCGCGAAGGGGACGAACTGCATCTGATCGACCATTGGCGCCATCTCGGGACGGCGTACAGCGAAGCTGATCTATATGCGCTGCTGGAGACCTCGCCGCCGGTCTTCGATCGGGACAGCTACCGGATTCTGCTGAAGGCGCTCGATCGTATGACGCCGCTGGCGGCAAGCCGCGCCAACGAGGCTGCAGAGGCCAGCTGAAGCCGGTCCTCAGTGCGTTGTCGCCGGTGGCGGGCTGCCGCGCCGTCGCGCCAGCCGTTCCTTGAGCTCGGCCATGGCCACAGCGGCGGCTTTTTCCCCTTCGAGCACTGCGCGATGACGGCCGGCGAAATCGGTGGCCGGCAGTTCGGCGGTGATCGGGCGGATCACGATATCGGCTTCCGTCGTTTCGTAGCGGCTGATTGATTGACCCATGATGGCAAAGGTTTGCAGCAGTACCTCGACCGTGCTCGAAGTGCGCGCGTCGCGCGGCTTGACCGAGATATCCACGGCGATCACGAAGTCGGCGCCGAGACTGCGCGCGGCGCGTACCGGGATCGGGCTGACCAGGCCGCCATCGACATAGTCGCGGCCGTTGATGCTGACCGGCTGGAACACGCCGGGCACGGCGGACGACGCGCGTACCGCCATACCGGTGTTGCCGCTGCGAAAAAGTACGGATTCGCCGCTCTTGAGGTCCGTGGCAACCACAGCAAAGCGGCGTGGCAGCTTCTCCAGCGGTCGGTTCGCGACCGCGCGATTGACGAAATTCTGCAAGGCTTCGCCCTTGAACACGCCGCGATCGGGCAGCGACCAGTCGCCGATCTGGGCCGCGTCGATGTCCAGCGCGATCTTCTGCAGTTCGAATCCGGACAGTCCGGAGGCATACAGCGCGCCAACCACCGCGCCGGCGCTGGTGCCGACCACGAAGTCGGGCACGATGCCCTGCGCGTCGAGCGCCTTGATGACACCAATGTGGGCAAAACCGCGCGCCGCGCCGCCACCCAGCGCCAAGCCTATCTTGACCGACGTCGGCGTCGGCGCGGGTGGCGGTGCTGGCTTTTCTCCCAACAGGGTGCAGCCGGACAGCAGGGTGACAGCAAGGAAGGCGAACAGGAAGCGGTGCGAGGCACGCATGACTTCAGATGGGCCGCGACGTGGCAAGCGTCGGCCGCACGGGCAATGGAATTCGACAAAAGCACCGGGCACGAGGCGCCACGCTGGCGTCCGCGATGCCCGGCCGAGGGCTTTAGCTCGACGCGCCGGGCTTTCTGCCGGGGCTCTTGGGCGGAATGTAGCCCGCCACGCGGCAAAGTACCGCCTCGACTTTCTCGCCATTGTTGAAGCGAGTCACGCTGCATTTGGAGATCTCGCCGCGCGCCGACAGGTCCGAAATCGAGCGGCGCACCTTGGCCAGGGAGAGCCCCGTCGCGGCAGCGATTTCGGAATCGAAGCGCTGGCCGTTAGCTTTCAGGTATTGCATGATTTCTTGCATATCAAGTGCTCCGCGTAAAGGTGAAGCTGGTGGGCCCAGCGAGACTCGAACTCGCAACCAAAGGATTATGAGTCCTCTGCTCTAACCATTGAGCTACAGGCCCGTCGTGAAACTGCAACGGCTCGCGTTGCATGAGCCGCTGGTATTGCGCAATCAGGTTTCGGAATCGAGGAAGCTGCGCAGCTTTTCGGAACGGGTCGGATGACGTAGCTTGCGCAGGGCCTTGGCTTCGATCTGGCGTATGCGTTCGCGGGTGACGTCGAACTGTTTGCCGACTTCTTCCAGCGTGTGATCGGTGTTCATCTCGATGCCGAAACGCATGCGCAACACCTTGGCTTCGCGTGGCGTGAGGCTGTCCAGCACTTCCTTGGTGACTTCGCGCAGGGAGGCGAACAGCGCCGCATCGCCCGGCGACAGTGTCGCCTGGTCTTCGATGAAGTCGCCGAGATGGGAATCGTCGTCGTCGCCGATCGGCGTTTCCATGGAAATCGGTTCCTTGGAGATCTTGAGGATCTTGCGGATCTTCTCCTCGGGCATTTCCATTTTCACCGCCAGCGTCGCCGGGTCCGGTTCGAGACCGGTTTCCTGCAGGATCTGGCGGCTGATGCGGTTCATCTTGTTGATGGTCTCGATCATGTGCACCGGGATGCGGATGGTGCGCGCCTGGTCGGCGATCGAGCGCGTGATGGCCTGGCGGATCCACCATGTGGCGTAGGTCGAGAACTTGTAGCCGCGACGGTATTCGAACTTGTCCACCGCCTTCATCAGGCCGATGTTGCCTTCCTGGATCAGGTCGAGGAACTGCAGGCCGCGATTGGTGTACTTCTTGGCGATCGAGATCACCAGGCGCAGGTTGGCCTCGGTCATTTCGCGCTTGGCGCGGCGCGCCTTGGCTTCGCCGGTGGACATCTGCTTGTTGATGTCCTTGAGTTCCTTGAGCGGAATGCCGATGCGGGTCTGCAGGTCGATCAGGCGCTGCTGCTCTTCGAGGATGTTCGGCGCCGCACGCATCAGCTGGGCGCAATAGGGCTTGCCCGACTGCACTTCGTGCTTGAGCCATTCCATGTCGGTCTCGTGACCGGGGAAGGTCTTGATGAAATGCGGGCGCGGCATGTGCGCCTTGTCTACGCAGAGATGCAGGATCTTGCGTTCGTGGCTGCGCACCGCCTCGACCATGCCGCGTACCGAGTCACACAGGCGCTCGATCGACTTGGCGGTGAAGCGGATGTTCATCAGTTCATCGGAAATCTGCTTTTGCAGGCGCAGATAGCTCTTGTCCTGCGAGCCCTTCTTCGCCAGCGTCGGCTGCAGCTTGGCGAACAGGGCGTGGATGATGGAGAAGCGCTCGAGGGCATCCTGCTTGAGTTGCAGCAGCGAGGCGGAAATGCGCGCGCTGCCGTCGTCATCGTCGTCCTCGTTGTCTTCCTCGACTTCCATTTCCTCGTCTTCGGCGAGCGCCTCGATGTCCTCGTCGCTGGCGTTGGGATCGATCAGGCCATCGACCAGTTCGTCGATGCGCATTTCGTCGCGCGCCACCTTGCCGGCAGTTTCCAGCATCTCGGCGATGGTCGTGGGGCAGGCGGAAATCGCCATGATCATGTGCTTCAAGCCGTCCTCGATGCGCTTGGCGATTTCGATTTCGCCTTCGCGGGTGAGGAGTTCGACCGAGCCCATTTCGCGCATGTACATGCGCACCGGGTCGGTCGTCCGGCCGAATTCGGAATCGACCGTGGACAGCGCCTGTTCGGCTTCTTCTTCGACTGCTTCGGCATCGACCGGGGCCGGTGCGGATTCGTTGAGCAGCAGGTCATCGACGGCAGGCGCTTCGTCGAAGACCTGGATCGCCATGTCGTTGAAGGTGGAGATAATCGATTCGATCTGCTCCGCATCGACCAGGTCGTCGGGCAGGTGGTCGTTGATCTCGGCGTAGGTCAGGTAACCGCGTTCCTTGCCCAGGGCGATCAGGGTCTTCAGGCGGGTGCGCTTGGTATCCAGATCGATCGGGGTGGCCTCGGGAGCGACGAGCTTTTCCTTGCTCTTGCGCCCACGCGACTCGGCGATGGCCTTGGCCACGGATTTTGCGGCGACCGGCTGCACTGCGGGTTTCGCCGGCACGACGGCTTCGACAGGCGGCGACAGGGGTTTCGCCGGCTTGGCGGCAGCGTGGGATTTGTCGGCAGCGGCTTTGACATTTGCCTTGGCCGGTTTGGCCTTGGCGGCGGTGGTTTTGGCGGCTGCCTTGGCAGGGGCGGCCTTGGCGGCGGCAGGCTTCTTGACCGGCACAGGTTTTTTCGGCGCGGGTTTCTTCGCGACCGGCTTGGCGGCGGCCTTCGACTTGCTCTGCTTGGCGATTTCCTTCGACATGACTATCCTCAGCTGGAGCACGATTGCGGCGCAGTGCCGCCGGCCATGGAAACGCCGCGACGTGCGCGGAAAGGTCGGCTCAGCGCGCCGTGAAAGCGCTGGAGAACCATTAAGTATATCAGATCGGACCCCCTTCCGTCTAGGACGCGCTGGGGCGCTTCTTTGCCAGCAGTTCGGTGAGGCGTTTCCGGTCGTCGGGGCTCAGGCCCTGCCGCGCTCGCGCCGTGAGCTGTTCGATCTCGGCGGTGAGGGCGGTATGGCGCAGGCGGGTGACGGAATCGTTGAACATGGCTTCGAGAGCTCCGAGATCGACTTCTTCCACCATGTTTGCCGCAATGCCGGCGATCAGGGCCTCATGGGGCGTGCCGCGGAAAAATTCCAGCAACAGGCCGAAACCGCCGGCCGGCAGCTCACCGTGTTCGATGGCGTCGGCAATCGCAATCAGCGCCTCGCTCTCCACGCGTTCGCGGCCGATCAGATCCAGCGGCAGGCTGGCCGCCCACTCCGGTTTGTGCAGAAGGATTTGCAGCAGCTTGTATTCGACCGAGGAAGGCACCGGGCGCTGCTTCATCTGCGCCGGCGCGTAGCGGCTGCGGGCGAGGGGTTTCAGGCCGCATTCGGCTTCGACCTCGGCCTGCGATACCTGGGCGCGCTGGGCGATCTCCTTGGTCACCTGGACCCGCAGGATAGGCGCGGTCATTTTCTGCAATAGGGGTTTTGCTGCATGCACCAGCATGGCGCGGCCTTCGGCGGTATTGGGATTGGTCCGTTTGACCAGTTCCCTCAGCAGAAATTCGCTCAGGCGGGCTGCGTTTTTGGTCTGCTGCACAAAGGCCTCGCGGCCATGTTCGCGGATGTATTCGTCCGGATCCTGGTTGCCCGGCATCTGCAGAATCTCGACGGTCTTGTTGTCGGCCAGGTGGCTCAGGCTCACTTCCATGGCGCGCCAGGCGGCGCGGTCGCCGGCTTCGTCGCGGTCGAAGCAGAACACCACCCGGTTGGCCTGTTTCAGGAGCTTTTGCACGTTGGCATCGGTGGCGGCGGTGCCCAGCGTGGCGACCACGTTCTCGACCCCGTTTTGAACCAGTCCGACCACGTCCATATAGCCCTCGACAACCAGCACCGTGCCTTCTTCCTGAATGGCCTTGCGCGCCTGGGGCAGGCCGTAGAGTTCGCGGCCCTTCTCGAAGAGCGGAGTTTCCGGTGAATTCAGGTACTTCGGCTCGCCCTGGCCGATCACCCGGCCGCCGAAACCGATCACATTGCCGCGCTGGTCGAGGATGGGGAACATCACCCGGTCGCGGAAGCGGTCGTAGCGCCGGCCCTGCTCATTGACAATGACCAGGCCGCATTCGACCAGCGCCGGATCGTTGTAGTCGGAGAAAACCTGCTGCAGTCCCTGCCAGCCGTCCGGTGCGTAGCCGAGGCCGAATTTCGCGGCGATTTCACCCGAAAGTCCGCGATTCTTGAGATATTCGACGGCTTTCGGCGAGGCCTTCAGCTGCTCGCGGTAGAAGTGCATGGCACGCGCCATCGGTTCGGTCAGCGGCGCCTTTTTGGCCCGGATCGCCGCGTTGCGCTCTTCGTGGGGCACCTGCAGCCCGGCCGAGGAAGCCAGGTCCTCGACCGCCTCGATGAAACCGATGCCGGCGTGCTGCATCAGGAATCCGATCGCGCTGCCATGCGCGCCGCAACCGAAGCAGTGATAGAACTGCTTGCTTGGGCTGACCGTGAAGGACGGGGTTTTCTCGGAATGGAAGGGGCAGCAGGCGCTGTAATTGGCGCCCGCCTTGCGCAGCGGCACGTAGCGCTCGACCACATCGACGATGTCGATGCGGGCCAGCAGTTCCTGGACGAAGCTTTCTGGGATCACCGGGGATTACCCCCTTACTGCGCTGCCGCCAGCTTGGCCTTGACGAGTTTGGAAACTTCGCCCATGTCGGCGCGGCCGGCCACCTGGGGTTTGACCAGGGCGATGACCTTGCCCATGTCGGCCGGCGCCTTGGCGCCCGATGCGGCGATGGCGGCGACCACGATCGCCTCGACCTCGGCAGCAGCGAGCCCCTGCGGCATGTAGTCGGCCAGCACCGATGCCTCGAACTTCTCGGCGTCGGCCAGATCCTGGCGCTGGGCGGCTTCGTACTGGGTGATCGAATCCTTGCGCTGCTTGAGCATCTTTTCGATTACGGCAATCACCGCGGCGTCGTTGATTTCGATCTTCTCGTCCACCCGTTTCTGCTTGATCGCGGCGCGCAACAGGCTCAGGGCGTCCTTCCTGGCCTTTTCACCGGCTTTCATGGCGGCTTTCCAGTCGTCGTCGATACGCGTTTCGAGGCTCATCGGATCATCCTTTCCAGAAGCAAGAAGCACAAAAACCGCCTGGCGGCGGTTTCGGTCATCAAGCGGCAAAACGAACGCGGTTCAGGCTACAGAACCGCAATCCGGCTCAATACATTTTCGGCGGCAGAAGCTGGCTGCGAATGCGCTTGTGGTGGCGCTTGACGGCAGCCGCGGCCTTGCGCTTGCGCTCGGTCGTGGGCTTCTCGTAGAACTCGCGTGCGCGTAGCTCGGTCAGCAGACCAGTCTTTTCGATGGCGCGCTTGAAGCGACGGATCGCGACTTCAAACGGCTCGTTTTCCTTGAGGCGAATACCCGGCATTGCAATTATCCTGGAGAGGCGGGAAAGGCGCGCATTCTAAACGCTTTGCCATTGATGTCAATTGTTTCTGCGCCGGACACGACGTAGCTCGGTGCCCGATCAGGTCAAGCCCAATGCTTTCACCAGCCGGCGCGCCGCGTCGTCTGCCCCCATGGTCGCCGGTATCGCGGGCGCCGGCGCCCGCCACAGGTCCTGCAGGATCTCCACGAAGTCGCCTGCCAGCAGTTGCCCGCGGGTCAGCATCGCGGCGCGCGCATTGGCGGCGAGCCAGTCCGTCAGATGGGGCGTTTCCGGCCAGTCCCCGCGTTCCAGATAGAGGACCGGAATGCCGGCACCGGCCGCCTCGACGAAGGTGCCGTAGCCGGGTTTGGTGATCACCGCGTCGACGCTGGCCAGCAGGTCGGAAAAATCCAGCCTCGCCGCGTCGAAGGCATGCACGTCCTGGCGCTTGAGCGTCCAGGCGCCGGGCACCAGCCAGCTCAAGCCGGGCGTGTGCGGCCAGTGCTCCAGCGGCGGGCGAAACTCCATGCCGCCCATGGCCAGCAGAATCCAGCGTTGCGCCGCATCCAGCCCGAGCCGGCGCGCCACCAGGGCCCGGTCGCGCCGCCCCGGCCGGGCAATCGGCGCGATGTCCTGCCGCCCCGGCAGGTCGCTCATCGGCAGGCCCGGCGTCAGGCGCAGGAAGCAGCCGCCGGCGCCGTAGGCCGCCAGCATCTGGGCACGGATGGTCGGCATCCAGGGCTCGTCGGCGAAATAGTGGGCGAACAGGTCCGCCCAGTTCAGCGAACACAGGCCGGCGGCCGAAATGCCGGCCTCGGCGGCGCCCGCCAGCGGCAGGTAGGCGACATTGGACAGCAGCGCATCGACGCCGTGCCGGCGCAGCCAGTCGGCCTCGGCCGCGACCCGCTGCGTCCAGTTCGCGTGGAATTCGCGATAGCGCCGGGCGCTGGCGGCGAGGTCGATATCGACGGCGTTGTGCATCACGTAGCCGAAGTCGCGCGCCTCGGCGACATGGACGAAATCCGCGGCGATGCGATGTGCGAGGTGATGCCGCGAAATCGCGCTGCGCACCGTCACGCGCAGTCCGGGGACCAGGGCGGCCAGCGCATCGATCACCGGCGCGGTCTGCGCCAGATGGCCCAAGCCGTGGGCCGAAATATCGACCAGCAGATGCACCCGGGATCAGCCCGGCAGCTTGAGGCGGCGCGCCACGCGCTTGTCGACGTGGCTGCGCGCCGCGAAATCCGTCGCGCCGGCCGCTTTCGCCGCCTCGACCGCAGGGCCGTCGAAGGTCGCGGCGCAGGTGACGATGTCCACTTCGGGATGCAGCGCACGCAAGCGGACGATTTCCTGCAGCGCGTCGCGTCGGCCGAGGTCGATCACAATGCAGTCGGGCGTTTCCTTGCTGGTTCGCGGCAGCATGGCGACTCCGGCGGCCGACCAGACGTGGGTCAGGCGCAGGCGGGTGGTCAGGTCGTGACAGAGGAGCAGGATTTTCATTTTATTCCCGGAGGCAGGATCGGCAGCGGCGTGTCGCCAGCGCCAACTCTCGGATTCTGCCATGGGGGAGAGGCTTGCCGGGGCGAGACCCGGCAAGGCGTATTCGGTCAAGCTGGATATAATCTCAGTATGAAAACCAACCCTCCCCGCAAAGGCCGCGGCGCGGTGATCTCGCCCGACGGCCGCTTCTACGCCTGGCAGCGCGAGGCGGCGGAAGACGGCTGGTGGAACGAGGAAGAAACGGCGCCGGCCACCGAGTTGATCGTCGATACGGCGAAGTCGGTGATCACCTATAACAGCTCGCCCGACATTCCCTACGACCGCTCGATCAATCCTTATCGCGGCTGCGAGCATGGTTGCGCCTACTGTTTCGCGCGGCCTTCGCATGCCTATCTGGGCCTCTCGCCGGGGCTGGATTTCGAGACCAAGCTTGCCTGGAAGGCCGATGCCGCGCAAACCCTGCGCGGCGAGCTGGCCAGGCCGAGCTATGTCTGCCGGCCGGTCGCGCTGGGCATCAACACCGACGCCTGGCAGCCGGTGGAACGCCGCCTGCGGGTGACGCGCTGCATCCTCGAAGTGCTGGCGGAAACCCGGCATGCGCTGACCATCGTCACCAAATCGGCGCTGATCCTGCGCGACCTCGACCTGCTGGCGGACATGGCGCGCGGCGATCTGGTGCATGCCGCGGTTTCGATCACTACGCTGGACGGCGATCTGGCGCGGGCGATGGAGCCGCGGGCGCCGTCTCCCCAGCGCCGACTCTCGGTCATCGCGGCGCTGGCGCAGGCCGGCATCCCGACCGCAGTGATGGTGGCGCCGCTGATCCCGGCGCTGACCGACCACGAGCTGGAGCACATCCTCGCGGCGGCGCGCGAGGCCGGCGCGACTTCCGCCGGCT
Organism: Pseudomonadota bacterium; assembly: GCA_043826925.1. GTDB lineage: Bacteria > Pseudomonadota > Gammaproteobacteria > Burkholderiales > Rhodocyclaceae > Sulfuritalea. The sequence continues at coordinate 70,747 of JBDRPN010000017.1, forward strand.
ACATCCTGCTGCGCCTGCCGCATGAAGTGAAGCCGCTGTTCCGCGCCTGGCTCGAAAGCCACCGGCCGGGCCGCGCCGAGCATGTGTATAGCCTGATGCGCCAGCTGCATGGCGGCCGAGAGTACGACAGCAGCTTCGGCAGTCGCCAGCGCGGCAGCGGGCCGCTGGCCGAGATCATCGCCCAGCGCTTCCGGATTGCCGTGCGCCGGCTGGGGTTGGATGCGCCCCATGCCCCGCTCGACGTCACGGCATTCCGTCCGCCAACACTGCCGCCGCGCGCTACGCCGCAGCTGTCGCTGTTCTGAAGCGGCCGGGACGCGCACGCGCTGCCGGTAGAATGCCGCCGATGAAAGTCCTCGGCATCGAATCCTCCTGCGACGAAACCGGCGTCGCGCTCTACGACACCGAGCGCGGGCTGCTCGGCCATGCCGTGCATACCCAGGTGGCAATGCACGAGGCCTATGGCGGCGTGGTACCGGAGCTGGCCTCGCGCGACCACGTGCGGCGCCTGATCCCTCTGCTGGAGAGCGTGCTGGCCGAAGCCGCCTGCACGCGCGGCGACATCGACGCGATCGCCTACACGGCCGGGCCGGGGCTGGCGGGCGCGCTGCTGGTCGGCGCCAGTTTCGCCGAGGCACTGGCCATGGCGCTGGCTGTGCCGGTGCTGCCGGTGCATCATCTGGAAGGCCACCTGCTCTCGCCGCTCCTGGCCGATGACGCGCCGAGCTTCCCCTTCATCGCCCTGCTGGTTTCCGGCGGGCACACGCAGTTGATGCGCGTGGCGCGCGTCGGCGACTACCGGCTGCTCGGCGAATCGCTCGACGACGCCGCGGGCGAGGCCTTCGACAAGACCGCCAAGCTGCTGGGTCTCGGTTATCCCGGCGGGCCGGCGCTGGCGAAGCTGGCCGAAACCGGCAAACCCGGGCGCTACAAGCTGCCGCGGCCGATGCTGGGCAGCGGCGACCTGTCCTTCAGCTTTTCCGGGCTCAAGACGGCGGTGCTGACCGCGGCGCGGGCGCAGGCGTTGAGCGAGGCCGACCGCGCCGATCTCGCCGCGGAATTCCAGGAAGCGGTGACCGAAGTGCTGGCGGCGAAGGCCGTCGCGGCGTGTCGCCAGCACCAACTTTCGGCGCTGGTGGTGGCCGGCGGCGTCGGCGCCAACCGGCGCCTGCGCCAGCGGCTGGACGACGCCATGGCGAAGATCGGCGGCCGGGTGTTCTATCCGGCGCTGGAGCTATGCACCGACAACGGCGCGATGATCGCCTTCGCCGGCAGCCAGCGTCTGCTGCAGGGCGAGGCGCCGAATCGCGGCGGCGCCTTCGCGGTGCGCCCGCGCTGGCCGCTCGACCAGATCTTCTGAACGTTTGCCGCGGCTTTCAGGAGCCGAGCAGTTTCCCGATGTGCAGCACGCGCGCGCTCATCGAGCGCATCAGCGCGATGCCGAAGGCCGGCCGCGACTTGACCATGGCGAGAAATTCATTGCGCCCGATCAGCAGCCAGGCGCTGTCGGTTTCGGCCGTCGCGGTGGCCGAGCGGCCGGTGCGATCGACCAGCGCCATTTCACCGAAGGCGCCGCCCGGCCCGACATGCTCGATCACCGTGCCGTCGACCGAAATCGCAATGCGACCCTCGGTGACGACGAACATGCAGGCGCCCACGGCGCCCTTGGTGACCACGGTCTGACCGGCGGCGGCCGAGGTGGGCGTCGGATCGCCCAGCGCATGCTGCAATTCGGCCAGCATTTTCCGGTCCAGCGTGTTCCTGTGTTCCAGCACTCCGGTGGCGGGCTTTTTTGCCGCGGCCAGCCGCGCCAGGCCGCGGCGCAGACGCTGGGCCATGACGCTCATGAGCATCAGCGCGAAATCGGGCATCTGCTGCAGCGAGCCGAGGAATTGCTTTTCGTCGAGCGACAGCACCCGGCAGTTCTTCCTGGCGGTTGCCGTCGCGCTGCGCGGGATGTCGGCGATGGCCGCCATTTCGCCGAAAATCTCGCCGGGCAGCACCAGTTCCAGCGGCTTGCCCTGCAGCGTCAGCGTCACGTCGCCGTCGAGCAGCAGGTAGATGCGGGCGCCCTTGGAGAAGAACCCGGAGGCCTTTTCGTTTTCGACAAATATCTGCTGGCCGGCCGGGAACTGTTCCAGGGTTCCGGCGAGGCGGAAAAACGCCAGGGCCAGTTTCGGGTCGTAGAGGGACGCTGCCTCGCCCTTGGCCCCGGGGTCGGTCGCCGGCGTGCGCACCGGGGCGCTGGGTTTGGCTGAAAAGTCCAGATCATCCATGGCGGGTTTCCTGCATCGAATGGCTGCGCGCGGGCTTGTCGCAAGCGGCGATTATAAGGGGCACTGTGACGGGCGATTATCTTGACGACGCCTGGTCCGGATCAAGTGCAAATCACGGCTACAATGATCTGGGTGCTGCGAACGAGACTGGAGCCGCCAATGAGTTGGACCGACAGCCTTCTTACCGGAATCGACGAAATCGACGAGCAGCATCAGGTGCTCTTCGATGTCCTGGCGCGTCTTGAACTGGCGGTTTCCTCGGAAGACAAATGGTCGGCCGTGCATTTCGCGATCGTCGAACTGACTAATTTCATAAACATACATTTCGCCGTCGAAGAAGCGCTGCTGCGCCTGCATGGCTATCCCGATCTGGACGCCCACATTGCCGCGCACCGGGCCTTCTCCGCCGACCTGGCGGAGATCAAGCAGCACTCGATCCGCCAGGACGTCAGCGACGAAATGATGGTCCTGGTCAAGACCTGGCTGGTCGAGCACATCGGCGTGGTGGACAAGGCCTACGTGCCGCATTTGCGTACGGCGGCGGTGGTGAAATCCGGCGGCAACTGAGGGAGGCAACTGAGGGCGGTAACTGAGGGAGGCAACTGAGCCGCCGGCCCGGGATTACCTGCGGCCGCCGATGCGGCCTTCGGTGCCGGCGAGCAGCTTCTTGATATTGCTCCGGTGACGATAGATCAGCACCGCGCACATCAGCGCGACGGTCACGGTGCTTTCGATCCCGCCCAGCAGCCACCAGGTGAGAACGGGTGCGGCCGTGGCAGCCGTCAGCGCGGCCAGCGAGGAATAGCGCGTGATGGCGGCCACCGCCAGCCAGATCGCAGCCGTGACGCCGGCCAGTACGCCGGAAAAACCCAGCAGCACGCCGAGCGCCGTCGCCACGCCCTTGCCGCCCTTGAAGCCGAGGGTGAAGGGAAACACATGGCCGAGAAAGGCGGCGAGACCCGCTGCCGCAATCGCCGTACCGTCAGCACCAACTCGTGCGGCGATGAACATCGCGAGCCAGCCCTTGGCCGCGTCGCCGAGCAGGGTCAGCAAGGCGGCGAGCTTGTTGCCGCTGCGCAGCACATTGGTGGCGCCGGGATTGCCCGAGCCGAAGCTGCGCGGATCGGCCAGGCGAAAGGCGCGCGAGACGATCACGGCAAAAGGTACGGAGCCGAGCAGATAGCCGAAGACGGCCGAAACGAGCAGGTTCATTGCGGATTCCCTAGAATGGGGCGATTTTAAACCGGGGACGTCACGTGGATTTCATCTTCATCGACGACATGCGGGTCGATGCGCACGTCGGGATTTTCGAGCGCGAGAAGGCGGCGCCGCAGTCGCTGGAAATCAGCCTGACCTTCGGCGTGCCCGACGAAGCGGCGCAGGACGACGACATCGACAAGACCATCCGCTACGACGCGGTGATCGACCGCATCCGCGCCGAACTGGCGACGCGTCACTTCAACCTGCTGGAGACGCTCGGCGAATACGTGATCGGCCTGCTGTTGAACGAGTTCGGCGCGCCCTGGGTCAAGATCAGCATCGCCAAGATGGGCATCATGAAAGGCGTGCGCCGGGTCGGCGTGCAGATCGAACGCTCGCGATGACGCCCCTGCCCGCACCGGCCGAGCTGATCTACGCAGTCGGCATGGCGGCGGTGGCGGTCAATGCCGCCTCGGCGGTGCTGGAAACCGAGGACAAGCAGATGGACCTGGTCGGCGCCGTGATCGTCGGCCTGGCCACCAGCCTGGGCGGCGGCACGCTGCGCGACCTGTTGCTGAATCGGCCGGTGTTCTGGCTGGTCGATGTCGCCTACCTGGTCTGCGGCCTGCTCGCGGTCGGTTTCACCTTCGTTCTGGCGCGGCGCATCCGTGTGCGCACTGGCCTGTTCGTGGTGCCCGATGCCGTGGGCCTCGCGCTATTCACCGTGGTCGGTTGCCAGGTCGGCCTCGCCGCCGGCGTGCATTGGCTTTCCGTGTCGCTGCTGGGAGTCATCACCGGCGTCGTCGGCGGCATGCTGCGCGACATCCTGGTCAATGAAGTGCCGCTGGTAATGCGCCCCGGCACGCTCTACGCCACGGCCTCCTGGCTCGGCGCGCTGACCCTGCTCGGCGCCCTGCACTTCGGCCTCGGCGATGCGGTCGCGGCGCTGGCCGGCGCGGTAGTGGTGCTGGGCCTGCGCCTGGCCTCGATCCGCTACCGGCTCAGCCTGCCGACCTACCGTTCGCGTTAATCCTTAAGCGCGCACTCGACGATTTTTGGCTGCAGCACGCGCAGGATGTCGTGCGGATGGACGCCGACCAGATAGCCGCGGCGGCCGCCGTTGATGTAGATCAGCGGCAGGTCGAGGATGGTCTTTTCCATATGCACCGGCAGCGCTTTCTTGGTGCCGAAGGGCGAACAGCCGCCGACCATGTAGCCGGTGTGGCGCAGGGCGTCCTCGGGCTTGCAGGGCGCGACCTTCTTGACTCCGATCTGGCGCGCCAGCTCCTTGGTCGACACCTTGCGGTCGCCATGCATCAGCACGATCAGCGGTTTCGCATTCTCGTCCTCCATGACCAGCGTCTTGACCACGGCGTGCTCGGGAACGTTGAGCTCGCGCGCCGACACCTGGGTGCCGCCATGCTCCTCGTACTCGTAGAGATGGTTGGAATGGGCGACGCCGTGCTTGTGCAGGAACTTGGTCGCCGGGGTCTCGGGGCCCGAATTCGGGTAGCTGGGTTCAGATCTCATGCGACAAATTGTACGCTCCCGGCGAAAGTCGCCGCCGCGCGTAAGGAATCCGCGGCGTGCGCGACCAATAGCTATCTCATGCCTGTCTTGCGCTTACGGGGGCCCACCATGAATCGAGGACGACTTTTCCCGCCGCTGCTGGCCTGGCTGTGCGCCGCACTGCCTGCGCCGGCGGCTTTCGCCGCCTGCGCGGCGCACAGCGGCGAACAGCGCGCGGTGCTGCTCGAGCTCTACACGTCGGAAGGCTGCGACAGTTGCCCGCCGGCCGACCGGCGCCTATCGCAGTTCAGGGACCGCGCCGAGTACGCCGGGCGACTGGTGCCGCTGGCCTTCCATGTCGACTACTGGGATCGTCTCGGCTGGACGGATCGATTCGCCAGTCCGCGTTACACCGAGCGCCAGCAGACGATGGCCGGCCTGGCGCGCTCGCGCCTGGTGTACACACCGCAGTTCCTGCGCAACGGCCGCGACTGGCGCAGCGGCGCCAGCCCGCTCGACGCTGCCGGCGACGCCCGTCCGGGGGCGCGCATCGCGCTGCAGTTGGGGGTCACGGGCGCAGCGCGCCTTGCCGTTGGCGGCGAGATCGTCATGGCGCGGCCGGGACTCGATGCCTGGCTGGCGCTTTACGAAAACAATCTCGAAACCGAAGTCCGCGCCGGCGAGAATGCCGGCAAGACGCTGCGCCACGATTACGTCGTGCGGCGCCTGCTTGGCCCGCTGGCGGCGGGCGCCGACGGGCGCCTGACGCTGAATCGGGAAATCGCGCTGGAGCCCGGCTGGAAGCCTGGCGATCTCGGCGTGGCGGCCTTCGTCCAGGACCGGGCGACCGGCGAGATCGTGCAGGCGCTGCAGCGCCATGCCTGTCCCGGCTGACGCGGATCAGCCGCGCGGATGATGCACGCGATGCAATTGCTTCAGCCGCTCGCGCGCGACGTGGGTGTACACCTGGGTCGTCGAGATGTCGGCGTGGCCGAGCAGCAACTGCACCACGCGCAGGTCGGCGCCATGGTTCAGCAGATGCGTGGCGAAGGCGTGGCGCAGCACATGCGGCGAGATGCGCTGCTGCGGAATGCCGACCTGCAGCGCGTATTTCTTGACCAGGGTCCAGAACATCTGCCGCGTCATGGCGCCGCCGCGCACGGTGACGAAGACCGCGTCGGAGACATGCTGCTTGAGCAGTTCGCCGCGCGCGCCGGCGATGTAGCGCTGCAGCCATTCGGCGGCGATCTGCCCGAGCGGCACCAGCCTTTCCTTCGAGCCCTTGCCCATCACGCGCACCACGTTGTCGTTGAGGCTGACCTCGAACAGGCGCACGCCGACCAGTTCGGACACGCGCAGGCCGGTGGCATAAAGCAGCTCGAGCATGGCGCGGTCGCGCAGGCCGAGCGAGGTCGCCACGTCGGGCGCGTCGAGCAGGTCTTCCACCTGCTTTTCCGACAGCGTCTTGGGAAAGCGCTGGATCGGCCGCGGCTTGTCGATGTTGAGCAGCGGATCGGTGCGCAGCCGGCCCTGGTCCAACAGCCAGCGGTAGCAGCGGCGCAGCGTGGCCATCAGCCGCCGCTGGCTGGCCGACTTGATGCCGCCGGGACGGGCATGCAGATGCACCAGATAGGCATTGATCGCCGTCTCGTCAGCGCCAACTATCGTTGAATTGCTTGCGACGAGCCAGTGCGCGAACAGTGTGAGATCGGTGCGGTAGGCCGCCAGCGTGTTTTTCGACAGTCCGTCGGCGAGCCACAAGGCGTCAACGAATTCGTCGATCAGCGCGGCGTCAGCTTCCTTCATGCCTTGCCGCCGGGCCGCCCCAAGGCAACGCAATGGTGCTCACGGAGCGCAGCGAACACCAGTCATCCCCTTTCGCGGAAAGGGGGCTGGGGGGATTGTCGTTCGTGTTCCAACAGCCACTTCTTGATGTCGAGCAGGAAGCCGCCGCGTTGCCGCGCGAAACCGCCGAGGCCCTGGTTCGCCGCGACCACGCGATGGCAGGGCACCACGATCGGATAGGGATTGGCGCCGCAGGCGTTGCCCACCGCGCGAGGGCCGCTGCGGATGGCAGCGGCGACCTCGCCGTAGCTCATGGTGCGGCCCGGCGGAATCGCGGCGATCTGGTTCCAGACGCGGCGCTGGAAATGCGTGCCGGCCGGCGCCAGCGGCAGGCCGAACTGGAATGACGGGTCTTTCAGCCAGGCGCGCAACTGGCGCACGGCTTCCTTGGCCAGCGGCGTCTGCGGCGCGAGCTCGGCGCGTGCTTCGAGGTAGTCGATGCCCGTGATTTCGTCCTGGTCGCAGCAGACGCCGATGGCGAAAGCCGGTGCGGACAAAATTGCGGAATAGGGCTTCATGGCGGCACTCCCGATTTCAATCACCGCATTATTGTCGATCCCCGACCAGTGATCTGCAAGCACAGCCGGCTTCAGCGCTTCATCGCCCGCAGCGCGCCGACCCGGCCGGCGGTGTCGGGATGGCTGCTGAGCAGGTCACCGACGTCGAACGGCCCGCCGCGATCGGCGGCGCGGCCTTTGGCATGCGCTGCGTCGAGCCGCAACAGCATGTCGATCAGGGGATCGAGCGAGGCCGGCGTCGCCAGCAGCAGGCGGCCGGCATAGGCATCCGCCTCGAGTTCGAACTCGCGCGAATAGCGGGATTCGAGCAGGAGCGCGGTGAGGCCGGCGACGACGGTGGATATGTCACCGAGATAGACGCCGACCACGAAGGAGACCACTGCGCTCTGCAGCAACTGGCGCATGCCGTGGTGGTGGCGCAGGTGGCCCAGCTCGTGCGCCACCACGGCGACCACATCTTCGTCTTGTCTGGCCAGGGCCAGCAGCTCGTCGAGCACCACCACGTCGCCGCCGGGCAGGGCAAAGGCATTGGCCCCCAGCGTGGGGCTGGCGCGGAACAACAAGCGATGCGGCGGCAGGCGCTCGCCGGCACCGGCCAGCGCCGCCACTCTGGCGGCGATCTCCTGCTGGCGTTGCGGGCTGGTTTTGCTAGGCGCCAGCAGCCTGGCGTCGAGTCCCTTGAGCACGGCGTCCGAAATCGCTTGCGTCGCCGCCTGCGGAATCGTCGGTGCCAGCAGCCCGGCAATCCAGGGCAGGGCGTAGGCATAGATTGCGGCGACGATCAGCACGGCGCCCGCCAGGGCGGCCAGGGCCCAATGCCAGCGCCGCTCGGCGCTGGCTATCGCGCCGACCCCGATGCCGGCGCCAGCGAGTTCGGCGGCCCAGGCAGCGCTGTCGTGGATTTCGCAGATGGCGCCATCGTCAAAGCGGATCGTGCTCGGAGTGCGGTCGGCGCCGGTGCAGATCTCGACGGCATCCAGCGCGGCGCTGCGGCGGCCGAACTCACCCTCGATCACCACGATGTCGCCGCGCAAGCCCAGGCGGGCGGTGTGGCGCCGCGAACTGCGGCCGTCGAAATAATCCGCTGCGATCATCTAACGCTCATGGCTCCGATGGACCACCCCGCATCATGAAATACGCGAAGGCGAATTAGTGGCCCGCCCCCCCATCCCCCCTCGCGGGGGGCTACTGATCGGCTCGCTTCCCTCGAACCTGACACAGCGCGCTTGGCAATGTATTTCACGTTAAAGGGCGATGTCGATGTCCATCAACTCGGATACTTCGTCGCCGATCGCGGCGGCATTGGCGCTTTCCCCGGCGACAAAACTGTCGAGCGATTCCGCGCTTTGCAGGATCATGCAGCTTGCCCGGTAGCGTGCGAGGCGGACTTGCGCCCAGGGCCAGTAAAGCCCGAGCGTGAGCAGCAGCAGCACCAGATTGCCGGCCACCAGACCGAAGTAGGCGAAGACCGCCAGCGTGCTGGAAAAGCGCATCCGTTCCAGCGTCACATGGTTCCACACCAGGTTGGTGGTCCGCACGCGAATATAGGGCAGCAGGAACAGCATCAGGGCCATCGTGCCGACACCAAAGGCCAGCGGCAGCAACAGCCTGGAGGCGCCGCCTGCCGCCGCCAACAAGCCGATGGCAAACATGCCGACCAGCGCGAGCCCGAGCGGCCTGAGGAAAATGCCGTAGAACTGTCCGCCACTGGCCGTGCAGCGAAATTGCGCGCTGCCGTAGCGCAGATTGTTGAGCACGAACGTCCGTTGCTGGCGGTAGAACAGCGGAAACAGCAGCCCGAAGCTTATCGTCGCGAGCAATCCGTAGCCGACAAATGCCGTCAGCGCCTGCCGGTAGGTGCCGTGAAACGAAAAGCGCAGGCCGCGGTAGCTGGTGTTGTGGGCGCGGAAGCGAAACGCCCGCACAATCAGCCACGGCGCCACGGGAAGCAGCGCCAGCACGGCAAGGCCGTAGGCGAGCGGGCCGGCATTCTGCGCCGCCGTCAGTACGATCAGCAGCAAGACGGCAATGGTACGGCCCTTGAGGATGGCGATCGGTTTGCCGTGGTAGCTGAAGGCGGAATTGTCGAGCACCAGATTGCGGTGAAAAAATATCTCGCGGCGCACCTTGGCCCATGCCGAATAGATGCCGAGGGTGATCAGCGAAAGAAACAGATTGACGATCCAGATGCGGAAATACTCGCCGCCGCTGCCGGTGAAGGCGAAGGGATGGGGCCTGCGCTCCCCGTCATCGGCCGCGACCGCCGGCGACAGCGGGATCGGTGGGGCCAGCGCGGCATCGTGGGCCTGCCGCGACGCGGGATTGCCGAGCGTCTGGTAGGCGGCACGCAGGGTGTCCAGGCGCTCGGGCGGCGGCGGATTCGGGCCGTTCAGGCTCGCCCGCAGTTCGCTCAGGCAGCGCTGGTAGGCGGCAGCAATGGCCTCCGGTGTGGCATCGCGAACCACGCCCAGCGTTTCGTAGCAGCTCGTTGCATTCATCATCGCCCCTGCTGTTGTTGGCGCTGCCCGACTGCAGCTTGCACGTCGGCGGCAATGCCGTTTGGAATAAATGTCAGGCAGATTAGCGGCTACTCATCCCAATGGCAAGTCGGCGCGAAGGGGCTCGCGTCGTTCAGCAGGGTCTGATCTCGATCAGGGCGTGATCTTCGAGTCCCGGCAGGTGATCCGCCAGTGGCCGGCAAACGGTCAGCGTGCACAGCGTGTAGCCGGCGGTATAGGGCGAATGGGTGAGCCGCAGCACCGTCTGCGGCGGCAGCGTCGGCCGGTAATGCCAGACGCCGTTCTTCAGCACGCTGCCGGCCGGGGGCTCCATGCCGGCGCCGCTGCCGCGGATGCGTGCTTCGGCGATGACCAGGCTGCGGCCTTCAATGCGCCAGTCTTCCTCCCAGCGGATCTTCTCGATCGAGTGCATCCAGGTCAGGGTGAAACTCTCGATCGCGAGCGAGGCAGCGACCGCGCCCGCCGCCAGGCAAAGGCTCATGCGGCGGCGAGGCGCCGGCTGCGGACCACGTGCCAGATCACGAAGGCCGCGCTCATGCCGAAGCCGATCTCGTCGGTCAGTGGAATCGCCGCGACCAGCATGAAGGCGGCGGCGGCGGCGAAGATGCGCTCACCCCTGTTGAGCTGGCTTTGCAGGAAGCCGATCGCCGCCGCGCCCCACAGCGCGATCGACAGCACGGCCTTGAACACAATGTAGGCGACCGCAGCCACGGTCCAGTCGCCCTGCAGCATCAGTGCCGGCGTGTACACCGCCATGTAGGGAATGACGAAGCCGGCGATGGCGATCTGCACCGCCTTAATGCCGATTTTCATGGCCGATTCCTTGGCGATCGAACTGGCGGCGAAAGCGGCCAATGCCACCGGCGGCGTCAGGTCGGCCATGATGCCGAAGTAGAAGACGAACATGTGGCTGACGATCAGCGGCACGCCGAGTTTCAACAGTGCCGGCGCCGCGATCGAACTGGTGATGATGTAGTTCGGAATGGTCGGGATGCCCATGCCGAGCACCAGGCAGACCAGCATGGTCAAGACCAGCGACAGGAACAGGCTCTTTTCGCCGACGTTGAGAATGAAGCCGGCGAAGGAGGACGCCGCCCCGGTCAGCGTCAGCACGCCGATGATGACGCCGACGATGGCGCAGGCCACGCCCACCGGCAGCGCTTGGCGGGCGCCGTCGACCAGGCTCATGCGCAGCAGGTGCAGGGTCTTCATGCCGCCCTTGAGGGCGAAGGTCTGCGCCACCAGTGCGGCGATCAGCGCCAGCAGCGGGTAGATGCCCCAGGTTTCCATGTTCTTGACAAAGACCGCGGCGGTGAGTCCCAGCGCCAGCCAGAACACGTAGCGGAAGGCGGTGCTCGATACGCGCGCGGCGATCGCCGCGCCCAAGATCAGCACGGCGGTCAGCACCAGCCCGATCATGCCGGCGAACATTGGTGTGAAGCCGTTGAACAGCGTCACCACCAGCACGACCAGCGGCAGCAGCAGGTACCAGTTGTCGCGCATGGCGTGCCAGGGGTTGGGACACTGGTCCTTGGGCATGCCGACCAGATGCTTGCGCCCGGCCTCCAGATGGACCATCCAGAATGCCGTCAGGTAGTAGAGAGTTGCCGGAATCGCCGCTGCCTTGACGATCTCGGCATAGGGCACGTCGAGGTTCTCGGCCATGATGAAGGCCACCGCGCCCATCACCGGCGGCATGATCTGGCCGCCCATCGAGGACGTGGCTTCCACCGCGCCGGCGAAGACGCCCGAGTAGCCGAACTTCTTCATCAGCGGAATGGTGAACTGGCCGGTGGTCAGCACGTTGGCCACACCGGAACCGGAGATGGTGCCCATCAGGCCCGAGGACAGCACGGACACCTTGGCCGCGCCGCCCTTGGTGTGGCCGACGAAGCCCAGCGCCACCGAGTTGAACAGATTGACCATGCCGGCGTGTTCGAGAAACGACCCGAACAGAATGAAGAGGAAGATGTAGGTCGCCGACACCAGCGTCGGGATGCCGAAAATGCCTTCGGTGCCGAGCGCCAGCTGGTTGATGATCTGGTCGAAGCCGTATTCGCGATGGCCGAGGCTGCCCGGCAGCAAATGGCCGAACACGCCGTAGAGCAGGAACAGACCGCAGACGATGGGCAGCGCCAGGCCGACGATGCGTCGCGCCGCTTCGAAGGTGAGGATCACCAGCGCGGTGCCAACGAACAGATCGGCGTCGCTCGGATCGCCCGAGCGCAGGATCAGTTCGCCTTCGAATATCCAGTGATAGGTCGACAGCGCCAGCGCGCCGAATGCCAGCACCGTGTCGCCAACGCCAACTTTCGAGAGCCGGCCGGTGCTCTTGAAGGCCGGGTAGAGGATGAAGGTGATGCACAGCAGAAAGCCGACATGCAGGCTGCGGATCACCAGGCTGGACAGCGGGTGGAAGGCCGCGACGATCAGCTGGTAGGTGGAAAAGGCCAGCGCCAGGCCGGTGAGAACCGTCAGCCAGCTACCCCCGAGCCGGCGCTGCACGCCGTGCTCGGAGAACTCTTCCTGGCCGTGGTCGGGGGCGGCGCTGCGATCGGTCACGGCGATGCTGCCTTTACTTGATCAACCCGACTTCCTTGTAGTACTTTTCAGCGCCTGCATGCAGCGGCGCCGGCGGGGCCTTGGCCGCATTTTCCTTGGTGATGCCCTTGGCCGCGGCGTGAGCGGCATGCAGTTCGGGCAAGTGATCGAAGATGGCCTTGGTCATCTTGTAGGCAGCATCCGTGGACACGCCTTCATGGCTGACCAGAAAGTTCTGAATCGTCACAGTGGCCACGGCATCGGTCTGGCCGTTGTAGGTGTTGGCGGGGACGGTGCCGGCCTGATAGGCGGCTTCGCCGATCTTCGCCACGACGTCGGCGGGTACCGGCACGATGACGATCTTGACTGCCGTGGCAAGGTCGCGAATCGCTGCGACGCCCAAGCCGGCCGAAATCAGCGTGGCGTCGAGCTGGCGGTTCTTCATCAGTTCCACCGACTCGCCGAAGGGCAGGTACTCGATCTTGGCGAAGTCCTTGTAGCTCATTCCGGCGCCCTTGAAGATGTTGCGCGCATTGAGTTCGGTGCCGGACTTCGGCGCGCCGACGGCGACGCGCTTGCCCTTGAGGTCGGCCAGGGTCTTGATCCCCGAGTCGGCATTGGCGACGATCTGGATGTAATTGGGATAGATCGCGGCGATGGTGCGCAGCTTGTTCAGCGGTGTCTTGAAGCCGGCTTCCGGGTTGCCCTTCCAGGCTTCGTTGAGCGCGTCGCCGAGGGTCAGTGCGATCTCGCCGCGGCCGGCCTGCAGCAGGTTGAGGTTTTCCGCGCTGGCCTTGGTGACCTGGGCCGAGGTCTTGGCGCCGGGCATGGCCTTGCCGTAGACCTGCGACAGGGCCACGCCGAGCGGGTAATACACGCCCGAGGTGCCGCCGGTGAGAACCGTGACGAATTCCTGGGCATGGACGCTTGCGGAGAGAGCCAGGGTGGCGGCGGCGACGAGCAGGGTACGCGCTTTTTTCATGGGTGATTCCTCCGGGGATGGGTTTGTTGAAGGGTGAAGCTTACAACACTCGGCGACATGAAGAAGACACGGGCGGTGCTTCATGACAGAATCGTGTCCGGGCGAACAACTTATGCCGCCCGGGCGAACTCAAGCAGGATAGTCAATGAAACTGCCAAAGCCGGAGAACCTGGCCGGCGATTTTTGGGGCGGCTTTGCCGCCATGCTGGTGGCCTTGCCTTCGGCGATTGCCTACGGTGTCACCATCTATTCCGTGCTCGGCGCCAGCCACGTCGCCCTCGGCGCACTGGCCGGCATACTCGGCGCCACGGCGATAGGCATTGTTGCGGCAAGTTTCGGCGGCACCAACCGGTTGATTTCTGCACCTTGCGCACCGGCTGCGGCCGTGGTGTCGGCTTTTGCCATCGAGGCGCTGGCGAGCGGTACGTCGATCGATACCACGCTGTTGCTGCTGACCCTGCTCGGCCTGCTCGCCGGCCTGATGCAGGTGGGATTCGGCCTGCTGCGCCTGGGGCGGCTGATCAAGTACATGCCTTACACGGTGGTCAGCGGCTATCTTTCCGGGGTCGGCCTGATTATCATCGGGAGCCAGGTGCCGAAGCTGCTCGGCACGCCCAAGGATCTGCATTTCTGGGCGGCACTGGGCGCGCCGGCACAGTGGCGCTGGCAGGCCATCGTGGTCGGCCTCGTCACCATCGCCGTGATGATCGGCGCGCCGCGCCTGACCAAGGCCGTGCCGGGCGCCGTGCTCGGCCTGGCGGCCGGCATCGCGGCCTACTTCGGCCTGGCCCTGCTGGAGCCGGTGCTGTTCAGTCTGGCCGGCAACACGTTGGTGGTCGGCGCGCTCGACGGCGGCGGCGGCGACGGCAGCTTCTTCGCCGGCCTCGCGGTGCGCTGGACTTCGATTTCGGACGTCAGCCTGCAGCAGTTGCAGATGTTGGCGATACCGGCGCTGACCCTGGCTGTGCTGCTGTCGATCGACACGCTGAAAACCTGCGTGGTGCTCGACGCGCTGACGCGCTCGCGCCACGATTCGAACCGCGAGCTGATCGGCCAGGGCCTGGGCAATCTCGCCTCCGCAGGGATAGGCGGCATACCCGGCGCCGGCACCATGGGCGCCACGCTGGTGAATATTTCCGGCGGCGCCAGCAGCCGATTCTCCGGACTGATCGAAGGCGTGCTGGCGCTGCTCGCCTTCCTCTTGCTGGCGAACTTCATCGCCTGGATCCCGGTGGCCGGGCTGGCCGGCATCCTGATCGTGATCGGCGTGCGCATGATCGACCGCAACAGCCTCCATTACCTGAAGTCGCGCTCGACCATGCTCGACTTCGCGGTGATCGTCGCGGTGATCGGCACCGCCCTGACGGTGAGCCTGATCGCCGCCTCCGGCGTCGGCATCGTGCTGGCCGTGATGCTGTTCATCCGCGAACAGATAGGCGGTTCCGTGATCCGCCGCAAGCTGCTCGGCAATGAAACCTTTTCCAAGCGCGTGCGCACCCACGAGGAGATGGAAATCCTCACCACGCACGGCGCGCGCGCCGCGATCGTCGAACTCCAGGGCAGCCTGTTCTTCGGCACCGCCGACCAGCTCTACCTGAGTCTGGAGCCGGAACTCAAGACGCGCGATTTCCTGATCCTCGATATGCGCCGCATCCAGACCGTCGATGTCACCGCGGCCCACCTGCTGGAGCAGGTCAAGGACATGCTGGCCGAGCGCAACGGCTTCCTGATATTCAGCCAGATCCCACCCAACCTGCCATCGGGGCGCGACCTGCGGCAGTACTTCGACCAGGTAGGCCTGTTGCACGCCGACAGTCCGGTGAAGGTGTTTCCGTCCCTCGACGACGCGCTGGAATGGGTCGAAGACCGCATCATCCACGACGCGGCGCTGCTGAAGGACGCGGAAATCGCGCTGGATCTCCATGAGGTCGAGCTGTTCGCCGGACGCAAGGAACAGACCCTGGCGGCGCTCGAAGCGTGCATGGAGAAGCGCAGCGTGGCGCAGGGCGAAACCATTTTTTCGCGCGGCGATGCCGGTGACGAGTTGTTCCTGATCCGGCGCGGCGCGGTGCGCATCGTGTTGCCGTTGTCGGATCGCGTCTCGCATCACCTGGGCACCTTCGGCCGCGGTGCCTTCTTCGGAGAAATGGCCTTCCTCGACGGCGAGGTACGTTCGGCGGATGCCGTGGCTTTCATCGATACCGAGCTCTATGTGCTGTCGCGCCGCGCCTTCGACAAGTTCGCCGAAGAGCACAAGAAACTGGGCCTGCGGCTGATGGAAGGCATTGCCAGCGTGCTGGCCAGCCGCCTGCGCTACACCAACGCCGAGTTGCGCGTGCTGGAATCCTGAGCGCATTGCCGCAAGGCGGAATCCTCGGCGTCAAGGATCGAAGTCCTTGTCGTGCAAGGGTTTATACCGGCACATCTACTGCCTTGGCCTTAGCGGGATTACTCCGGCCGTAGTATTTCAACGACACGCCATCGGGAGTATGGTGTAGACATTCAAGCTGCTTTCCCTGGTCATGAAGATCGCTGCCCTCTGGCACCGCATGCTGTTCGCCGTCCTGCTCGGCGGTGCGCCTGTTGCGGCTGGCGCCGACGAGGCGCGGTGGAATTCTCCGGCGCACCTGGTGGACAGTTTTGTAGAGGTGGCGCTGCATAGCGCCTACTCGACGCGGCAGAATCCCGTGTACAAATGGGTCGTGCCGCCGCGCTATTTCATTGTCCAGGGCGTGGGCGACGAGGACTTGCACCGCAAACTCATAGGTACGCATTTCCAGCACCTGGCCGCGATCACCGGCTTGGCGATCCAGCCCGCGGAGAGTCAGGCGACGGCCAACTTCCTGGTCGTGTTGACCAGCGAAGGCAGGCTGGAAGAGGAATTGCCGCGCTATTTCGGCAGCGCTTCCGCGCACCAGCGCGAGACCTTGTTTCGGCATAGCCTGTGCCTGGCGAGCTTCGCCGTCGAGCGCAAGAAGGGTTCCATCGTTCGCGCCGTGGCGATAATCCCGGTCGACCGGGCGCGTGGGAACGGCGGCTTGTTGTCCTGCGTGGTCGAGGAACTGACCCATGCCATGGGCTTGCCCAACGATTCCTTGAAGACATTTCCGTCGATCTTCAGCCGCAAGTCCACCCATGCATTTCTCACCGGCCTCGACTCCCTGCTGCTGCGCATGCTTTACGATCCGCGCGTCAAGCCCGGCATGGATGAAAACACCGTGCGTCCCATCCTGCAGGCGATCGCCGCCGAGTACCAGCGCGACGAGCGCTTCGACAACGCCGAGAAGCTTGCCGCCGAAAGCGGACTGGCCGGCCTGGATCGCTAGCGTCTGTTGACGGTCATGCGGCGATGGCGTCGAGGCCGGGCTGGTCTGCGCCGCAAGCCTGCATTGACACCTGCAATGACGCGGGCGTAGCATCGAAGCCAATGCCAGCAGGAAGTCTCGCGGCAGCAACCGACAAGGTATCTCCATGCGTGAGGCGCACACCTCGTTCTCGCCTTCAACCACCCCCGTCGACGACCATCCGGAACTGATCTTTCACGAGGGTGATTCGACGCTGGGCCATACCATCTGGTTGATTTTCGTCGGGGCGCTGATCTACGGCGGGCTGCTGGTGCAGGCCTCGCCGCAGGACTATCGAGGGCGTATCTACGGCGTCTGCGGCCTGATGCTTCTCGCCATCGCCGCACAGCTGACCCTGCGCTATCGCAGCAATGTCGCGGCGGTGCGCGTGCTCGCCGTCGGCGGCTGGATTTTTGCGACCTATGCGGCCGTCGTCGGTGAAGGCGTGCGAGCGCCTATCCTGATCGCCTATCCGGTCATATTGATTTTCTCCGGGTGGATGCTGGGCGTCCGCTATTGCCTGGGGCTGCTCGTCGTCAGCTGCGTCGCCGTGATTTTCATGGCCATGGGCCAGCAGGTCGGGATTATCGGCAATCTCAGGCCAGCCACCCCGGTGATGATGACAGTCGTGTACTTGTTCGTCCTGGCGATGACTGCGACATTGACGATATATCTTCTGGATCTGTTCCGCGAACGCTATCGCGAAGAGCGCCGCTTGAATGACGAGATCACGCTGCATCTCAAGGCCGTCGAAAAGCGCGAAGGCTACCAGCGCGCACTGATAGAAAATTTCCCGTTCATGGTCTGGCTGAAGGATGAGCAGGGCCGCTATCTCACGGTGAATCAGGCCTTCCTGAAAGGCTTCGGCTGGCCGTCTGCGGAAGCCGTGGTGGGCAAGACCGACCTCGATATTGCGGCCTCGAACATGAAGCAAATGGCCCGCCCGGAAGACCTCACGGTATTCACCAGCAGCGGCCTCAGCCCGGTTGAGGAGTTGATCGACATCGGCGGGGAGCGCCGCTGGTGCGAGACCTGCAAGTCGCCGGTGCTGGTCGATGGGCGGGTGGTCGGCATGGTCGGCTATGCCCGCGATATCACCGCGCGCAAGGCGGCCGATGCGGCGATTGCCGAATCGCGGAATTTGCTGCGCGCCGTGATCGATACCGCGCCGCTCAGGGTGTTCTGGAAGGACCGCAGCTTGTGCTACCTCGGCTGCAACGCGGCATTTGCCAGGGACGCCGGAATGGCGCACCCGCAGGATGTGATCGGCAGGGACGACTATCAGATGCGCTGGGCGGATCAGGCGGAGGCCTATCGCGCCGCCGACCGCGCGGTCCTGGAGTCCGGCATCGCCCGGCTGAACGTGGAAGAGCGCCAGACGGCCGCCGACGGCCAGGAGACATGGCTACGCGTCTCCAGGGTGCCGCTGAGGAATGTGCAGAACGAGACGATAGGCGTGCTGGGGATTTATGACGACATCACCGAAGCCAGGCAAGCGGCCGCCGAGTTGGAATGGCATCGGAATCATGCACAGTAGCTGAGGCGGGAGCCGCCCCCGACCGGCAGCCGCATCGCTGCCGACGTCCGCTTGCCCGCGGCTCCTAGACTGCGGCGGACGCCCGCAGTGCGGCGATCTCGTCGTCGCTGCGCCCGAGTTCGCGCAATATCGCCTCGGTATCCTGGCCCAGCAGGGGCGGCGCGCGTCGATAATCGATCGGGGTGGCGGAGAAGCGGATCGGGTTGCCCACCTGCGGTGCAGTGCCGCCGGCTGGGTGCGGCATCTCGATCTGCAGGCCGCGATGGCGCACCTGCGGGTCGGCAAACACGCCGGCCAGGTCGTTGATCGGGCCGCAGGGTACGGCGGCGTTTTCCAGCAGGGCAATCCAGTCGGCGGTGGTTTTCATCAACGTGGTCCGGCGCAGCAGCGGGATCAGTTCGGCGCGATGCCTGACGCGTGCCGCATTGCTGGCGAAGCGCGGGTCGGCACTCCATTCGGCATGGCCGGCGATGTCGCAGAATCGCGCGAACTGGCCGTCGTTGCCGATGGCCAGGATCATGTCGCCGTCGGCCGTGGGGAAGTCCTGGTAGGGCACGATGTTGGGATGGCTGTTGCCCATGCGGCGTGGCGCCGTGCCCGAGACCAGGTAGTTCATCGCCTGGTTGGCGAGGCAGGCCACCTGCACGTCGAGCAGCGCGAGGTCGATGTGCTGTCCCTGGCCGGATTGCTCACGATGCAGCAGGGCGGCGAGGATCGCATTGCCGGCGTAGAGACCGGTCAGGATGTCGGTCAGCGCCACGCCGACCTTCTGCGGTCCGGCACCTTCCTCGCCCTCGGCGCGGCCGGTGACGCTCATCAGTCCGCCCACGCCCTGGATCAGGAAATCGTAGCCGGCGCGCGCCGCGTAGGGGCCGTCCTGGCCGAAGCCGGTGATCGAGCAGTAGACGAGTTTCGGGTTCAGCGCGGCGAGGCTCGCGTAGTCGAGGCCGTAGGCCTTGAGGCCGCCGACCTTGAAATTCTCCAGCACTACGTCTGCCTGCGCGGCGAGCTCGCGCACGATCTGCTGTCCCGCCGGCAGGGTGATGTCGACCGTCAGCGAGCGCTTGTTGCGGTTGGTGCACAGGAAATAGGCGGCGTCGGTGGTCGCCCGGCCCGCGCCGTCGGTCAGCCAGGGCGGCCCCCAGCCGCGCGTGTCGTCGCCGCCTTGGCCATTCGCGCCGGGCTTCTCTATCTTGATTACCTCGGCGCCGAGATCGCCGAGCAACTGCGAGGCCCAGGGCCCGGCCAGCACACGTGACAGGTCGAGGACCTTGATATGCGAGAGGGCGCCCATGGGTGCCGGGTTCAGGGTGCCTTGCCCAGCAGCTTTTCCTTGAGGTCGTCCTGCGCCGGCTGGTCGCCGAGCCAGATCCGCAGCAGCGCGCGATAGAAATCCTCGCCGGCGATGTCGGCGCCCTTCGGCGTGCCGTTGAAGGACAGCCGCGTCCCGCTGTCGGGCAGCCAGTCGAGATTCACCACCGATTTTTCCGGGGCGTTGCCGATCGAAAGCATGGCGCTGCGGAACTGGTCGATCCTCGGCTGCAGGGTCTTCAGCGTCGCCTCGTCGTGGTTCTTTTTCAGCGCTTCGAGCAGGGCATCGACGAACTGCTCGGCGGTGAGATCGCGCAGGGTGACGATGGCGATGCGCTTGGCGCCCTTGGCGGCGAGAACCTCTGCCGTGGTCGCCGCCTTCTGCGGCAGGTAGAGGCCGATCGCATAGACCTTGAAGAAGACCCGGTTGCGCAGGCCGGCACCGTTGATCACCGTGTCGCCAGCGCCAACTTTCTGCGTGTCGTCGAATTTCACGCCGACCACTTCCAGTGCGGCAAGCGCCGGCAGGGCAAGGGCCAGCAACAGCATGGCAAGGAATTTTTGCATGACGGGATCTCCTCGGATTGGTGTCGGCCGCCATCATAGCGTCGACGCGGACATGCTATCGTGGCGTCATCGATCGAGGGGGAGAATGCCATGCGGCGCAGCGTGTTGGGACTCGGGATATTTCTGGCGGGGGGTCTGGCGCATGGCGCCGACGCGGTGCGCGAGGTGAGCTCCGGCGCGGCGCAGCGCGAAGCCGTCGCCGTCACGGTGTACAACGACGATCTGGCGCTGGTGAAAGAGCGCCGCCGGGTCGAGCTGCCGGCCGGCCTGACGCGATTGTCGCTGCGCGACGTGGCGGCGCTGATGCGCCCCGAGACGGCGCTGTTGCGCGCGGTCAGCGGGCAGCCGCTGGGCCTCGTCGAACAGAACTTCGATTTCGATCTGCTGACGCCGCAGAAGCTGCTGGAAAAATACGTCGGCCGCGAAGTGTCGGTGATCCGCTCGCACCCGACCACCGGTGAGGAAAGGCGCGAGCGGGCCACGGTGCTGGCCGCCGGACAGGGCACGGTACTGCGCTTTGCCGACCGCATCGAAACCGGCGTGCCGGGGCGGCTGGCCTTCGATGCCGTGCCGGCCAACCTGCGCGACCGTCCCACGCTCTCGGTGCTGCTCGAAGCCGCCGGCGGCAAACAGGCGGTCGAGCTTTCTTATCTGACCGGCGGCCTGTCGTGGCAGGCCGATTACGTCGCGAACCTGTCTACCGACGGCAAGAGCCTCGACCTCAACGCCTGGGTGACGCTGACCAACCGCAGCGGCGCCGGTTTCGACGATGCGACCCTGCAGCTGGTAGCCGGCAGCGTGAACCGTGTGCGCCCGCAGGACTCCAGGGTCTATGCCATGGCGGCGCCCGCGGCGGCGCGCGCCAAGGTGCAGGAAGCCACGCAGGAGGCGCTGCTCGATTACCACCTCTACAGCTTCGAGCGGCCGACCCGCATCGCCGACAACCAGACCAAGCAGCTGGCCCTGCTCTCCGCCAGTGCCGTGCCGGTGCGCCGCGAATATCTGCTGGCCGGCAACGACTGGTACTACCGCGACCGCCAGGTACAACAATTCGGCCAGATCGGACAGAAGTTGAAGCCCGCCGTATTCCTGGAATTCGAGAACAAGGGGGCCATCGGCCGTCCCCTGCCGGCCGGCATCGTGCGCGTCTATGCGCGGGACAGCAAGGGTGCCGCGCAGTTCGTCGGCGAGGATCGCATCGGGCACACGGCGAAGAACGAGAAGCTCAAGCTCAGGCTGGGCGAGGCCTTCGACATCACCGCCGAGCGCAGGCAGACCAATTACAAGCGCATTGCCGACAATGTCAGCGAATCGTCATGGCGCATCGAACTGCGCAACGCCAAGGACGAGGCGGTGACGGTCAGGGTGCAGGAACCCCTGCCCGGCGACTGGGAGATGCAGCAGCAGAGCCACCCGCACAGCAAGGAATCGGCGCGCGTGGCGGCGTGGAACATCGCGGTGCCGGCCGGTGGCACGACGCTGCTGGAGTACACGGTGCGCGTGAAGTGGTGAGTCGCGTGCCGCGCTTCGTCGCCTCCCGATGCCGACGCGGCCAGGGCTTATCCGGCGGCCGCCGCTATAATCGACGGTACTGATCGACGGATACCGCTGTTCTATCGGGTAGACCGTGGGCGGGCCGAGGTACAAGGTGCCGGCAGCATGGGAAATCGGAGGAGTCCAAGTGAGTGATAGTTCAATAGCAGGCGCCCGTGTCGCCGGTCGCGGCGGCGCCGCGGAAATAGGGCAGGGCGTGCTGGCTGCGGGTTTCATCGGGCTGGCGGCGGCGCTGCTGGGCGGTGTCGATGCCAGCGGTTGGCTGGCGGCAGGATTCGTCGTTTACTCCGCCGTCTTCGTGCTCATCACCGGCGCCTTGCAGAGGCGCCTCGCGCTGCGCCAGTTGCAGGATCTGGAGCATGAGCTGGAGCGCTTCGCCGCGCCGCGGCCCGATCTGGCCCGGCGCCTGTCCCAGGACGGGGCGACCGCAAGGATTGCGCAGAACACCAACAAACTGCTCGACGGCGCGCACCAACTGGTCGCGGACATACGCCAGACCGGCACCCGGGTTGCCGTCGAGGCGGCCAAGCTGAATCGGCGCGTGCATCAGACCTCGTCCCTGGCGGCGAAGCAGCGCGAACTGGCGACGGCGGTATTCGCCGCCAGCGCGACCACCAGCGATGCGATCCGCTCCCTGACCGAAAACGCCGACGCGGTCAGCGCCTCGACCGCCAAGCATCTCGATGCCTCGCGCCAGTCCTACCAGGAACTGCTGGACGTCACCCAGCGCATCAGCGAGATTGCCCGGCACGCGCAGACCTTCGCCACGGTGGTCGATGAACTGAGCAAGAAATCGGCGCAGATCCGCGACATCGGCCTGATGATCAACGAGATCTCCGACCAGACCAATCTGCTGGCGCTGAATGCGGCGATCGAGGCGGCGCGCGCCGGCGAATCGGGCCGCGGTTTCGCGGTGGTGGCCGACGAGGTGCGCAAGCTGGCGGAGAAGGTCAAGTCGGCGACCAGCGTGATCGCCGAAAACACCACGGCGATGATCGGTCTGGTCGGCGTCACCGAACAGGAAACCGTGCGCATCCGCGAGGACAGCCGGATCACCAACGATGTCGTGTCGCGCTCCTCGCAGAGCTTTTCGCTCATGGTGGAGGACTTCGGCCGCATGAGCGAGCAGTTGGCGAGCATCAGCGGCTCGGTGCATAACATCGGCGACATCAATGCGACGGCCAACGAGCGAATCAGCGAAATCCACCAGTTCAGCGAGCAGGTTTCCGAGCAGATGAGCGAGGCGGAACGCTTCTCGTCAGAGCTGCGCGAGCTCACCGAACGCATCCAGTCGGTGGCGACGCGCTTTGCCATCGGCGGCAGCGCCATGGACCGCATCATGAGCTCGGCCGGCATCTGCCATCAGCGCGCCACGGCCTATCTGGAGGCCGCCGAGGC
Organism: Pseudomonadota bacterium; assembly: GCA_043826925.1. Classification (GTDB taxonomy): domain Bacteria; phylum Pseudomonadota; class Gammaproteobacteria; order Burkholderiales; family Rhodocyclaceae; genus Sulfuritalea. The sequence goes on from JBDRPN010000017.1 coordinate 93,848, forward strand.
GAAGGGCCTGCCCATCTTCGACCAGAACTACCGCCCGATCGCCGGCAGCAATCCGCCGCGCTACAGCACCGGCTACGACGCCGCCGTGGAAGCCGACCTGCAACGCATCTACGACGAACTGCTGGAGCAGACGCCGGAACTGATGATGAGCCTGGTGGTGGATACCAGGGGCTACGCGCCAGCGCACAACCGGCGCTATTCCGAAGCGGCCACCGGGGATTACCAGCACGACCTGATGAAGACCCGCCACAAGCGCATCTTCGACGACTTTGCCGGTGCGCGCTCGGCGCAGAATCGCGAATCCTGTCTGGTGCAGACCTACTTGCGCGATACCGGCGAGGTGCTGTGCGAACTGAGCATCCCGGTCATGATCAAGGGCCGCCACTGGGGCGCCTTCCGCACCGCCTTCCTGCCGGCCGCGCTCGAAGCCTAGCCGTTCGGTTCAGGCCCGCGTCTGGCCGTCGCCCAGCACGATCCACTTCTGCGAGGTGAGGCCTTCGAGGCCGACCGGGCCGCGGGCGTGGAACTTGTCGGTGGAAATCCCGATCTCGGCGCCGAGGCCGTATTCGAAACCGTCGGCAAAGCGCGTCGAGGCGTTGACCATGACCGAGGCCGAATCCACTTCGCGCAGGAAGCGCATCGCGTTGCTGTAGTTCTCGGTGACGATGGCCTCGGTGTGCGCCGAGGAATACTTGTTGATGTGCTCGATGGCCTCGCCGACATCGGCGACGATCTTGACCGAGATGATCGCCGCCAGATACTCGGCGTACCAGTCCTCCTCGGTCGCGGCGATGGCCTGCGGCACCAACTTGCGGGTTTCCTCGCAGCCGCGGATCTCGACACCGCGGCTGGCGAGCATGGCGCAAAGAGTTGGCGCTAGCGACACGGCGATCGGGCGCGCGATCAGCAGCGATTCGGCGGTGTTGCAGGTGCCCAGGCGTTGCGTCTTGGAGTTTTCGAGTATGCGCAGCGCCTTGTCGGGGTCGGCCGCGTCATCGACATAGACGTGGCAGTTGCCGTCGAGATGCTTGATCACCGGCACCCGCGCTTCCTTCGAAATGCGTTCGATGAGGCCCTTGCCGCCGCGCGGCACGATCACATCGACATACTCGGGCATCGCCACGAGGTGGCCGACTGCCTCGCGGTCGGTGGTTTCGATCACCTGCACCGCCGTCTCCGGCAGGCCCGCTGCGGCCAGTCCGGCGCGCACGCAGGCGGCGATGGCCTGGTTGGCGCGCAGGGCTTCCTTGCCGCCGCGCAGGATCGCGGCATTGCCGGATTTGAGGCACAGCGCCGCGGCGTCGGCCGTGACGTTGGGCCGCGCCTCGTAGATGATGCCGACCACGCCCAGCGGCACGCGCATCTTGCCGACCTGGATGCCGGAAGGGCGGCGCTTCATGTCGCTGATCTCGCCGATCGGATCGGGCAGGGCGGCGACCTGTTCCAGTCCCTGAGCCATGGCTTCGATGCTCTTGTCGGTCAATGTCAGGCGGTCGATCATCGCCGCGTCGAGGCCGTTGCCGCGGGCTTCGGCGACGTCGGCGGCATTGGCCGCCAGCAGCTCGCCGCGGCGTTCGCGGATCGCCGCCGCCATCGCCAGCAGCGCCGTGTCCTTGGCCGCCGTCGAGGCCCGCGCCGTGGCGCGCGAAGCGGCGCGTGCCTGGCGGCCGATTTGCTGCATGTAGCTCTTTACATCCATTACCGTGTCCTTGGTTGCGTCAAACGCAGCGCCAGTTGCAGGAACTCGTCCCATATGTCGCCGCGCGCGAGACCCTTGATCATGCGGTCTATCTTTGCCGCTTGCAATAGGGCTGGCCGCGCTCCGCTGCTGCGCGCCTCGGTGGCCAGCGCCCAGAGCACCAGCGGCGGCGCCGCGTCCTCGCCCTTGAGGCCTTCCAGCGTGCGCGCGGCGCGCACTGTGTCGCGGGCCTTGAGCGCGTCGCGCAGGTCCGAGACGTCGTAGCGCGCGACGTTCATCACGGCGCCCTCGATCTGCTCCAGCGAGATCTCGCCGGGCGGATAGAGCAAGCCGAGTTTCTGGATTTCCTGGTGCGCCGCGAGCAGGTTGCCTTCGACATGGGCGGCGATGAATTCGAGCGCCGGCCTCGGCGCGCTCTGCCCTTGCCGCGCCAGGCGCTCGGCGATCCACTGCGGCAGGCGCGCCGGCGGCGGCGCGTTGCATTCGACGGCGACGCCGGCGTTCGACAGCGTCGTGACCCAGGCCGCCTTCTTCGCCTGCCAGTCGAGCTCGGGCAAGGTGATCAGGGTGACGATGCCGGGGCCCAGGGTTGAAATGTAGCGCTGCAGCGCCTCGCTGCCTTCGCGTCCCGGCTTGCCCGAGGGGATGCGCAGGTCGACCAGCTTGGCTCCGCCGAACAGCGACATGTTGCCCGCCGCCATGAACAGCTCGTCCCACTTGAAGCCAGTGCCGACGATGATCACCTCGCGTTCCTCGAAGCCCTGCCGGCGCGCCGCGGCGCGGATCGCGTCGCCGGCCTCGATCACCAGCAGCGGCTCGTCGCCGTGCAGCAGGTAGAGCGGCGCCAGCGGCTTGTCCAAGTGCGCCGCGAGCTGTTCGGGCCGCAACTGCATGAGGCGCTTACTCGGTCTTGAGCGGCTGCGGCCTGGCCGCCGCCAGCCGGCGCATCAGTTGCTGCACCAGGTCGTTCTGGATGTCGCGCCAGAGCAGTTGCTCTTCCGACTCCTTGGACAACACCAGGTCGTCGCTGAACGTGATTTCACGGCGCAAGGTGATGGTGCTCGGCGCGATGTATTCGGTCGGACCGGCGACGGGCGGCGCGTCCGTGTACTTGACCGGCGCTGCATTCGATGCCGCGGCGGCCGTGGCGACATTGGCGTGCACCTTGAAGGCGAAGCTGCGCACCAGCTGGAATTCGCGGGCGCGGCCGGAAGCGCTGAGCGAGAGGATGTTTTTCTGCACGGTGTCGCCGAGCACGGTCAGTACGGCCTCGGCTTCCCTGACATCGTTGACTACGCGGGTGCCCGGCGACGAGGCTTCGATGTTGCGCTTGAGCTGGGCGTGGAACTCGGAAGTCGGGTCGAGCGAGAGCGCGATGGTCGCGAACGGCAACTGGTGGCCGGGCAGCGCCGCGCTGCCGCGCAGCTTGAAGCCGCAGGCGGCCAGCAGGCTGATCAGCAGCAGGATGACAGACAGTTTTGCGGCACGCATCGCTATGTCTCCCGCAGGGCCGCCCCAAGGGAGGCATGCGCCCCCGTGGGGGGCAGCGAACAGATGTGAGCGTGGGGGCTCATAATTTTCTCCTTAGGCCACTATATTGACCAGGCGGCCGGGCACGACGACGACTTTCTTCGCCGGCTTGCCTTCCATGAATTTCTGCGCGGCTTCCGAGGCCAGCGCCGCGGCTTCGATCGCCGCGCGGTCGGCACCGGCTTTGACGCGGATGTTGCCGCGATGCTTGCCATTCACCTGCAGCACCAGTTCCTCCTCGTCCTGCACCAGGGCCTCGGCCAGCGGCTCGGGCCAGGCGGCGTCGAGGATGTCGGCGCCGTAGCCGAGTTCGATCCACAGCGCATGGCAGATGTGCGGCGTGATCGGCGAGAGTATGCGCAGCAGGATGCCGAAGCATTCGGCGAGCACGGCTTCGCGGCCGTCGCCGGCGTTTGCCGCACAGGGAATCTTCTCCATGCTGTTGAGCATTTTCATCGCCGCCGAGGCGACGGTGTTGAACTGGAACTTGCCGAGGTCGTAATTGGCCTGCTTCAACAGCAGATGGATTTCGCGGCGCATTGCGGCGAGCGGCTCGGGCAGCTTGGCCGGCATCGCGGCACGCGCCGCGATCGCAGCCTGCTCCGCGTGACCGAAGGCCCAGACGCGGCGCAGGAAGCGGTAGGCGCCCTCGACGCCCGAGTCCGACCACTCCAGCGTCTGTTCCGGAGGCGAGGCGAACATCATGAAGAAGCGCGCCGTGTCGGCGCCGAACTCGTCGATCAGCGACTGCGGATCGACGCCGTTGCGCTTGGACTTCGACATGGTGCCGACGCCGCCGTAATCGACCGGCTGGCCGTCGGCCTTCGAGGTCGCACCGATCACATGGCCGCCTTCGTCGCGCTTGAGATCGACTTCCTCGGGCGCGAAGTACTCGATGCCGCCGCGGTCTGAACGGCGCGAGAAAATGTGGTTCAACACCATGCCCTGCGTCAGCAGGTTGGCGAAGGGCTCGTCGTAATTGACCAAGCCGAGGTCGCGCATGACCTTGGTCCAGAAACGCGAGTAGAGCAGGTGCAGGATCGCGTGTTCGATGCCGCCGATGTACTGGTCGGCGGGCATCCAGTGGTTGCTGCCGGCATCGACCATGGCGGTGTTCGCCGCGCGCGTGGTCGGATCGACGCAGTAGCGCGCGTAGTACCACGACGAATCGACGAAGGTGTCCATCGTGTCGGTTTCGCGCTTGGCCGGCTTGCCGCATTGCGGGCAGGCGCAGTCGACGAAATCGGCGCGCTTCGCCAGCGGATTGCCGGAGCCGTCGGGCACGCAGTCTTCGGGCAGCTTGACCGGCAGCTGCGCGTCGGGCACCGGCACCGTGCCGCAGGTGTCGCAATGGATCAGCGGAATCGGGCAGCCCCAATAGCGCTGGCGCGAGACGCCCCAGTCGCGCAGTCGGTACTGCACCTGGGTATCGCCGAGATCCTTGGCCTTGAGGTCGGCGGCGATGGCGGTGACGGCTGCTTCGAGGCCGAGCCCGTCGTATTTGCCGGAGTTTACGCAGCGTCCGCGCTGCTTGTCGGCGTACCACTCCTGCCAGCCATCGAGCGAGAAAGTCTCGCCGTCGATCGCGATGACCTGCTTGATCGCCAGGCCGTATTTCTTCGCGAACTCGAAATCGCGTTCGTCATGCGCGGGCACCGCCATCACGGCGCCTTCGCCGTAGCTCATCAGCACGTAGTTGCCGACCCAGACCTCGACCTTCTCGCCGGTCAGCGGGTGGTCGACGAAAATGCCGGTCGGCATGCCCTTCTTTTCCATGGTCGCCATGTCAGCTTCCATGACCGAACCGTGCTTGCATTCGGCGATGAAGGCGGCGAGCTTGGGGTTGTTCTTCGCCGCATGCGTCGCCAGCGGATGCTCGGCGGCGACGGCGCAGAAGGTCACGCCCATGATGGTGTCGGCGCGGGTGGTGAACACCCAGAGCAATCCCTTTTCAGTGCCGGAGGCACTCTGAACGTTCCCTTCCCCTTCAAGGGGAAGGGCTAGGGATGGGGATGGGTTGTTCGCCGTCGACACCCCATCCCCTCCCTCGATCCCTCCCCTTGAAGGGGAGGGAAGATTTGTGCCGCCTGTGGCGGGGAGCTCGTATGGAAAGGCGAAGCGCACGCCGGTGCTCTTGCCGATCCAGTTGGCCTGCATGGTCTTGACCCGCTCCGGCCAGCCAGGCAGCGTGTCGAGCGCGGACAGCAGCTCGTCGGCATACTGGGTGATGGCCAGGTAATAGCCGGGGATTTCACGCTTCTCGACCACGGCGCCGGTGCGCCAGCCGCGGCCTTCGATGACTTGTTCGTTGGCGAGCACGGTCTGGTCCACCGGGTCCCAATTCACCACCTGGGTCTTCTTGTAGGCGATGCCTTTTTCCAGCATGCGCAGGAACAGCCACTGGTTCCACTTGTAATACTCGGGCGCGCAGGTCGCCAGTTCGCGCTCCCAGTCCAGCGCAAAGCCGAGCGACTGGAGCTGCTTTTTCATGTAGGCGATGTTGTCCCAGGTCCACTTGGCCGGCGGCACCTTGTTCTGCATCGCGGCGTTCTCGGCGGGCAGGCCGAAAGCGTCCCAGCCCATGGGCTGCAACACGTTGTAGCCCTTCATGCGGTGGTAGCGGGAGAGCACATCGCCGATGGTATAGTTCCGCACATGCCCCATGTGCAGCTTGCCGGACGGATAGGGAAACATCGACAGGCAGTAGTACTTCGGCCGGGAGTTTTTCAAATCCGCGGTCGCGGCGGCGCGGAAGGTCTGGGAGGTGTTCCAGTAGGCCTGCGCGGCCTGCTCGATTTCGGTCGGAAGATATTTTTCCTGCATGGCCGGGGCGTCTATTTTGAGTGCTGGCAAAGGGCGGAATTATACCCGCCACCTGGAGTCTATCTGAGTAGGAATCATGCCCCGCGTTGAGATCAGGATCGGATGGATGCAAGGCGCAGTGCGCGGGCAATGGTCGTTCCATTGGCAAGCGCTGCAACGCCGCAGACGCCGATCCTGGTCTCAACCCGAAGGGCCACTGGGCGTTGGGCGCGCTGCCACGTTGTCGGTCATTTACATGGAGGGACCATGCCGCATTCCCTCCGCCTCGCATCGCATCCCAACGCCCGGAGGCGCGGGGTACGATTCCTACTCAGATAGACTCCTATCGAAAGGATTCGCATGTCCCCCTTGAGCCGGGTTTTCGCGGTGGTTGCCGTTCTTGCTTCGCTGTTTCCCGCCCCGGTGCTGGCTGCGGCCGCAGCCACCGTGGAGGCGGTGCAGGCGCCCGCCTGGCGGGATCGCAACGGCATCTCCGTGCCGCTGGCGGCCGGCATGGAACTCAAGAGCGGCGATGTGCTGCGCACCGGGCCGGGCGCGCGCGCCTATGTCATGCTGGCCGAGGGCAGCCGGGTCAAGCTGGGCGAAGCCGCACAACTCGGCATTCATACGCGCAGCCTGCGGCCCGAGAAATTCTTTCGCGGCGCGCTCGACATCCTGACCGGACCCTTCCGTTTCACCACTGGCCGGCTGAAGAAGACGCTGCCGCGCGAACTGGCGATCCGCGTCGGCACGGCCACCATAGGCATTCGCGGCACCGATCTGTGGGGCCGGACGGACCACGACGGCGATCTGGTGGCGCTGCTCGAAGGCCGCATCGAAATCACCCGCGCCGGGCAGACCACCGAACTGGCGCAGCCCCTGACCTATTACGACGCGCCGCGCGGTCAGGCCGTCACCGTCAAGGCGCTCGACCCCGAGGTTTTCAGGAAACTGGCGCGGCAAACGGAAATTCTTGTCGGCGACGGCGCCTCGCGCTCGGGCGGCAAATGGCGAGTGCTGGCGGCTACCGCGGCCGGCGAGGAGGAAGCGCTGGAACTCTATGACCGGGTGCGTGATGCAGGCTTTGCCGCGCGCGTGAAGCCGCGTGCGGCGGAGGGTGGGGGCTGGCGTTACGACGTGCTGCTGGCCGGTTTTGCCAGCGCCGATGAAGCGGCCGTCGCGGCTGCCCGGCTGACCGCCGCGACCGGCCTCAAACCGAGCGTGGTGCGTTAGCGTCCTGTTGTGCGGCCGATCCGATCAGCCGCCAGCCGCGCACCGTCAGCGCCGCACCTTCCTGCGCCACTTGCATCGATAGCGCCCACAAGCGCGCCTGGGCACGGGCCCATGGCCGCCAGCCGAAGGATGCCGCATCGGCACGCAGGGATTCGGCGGTCACCAGTTCCAGCAGACGATCGACCGCCAGCCTGAAATAGTCCGACGAGCCGGGGGCTGCCCGGCGCTCGGCCCAGCGCTCGGCTTCACGCCACAGCGCAACGGATCGCGCATCGCTGATGCCGGCCTTTTTTGCCAGCCAGGGCAGTAACTTGGGTGTCTTGGGTTTGCTACTCATGCGATTCTCCTTTGCGGTCCGGCTGTTCCGGCCTTATGAGCCGGGCTAGCCCGCTTTGCATACAATGTGTTGCATTGCAGCATGACTGATTCTACAGCTTTGATATGGGTGAAGCACTCTAAATCAAGGTTTTTTGATGCATTGCAATATCGACTTGTGCAAGGTCGAAATTCCTTGGTTCGGGCGATGGTTAGCGCTTACTGTGGTCCGTCCCGGGCGCGGCCCGTCGATATAATCGACGTCTTACCTGCCGATGGCCGCCATGACCCCTTTGCTCGACAACCTCAATGCGCCGCAACTGGCGGCCGTCACGCTGCCGCCGGCGCACGCCCTGATCCTCGCCGGCGCCGGTTCGGGCAAGACGCGGGTGCTGACGACGCGCATCGCCTGGCTGATTTCGACCGGCCAGGTCTCGCCACCCGGTGTGCTGGCCGTGACCTTCACCAACAAGGCCGCCAAGGAAATGCAGACGCGCCTGGCGGCCATGCTGCCAATCAACGTCCGGGGCATGTGGATAGGCACTTTCCACGGCCTGTGCAACCGCCTGCTGCGCGCCCATTACCGCGATGCCGGCCTGCCGCAGTTGTTCCAGATCCTCGATGCGGCCGACCAGCAGGCCTCGATCAAGCGGCTGTTGAAGTCGCTGAACATCGACGACGAGAAGTTCCCGCCGCGCGAGCTGTGCCACTTCATCAACGCGCAGAAGGAGCAGGGTCTGCGCGCGGCTGCCGTCGAGGCCTGGGACGACTGGGCGAAGAAGCGCGTCGCGCTCTACGAAGCCTACGAAGCGCAATGCCAGCGCGAAGGCGTGGTCGATTTCGCCGAACTGCTGCTGCGTTCCTACGAGCTGCTGGAGCGCAACGAACCGCTGCGCCGGCACTATCAGGAGCGCTTCCGCCACATCCTGGTGGACGAGTTCCAGGACACCAACAAACTCCAGTACCGCTGGTTGAAGCTGTTGGCGGGCGGCGGCGCAGCGCTGTTTTGCGTCGGCGATGATGATCAGTCGATTTACGCATTCAGAGGCGCCGACGTCGGCAACATGGCCGACTTCGAGCGCGAGTTCAAGGTTGCTAACCTGATCCGCCTGGAGCAGAACTACCGCTCGCACGGCAACATCCTCGATGCGGCCAATGCGATCATCAAGAACAATCCGTCGCGGCTGGGCAAGAACCTGTGGACCGAGGCCGGCAGCGGCGAGCCGGTGCGGATTTACGAATCCTATTCGGACGGCGACGAGGCGCGCTGGATCGCCGAGGAGGTCAAGGCCCTGCAGCGCGACGGCCACGCGCGCGCCGAGATTGCCCTGCTCTACCGCAGCAACGCCCAGTCGCGCGCGCTCGAACATGCGCTGTTCAGCGCCGGCCTGCCTTATCGCGTGTATGGCGGTCTGCGCTTTTTCGAACGCGCCGAGGTCAAGCACGCACTGGCCTACCTGCGCCTGATCGCCAACACCGAGGACGACACGGCCTTCGCCCGCGTGGTGAATTTCCCCGCGCGTGGCATCGGCGCGCGCAGCCTGGAAAACCTGCAGGACGCGGCCAAGGCCGCCGGCAGCAGCCTGCATGCGGCGATCCCGCAGGTCGCCGGCGCGGGCGGCGTCAAGCTGGCCGCCTTCGCGCAACTCATCGTCAAGCTGGGCGAGGCCGTCCACCTGCCGCTGCCGGAACTGGTCGACCACGTCGTCGAGCTTTCCGGCCTGCGCGCCCATTACCAGAACGAGAAAGAAGGCCAGGAGCGCCTCGACAACCTCGACGAACTGATCAATGCCGCCGCCAGCTTCGTCGCCGAGGAAGGCGAGCCGAACCAGGACGGCGAAATCACCGGCGAGTTCGGCAACGACCTGTCATCGTTTTTGGCCCACGCCTCGCTCGAAGCCGGCGAGCATCAGGCCGGCGAGGGCGACGATGCGCTGCAACTGATGACGGTGCATTCGGCCAAGGGCCTCGAATTCAACGTGGTCTTCATCAGCGGCCTCGAAGACGGCCTGTTCCCGCACGAGAACTCGATGAATGAGGACAAAGGCCTCGAAGAAGAGCGGCGCCTGATGTATGTCGCCGTCACCCGCGCACGGCAGCGGCTCTATCTCAGCTTCGCCCAGACCCGCATGCTGCACGGCCAGACGCGCTACAACCTGCCGTCGCGCTTCCTCGACGAGGTGCCCGAAGAACTCGTGAAATGGCTGACGCCGCGCGCCGGCCGTGGCGGCTTCGCCGTCTCGTCAGCGCCAACTTTCAACGCCGCGCCGCGCCGCGGCGAGTCGTCGGGCGGCAGCGGCTTTCGCATCGGTCAGAGCGTGATGCACGCCAAGTTCGGCCTCGGCGTCATCATCAATGCCGAAGGCGGCGGGACGGACGCGCGCGTGCAGGTAAACTTCGGCGCCGCCGGCATGAAATGGCTGGCGCTGTCGGTGGCCAAACTGGAGGCAGCATGAACAATGTCGACGTCAATGGCATCAGCATCCGCTATCTGATAGAGGGCGACGGTCCCTGGGTCACGCTTTCCCACTCGCTGAGCTGCGACCTGACACTGTGGGACGAGCTCGCTGCGGCGCTGGCGCAGAGTTTCACGGTGCTGCGCTACGACACGCGCGGCCACGGCAACAGCAGCGCTCCAGAGGGAGCCTACAGCTTCGACCAGCTCGCCGCCGACGTGGTCGGCCTGCTCGACGTGCTGGACGTGGAGAGCACGCATTTCCTCGGGCTCTCGATGGGCGGCATGATCGGCCAGCACCTGGCGCTGGCCGCGCCGCAACGGGTGGACAAGCTGGTGATCGCCAGTTCCACCAGCCGCATCCCGCCCGAGGCCGGCCCGCTGTGGGACGAGCGCATCGCCACGGTGCGCGCCCAGGGCTGCGCCGCCATGGTCGAGGGCACGCTCGGCCGCTGGTTCACGCCGGGCTTTCGTGCCGCGCGGCCGGAGGTCATGCAGCGCATCGGCAACCTGATCGCCAACACGCCGGAGGCCGGCTACATCGGCTGCGCCGGCGCGATCCGGACACTCGACATCGCGGCGCAGCTCGGCGCCATCGCGGCGCCGACCCTGGTCATCGTCGGCGCCGACGATCCCGGTACGCCGCCGGCGATGAGCGAAGTCATCGCCGCGGCGGTCCCCGGTGCGCGCCTGGATATCATCCCGTCGGCATCGCATCTTTGCTGCATCGAGCAGCCGGAAATCTTCAAGCGGCTGGTCCGCGACTTTCTGGAGGACTGAACATGGATCTGGGCATAGCTGGACGCAGCGCACTGGTCTGCGCATCGAGCAAGGGACTGGGCCGCGGCTGCGCCTTTGCGCTGGCGCGCGAAGGCGTCAATGTGACGCTGGTGGCACGCGGCGCCGAGGCGCTGGAAAACACCGCCGCCGAAATCCGCGCGGCGACCGGTGCGACGGTGCTCACCGTGGCTGCCGACATCGTCACCGCGGCCGGCCGCGCCGCGGCGCTGGCGGCTTGCCCTCAGCCCGACATCCTGGTCAACAACGCCGGCGGCCCGCCGCCCGGGGATTTCCGCAACTGGTCGCGCGAGGACTGGCTGGCCGCGCTCGATGCCAACATGCTGACGCCGATCGAGCTGATCAAGGCCACGGTCGACGGCATGATCGCGCGCAAGTTCGGCCGCATCGTGAACATCACCTCTGGCGCGGTCAAGGCGCCGATCGACGTGCTGGGCCTGTCCAACGGCGCGCGCTCCGGCCTCACCGGCTTCGTCGCGGGACTTTCGCGCAAGACCGTGGCGCACAACGTCACCATCAACAACCTGCTGCCCGGCTTCTTCGACACCGACCGCATCGCCACGGTGATCGGCGGCCAGGCCAAGGCGCGCAATGTTCCCTACGAGCAGGTGCTGGCCGAGCGCGTGGCGACGATCCCGGCCGGGCGCATCGGCAACCCCGAGGAGTTCGGCGCCGCCTGCGCCTGGCTCTGTTCGACCCAGGCCGGCTTCATCACCGGGCAGAACTGGCTGCTCGACGGCGGCGCCTATCCCGGAACTTTTTAGCGGCATGCCGCTTGTGTCTGAATTGGAGTAAACATGCCTGCCCTGCTCAACACCGTCGATCCCGATGGACTGCTGGAATATTCGGTGGTCTATACCGATCGCGCCCTCAACCACATGTCCAAGGCCTTCCAGGGCGTGATGCGCGACATCTCGGCCAGTCTCAAACAGGTCTATGGCGCGAGCGCCGTGGCCATCGTGCCGGGCGGCGGCACCTTTGCCATGGAGGCGGTGGCGCGCCAGTTCGCCGGCGGCCGGCGCTGCCTGGTGCTGCGTAACGGCTGGTTCAGTTTCCGCTGGTCGCAGATCCTCGACATGGGCCGCATTGCCGAGAACACGGCGGTGCTCAATGCGCGCCGCAGCGGCGCGGGCAGCCAGGCGCCTTTCGTCCCGGCACCCATCGAGGAAGTGGTCGCCGCGATCCGCGCCCAGCGCCCCCAGGTGGTATTCGCACCGCATGTCGAGACCGCCTCCGGCATCCTGCTGCCCGACGACTATCTGCGCGCCGTGCAGGATGCGGTGCGCGAGGTCGATGGCCTCTTCGTGCTCGACTGCATCGCCTCCGGCGCACTCTGGGTGGATATGCGCGCGATGGGCGTCGATGTCCTCATCAGCGCGCCGCAGAAAGGCTGGAGCGGGCCTTCCTGCGCCGGCCTGGTGATGTTGGGTGAGCGTGCGCTGGCGCGCATCGCCGAGACCACCAGCAGCAGTTTCGCCTGCGACCTGAAGAAGTGGCTGCAGATCATGGAAGCCTACGAGAAGGGCGGCCATGCCTATCACGCGACCATGCCCACCGACGCCTTGCGCCGCGTGCGCGACGCGATGCGCGAGACCGAAGCCCATGGCCTCGAACTCGCCCGCAGCCAGCAAGTGGAACTGGGCCGCCAGGTGCGCGCGCTGTTCGCCGAGCGCGGCTTTGCCAGCGTCGCGGCGGCGGGATTCGAGGCGCCCGGCGTGGTGGTCAGCTATACGAGCGACCCCGAGATACAGTCGGCGAAAAAGTTCATAGACCTCGGACTGCAGGCCGCGGCCGGCGTGCCGCTGCAATGCGACGAGCCGGCTGATTTCCGCAGCTTCCGCATCGGCCTGTTCGGCCTCGACAAGCTGGGCAATGTCGCACGCACCGTCGCGACTCTCAGGCAGGCGCTGGATCGCCTGGCCTGAGCGGCCGATTGCTGCCGATTGCGGCCTTCTGGTCCTGGGCTAAGATGCAAACTTGACCTCGCAGGAGAGCCGCAATGGGACTGCCACAACGCGATCTTGAGTGCCACACCTATGCCGAATACGCGGCTTGGCCGGACGACGTCCGTTATGAACTGATCGATGGCATCGCCTATGCCATGGGTCCGGCGCCGACGCGGCGGCATCAGGAGGTGGCGGGGGAAATATTTCGCCAGATCGCCGATGCGCTGGAAGGATCGCCCTGCCGGCCCTATATCGCGCCCTTCGACGTGCGCCTGCCGCGCGCCGACGAGGCGGACGACAGGATCGCCACCGTGGTGCAGCCCGACATCAGCGTGATCTGCGACAAGGCCAAGCTCGACGAGCGCGGCTGTCGCGGTGCGCCCGACTGGATCGTCGAAGTCTTGTCGCCCGGCAGCGCCGGCCATGACCAGGTGGTCAAGCGCGAACTGTACGAGCGCGTCGGCGTGCGCGAGTACTGGCTGGTGCATCCGGTCGACAAGGTCGTCACCATCTACCTGCTGGTGGCTGGCGCCTACGGCAAACCGGCGGTGCAGGAACTGGTCGGCGACACCACCGCGACCGTCCTGCCGCAGGTGACCATAGCCTGGGCGCGGGTGCTGCGCGAAGACTGAAACGCGGAAGGTCGCCGGCGGCGTCGGACTGGAATTTTCGGGGGAGATCGATATGCGATTGCGCCATGCACTGTACGCTTGCGCCTTGTTCGTCCTGAGCTGCACGGGAGCAATCGCGCAGGAAGACCCCGAGGCTGTCTATGCCAAGCTCCACCGCGCCATGCTGGCCGGTAATGCCGAGGAAGTGGCGGGCTACAGCACGGCGGCGACCAAGGCCGAACTTGCCGCCAAGCCGCAGGCGGAACGCAGCGCGCTGATACGCAGCATGGCGCAGGCGGCGCCCAGGACCTACGCCATCACCGAAAAATCCATCGCCCCCGACGGCAAAAGCGCGACGTTGCGCGGCACCGGCATCAGCGAATTCCAGACCCGCACCGAAGCCTACCTGACGGCGAGCTTCAGGAAGGAAGGCGAGGCGTGGAAGGTCGCCAGTTGGGGCTGGTCGAACCAGAAACCGCCGCCGATCGCCAAACCGGTCAATCCGACCGCGCCGGCTGCCGCCAAGCCGGCCGCGCCAGCCGCGCCGCAGGTGGTGATCACGCGCAAGCTGGGCCCGCTGCCTGCCGCCGCCGCGCCCGACCGTCCGGCCGCCGCAGCGCCTGTTTCCGCTACGGGAAGGCCGTCGCGCGCCCATCTCGACGCCCGCGTCTGCCTCAAGCAGCCGACCGACAGAGGGCTCATGGCCTGCGCCGAGAAGTACCGCTGAGCCTACGGCGCAGCGCGGCCGTCTATTCGAGCCTGGCGCCCTTCTCGGCAAGCAGCGCGCGCAGCACCGAACGATGGCAGTGCGCTTCGTCCGCGCAGTAGCAGCCGACCGAAAAGTTTCCCTGCTGCGACAGCGCGGCAAGCAGATCGATGCTGCGGCTGGCGTCGGGCGCGGCCATTTCGCTGCGATACTTCCTGATGAAGGCCGCCCACTGGGCAGGCGTCGTGGCTTCCTGCCCGAGCTTCATGGTTTCCACGCTCGGCGCCAGGTTGGGATACCAGACGTCATACCAGTTGCCCGAGGCGAACTCGGACTTCGGTACGCCCCGCGGCGGGCGGCGCACGGTGCCGATGCGGATGCCTTCGTCCTTGCTGCGGGCGGTGCCGAGCCTGACAATTCGAACCACCATCGCTGCCTCCTTTTTGGTTACCGTCAGCGGCATTTTACGTAAGCCGCCAGAACACCTTTGGCGCCGTAGCGCCAGCGCCAACTCTTGGGTTTTCCGTCATTCCCGCGAAGGCGGGAATCCAGACGCTATGCAGATTCGCCGGGGCGAGTCCCGGCATCTCCCTTCAAAGCGAAAACAAAAGAGTTGGCGCTGGCGAGACGGCAACCTGCCGTCAAAACGCGACCAGCTTGAATTTCAGCCGCTTCGCGTTCTTCGCCATCACTTCATCCAGCGTCGCCACGCCCTTCGCCTTTGCCTCCAGCGCGGCAGCTAGATGCAGCGAATCTCCGGCGCGCAGGTTTGATGCAATATCCAGCGACAGAATCGCTGCGCGATGAAATGTGGCGGGTTCGACCGCCAGCAGGTACAGGTCGCCGGCGCACATGCGTTCGAACTGCCGCCATGCCGTTTGCGCCTCGGCTTCGTCGATCTGCCCGGTGCGTTGTTTGATGCCGAGGGCGCTGGCGAACTCGGAGACGCACCATGCGGCGGAAACGAGTTCATCGGCGCATGCAGCGTACCAGCGGGAAACATCGGCGCTCTTGGCTTCCCGCGTGTGCAGCGCGACCAGCACGCTGGTATCGACGTACAACATCAATAACGCGCGCCGCGTCGCAATTCGTCCATTACCGATGTCCCCATCGGCATGGCGTCGCGTGTCTTCGCGAGTTCCTGCGCAAAGCTCTTTCGGTTCCAATGCGCAGGACGAATGGCAATTCCGCCATCCACGGTCAAACCGGCCTCCACGCTGTCGCCTTCCTTGATGCCGATACGTCGGGCATAGTCGGCGGGAATGCGCAGAGCCAGGCTGTTGCCCCAACGTGCGATGTTCAGGTTCATGATGGTGCCCTTATGGATATACGGATATGTGTATCCATTGTAGGCGTAATTGCGAAACGCGCAAGCCGGATTTTGCCGGCCCGGCATGTATCAGGCGCGCTTCTTCGCTGCCGCCTTGGCCCGCGCCTTCTTCGCCGCTTCGAGTTCGTCGAACAGCGCGCCGAACTCCAGCGCCAGCTTGTGGCTGCGGTCGAGGTGGATCATCGGCTTGGCCTGCTGGTGGGATTCCTTGATCTTGACCGATGACGAGAGGAAGGAGCCCAGCACCGGCAGTCCTTCCGCGCGCAGTTCGTCGATGATCTGCTGCGGCAGGCTGGCGCGGGCCTGGAACTGGTTGATGACGATGCCCTCGACTTCGAGTCCGGCGTTGTGGTCGGCGCGGATTTCATTGACGTTGTCGAGCAGGCTGTAGAGCGCGCGGCGGGCGAACTCGTCGCAGTCGAAGGGGATCAGGCAGGCGTCGGCGGCGATCAGCGCCGAGCGGGTATAGAAGTGCAGCGCGGGCGGCGTGTCGATCCAGATTTCGTCATAGCCTTCGAGCGCGTCGAGCGCTTCGCGCAGCTTGTAGATCTTGTAGCGCGATTCGAGCTTGGCCTGCAGTTCTTCCAGCGCCGGGCCGGAGGGCAGGATGGAGAGGTTCTCGAAGGGCGTCGCGGCGATGAAGTCCTCGGTCGGCAGCGGACGCAGCTTGAAGCTCAGCATCTGGTCGAAGAACTCGTTGGCCGTGATTGCCAGTTCGTTGGCGGCGGCGCCGAGCAGGTATTGCGTCGAATTGGCCTGCGGATCGAGGTCGATCACCAGGGTGCGGGCGCCGCGGGCGGCGGAAATCGCGGCGAGATTGCAGGTGATGGTGCTCTTGCCGACACCGCCCTTCTGGTTGAATACGACGCGCTTCATGATCGACTCCCGGATTTGGATCGGGCGATTTTGCCACAGCGCATGCTGCAGTGCGGTATGCCATGCGCCAGACGGAGCGGGCGGCTCTTGCCGGCTCGTGGATTTCCGTAATGGTGCTGTCAGCCTCCGAGGGCTATGATTCCGCGATTCTTCCGTCAGCCGGGTATCCGCGATGTCCAACGAACAAGAGAATCTCTCCGCCGCCGCCCTCGAATATCACGAATGGCCCACCCCGGGAAAGATCGCGGTGGTACCGACCAAGGGCCTCACCAACCAGCGCGACCTGGCCCTGGCCTATTCGCCGGGCGTGGCCGCGGCCTGCAATGCCATCGTCGATGATCCCAACATGGCCAGCCGGCTCACCTCGCGCGCCAACCTGGTCGGCGTCGTGACCAATGGCACGGCGGTGCTGGGCCTGGGCAACATCGGGCCGCTGGCGGCCAAGCCGGTGATGGAAGGCAAGGGCGTGCTGTTCAAGAAATTCGCCGGCATCGACGTGTTCGACATCGAATTGCAGGAACCCGACGCCGACAAGCTGATCGACATGATCGCGGCCATGGAGCCGACCTTCGGCGGCATCAACCTCGAAGACATCAAGGCGCCGGAGTGCTTCTACATCGAGTCGAAACTGCGCGAGCGCATGAAGATCCCGGTCTTCCACGACGACCAGCACGGCACGGCGATCGTGGTCGGCGCCTTCATCCTCAACGGCCTGACCCTGGTCGGCAAGAAGATCGAGGAGGTCAAGCTGGTCACCTCGGGCGCCGGCGCCGCAGCCTTGGCCTGCCTCGACCTGCTGGTGAATCTCGGCGTCAGGGTCGAGAACATCTGGGTCACCGACATCGAAGGCGTGGTGTACCAGGGCCGCACCAAGCTGATGGACCCGATCAAGGATCGCTACGCGAAGCAGACCGATGCGCGCACGTTGTCCGACATCATGGCGGGCGCCGACGTGTTCCTCGGCCTTTCGGCCGGCGGCGTGGTCAAGCCGGCGATGGTGGCGAAGATGGCCGCCAATCCGCTGATCCTGGCGTTGGCCAACCCGACGCCGGAAATCACGCCCGAGGAAGTCAAGTCGGTGCGCGATGACGCGATCATCGCCACCGGCCGTTCGGACTACCCGAACCAGGTCAATAACGTGCTGTGCTTCCCCTTCATTTTCCGCGGCGCGCTGGATGCGGGTGCTACGACCATCACCGAACTGATGAAGCTCGCCGCCGTGCGCGCCATCGCCGAACTGGCCCAGGCCGAGGCCTCCGACGTGGTGGCCCAGGCCTATGGCGGCGAGAACCTGGCCTTCGGCCGCGAATACCTGATCCCGCGCCCCTTCGATCCGCGCCTGATCGTCAAGATCGCCCCGGCCGTGGCCAGGGCCGCGGCCGAATCCGGCGTGGCGACGCGGCCGATCGCCGATTTCGACGCCTATCGCGACAAGCTCAACAGCTTTGTCTATCACTCCGGCTTCGTCATGAAGCCGGTGTTTGCCGCCGCGAAGAAGGCGCCGCGCCGCGTCATCTACTGCGAGGGCGAGGACGAGCGGGTGCTGCGCGCGGTGCAGGCGGTGAGGGACGAAGGCCTGGCGCAGCCGGTGCTGATCGGCCGTCCCGAGGTGATCGACAAGCGCATTGAACAGGCCGGACTGCGCGTGGTGGCGGGACGCGACTTCGAGGTGGTGAATCCGAATTCCGACCCGCGCTACAAGGACCTGTGGCAGGGCTATCACGAGATCATGGGCCGCCAGGGCGTGACGCCGGGCATCGCCAAGCAGGCGCTGCGCTCCGACCCGACGCTGATCGGCGCCATGCTGCTCAAGCGCGGCTATGTCGATGCCATGCTGTGCGGCGTGGTCGGCCGTCACGCGCAACACCTCAAGCATGTCAATGACGTGATCGGCCTCGCCGCCGACGCGCACTGCTTCGCCGCGATGAACATGCTGCTGCTGGCGCGGCACACGCTGTTCGTCTGCGACACCTACGTCAATGAAGACCCGTCCGCCGAACAGATCGCCGAGATCGCGCTGATGGCGGCCCGGGAAGTGCGCCGCTTCGGCCTCGAACCCAAGGTGGCGCTGCTCTCGCATTCCAACTTCGGCAGCCTGCGCTCAGCCTCCGCCCTGAAGATGGCCGCGGCGCGGGCCATCATCGAGGCGCGCGCGCCGGGGCTCGAAGTCGATGGCGAAATGCACGGCGACGCGGCCCTGTCGCAGGCGATCCGCGAAAAGCTCTACCCGGATTGCCGCCTCAAGGGCGAGGCCAATCTGCTGATCATGCCCAACGTCGATGCCGCCAACATTTCCTTCAACCTGATCAAGGCCACCTCGGGTGACGGCATCACGGTCGGCCCGGTGCTGCTCGGCGCGGCGCAACCCGTGCATATCCTGACCGCCACCGCGACCGTGCGCCGCCTGGTGAACATGACCGCGCTGGCGGTGGTCGATGCCAATCACCTGAGCGACAAGGCCGCCGGCTGAACGCCGTAGCGCCAACGCCAACTCCTGGCCTGGCGCGCTCCGATCAGAGCGCGGCGACCAGCGCCGCCAGCGCGGGCGGATCGACCACCAGGCCGATGTGGGAAACGCCGGGCAGCAGCGTCACGCGCAGCAGCGGCTGCTGCGCTTCGAGCAGCGGCGCGTAGCGTTCGGCGACGAAAAGCACGTCGGCGCCGCCGACCAGCACCCGCGTCGGCCGGCTGATCGCCCGCACGTCGGCCAGATAGTCCTCGCGCGGGCGGAAGTTGCGCTGCAGGCGGAAGGAATAGGTCGGCGTGGTTCTCGCCGCGGCTTCCGCCGGCAGGGCGAAGGCAAGCACCGGGAGCTGCTGGAACCATGGCAGGCCGAGCGCGTCGAGCAGACTCAGGCCGATCATGCGCGGCACGAAAACCCTGACCCAGCCGCCGGCCTGCGGTCGCGTGGTCGGCGCCTGCTGGTGCAGCAGCGGCGCCAGCAGCAGGTAGCTGTCGAACATTGCGCCCAGCGGTCCGCCGGCGATGCGCAGGGCGAAGCCGCCGCCCGAGGAGTGGCCGACCAGGCTCAGCTGCGCGCCGGGATGGGCGGCGCGCAAGCCGGCGACGAAATCGGCCAGGTCGTCGTCGAGCTGGCCGACGTAGTCGATGTCGCCGCGCCGTCCCGAGGCGCCGTGACCGCGCATGTCCAGCGCATAGGCGGCGATGCCGGCGCGCGCCAGCGTGAGGCCGACCGCATGCATGGCGTGGCTGTCGCCCGAGGAGCCGTGGATCAGCACGGCGACGCGTCGCGCTTCGCGCGCCGGATAGGCGCGGTAGGCCAGTGCCGTGCCGTCGCGCGCGGTGTGGCGGCTGAGCGCCGGCAGGTCCTGGTAGTCGATCCTGGTCACGGCGCGGCTGACGGCGGCCAGCGGCGGTGGCGGATTGGCGGCGCCGAAGGCGATCATCGCGGCGATGGCCAGCAGCGCCGCGGCCAGGGTGCCGAAGGCGACGCCGATCAGGCCGGAGAGCGGCGCCCACGCCGGCACCGCCGCAACCTGGCCGGGCCTGCCGCGCAGGCGCCATACGCGCCCGGCGCGGGCCAGGAAGGCGCCGGCCAGCGCGCCATAGAGGCTCGCCATCGCCAGTGCGAAAGGCCGCTCGCGCGCCAGCTCGGGGTCGATCGCCAGCATCACCCCGAGGGCATATCTGAGGACGAAGATGGCGAGGATCAGCGCCATCGGAAGCCAGCTTCCGGGCAGCAGGAAGCGACCGGCGGCGGCATCGAAGCTGCTGCCGCGCGGCGCCGGCAGCCGGCTCGCAAGGCCGCCGACGAACAATGCGGCGACAGCCCAGGTCAGGGTTATGGCGGGCGCCGGGCCGAAAGACGACCAGGTGCCGGCGAGCGACAGCAGGCACATGAGCAGCGGCAGGATCAGCAGTCGCGGCGGCGACGGGCGACGCGCCCTGGCCTGGCTGACACCGAGCAGCAGCAAGGCCAGCAGCAGGCCCCAGACCCATGCGGGCGTATTGGCGAGGATGCGAAAAATCACAGGCGGACTGCCTTTCGCGGCACGGGAAAGGCGGCAGTTTGTCGTCGGCCGCAGGCTTTGGCAAGCACGCACCGGCGGGCGGGCCGGCCTTGGCTCCACCGTGGCAACCCCGTGGCAACCCCGTGGCAACTTCGCCGCCATGGTTGAATTTTCGGCGCGGGCGGGGTAGCTTCCACGCCTTGCGATTCGAATTCGCCAAACCAGGGAGACACCCATGAGCCATGCCATCCGCTTTCACGCCCCCGGCGGTCCCGAAGTCCTGCGCTGGGAAGAAGTTGCCGTTGGCGACCCGGCGCCGAACGAGGCGCGCGTGCGGCATCACGCCGTCGGCCTCAATTACATCGACATCTATCATCGCACCGGTGCCTATCCGCTGCCGCTGCCTTCCGGCATCGGCCTCGAAGGCGCGGGCGTGATCGAAGCCGTCGGCAGCGTGGTGACCGAGTTGAAGGCGGGCGACCGCGTCGCCTATGCCGGTGGTCCGGTCGGCGCCTACGCGGAACTGCGCAACATGCCGGCCGACCGCCTGGTCAAGCTGCCCGACGCGATCGACTTCAAGACCGGCGCGGCGATGATGCTCGCCGGCATGACCGCGCAATACCTGCTGCGCCGCACCTGCCGGGTGGAACCCGGCGACACCATCCTGATCCACGCCGCGGCCGGCGGCGTCGGCCTCATCGTCTGCCAGTGGGCCAAGGCGCTGGGCGCCACGGTGATCGGCACGGTCGGTTCGGACGAAAAGGCGGCGCTGGCAAAAGCCCACGGCTGCGACCACACCATCATCTACACGCGCGAAAACTTCGTCGAGCGGGTCAAGGACATCACCTCGGGCAAGGGCGTCAGGGTCGTCTATGACTCGATCGCCAAGGACACCTTCATGGGCTCGCTCGACTGCCTGCGGCCGCTGGGCATGATGGTGCTGTTCGGCGCGGCTTCGGGCCCGGCGCCGCTGCTCGACAGCGGCGAACTGGCCAAGCGCGGCTCGCTGTTCTTCACCCGGCCCACGCTGTTCACCTACATCGCGCAGCGCAGCGACCTGCTGGCGATTTCCGGCGAACTGTTCGATGTCGTCACCGCCGGCAAGGTCAAGATCGAGGTCAACCAGAGCTATGCACTGAAGGACGCGGCACAGGCGCAGATCGACCTCGTGGCGCGCAAGACCACCGGTTCGACGGTGTTGCTGCCCTAGGACGAGTTCTCGTTCAGTTCGGCGGCGAGTACATCGGGTAAAGGATGTCTTCCTCGCGCTTGATGCGCGCCACCAGGGCCTCGCCGATGCCGCGCAGGTCGGTGGCGAAAGCCTCGCTCAGTTCCGGATGCTCGCCGATCGCCTTGTATTTTTCGAGGAAGCCCACCACCACGCGGCCGATGCCGTCCATTTCGTGGCGGAAGCCGTGCATCATCTGGTGGCTGACCGGGTCGTTCGCCAGCAGATGTTCGAGGTAGACGTAGAGGCGGACATTTTCCTTCAGCAGATGATCCATGATCATGGTCTGGAACTGCCCCAGCAGGCTCTGCACCTTGACCATCTCGCCGGCGAAACTGGCGGCGCCGATCGTCTGGAAGGTTTTGAGCAGCTTCTGGTGGTCTTCCTTGAGGGAAGCGATCAGCTTGGCGTCGTGATTGATGTGCGTGCCAGGCGCGTTGACGGCCTTTGTCCCCGGCGCAGGCGCGGGAACATTGACGATGACCGGCTCGCGGGCCGGGGGCGCGGCAGTTTTCTTGTTGCCGAACAACAGGTCGAATAAGAACATGATGTATCCCTCAAGATTTATATCGTGGTGCAGGCTAGGCGTGCAAAAACGGTTTGTAATTGATCCATATCAGGATCAGGGTCTTTGTCGCCGGTGGTAGAGTCCACCTCCATGGAGTCCTTTCTGATCGCCAATCCCAAGGGAGGGGTGGGCAAAACGACACTGGCGACCAATCTGGCGGCGTTTTTCGCCCGCCGGGGCTGGCGCGTCATGCTCGGCGACATCGACCGCCAGCAGTCCTCGCGCGAATGGCTGAAGCTGCGTGCGCCGGGGTTGCCGCATATCGCCACCTGGGAGATCGCTGCCGAGCAGCCGGCGCGGCCGCCGAAGGACACCACGCACGTCGTGCTGGACACGCCGGCCGGCCTCCACGGCAAGAAGCTGGGCCAGATGCTGAAGCTGGTGCGGCGCGTGATCGTGCCGCTGCAGCCGTCGATTTTCGACATTCTCGCGACGCGGCATTTTCTCGACGCCCTGGCCGAGGAAAAGGAAATCCGCAAGCATGAAGCCTTCGTCGCCATCGTCGCCATGCGCGTCGATGCGCGCACCCGCGCCGCGGCGGAACTGGAACGCTTCCTCGCCGCTACCGGCCTGCCGGTGGTGGCCCACCTGCGCGATACGCAGAATTACGTGCAGGCCGCCGCCCATGGCATGAGCATTTTCGAGCTGCCGGGGAGCCGTGCGGAAAAAGACATCGAGCAGTGGCAGCCGCTGCTCGACTGGGTGCAGCGGCCGGTCTGAACGCCTGTAAACCGAAAGCCTTGCGGTGCAAGGATTTCGGCGCTTGTTTTGGTGCTTACTTTGGTGCTCAGTGAGGCCGGTTATGCGCCGATACGCGGCTTTTATCTGCCATGATTGTGGGATGTCGAAGGACTAGAATCTTCAGCAATTCGAAGCTTTCCCACTCCTGGAGACAATCATGAAAAGCAAGATCGTGATGTTGCTGGCGATTCCGTTCGCAATCGGTGCCGGCATCGTGCAGGCGGCCGAAAAATCCGCCGCAACTGCTGCGGCGCCGACCGCGGTTGTCGCGTCCGACCGCAGCGCCGAGAGCGTGGTCAATGCAAAGTGCATCGAATGTCATGGTCCCGGCAAGAAGCATGCGCCGCGCATCGATGACCGCGATGACTGGACCAAGCGTGCCAGCCGGGGCCTCGATGCGCTGGCGCTCGGCGCCATCCGCGGCCATCACGGCATGCCGGCGCGCGGCGGCCGTGCCGACCTGACCGACGCGGAATTCAAGAACGCGATTTTCTACATGTTCACCAAGGCGGTTTCGGCGCCGGCCAAGAAGTAAGCCGGACAGCGGCGCCGGCTGGATAGGCGCCGCTTCGCCCGCGTAGCGGCGGGCATCGGCAGTATGGAATTCAGGCTCTCGTGCTGCGGGCGCGGGAGTAAAATCGCCTTGCCATGTCCGACCCGTCGTCCCTTCCCAGGTTTGTCCATCTCCGGCTGCACAGCGAATACTCGGTCACCGATGGCCTGACGCGGATCGATGAGGCCATCGCGCAGGCCGCGGCCGACGGCCAGCCGGCCCTGGCGATCACCGACCTGGCCAACCTGTTCGGCATGGTCAAGTTCTATTCCGCGGCGCGCGGCGCCGGCATCAAGCCGATCATCGGCTGCGATGTCTGGATCGGCGACGAGGATGCCGGCGACAAGCACGACGGTCCGGCGCGCCTGCTGCTGCTGGCGAAGAACCGCGGCGGCTACCTGCGCCTTTGTGAACTGCTGTCGGCCGCCTACCTGGCGCCGCGCCGCCACGGCCGCGCCGAGATCACGCGTGCCCAGCTCGGTGAGGGCGACAATAGCGGCCTGATCGCGCTGTCGGGCGGTCCGCTGGGCGACATCGGGCAGATGCTGGCGGCCGGCAAGCTGGATCAGGCCGACGTGCGCGCCCAGGTCTGGGCGCAACTGTTTCCCGCGGCCTATTACATCGAGCTGCAGCGCCCTGCCGGCCGCGATGCCGCCGCCGCCGAGGTGCTGGTCGCGGCCAGCGTCGATCTTGCCGCCCGGCTGGGTTTGCCGCTGGTGGCGACGCACCCGGTGCAGTTCCTCCGGCGCGAGGACTACAAGGCGCACGAGGCGCGGGTCTGCATCGCCGACGGCTATGTGCTGGGCGACAAGCGGCGACCCAAGCGCTACAGCCCCGAGCAGTATTTCAAAACCCAGGCCGAGATGGCGGAACTCTTCGCCGACCTGCCCGAGGCGGTGCAGAATTCGGTGGAGATCGCCCGCCGCTGCAACCTGACCGTGCAACTGGGCAAGAGCCGCCTGCCGGATTTCCCGACCCCGGCCGGCGAGCCGCTGGAAGCCTTCCTCGCCAGCGAGTCGCATGCCGGCCTGGTGCGCCGCATGGAGCTGCTCTACCCGGACCCGGCCGAGCGCGAGCAGCGGCGCCAGACCTATGTCGAGCGGCTCGATTTCGAGATCGGCACCATCATCAAGATGGGCTTCCCCGGCTACTTCCTGATCGTCGCCGACTTCATCAACTGGGCCAAGCACAACGGCGTGCCGGTCGGCCCCGGGCGTGGCTCCGGCGCCGGTTCGCTGGTGGCCTACAGCCTGGGCATCACCGACCTCGACCCGCTGCGCTACGACCTGCTGTTCGAGCGCTTCCTGAATCCGGAACGCGTCTCGATGCCCGACTTCGACATCGACTTCTGCCAGGAAGGGCGCGATCGCGTCATCGATTACGTCAAGAAGAAATACGGCGCGCACGCCGTGTCGCAGATCGCCACCTTCGGCACCATGGCGGCCAAGGCGGTGATCCGCGACGTCGGCCGCGTGCTCGATCTCGGCTTCAACTTCGTGGACCAGTTCGCCAAGCTGATTCCCAACGAGCTCGGCATCACGCTGGCCGATGCGCTGGCGAAGGAGCCGCTGATCCGGCAAAGAATCGAGGCCGAGGAGGAAGTCGCCGAACTCTGGGCGCTGGCGCTGAAGCTCGAAGGCCTCACGCGCAACGTCGGCATGCATGCCGGCGGCGTGCTGATCGCGCCCGGCAAGCTCACCGATTTCTGCCCGCTCTACGCGGCGGCCGGCGCCGAGTCGGTGGTCTCGCAGTTCGACAAGGACGACGTGGAGAAGGCCGGCCTGGTCAAGTTCGACTTTCTCGGTCTGCGCACCCTGACCATACTCGACGAGGCGGTGCGCCTGGCGAAGGAAGTCGAGGGCGCGGACATCGACCTCGCCACCCTGCCGCTTGACGACCGCGAAACCTATGACGCGGTGTTCAAGACCGCCAACACCACGGCGGTGTTCCAGTTCGAATCCGGCGGCATGAAGGACACCCTGGTGCAGGCGCGGCCGGACCGGCTGGAAGACCTGATCGCACTCAACGCCTTGTACCGGCCGGGGCCGATGGACTTCATTCCGACCTTCATTGCGCGCAAGCACGGTCGAGAGAAGGTCGTCTACCCGCATCCGAGCCTGGAACCGGTACTGGCCAACACCTACGGCATCATGGTGTACCAGGAGCAGGTGATGCAGACCGCCCAGGTGGCGGCCGGCTACAGCCTGGGCGGCGCCGACCTCTTGCGCCGCGCCATGGGCAAGAAGAAGAAGGAGGAGATGGACCAGCAGCGCGCCGTGTTCGTCGAGGGCGCGGGCAAGAACAACATCGGCGCCGGCCAGGCCAACGAAATCTTCGACGTCATGGAGAAGTTCGCCGGCTACGGCTTCAACAAGTCGCACGCCGCGGCCTATTCGCTGGTGGCCTACCACACCGGCTGGCTCAAGCGCCATCACCCGGCGGCGTTTGTCTCCGCGACGCTGTCCTCGGAAATGGCCAACACCGACAAGGTGCAGTTCTTCTACAAGGACGCCATCGACAACGGCCTGGTCTTCCTGCCGCCCGACATCAACCACAGCGGCATCCGCTTCCGCCCGGTCGACGGCAAGACCATCCGCTACGGCCTCGGCGCGATCAAGGGCACCGGCGAGGCCGCGTTGTCCGTGATCCTGAAAGCCCGGGATGCTGACGGTCCCTTCCGCGACCTGTTCGACTTCTGTCGCCGCATCGACAAGCGCGTGGTCAATCGCCGCGTCATCGAGGCGCTGATCCGCGCCGGCGCCTTCGATGGCATAGATGATCATCGCGCCAAGCTGCTGGCCTCGACCGGCGTCGCCCTCGAAGCCGCCGAGCAGGCCGAGCGCAATGCGATGCAGGGCGGCCTGTTCGACATGGGCGCCGGGGCCCAGGAAGACACCGCGCACTACGCGCATCTCGCCCAAGTGCCGCGCTGGACGGAACGCGAGCAGTTGATGAACGAAAAGCCGGCGCTGGGCTTCTTCTTTTCCGGTCATCCCTACCACGCCTACGCCGTCGAGCTCGGCGCCTTCGTCAAGCGCCGCCTGGGCCAGCTTGAACCGCAGCGCGAGCCGGTGCTGCTGGCCGGCGTGGTGATGTCGACGCGCACCCAGATGACCCGCCGCGGCAAGATGGCCGTGGTGGTGCTCGACGACGGCAGCACCCAGCTCGAGGTGACGGTATTCAACGAGCTGTGGGATGCCGAGCGGGCCAAGATCAAGGAAGACGAACTGCTGCTGGTCGAGGGCAAGGTGCAGAAGGACGACTACAGCGGCGGCCTGCGCATCAGCGCCGACAAGCTCTACACCCTGGCCGAGGCGCGCGGCCGCTATGCCCGCGGCCTGCGTTTGACCATGAACGGCGGCTCCGACGCCAGGCGCCTGCAGGCACTGCTGAGTCCCTTCCGCAACGGCCCCTGCCCGGTGCGGCTCTCCTACCGCAACGGCGATGCGACGGCCGAACTGCCGCTGCCCGAAAGCTGGCGCGTGCGGCTCGACGATGCGCTGCTGGCGGGCCTCACCGACTGGCTCAAGGCGGAGAACGTGAAAGTGATCTACCAATGATCACGCTGATCGACAACGCGCTGCTCGATGCGCTCTGCGCCGAGGCTGCGGTCAACCCGCGCCGGCGCAAGAACCGCAACTTCCACCCGGCCGACGACCATCCGGCCCACCGCCTGCTGAACGCCATGCAGCCGGATTCCTATATCCCGCCGCATCGCCATCTCGATCCGGACAAGGACGAAACCTTCGTCGTCCTGCGCGGCCTGCTCGGGTTGGTGTTGTTCGACGACGAAGGGGGCATCGTGCGCAGCGTGAAAGTTGGCGCTGGCGGTGCGGCGCTCGGCGTCGATATTCCCCACGGCACCTGGCATACGGCGGTGGCGCTGGAAGCCGATACGGTGTTTCTCGAAGCCAAGGCCGGCCCCTACCGGCCCTTCACCGCGGCGGAAAAGGCGCCCTGGGCGCCGGCGGAAAACACCCCGGAGGCCGCGCCCTATCTGGGCATGGTGAAAGCGCTGGTGACGCGCCTGTAACAGCCTGAGCCGGGCTCAGGAAACGATATAGGCGCCTGATCCGGTCGACAACAGCTTGCCGTCGCCGCCGCGGAATTCCATGCGCGTGGTGGCGACGCGCGAACCCAGGCGCAGGACTTCGGCGTGCAGTTCGAATTGCTCGCCGATGCCGGGGCGCAGGTAGTCGATGCGCAGGTCGATGGTGCCCAGCTTGCCGAAGCGGTGCAGGCGCTGTGCCGGCGCCTCGTCCATGTGGCGCGCGCCGATGGCCGCCATCACCGCCAGGCCGCCCATCGCGTCGAGGCTCGCGCTGATGACGCCGCCATGGAGCCGGTTGGGGCTGCCAACCAGTTCGTGGCGCATGGCGATGCGGCCCATGACGCGCTCCGGCGTGATCGAGGCGATCTTGAGGCCGAGGACCTGGTTGAAAACGATCATTTCCTCGAAAATCTTTTTCAGGCCGGCGACGAATTCCGGCTCGAACTCCGGCACGGGTTCGGCCGCGGTTTGTTTCTTCATGGAAGGCTGACGGGCAGTGGCGGAGGAATTGCGCTCTAGGCAGCCGCGGGCAGGATCAATTCCCGCGCCTTGGCCGCGACCGCGTCCGGAAAGGGCTGCGACTTGCGGCTTTCCGGGTTGAGGCAGACCACGGTGAAATCGCAGACCGAGCAGATGTCCCCGGTTTCGGTATTGAACAGCTCATGGCGGAAGCGCAGCACCTTTTCGCGCATTTCGAGCACGCCGGTGCGCACCGCCACGGTGTCGCCGGGGTACAACTCCTTCCGGTAGCTGATGTTCTGCTGCACGGCGGCCAGATGCAGCGCGCCGCTGCGCAGCAACGAAGGCGTCATGCCGAGCATGGCATAGAACTGCCAGCAGGCCTCTTCGAGGAATTCCATGTAGGCACGCACATTGATGTGGCCCATATGGTCGCGCTGCCACTCGTGGACCGTGCCACGTGCCGTCTCGATCATGGTTACCGTCTTTCGTTCGCCGGCGGCCCCGGCAGTGCGGGCCGCACAAATACACTGCCGCTTACTTCAGGGCGTCGGCGAGATCCTTGTCCGTGACCTTGCCCGAGCGATGCAGGTACAACAGGATGGCCAGGGGCTTCGGGATGTTGCGTCCGGATTCGTAGCGCGAGCCGCCCGACTGGGTGACGCCATAGCGCGTCCAGAAATCCTTCTGGTTCAGTTGTTCCTTCTTGCGGGCATCGGCTATGTCAGAAAAATCGAGTTTCTTCTTGCGGGCCATGATGCTCTCCTCTGCGGGTGGTTGAACGAGGCTTCAAGCATACCGCCAAATATGCCGTTTGGGGTAGTCAGCGGGCAGCTTTTTTCTCAATGCCGATATCCTGCAAAGCTTGTGTCGCCATCATTGATATTTGAATCAAACCGGCGGCATCGGCCACTGCGAGCGCACGTTGGTAGGCGGTCGCCGTATCGCCAGCGCCAACTTTGCGCCGGATATCGCCGATCAGCAGCCAGTCGCCGGCGATCTTTTCCGGCAAGGCCAGGCGGCGGTCGATGTCGAGTGCGGTCTGCGCCGCAGGCAGGGCGCCGGTGGCATCGCCGGCGGCCAGTCGCGCGGCGGCGATGAGCCGCCAGGCATTGCCGGTTTCGTGCGCTGCGTCCTTGCCCTGCAGCAGTTTCAGCGCCGTTTCGGCATGCGCCAATGCGCCTGTCGCGTCCCGCGCAGCGAGCGCGGCGCGGGCTTGCAGCAGTTGCAGGCTTGCGGCTTGCGCGCAGGTGCCGGCGCATAGGCCGGTGGCCGCGGCGAGGTTTTGTTGAGCCTCGGCATCGCGCGCCAGCGCGAGCTGCGCCTGGGCCTTGAGCAGCAGGATGTCCAGCGCGAAGCCGGCATCGGCGCCGTCTGCCGCGGCCGCCAGCACGAGCAGAGCGGCTTCGGCGCGGCCCAGGGCGAGCTCGCTGCGCGCCAGGTGCAGCCGGCTGCGCGCGGCGCCGGCGCTATCGTCGATCGCGGCGTAGAGGCGCACGGCCCCGTCGAAGCGGCGCGCGGCGAAGGCATAGTCGCCGCGCTCATAGCGCTTTGCGCCTTCGCTTTCGGCTTCCAGCGCGGCCCTGAGGCGCTGCGGCTCGGGCTGCTGCGGCGTCGAGCTGCAGCCGGCGAGGATCAGGGTCGCCAACAGCAAGAGGCTAGCGCGCACGGGCAGCCTCCCCGCGCGGATCGCTGTCGGGCTTGAGCGTGGCCGGCGCCGGCGCATCGACGAAATTGCGGATCGGCCAGGCCTGCTTCGCGCCGCTGACGATCTCGCGCACGTCGGCGGCGACCGAACTGCCGTCGCGCAGCGCCGGCGGCACGCTGGTTTCGGCCTCGGCGGTAATCTTCTCGACGTGATCGAGCACCTGCTGGGTGCGATCGATCATGGCCGGCAGGCGCTGGTTGGCGGTCTCCAGCGTCTGTCCGAGGTATTTCAGGTCCTGCTCGGTCTTGCCGAGGATGCGGATCGCCGTGCCGCCGATGCCTTCGACCTGGCGGTTGCTGTTGGCCAGCAGTGTGTTCAGCGCTTGCGAACTCGAGCGGATCTGCGCCAGCGTGCCGGGCAGGCCCTGCTGCGGATCGGCCAGGGCGCCGGTGATGGTTTTGATGTCCTTGAGGATGGGGATGAATTCGTCGCGCACCTGGTTGGCCAGCGCGGCAAGGCCGTCGGCGCGGGAAAACGTCAGTCGCGCCTGGGCCGGGGCGAGGCGGCTCTTGTCCGCGCCCGGCAGGATTTCCAGCGTGGCCGAGCCGACCAGGCCTTCCTTGCGCAGTTCGACCCGCGCGTCATGGGTGATGAAGCGCATGTGGTCGGCATCGATTTCCAGATTCACCAGCACCTGGCCGTCGTCCTTGAGGCTGACGTCGGCCACCGAGCCGACGCGAAAGCCGGCGATGCGTACCGGCTGGCCCTTGACGATGTCCTGGGCGCTGTTGGTGATGAAGCTGTAATTGGTGGTCTGGCGGAACACCCCCTGGCGCACCACGATGGCGGCGGCGACGGCCAGCGTCGCCAGCACCGCCACGATCAGGAAGCGCCGGATGCCGCGGCGCAGCGCGGCGGCATCGGCGTCATATTGGGTAAGCAGGGACATCAAGCCTCCGCGAGTTCGGAAAGTTCGGTCGAGCTTCGACAGTCGGGCAGCACGGGCAGTTCATGGCTGTCGAGATCGACGAAGAGCACCGGCCGGAAGGGATGGCGCGCGTGATAGACGGCTTGGACGGCGATCAGCGCGTTGGCCTGGCGCCGCGTGAGGCCGGCGAACAGGCGGTCGATCACCAGCAGTTCGGGCGGGCGCAGCAGCCAGCGCACAAAGCCGAGCTTCCAGCGTTCGCCGCGTTCGAGGTTCATCGGCTGTTCGCGGGCGAGGACTTCGACGCGCTCCGGCGTTATGCCGCAAAGCCGAAAGGCGGCGTCCATATCCTGGTCGCGCAGGTCGCGAATCTCAGGCGCGTCGTAGCGCAGCACCAGCGCGAAATTTCCGGCCACCGTCTCGTTGCCGAGCAGGCCGCCGTCGGCGGGCAGCACGCCGACGCCGGGGCAGTCTTCGAGTGCGGCCACGACTTGGCGTGCGATGTCGCCGTCGCCCACCACCAGGCGATGGCGGCCGCCGGCGTCGAGCGGCAGCGCCAGGCGCAGGGCTTCTCCCTCGTACAGCGAAAGCCAGCGCTCGGCGACGCTTGCGTTCAATTGGCTCATCTCAGTATGTAAAGCAGCAGGGCGAAGATCACGTCGATGACGAAGACGGCGATCAGGCCGGTGCCGACCGACTGCATCGCGGCGCCGGAAATGCCCTGGCTGCCGCGTGTGCCGCTGCTGCTGCCGTGGTGGCAGGCGATGATGCCGACGGCGGCGCCCATCAGCGCGCTCTTGACCAGGCTCAGCAGGGCCAGCCAGGGGTCGGACAGATCGAGGAAGCGGCCGGCCGCCTCGGCCAGCGGCCGGCCTTCGACGAGGGCCGTGGCGAGCCAGCCGCTGCCTATCGACACCGCCTGGAAGCAGGCGGTCACAGCCGGCAGGGCGATGGCCATGCCGACGATGCGCGGCAGCAGCAGGTAGTCCGCGGGCGGCACGCCGAGCCGGCGCAGCGCGGTGAATTCGTCGTGCAGGCGCATCACGGCGAGTTCCGAGGCGATGCCGGCGCTGCTGCGCGCCACCACCACCAGCGCCGAGAGCAGCGGCGCCAGCTCGTAGAACAGGCCGAGGAAAAGCATGCGCTGGGTCAGGTCGCTGTCGGCGCCGATCAGCGCCGACAACTGGGTCGCCGCGGTGGCGCCGGTAAGCATGGCGAGCACGCCGATCACCGGAAGGGCCGCCACGCCGGCGCCATGGATCTGCCGGTAGAGCTGTTCGCGCAGCAGCGGCCGGCGCAGTTCGCGATGACGGCTGCCGACGAACCAGATCAGGCCCAGGTAAGCCGCGATGCGGCCCTTGGCCAGCCGGTTCACCTGGCTTCTCCGCGCGGCGCCGTGAGCGGCGGGGTCCAGCCCGAGAGGGCGGGCAGATCGGCCTGCGGGTGGCCGAGATCGACCATCCCGCCGGCATGGTCAACGGCGGCGGCCACTTCCTGCGAGCAGATCACCGGATGCGGGTATTGCTTGGTCATGGCTTCGAGGCGAGCGGCGATGCCGACGGCGTCGCCGATCACCGAGAACTCGCGGCGCTGGCTGGCGCCGACATAGCCGGCGAGGACTTCGCCGCAATGGATGCCGATGCCGATCTGCAGCGGGGCGACGCCTTCGGCGGTGAGTTCCGCATTCAGCCGGTCGACGCGCAACAGCAGGTCCTGGGCGGCTTCCAGCGCGTTGCGCTGCGGTGCCGGCAGCGGTTGCGGCAGGCCGAAGGTGGCCATCAGGCCGTCGCCGACGTATTTGTCCACGGCGCCGCCGCTGGTCTGGATGGCCAGCGCGGCGGCGGCATGAAAGCGGTTGAGCAGACTGATCATGGCCTCGGGCGTGGACTGCGCGCTGCGCGCCGCGAAGCCGCGGACGCCGGCGAAGAGCAGGGTCACCTCGCGGCGCTGGCCGTTCTGTTCCAGTTGCAGCTCGCCGCCGAGCAGGGCGCGCATTACCTGCGGGCTGACGTGGCCGGCGAACATCGTGCGCAAGGTCTGCTTTTCGCGGAAATGCAGGGCGAAGTCCCAGGCATGGCGCGCGGCGAAGGCCAGCAGGGTGACGATGACGATGTTGGCCACCGGCAGATAGCGGCCGTGCCAGAGGGCGAAGGTGGAACCGACGACGAAGCCGCCGATGACGCCGGCCAGCACCAGGGCCTTCGCCCAGTCGCTGCGGCCGAACCAGAGCAGCACGCCGATGCCGGCCAGCAGCAGCCTGAAGTCCGTCGGCATGCGCTCGATCAGGCCGCGGCCAAGCAGCGAGCGCAGGGTCTGGATATGCACCACGGCGCCCGGCTCGGTGCGGCTGCCCGGCTCCCAGGCCGCCAGTTGCACCGGCAGGCGGTGGCGGGTTTCGGTCGGCAGCAGGTTGGCCACCACCACGGCGCGGCCTTGCACCAGGGCCAGCAGCTTGTCATCCTCGCCGCGACGAATCCAGTCCAGCACCGTGGCGACCGGCGTGTATTCGATGGCGCCGCCGACGCTGTAGTCGATCATGCCGGTCAGCGATCCCTGGCGGCCCATGTGCTTGGCCATGGCCAGCGCCAGCGGCTCCTGGTTTTCGTCGGAGCGGCAGCGGCGCTGATTGACCCGGCGCACCGTGCCGTCGGCATCCTCGCAGATGGCCAGCGAGGCAATCGCGCTCTTGCCGATCGCGGCCGCCAGTTCCGGCGCAATCGGCCGCAGCTTGCGGTCGACGCCGGGCGGCTGGCCCACCACCAGCGGAGCCGCGCCGCGCAGCCGGTAAATGCCGGCCAGCAGCACCGAATCGATGTCCTTGACCAGGAAGTCGTAGGAGCGCACCGGCAGCGGCAGCGCCAGCCCGACCACGGCCGGCTGGGCCGAGGAAAGCCCGGCCAGCAGCGCGCCGAGATGGGTATGCCAGAGCTCGGTGGGCTCGCGAATCGATTCGTAGGCGGCCTCGTCGATGCCGATCACCACCACGTCATGGGCCAGCGGCGTCGGTGCGTTGGCGCGCAGCCAGCGCACCTGGACATCGTAGAGCGCCTGGTCGGCGAAGCGCAGCGTGCGGGTTCCCATCAAGCCCCAGGCCGCGGCGCAGACCAGCAGGAAACCAATCAGGATATCGCGTGAGAGCCCGAACATGGACCGATTATGGCATGCGGCCGTAGCGGGGAAAGCCGCCGGCCGCCGGCTCAGGCCGTCGGGCGCAGCTCGAAGTCGGCGAACTCGCCGCTGGCGGTCTCGACCATGACATCGGCGACCACCGCACCGGCCGGGCCGCGCCGGCTCCATTCCAGCATGGCCTCGATCTGCGCTGCATCGCCGGTGATCATCGCCTCGACGCTGCCGTCGCGGCGGTTGCGCACCCAGCCGGCGACGCCCAGCAGGCGCGCCTGCGACATCATGGCGTAGCGGAAGCCGACGCCCTGCACCACGCCACGGATGACGAGACGTTTGGCTTGCATCACCGCCTCGTCGCCGGGCCGCCCCAAGGCGAGGCAGTCACCACCCGGAGCGGGCGCAGCCCGCGAACCACCGTCACCCCCTTGCCTGGCAAGGGGGGCGGGGGGAATGTCCTCATTTCACCCGCATGCCTGGCAGCGCGCCGCTGTCGGGCGAGAGCAGGAACAGGCCGGGCGACTTGCCGTCGGCGTCCGACGCCGCCAGCACCATGCCTTCCGACATGCCGAACTTCATCTTGCGCGGCGCCAGGTTGGCCACCATCACGGTGAGCCGGCCGACCAGCAACGCCGGATCGTAGGCCGACTTGATGCCGGCGAAGACGTTGCGCGTGCCGCCCGCGCCGAGATCCAGCGTCAGACGAATCAGCTTGTCGGCACCCTCGACGTGCTGCGCGTCGGCGATGCGCGCAATGCGCAGGTCGACCTTGGCGAAGTCGTCGATCGAGATGTGCTGCGCCGCAGGCATCGCCTGGCCCTGCGTCTTGTCTTCGGTTGCTTGTTGATGCTGGGCGTGGCGTTGCGGCGACTGCGGCTCAACAGTTGGCGCTGGCGACACGGCGACCTGCGCGGCGGGCGCTGCCGTGGGTTCCAGCGACTCGCGGTTGGCGGCGATCAGGGCCTCGATCTGCTTCGGGTCGATGCGCTGCATCAGGTGTTCGTAGGCATTGATCAGATGCGCCGGCGGCAGCAGGTGGCCGGCATCCGCCCAGTGCAGCGGCGCGACGTTGAGGAATTCCTCGGCACGCTGCGCCAGCTTGGGCAGCACCGGCTTGAGATAAATCGTCAATAGGCGGAAGGCGTTGATCAGGAGCGAGCAGACCTCGTGCAGCCTGGCTTCCTGGCCTTCCTGCTTGGCCAGCACCCAGGGCTGGTTCTTGTCCACGTACTGGTTGATCTGGTCGGCCAGGGCCATGACGCGGCGCAGCGCGCGCGCCGTGTCGCGGCCCTCGTAAAAGCCGGCAATTTCCTCGGCGGCCTCGGTCAGCCCCGGCAGCTCCTTGCGGAAGGTCTCGGTCAGGTGCGCGGCGGCCAGCTTGCCGTCGAAACGCTTGGCGATGAAACCGGCGGCGCGGCTGGCGATGTTGATGTACTTGCCGACCAGGTCGGAATTCACGCGCTGGGTGAAGTCGTCGAGGTTGAGGTCGATGTCCTCCATCGTGCCGTTGAGCTTGGCCGCGAAGTAATAGCGCAGCCACTCAGGATTGAGGCCCTGCGTCAGGTAAGACTCGGCGGTGATGAAAGTGCCGCGCGACTTCGACATCTTGGCGCCATCGACGGTCAGGAAGCCGTGGGCGAAGACGCCGGTCGGGATGCGATAGCCGGCGTGCTCGAGTTCGGCCGGCCAGAACAGCGCATGGAAGTAGAGGATGTCCTTGCCGATGAAGTGGTACAGCTCGGCCTGAGAATCCTTGCCCCAGAACTCGTCGAAATCGATCCCCTTCTTCGCGCAGAAGTTCTTGAACGAGCCCATGTAGCCGATCGGCGCATCGAGCCAGACGTAGAAATACTTGCCTGTACTTGCCCCGTTGTCGCCGGGAATCTCGAAGCCGAAGTAAGGCGCGTCGCGCGAGATGTCCCAGTCGGTCAGTTTGTTCTCGCCGGGTTCGCCGAGCCATTCCTGCAGCTTGTTGATCGCCTCGGGCTGGGCCTTGCAGACCTCGCGCGTGGCGCGGCGCAGGAATTCCTGGCAGCGCGGATCGGAGAGCTTGAAGAAATAATGGTCGGAGGATCTCAGCACCGGCGCCGCGCCGGATACCGCCGAGTAGGGGTTCTTCAGCTCGGTCGGCGCATAGGCCGCGCCGCAGGATTCGCAGGCATCGCCGTACTGGTCCTTGGTGCCGCACTTGGGGCACTCGCCCTTGATGAAGCGGTCGGGCAGGAACATGTTCTTGACCGGATCGTAGTACTGCTCGATCGAGCGCACCTCGATCAGGCCGGCGGCCTGGAGTTTGGCGTAGATGTCCTCGGAATAATGCCGCGTCTCGTCGGAATGCGTCGTGTGGTAGTTGTCGAAAGCGACATGGAAGCCGGCAAAATCGCGCGAGTGTTCGGCATGGACGCGGGCGATCAAGGCCTCGGGCGTGATGCCTTCCTTCTCGGCGCGCAGCATGATCGGTGTGCCGTGGGTGTCGTCGGCGCAAACGTACCAGCATTCATGGCCGCGCATCTTCTGGAAGCGCGTCCAGATGTCGGTCTGGATGTATTCGACCAGATGGCCGAGGTGGATCGCGCCGTTGGCATAGGGCAGGGCGCTGGTAACGAGGATCTTGCGGGTCATGAAGCGAGCTTTCCGGAGGCTGGCGGCGGGCGTGCGGCCTGCCGCATCTGAAGGGGGGCATTGTACCGGGGCGGGGTGGCTGCCAGGGCAATCGCATGAACGCCGGAAACACCGTCTCCTCCCCCTTCAAGGGGGAGGCCGGGAGGGGGATGGGGGGCGACACGGGCGTTGGGTGGGTGCCGGGATGTGGCGCCGTGTCGCCAGCGCCAACTCTTTAGGCTTTCCTTCGAAGGGAGATGCCGGGGCGAGTCCCGGCAAGCCTTACGTAAATCCTGGATTCCGGCTTTCGCCGGAATGACGAAACATCAAGAGGCGGTGCTGGTAATACGGCAATTTCTTCACCGGGGTCAAACGAATCGCCTTGAATCGATTCCGGTCACGGTTGGTCCCGCGACACCGCTTCTCGTCCCGATTTGGCACATCAGCCATTCCTGATATAAAATCCCGACTAATTCACTCAAGTATGCTTTCCCGGTTCCCGGCGATAATCCGCGACCGAAGTTTTCCTTCCACCAATTTGTCACCCGCAAAGGCCTTTCATGTCCATCAACGAACAAAGCATCCAGGACGCGCTCAAGACTGTCGTCGATCCCAACACCGGCAAGGATCTGATCAGCACGCGCAGCGCCAAGAACATCAAGATCACCGGCAGCGACGTTTCGCTCGACGTCGAACTCGGCTATCCGGCCAAGAGCCAGATCGAGGGCCTGCGTGCGGCGGTGATCGGGCAGTTGAAGACGCTGCCGGGCATCGGCAACATCAGCGCCAACGTGTATTCGAAGGTGGTCACGCATGCGGTGCAGAAGGGCGTCAAGCTGATCCCCGGCGTCAAGAACATCATCGCTGTGGCCAGCGGCAAGGGCGGCGTCGGTAAGTCGACCACCGCGGTCAATCTGGCGCTGGCATTGTCCGCCGAAGGCGCCACGGTAGGCCTGCTCGATGCCGACATCTATGGCCCCTCGCTGCCGCAGATGCTGGGCATCGCCAGCGGCCGGCCCGAGTCGGCCGACGGCAAGGGCCTCGAACCCATGGATGCGCATGGCATTCAGGCGATGTCGATCGGCTTCCTGATCGACCCCGAACAGCCCATGGTCTGGCGCGGCCCGATGGTGACCCAGGCGCTGACCCAGCTGCTGACCGAGACGCGCTGGCGCGACGTCGATTACCTCGTCATCGACATGCCGCCGGGCACCGGCGACATCCAGCTGACGCTGGCGCAGCAGGTGCCGGTGACCGGCGCCATCATCGTCACCACGCCGCAGGACATCGCGCTGCTGGATGCCAGGAAGGGCCTCAAGATGTTCGAGAAGGTCGGCATCCCGATCCTCGGCATCGTCGAGAACATGAGCGTGCATATCTGTTCCAAGTGCGGCCACGCCGAACCGATTTTCGGTTCCGGCGGCGGCGACAGGATGGCCAAGGACTACGAGGTCGAAATGCTGGGCGCGCTGCCGCTCGACATGGCGATCCGCATGCAGATGGACGACGGCAAGCCGACTGTCGAGGCCGATCCGCAGGGACCGGCCAGCCTGATCTACAAGACCATCGCGCGCCGCATCGCGGTGAAGATCGCGGAACGGGCCAAGGACCATACCAGCAAGTTCCCCAGCATCAAGGTGATGAACACTTGATCTTGATGGCCCGGAAAATCCCCGGGCCGCCAAGATCAAGCGCGAAGCGTACGAACAAGGGGAGGCCCTCCCCGTGTTTATCCCCCGAATAGGAACAAGGGGGCCTGCCCCCTTCCCACGGCCGGCTTTGCACAGCCGGCCGGCTGTGGCAGCGCGTAGCAGTGCTCCGCGAATTCCTGCCGCGCCCCCGAAAGGCGGCGACTCCGATCGGAGTCGTTTAGAGAATTTGGGGTAGTCACCTCGGTGGCAGGCTTGCGGCGACGGCGTCCAGCAGTCGCTGCATGTCGGACTCGCCCAATGCGCTGCTGAGCGTCAGGCGCAGCCGGCTGCTGCCGGCGGGCACCGTCGGCGGGCGGATCGCCACGGCCAGCACGCCGGCGTCTTCCAGGGCTTGCGCGGCATCCAGCGTGTCCTGCTCGGCGCCGATCACCGCGGGCACGATCTGCGTGGTCGAGCCCAGGGTGTCGTAGTTGCGCAGCGCGAGCGCCTGGCGCAGGTGCTGCGAATTGCGCGCCAGGCCTTCGCGCTCGGCATCCATGCCCGGCACCAGGTCGAGCGCCGCATCGACGGCGCCGAGCACGGCCGGCGGCAGCGCGGTGGTGTAGATGAAACCGGGGCAGCGATTCACCAGCCAGTCGATCAGCGTGCGCGAGCCGGCGATGTAGGCGCCGAAGGCGCCCAGCGCCTTGCCCAGCGTGCCCATGACGACGTCGACGCCGCCACCGCTTTGGGCACATTGCGCGGCGAGGCCGCGGCCCTGCGGTCCGAGTACGCCGGTGGCATGGGCCTCGTCGACGTACAGCGTGGCGCCGTGGCGCTCGGCCAGTTGCACCAGCGCCGGCAGGTCGGCGCGGTCGCCGTCCATGCTGAACACCGATTCGGTGAGGATCAGCTTGCGTCCGGGCTTGCCGGCATGCTGGCGCAGCAGATGCTCGAGCTGGTCAAGATCGTTGTGGCGGAAGACCTGGGTCGTCGCGCGGGCGGCGCGGCAGCCATGGACCATGCTGGCGTGGTTGAGCTCGTCGCTGAAGATCGTCGCTGCCGCCGCAGTTGCCGTCGCAGTTGCCGTCGCGTTTGCCGCCGCGTTTGCCGTACTGCCAGCGCCAACTCTTGCCAGCGCCGGGATCACCGTGGCGTTGGCCTGGAAGCCGCTGGAAAACAGCAGCGCGGCTTCGCAGCCCTTGAAGGCGGCGAGCTTCTGCTCGACCGCCAGGGTGATCTCGCGGGTGCCGGTGACCAGCCGCGAGGACGGCGCGCCGGCGCCGTGGCGCTCTGCCCATTCTGCGGCGCGCGCCTTGACCAGCGGGTGCTGCGAAAGGCCCAGGTAGTCGTTCGAGGCCGCGTCGATCAGGGCGCGGCCTTGCGCATCCTGCAGACGTCCGCCGACCATCTGCAGCGGACGCAGGCGGCGCCGGCGCGCACCGGCTTGCAGCGCGGCCAGTTCCTCCTGCAGCAACTGATCGAGGGAGCGGTCCACTACAGCGTGACGGCGCGCTCGTCCAGCACCTGACGCACGGCCGCGGTGAGCGTCGCCAGGTCGTCGGACTCGATGACGAAGGGTGGCATCAGGTAGAGCAGATTGCTGAAGGGCCGCAGCCAGACGCCGAGTTCGATGCAGCGCCGGCGCAGGGCGCCGAGATCGACCGCGCCGCTGAGTTCGACCGCGCCGATGGCGCCCTTGACGCGCACCGCGGCGACGCCCGGGATGGTGCGGCAGGGCGCGAGTTGTTCGCGCAAAGCGCCCTCGATCGCGGCCACCTGGGCCAGGCGCGGCTCGCTTGCGAACAGGTCGAGCGAGGCATTGGCCGCGGCGCAGGCCAGCGGGTTGGCCATGTAGGTGGGGCCGTGCATCAGCGCGGCGGCCGGGTCGTCGGCAAGGAAGGCCTCGAACACATGACGCCGCGCCACGGTGGCCGCCAGCGGCAGCGTGCCGCCGGTCAGCGCTTTCGACAGGCAGACGATGTCCGGGACAACGCCGGCCTCCTCGCAGGCGAACATGCGCCCCGTGCGGCCGAAGCCAGTCATGATCTCGTCGGCGATCAGCAACACGCCGTGGCGCGCGCAGGCCTCGGCGA
Source organism: Pseudomonadota bacterium (assembly GCA_043826925.1). GTDB lineage: Bacteria > Pseudomonadota > Gammaproteobacteria > Burkholderiales > Rhodocyclaceae > Sulfuritalea. Next base: position 133,747 of record JBDRPN010000017.1, read on the forward strand.
CGCAGGCCAGGGTCGCCGCGTCGTGCATCTGCATGCCGCCGGCGCCCTGCACCAGCGGCTCGACGATCACGGCGGCGACGCGCTCGGCGTGGGTCTCCAGCAGCAGGTCGAAGGCGCGGCGCAGCTTCTCGTCGCGCGGCAGCTCGGCCATGATCTGCTCCGGCATGGTCCCGGCGAACAGCGTGTGCATGCCTTCCTCGGGGTCGCACAGGGCCATGGTGGCGAAGGTGTCGCCGTGATAGGCATGACGGAAATAGACGATGCGCCGCTTTTGCGCCTGGCCCTTGTTGCGCCAGTACTGGATGGCCATTTTCAGCGCGACTTCGACCGCCACCGAGCCCGACTCGGTGAAGAACACGCGCTCCAGGTCGCCGGGCAGCAGCGCGGCCAGGCGTTGCGCCAGGCGTGCCGCCGGCTCATGCACCAGGCCGGCGAACATCACGTGCGGCAGCGTCGCCAGTTGCGCTTCGACCGCGGCGCGGATGTGCGGGTGGCTGTAGCCGTGGCAGGCGGTCCACCACGAGGAGATGCCGTCGATCAGCTCGCGGCCGTCGGCCAGGCGCAGGCGCACGCCTGCGCTGGCGACCACCGGCAGCGGCGGCGCGGCGGTCTGCATTTGGGTATAGGGCAGCCAGAGATGGGCGAGGCCCGGGGTCAGCCAGTCGGACATGGCGGGCGGGGAAGGTGTGCCGGCTAGAATGGCGCGGCGGAGGAACAATGAGCGCGAATTTTATCACCGGCACCGGGACCGACATCGGCAAGACCTGGCTCGCCTGCGCCCTGCTGCGCCATTGGCGGGTCCAGGGTCTGCAGCCGGCGGCGTTCAAGCCGCTGCTGTCCGGCTTCGATCCGCGAGAGCCGCAGGCCAGCGATGCCGGGGCTTTGCTGGCGGCGCTGGGGCGCGAGGCTAGCGCGGCGGAACTCGATGCCATCGCGCCCTGGCGCTTTGCCGCACCGCTGTCGCCGGACATGGCGGCGGCGCGCGAAGGGCGCTGCATCGATTTCGACGAGCTGGTCGCCCATACCCGCCGGGTCGCCAGCGCCAACTCCGGTCCGACCCTGGTCGAAGGCGTCGGCGGCGTCATGGTGCCGCTGGACGACAGGCATACCGTGCGCGACTGGATCGCCGCCAGCGGCCTGCCCTGCGTGCTGGTGACCGGCAGCTATCTGGGCAGCCTGAGCCATGCGCTGACCGCGCTGGAGGCCCTGGCAAGAGTTGGCGCTGGCGTCACGGCGATCGCCGTCAACCAAACGCCCGGCTCGGCCGTTACGCTCGACGCCACGCTGGAAAGCCTGGCGCGCCACGTCGCCGGCATCCCGCTGGTGTCCATTGCGCGCGACAGTCCGCCCGCCGGGGTCGCCCGTCTGGCGGAGTCGCTCGCCTGACGGCGTCGCAAGCGCTTCGATCCAGTCAATTTAATTCGAGCGTAGCGAGCCAATACAAGCCCCCGCCCCGGGGCGGGGGATGGGGGTGGGGGGCGAAAACGGGCTACGGCCTAACTTTCCCGTCGGGAAAGTTAGGCCGTATACTGCGGCCCCTTGAGTCACCTTTAGTTACGGCTGCTACGCTTAACGCCGTAAACCCGGCGTTAGCCTTCACTGAAACTTTGTTTTCCCCCGGATCAACCATGACCATCAAGTCTGACAAGTGGATCCGCCGCATGGCGGAGCAGCACAAGATGATCGAGCCTTTCGAGGCCGGCCAGGTACGCGAGGCCAACGGCCAGAAGATCGTCTCCTACGGCACCTCCAGCTACGGCTACGACATCCGCTGCTCGCGCGAATTCAAGCTGTTCACCAACATCAACAGCACCATCGTCGACCCGAAGAATTTCGATCCGAATTCCTTCGTCGAGGTGAATGCCGACTTCTGCATCATCCCGCCGAATTCCTTCGCCCTGGCGCGCACCGTCGAGTACTTCCGGATTCCGCGCAACGTCCTGACCATCTGCCTCGGCAAGAGCACCTATGCGCGCTGCGGCATCATCGTCAATGTGACGCCCTTCGAGCCGGAATGGGAAGGCTATGTGACGCTGGAATTTTCCAACACGACGCCGCTGCCGGCCAAGATCTACGCCGGCGAAGGCTGCGCCCAGGTGCTGTTCTTCGAATCCGACGAGGTCTGCGAGACTTCCTACAAGGACCGCGGCGGCAAATACCAGGGGCAGGTCGGCGTGACCGTGCCCAAGATGTAGAGCAAACGCGGGAGGCCCCGCCGCAGGGCCGCCCCAAGGCGGGGCCAGCCAGTAACATGGAGTCCGCGCCGTTGCGGACGAACAACCGTTACCCCCTTCCACGGGAAGGGGGCTAGGGGGTAGGTAAAAAAATGCGCTTCCATTTCCCGATCATCATCATCGACGAGGACTTCCGCTCCGAGAACGCCTCGGGACTGGGCATCCGCGCGCTGGCCGACGCCATCGAGAAGGAGGGCATGGACGTGCTGGGCGTCACCAGTTACGGCGACCTCTCCTCCTTCGCCCAGCAGCAGAGCCGGGCCTCGGCCTTCATCCTGTCGATCGACGACGAGGAACTGGTCAACCGCGCCGAGGAGACCATCGCCGAGCTGCGCGCCTTCGTCGAGCAGATCCGCTACAAGAACGCCGAGATCCCGATCTTCCTGCACGGCGAGACGCGCACCAGCCGGCACATCCCGAACGACATCCTGCGCGAGCTGCACGGCTTTATCCACATGTACGAGGACACGCCGGAGTTCATCGCGCGCCACGTCGTGCGCGAGGCCAAGGCCTACATGGATTCGCTGCCGCCGCCCTTCTTCCGCGCCCTGGTGCACTACGCGGCCGACGGCTCCTATTCCTGGCACTGCCCCGGCCATTCGGGTGGCGTCGCCTTTCTCAAGAGCCCGGTGGGGCAGATGTTCCACCAGTTCTTCGGCGAGAACATGCTGCGCGCCGACGTCTGCAACGCGGTCGAGGAACTCGGCCAACTGCTCGACCACACCGGCCCGGTGGCGGCCTCGGAGCGCAATGCCGCGCGCATCTTCAACAGCGACCACCTGTTCTTCGTCACCAACGGCACCTCGACCTCGAACAAGATCGTCTGGCATTCGACGGTGGCGCCGGGCGACGTCGTGGTGGTGGACCGCAACTGCCACAAGTCGATCCTCCACGCCATCATGATGACCGGCGCGATTCCGGTGTTCCTGATGCCGACGCGCAACAACTACGGCATCATCGGCCCGATCCCGCGCGAGGAATTCCTCTGGGAGAACATTCAGAAGAAGATTGCGGCCAACCCCTTCGCCACCGACAAGAACGCCAAGCCGCGCGTGCTGACCATCACCCAGAGCACCTACGACGGCATCCTTTACAACGTCGAGGACATCAAGCAGATGCTCGACGGCAGGATCGACACCCTGCACTTCGACGAAGCCTGGCTGCCGCACGCGGCCTTCCACGATTTCTATGGCGACTACCACGCGATCGGCGCCGACCGGCCGCGCTGCAAGGAGTCGATGATCTTCTCCACGCAGTCGACCCACAAGCTGCTGGCCGGTTTGAGCCAGGCCTCGCAGATCCTGGTGCAGGATGCCGAGAACAACAAGCTCGATCGCGACGTGTTCAACGAGGCCTACCTGATGCACACCTCGACCTCGCCGCAATATTCGATCATCGCGTCCTGCGACGTCGCCGCGGCGATGATGGAGGAACCGGGCGGCACCGCCCTGGTCGAGGAGTCGATCGCCGAGGCGCTGGATTTCCGCCGCGCCATGCGCAAGGTGGATGAGGAATGGGGTGTCGACTGGTGGTTCAAGGTCTGGGGTCCGGACGACCTGTCGGAAGAAGGCATCGAGGAACGCGAGGCCTGGATGCTCAAGGCCGGCGAGCGCTGGCACGGCTTCGGCAACCTGGCCGAGGGCTTCAACCTGCTCGATCCGATCAAGGCCACCATCATCACGCCGGGACTCGACGTCGATGGCGACTTCTCTGACGACAACGGCATTCCCGCGGCGATCGTCACCAAGTATCTGGCCGAACACGGCGTGATCGTCGAGAAGTGCGGCCTCTATTCCTTCTTCATCATGTTCACCATCGGCATCACCAAGGGCCGCTGGAACACCCTGGTCACGGCGCTGCAGCAGTTCAAGGACGACTACGACCGCAATCATCCGCTGTGGAAGGTGCTGCCGGAGTTCGTCGCCAAGCACCCGCGCTACGAACGGGTCGGCCTCAAGGATCTATGCACCCAGATCCACGCGGTGTACAAGGCGCGCGACATCGCCCGCCTGACCACCGAGATGTATTTGTCCAACATGATTCCGGCGATGCGCCCGGCCGACGCCTTCGCCAAGATGGCGCATCGCGAGATCGACCGCGTTTCCATCGACGAGCTGGAGGGTCGCGTCACGGCCGTGCTGCTGACGCCTTACCCGCCGGGCATACCACTGCTGATCCCCGGCGAGCGCTTCAATGCCACCATCGTTCGCTACCTGAAATTCGCCCGCGAGTTCAACGAGAAATTCCCCGGCTTCGAGACCGATATCCACGGCCTGGTCAAGGACGGCAGCAACGGCGCCGTGCGCTACTACGTGGATTGCGTAGCGAACTGAACGCCGCGTCACGCGCGCTGTGGTGGGCGGCGCCCTGGCGATTCCAGTTTGTTTCCTGGCATTGCCACCGGCGGCAGGCTCCCGCGGCAACCGGTTGTCAGGCGTCGCTGAGTCCTTGGCGCCGGAGTACAACATGGGTGGCTTTCTCCGACGCAACGAACTGAACGCATTCGTATTCCAGAGCGCGCACGTCAATCCCCTCGAACAGTCGCGCTCCCCCGCCCAGCAGGACCGGCGAGATAGCGACATGCAGCTCATCGATGAGGCCTGCACGAAGATATTGCTGGATAGTGTCAGGTCCGCCGCCAATGCGCACATCCATTCCGTTGGCTGCGTCGCGCGCCCGGTCAAGCGCCTCGTGAATCCCGCCCGTGACGAAGTGGAACGTCGTTCCGCCTTCCATCCGGATGGGCGGGCGCGCGTGATGGGTCAAGATGAAAGTAGGAACGTGATAGGGTGGGTTGGCTCCCCACCAGCCTTTCCAGGCCATGTCGGGCCAGGAACCGCGAATCGGTCCGAACATGTTTCTGCCGAGAATCCAGGCGCCAACATTCCTGAAGCCCCGCGCAGCAAAGTCGTCATCGATCCCCGTTGTGCCACCGTCGACACCGAACAGGGTCCGTTGGATCGTGCGTGTCGGAATTAACCACTGGTGCAAATCTGTCCCGCCCACGCCGAGCGGATTCCTGATGTCCTGATTCGGACCGGCTCCGTATCCGTCTAGCGAGATGGTAAAGCCCTCAACCCGGACGCGTGACATTTTCATGCCTTCCTTTCGATTGACGCCAAACGAACAGCGTTTATCCGCTGCAGCGGAAGCGATTGATCGGAGTGCGACGTCATGGCGGCGGATAAACCTCGCTGGACGGGACTGCCAGGGCGGCGGCGACTGTGGGAATTGTAAGACGACCAAGCCCCAAGTCCATCGGGCAGCGATCACTTGTTCCTGACCGGGGATGGCGGTTTCGAAGGGTTTCGGGGCGGAACGTGGAGGTCCTGGCATGAACTGCTGTAGTGCGCCCCGCCAACTAGACGTTCGCTCCCTGACCGCCGTTCCTGGCCAGGTCGGCGCAGATCGCATCGGCGGCCGGCCAGCGCGTGTGGCACCAGTCCGGCGCGATCAGCATGGGTTCGCGCGCGGTGGCGGTGACGCGGTGGAAAATCACCTCGGCCGGCGTGCCCCGGATCAGCTCGGCGGCGGTGGCCACGTAGTCCTCCATGGCCGGCGGCGCCAGGCGGCCGCGGGCATGGTCGGCGGCCAGACGCGAACCCTTGACGATCATCAGCGGATGCAGCTTGATGCCCTCGACGCCGCAGTCCAGCACGCGCGCGTGGGTCTCTTGCATCATTGCCGGGGTTTCCCCGGGCAGGCCGAGGATCAGGTGGGTGCACAGCGGAATGCCGTGGCGCCGCGCCCGCGCCGCGGCGTCGGCATACGCGGCGAAACCGTGGCCGCGGTTGATGCGCGCCAGCGTCGCGTCGTGGGCGCTTTGCAGGCCCAGTTCGAGCCACACCTCGTAGCCCTGGTCGCGGTAGCCGGCCAGCATCTCCAGCACCGCGTCGGGCACGCAGTCGGGCCGGGTGCCGACGCACAGGCCGACGATGTCCGCCTGCGCCAGGGCCTCGGCATACAGGCGGCGCAGCTGCTCGACTTCGTCGTAGGTGTTGGTATAGGCCTGGAAATAGGCCAGATAGCGGCTGGCGCGGTTGGTCGCGGCGCGGCCGGCGGCCAGCTGTTCGCCGACCGATGCCTGCGGATTGCCGGCATTGAACGCGAGCACGCTGCAGAAAGTACAGCCGCCGCGGCCCAGCGTGCCGTCCCGGTTCGGGCAGGTGAAGCCGACGTGCAGCGACAGCTTGCGCACGCGCGTGCCGAAGCGGGTCTTGAGATGCTGGCCGAAGGTGTTGAGGTAGTCTTCCAGTTGCACGGTGCGGAGTGTGCGGGACGGTGGGGGCGAATCCTAGCACCCGCTTGAAATAGGGTCTGCGGCACGGCATCATCCGCAAACCCTCTTTCCCCGGAGCGCCCAGATGCCATCGCAGTCCAGCATGCAGCAGGTCATGATCGTCACCGGCGGTTCGCGCGGCATAGGCGCGGCGATCGCCCGCCTCGGCGCTGCCGCCGGCTACGCCGTATGCATCAGCTACCTGAGCAATCGGGAGGCTGCCGCCGGGCTGGTCGCTGCCCTCACCACGCAGGGATCGAAGGCCATGGCGGTGCAGGCCGATGTCGCCCGCGAGCAGGATGTGGTGCGTCTGTTCAACGAAGTCGACGCGGCGTTGGGTCCGCTCACCGCGCTGGTCAATAATGCCGGCATCCTGGAGCGGCAGGCGCGCGTCGAGGACATGGACGCCGCGCGAATCGGCCGGGTTTTCGCCACCAACGTGACCGGCAGCTTCATCTGCGCGCGCGAAGCCGTGCGCCGCATGTCGACGCGCCACGGCGGCCGCGGCGGCGCCATCGTCAATCTTTCCTCGCGCGCCGCGCGCCTCGGCGCGCCCGGCGAATATGTCGATTACGCCGCCTCGAAAGCCGCGATCGATACCCTGACCATCGGCCTGGCCAAGGAGGTGGCCAGTGAAGGCGTCCGCGTCAATGCCGTGTCGCCCGGGCTGATATACACCGACATCCATGCCAGCGGCGGCGAACCGGGTCGGGTCGATAGGGTCAAGGACGCCGTGCCGATGAAGCGCGGCGGTTATCCGGAGGAAGTCGCCCGCGCGGTGCTGTGGCTGCTGTCGGACCAGGCCTCGTATACCACCGGCGCAACGATCGACGTTTCCGGCGGGCGCTGAGCCGCGGATTGCTGCGCTGCACGCCCGGAAATTTCTTGTCCTCCCGCCAATGTATCCCGTATACTGAATTCACTAGCGGAATACCGGCATTGACCCGAGCGCCCCAGTCAAGGCCCGGATGCTTGCATACAAGAACAGGGGCGGCACCAAAGGAGGGGGTTCATGACCGGGATCCAGTCCGGGGGAGCGGCGATTGCCGATCTCGGCGCCATCATCAAGTGGCTCGACCGGCGCGGGCGCTTGGTGCGCGTGCGTTCCGAGGTCGATCCCGCCTACCAGCTGGCAGCCGTCGCCGCCCGCTTCGAGGGCGGTCCGCGCGCCGTGCTGTTCGAGAAGGTCAGGGGCAGCCGCTACCCGGTGTTCACCGGCCTCTACTGGTCGCGCGAATTGCTCGGCGACTTGTTCGGGCGTGCCGCCGCGACGCTGCCGCAACATGTCTCGACCTGCATCCGCGATTGGCAACAAAAGCCGGTGGCGCCCGTGGTGGTGGACAAGGGGCCGGTATTGCAGGTGACCGAAGCCACCGTGGATCTTTCTCGGTTGCCGGTGCCGACCCACGCCGAACTCGACGGCGGCCCGTATTTCGACGCCGGCGTGGTCATCACCAAGGATCCCGAGACCGGCGTGCGCAATACCTCGATCCAGCGCTTCATGGTGGTCGGCAAGGACCGTCTGGCGATCAACATCGATGCCGGCCGCCATCTCGAAATCTGCCTGGGCAAGGCCGCCGCGCGCGGCCAGCCGCTGCCCTTCACGCTCAACATCGGCGTCGGCCCGGGGCTGCATTTCGCCGCCGCCACGCCGGCCGAAGCCGCGCCCATGGGCACCGACGAACTGGGCATCGCCAGCCAGTTCCACGGCCGCCCGCTGCAGCTCGTGGCTGGTACGGTTTCCGCCGTGGAGATGGTGGCCGACGCGATGTTCGCCCTCGAATGCGAAATGCTGCCGGGCGAATTGCATGACGAAGGGCCCTTCGCCGAGGTAACCGGCTATTACGCCAGCGTCGCACCGCGTCCCCTGGTGCGCGTGAAGAAAATCCATCGCCGGCGCCAGCCGATTTTCCAGACCATACTTTCGGGCGCCGAGGTGTTCAACTCGGTCGGGCTGCTGGGCGAGGCGAACGTGCTGGCCTTGCTGCAGAAACAGGTGCCCGGCGTCAGGGACGTGTATTTCTCGCATGGCGGCTGCGGCTTCTACCACGCCGTGGTGCAGCTCGCGCAGAAGCGCGCAGGCTGGGCCAAGCAGGCCCTGATGGCGGCCTTCGCCGCCTTCCCGCCGCTGAAGATGGTGACGGTGGTCGACGATGACGTCGACATCCGCGATGCGGCCGACGTCGAATGGGCCATGGCCACGCGGCTCGATCCGCAGCGGGGCATCATGGTCATCGAAAACGTCTTCGGTCACGGCCTCAATCCCGGTTTTCCGGACTACCTGGGCAGCAAGGTCGGCTTCGACGCGACGCGCCCCTTCCCGCATACGCCGAACTACGACCGGGCCAGACTCAGGGAGACCAGCCTCGACGGCCTCGATATCGCCATTCCGGCGATGCCTGATGAATAAGCAGATCCGTCGCGCGGCCGGCAGCCCGCGCAAACTCCATCGTTAGCCAAAGTGAGGTGAGACCATGAACCGTCGCAAATCGATTTCCGCGTTGTTTGTTTCGCTGGCTGCGGGTCTGTTCGGGCTGGCAGCGCCGGTGGCAGTGCATGCCGCCGAGATCAACCTGACCTATGCCTTCTTCGCACCGGCCAAGACCTTCCCCGGCCGGCAGATGGCGCACTGGGCCGAGCAGCTGAACAAGCGCACCAACGGCAAGGTCGCGGTGCAGACCTTCCCGGGCGGCACGCTGCTGGGCGCCAAGGAAATGTACGACGGCGTGAGCAAGGGTGTCGCCGACATCGGCCTGGGCTCGCCGTCCTACGATCCGGGCCGCTTCCCGCTGACCTCGGGCGTTTCGCTGCCGATGGGCTTCACCAATGCGACGGTGGCGAGCCGCACGCTGTGGGAGCTGACCAAGGAATTCAATCCCAAGGAATACGAGGGCTTCAAGGTGATCGCGATGTTCACCACCGAGCCGGGCTTCATCCAGACCAAGACGGCGGTGAGGAACGCCGGCGATCTGGCCGGCATGAAGCTGCGCGCCGCGGGCACCGGCGTGCCGGTACTGAAAGCCCTGGGCGCCGCGCCGATCGGCATGCCGATGCCGGAAGTGCCGCAGTCGGTGCAGACCGGCGTGATCAACGGCACCATGACCTCACGCGAAGTGCTGCAGGACTTCAAGCTGGCCGAATCGCTGAAGTTCGTCACCGACTATCCGACCGTGGTGGTGACCTTCGCCGCGGTGATGGATCGCAAGAAGTGGGACAAGCTGCCGGCCGACGTGCAGAAGGTGATCGAGCAACTGGCTTCCGAAATGCCGGGCTGGACCGGCAACTACCACGACAAGGAGAATGTCGGCGCGGCGCTGGCCTGGGCCGCCAAGGAGCACAAGCTGCAGATCCTGCCGCTGGCGGCGGACGAGCGCGCGCGCTGGGATGCCAAGCTGAAGCCGATGGAAGACGAGTGGGTCAAGGAGATGAACGGCAAGGGCCTGCCCGCCGCCGCCTACCTGAAGCGCCTGCGCGAATTACGCGACCAGTTCGCCAAGCAGTAATGAGTTCGGCGTCACAAGCGGGCGGGGACGCCCGCGGCCCGCTGCGACTGCTGGACAGGCTCAGCGCCCTGGTCAACGGGGGGCTGGCCTGGGCGGCGGCTTTCATCCTGGCGGCGATGATGCTGTTTGCGGTGGCCGACATGGTGCTGCGCGGCTTCGGCATTACCGTCGCCGGCTCCTACGAGGTCATCGGCTGGCTCTCGGCGGCGGCCATGGCCATGGCGCTGGGCACGGTGCAGCGCCACCGCGGCCATGTCGCGATGGAACTGGTGGTGGTCAGGTTGGGACAGCGCAGCCGAACCGCCGTCGAGGCGCTGATGGCGCTGATGTCGCTGTTGCTGTTCGCCGCGGTTGCCTGGTATGTCGCCCGTTACGGTCGTGTGCTGCACGAGACCGGCTCGCTGTCGGAGACCCTGAGGGTGATCGTCTATCCCTGGGTGTACCTGGTGGCGGCCGGCTGCGTCGGCCTGACCCTCGCGCTGCTGGTCGATTTTCTGCGCGCCGCGGCCCAGTTGTTTGCCGCAAGCCGCCATTAACCCGGAGCGCACTGCATGGATCCCCTGATCGTGGCCGTGGTCGGCCTGGTGCTGATGTCGGCGCTGATGCTCTTCGGCATGCCCATCGCATTCACCATGCTGGCCGCCGGCGTGCTCGGCAACGCCTACCTGCTCTCGGTGCCTGCAGCGACGCACTTGCTGGCGTCCAATGTCTGGGAGCAGTTCTCTTCCTATGGCCTCTCGGTGATTCCGCTGTTCGTCCTGATGGGCCAGTTCGCCTATCGCGCCGGCACCACCGAGCGGCTCTACTACGCCGCCTACAAATGGGTCGGGCGCATGCCCGGCGGGCTGGCGGCGACGACGGTGGCCGCCAGCGCCGGCTTCTCGGCGATCTGCGGCTCCAATTCGGCAACCACCGCGACCATGGGTACCATCGCCATGCCGGAGATGCGCCGCTACGGCTACGACCCGGCGCTGAGTTCGGGCGCCATTGCGGTCGGCGGCACGCTCGGCGTGGTGATACCGCCCAGCGTGGTGCTGATCGTGATCGCGGTGCAGACCGAGCAGTCGCTGCTGCGGCTGTTCCTCGCTGCCGTCGTGCCCGGACTGATCCTGACCTCGCTGTTCCTGCTGACCATCCTCGGCATGTGCTTGCGCAACCCGGCGCTGGGACCGCTGGGGCCGAAGACCACGATGCGCGAAAAACTGCTTGCCCTGACCGGGGTCTTCGAGGCGCTGCTGCTCTTCGGCCTGGTCATCGGCGGGCTCTACCTGGGCTGGTTCACGCCGACCGAGGCCGGCGCCGCGGGAGCCTTCGGCGCGCTGGCGATAGGCGTGGCGCGGCGCAGCCTGAACTTCAAGGGCATCGTCCAGTCGATCGTCGAAAGCGTGCGCATTTCGGCCATGGTGGTGCTGCTGATCACCGGCGCCGTGCTGTTCGGCCGCTTCCTGACCGTTTCGCGCCTGCCCTTCGAACTGGCCGACTGGGCCGCGGCCCTGCCGGTGCAGCCCGCGGTGATCCTGCTGGTGGTGCTGGCAATCTACATCATCGGCGGCGCGCTGATGGATGCGCTGGGTTTTCTGGTGGTGACCATCCCGATTTTCTTCCCGCTCGGCGTCGCGCTCGGCTATGACCCGGTCTGGTACACCATCGTGCTGACCATCGTCACCACCATGGGCGCCATCACGCCGCCGGTCGGCGTCAACGTGTTCATCGTGCATGGGCTTGCGCCCGAGATACCGATCCACACCATATTCCGCGGCGTCGCCTACTTCCTGGTGGCCTTCGTGGCGTGCATCGTCCTGATGTGGGTGTTCCCGAGCACTGTGCTCTATCTGCCGAATGCGATGCTCGGATGAGGGCCATGAAAGTTGGCGCTGGCGACACGGTGATTTCCTGCTTCGATCTGGAGGATGCATGCGCATAACGGTATTGGGCGGTGGCAACGGCTCCTATGCCGCGGCGGCGGATCTCGCCGGCCTCGGGCATGAAGTCTGTCTGTGGCGCCGCGACCGGCAGCAGTTGCAGCCGCTCATGGCGACGCGCCGGCTCGGCATCAGGGACGCGGCCGGGCGGCGCGACGTCGAGCTGGCGCGCGTCACCGACGACATCGGCGCGGCGGTGCGCGGTGCCGAGCTGATCGTGGTGCCCACCCCGGCCTTCGCCCAGGAGGACATCGCGCTGGCGCTGGCGCCGCATCTGGTCGACGGCCAGGTGCTCTTCCTGCCGCCGGGCAGCTTCGGCAGCTACCTCATGATGCGCACCCTGCGGCGCGCCGGCAGCACGGCCGACGTTTCCATCGCCGAAACCGGGACGCTGCCCTGGCTTGCGCGCAAGCACGGTCCCGCCGAGGTCGCCATCACCATCCGCGCCACGCGCCTGCCGACCGGCGTGTTTCCCGCCTGCCACGGCCCCCACGCCTTCGCCGTGCTGCAGGCCGCTTTCCCTGCCGTGGAGCCGATCGAGGATGCCCTGGCGGGCGCCCTGATGAATGCCGGGCCGATCATCCATCCGCCCCTGATCCTGATGAATGCCGGCCCGCTCGAACACTTCGAGACCTGGGACATCCACAACGAGGGCACCCAGCCCGCGATCCGCCGCGTCACCGACGCGCTCGATGCTGAACGCATCGCCGTGCGGCAAGGCCTGGGCTACAACGGCGAGCACTTTCCGCTCAGCGACCATTACAACAACGACCGCTGGATGTACGGCGACGCGCATCAGCGCCTGGTCGATAGCGGCGACTGGCGCGAGCACATCGTGTTGACCGAGCATCGCTACATGACCGAAGACATCCACTGCGGACTGGCCTTCCTGGTTTCCGTGGCCGACTGGGCGGGCGTACCGGCGCCGCTGGCGACAGGCTTGCTGGCGCTGGCCTCGGCCGTCTGCGCCAAGGATCTGCGCCAGGGCCGGCGGACCCTGGAGGGGCTCGGCCTGGCGGCACTGTCGCGCGCCGAGATGCGGGCGCTGCTGGCGCGCGGCGAATTGCCGTGAAGCCGCCGGCAGTCGCGGCGCTCGGCGCCGGACGCATGGGGCGCGGCATCGCGCTGGCCTTTGCCTGCGCCGGGCAGGAGGTGCTGCTGATCGACGCCAAAGAGCGCAGCCGGGGCGACTTCGAGAAACTGCGCGACGCCGCCCGGCGCGATATCGAACAACAACTGGCGGCGCTGGCCGAGCTCGGCCTGCTGCCGGCAACGGCGATAGCGGCCGTCATGGCGCGCATCGACATCTGCCATCGGGAAGCCGCCGGGCAGTACTTGCCGCGGGTGGAGCTGCTGTTCGAAGGCGTGCCCGAGGTCATGGAAGCCAAGGCGGAAGCCCTGGCCTTCGCCTGCACCGCGCTGGCCGACGACGCGATCGTCGCCTCGACTTCGTCCACCTTCCTGTCGACCGCGCTGGCGGCGATGGTGACGAATCCGCCGCGCTTCCTCAACGCGCACTGGCTCAACCCGGCGCACCTGATTCCACTGGTCGAGGTCTCCCCGCATCCCGGCACCGACCCGGCCGTGACGCAGCGCCTGCAGGACAGGCTTGCGCAGATCGGCAAGACCACCGTGCTCTGTGGGCCTTCCCCCGGCTACATCGTGCCGCGCCTGCAGGTGGTGCTGATGAACGAGGCGGCGCGCATGATCGAGGAGGGCGTGGCAACGGCCGCGGACATCGATCGCGCCACGCGCTATGGCTTCGGCATACGCTACGCGGCGATGGGCGTGGCCGAATTCATCGATGTCGGCGGCAACGACATCCTTTATTACGCCAGCCGCTATCTCAGCGCGGCGCTCAACGATCCGCGCTACGCCAGCCCCGAAATCGTCGCCCGGCTGATGAACTCGGGACAGAACGGGCTGCGCGACGGCAAGGGCTTCCACGACTGGACCGGCATCGACATCGACGCCTACCGCAGGCAGAGCACCGCACGGCTGGTGGAACTGCTGCGCATTGCGGATCGACTGCCGGTGATCGTGGACTGAGGAGTCCGGCGCCGCCGCCCGGCTGCGTGCGACTCAGTTCCCTGCGGCGCTTTGCGTTCCTCGATTGCGTTCTTCTTTGCGTTCCTCAGTTGCGTTCGTAGGTGACGAACGCATAGTCGAAGCCTTCGTCGCCGCGCTGCGCCTGGCGCGCGACTTCGCGCCAGAGGCCGGGGTCGATGGCCGGGAACCAGGTGTCGCCCTCGAAGCTCGCATCGATCTCGGTCAGCTGCAGGCGATCCGCCAGCGGCAGCGCCGTGGCGTAGAGTTCCGCACCACCGATGAGGAAGGCTTCGCCGTCGCCAGCGGCGGCGAGCGCGGCCGGCAAGGACAGCGCGACCACTGCGCCCTCGGCGCGGTAGCTGGCGTCGCGGGTGACGACGATGTTGCGCCGTCCCGGCAAGGGGCGGAACTTTTCCGGCAGCGATTCCCAGGTCTTGCGCCCCATGATCACCGCATGGCCCGAAGTCAACGCCTTGAAGTGCCTGAGGTCCGCCGGCAGATGCCAGGGCAGCCGATTGTCGATGCCGATCACGCGATTTCTGGCGACGGCGGCGATCAGGGTGAGCTGGGTCATGGGCTGCCAGTCAGGCGCTGATACAGCTCGGCATAGTGCCGCGCCGCTTCCTGCCAGCCCGATTTGCGCGCCATGCCGTGCTGCTGCAGGCGACGCCAGAGGACAGGGTCGCGCCAGGCCGCGACGGCGCGCTGCAGGGCCTGCAGCAACGCTGCGGCGGTGGCCGGCCCGAAGATGAAACCGTTGCCGTGCTTCGGATCGGCCGCATCGATCACGGTATCGGCCAGTCCGCCGGTGGCGCGCACCACCGGCGGCGTGCCGTAGCGCAGGCTGTACATCTGGTTGAGGCCGCAGGGTTCGAAGCGCGAGGGCATGACGAAAATGTCGGCGCCGGCTTCGATGCGATGCGCCAGCGCCTCGTCGAAGCCTATCGTCACCGCGCACCGGCCGCGATGCTTGCGTGCCAGCGCGGCCCACTCATGCTCCAGCGCCGGCGTGCCGCTGCCGAGGACGACGAGTTGCGCCGGCAGCTGGAAGGCTTGCGGTGCGACTTCGAGCAGCAGGTTGAGGCCCTTCTGCTCGGTCAGGCGGCTGACCACCCCCAGGAGCGGCAGGTCGGCGCGCTGTTCGAGGCCGAGCTCGGCTTGCAGCGCGGACTTGTTGGCGGCCTTGCCGTCCAGGCGACGGACGCCGTAGTTCTGCGCAAGGTGAGGATCGGCGGCCGGGTTCCATGTCTTGCTGTCGATGCCGTTGAGGATGCCCGACAGCTTTCCGGCGTGAACCCGCAGCAGCCCGGCCATGCCCATGCCTTCCTCGTCAGTCTGGATTTCCCGGGCGTAGCCGGGGCTCACCGTATTGATGGCGTCGGCATACTGGAGGCCGGCCTTGAGGAAGGACAGGTAGCCGTAGTACTCGACGCCTTCGATGTGCCAGGCCGCGTCCGGCAGGCCGAGTTCGAACAGCGAGGCGTGATCGAACAGGCCCTGGAAGGCCAGGTTGTGCAGGGTGAACAGGCATTTCGCCCGGCGTCCCGGCAGGTAGTGCAGGTAGGCGGCGGCGAGTCCGGTCTGCCAGTCGTGGCAATGCACGATGTCGGGCTGCCAGTCCAGGGTGCTGGATTCCGAGCCGAGCCAGGCGGCGACGCGCGACAGCAGCCCGAAGCGCAGATGATTGTCGAGCCAGTCGCGCCCTTCGGGACCGATGTAGGGATTGCCCGGACGGTCGAAATAGTGCGGGTAGTCGAGCAGCAGCAGCGGCATGCCGTCCGCCGCCAACGCCTGCTTCAGGACCGGCGTCGGCAGCAGGCCGCCCAGCGGCTGGGGCCGGGCGATCTCCGTGGCATCGGGAAAGCTTCTCGACAAGGCCGGATAGGCCGGCACCAGCACGCGAACGTCATGGCCGAGGGCGCGCAGCGCCGCCGGCAGGGCACCGGCGACATCGCCGAGGCCGCCGGTCTTGACCCAGGGGGCAAGCTCTGGAGTGGCGAATAGAATTTTCATTGCTTCGAGTGCGCCGACGCCTGCGCTGCGCCGTGGCGGCATGCTTCAGTCACGGCTACCCCGCGGCGGGTTTCTGCAGGCCGCCACCAGTCCCGCGGTGGAACTGTCGAGCTGATCGGCCGACGCCGTGCCGAGGATCACCGGCAGCAGGCGGCTGGCCAGCTGTTTGCCGTATTCCACACCCCACTGGTCGAAGGGATTGATGTCCCAGATGACGCTCTGGACGAAGACTTTGTGTTCGTAGAGGGCCAGCAGGGCGCCGAGGTTGAAGGGGTTCAGGCGCGGCAGCAGCAGCGTGGTCGAGGGCTGGTTGCCGGGGAAGCTGCGGTAGGGAGCGAGGAAGGCCACCTGGTCGGCGCTCATGCCGCTTGCGGCGAGCGCGGCCGTGGTTTCGGCCAGCGTCTTGCCGCGCATCAGGGCCTCGCTCTGGGCGAAACAGTTGGCCAGCAGTTTTTCGTGGTGCCCCGGCAGGTCGAAGTCAGGCTGGCGGCAGGCGATGAATTCGCAGGGCACCTGCCGCCCGCCCTGGTGGATCAGCTGGTAGAAGGCATGCTGGCCGTTGGTGCCGGCCTCGCCCCAGAGCACCGGCGCCGTGGCGCAGTCCAGCGCCTGGCCCTGACGGTCGACCTGCTTGCCGTTGGATTCCATTTCGAGTTGCTGCAGGTAGCGCGGCAGCAGTCCCAGGGACTGGCTGTAGGGCAGCACGGCGCGGTTGTTGGCGCCGAGAAAATTGCTGTTCCAGATTTCCAGCAGCGCCAGCAGGCCCGGCAGATTCTGTGCCGGAGGTGCCGCGAAGAAATGCTCGTCCATGGCATGCGCGCCGGCCAGCAACTGGCGGAAATTGTCGAAGCCGACCGCCAGCACCAGCGGCAGGCCGATCGCCGACCACAGCGAATAGCGCCCGCCGACCCAGTCCCAGAAGGCGAAGGCGTTCGCCGGCTCGATGCCGAAACGGGCGACTTCGGCCAGGTTGGTCGACACCGCGACGAAGTGCCTGGCCACGGCCGCTTCGCCCAGCGCCTGGACCAGCCAGTGACGCGCCGAGGCGGCGTTCTGCATGGTTTCCTGCGTGGTGAAGGTCTTGCTGGCGATGACGAAAAGGGTGGTGCGCGGCTGCACCGTGGACAGCACGGTGGCCAGGTCGGCGCCGTCGAGGTTGGCCACGTAATGCACGCGGATGTCCGGGTGGCGAAAGGCGGCCAGCGCCTGGGTGGCCATGCGCGGGCCGAGATCGGAGCCGCCGATGCCGATGTTGACGATGTCGCTGATCGGTTCGCCGGTGGCGCCGCGCCAGTGGCGGCCGTGGATCTCGCCGGCAAAGCGGCGCATCCTGTCCAGCTCGGCATGGACCGCGGGCACCACGTCCTGCCCGGCGTGCGTGATCGGCCCGGTCGGATGGCGCAGCGCGATGTGCAGCGCGGCGCGGCCCTCGGTGTGGTTGATCGGCTCGCCGGCACGCATGCGCGCGATCCAGCCCGGGACGTCGGCGGTCTGCCAAAGCCCTTCGAGCAGCGCCATGGTTTCCGTCGTGACGCGCTGCTTCGAATAGTCCAGCAGCCAGTCGTTCCAGGTGACGGAGAAACGGGAAAAGCGCTGACTGTCGGCGGCGAACAGGTCGCGCAGATGGCTGCTTCGGTCACGCTCGGCGGCGCGGGTCAGGGCTTGCCAGGCGGCGCCCATGGCGGGTTTCATGAGCGGATTCCTAAAGCCAGAGCATCATGCCCATCTCGAAGGGATGGGTCAGCAGGGGATGGGTGGGGAAGACCCGGATGCGGTATTCCATCTTGCCGCACTGGTCGGGCGTCAGGTCGCGGGCAAAGAGATGCTCGCCGTGCTCCAGCGCCTGCTCGTGCCGCAGCGAGTAGCGCCGGGCGCGGGTGCTGGTGGGTTCGCCGGGACGGGTGAATACCAGCTCCACCGTCAGGTCGTCCGGACTCAGGCCATCGAGCTGGACGGCCACCTCGAAGCGCATGGATTCGCCGTAACGGATGCGGCCGACCGAGTGGTCGATACGGCGCAGACGAATGCCGGGCCAGGCAGCGTGCACCCGGGCCTTCCAGCTCGCCACCTGGCGCGCCCCGGAAAAATCGTCGGCGGAATATTTGCGCCACTGCTCTGCCGCCGGCGAATAGAACTTCCCGGCGTAGTCGGTCAGCATGCGCTGCATGTTGAAGCGCGGCATGATCGAGGCGATCGAGGCCTTGGCCATCGCCACCCATTCCGGCGAATAGCCGAGCGCGGTGTTGCGGTAGTACATCGGAATGACGCTGTCCTGGAGCAGCTCGTACAGGGTGCGCGCCTCGTCGGCGTCGCGTTCGGCCGGGTCGAGCCCCTCGGCGGCCGGCTTGATCGCCCAGCCGTTCTTGCCGTCGTGGCCTTCGCCCCACCAGCCGTCGAGCACCGACAGGTTGATGGCGCCGTTGATGGCGGCCTTCATGCCGGAAGTCCCGGAGGCTTCCAGCGGATAGATCGGATTGTTGAGCCAGACGTCGACACCGGCCACCATGCGCCGGGCCAGATGCAGATCGTAGCCTTCGACCAGCAGGATGCGGCCTTCGAACTCACGCTGGTGCGAGAGTTTGGCAATCTGGCGGATCAATTGCCGCCCGGGCTCGTCGGCCGGGTGCGCCTTGCCGGCAAAGATGAACAGCACCGGCCGCTTTGTATCGGAGAGGATTTCGCGCAGCCAGCCCAGATCGTTGAACAGCAGCGCGGCACGCTTATAGGTGGCGAAGCGCCGGGCGAAGCCTATGGTCAGTACGGTCGGGTTGGCCGGGTCGGCGCTGCGCAGCAGGCGGTCCAGGTGCGCTTCGGAACCCTGGTTGCGCAGGTGTTGCTGGCGCACCCGGTTGCGCACCAGATGCAGCAACTGGGCCTTGAGCGACTGGCGGATGCTCCAGAAGATCTGGTCGGGGATGCGGTGCACGCCATCCCAGCAGCTATGGTCGGTGAGACGGTGTTGCCAGCCGAGACCGAGATGGCGATCGAAGGTTTCGTACCAGTCGGTGGCGAGGAAGGTCGGCACGTGCACCGCGTTGGTGACGTAATCCATCGGGTTCTCGGCGGCGGTGATTTGCGGCCACATCTCGCCGCAGATGCGCGCCGAGACGTCGCCATGTATGCGCGAGACGCCGTTGTGAAAGCGCGAGCCGCGCAGGGCCAGTGCCGTCATGTTGAACTCGCCGCCGCCACCGACGCCGACGCGGCCCATGCCGAGCAGGCCGTCGCGATCGAGGCCGGCGGCCATGCAGAACTCGCTGAAGTAGTGCATGACCATCTCGTCGGCGAAGTGGTCGTGGCCGGCCGGCACCGGAGTGTGCGTGGTGAACACGGTATTGGCCGCTGCGGCCTCCAGCGCGGCGGCGAAGGGCATGTTGCGCGCGACCAGATGGCGAATCCGTTCCAGCACCAGGAAAGCGGCATGGCCTTCGTTGATGTGCCAGACGGTTGGGCTCAGCCCAAGTGCGTCGAGGGCGCGCACTCCGCCGACGCCGAGCAGGATTTCCTGCTCGATGCGCGTGCGCCGGTCGCCACCGTAAAGTTGATGCGCGATGCCGCGGTCGGCCTCGCTGTTTTCGTCGAGGTCGGTGTCCAGCAGATAGAGGCTGTTGTTGCCGACGCGGGCGCGCCAGATGCGCGCCCACACCGCGCGGCCGGGGAAGTCCACGGCGATGCGCAGCTCGCCGCCGCCTTCGGTGCGCACCAGTTCGATCGGCATGTCGTCGAAATCGTTGTCGCCGTAATGCGCGGCCTGATTGCCCTCGCGGTCGATGGTCTGGTGGAAATAGCCCTGGCGGTAGAGCAGGCCGACGGCGACGAAGGGCAGGCGCATGTCGGAGGCGCCCTTGCAGTGGTCGCCGGCCAGGATGCCGAGGCCGCCGGAGTAAATCGGCAGGCTCTCATGAAAGCCGAATTCGGCGCAGAAGTAGGCGATCAGGTCGTTGGCCTGCAGCGGGGGTTTGCCCGGCAACTGCATTCTCGGTTCGGCATGGTATGAATCGAAGGCCGAGAGCACGCGGTTCATGGTGCCGAGGAAGATCGGATCGTCGCCCGCGTCGTTGATCCGCTTCTGGTCGATACGCTTGAGGAAGGCCTTGGGGCTGTGGTGCACCGCGTGCCACAGGCCGGAACTCAGGCGCGCGAACAGGGAACGGGTGGGCCGGTCCCAGCTGTACCAGAGGTTATTGGCGAGTTCGTCGAGCCGTGCCAGTCGTGGTGGAATCTGCGGATTGACTTCGAGCTGATAGCGGGTGCCGGGCATGGTCTTGGGCTTTAGGAAATGAAGGGCGCGACGCGGGGATTCTACGTTGCGGGAAGGACCCTGAGCGTGATGCGCTGTTCAAGGCCGGCGGTGGGCGCCCAGGTCAGCGTGACGCAGACCGCCTGCATGATCTTTTCGAAACCGGCCTCGGATTGGGAGACGGTCCGGTGCGGGCGCGCCCGGAGCCGCACCGGCCGCGTTGCTTCAATCTGCAGCGCGCCGCGCAGCTCGCTGTCGTCGAGGGTGAGCCTGCGCATGCCGTCGAGTTCCAGCGCCTGGCCGAAGCCGCCGGGAATGCTGCCGTCTGCAAGTACATAGCGTCCGCCGTAACCGTCGCAACTGGGCAGCGCGAGATTGAGTTCGGTTTCGATCAGGGCGGGGAGAGTCTTGCCCGTGGCGCGGAAGCTCACGCTGAGGGCATCGTCCTCCAGGCGATAGGTCTTTTCGAGCCGCCAGTCGGCGTCTGCGGCGATCCAGTGGCCCGGCTGCTCGCCGGCGCGGTAGGCGTCGACCGGCTGCAATGCGCCCTCGGCGACTGCCAGGCGCTCCAGGAAGATCCCGCGCGGCCGCGTGTCGGGTGCCGCGTCCTCGGGCAGGATGGCGTGCAGGAAGGCGATGCGGTCATGGGCCGAGGCGATGCCCTCGCCGTTCTTGCCGGCCTGCGCCGCCTGCGCCTGGTCGATCTTGGCGTGATAGGCCTCGGCATAGGCAGCCAGCGTGTCGCCGAAGTTGTGCGCCAGGACAAGGCTGGACAGTTCCACCAGTGCGGCATGGCCATCGTCGCGGACGAAGGCCTGCAGCCGGCTGTTGCGCAAGGCGGTTTCCAAACGGCCGTCGAGGTCGAGATCGCGCTGTTCGCAGGCCGCCGGCAGCGCCAGTCGCGCCAGCCCGGCTTCGAGCGCGAGCAGGTTGTTCCATACCGCGCGGCGCAGGTGGGGCAGGTAGAGGCCGCCGAACAGGCCGTGCCAGTAGGCATCGTTGGCCTGTGCCCGGTGCAGTTGCTCCTGCATGGCGGCGCTGCGCTGTGCAGCGGGCAGGGCAGCCAGGCGCCCCGATGCGTCCAGCATGCGCTTGTGCATCCAGTTGGCCTCGGGATAGCGCGACATGAAGTTGCGCCAGATGCCGCCGCGCAGGAAGGGTTTGTGCGTCTCGAAGCGGCCGGCCGCCTTTTCCGCCTCGACCAGCGCGTGATAGGCCGCGGCGCGCGGCGCCGGCAGCGTCCATTCGTTCATCTCGATATAGGAGGTGGTCGGCAGATAGACGATACCGCGCGTGTTTTCGCGGGCATGGTAGTCGGCGAAGGTCTCGGTGCGGATCAGAGGCGACGCCAGCACGCCTTCGACGAACTGCGTCAGCCAGCCTTTCTCGAACACCCATTCGTAGGTCTCCGGCCAGATGCCGAACTTTTCGATGTCGTCGAAATAGATCGAGGCGCGGTGACCCTGGCGCGCGAGATCCTCCAGCCAGGCCACGGCCTCGGCCGCCGGCGAAAACGGCAGGCGGTAGCGGGCGGCTTCGGAGATCGGAAACAGGTCCAGGCGCCGGCCGTCTTCCTCGGTGCTGTAGAAGCTGTCGAGCCTGGCGCCGTCTTCGCCGACGCAGAGGAAATGGTAATCATCGACCGCCACATAGCGAATCCCGGTTTCCGCCAGCGCCGTCACCACGGAGGATTCCCAGACTCTTTCGGTGAGCCAGGCGCCGGCCGGGCGCATGCCGAAGCGCCGCTCGATCTTGTCCGACAGCGTGGCGATCTGCGTCACCCGGTCGCGGTGTGGAATCGCCGCCAGCACCGGTTCGCAGTCGCCGGAGCCGAACCACTCGACCTGCCCGCGGCGGGTCATCGCGGCGAGCCGCGCCATGTCGTCGGGAAAGCGTTCGAACAGCACATCCAGCAGCCAGCCGGAAAAGTGCACGCTGAAGCGGAACTCCGGATAGCGCTCCATGACGCGCAGGAACATGCCGTAGCTGCGGACGTGCGCGTCGTCGATCACGGCGGGGAAATTACCGACGGGCTGGTGGGCGTGGACGCCGAACAGGAGACTGATGGTCATTGTGTGATTAGCATGGAAAACCGGCAAAGACGAAGCGCCCCGTGACAATCGACGCCTGCCCCCGAAGGGGAATTCCAGGCGGGCAAAGCCCAGGCGAGCTGGCAGTCGTCCCAGCCTGGGAGGGGGCTGGGGGGAGGGGGCGTTCAATTCGCATTTTCATGCGTGGCGCGCAGCATGGTACCGCCGCTGGCGGATTCCGATCCGGCGCAGATGGGCGTGTCGAGATGGGCGGGTGGTTGCAGTTGCATCAGGTCGTAGAGGCGCGCCAGGTTGCGCCGGTAAAGGTTGTCGAAGCTGGCCACCGCAACGGATGGGTGGTAGTCGCCGAACCACCAGAACCAGTCGGAGCTTTCGCAGATGGCAAGTTGCGCTTCCACGGCGGCAACCTGCGCGGCATCGAGGCGTCCGCTGGCGAGCACCCGGTCGCAGCTTTGCTTGGCCTCGCACAGCAGATCCCAGCCGCGGTTCTTGGCTTTGTCGCCGATCCAGGTCGACAGCGTGCCATAGACCCAGCTGCCCGCCGTCAGGTGGGGCAGCGTGCTGGCGACCGGCGGCGTCGGCTGCGTCAGCAATGTGCTGTAGGTCGTGGTGCGGATGCGCGGATGCTTGGCGAGCAGGCCGTAGAGATCGTCGAAGAAGTAATAGCCGTTGTAAGGATAGTGTTCCCAGGCATTTTCGCCATCGAGGATGATGCTGACCACCGGCGTCTCGTCCTCGGCGGCGGCGTCGAGTATGGCCTCCAGTTGCAGCACGAGATGCTGCGCGGCGTCGCGGCCGTGCCATTTGGCATAGTCGAAGCCGATCAGGTCGGACAGCCGCTCGTCGCGGAAGAACAGCGTCAGGCCGGGAGCCTGCTCCAGCCGCCAGGGGCGGTAGGCGGCGCGCGGGTCGGCAATACCGCTGGCGGCCAGGCTGTTTTTCAGCACGCCTTCGCCGCTGGCGATCCAGCGGCAGCCGGCCGCCGCCAGATGTCTGACGAATTCCTCGGAGACCGCGCCTTCGGCCGGCCACATGCCGACCGGCGGCGCGCCGAAACGCCGCGCGTGGCTGACGCGCGCGGCGTCGATATGCGCGAGTACGCGGCTGCGGCCGCCGGGATAGGCGGCGCTGAAGGGCAGCGGCGCTTCGGGCAGGCTCTCGCGTGCGCTGCGAAAATCGAGCATCAGCGGCGCCAGCGGATGTGTCTGCGGCGTCGATGACAGTTCCACCTGGCCGCGCTCCGCCAGCGCCCGCCAGCGCGGAATCAACCCGGCGATGAGTTCGCCGATGCTCGCCAGCAACTGGCGGCGGTCGTCCGCGTCATAGCCTTCGCCCTGGCTCATCAGTTTGGCCAGCAGCGGATTGCGGCGTCTCTCGGTTTCGCCGGTCCAGGCCAGGTGGTACCAGGTCAGCAGGTCGGAGAAGTAGGCGCCCGAAAGATAACTGAACGCCGCCTCGCTTTCGTCGGTGAGCAGCAGGTAGATGTCGTGCAGGCGCTTGTACTGGGGGAAGGGCGCCAGCATGGTGGACTGGTTGCTGCGAAAGCAGGTCGCCAGCAGCACCTGCCGGTCTGCCTCGTCGATGTGCTCCAGGTCGGGCATCGCCAGCATGCGCAGCAGCGGATCGCGAAACCGGCCGCTGGCGAACTGCTGCGCATAGTCCTCGATTTGGTCGAGCAGCACCGGCACCAGATTGACCACGCAGCGGATCTGCGGATGGCGCTCCAGATGCCCGGCCATGTCGACATAGTCCTTCATCGCATGCAGATAGACCCAGGGCAGCACGAACTCCGCGCCGGGTTCGGCCGCCGCCGGGGCGCCAGCGCCAACTCTTTGCGGTCCTCCGGGAGTTTTCAGCGGCGCGCCATGATTGCGGTAGTCCGGCTGATGCATATGCCAGAGAAAGACCAGGTCGAGTTGTTTCATGGGCTTGGCGGGTCGGCCCGTGGCAGGCTCCGGGTCTCGGTCCAGCGCACATGATTCGCCGATTGACCGAGCATTCCGGGCGTGACCAGGGTGATGCCGCCGTCACTGACGTGGAAGCGCTTGCGGTCGGCTTCGATGTCGTAGCCGATCGTCATGCCCTCGGGCACGCGGCAATGCTTGTCCATGACCACCCGGCGCAGCTTGGCGTGGCGTCCGATATCGACGTCGGGCAGGATCACCGAATCCGCGATCTCGGCGTAGCTGTGTATATGCACCCGGGAAAACAGCAGCGAGCGGCTGACGCTGGCGCCGCTGATGATGTCGCCGCCCGACACCAGCGAATCGACGGCCATGCCGCGTCTGCCCTCGTCATCGAAGACGAACTTGGCCGGCGGCAGTTGTTCCTGGTGGGTCCAGATCGGCCATTCTTCGTCATAGAGGTTGAGCTCGGGCGTGACCTTGGTCAGCTCCATGTTGGCCTCCCAATAGGCATCGATGGTGCCGGCGTCGCGCCAGTAGGGGATTCCGGTATGGTCCATGCCGACGCAGGAGTCGGCGAAATTGTGGGCATACACCCGATGACGTTCGAGGCACTGTGCAATCAGGTCCTTGCCGAAGTCGTGCGAGGACTGCGGGTCGTCGTGGTCGCGGATCAGCTGCTCGTAAAGGAACTCGGCATTGAACACATACACCCCCATGCTGGCCAGGGCGCGGTCGGGGCGGCCGGGAATCGGTGGCGGATCCTTCGGCTTCTCGACGAAGGCCACCACGCGATGCTGGTCGTCGACGTGCATGACGCCGAAATCGCTGGCCTCGGTGCGCGGCACATCGATGCAGGCCACGCTGAAATCGGCCTGGCGCTGCACATGTTCGGACAGCATGCGCGCGTAGTTCATCTTGTAAACATGATCGCCGGAGAGCACCAGCACGTACTTGGGCCGGTTGCGCCGGATCAGGCCGATATTCTGGAACACCGCATCGGCCGTGCCGCGGTACCAATACTCGCCAACCTGTTGCTGTGCCGGCAGGATATCGACGAATTCGTGAAAGCGGCCGTCGAGAAAGCTCCAGCCGCGCTGCAGGTGCTGGATCAGGCTCTGCGCCTTGTACTGGGTGGCGACGCCGATGCGGCGGATACCGGAATTGACGCAATTCGACAGCGTGAAGTCGATGATGCGGAATTTGCCGCCAAAAGGCACCGCCGGCTTCGAGCGCGAGTCGGTGAGCTGCATCAGGCGGCTGCCGCGACCGCCGGCCAGCACGATGCCGAAAGTATTGCGGGCGATCTCGGCGGCTCTCATGGGCATGCCTCCGGTGGGGACGACTGATCAACGGGCCAGCTGCCGCCTAGTTCCAGAATCGATTGCATGGGGCTTTCTCCATAGCGGCTACAATCCGCACGATAGCAAAAAAACTCTTCGAATATATATCCATGTCGAATCCTTCCTGCGCCGCGCTGCTCGAAGCGCGTGAACACGATCCGTTCTCGGTGCTCGGCCTGCATGCCGAGGGTGCCGGCTGGCGTCTGCGCGTGTTGCGGCCGCAGACCCGGTCGATCGCGGTGGAACTGGCGGATGGCAACTGGGCGACGCTTGCGCGCCGCGGCGGCAGCGACCTGTTCGAGTGGCAGGGAAGTACGCCGCCGCCGCGGCCGTGGCGGCTCAACATCGATGGCGTGACGCAGTACGATGCCTATGCCTTCGCGCCGCAAGCGCCGAGCGACGACCTGTATTTGTTCAATGCCGGCCGCCTGCGCCAGGCCTGGCGCACCCTGGGCGCGCTGGCGGAAACCCGCGACGGCATCGCCGGCGTCTGCTTTCGCGTCTGGGCACCGAATGCCGAACGGGTTTCGGTGGTCGGTGTCTTCAATGGCTGGGACGGCCGCGTGCATCCGATGGCGACCCTGGGCGCATCCGGGGTCTGGGAGCTGTTCATTCCCGAACTGCCCCCCGGCGCGCTGTACCGCTTCGAATTGCGGGTGCGCGGCAGCGGCGCGCTGCGCCTGAAGAGCGACCCGTATGCGCGCGCCTTCGAGCGGCGTCCGGCGACGGCCTGCTGCGTGACGCCGGATTCGGCGCACGTCTGGCAGGACAGCGGATGGATGCAGGCGCGCGCAAAGCGCGACTGGCAGGCGGCGCCGATGAGCACCTACGAAATGCATCTGGGCAGCTGGATGCGCCATCCCGACCGCAGCTTCTACAGCTACCGCGAACTGGCGGCGCGGCTGGTGCCCTATCTGGTCGAGCTGGGCTATACCCACGTCGAATTCATGCCGCTGATGGAGCATCCGCTCGACGAATCCTGGGGCTATCAATGCACCGGCTTCTTCGCCCCGAGTTCGCGCTTCGGCGGCCCCGACGAGCTGCGTTTCCTGATCGACAGCCTGCACCAGGCCGGCATCGGCGTGATCCTCGACTGGGTGCCCGGCCACTTTCCGGCCGACGACTGGGCGCTGGCGCATTTCGACGGCACGGCGCTCTACGAGCACCAGGACCCGCAGCAGAAAATGCATCCCGACTGGGGCACGCACGTCTTCAACTACGGCCGCAACGAAGTCAGGAGCTTCCTGCTTTCCTCGGCGTATTACTGGCTGTCCGAGTTCCACGTCGACGCCCTGCGCGTCGATGCCGTGGCCTCGATGATCTATCTCGACTACTCGCGCAAGCCCGGCGAATGGACGCCGAACGTCCATGGCGGGCGCGAGAACCTCGAAGCGATCGCCTTCCTGCGCGAACTCAACGAAATGGTGCATGGCGAATTCGCCGGCGCGCTGACCATTGCCGAGGAATCCACGGCCTGGCCGATGGTGTCGCGGCCGACCTGGCTGGGCGGCCTGGGTTTCTCGATGAAATGGAACATGGGCTGGATGAACGACACGCTGGAGTACATGGCGCACGATCCGATACATCGCCGCTTCCATCATGAGCGCCTGACCTTCGGCCAGCTCTACGCCTACACCGAAAATTTCGTGCTGCCGCTGTCGCACGACGAAGTGGTGCACGGCAAGTGTTCCCTGCTGGGCAAGATGCCGGGCGACGAATGGCAGCGCTTCGCCAATCTGCGCCTGCTGCTGGCTTACCAGATGATGGCGCCGGGCAAGAAGCTGCAGTTCATGGGCGCTGAACTCGGGCAGCCCTGGGAATGGCGGGCCGGCGAGGAACTGCCCTGGCATCTGCTGCAATACTCCTTGCATGACGGAGTCAAGAACCTGGTGGCCGAACTCAACCGGCTTTACGTGAATGAACCGTCCTTGCATGAACTCGACTTCTCCGCCGCGGGATTTCAGTGGATCGACTGCCATGATGCCGACCAGTCGGTGGTGAGCTGGCTGCGTCGCTCGCGTGACGGCCGCCATGCCGTGGTGGTGCTGAACTTCACGCCGGTGCCGCGCCACAACTACCGCCTCGGCGTGCCCAGTGCACAGGATTACTGCGAGCGGATCAACACCGACTCGGCTCACTACGGCGGCAGCGACCTGGGCA
This sequence comes from Pseudomonadota bacterium, assembly GCA_043826925.1. Taxonomy (GTDB): domain Bacteria; phylum Pseudomonadota; class Gammaproteobacteria; order Burkholderiales; family Rhodocyclaceae; genus Sulfuritalea. Next base: position 161,445 of record JBDRPN010000017.1, read on the forward strand.
ACGGCGGCCGCGTCAGCGCCGCGCCGGTGCCCTGGATGGGCTTCCCCGCTTCGCTGGTCCTAAGCTTGCCGCCGCTGGCGGCGCTGGTGCTGCTGCCGGCCTGAGCGGGCTCGCGTCCGACCTGACGCAGTGCCCGCGAGAGCCGTTCCGTTGTAGCGCGGACTGTAGGGCCGACTGAAGTTGGCCCTACAGCGGTCGCGCACCTGCGAAGCAGACGGTTAGCCGCCCAGGCGGCCTTGCGCCAGCAGGCGGTCGATCTCGGCCTCGGCCTGCACCCAGTCTTCGAGCGGGTTGCCCGGCGCAAAACCGCGTCGTTCGGCGATGTAGTAGGCCGCCATCTCGATGTAATTCCTGCGTTGCTCGGGCGGGACGCTTTTCGCCTTCTTCGCGCGCGCCGCCGCCTTGGGCGGCGCTTTGGCGATCACAGGTTTTGCCGCAGCCTGCTTCGCCGTCGGCTCCGGCTTCTTCACCGCTGCTGCCTTGGCCGGGGCCTTTACCTTGGCCGGGGCCTTCGGCTTGGCTGCAGCTACCCGTTTCGCCGGGGCCGCAGGTTTTGCGGACGCGCTCTTGGTGGTGTTCTTCGGACTCGTCATATCTCTCTCCTCCAGCTTGTCAAAACCTGGCTGCCATATTGCGCTTGCCATATGACAGCCTATTGACGATGGTCAAGGCTTATGTGATCGGGGTGCCAGATGCAGCGCCCCCCTGAGTCCCAGCAGCGGATCGGTGGCAACGTGGATCGGCATGCGCGCGGCGATAGCGGCGTGCTCGGCCTTGGCATTGAAGGCGGCGAGGAAGCCGCTCTGGCGCAGCAGCGGCAGCAGCTTGGCGGCGATTCCGCCGGCCAGGAAAACCCCGCCGCGCGCCAGACAGGTCAGCGCCATGTCGCCGGCAAAGGCGCCATAGGCGGCGAGGAACAGTTCCAGCGAGCGGCGCTCGGTGCCGTCCGGGTTGGCCGGATTGGCCAGTGCGGCCTGCGCCGCGATCTCATCGGGGGGCAAATTCACGCCGGCGACGAACTCGTGGATGGCGGTCAGCCCCGGACCCGAAACCACCCGTTCCCAGGTGACGCGGCCGTGCCGCGCCTGAAGAAAAGTCCATAAGGCCATCTGCTGCGCGTCGGCCGGGGCGAAGGCGACATGGCCGCCCTCGCCGGCAAGAATGCGCCAGCCTGCGTCCTGCGGCAGGACGATGGCCATGCCGAGGCCGGTGCCGGCACCGACCACGAGGCAGGGGGCGCCCGCCAGCGGCTCGCCCTGCTGCAGGGTCAGCAAATGCGCCGCGGAGGAGTTCACGGCGCCCATTGCGGCAGCGGCGAAGTCATTCACCAGGCGCAGGTCGGGCAGGCCGAAGCGGGACGACAGGGCTTCGCTGTCGATGCGCCAGGGCAGGTTGGTCAGCTGTGCGCAGCGGCCGTCATCGGCGATCGGGCCGGCCACGGCGAGGCAGCCGCCCTCAATCCGCGCCGCGTCGGTCTGTGTGTCGGCGAGGAAGCCTGCGAGCAGGCTGGCGAAATCCTGAAAGTTGGCGTTGGCGTAACGGCGATCGACAATCAGTCCGCTGTCGTCTGCCAGACCGAGCAGGGTCTTGGTGCCGCCGATGTCGCCGCACAGTAGAAGCTTTCCCCCCGCCCCCCTTTCTGGGAAAGGGGGTGACGATGGTTCGTCGGCTTTGCCTCCTCCGTGTTTGACTGGTCTCGCCTTGGGGCGGCCCGGCGGCGGGACGTTCACACGGCCACCGGCGCGGCGATGTGCGGATGGGGATCGTAGGCTTCGAGCGTGAAATCCTCGTAGCGGAAGCCGAAGATGTCCTTCACCTCGGGGTTCAGGCGCATCACGGGGCGCTGGCGCGGCTCGCGCGCGAGCTGCAGCCGGGCCTGTTCGAGATGATTCGAGTAGAGGTGGCAGTCGCCGCCGGTCCACACGAAATCGCCCGGCGTCAGGTCGCAGACCTGGGCCACCATCAGGGTGAACAGCGCGTAGGAGGCGATGTTGAACGGCACGCCGAGGAATATGTCGGCGCTGCGCTGGTAGAGCTGGCAGGACAGCTTTCCGTCGGCGACGTAGAACTGGAACAGGGCGTGGCAGGGCGGCAGTTTCATCTGCGGGATATCGGCCGGGTTCCAGGCCGAAACGATGTGTCGGCGCGAATCCGGATTTTTCTTCAGGCCCTCGATCAATTGCGTGATCTGGTCGATTTCCCCGCCCGGGTTGGCAACTGAGGCGGCCGGCCAGTGGCGCCACTGGTGGCCGTAGACCGGACCGAGGTCGCCGTGGGCATCGGCCCAGTCGTCCCAGATCGAGACGCCGTTTTCCTTGAGGTAACGGATGTTGGTGTCGCCCTGCAGGAACCACAGCAGTTCGTGGATGATCGAGCGCAGATGCAGCTTTTTGGTGGTCAGCAGCGGAAAGCCCTCGGCCAGATCGACGCGCATCTGCCAGCCGAACACCGAGCGGGTGCCGGTGCCGGTACGGTCGGATTTCTCATGCCCGTGGTCGAGCACGTGGCGCATCAGGTCGAGGTAGGGACGCATGGCTGTTGGCGGCAGGACTTATAATCGACCGCTCATTTTAGAGGCTATTCCGCCGGGAAACATCCATGACGCTTCCTCGCAGCGCATTGCAGCTGGCCCGCCGGCCAACGCGGGAATGACACGGCCAAGGCGACCGGCTATCCTGTAGCCCTATTACCAAAGTATTGAAGACCCAATTCCATGCTCGGATTCTTCTCCAACAAGCAGCCCGCTCATCCGCTGGCCGACCCGCGCGAAGCCAAGAACGTCCTGGCCGAGATCGCCGGTCGCGAGCCACTCGATGCCGTGGAAGACGCCTGCGCCTGGCTGGAGTCGATCGTCGCCGACGAGAGTTTCAAGCTGGCGCAACGCCTGGACATCGTCTTCAAGATCGACGAAGCGGCGGCGGCGCAGGCGCGTCGTCTCGGTCGCGACTACCCGTCCCTGAGTGCTGCCAGCCGCTCCCAGGAAACACGGCAGTGGGAAGCCGGCCACGGCTATTGGCAATTGCTGGTCGACGCCTATGGCGACTGCCTTGCCCGCTATCGTGCGGCGGGAAAGGACGGCGAGGCCATCCGGCCCCAGCTGCCCTTGCTCTACGCCCGCCTGATGGATGCATTGGCGGCCCAGTTCAAGTGGAAACAGTTTCGCTACGGTCCCGTCGATGCCGAATTCTGGGCGACGCTGGGCGGCATCTATCTCGCGGCGGTCGAGGCAAAAGTCGAACAGAAGTCGCTGCAGTTGTATGCCGGCAGCCCGGAAACCACGATAGAGGCGGTATACCTCAAGGTGCTGGTATTCCAGGCGACATCGATGGACAAGCTGCAGCCCCTGGAAATAGAGCTTGGCGAGCGCCTCATCGCCCACTTCCTGCCCCACTTTTCGCTGATTCGCGAACTGCGGCCGGATAACGTGTATTGGGTCGATGCCGCCAAACCGCTGCCGCCGACGCGGCTCGCAAAATTGCCGGAAGTGACGCCGACCCTGCGTTTCTTCAACGGCGTACGCGCCATGGAAGCCGTGGAAAAGACCATGGCGCAGATTCGCGCCGAGGGGCGCGTGCCGCCGAACATCAACATGGGGGCGCAATACGCCGCCGAAACCGTGCTGCCGGTGCTGCAACACCTGGCGCTGTGCTGGGCGCCCAAGCCGCCGATGCGCAGCACGGCGCGGCGCCGCATCAGTTCGCCGCTGAAAGCCGTGAATGGGCTGGCCGCCGTGCACAAGCGGCTTTCGGGACGGGCCAGCGGCAGCGATGGAATCGAGTCGTGGGCGGTCGACGATGTCAGCCTGGGCGGTCTCGGTGCGAGCGTGAGCATTTCGCGCAACGACTGGATCCGCGTCGGCGGCCTGGTCGGCCTGCAACCCGACGGCGGTGAAAACTGGCTGGTCGGCATCGTGCGCCGCTATGTGCGCTCGGCACCGAACCAGGGTTCGGTCGGCATCGAAACCATCTCGAAAACACCGCGCGCCGTGCTGGCCGACGCCGGCGGACTGTGGACCGAGGCGCTGCTGCTGGATGTACCCCAGGTCGGCGAATACGCGCGCATGGCCCTGCCGCCCGACGCGCTCGAAGACAAGGTGGCGCTGGTGTTCTCGCTCGACGACAAGACCGCGCGCTTGCATCCGCGCGAGACGCTGGCCAAGGGCGCCGACTATGTCATCGCCAATTTCTTCGTGCAGTCCTTCAGCTGAGCGTCCCGGTCCCATTCCGGCAGCAGCGCGTGATGCTTGCGACTGGACTGCGCTCCCCTACCCGCAATTGCCAGCCCAATACTGATGGAAACCTCAGAGCATGCCGACGACTGGACGCGGATTGCCGGGAGCACCCAGGTACTGATCCGGTCGCGCATCGAGATAGCCGCCGTCCTGCAATCGCTGGTTGACGGCAATCATCCGCTGGTATCTCACCACCAGGTTCACGATCAGTTGTTCATCGCCAATTTGCGCCGGGTATGCGCCGAGCAGAACTTGATTGTCGTCGGCTATAGCGATAACAAGACGGCCAATGCCGACGTGTTTGCCGCGGGAGCCATACTCTTTCGTGCCAGTCATCCCAAGGGGTGCGTCGGATTCATGGCAAGCCATCCGGTCGAACAGGATGATCCGATGCGGGGAATTCGATTCGACTTTCCCGACGTCCTGTTCGTTGAGCAGCGGCGCGCGCACCAGCGTATCAAGATCGTTCCCGAAACGAAGTTGAACTGTCTTGCCGACGCCGGTGGAATCATGCCGTTTGATGCCTGCATTGTCGATATCGGGCTGTCGGGCCTGGGCTTCATGGTCTATGACCCGACAATCAATCTGCAGCCGGGTACGGTGCTCACCGGGTGCCGCGTCGACTTGCCTGATGGTAGCGTGGCTTGCGTGGACATACAGGTCATGAATTCGGTCCGGCTTGGCCTGCGGGAAGGTAGTTCGGCTTGTCGCGCAGGATGCCGCTTCGTCGGCGATGCCGACAAGATCGACAAGCTGCTGAAGGTTTTCGTCCTGGACCTTGAACGGCACGACGAGGAAGGTGGCGCTTGAACTTGCCGTGGCGCAATCGGGATTTGCAATCCGGCGCTCAGGCGCTGCCCAGTGCGCGTTCGATCCGCGTATCGGCTTCGCGCGCCAGCGCGGTGAGTTTCTCGTCGCCGAGGATGCGCATCATGCCGGAGGGCGCGGCGAACTCCAGCGAAATCTTGCCTGGCGCGATTTCGCGAACCACCGCGTTGCAGGGCAGCAGGCTCGCGACGTCGGAGTTGGCCACGTAGGCCTCGTAGGCGAGGTTCGGATTGCAGGCGCCGAGGATCACCGTGGGCACGATGTCCTTGCCGGTCTTCTCCTTGATCTTGCTGTGCATATCGATGCGCGTCAGGATGCCGAAGCCCTCGGCGCCGAGCGCCTTGGTCGCCCGCTCGATGGCGTGATCGAGCGTGTCCGTAATTTCACGTTTGAAGTTGATGGCGTTCATGATGTTCTCCATTAAAGTGCCTGAAAATACAGCCGGGTCGAATGACGGAGCTGAAGCTTGCTGCAGAAATCGCTGTTCATTTGGGCGGGCGGATCGCCGACTTCGGGCGGAAGGCCTTGACCACGGAGTCGTTGGTCTCGACGTAAGGGCCGCCGATCAGGTCGAGGCAGTAGGGTACCGCGGCTAAGATGCCGGGCACCCTTTGTGCGCCGTCGGCATCCTTGACGCCTTCGAGGGTTTCCCTGATCGACTTCGGCTGGCCGGGCAGGTTGAGGATCAGCGTTTTGCCACGGATCACCCCGACTTGGCGCGACAGGATCGCGGTCGGCACGAAGGCCAGCGAGATCTGCCGCATCTGCTCGCCGAAACCGGGCATGACTTTGTGCGCCACGGCCAGCGTGGCCTCCGGCGTCAGGTCGCGCGGCGCCGGGCCGGTGCCGCCGGTGGTCAGCACCAGGTGGCAGCCGGCGCTGTCGCAAAGTTCGATGAGGGTTTGCTCGATCACCGCCTGCTCGTCGGGGATTAGCCGCGTCTCCATGCGCCAGGGCGAAGTCAGCGCTGCGCCGAACCACTCCTGCAGCGCAGGTATGCCCTTGTCTTCATAGACGCCGCTCGAGGCGCGGTCGGAAATCGATACGAGACCGATCAGCAGTTCGTCTGTCATGGCTATTCCTTGAGGTAGTTAAACAGTCGGCCGAGGTATTCGTTGAGCGCCCAGCGGCTGCGCACCAGTGCGCCGGGCAGCAGGTTCTCGACCGGCGAGGGCGATCCGGTGCTGAAGGCCGTCGGCGCCGGTATGACCTGCAGGCCCTGTTTCTCGAACAGTAGCACTGCGCGCGGCAGATGCCAGCCGTGGCTGACCAGGGCGATGCGCGTGACACCCGCGGCTTTCAGCATGGGCGCGGAGAGGCTGGCGTTCTCCGCGGTATCGCGTGAGGCGGCTTCGGCCCAGCGCACCTTGACGCCGAAGTCCTGCTCCAGGGTTTCGCGCATCGACTCGGCTTCGGGCCGGCTGCCATAAGGCGCGCCGCCGCTGACCAGCAGCGGCAGGCCGGATTGCCGCGCCAGCCGCGCGCCGTAGCGCAGGCGCTCCAGCGTGGTGTAGCCGACGGTGTCGCCGCCGTATTCGGGCGCCGCGTGATACGAGCCGCCGCCGAGTATCACGATGGCCTGGACACGCTGCAACTGCTCCGGCGCGATCGGCGGATGGGGTTCCAGCGGCGCCATCAGCGCGTTGCCGACGAAGGGCAGCGACAGCAGCAACAGGCCCAGCAGCGAGAGCGTCGCCAGCCAGCGGCCGCCGTTACCTGCCCGCGAAGCGGAATCCCAGGTACGCAGAGCGCGCCAGCGCCAACTCTTCGCGCGCGTCAGCCACAGGCCGCACAGCGCCAGCAGCAGCGGACCGGCGGGCGGCAGGACCAGGGCGGCGAGGATTTTCTTCAGTAGAAACATGGCTGGCAGAGGGGCTTGATCGCGTATTATGCGAGACGGCAGGGCCGCTATTATCGACGCAAATTACCCTGATCACGAATCATGACGGATCGCCAATTCGGTATCGAAACACTCTGCCTGCATGCCGGCGCCCAGCCGGACGCGGCGACCGGCGCGCGGGCGCTGCCGATCCACCAGACCACCTCCTTCGTCTTCGATTCGGCCGAGCATGCGGCCAGCCTGTTCAACCTGCAAACCTTCGGCAATGTCTATTCGCGCATCGGCAATCCGACCGTCGCCGCCTTCGAGGAGCGCATGGCGGCGCTCGAAGGTGGCCGTGCCGCAGTCGCCGCGGCCACCGGGCTGGCGGCGCAGATCCTTGCACTGCTGACCCTGTGCGAGGCCGGCGACCACATCGTCGCGGCGCGTTCGCTGTATGGCGGCAGTTTTTCGCAGCTCGACGTCAGCTTGCGCAAGCTGGGCATAGAGACCAGCTTCGTCGATTCCGACGATCCCGAAAATTTCCGCGCCGCACTGACCGCCAGGACCCGATGCGTGTTCGCCGAGACCGTCGCCAACCCGCGGCTCAACGTGCTCGACATCGCCGCGGTGGCGGCCGTCGCCCACGCCCATGGCGTGCCGCTGATCATCGACAACACCGTGCCCTCGCCCTACCTGTGCCGGCCCTTCGAGCACGGCGCCGACATCATTGTGCACTCGGCGACCAAGTTCCTCGGCGGCCACGGCACGACCCTGGGCGGCGTGGTGATCGAGTCCGGGCATTTCGACTGGGGCAACGGCAAGTTCCCCGGCATGACCGAACCCTCCGCCGGCTATCACGGCGTCAAGTTCTACGAGACCTTCGGCGATTTCGGTTTCACCATGAAGGCGCGCATGGAAACCCTGCGCACCTTCGGTCCCGCGCTGTCGCCGTTTTCGGCCTGGCAGTTGATGCAGGGCATCGAAACCCTGCCGCTGCGCATGGACAGGCATTGCGAAAATGCCCTGGCCGTGGCGCGGCATCTCGAAAGCCATCCGCGCGTGGCCTGGGTCAATTATCCGGGCCTGCCCGCCAGCCCCGGCTACGCGCTGGCCCAGCGCTACCTCGGCACGGCCCGCCATCCCGGCGCCGGCGCATTGCTCAGCTTCGGCGTCAAAGGAGGACAACCTGCCGGCGAACGCTTCATCGACGCCCTGCAGTTCTGCTCGCATCTGGCCAATATCGGTGACGCCAAGACGCTGGTGATCCATCCCGCCTCGACCACCCATAGGCAACTCGCCGAGGCCGACCAGCGCGCCTCCGGTGTGACGCCGGACATGGTGCGCCTGTCGGTCGGACTGGAGACCCTGGACGACATCCTCTGGGATATCGATCAGGCGCTGGAGCATTGCGCATGATGGCCGGCGAGCGATGAACGAAGCGCCGCTGCCCGATGCCGACGCCGAAGCGACGCCCGCGGATTTCCGTCGCAAGCGACTGGTGAACAGCGTCATCGTCGTCGCCCTGCTGGTGGTAGGCGTGCTGGGCAGCGTCGCGATGCTGTATCAGCTTTATGGCACGGGCGATCAGGCCAAGACCACCCCGCCGGCCAGGCCGGTCACCGCCGCGGCCGAATCCGCGACACCGGTTGCGGCGGTCGGCACACGCCGTTTCGCCCTGCGGCTGCATGCCTTCAGCGATGTGGCGACGGCCGAGGATCTGCGCGCGAAGCTGGACACACTGAAGATTCCCTCCAGCCTCAGCGTTGAGGCGAAGGTTCAGGTCGGCCCGTTCAAATCCAGGGAAGAAGCCGAAGCCGCGCGGGCCAAACTCAAGGAACTGGGCATCTACGGCGGTGAGCTGGTCACTCTCAAATAGGACAAATTCATGAGTCGAAAAATCATTTCCACCACCGCCGCGCCGGCGGCGATCGGCACTTATTCCCAGGCAGTGCAGGTCGGCAACACGGTCTATATGTCGGGCCAGATCGGCCTCGATTCGGCGACCATGCAGATGGTCGAGGGTATAGACGCGCAGATCGTGCGCGTCTTCGAGAACCTCAAGGCCGTCGCCGAGGCGGCCGGCGCCACGCTGAACGATGCGGTCAAGCTCAACATCTACCTGACCGACCTGGCCAACTTCGCCAAGGTGAATGAAACCATGGCGAAGTATCTGCGCGAGCCCTTCCCGGCGCGCGCCGCGGTGGGCGTCAAGGAACTGCCGCGCGGCGCCCTGGTCGAGGCGGACGCCGTGCTCGTCCTTGGCTGACCAGCCGCCCGCCAACACCCTCGCGGCCCGGCTGGCGCGGCTCGGCCTGCGCACCGATGCCGATTTCGTCCTCCATCTGCCGCTGCGCTACGAAGACGAAACCCGCCTCACCGCGCTGCGCGATGCGCGGCCCGGCGTTGCGGCGCAGTTCGAGGTCGCGGTGGTCGACAGCGAGATCGCCTACCGGCCGCGGCGTCAGTTGCTGGCGCGGGTCAGGGACGGCAGCGGCGCGCTCACTCTGCGCTTCCTGAATTTCTACCCGAGCCAGCAGAAAGTGCTGCAGCCCGGCGCGCGCCTGCGTGTCTTCGGCGAGGTGCACGAAGGCTATCTCGGCCCCGAGATCATCCATCCGCGCTTCCATGCTGTCGGTGCCGGCGAGCCGCTGCCGGAATGCCTGACGCCGGTCTATCCGACCACGGCCGGGCTCGGCCAGGCGACGTTGCGGCGCCTGATCGAACGCGCCCTGGCGCGCGCCGACCTGGGCGACACGCTGGCGCCCGAACTGCGCGAACGCCTGAAGCTGCCCGAATTTGCCGATGCGATCCGACTGCTGCACACGCCGCCGCCCGAGATGACCCAGGCGGCGCTCGAAGTCCGCGAGCATCCGGCCTGGCGCCGCGTGCAGTTCGACGAGCTGCTGGCGCAGCAGCTGAGCCTGCGTCGCGCCTACAGCGCACGGCGCGCGCGCGGCGCGCCGCCTTTGGTGGCGAGCACGACGCTGACCACGGCGCTGCTCGCCGCGCTGCCGTTTCGCCTGACCGGTGCGCAGCAGCGCGCTTGGCGCGAGATCGCCGCCGATCTCGGCCAGCCGCATCCGATGCAGCGCCTGCTGCAGGGCGACGTCGGCAGCGGCAAGACCGTGGTCGCGGCGCTGGCCATGCTGCATGCGGTGGAAGCCGGCTACCAGGCGGCGCTGATGGCGCCCACCGAAATCCTCGCCGAGCAGCATTATCGCAAGCTCGCGGCCTGGCTGCAGCCGCTAGGACTAGAGGTCGCCTGGGTCACCGGCAGCCTCAGGAAGCGCGAGAAGGAAACGGCGATCGCAAGAGTTGGCGCTGGCGACACGCCGATCGCGATCGGCACCCACGCCCTGATCGAGGACAAGGTCGAGTTCGCCCGGCTGGGGCTGGCCATCGTCGACGAGCAGCACCGTTTCGGTGTGCGCCAGCGCCTGGCGCTCAAGGAGAAGGGAACTTTCGCGCACCAACTGGCGATGTCGGCGACGCCGATTCCGCGCACCCTGGCCATGAGCTATTACGCCGACCTCGACGTCTCGGTGCTCGACGAACTGCCGCCGGGACGCAGCCCGGTCACCACCAAACTGGTCGCCGAAGCGCGCCGCGACGAGGTCCTGACGCGCGTGCACGAAGCCTGCCGCGGCGGGCGCCAGGCCTACTGGGTCTGCCCACTGATCGAAGAGAGCGAAACCCTGCAACTCAAGACGGCGGAGGAAACTTATGCGCGGCTCGTCGCCGAGCTGCCCGATCTGAAGATCAGCCTGGTCCATGGCCGGCTCAAAACCGCCGACAAGGCCGCCGTGATGGCGGCCTTCGTCGCGAACGAGATCCAGGTGCTGGTGGCGACCACGGTGATCGAGGTCGGCGTCGATGTGCCCAATGCCAGCCTGATGGTGATCGAGCACGCCGAGCGCTTCGGCCTCGCGCAGCTGCACCAGCTGCGCGGCCGCGTCGGCCGCGGCGCGACGCAATCGGCCTGCATCCTGCTCTACGCCCAGCCGCTGGGCCAACTGGCGCGGGCGCGGCTGAAAGTGATCTTTGAATCCACCGACGGTTTCGCGATCGCGCGCGAAGACCTGCGCCTGCGCGGCCCCGGCGAGTTCATCGGCGCGCGGCAAAGCGGCCTGCCGCTGCTGCGCTATGCCGATCTCGAAGACGCGGCGCTGGTGGAGCAGGCCCGCACCGTCGCCGAAGACATGCTGCAGGTTGCACCGCAGCGGGCCGAGGCGCATTTGCAGCGCTGGCTGGGCGGGCGCGAGGAACTGCTGAAAGCCTGAGTTGTTAACGTGAAATACATCGCCAAGCGCGACTTGTCAGGTTCGAGCGCAGCGAGCCGATTGATAGCCTCCCCGCGAGGGGAGGACGGGAGGGGTGGGCCCATATGCCAGCTCGGGGCCCGTCGAAGGTGCGAGACATTCAAAATGTGGGGCGGCTTGCCGAAGCCATGAGCGCTAGACTGCGGCATTGTCGGGACTGGAGCCACTCATGAATGACCGCGTTCGCCACCTGCTGGCCCAGATGTCCGCACTCGAAGAGGATTTGCGCCTGGCGCTCCACGAACAGGAAGACAGCGTGCTGTTTCAGATCAAGGGCAAGCGCGTCGAGTTCGAGCAGTCGATCAGGCAGGCGCACCGGCGGCTCAAGACGGGTTTTTTCCACTGGCTGGTCACCTACCGCCCGCAGAACCTGATCACCGGACCGGTGATTTATTCCATGATCGTGCCGCTGGCGCTTCTCGATCTTTGCGTCAGCTTCTACCAGGCCGTGTGTTTCCCGATCTACGGCGTGGCCAAGGCGCACCGCGGCGACTACATCGTGTTCGACCGGCAGCAGCTCGAATATCTGAATTTCGTCGAGAAATTCCATTGCACCTATTGCGCCTATGGCACCGGCCTGATTGCCTACGTCGCCGAAATCGTGGCGCGCACCGAAGAGTATTTCTGCCCGATCAAGCATGCGCGCAGGATGCTCGGCACCCATGCGCGCTATGCGCGCTTCCTGGATTTCGGCGATGCCGCCGACTACGAGAGGCGGCTCGAAGAGTTTCGCGTCGGCCTCGGCGGAGAAAAATGAATTCAGGCAGCCGGGGCTGCGGGATCATGGACAATTGCGGACCTGGCTCGGGGCAGTCCGGCCGGCGGTAAAATCGCCGCATGAAATTCACCGAACTCAAAAGCCGCCTCGACCTCTACGAAAAACTCATGCGGCTGGACAAGCCGATCGGCACGTTGCTGCTGCTGTGGCCCACGCTGTGGGCGCTGTGGCTGGCGACCCGGGGGCAGCCGCACTGGATGCTGGTCTGGATCTTCGCCCTCGGCACGCTGCTGATGCGCTCGGCCGGTTGCGTCATCAACGACTATGCCGACCGCGATTTCGATCCCCATGTCGAACGCACCCGGGAAAGGCCGCTGGCGGCGCGCGTGGTGTCGGTGCGCGAAGCGCTGGTGCTGGCCGGCGTACTGATTTTGTGCGCCTTTCTGCTGATCCTGCCGATTTTCCGCGAGGTCTGGTGGCTGGCGCTGATCGCGGTGTTTCTCGCCGCCAGCTATCCCTTCACCAAGCGCTTCTTCGCCCTGCCGCAGGCCTATCTGGGCATCGCCTTCGGCTTCGGCATACCGATGGCCTTCGCCGCGGCGACCGGCGAGGTCGGCGCCCTGGGCTGGACGCTGCTGGTCGCCAATATCTTCTGGGCCCTGGCCTACGACACCGAGTACGCGATGGTCGACCGCGAGGACGATCTCAAGATCGGCATCCACACCGCCGCGATCACCTTCGGTCGCTTCGACGTGGTGGCGGTGATGCTCTGCTACGCCGCGACGCTCGCCATCCTTGCCGTGGTCGGCTGGGATCTGGGCTACGGCGCCGGCTATTTCGGCGGTTTGGCGCTCGCCGCGGCGCTGGCCGGCTATCACTACACGCTGATCCGCGAACGCCGCCGCGAGGGCTGTTTTGCGGCTTTCCGTCACAACAACTGGTTCGGTGCGGCTATCTTCGCCGGCATCGTCGCCGAACTCAATCTGCTGCCCTGGCTGGCGCGGTGACGCGCCCGGAACTCACGAAGCGGTCGCTTCGCCCCGACTGTCTTCCTGCCCGCTCGCAGTAATCACCTTGCTCAGGGCGGCGCGCAGGCGCGCCGGCTTGATGGGTTTGTGCAGCATGATGAGCTGGGCTTCGCGGGCCGCCTGCAAGGCCGCCTGGCTGGTATCCCCGGTGATCAGCAACGCCGGCAACTGGCTGCCGTAACGGGCGCGCAGCGCGGCAATCGCATCTATGCCATTGCCCTGGCCGGGCAATCCCATGTCGGAGATCACCGCGTCGATCGGCGCGGGGCCGTCCGCGGCCCGGTCGAGCGCCTCGGCAACCGAGCCGGCCGTCGTCACCTCGCAGCCCCAGCCTTGCAGCAGCTCGCACATGCCGATGCGGATGGCCTCCTCGTCGTCGACCATCAGTATGCGGCGGCCGGCGAGGTTGCCGCCGAGCTTGCCGTTGATATGTCCATGCTCCGCGTCGGGCAATTGCGCATCGGACCGGCCGTCGGCCGCGGCCGCCAGAGGTACGGCGACGCTGAAGCAGGAGCCCCGCCCCCGCTCCGAGCGCATGGCCAGCGCATGGCCGAGCAGGCGCACCACGCGCTCGACGATGGCCAGGCCGAGTCCGAGTCCCTGGCTACGGTCGCGGGCCTTGTTGCCGATCTGGTAGAACTCGGCAAAGATCGCCGAATGCTGGTCGGGCGCTATGCCGATGCCGGTGTCGTACACCTCGATGACGAGCTGCCCTTTGCGACGCCGGCAGCCGAGCAATACGCGGCCGGACGGCGTATAGCGCAGCGCATTGGAAAGCAGGTTGCGCAACACCTGGCCGAGCAGCACCGGATCGCTGGTGACGCAAGCCGAACAGGGCATCACGCGCAGGCGGATTCCGGTCTGCCCGGCGATCGGTGCGAATTCGCTCTCCATCTGCTGCAGCAGGGCCTGCACCGGAAAGCTGCGGTAGTCCGGGGTGATGACGTTGGCGTCGAGGCGGGAGACGTCGAGCAGGGCGTCGAGCAGGGTCTTCATGCCCTCGGCGGCTTTCTGGGCGTTGGCGAGGATCTTGCCGGCAGGGTCGGCGCTGCGTATCTCCTGGTTCAGCAGTTCGTGAAAGATCGACAAGGCCTGCATCGGTTGGCGCAGGTCGTGGCTGGCGGCGGCCAGGAAACGCGCCTTGGCCAGATAGGCCTGTTCCGCCGCATCGCGCTGCACGGTGAGTTCCCTGGCCAGCACTTCGTTGCGGAAGCGCAGCTGCTGGGCCTCGATGAACACCCGATTGCGCTTGCGTGCCTGCCAGATGGTCATCGGCACGAAGACCAGCAGCATCGCCCCGAGGATGGTGTGCAGGCGGTCGCCGACGGTCAGCAGCCATAGCGCAGGCGGGCCGATCGAGGCGAGGATGTAGGCGCGCGATGGCGGGACGTAGGAAAAACCTTCGGAAGCGTTGGTGGAGGCGGCCACCGTGATCACCGTCAGGATTAGCAGCTGCAACTCCGTCGGCAGATGCGCCAGCATGGCCGTGTTGGCGAAGCCCCAGCAAATGCCGGACAGGCCGCCGCTGATGGCCTGGCTGCGCCCCCATTCCAGGCTGCTGCGGCTGGCCGGGGCGCGGTGGTATTGCCCGATCAGCCAGGCGCGCACCAGGGTGACCACATAGAGGGCAAACAGGGCCGGCTGCCAGGTCCAGGCCGGAATGCCGTCATGCACCACATACACCAGCAGGCTCAGCACCAGTGCACCGGCGAGGTTCTGGTCGTTGGTCTCGCTGAAAAAGGCCCGGATCTGCTCGGCCTTGACCACCGCCCGCTCTTCAGCCGAATGGAACGCTATGGACATCGTGCGTCATGAATTGTCTGGGAGGCGAATAGTATCAAGACTGCATTTGTGCGGCGCCCAAATCCGTCGTGACGCCGTGGTGCCAGCATCAACTCTTGTCGGGCCTGGTCCGGACAAAGAAGCAGGCCGGGGTGAGGACGGTTAAAATCCGAACATGAGATACACCGACCTGCGCGATTTCATTGCCCAACTCGAAACGCTGGGTGAGCTCAAGCGGATCGCGGTCGAAGTCGATCCGCACTTGGAGATGACCGAAATCGCCGATCGGGTGTTGCGTGCCGGCGGGCCGGCGCTGCTGTTCGAGAAGCCCAAGGGGCACGCGATGCCGGTGCTGGTCAATTTGTTCGGCACGCCGCGGCGGGTGGCTCTGGGCATCGCTGCCACCGAAGGCGAGGAGAGCGCGGCACTCGACTGGAAAGTCCGCCTGCGCGAAGTCGGCACCCTGTTGGCCTACCTCAAGGAACCCGAACCGCCGAAGGGCCTCAAGGATGCCTGGGACAAGTTGCCGGTGCTCAAGCAGGTGCTCAACATGGCGCCCAAAGTGCTGAATTCGGCGCCTTGCCAGGACATCGTATGGGAAGGTGCGGAAGTCGATCTCGGCCGCCTGCCGGTGCAGACCTGCTGGCCGGGCGACGCCGCGCCGCTGATCACCTGGGGCCTGGTCGTCACGCGCGGACCGGCCAGGACCCGGCAGAACCTCGGCATCTACCGCCAGCAGGTCATCGCGCCGAACAAAGTCATCATGCGCTGGCTGGCCCATCGCGGCGGCGCGCTGGACTATCGCGAGCATTGCGCGGCCCACCCCGGTGAGCCCTTCCCGGTCGCGGTGGTGATCGGCGCCGATCCGGCGACGATCCTGGCCGCCGTGACGCCGGTGCCCGACACGCTCTCCGAATACCAGTTCGCCGGCCTGCTGCGCGGGGCCAAGACGGAACTGGTCAAGTGCCTGGGTTCGGAGCTGCAGGTGCCGGCCTCGGCCGAGATCGTGCTCGAAGGCCATATCCAGCCCGGAGAAGTCGCCGCCGAGGGACCTTACGGCGACCACACCGGCTACTACAACGAGGTGTCCGAGTTCCCCGTGTTCACCATCGAGCGCATCACGCAGCGCCGCGATGCGATCTATCACTCCACCTACACCGGCAAGCCGCCCGACGAGCCGGCCATGCTCGGCCTGGCCTTGAACGAAGTCTTCGTCCCGCTGCTGCAGAAGCAGTTTCCCGAGATCGTCGATTTCTACCTGCCGCCCGAGGGCTGCTCCTACCGCATGGCCGTGGTCAGCATCAGGAAGCAGTATCCCGGCCACGCCAAGCGCGTGATGTTCGGCATCTGGTCCTTCCTGCGCCAGTTCATGTACACCAAGTTCATCATCGTCACCGACGACGATGTCGACGTGCGCTCCTGGCCGGAAGTGATCTGGGCCCTGACCACACGCGTCGATGCAGCACGCGATACCCTGATTGCCGAGAATACGCCCATTGATTACCTCGACTTCGCTTCACCGGTGGCGAGCCTCGGGAGCAAAATGGGCATCGATGCGACCAACAAATGGCCCGGCGAGACCACTCGCGAATGGGGCCGTCCGATCGCCATGGACGCCGCCGTGAAGCAGCGCGTCGATGCGCTGTGGCAAGAACTGGGACTCTAGGAGGTGCGATGACCGAACCCGAAGTGATTCCTGTGAATAGTGACGCGGACGACCCGATGGAAGGGCAATTGGACGGACCACGCGCCTGGTGCCATGTAATGTATGGCCTGCATGCAGTTTCGGCGGCGTCCGGCATCCTGAGTTCGGCCACCATCATCGGCGCCTTCGTCTTCGGCTGGCCGTCGATCATCGCCGTGATCATCAATTACGTCACCCGCGACAAGGTGCGCGGCACCTGGCTGGACACGCACTGGCGCTGGCAGTTGCGCAGCTTCTGGTTCGCCGCCTTGTGGCTGCTGGTGGCGGGCCTTTTGGCCTTCACCCTGATCGGCATTCCGGCGGCCTTCATGGTCATCGTCGGTACCGGGCTGTGGGTGCTCTACCGCGTAATCCGCGGCTGGATGGCCCTGCTCGACCGGCACGCGATGCCGATGCCGCCGTCGGCCGTGGTGGCCTGATCCGGGCTGGCCCGCGGCGCAGGCGCCTGCACATGCGTCGCCGTTTCATCTCCTGGGTGGCATTGATGGCCGCGCTGTGGCTCTGCAGCGCGCCCTTGCGCGCCGCAGACGCAGAGAGCGCCGGTTCGGTGCTGCTGATCGCGGCCGAAGGAATGGCCGATCCGCGCTTCCGGCAAAGCGTGGTGCTGGTGACGCGGCATGGCAGCAGCAGCGCGACCGTCGGCGTGATAGTCAATCGCAGCCTCGGCGTGCCCCTCGACCGTGTGTTTCCCGAACTGAAACAGGCGGCAGAACACCACCTGCATTACGGCGGACCGGTGGCGGCGGGGCAGATCGTGTTCCTGGTGCGCAGCGCGGACGAACCGGCGGCGGCGATCACCATGGCGGAGCAGTTGTTCCTCAGCAGTGACGGCGGCAGCCTGCGGCGGCTGCTGGCGGCGCCGACGCCGGTGAAGCGCCTGCGCGTGTTCAGCGGTTTCGCCAGTTGGGCGCCGGATCAGCTGGAGCACGAAATCGATCGCGGCGACTGGTTTCTGTTGCCGGTCGACGCCGATGCCCTGTTCGGCGATGCGCTGGACGACATGTGGCTCAAGCTGTGGCGTCGCGCCACGCAACTGATGGTGCAGGCGCGCACGCGTGTCGTCCGGCATCGCGATCGGGCGTATCCGCTTTAGGCGAAACAGACTACCTTCCGGCGTCGGCACGCGCATACTGTCCGGCTTCAGTCATCCGCAGAAGGAATTCCCATGACGCTTTGTCCGATCGCCATCGTCGCCGGCTGCCAGAAATGCCCGGTCTTCAAGATTTGCCCGCTCAAGGGCGTGATCGGCGACCAGCCGCCGAAGCCGGAAGCGCCTGCCGAGGCCCCGGCGAAACCACGCAAGGCCGCGATGCGCAAGAAGAAGTAGCCACCCTGTATGCATGGTGGTTTCTTGCCGGGAGGCCAGCCGGCGCACCAAGAGGGAGCAGCGGAATTTCCTTGCAACGCCATTCTGGTGCGTCCCCGACGTTTCCGTTGTGAACTGACTATTCAGGCTTAAACCAGCCGCAGCGGCCGATTGCGGCCGTTCCCGCCATTCTGCCAATGGCATGGCACGCCCTTCGCTATGGAAGGACTGCACCGTTTCAATTCAGACGGTCGGTCCGCTCACATCCATTGAAAGGGGAACACCATGCAACGTCGCAATTTCGTCAAGGCCACGGCCCTTACCCTCGCCCTCGCCGCTGCCGGTTTCGTCACCCAGCCCGCCATCGCCGCCGACACCATCAAGGTAGGCATCCTGCATTCCCTCTCAGGGACCATGGCCATTTCGGAAACGGCGCTGAAGGAAACCGCGCTGATGACCATCGCCGAGATCAACGCCAAGGGAGGCGTGATGGGCAAGCAGCTCGAAGCCGTGGTGGTCGACCCGGCCTCCAACTGGCCGCTGTTCGCCGAGAAGGCGCGCCAGTTGCTGACCCAGGACAAGGTTGCGGTGGTCTTCGGCTGCTGGACGTCCGTGTCGCGCAAGTCGGTGAACCCGGTGTTCAAGGAACTCAACGGCCTGCTGTTCTACCCCGTTCAATATGAAGGCGAGGAACTCGAAAAGAACGTCTTCTACACCGGCGCCGCGCCCAACCAGCAGGCCATTCCCGCCGTCGAATACCTGATGAGCAAGGACGGCGGCTCGGCCAAGCGCTGGGTCCTGCTCGGCACCGACTACGTCTATCCGCGCACCACCAACAAGATCCTGCGCGCCTTCCTCAAGTCGAAGGGTGTCGCCGAAGCCGACATCATGGAGGAGTACACCCCCTTCGGTCACAGTGACTACCAGACCATCATCGCCAAGATCAAGAAGTTCGCCGGCGAGGGCAAGAAGACCGCCGTGGTGTCGACCATCAACGGCGACTCCAACGTGCCCTTCTACAAGGAACTCGGCAACGCCGGCCTCAAGGCCACGGACGTGCCGGTGGTGGCCTTTTCGGTCGGCGAAGAGGAGCTGCGCGGCGTCGATACCAAGCCGCTCGTTGGCCACCTCGCGGCCTGGAACTACTTCCAGTCGATCAAGAATCCGCAGAATGACGCCTTCATCAAGATGTACCGCGACTGGGCCAAGAAGCAGAAGCTGCCCAAGGCCGAGTCGGTGGTCACCAACGACCCGATGGAAGCCACCTACGTCGGCATCCACATGTGGAAGCAGGCGGTGGAGAAGGCCAAGAGCACCGATGTCAACAAGGTGATCGCGGCGGTCGGCGGCCAGAAGTTCAAGGCGCCGTCCGGCTTCGAGATCAAGATGGACGAGAAAAACCATCACCTGCACAAACCGGTGTTCATCGGCGAAGTCAAGGCCGACGGCCAGTTCAACGTGGTCTGGAAGACCAAGGGCCCGGTCAAGGCCGCGCCGTGGTCGCCCTACATCCCCGGCAATGACAAGAAGAAGGGCGAACCCGAGGGCAAGTAAGCATCGTCGTTCTCCATCCCTGGCCCGCTGCTCCGGTACGGCGACCGCTTTGCGTCGCCGTACCGCCAGCACCAACTTTCCAAAAAAATGCGCCATCTCCTTTTTGCCCTGCTGTGCTGCCTGAGTCTCGCCGTCCATGCGGCGGTGGATCCGGCCGTGTTGCGCCAGCTTGCGGCCGAGGAATCCGACGACAAGATCGCCGCGATCCACAAGCTCGCACTCTCCGCCTCGCCGGAAGCGCTGGCCGTGCTACAGCAACTCGCCGACGGCAGTCTGAAGGACGACAAGGGCGAGGAAATCACCATCAACAACCGCGTGCGGCGCGAGTTGGAAGGCGCGCTGGCGGTGCTGAAACTCATCGATCCCGACGTGACCGTGCGCTTCGCCGCGGTCAAGGAAATCGCCAGCAATGTCGATGCCGCGATGGCGCCGATGCTGGCCAAGGCGCGCGACCGCGAAACCGAACCGAAGATCCGCGCCTTGCTGGTCGAGGCGCATGCGCTCGCGACGCTCAAGGATGTCGACCCGCAGTTGCGCATCGCGGCCGCCAGGGCGCTGGCAGGCAGCGCCGACCCGAACACCCAGGCCCAGCTCAAGGCCCAGAGCGAGCCTGCCAACGAGACCGAAACCGAGGTGCGCCGCGCCGCCTTCCAGTCCTACCTCGCGGTCAAGGACCGCCTGACCCTGGCCGAGACCCTCGGCCGCATTTTCTCGGGCCTGAGCCTGGGCAGCATCCTGCTGCTCGCCGCGCTGGGCCTGGCCATCACCTATGGCGTGATGGGCGTGATCAACATGGCCCACGGCGAGCTGCTGATGATCGGCGCCTATGCCACCTACGCGATCCAGGGAATCTTCCGCACGCATTTTCCGGCGCAGCTCGACTGGTATCTGCTGGCCGCCGTGCCGGTGGCTTTCTTCGCTGCCGCCGCCGTCGGCGTGCTGCTCGAACGCACGGTGATCCGCTGGCTTTACGGCCGCGCGCTGGAAACCCTGCTCGCCACCTGGGGCCTCTCCTTGATGCTGATCCAGGCCGCGCGCGTGATCTTCGGCGCGCAGAACGTCGAAGTCGCCAATCCCTCCTGGATGTCGGGCGGCTTAGAAATCCTGCCCTCCATCGTCCTGCCGCTGAATCGCATCGTCATCGTCGGCTTCGCGCTGTTCGTGCTGATGCTGGTCTGGGTGCTGATGAACAAGACGCGGCTGGGCATGTTCGTCCGCGCCGTGACGCAGAACCGCGCCATGGCCGGCTGCGTCGGCGTGCCGACGGGGCGCATCGACACGGTGGCCTTCGCGCTCGGAGCCGGCATCGCGGGCCTGGGCGGCGTGGCGCTGTCGCAGATCGCCAACGTCGGTCCCGACATGGGCCAGGGCTACATCGTCGATTCCTTCATGGTAGTGGTGCTGGGCGGCGTCGGCCAGTTGGCCGGCGCGGTCTGGGCGGCGCTGGGTCTGGGCATCGTCACCAAGTTCATCGAAGCGTGGTCGGGCGCGGTGATCGCCAAAATCGTGGTGCTGGTGTTCATCATCATGTTCATCCAGAAGCGTCCGCAGGGCCTGTTCGCCCTCAAGGGCCGGTTTGTGGAAAGCTGAAAATGACTGAAGGCATCTACCACAGAGACACAGAGGCACAGAGGAAGGCACAGAGAAAATCAGGTTCTCACTGTGTCTCTGTGTCTCTGTGGTTCAGGGTTTTATGAAACGCACGCCCTTCATCGTCCGCTTCATTGGTGCCACGCCGAAACAGGGCTGGATCGCGATCGCCGTGGCGTCAGCGCTGACTTTGCTGCTGCTGCCGGCGCTGCACCTGCTGCTGCCGGCGGGTCATCCCTTCCATGTCTCGGCCTTTGTCATCACGCTGGTCGGCAAGATCATGTGCTACGCCATCGTCGCCGTGGCGATGGACCTGATCTGGGGCTACACCGGCATTCTCTCGCTCGGCCACGGCCTGTTCTTCGCCCTCGGCGGCTACGCATTCGGCATGTACTTGATGCGCCAGATCGGCCGTGACGGCTCCTACCAGTCGGACCTGCCGGACTTCATGGTCTTCCTCGACTGGAAGTCGCTGCCCTGGTACTGGACCGGCTCGGATTCCATTCTCTGGGTGCTGTTCCTGGTGCTCACCGTGCCGGCGCTTGTGGCGCTGATCTTCGGCTTCTTCGCCTTCCGCTCGCGCATCAAGGGCGTGTATTTCTCCATCATCACCCAGGCCATGGTCTTCGCCGCGATGCTGTTCTTCTTCCGCAACGAAACCGGCTTCGGCGGCAACAATGGCTTCACCGACTTCAAGCGCATCCTCGGCTACAGCATCACCGCGCCGGAAACCCGCGTCGCCCTGTTCGCACTGACCGCGGCGATGCTGCTGGCGACCCTGGTGCTCGGCCGCTACCTCGTCACATCCAAGCTCGGCCGGGTGCTGGCGGCGATCCGCGACGCCGAATCGCGCGTCATGTTCATCGGCTACAACCCGCTCTACTACAAGCTCTTCATCTGGACCCTGTCGGCGCTCTTGTGCGGCATCGCCGGCGCGCTTTACGTGCCGCAGGTCGGCATCATCAATCCGGGCGAAATGTCGCCGGCGAATTCGATCGAGATCGCGATCTGGGTTGCGGTCGGCGGTCGCGCTAGCTTGATCGGCCCGGTGCTCGGCGCCTTCATCGTGAACCTGGCCAAGAGCTTCTTCACCGTGGCCTTTCCCGAATACTGGCTGTTCTTCCTCGGCGCGCTGTTCGTCGGCGTCACGCTGTGGCTGCCGGATGGCGTGGTCGGGCTGTGGCGCAAGCTGCGCGACAAATCCAGGCAGGGGAGTGCGACATGAGCGGAGTCAGCATCCTGCTCTTGCACGAGGTGACGGTCAGCTTCGACGGTTTCCGCGCCCTGAACGAGCTCTCGCTCGACATCGAGGAAGGCGAGCTGCGCTGCATCATCGGCCCCAACGGCGCCGGCAAGACGACGATGATGGACGTCATCACCGGCAAGACGCGCGCCGATCGCGGCAAGGTGCTGTTCGACCAGAACATCGACGTGCGGCGCATGACGGAAGCGGACATCGCGCATCTGGGCATCGGCCGCAAGTTCCAGAAGCCGACCATATTCGAGAACCTGACTGTGTTCGAAAACCTCGAACTGTCGATGAAAATGGACAAGCGCGCGCGCACCAGCCTGTTCGCCTGGCTGGACGACGATGCGCGCGACAAGATCGCCGACACCCTGCGCCTGATCCGCCTCGACCATGAGGCCGAACGCCAGTCCGGCCTGCTCTCGCACGGCCAGAAGCAGTGGCTGGAAATCGGCATGCTGCTGATGCAGGACCCCAAGCTGTTGCTGCTCGATGAGCCCGTGGCCGGCATGACCGACGACGAGACCGCGCGCACCGGCGAACTGTTCAAGTCGCTGGCCGGCAAGCACAGCCTGGTGGTGGTCGAGCACGACATGGCCTTCATCGAACAGCTCGGCGGCAAGGTCACGGTACTGCACGAAGGCTCGGTGCTGGCCGAAGGCGACCTCGCCACAGTGCAGAATGACCAGCGCGTGATTGAGGTGTACCTTGGACGCTAAAGACTTGAACCACAGAGACACAGAGACACAGAGAAAGGCAGGAGAGGTTTTTGTTTCTCTCTGTGCCTCTGTGTCTCTGTGGTGAGGTTTTCGATGTTGCAGGTTTCCAATCTCAACCAGTACTACAGCGGCAGCCACATTCTGCGCGATGTGAGTTTCGAGGCGCCGATCGGCAAGGTGACGACGATCCTCGGCAGGAACGGCGTCGGCAAGACGACGCTGCTGAAAGTCCTGATGGGCCTGGTGCCTTCGCGCAGCGGCAGCATTGCCTTCGACGGCCGCGACCTCACCCGCGCCGCTTCGCACCAGCGCGTGCAGGCCGGTATCGGCTACGTGCCGCAGGGGCGCGAGATCTTTCCGCGCCTGACGGTGCTGGAAAACCTGCAGATGGGGCTGGCCACGCGGCCCGGCGGTACGCCGATTCCGGAGCGGATCTTCGAGATGTTCCCGGTCTTGAAGCAGATGCTCAGGCGTCGCGGCGGCGACCTCTCCGGCGGCCAGCAGCAGCAGCTCGCGATCGGCCGCGCGCTGGTTTTCGGTCCGCGCCTGCTGATCCTCGACGAACCGACCGAAGGCATCCAGCCTTCGATCATCAAGGACATCGAGCGCGCCATCCGTACCCTGGCGGCCGAGGGCAACATGGCCATCCTGCTGGTCGAGCAGTACTACGATTTCGCTGCCAGCCTGGCCGACCAATACCTGGTCATGGAGCGCGGCGAAATCATTTCGCGCGGCGCAGGCGGAAACATGGAGGCCGACGGTGTGCGGGACATGCTCGCGGTGTAATGCGGCGCTATGATTCGCCGATGCATCCTGCGGACCCGATCACACCCTGCTGGCACGCCTCGCTCGATCTCGGCTTCGAGCGGCGCGACGAGTCCACCCTGTTGGTGCGGCGCGAGCATTGCGGTCCGTTGCGCGTGCAGAAGGCGCTGTATCCCGAAGGGCCGCGGCTATGCCATGCGATCGTGCTGCATCCGCCGGCCGGCATCGCCGGCGGCGATCGGCTGCAGATCGGCATCGAGTTGGATGCGGACGCGCAGACCCTGCTCACCACGCCCGGCGCCGGCAAATGGTATCGCTCGCCGGCCGCTGGGCGACTATGGGCGGAGCAGGCCGTGAGCCTGAAAGTTGGCGCTGGCGCCACGGCGGAATGGCTGCCGCAGGAGAGCATCGTCTTCGACGGCGCGCAGGCAAGCATGCGTACCACGGTGGAACTGGAACAAGCTGCGCGTTTCATCGGCATCGAAACCCTCTGTCTCGGCCGTCGCGCCAGCGGCGAGACTTTCGAACGCGGCAGCCTGCATCTCGGTACCGACATCCGCCTCGCCGGCAAGCTGCTGTGGCGCGAGCGCGGCGTGATCGACGGCGGCTCGCCCCTGCTGCATTCGCCGATCGGCCTCGCCGGCTTCAGCGTCTGCAGCACGGTGCTGGTGGCGGGCAGCGACATCGACGCCGAGACCCTGCGCGCCTGCCGCGCCGTCACCGCGAGCGAAGCCGGCGCGCGCTGCGGCGTCAGCGTCATGCCGCAGCTTTTCGTCGGCCGCTATCTCGGCCATTCGGCGCAGGCCGCGCGCGAGTGGTTCGTCGCGCTCTGGCAATATTTGCGCCCGTCCATCATCGGCCGCGAAGCCACCGTGCCGCGCATCTGGAATACCTAGGAAGGAGACCGCATGGAACTCACGCCACGCGAAAAAGACAAGCTGCTGATCTTCACCGCCGCGCTGCTCGCCGAACGCCGCAAGGGACGCGGGCTTAAGCTCAATTACCCGGAAGCAGTGGCCTTCATCACCGCCGGCATCCTCGAAGGCGCGCGCGACGGCCGCAGCGTCGCCGAGTTGATGAGCTACGGCACGACTCTTTTGAAACGCGACGAGGTCATGGAAGGCGTGCCAGAGATGATTCCCGACATACAAGTCGAGGCGACGTTTCCAGATGGCACGAAGCTCGT
Organism: Pseudomonadota bacterium; assembly: GCA_043826925.1. Lineage (GTDB taxonomy): Bacteria > Pseudomonadota > Gammaproteobacteria > Burkholderiales > Rhodocyclaceae > Sulfuritalea. Next base: position 186,244 of record JBDRPN010000017.1, read on the forward strand.
GACCGTGCACAACCCCATCGTCTGAGATCGACCCGGTCATGAGCATGACCCAGCAGAGCTTCCTCAGCCTCGGCCCGGACGGCTTCCACCGCATCGCCTATACCGACTGGGGCGATCCGCGCGATCCGCGCGTGGTGCTCTGCGTCCATGGTTTGTCGCGCAACAGCCGCGACTTCGACCGCCTCGCCGCGGCGCTGGAGGACGGCCGCCGCGTCGTCTGCATGGATGTGGTGGGCCGTGGCGACAGCGATTGGCTCGACGACAAGTCCGGCTACAGCTTCGGCACCTATCTGGGTGATGCCGCGGCGCTGATCGCGCGCGTCACCACGCCGGCGCCCGGCGGCCTGCTGGAAAGCCTGCAGGCGCGTCTGCGCGGACAGCGGCCGGCGGCCACGCTGGACTGGGTCGGCACCTCGATGGGCGGCCTGATCGGCATGCTGCTGGCCGCCAAGCCGGGTTCGCCGATCCGCCGCCTGGTGCTCAACGACGTCGGCCCCTTCGTGCCCTGGAACGCGCTGATTCGGCTCAAGGGCCACGTCGGCGGCGAGACCCGCTTCGCCGATTTCGCCGGCGTCGAGGCCTGGGTGCGCCAGGCCTGCAGCAGCTTCGGCCCGCTCGACGAGGATTTCTGGCGCCACCTGGCCGAGCATGCCGCGGTGCCCGGGGCCGACGGCGGCTTCCGCCTGCGCTACGACCCCGCCTTGAGCCGCGGCCTGCCGGTGCATCGCGATCCGGAGCTGCCGATTGGCCCCGAGTTCCTGCGCGGCATAGACCTGTGGTCGGTATGGGAGGCCGTGCGCTGCCCGGTGCTGGTGCTGCGCGGCGCCGAATCCGAGGTGCTGCCGCGCGCGACCGTGGAGGAGATGCAGCGGCGCAAGCCGAACCTGAAGGTGGTCGAATTCGCCGGCGTCGGCCATGTCCCGGCCCTGGCCTCGGCCGACCAGATTGCCGTGGTGCGCGACTTCCTCGCCGCCGCCGAACAACAGCCATGAACGCAGAAGGAGGCAACAGATGATTCCAGGCGAAATGAACATCGAGGCCGGCGAGATCGAACTCAACGCGGGCCGCCGCACGCTGACGCTGGAGGTCGCCAACACCGGCGACCGCCCGATCCAGGTCGGCTCCCACTATCACTTCTTCGAGACCAACGACGCCCTGACCTTCGACCGCGCCGCCGCGCGCGGCATGCGACTCAACATCGCGGCTGGCACGGCGGTGCGTTTCGAGCCGGGGCAGATGCGTACCGTGGAGTTGGTTGACTATGCCGGTGAGCGCAAGGTCTATGGGTTTCAGGGCAGGGTGCAGGGGGTTTTGAAATGAAACCCGGTGTGGTGTCGAGGACGGAGCGCGCTCCGGACGACGGGGTGCTCTGCGCCGCTCATGTCACCCGTCGCCGGCCTTCGGCCGTCGCCTCCTTCTTTACTTCGCTATGCAGAGCACCCCGCCGTCCCGAGCGGGTGACGCTGTTGCAGTTTTGTGGTCGCAAGGCAGAAGCGCATCCCGCCGGGGATGGCGGGTATCCGATTCCGGTAAGTAAAGGGGGAGGATCGGGCGCAGCCCGGTCCGGAGGACATGGACGGAATCGGATACCCGCCATCCTTGGCGCTCGCAGCCCAGTGGAGCCACTGAAATGAAAATCACCAGACAAGCCTATGCCGAGATGTTCGGCCCCACTACCGGCGATCGCGTCAGACTCGCCGACACCGAACTCTGGATCGAGGTCGAGACGGACTACACGATACCCGGCGAGGAAGTGAAGTTCGGCGGCGGCAAGGTGATCCGCGACGGCATGGGCCAGGGCCAGCGCATGGCCAGGGACGTGGCCGACACAGTGATCACCAACGCCCTGATCGTCGACGCGGTACAGGGCATCGTCAAGGCCGACGTCGGCCTCAAGAACGGCCTGATCTGGCGCATCGGCAAGGCCGGCAACCCGGACGTGCAGCCCGGCGTCACCATCGCCATCGGCGCCGGCACCGAGATTATCGCCGGCGAGGGCATGATCCTCACCGCCGGCGGCATCGACGCGCACATCCACTTCATCTGCCCGCAACAGATCGAGGAGGCGCTGATGTCGGGCGTCACCACCATGCTCGGCGGCGGCACCGGGCCGGCGACCGGGACCTACGCCACGACCTGCACGCCGGGGCCGTGGCACATCCATTCCATGCTCGCCGCGGCCGAGGCCTTCCCGATGAATCTGGGTTTCTTCGGCAAGGGCAACGTCAGCCTGCCCGGCCCGGCAAGGGAGCAGGTCGAAGCCGGCGCCATGGGACTCAAGCTGCACGAGGACTGGGGCACCACGCCAGCCGCGATCGACAACTGCCTGACGGTGGCCGACGAAATGGATGTGCAGGTGGCGATCCATACCGACACGCTGAACGAATCGGGTTTCGTCGAATCGACGCTGGCCGCCATCAAGGGTCGCAGCATCCACACCTTCCATACCGAGGGCGCCGGCGGCGGCCATGCCCCGGACATCATCAAGGCCTGCGCGCTGCCCAATGTGCTGCCGAGCTCGACCAACCCGACGCGGCCCTACACGGTAAATACCATCGACGAGCACCTCGACATGCTGATGGTCTGCCATCACCTCGATCCGGCGATCGCCGAGGATGTCGCGTTTGCCGAAAGCCGCATCCGGCGCGAGACCATCGCCGCCGAGGACATCCTGCACGACCTCGGCGCCTTCTCCATGATGTCCTCCGACTCGCAGGCCATGGGCCGCGTCGGCGAGGTGCTGATCCGCACCTGGCAGACCGCGCACAAGATGAAGTTGCAGCGCGGTGCCCTGAAGGAAGACACGGCACGCAATGACAACATGCGCGTCAGGCGCTACATCGCCAAGTACACCATCAACCCGGCGATCACCCACGGCATCAGCCACGTCGTCGGCTCGATCGAGCTCGGCAAGCTGGCCGACCTGGTGCTGTGGAAGCCGGCTTTTTTCGGCGTCAAGCCGAGCCTGATCCTCAAGGGCGGCATGATCGCGGCGGCGGCGATGGGCGATCCCAACGCGTCGATCCCGACGCCACAGCCCGTGCATTACCGGCCGATGTTCGGCAGCTTCGGCCGCGCGCTGAAGACCTCGATCACCTTCGTTTCGCAGGCGGCGCTGAAGAATCCGGCGGTGCTCGCGCTGGGCCTGACGAAACGCCTGGAGGCGGTGAAGAACTGCCGCCATGTGAGCAAGGCCGACATGTTGCACAACAGCGCGACGCCGGTCATCGAGGTCGACAGCGAAACCTATGCGGTGCGCGCCGACGGCGAGCTGCTGGTCTGCGAACCGGCAAGCACGCTGCCGCTGACGCAGCGCTACTTCCTGTTCTGAAATGCTGCTGATTGAACAGCACGCTGCCGCCGACGCGGCGGCGACCGAACAACTGCTGCTGCCCTTCGATAGCCGCTGCAAGAGCCGCCTGCGTGCGCGGCTGGCATCGGGCGAGGAATGCGGGCTGTTCCTCGAACGCGGCGGCGTGCTGCGCGGCGGCGACAAGCTGCGGAGCAAGGATGGCCGCGTGGTCGAGGTGATCGCCGCACCGGAACTGCTGATGCAGGCGGCGAGCGCGGACCCGCTGCAATTGGCGCGGGCCGCCTACCACCTCGGCAATCGTCATGTCGCCGTGCAGATTCTGGCCGGACAGCTGCGCTTTGCCTGCGACCATGTGCTGGGCGAAATGCTGCGCGGCCAGGGACTGCCGGTGAGCGAGATCGAGGCGCCGTTCGAGCCGGAAAGCGGAGCCTATGGCGCCCACGGAGGCCACGGCCACGGCGCCGAGGGCGAAGGCGAGTTTGCCAAAACCCGGCCGCGCATCCACGACCATTTCCAACGCAGCCAGCCGCGATGAGCGCCGCCCTGGTCAGGTTGTTACAGCTCGCCAGCCCGGCGCTGCCGGTGGGCGCCTACACCTATTCCCAGGGGCTCGAATGGGCGGTCGAGGCCGCTACCGTGCAGGACGAAGCGAGCGCGCTGCGCTGGATCGGCGACCAGCTCGAATGGAACCTCGGCCGCTACGAGGCGCCGCTGCTGCTGCGCATGCTGGAGGCGTGGCAAGTGGGCGCCGGCGATGCGGTGTGCGAACTGGATGCGGAATATCTGGCGACGCGCGAGAGCGCGGAGCTGCGCGCCGAGACGCTGCAGATGGGCTACTCGATGCAGCGCCTGCTGCATGAACTGGGTGATTTTCCGCCGCCGCTGCTCGCTGCCATCGCCGTCTCGCCAACGCCAACTCTTATGCAGGCCTGGACCTGCGCCGCCGCGGCCTGGCAGATCCCGCCAGCGGACGCGCTCACCGCCTGGCTCTGGAGCTGGGCCGAAAATCAGACCATGGCCGCGCTGAAGGCCGTGCCGCTGGGCCAGGCCGCCGGCCAGCGCCTGCTGCAGGAAATCGGCCGCCGCCTGCCGGCCGTGGTCGAGCGCGCACTGACGCTGGACCCGGCCGACTGTTCCAACTTCGCGCCGGGCTTCGCCATCGCCTGCTGCAATCACGAAACCCAATACACGAGGTTGTTCAGATCATGACCACGGACCTAAATAAGCACGCTCTCAGAGTCGGCATCGGCGGCCCCGTCGGTTCCGGCAAGACCGCGCTGACCCTGGCGCTGTGCCAGGCGCTGCGCGAGCGCTACAACATCGCCGTGGTGACCAACGACATCTACACCGAGGAGGACGCCCAGTTTCTGGTCAGGAATCAAGCCCTGGCGCCGGAACGCATCATCGGCGTCGAGACCGGCGGCTGCCCGCACACGGCGATCCGCGAGGATGCCTCGATCAATCTCGAAGCCGTCGACCGCCTGAATCGGCGCTTCGAAGGACTGGACCTGATTTTCATCGAGAGCGGCGGCGACAACCTGGCCGCGACCTTCAGCCCGGAACTTTCAGACCTGACGCTGTACGTCATCGACGTCGCGGCCGGCGACAAGATTCCGCGCAAGGGCGGGCCGGGCATCACCAAGTCGGACCTGCTGGTGATCAACAAGATCGACCTTGCGCCCATGGTCGGTGCCTCGCTCGAAGTCATGGAGCGAGATGCGAAAAAAATGCGCGGGGAGCGGCCCTTCGTGTTCTCCAACATGAAAAGCGGCCAGGGCCTGGCGGAAATCATCCGCTTCGTCGTCGACCGGGGCATGTTGCCCGCGCGCTGAGCTGCAACGGCTGGCATGGCTTGCCTTTGACCCGGGGTGATTCTTGTAAAATGGCCTGGCAGTCCTGGTGGGATCAGGGGGCGACCGCCGGGGCGTGAATGCCGTATCCGGCGGGCTGTCGCCGATAAGCCCGAGGGATGCGACGCGTTGCATTCGCTTTGCCACTTGTCATAAGGAACAACATGGTTCAAATCGGCCACCAGGAACGCCTGAAAGCGCTTGATACATTGCTCAACGCCAGACGCTCGCATACCCTGTGGGTATCCGAGGTCACACATCAGCAGGCGCCTTGCGTCGTCGAGGACCACACCCTTTGCGATTTCGGCAAATGGCTGATCGAGGCCGAAGGCATTCTCGGCTCCGTGCCGGAGTTCATCGAACTGCGCGAGCCGCACCAGCAGTTGCACGATACCTATGTGAGCCTCAAGGCCGATCCGGATCGCGCGCTGCGCAGCAGCAGGATCAGGGACATATCCAGGACGCTGATCGACAGGATCGACGGCCTGGAGAAGTACCTGAACCGTCCGCGCCGCGACTGATCGGCCAAGGCCTGCGCGCGGGGATCCGCCCCGAACGATTTGAATAGGTGGCTGTCGAATTTGATTCGGATTCAAACCGGAGAGAAATCATGGCCTTCTTCTTCGTTTCCGCCGCCGTCCCGGCCTTTGCCCTTGCCCTCCTGACCTTGACCCTGACCCCGACCGGCGCCGCGCTGGCCGGCGGTTCCAACTATGGAGTCCTGCCCGGCGCGCTGCCGCAGATCGGCGGGCAGGTGCGCGAATGGGCGGTGCCGACGCCGCGCTTCGCGCGCGATCCGGCGCCGGGCCCGGACGGCAACATCTACATCGCCGTGATGAACGGCAACCGCATCGCCCGCTTCGAGCCGGCGAGCGAGCGTTTCACCGAGTGGGAACTGCCGGCCGGCGCGCGGCCGCACGGGCTGGTGGTCGATGAGGCGGGCATGGTCTGGTACACCGGCAACGGCAACGGCACCATCGGCCGCCTCGATCCGAAAAGCGGCAAGGTGACCGAGTACCGCGTGCCCGGTGGCGGCGATCCGCATACCATCGTGCAGGATGCCGCCGGTAAGCTGTGGTTCACGGTGCAGGGCGGGCAGCGCGTCGGGCGGCTGGATCGCGCCAGCGGACGCATCGACGAATTTCCGATGAGCGGCAATCCCTACGGGCTGGCGATCGACCGTCAGGGCGTGGTCTGGGTCTGCCGTCTCGGCGCCGATGCGCTGGGCTGGATCGATCCGGCCAGCGGCAAGAGCGGCGAACTCCCGACCGGCAGGGGCTCGGCGCCGCGGCGCATCGCCGCCGGGCCCGACGGCAACCTGTGGGTTGCCTATTACGGCAATGGCCGGCTGGCCCGGGTCGATCCGCAGGCCAGGCGCATCGTCAAGACCTGGGAACTGCCCAAGGCCGGCGGCGAAAGCCCCTATGCCGTCACTGCCGATGCCGCGGGCCGCGTCTGGGTCAACGGCATCGACACCGACACGGTGTCGGTGTTCGATCCGGCGCGCGAGCAGTTTCGCGTCGTCGCGCTGCCTTCGCAGAACGTCGGCATCCGCAAGGCGATCATCGATGCGGTGGGGCGCTACTGGTACATGGGCAGCCACAACGGCCGCCTGGGAGTGGTGCAGTAGCTTCGCCCGGCCCAAAAGCGCTGTGCCTCTGGCATGGCCTTGCCTGCAGCAGAATCAGTGGCGCGAAACCGGTTGGTCGAGGATGGCCTCGTAGGAATCAATGAAGTCTTCGAATTCTTCCTGATCGTGTTCTTGCGTCAGGAACTGCGTGAATTCGCCGCGCATGCGGTCGGCCGTCGCGCCGCGCAACAAACCCATCCGTCCATTGCGCTTGTCCAGAATCTCCAGCGCGTCATGCCCCGGATAATCGATCACGTAAAGCAGCGGGTTGTTGAACAGGACATTCATGGCGATACCTCCAGCGTCGGCTGCTACTGTAGATGCGGCCGGTATGCCCGGATTCAAGTCCCGAGCCGGGGCCGCGAGCAGGAAGCAGGCTCCGCGTTTCCCCGGCGGTTTGCCCCGTCGCCGGCGCAGCCCGCTCAGTAGGTCTTGTAGGGCAGGAACTTGCCCGACATCACGATGTTCACCCGATCGCCGGCCGGGTTGGGTTCACGCTTCAAGTCCATCTTGAAGTCGATCGCGCTCATGATGCCGTCGCCGAATTCCTCGTGGATCAGTTCCTTGAAGGTGGTGCCGTAGACGTTGATCAGTTCGTAGAAGCGGTAGATCAGCGGATCGGTCGGCACGGCGGTCGGCAGCGAGCCTTTGTAGGGCACCACTTGCAGCAGGGCCACGGCTTCCGGCGGCAGGCCGAATACTTTGCCCAGTGTCGTCGCCTGCTTCTTGTCGAAGGTCATCTGGCCGAGGCAGCCGGCGGTGACCCATTCCTTGGACAGCCCGATCTTCTTGGCCACATCTTCCCACTTGAGGCCTTTCTTGATCTTGGCTTCGATGATGAGCTCGGTAACGTCGTTGCGGTTCATGGTGCTCTCCTGTCAGTGATTGATGGCTTGCTTCAATGGGGCGGCGGACTTGTCGCTCGCCAGCGTCAGCACCGGCGCGCGCCCGCCGTCCAGACCGGGGCGGACCACGGGCGGGTTCTTCGCGTCGTGGAACATTTCGGCCTCGACGCCGGCATAGGTCTTCGAGCGATTGACCAGGAAGTCCACCAGATGATTGCGGATCAGGTAGTACTGCGGATCGTGGTGGATGCCGGCGCGGGTGCGGTCGCGCGGCATGGTGACTTCGACGATCTCGGCAATCTTGGCGTGCGGGCCGTTGCTCATCAGCAGGATCTTGTCGGCGAGCAGGATCGCTTCGTCGACGTCGTGGGTGATCATGAACACGGTCTGGTGCGTGGCCTGCACGATTTTCAGCAACTCGTCCTGGATGGTGCCCCGCGTCAGTGCATCGAGCGCGCCAAAGGGTTCGTCGAGCAACAGCATCTTGGGCTGGATGGCGAAGGCGCGGGCGATACCGACGCGCTGCTTCATGCCGCCCGAAAGTTCGGCCGGTTTCTTGTGGATCGCGGCGCCAAGGCCGACCATCTCCAGATATTTTTTGCAGTGCCCGGTAAGCTTGTCCTTCGGCCAGTCCGGCCACTTCGACTTGACGGCGAAGGCGACGTTGCCGAGCACGCTCATCCACGGCATCAGCGCATGGCTCTGGAACACCACGCCGCGGTCGAGGCTGGGGCCGCGCACTTCGCGGCCGTCCATGAAGGCGTCACCCGCGGTGGCCTCTTCGAGTCCGGCCAGCACGTTGAGGATGGTGGTCTTGCCGCAGCCCGAGTGACCGATGATGCAGACGAACTCGCCGCGGTCGATGTGGAAATGGATGTCCTCGAACACCGGCGCATTGGTCCCGCCGCCTTGCGCCGGATAGACCTTCTGCAGCGCCTCGACCTGGAGAAAATGTCCGCTCATGCTGTCGCCTATTCCCTGTAAGTGACCAGCTTCTGCAGCCGGCCGAAGATCATGTCGAGCAGCATGCCCACCACGCCGATCATGGTGATTGCGAAGATCACATTGGGCAGCGCCAGATTGTTCCACTCGTTCCAGACGAAGTAGCCGATGCCGGTGCCGCCCACCAGCATCTCGGCGGCGACGATCACCAGCCAGGCGATGCCCATCGAGATGCGCATGCCGGTCAGGATGGTCGGCGCCGCGGCCGGCAGGATCACCAGGAAAGCGAGGCGCAAGGGTTGCACTTCCAGGGTGCGCGCGACGTTGATCCAGTCGCGCCGCACCGAGGCCACGCCAAAGGCGGTGTTGAGCAGCATCGGCCAGATCGAGCAGATGAAAATGACGAAGATGCCGGAGACATTGGAGTCCTTCAGCGTGTACAACGCAAGCGGCATCCAGGCCAGCGGCGAGATCGGCTTCAACACCTGGATGAAGGGATCGAAGGCCCGGTACAGCAGCGGCGACATGCCGATGGTGAAGCCCAGCGGTACCGCAACCAGCACGGCCAGAAAAAATCCCAGGGCGACCCGCGCCAGCGAATGGCCAAGCTGGATGGCAATGCCCTTGTCGTTGGGCCCGCGATCGTAGAAGGGGTCCGACAGGTATTTGACAAAGGCCTTGCCGACTTCCAGCGGCGGCGGGAAGCCGCCCGATTTCTCCGCGCCCTTGCCCATCAGTGCCGCATATTCCGCATTGGCGCCGGCCAGCGTCGCCGACTCCTTCGGCAGCGTGGCGATATGCCAGGCGCCGATGAAGATCAGGAACAGCGCGATCGAGATGAACGCAGCCTTGAGGGTGAGGGAGCGCATCGTCGTTACCGTGAAGTACGTTGCCCAGCACGCTGTGTCAGGTTCGAGCGCAGCGAGCCGATTAGTAGCCTCCCCGCGAGGGGAGGATGGGAGGGGCGGGCCAATTTGCCAGCTTGAGACATTGCGACGTCGAGGTATTTCATGATGTGGGGTGGTTCATCGAAGTCATGACATATTCCTCAGCTGCGCTTGATGGCAAAGCTATTCACATAGGCTTCGGGCTTGCTGTAGTCGAACTCCTTGCCCATCACCTTGAACTTCTGGTAGTCCGCCTTCGGCGCCGCCATGCCGATCTCGGCCATGCGCTTCCTGGCGTCGGTCAGCAGATACACCTTCTCGGCGATGTCCTTGTAGCGCACCTCACCCTTGACGTAGCCCCAGCGCTTCATCTGGGTCAGGATCCACACCGCCATCGAGTACCAGGGGAAGGGATCGAAGTCGGCGCGGTCGGGAACGTTTTTGACACTGCCCAGGCCGTCGGCATACTTGCCGGTCAGCACCTGTTCCAGCACGGTCTTCGGCTGGTTCAGGTAGTTGGCGGGCGACAGCACTTCGGCCATCAGCGAGCGGTTCTTCGGATCGCGCGCCATCGCGGCGGCAGTCAGGACGGCGCGGTAGAGCGCGGCGAAGGTGTTCGGATTCTGCTTGACGAATTCCGCCGGCACGCCGAAGGAGCAGCAGGGGTGGCCGTCCCACAGGTCCTTGGAAAGGATGTGCAGGAAGCCGACCTCGTCATACACCGCGCGCTGGTTGAAGGGATCGGGGCCGAGGTAGCCGTCGAGGTTGCCGGCGCGCAGGTTGGCCACCATCTCGGGTGGCGGCACGACGCGGATCTGGATGTCCTTGTCCGGATCGAGGCCGTGTTCGGCGACGTAGTAGCGCAGCAGGAAGTTGTGCATCGAGTACTCGAAAGGCACGGCGAACTTGAAGCCCTTCCACATCTTCGGATCGCGCTTGTCCTTGTGCTTGACGTGCAGCGTGATGGCCTGGCCGTTGGTGTTCTGGATGGTGGCGACGTTAATCGGCATCGGATTGGAGCCGACGCCCATCGACATCGCCAGTGGCATCGGGGCCAGCATGTGCGAGGCGTCGTACTCGCGGTTCTGCACCTTGTCGCGGATCAGCGCCCAGCCGGCGGTCTTGATCACGCTGACATTGAGTCCCTGCTTCTTGTAGAAGCCCAGCGGGTCGGCCATGATCAAGGGACTGGCACAGGTGATCGGGATGAAGCCGATCTTCAGATCCTTCTTCTCCAGGCTGCCCTTTTCCTGTGCCATGGCTTCCAGCGTGCCGAAGGGAATCAGCGAGGAAATCGCGGCCCAGGCGGTCGAGGCGCCGACCGCCGAAAGGAACTTGCGGCGCTCGCCATCCTCGGGGAAGAGCGCACGCATCACGGTGGTTTGCAGCACGCGCTGGTTCAGCGCTTCCGTTTCCTGCAAGGATGCGTCGTGTTCGGCCTGACTGCCGTGATGGCCGCAGTTGCAACGTGCGATGGCGCGGGTTGAATCGAAGGGATCGTGCAGTGACATGATGGTCTCCGGGAAGAAAGTTCACCCGGTTCAGTGCAGACTCCGTGCCATCTATTGCAAGGGCATGATTCGGCGCGATTAATTGCCGGATTCGGGGCGCAGCGCGGGGGGGTGCATGACGGCCGGCGAAGCCGTGCGCACCACGACGGGGCGCAGGTCCGCAGCGCTTACGCCAGATTGGGGCACGGGCCAGCGGGCTACGCGAACTAGCGATGCCGATCAAGTAAGGCGCTTATGCCGAATGTCAGTGGCCGTGCTTGCGCGGTGCTTTGGCGACGACTTGTTCCGGCTCCGGCTGGGGGTAGCGCATCACTACCACGGCTTCCTCCGGCTCGAACCAGAACTCGCCGTGGGGAAGTTCGAGGCTGCCGGTAATCAGCACCACCAGGCCGTCGGCCATATTGATCCGGGTCACGGTCTCCCAGGCAAAGGTCGGGTGGGCGCTGGCGCCGGGGCCGTTGTAGATGTGATCGCCGACCTGTACGTCGGCCGCCGCTACGGTGATCCTGTTGGTCATGAATCCCTCCTCTGGCGAGACGATCCCATTATCACCCGGGCCGCAATTGGTACCGCCGATGGACGAAAGTCGGCGCTGGCGGCGCGGCGCCGCGGACTGGTTCATGCGGTTTGCTTGCGGACGCCGAGGCGGTCGAGATAGATATACACCACCGGCGTCAGGTACAGCGTCAGGAACTGCGACAGCAGCAGGCCGCCGACCACCGCCAGGCCCAGCGGCCGCCTGACCTCGGCACCGGCGCCCCAGCCCACGGCGATCGGCAGCGTGCCGACCAGCGCGGCCATGGTGGTCATCATGATCGGCCGGAAGCGCACCAGGCAGGCCTCGAAAATCGCCTGCGCCGGCGCCACGCCTTCCTTGCGCTGCTTTTCCAGCGCGAAGTCGATCATCATGATCGCGTTCTTCTTGACGATGCCGACCAGCATGATGATGCCGACAAAGGCATAGAGGCTTAGATCGACGCGGAAGATCAACAGCGTCAGCAAGGCGCCGAGGCCCGCGGCCGGCAGGCCCGAAAGTATCGTCAACGGATGCACGAAACTCTCGTAGAGAATGCCGAGCACGATATACACCACCAGGATGGCGACCAGCAGCAGGATGCCGAGTCCCTTCAATGAAGACTCGAAGGCCTGGGCCGCGCCCTGCAGGCTGGTGGTCAGCGAGGCCGGCAGGTTCATTTCGCGTTCCATCTTGCGGATGCGATCCACGGCATCGCCCAGCGAAACGCCGGGCATCAGATTGAAGGACAGCGTCACCGAAGGCAGCTGGCCCTGGTGGTTGACCGTCAGCGCCTGGGTGCCGCGGCTGATCTGGGCCACGGTGTCGACCGGCACCAGGCGGCCAGAGCTCGACCGGACATGGATTTTCGCCAGGGTGGCCGGGTCGGCCTGCAGCTCCGGCGCGACTTCGAGGATCACCTGATACTGGCTGGTGGCGGCGTAGATGGTGGATATCTGGCGCGAGCTGAAGGCGCTTTGCAGCGCGTCTTCGATCTGGCCGATGGAGAGCCCCAGCGGCGCAAGCTTTTCGCGGTCGATGTCGAGGGCGATCACCGGGCTCTGGTTCTTCAGGTTGGTATTGACGTCGACCAGGCCGGGCAACTGGCGCAGGCGCTCGAGCAGGATGTCGTTCCAGTGATAGAGCTCGGCGAGGTCCGTGTCCTGCAGGGTGTATTGGAATTGCGCGCTGGTGATGTGGCCGCCGATGCGGATCGGCGGCGGGTTCTGCAGGAACACGCGGATGCCCGGAATGGTGGCAAGTTTTGGGCGCAGGCGGGCGATGATCTCGTCGGGCTTTTCCTTGCGCTCGCTGTGCGGCTTGAGGTTGAGCACCAGGGTGCCGTTGTTCGAGGTCGGACGCGAACCGCTGGCACCGACGAAGGAGCCCAGGGTGAGCACGCTCGGGTCCTGCGCGACGATCGCGGCCACGGCGCGCTGGCGCTCCATCATGGCCGGAAAGGATATGTCCTGGGGACCTTCGGTGGACGCGACGATCTGCCCCGTGTCGCCGCTGGGCAGGAAGTCCTTGGGCACGGCGGTGTACAGCAGGGCCGTGATGATCAGGGTGAGCACGAAGGACAGCATGACCCAGCCCGGCCGCGCGATGCACCATGCCAGCGAACCGCGGTAGGCGGCGAGCAAGGCTTCGAAGAAATGCTCGAAGGCCATGAAGACGCGGCCATGATCTTGCGGAGCGGCATGCCTCAGGTAGCGGCTGCAAAGCATCGGCGTCAGCGTCAGCGAGACGAAGCCGGAGACCAGGATCGCGGCGCAGATGGTGACCGCGAACTCGTGCAGCAGGCGGCCGACGATGCCGCTCATGAACAGCACGGGGATGAATACCGCCGTCAGCGAAAGCGTCATCGACAGGATGGTGAAGCCGATTTCGCGCGAGCCGCGAATCGCCGCCGCCAGCGGCTCCTCGCCGTTCTCGATGTGGCGGACGATGTTCTCCAGCATGACGATGGCGTCGTCAACGACGAAGCCCACCGACAGGGTGAGGGCCAGCAGCGAAAGATTGTCGAGGCTGTAGCCCAGCGCGTGCATTATGGCGAAGGTGCCGATCACCGAAATCGGCAGCGCCAGGGCCGGAATGATGGTCGCCGACAGGTTGCGCAGGAACATCAGGATCACCAGGATCACCAGAAAGCCGGCCAGCACCAGCGTGAACTGCACGTCATTGATGGATTCGCGGATCGAGACGCTGCGGTCGTAGTGCACCTGCAGGTCGATCGAGGCCGGCAGCTTGGCCTGGAAGGTGGGCAGTACTTTCCTGATCGCACTGACCGTGTCGATCGTGTTCGATCCGGGCTGGCGGTATATCGCCAGCATGATGGTGCGCCGGTCGTTGAACCAGGCGGCGACCTTGGCGTTCTCGACGCCGTCGACCACGCGTGCCAGTTCGCCCAGCCTGACCGGCGCGCCGTTGCGCCAGGCCACGGTCAGCGTCCGGTAGGCATCCGCATTCAGCAACTGGCCGTTGGCCTGCAGCGCGAAGCTTTGCCGCGCACCGTCGAGCGTGCCCAGCGGCTGGTTGACGTTGGAATTCCTTATCGCCGCCTGGAGTTCGTCGATGCCTATGCCGCGCGAACTGAGCTGGTCCGGATCGGCCTGGATGCGTACAGCGTATTTCTGCGAACCGAAGACATTGACCAGGGCGACGCCGGGCAGGGTCGACAGGCGCTGGGCGAGTTGGGTTTCGGCGTATTCGTTGACTACCCAGGTGGGCAGCGTCTTCGAGTTCATCGCGATGTAGAAGATCGCAAAATCAGCCGGGTTCACCTTGCGGAAGGACGGTGGCGTCGGCATGTCCGGCGGCAGCTTGCGCTGCGCCGCGGCGATCGCCGATTGCACGTCCTGCGCGGCGGCGTCGATGTCGCGGTCGAGCGCGAACTGCAGCGTGATGGTCGAGGTGCCCTGGGCGCTCGTCGAGGTCATCGAATCGAGACCGGAAATGGTCGAGAACTGGTTCTCGAGCGGCGTCGCCACGGAGGCGGCCATGGTTTCGGGCGAGGCACCGGGCAAGCGGGCCGTGACCGAGATAGTGGGGAAGTCGATGCTGGGCAGCTCGGAAACCGGCAGCGCACGATAAGCCATGACGCCGAAGATGAGGAAGGCCGCCATCAGCAGCGTGGTCATCACCGGCCGGCGGATGCACAGCTCGGACAAATGCATGCCGGAGTCCTACTCGGCCTTGCCGGGCTTGCCCCCGGGCGCCTCGGCGAGCTTGATCCGGGCGCCGGCGGTCAACCGCAAGTGGCCTTCGGTGACCACGGTTTCGCCGCCGGCGAGACCTTCGTCGATGATCGCGAACACCTGTTGCACCGCGCCGATGCGGACCTTGCGTACTTCTACGGTGTTGTCCGCCTTGGCGACGAACAGGAAGCTGCCATCCGCGCCCTGCTGCACCGCTTCGGCCGGCACCACCACGGCTTGCTTGTGCGTGTCGAGCACCAGGCTGACCCTGACGAACTGGCCCGGCGCGAGTTTCTCGTCGGCATTGGGCACGATGGCCTTGAGCTGGATGGTGCCAGTCGCCGCATCGACGGCGTTGTCGAGAAAGCGCACGTCGCCTTCCCAGGCCATGCCGCCGCCGGGCAGCGAAATCGCGGCCTTCATGGATTTCGCGCTGGAGCGCATGCCGGCCTGCAATTGCGGCAGGTACTTTTCCGGCACGGCGAATCCGACGTACAGCGGGCGCACGCGATTGACCACGGCCAGCGCCGTTTCGTTGATCTTGACCGCGGTACCGGGGAACACCAGTTTGGCGCCGACGATGCCGGCGAAGGGCGCCTTGACCAGGGTGTAGGAGTGCTGCAGGCGCGCCAGTTCCGCGACCGCCGCATCGGCCCTGGCGACAGATTCCGCCGCCGCCGTCGCGGTGCGCATTTCGCTGACTTTCTCTTCCGAGACGAAGCCTTTCTCGCGCAGGGCGATGTAGCGCACGACATCGGCGCGCGCCTTGTCCAGTTGGGCCTGGCTTTTTGCCAGGTTGGCCTCGGCCTGGTTCAGCCTGGCCTGGAAGTCGGCCGGGTCTAGCCGCAGCAGGACGTCGCCCTGCCGGACTTGCTGACCTTCGGTGAAGCTCACGCTTTGCACCTGGCCTTCGACGCGCGACTTCAGGGTGACGGTTTCATAGGCCTCGGTGCGCCCGGTGATGTCCAGTCGCAGCGGCATGTCGCGGACCACAGCCTTCGCCAGCTTGACCGGTACCGCCGCCGGAGTCTGCGCCTTCTTCCCGGCGGTGACAGAGTCGGGTCTTGAGAAGTACGCCGCAGCGCCGCCGCCGACGGCAATTACGGCGACGAGGAGCAGAAGCGTGCGCGTTTTGGTCATGGGTGGATGAGAATCCTCAGGGCAGGACCGATTCCAGGGCAAACAGTTGCGCGACGTCCTCGCGGCGGCGTATCAGGTGCATGGCCTCGCCGTCGACCATGACTTCGGCGGCGCGCGGCCGGCTGTTGTAGTTCGAGGCCATGGCCATGCCATAGGCGCCGGCCGAGAGGATCGCCAGCAGATCGCCTTCGCGCAAGGTCAGCAGGCGGTCGTGACCGAGAAAGTCGCCCGATTCGCAGACCGGGCCGACGATCTCGTAGGTCATGGCTTCCGGCATCGCAGCGCCGCTTGCCGTGTCGTCAGCGCCAACTCTTGCGCCGGTATAGCCACCAGCCCCGGCCTTTGCACCCGTATATCCACCAGCGCCGACTCTTGCGCCACTATCGTCACTGGCTACCGGCACGATATCGTGCCAGGCGTCATAGAGGGCCGGACGCATCAGGTCGTTCATCGCCGCGTCGACCACGGCAAAGTGTTTCTCTTCGCCGTGCTTCAGCACCTCGACGCGGGTCAGCAGCAGTCCGGCATTGCCGACCAGCGAGCGGCCCGGCTCGAATATCAGCTTCTCGCGGCGGCCGGCAAGCTTCGCCAGCATCGGTGCCAGATAGTCGGCCGCCGCGGGTGCCGGCTCGTCGGCCTGGTACTGGATGCCCAGGCCGCCGCCAAGGTCGATGTGTTCGAGGGCGATGCCTGCCGCGGCGAGGCGGTCGACCAGTGCCAGTACCTTGTCCGCGGCCTCCGCCGCCGGCGCCGGATCGAGCAGTTGCGAACCGATATGGCAGTCGATGCCCTTCACCGCGATGTGCGGCAGGCTCGCGGCGCGACGATAGAGATCGAAGGCTTCACCGAAGGCGACGCCGAACTTGGCCGTTTTGAGGCCGGTCGAAATGTAGGGATGGGTTTTCGCATCGACGTCGGGATTCACGCGCAGCGATACCGGTGCGCGGCGGCCGACGCTGCCCGCGACCTCGCTGAGCTGGTCAAGCTCGCTGGCGGATTCGACGTTGAAGCAATGGATGCCGGCCTCCAGCGCCGCGCGCATTTCGGCGCGCGACTTGCCGACGCCGGAAAACACGATCTTGTCCGCTCTGCCGCCGGCCGCCAGCACGCGGGCCAGTTCGCCACCGGAGACGATGTCGAAGCCGGCGCCGAGCCGGGCGAACAGGTTCAGGATGGCCAGATTGGAATTGGCCTTGACCGCATAGCAGATCAGCGCCCGGTCGAGCAGGCCGCTTGCCTGCAGCGCATCCCGGTAAGCGGCATAGGCGGCCGTCAGCGCGGCGCGGGAATAGACATAGCACGGCGTGCCGAAACGCGCGGCCAGCACGCTCAGCGGGACGGCCTCGACCTGCAGGCCATCCCTGCCCATCGCGGCCAGGCTCATGGCCGTGACTCTGCGGATTTGTTGCTATGATCTGGCGCAGGCGGCACCGCAGCGGCGCTTGCCTGCGGAGTCGGTTGCGGCAGTGTCAGCGGGGTTTTGGTGCCGCAGGCGGCGAGGACCGCAAGGCCAAGCAGGGCGGCGGCGAACGAGGGAATCAGGCGCATGGCAAATAGGTGTGTCTCGACAGGCGAAGGATGGTAACACGCGATGGATGAACGGGAATTCATGGCAGCGGCCGATGCGGAGTTGGCGCGCATTGAGGCGGCGCTGGAGGTGGCTTCGATGAGCGGTATTGCCGATTTCGATTTCGAAACCAAGCCCGGCGGCATCATCGAGATCGAGTGCGAAAACGGCAGCAAGATCATCGTCAATCGCCATGGCGCGGCGCGGGAAATCTGGCTCGCGGCGAAATCGGGCGGCTACCATTTTCGTCCCGAGGGCGGCAAGTGGGTCGGCACGCGCGATGGCGAGGAGTTGCTGGCGGCCTTGTCGCGGACCCTGTCGGAGCAGTCCGGCGTGAGGATTGCGCTCTAGTTTTTCTTGTCGGCGGGCGCTGCCATGGCGGGCTTGTCGGCGGCCGGCTTTTCAACGATGAGTTTCGGCTTCGCATCCCTGACCGGCGCCGGTGCCTGATTGAGTTCCTGCTTCGGCGGCTCCACCTCGTCTGCCGGCGGGGGTGGCAGATACTCCTTGTAGATGAGCTCATTGTTGGTCTTGCCGGAGGGGTCCTCGGCCTTGATCGCGACTAGGCCTGCCGGCGCTTCCTGCCAGCTTTCGGGCACGCCCTTCAAGGCCTTCTCCATGAAGCCGATCCAGATCGGCAGTGCCGCCGCGCCGCCGGTTTCGCCATTGCCCATGCGTCGCGGCTGGTCGAATCCGATCCAGGCGATGCCGACCACGGTGGGTTGGTAGCCGCAGAACCAGGCATCGATATAGTCGTTGGTGGTGCCGGTCTTGCCGGCCAGATCGCCGCGTTTCAAGGCCGTGGCGGCACGCGTGGCGGTGCCGCGGCGCACCACATCGTGCATCATGCTATCCATCAACCAGGCATTGCGCGCATCGATGGCGCGCAAGGATTCGTCACCGGCCAGTGCGGGCTGTATGGCAGCCAGCACGGCGCCCTTGTCATCGAGAATCTGCCGCACGATGTAAGGTTCGATGCGGTAACCGCCATTGGCGAAGATCGAATACGCGGCAAGCTGTTGCCAAGGGGTCACGGAACCGGCACCGAGGGCCATGGTGAGGTAGGGTGGGTGCTTGTCGGCGTCGAAGCCGAAGCGCGTTATGTAATCCTGGGCGTAATGAGTGTCGATGGCGCGCAGCAGACGAATCGAAACCATGTTCTTGGACTTCGCCAGCGCAGTGCGCAGGGTCATCGGCCCGTCGTATTTGCCGTCATAGTTCTTCGGCTCCCAGGCCTGGGAGCCGGTCTCTTCGGCGGAGATGGAAACCGCTTCGTCGGGAATCACGGAGGCCGGCGTGTAGCCCTTTTCCAGGCCGGCGGAGTAGATGAAGGGTTTGAAACTGGAGCCGGGTTGACGCCATGCCTGGGTGACGTGGTTGAACTTATTGCGATTGAAATCGAAACCGCCGATCAGAGCCCGGATCGCGCCGTCGACCGGGCTGCCGGCGACGAAAGCTGCCTCGACCTCGGGCAACTGGAGGATTTGCCAGCTCTTGTCGGATTTCTGCACGCGAATTACCGCCCCGCGTCGCAGCCGCTTGTTCGGCGTCGCCTTGTCGTCCAGCATGCGGGCGGCGAACTTGAGGCCGTCGCCGCTGATGCTCAATACCTCGCCACCACGCAAATAGGCGCGCACCAGCTTGGGCGTGGCCTCGAGCACGATGGCCGGCAGCAGGTCGTCGCTGTCGTCATAATCCGTCAGGAGTTCTTCCAGCTCCTCGTCATTCTCCGGGCTGACGTCCTTCAACACGACATAAGCTTCGGCGCCGCGATAGCCGTGGCGGCGGTCGTAGTCCATGACCCCGCGCCGCACTGCCTGATAGGCGGCCTGCTGCTCACCGCTGTCGATGGTGGTGATGACGCGCAGGCCGCGGCTGTAGACATCGTCCGGAAAGCGCTCCGCCGCAATCTGGCGCGCCATCTCGGCGACATGCTGGGCGCGCACGCCGAAGTCGTTGACGTCGCGCTTGATGCGCAGGGTTTCCTCCGGCGCCGCCGCCAGCTGCGCGTCGTCGATAAAGTTGAGCTCGCGCATGCGGCGCAGCACATAGCGTTGACGCAACTGCGCCCGCTTCGGGTTGGCCACCGGGTTGTAGGCCGAAGGCGCCTTGGGCAGGCCCGCGAGCATGGCCGCCTCGGCGACCGAGACATCCTTCAGCGCCTTGCCGAAATAGATCTGGGCCGCGGCCGAGAAGCCGTAGGCCCGCTGTCCGAGGTAAATCTGGTTGAGGTAGATCTCAAGAATCTGGTCCTTGCCCAGATTGTGCTCAATTTTGAAAGCCAGTAACATTTCGTAAAGCTTGCGTGTCAGGGTTTTTTCGCTGGAAAGGAAAAAATTGCGCGCCACCTGCATGGTGATGGTCGAGGCTCCCTGGCGCTTGCCGCCGCCGACGAAATTCGAATACGCTGCACGCAGCACGCCCAGCGTGTCGATCCCGGGGTGCTGGTAGAAGCGCTCGTCTTCGGCGGCAAGAATGGCTTGTATCATTACCGCCGGAACGTCCTTGATATGGACAAAGTCGCGCCGCTCTTCGCCGAACTCGCCGATCAAGTGGCCGTCGCTGGAGTAAATCCGCAATGGAATCTTCGGCTGATAGTCGGTCAGCACTTCGACCGAGGGAAGTTGAGGATAGGCGAGAATCAGCACGATGCCGGCAAGAGCAGCGGCACTCAACACGGCGCCGCCGACCAGAAGCAGGGAATACAGTATCCAGCGGGCGGGTGCGGGCAGGGCGGAAATAGGCACGAAGGGACGGAGTGATGGCGGCGTGTTGAATTATAGCTGTGGCGCTGGAGACACGTCGCGAGCAATCAACTGTGATAATTTTGCTTTACAGTCGATATAGTTGCTGCTAGCATCTGAAGTAAATTATCTGTATAGCTCGTAACGCAATATTTTTAAAGGGAAAATCCTTTGCAGATCGATGTCTCGGCGCTCAAGTCGATCTTTAACCCGAAGCTGCGTCCGCTGATCGGCGTGGACATCAGTTCAACTGCAGTCAAAATGGTTGAACTGGTCGATGCCGGCAAGGGACAGCCGCGGGTCGAGCGCTATGCGATCGAACCTCTACCGAAGGATGCCGTGGTGGATGGCAATCTGGCATCGCTCGACGCCGTGGCGGAAACTCTGCAACGCTGCTGGAAACGACTTGGCACCTCGACGCGCTTCATAGCCATGGCGTTGCCGACTGCCGCCGTCATCACCAAGAAGATCACGCTGCCGGCGAATTTGCGCGAACAGGAGATGGAGGTCCAGGTCGAGTCGGAAGCCAATCAGTACATTCCGTTTGCGCTGGAAGAGGTCAATCTCGACTTCCAGGTGGTCGGTCCGGCACCGGGTAGTCCCGATGACGTCGAAGTGCTATTGGCAGCCTCGCGCAAGGAGAAGGTCGAAGACCGGGTCGCTGCGGCCGAAGTGGCCGAGCTGAAGCCGGTGGTGATGGACGTCGAAGCCTACGCGACCCAGGCGGCCTACGAATTGGTGACCAAGCAACTGCCGCGCGAAGGCGCTGACCAGATCGTGGCCCTGGTAGACGTGGGCGCCTCGGCCATGAAGATCACTGTCATGAAGGATGACCAGCAGCTCTATGCGCGCGAACAGGCCTTCGGCGGTTCGCAACTGACCGACGAGATCATGCGCGCCTACGGCATGGGACCCGACGAAGCCGAAAATCTGAAGCGTTCCGGCACGCCGCCTGACAACTACGAAGCGGAAATCCTGCATCCCTTCATCGAAAACATGGCGCAGGAAGTCGCTCGTGCGCTGCAATTCTTTTTTACCTCGACGCCGCACAATGAAGTGCATCACATCATTCTTGCCGGCGGCTCGGCGCTGATCCCGGGCGTCGCCGAAATCGTCGGCCAGCGCACCAACGTCAACACCATTCTGGCCGATCCGTTCGCCGGCATGGCTATCGCGCCGCGCATCCGAGCGAAGCAGTTGGCCGCCGACGCGCCTTCGCTGATGGTGGCTTGCGGGCTGGCACTGAGGAAGTTCGATCAATGATCCGGATCAATCTCCTTCCTCATCGCGAGGAGAAGCGCAAGGCGCGGCGCCAGCAGTTTTATGTTCTGCTCGGCCTGGTGTCGGTACTGGCGGCCCTGATCTGGTTCCTCGGCTTTTCGCTCATCAACCGGGAGATTGCCGTACAAGGCGAGAAGAACGAATTTCTCAAGCGCGAAATCGCCTCGCTGGACAAGGAAATCAGCGAAATCAACAAAATCCAGGAACAAACCAACGCATTGCTGGCCCGTAAACGCGTGATCGAGGCGTTGCAGGCCAATCGCACTGAAACCGTGCACCTGTTCAACGAGTTGGCCAAGCAGGTTCCGGAAGGTATCTACCTGCGCACGCTGACGCAAACCGGGCCGAAACTGGTGATTGTGGGCTACGCGCAATCCAACGCGCGGATCACCACACTGATGAACAACCTCGAAGAGTCGCCCCTGCTCGAGCGGGCGACACTGGTCGAAACCAAAGCTGAGGTCGTCGCCAATCGACGCCTTAATGCGTTCAGCATTACAACCGTCATTTCGCGCCAGACCGCGGCTGCGCCGGGGAAAAAGTGATGAAGCTGCCTGCCCTGCCTGCTTCCCTGTCCTCGCTGTTCAAGCGCAAGTCGGCTGCCGAACGTCTGGCCGAAAAGCAGTCGGTAAAGGTCGAGCCAGCCGCGCCCAAGGCGCCGCTGATTGATTTCCAGCAGCTGGCCATGGATTTCAAGACCCTGGATCCCAAGGATCCGGGCTTGTGGCCCCTGGCGCCGCGCATCGTGATTCTGCTCAGCCTGTTTGCCGGCTTGCTGGCCACCGCCTGGGGTTTTGGCGCTCTCGGCTGGAGCGTCCAGCTGGAGGAACTTGAGGCACAGAAACAGCAGGAAGCCACGCACAAGGAAGCCTGGCTGAAAAAGAAAAAGCAGGCCGTGAATCTGGATGAGTACCGTCGCCAGCTGGCCGAAATCGACCGTTCCTTCGGTGCTTTGCTCAAGCAACTGCCGAATCGGGCAGAAATGGGCGACATGCTGGTCGATATCAACAAGGCAGCACAGGGTCGCGGCCTGGCCGTCGAACTCTTCAGGCCGGGTGGCGAGGCACCCAAGGAGTTCTATGCCGAGGTGCCAATTACCCTCAATCTCACCGGCACCTACCACGACATCGGTGCATTTACCGGGGATATCGCCAAGCTGCCCCGCATCGTGACTCTGAACGACATCAGCTTGACCGCGAACCCCAATGCAACCCTGGCGATGAGAACCACGGCGAAGACCTTCCGCTATCTCGATGATGCGGAGATTGCCAACCAGAAGAAAGCGGCCAAGGGAGCCAGGAAAAAATGAAGTTATACACACTTCTCCTTTTTCTGTGCCACCTGTTGCTGTTCGGCTGCGCCGCCGAAGAACATCAGGATCTGCGGGAGTGGATGCGCGAGGAGGCCAAGGGCATGAAGGGCAAGGTGACGGCCTTGCCGGAAATAACCGCCTTTCCGGTGGTCGCCTATGAAACGGAGACGCTCACACCGCCCTTTTCTCCGGGCAAGATCGTGACCCTGGAGGCCGCTGCCGACAAGACCGCACCGGATCGCAGCCGCCCGCAACAACCGCTGGAAATATTTCCGCTGGAAGACCTCAAGGTGGTCGGTGTAATCATGGCTGGGGCCGTGCCCTATGCCCTGATCCAGACTCCCCCGCCGAACAAGCCCAAGCATGTTCGGGTGGGCGAATACATGGGCCGCAATTTCGGCAAGATCACGGCGATTAGCAGAGATAGCGTCACGGTGCTCGAATCCGTCAAGGACGCAAACGGCGCCTGGGTAGCACTTGAAAAAGTGCTTACGGTGCCGAAAGAAGGAGGACGTTGATGAACAAATTTCACGTTGCCGCACTAGCCATAATTGGCTTGTGTGTTGGCTGGTCGGGCACTTCGATTGCTGCCGAGAACTCGATCAAGCAGATTCAGGTCAGGCGCGACGGCGATCAAGTCCTGCTCAAAGTGCAGATGGCCGCTCCGCTGAAGGCCTTGCCCGGGAACTGGAGCGTGGTCGAACCGCCGCGCGTGGTGCTCGACTTTCCGGACACCGACAACCAGTCGGGGCAGTCCACGCAGCAAGTGGCCGAGGGTGATTTGCGCAGCCTGAACATCGTCCAGACGGAAAAACTCACGCGACTGGTTCTGAATCTCTATCGTCCGACCAAGTTCTCGACCGAGATCGTCGGCGACGCGCTGTTCATCAAACTGCAGGCGCAGAGCGTGCAGGCCAGCCAGGAGGCGGCGCCAAGCGTCTATCAACCGACGTCGTCGTCGGCCGCGAAGGCGGATCAGGAGGCTGACTCGGCGGCGATCCGCGACATCAATTTTCGCCGCGGCGAAGACGGCCAAGCCTCGATCACGGTGGATCTGACCGACGGCACGGTGCCAATCGACATCCGCCGGGTGGGTACTGGAATCACAGTCGAATTGCGCGATGTCGAACTTCCCGAACGCCTGCAGAATCGTCGCGACGTCAATGACTTCGCGACGCCGGTGACGACCATCACCTCGCGCGCAATGGGCAATCTGACGCGCCTCGACATCGGCGCGCGCGGCCGCTGGTTCCATCAGGCGCACCTGGTCAATAATCAACTGATCATCGAAGTCAAGCCGATACCGGCGGACGAGGCCAACAAGCTGGTCCAGACAGGTCAGCAGGGGCAGAAGGTATCCATCAACTTCTTCGGCGCCGATGCCTCCATGGTATTGCGCACCCTGGCCGACATTTCGGGCAAGAACGTGCTGATCGATCCTTCCTTGAACGGCAGGACCGTCACCGCCAACCTGGACAACATTCCCTACGACCAGGCGCTGGAAATCATCATGGCCCAAGTCAATGCCGGGATGCGGGTGCGCAATGACGTAGTGCTGTTCGGCGATCGGGCGGTTCTGCAGAAGCGCGACCAGGACACCGCCGACGAACTGACGCGGGCAAACGACATTGCGCCACTGGTGGCGGAGACCTTCAAGCTGAACTATGTCAAGGCAGCCGACATCGTCGCGCTGGTGAATACCAGTTTCGCTCCCGCGACAGCCCCAGGCGCCGCGCCCGCAGGGGCGGCGCCTGGGGCAGGTGCTGCGCCTGCAGGGGCGACACCCGCGGCAGGAGCTGCTGCCGGTGGCAGCACGCAGCGGGGCATGCTCACCGCACGCGGCGGTATTTCGATTCACGACGCCACCAATCAGGTATTCGTCCGCGACACGGCCACCGTGGTCGAAGCGATCCGCGAAATCATCCGCACGGTCGATATTCCGCCCAAGCAGGTGCTGATCGAAGCCCGCATTGTCGAGGCATCCACCGGCTTTACCAACTCGCTGGGCGTACGCTTGCGGCTGGCCGATGCGTCGGCTTTGAGTAATGGCGGCTATCAGGTGCCCGGCACCAACACGACCCGGGCGGTACTGGGAACGACCGCGGGATTCACCAACGTCGATACTTTCGGCACGCCGTCCGTACCCGCGCTGTCACGTTCGAGCACCAACGTGTTCCAGCCCAGCTACGCGCTCGCAGCGGCGGCGAACATCGGCCTGATGCTGTTCAACAATGCCGGAACCAAATTGCTTGCCCTTGAGTTGCAGGCCGCCGAGACCGATACGCGCAACAAGACGGTCTCCGCGCCGAGGCTCGTCACCCTGAACCGCAAGGCGGCGACGATCAACAGCACCCAACAGGTGACCATACTGACCGGGGTTAACGCGACTACCGGCCTGCCTATCTACCAGACCTTCTCGGCGCCTCTCACCCTCGGCGTGACGCCTTCGGTCAATCCCGACAACCGCATCAGCCTCGAACTGAACATCGCCAAGAGCACCATCACCAACGCGACGACCGGTAGCCTGGACACCAACACCATTACCACCAGTGTGATTGTGGAGAACGGTGGCACCGTGGTTATCGGCGGCTTTGCGCGGGAATCCGAGATCCAGACCCAGGAGCGCGTGCCCTTCCTCGGCGATCTGCCTTATGTCGGCTTCCTGTTCAAGACCACACAGAAGAACCAGTCACGCAGCGAACTGCTGGTCTTCATCACGCCGCGCATCATCAGCGACGCCCTGACGCAGAGATAGTCCGTCCCATCCTTCTCCGAGCGGGGCCGGCCACGCCGGCCCCGGCCTTTTGCGCTGCTACAATCCGCTCGTGAGTGCGAAAAACAATATCTACCTGGTAGGCATGCCGGGCGCCGGAAAGACCACCGTCGGACGCCAGTTGGCCAGGCGCATGCATCGGTCCTTCATCGATGCCGATCACGAGATCGAGGCGCGCACCGGCGTGCGGATTCCGCTGATATTCGACATCGAAGGCGAGCAAGGTTTTCGCGACCGGGAATCGAAGGTGATCGCCGAGCTCGCCGAAGAGTCGAATCTGATCGTCGCTACCGGCGGCGGCGCCGTATTGCGTCCGGAGAATCGCGCGGCGCTGAAGCGCGGCGGCATGGTGGTCTACCTTCACGCCGCACCGGCGCTGCTCTTCGAGCGGACCCGGCTCGACCCGAACCGGCCGCTGCTACAGGTCGCCGACCCAATGAAGAAAATCGAGGAATTGTTCGCGCAGCGTGACCCCCTTTACCGCGAAGTGGCGGATCTGGTGATCAATAGCCTGGGCGGCAGCATCAACCATCTGGTCAAGCAGGTCGAACGGGAGCTGCAGCAGCGATGCGCCGCCTGAACGTCTCCCTGGCCGAGCGCAGCTATCCGATCCTGATCGGCGGCGGCCTGCTTTCGCGCACTGACGAAATCCTTGCGCATCTGCGCACTCCGCGCATCGCGCTGGTCAGCAATACCACGGTGGCTCCCCTGTACCTGGAGGTCCTCGCCAGGGGGATCGAGAAAGTTGGCGTTGGCATTACGCCGATCATCCTGCCCGATGGCGAAGCCCACAAGACCTGGGAGTCGCTCAATCTGATCTACGACGCCCTGCTGGCCGCGCGCTGCGACCGCAGCACCACGGTGGTCGCCCTCGGCGGTGGCGTCATCGGCGATCTGGCGGGCTTCGCCGCCGCGACCTATCAGCGCGGCGTGCCCTTCATCCAGATCCCGACCACGCTGTTGTCCCAGGTCGATTCCTCGGTCGGCGGCAAGACCGGCATCAACCATCCGCGCGGCAAGAACATGGTCGGCGCCTTCTGGCAGCCGAAGCTGGTGCTGGCCGATACCGATACGCTGCGAACCCTGCCCGATCGCGAGCTGTCGGCCGGCATGGCGGAAGTCATCAAGTACGGCCTGATCCGCGACCTGCCCTTTCTCGAATGGCTGGAGGCCAACATGGAAGGCCTGATGGCGCGCGATGGCGAACTGCTGGCGCAGGCCATCGAACGTTCCTGCGCCAACAAGGCCGAGGTGGTCGCGGCCGATGAATTCGAGACGGCCAAGGATGGCGGCCGCGCGCTGCTGAACCTGGGCCATACCTTCGGCCATGCGATAGAAACCGGCATGGGCTACGGCGCATGGCTGCATGGGGAGGCCGTCGCCGCCGGCACCCTGATGGCTGCCGAACTCTCGCAGCGCCTGGGCTGGCTCGCGCCTGTCGACGTCGAGCGCATTCGCGTGCTGCTGGTGCGCGCCGGTTTGCCGGTCACGGCGCCGGATCTGGGGGCGGCGCGCTATCTCGAACTGATGTCCCATGACAAGAAGGTCATTGCCGGCAGCATGCGCCTGGTCCTGCTCAAGACGCTGGGCGCTGCGGTGACCGCGGCCGACGTGCCGCAGGAGAAGATCGTCGCGGCCATCGCGGCCTGCTGTCGTGAGTGATCTGGCGTCCTACGCGGTAGACGACGGCAACAGTCGCGGCCGCGTCGTCCCCGAACCGCGGCCCAAGGTGCGCAGCGAGTTTCAGCGCGACCGCGACCGTATCGTGCATTCCACCGCCTTTCGGCGCCTCGAATATAAGACCCAGGTCTTCGTCAATCATGAAGGCGATCTGTTCCGCACCCGCCTGACGCACAGCATCGAGGTCGCCCAGATCGCGCGTTCGATCGCGCGCGCCCTGCACCTCAACGATGACCTGACCGAAGCCATCGCGTTGGCCCACGACCTCGGCCACACCCCCTTCGGTCATGCCGGGCAGGACGCGCTCAACGAATGCATGCAGGCCCACGGCGGCTTCGAGCACAACCTGCAAAGCCTGCGCATCGTCGATCGTCTCGAAGAGCGCTACGGCGCCTTTGACGGACTCAACCTGATGTTCGAGACGCGCGAGGGCATCCTCAAGCACTGTTCGCCGGCGCGTGCACGCGACCTCGGCGAACTCGGCCGGCGCTTCCTCGAAGGGCACAGACCCTCGCTGGAGGCGCAGATCTGCAACCTGGCCGACGAGATCGCCTACAACAACCATGATGTCGACGATGGTTTGCGTTCCGGACTGCTGACCCTGGAGCAGCTCGGACAGATCAGCCTGTTCGCCCGCCATGCCGCCGAAGCCGATGACGAATTCCCGCAGATATCGCCGCGCCGCCGGGTGCACGAAACCATACGGCGCATGATCGACGCCCAGGTCACCGATCTGCTGGCCGAATCGGCGCGACGGATAGCGGATGCCGCGCCGCAAAGCCTGGAAGAAGTCCATGCGGCGCCGGCATTGATTGCCTTCACCGCGGCGATGCAGGCCGAAAACCGTGCCTTGAAGGGTTTCTTGCACCAGCACCTGTACCAGCACTACGAAGTGCTGCGCATGACCGCCAAGGCGCGCCGCATCATTCGCGACCTGTTCGGGGCTTTTGTCGCCGATCCGCGCCTGCTGCCGCCGCAATACCAGCAAATGGCCGCCACCGAGAGCGTGGCGCGCGCCACGGCGGACTACATCGCCGGCATGACCGACCGCTACTCGATGAAGGAGCATCGCCGTCTGTTCTCCGTCGGGGAGCTCTGAACGGACTCCATAGTCCCCATGCTGCGTTGCAGCGTATTGAATTCAACCGCTTTTGGCGGTATATTTAGCACCGCGTTCGCCATGTCAGGCGGACCATACAAGGCCGGGGAGAAGCATCACCCCGGCTTTTTTGCCGACCGCCTCCGGCGTGTGCCGGCCGCATTTCCGAGGAAAGACACGATGGTCCTCCCCCAGCGCCAGGGTCTCTACGACCCGGCCAATGAGCATGACGCCTGTGGCGTCGGCTTCGTTGCGCACATCAAGAACCAGAAGAGCCACTCCATCATCGAGCAGGGGTTGCTGATTCTGGAAAACCTCGAACACCGCGGGGCAACGGGTTACGACCCCTTGCTGGGTGACGGCGCGGGCATTCTGATCCAGCTTCCCGATGGTCTTTTCCGCGAGGAACTGGCGCAGCAGGGCGTCACGCTGCCGCCCGTCGGCGAGTATGGCGTCGGCATGGTGTTCCTGCCGCGCGGCGACGCCAGCCGGCGTTCCTGCGAAGCGGTGATCGAGCGCGCAATTCGTTACGAAGGGCAGGTGCTGCTCGGCTGGCGCGATGTCCCGGTGGACAACAGCGGCCTGGCCCAGGCCGCCAAGGATATCGAGCCCGTGGTGCGCCAGGTGTTCATCGGCGCCGGCGCCGGCATCGACGATACGGATGCGCTGGAAAGAAAGCTCTACATCCTGCGCAAGGCGATCGGCCACAGCATCCAGGCGCTCAAGCTACCCGACGGCAAGATGTTCTACGTGCCGTCGATGTCGGCGCGCACCGTGGTGTATAAGGGCATGTTGCTGGCCAACCAGGTCGGCACCTATTACCTCGACCTTCAGGACCGGCGCTCGGTTTCGGCGATGGCCCTGGCGCACCAGCGTTTTTCCACCAATACTTTCCCGACCTGGGACCTGGCCCATCCCTTCCGCATGATCGCCCACAACGGCGAGATCAACGCCCTGCGCGGCAATGTCAATTGGATGCGCGCGCGCGAGCACGGCATTTCGTCGCCGGTGCTGGGCGAGGATCTGGAAAAGGTCTGGCCGCTGATTTATGACGGCCAGTCGGATTCCGCCTCCTTCGACAATGCCCTGGAACTGCTGGTGATGGGCGGCTACAGCCTGGCGCACGCCATGATGATGCTGATTCCCGAAGCCTGGGCCGGCAATCCGCTGATGGACGAAGAACGCCGCGCCTTCTACGAATACCACATGGCGCTGATGGAGCCCTGGGACGGCCCGGCAGCGGTGGCCTTCACCGACGGCCGCCAGATCGGTGCCACGCTCGACCGCAACGGCCTGCGTCCGGCGCGCTACCTGATCACCGACGACGACCTGGTGGTGATGTCTTCCGAGATCGGCGTGCTGCCGATCGCCCAGGAGCGCATCGTCAAGAAATGGCGCCTGCAGCCCGGCAAGATGTTCCTCATCGATCTCGAACAGGGCCGCATCATCGACGACGCCGAACTCAAGCGCACCATGTCCACCGCCAAGCCTTACCGCAAGTGGATCGAGGCTTCGCGCTATTTCGTCGACGACCTGCCCGCGGTCAAGCTGCAGGAATACCTCAAGGGCCCGTTGCTCAAGGTACAGCAGGCTTTCGGCTACACGCAGGAGGATTTCAAGTTCATCCTCGAACCGATGGCCACCCTCGGCGAGGAAGCCACGGGTGCGATGGGCAACGACAGCCCGCTGCCGGTGCTGTCGGACCGGCCCAAGCCGCTGTTCAACTACTTCAAGCAGCTGTTCGCCCAGGTGACGAATCCGCCGATCGATCCGATCCGGGAAGAGATCGTCATGTCGCTGATTTCCCTGGTCAGTCCCAACCCCAACCTGCTCGGCGTGGACGAGACCGAGCCGACGCCGCGTCTGGAAGTGCATCAGCCCGTGCTGTCGCCGGCCGACATGGCCAAGCTGAAGCAGATCGACGCGCTGACCAAGGGCACTTTCCGGCCCATCGTGGTCGATATCACGACGCCCGCTGCCGAAGGTTCGGCGGGCCTCGGTCGCTCGCTGTACCAGGTCTGCACCCGCGCCGAACAGGCCGTGACCGCGGGCTACAACGTGGTGATCCTCTCCGACCGCAGCGTCGGCCATCAACGCGCGCCGATCCCGGCGCTGCTGGCTTGTTCCGCCGTGCATCAGCATCTGGTGAAGATCGGCTTGCGCACCTCCTGCGGCCTGGTGGTCGAGACCGGTGCCGCGCGCGAGGTGCATCACTTCGCCACGCTGGCGGGTTATGGCGCGCAGGCGATCCATCCCTGGCTCGCCTTCGAGAGCATTGCCGCCATCGCGGCCCAGCTGCCGAACAAGGCCACCGCCTACGATGCGCAGAAAAACTACGTCAAGGCCATCAACAAGGGCCTGATGAAGGTGATGTCGAAAATGGGCATCTCGACCTACCAGTCCTACTGCGGCGCGCAGATTTTCGAGGCGGTCGGCCTCTCCTCCGACCTGGTTAACCGCTACTTTGCCGGTACGCCGACCAAGGTCGAAGGCATCGGCCTGAAGGAAGTGGCCGAGGAAGCCTTGCGCACCCATGCCGACGCCTGGAGCGACAACCCGGTGCTCGCCAGCATGCTCGACTGCGGCGGCGAATATGCATTCAGGGTTCGAGGCGAAGAACACATGTGGACGCCGGACGTGATTGCCAAGCTGCAGCATGCGACGCGCTCGGGCAAGACCGAAACCTACAAGGAATATGCCAAGCTGATCAACGATCAGGGCGTGCGGCACATGACCCTGCGCGGCCTGTTCGAGATCCTGCCCGCTGCGGCGCCGATCGCGCTCGACCAGGTCGAACCGGCCAAGGAGATCGTCAAGCGTTTCGCCACCGGCGCCATGTCGTTGGGCAGCATCTCGACCGAAGCCCACACCACGCTGGCAATCGCCATGAACCGCATCGGCGGCAAGTCGAATACCGGCGAGGGCGGCGAGGACCGCATGCGCTACAAGCCGGTGACGGCCGCCACCACGCTGGCCGGCGTGATCGGCAAGAGCCGCATCGCGCGCGACATTCCGCTCAAGGTCGGCGACAGCCTGCGCTCGGCGATCAAGCAGGTGGCCTCCGGCCGTTTCGGCGTCACCGCCGAATACCTGGCCAACGCCGATCAATTGCAGATCAAGATGGCGCAGGGCGCCAAGCCCGGCGAAGGCGGCCAGTTGCCCGGCCACAAGGTCTCCGAATACATCGGTTTCCTGCGCCACTCGGTGCCCGGCGTGCAGTTGATTTCGCCGCCGCCGCACCACGACATCTACTCGATCGAGGATCTGGCGCAACTGATCCACGACCTGAAGAACTCCAATCCGCAGGCCAGCGTCTCGGTCAAGCTGGTGTCGGAAATCGGCGTCGGCACGGTGGCTGCCGGCGTGGTCAAGGCCAAGGCCGACCACGTGGTGATCGCCGGTCATGACGGCGGCACCGGCGCTTCGCCGATCTCCTCGATCAAGCATGCCGGCACGCCCTGGGAACTGGGCCTGGCGGAAACGCAGCAGACCCTGGTGCTGAACCGCCTGCGCGGCCGCGTGCGGGTCCAGGCCGACGGCCAGATGAAGACCGGCCGCGACGTGCTGATCGGCGCGCTGCTCGGTGCCGACGAATTCGGTTTCGCCACGGCGCCGCTGGTGGTCGAGGGCTGCGTCATGATGCGCAAGTGCCACCTCAACACCTGCCCGGTCGGCGTCGCAACGCAGGATCCGGTGCTGCGCGCGCGCTTCTCCGGCCAGCCCGAGCATGTCGTCAATTACTTCTTCTTCGTCGCCGAGGAAGTGCGCGAGTACATGGCGCAGATGGGCATCCGCCAGTTCGACGAACTGATCGGCCGCTCCGACCTGCTCGACATGAAGAAGGGCGTAGACCACTGGAAGGCCAGGGGTCTCGACTTCTCGCGGATTTTCTACCGGCAGCCCACGGTGCCCGGCGTTGCCTGCTGCCATCGCGAAGTCCAGGACCACGGCCTGTCCCGCGCCCTCGACCACGGTTTGATCGCCAAGGCCATGCCGGCGCTGGAACGCGGCGAGAAAGTCGTGATCGAGTCGCCGATCCGCAACCAGAACCGCACCGTCGGCACCCTGCTGTCGCACGAGGTGGCCAAGCGCCATGGCCATGCCGGGCTAGCCGACAACACCATCACGATCAAGCTGACCGGCACTGCCGGACAGAGCTTCGGCGCTTTCCTCGCGCGCGGCATCACGCTCGACCTGACCGGCGAAGGCAACGATTATGTCGGCAAGGGCCTCTCCGGTGGCCGCATCGTCGTGCGCCCGCCCGAGGCTTTCCGCGGTACGCCGAGCGAGAACATCATCGTCGGCAACACGGTGCTCTACGGCGCCATCGCAGGCGACGTGTATTTCCGCGGCGTCGCCGGCGAACGCTTCGGCGTGCGCAATTCCGGTGCCACGGCGGTGGTCGAAGGCACCGGCGATCACGGCTGCGAATACATGACCGGCGGTACGGTGGCGGTGCTCGGCCTCACCGGACGCAACTTCGCTGCCGGCATGTCGGGCGGCATCGCCTACGTCTATGACGAGGACGGCATGTTTGCCAAGCGCTGCAACCTGGCCATGGTTGCGCTCGACACGGTGCTGCCCGAGGCGCAACAGCCCGACGACGGCATGCGACATCGCGAGCAGACCGACGAGGCGCAGCTCAAGCACATGATCGAGCAGCATGCCAGGCTCACCGGCAGCGAGCGCGCCAAGGCGTTGCTGGCCGAATGGGCCAAGGCGCGCGGCAAGTTCGTCAAGGTCTTTCCGCATGAATATCGCCGCGCCCTGAAAGAGCTCGCGGCAACGCAACTGAAGGAAGCAGCCTGATGACGGCATTCCCCCCAGCCCCCTTGCGAAGCAAGGGGGTGACTGTGGTTCGGTCGCCGCGCGCTGCGCGCCGACTTCCGTGCAACGACTTGCTGCCCCCTTGGGGCGGCCCTGCGGAGGCAGCGTAATGGGCAAGCCCACCGGATTCCTCGAATTCCAGCGCATCTCGGAAACTTACGAGAAGGCGGAAACGCGTGTCCTTCACTATCATGAGTTCATCCCGCATCTGAGCGACGAGCAGGCGAAAATTCAGGGCGCGCGCTGCATGGATTGCGGCATTCCCTTCTGCAACAACGGCTGCCCGGTCAACAACCTGATTCCGGACTGGAACGACCTGGTCTACAAGGGCCGCTGGCGCGAGGCGATCGAGACCCTGCACTCGACCAACAACTTTCCGGAACTCACCAGCCGCATCTGCCCCGCGCCCTGCGAGGCGGCCTGCACCCTGAACATTCCGCAGACGCCGGTCGGCATCAAGTCGATCGAACGCGCCATCATCGACAAGGCCGGCGAGAACGGCTGGGTCGTGCCGCAACCCGCGGCGCACAAGACCGGCAGGAAGATCGCCATCGTCGGCTCCGGCCCGGCCGGGCTGGCCGCGGCGCAGCAGCTGGCGCGCGTCGGCCATGCCGTCACGGTGTTCGAGAAGAACGACCGCATCGGCGGCCTGCTGCGCTACGGCATTCCCGACTTCAAGCTCGACAAGCGGCTGATCGACTGGCGCATGGCGCAGATGAAGGTCGAGGGCGTCAAGTTCGTCACCGGCACCATGGTCACCGATGCGGCCCTGCCCAAGGGCGTGATCAACGATGCGAAGAAGTCCGTCAGCCCGGAGCAGTTGAAGAAGGACTTCGATGCCGTGATCCTCGCCGGCGGTGCCGAGAATCCGCGCGACCTGCCGGTGCCGGGACGCGAGCTTGCGGGCGTGCATTTCGCGCTGGAATTCCTCATCCCGCAGAACAAGGAAGTCTCCGGTGGCGCCCGGAACCCGATCAACGTCCATGGCAAGCATGTTGTCGTCATTGGCGGCGGCGATACCGGCTCGGATTGTGTCGGCACCTCCAATCGCCACGGCGCGGCCAGCATCACCCAGATCGAGCTGATGCCACGTCCGCCCGAGCAGGAGAACGGCCCGCTGACCTGGCCCTATTGGCCGCTGCGCATGCGCACTTCGTCGTCGCACGACGAGGGCTGCGCGCGCGACTGGGCCATCGGCACCAAGGAATTCGTCGGC
Organism: Pseudomonadota bacterium; assembly: GCA_043826925.1. Taxonomy (GTDB): domain Bacteria; phylum Pseudomonadota; class Gammaproteobacteria; order Burkholderiales; family Rhodocyclaceae; genus Sulfuritalea. The sequence continues at coordinate 220,572 of JBDRPN010000017.1, forward strand.
GGAGAGGGTGAAATGAGTGGCAAGCTCAAGGCCATCAAGGCCGTGCGCCTGGCCTGGGCCGACGGCAGGATGAGCGAAGTACCCGGTTCCGAATTCGAAATTCCGGCCGACTTCGCCTTCCTCGCCATGGGCTTCGTCAATCCGGTGGGCGGCATACTCGACGCTTTCGGCATCGACAAGGATGGCCGCGGCAATGCGCGCGCCAATACCGAAGGCGAGCAAGCCTACAGCACCACGGTGCCCGGCGTGTTCGCCGCCGGCGACATGCGGCGCGGCCAGTCGCTGGTGGTGTGGGCGATACGCGAAGGCCGCCAGTGTGCACGCACTGTGGACCAGTTTCTGATGGGCTCCACGATCCTGCCGCGTTGATAGCTTATGAATAAATCTACTGCGCGCGCCGGATCGGGGCTTGGGCGGTGCTCGCTATCCTCACATATAACGACATATGTTCCGGTAGCTGCGCTCCGGCCGCACCCCGCTGCGGCCCGCTCGCTACGATTTCTTCATAAGCTCTGCGCCTGAAGTGAACGTCGTCATTCTCGCCGCGGGGCAGGGCAAGCGGATGCATTCCGACTTGCCCAAGGTCTTGCATCCGCTGGCGGGAAAGGCCTTGCTGGGACACGTGATCGACACCGCGCGCGAACTCGGCGCCGGGAAAATCTGCGTGGTGTATGGCCACGGCGGCGAGCGGGTGCGCGCAGCGCTCGATGCGCCCGACCTGGACTGGGCCAGGCAGGAACCCCAGCTCGGCACCGGCCATGCGGTGTTGCAGGCGATGCCGGCCGCCGCGGCGTCAGCGCCAACCGGATCTTCAACCGTTTCTTCCGCAGTATCTTCCACCGCTTCTTCCACCGCTTCTTCCACCTTGGTGCTCTACGGCGACGTGCCGCTGACGCGCGTTGACACGCTCAAGCGCCTGATCGCAGCGGCCGGCGGCGACAAACTGGCGCTGCTCACCGCGCACGTCGACAATCCGCGGGGTTATGGCCGCATCGTCAGAAGCGAAGGCCTGGTGACGCGCATCGTCGAGGAGAAGGACGCCGACGATGCCGAAAAATCCATACGCGAAATCAACACCGGCATCCTCGTCGCGCCGACCGCGGCGCTGGCGCGCTGGCTGCCGACACTGGGCAATCGCAATGCGCAGGGCGAGTACTACCTGACCGACATCGTCGCCCTGGCTGTCGCCGAAGGCATGCCGGTGGTCACCGCGCATCCTGCTGCGGCATGGGAGACCGAAGGCGTCAACAGCAAGCTGCAACTCGCCGCGCTGGAGCGCGTGCATCAGCGCAATGTCGCCGATGCGCTGATGGAAGCCGGCGTGACGCTGGCCGACCCGGCGCGCATCGACGTGCGCGGCGAACTGGTCTGCGGCCGCGACGTCAGCATCGACGTCAATTGCGTGTTCGAGGGCCGCGTGGTGCTTGGCGACGGCGTGCAAATCCGCGCCAATTGTGTGCTGGAAGACGCGGTGGTTGGCGCCGGCAGCGTGGTCGGCCCCTTCGCGCGCCTGCGTCCCGGCACTGAACTTGGGTGCGATGTGCATATCGGCAATTTCGTCGAGGTGAAGAATTCCAGCATCGCCGATCAGTCCAAAGCCAATCACTTGGCCTATCTCGGCGACGCCACGATAGGCAGCCGGGTCAATGTCGGCGCCGGCACCATCACCTGCAATTACGACGGCGCCAACAAGTTCCGCACCGTGATCGAGGACGACGTTTTCATCGGCTCCGACACCCAGCTGGTCGCGCCGGTCACGGTCGGCCGCGGCGCCACGCTGGGCGCCGGCACCACGCTGACGCGCGACGCGCCGCCCGACCAACTCACCGTGTCGCGCGCCAAACAGGTCGCCGTGCCCGGCTGGAAGCGGCCGGTCAAGCTCCCAAAACCGCAGAAAAAGGACTGAACCATGTGCGGCATCGTCGCAGCCGTTGCCGCGCGCAACATCGTTCCGGTACTGATCGAGGGTCTGACCCGGCTCGAATATCGCGGCTACGACTCGGCGGGCCTGGCCCTGCTCAACCCGACGCTGACCCGCCTGCGCAGCGTCGGCCGCGTCGCCGAACTGGCGACGCAGGCGGAAGGCCAGACCGCCCACCACGGCATCGCCCACACGCGCTGGGCCACGCACGGCGTGCCTTCCGAGCGCAACGCGCATCCGCATGTGTCGGCCGGACTGGCGGTGGTGCATAACGGCATCATCGAGAACTACGTCGAGCTCAAGCAGGAACTGCTGGCCGCCGGCTACGTCTTCAATTCGGATACCGACACCGAGGTCATCGCCCACCTGATCCAGCACACGCTGCAGTCGGCACCCGACCTGTTCGCCGCGGTACGCCTGGCGACCGCACGCCTGACCGGCGCCTATGCGATTGCCGTGCTGCGCGAGTGGGACGACGGCATCGTCGTCGCCCGTCACGGCGCGCCGCTACTGCTGGGGCTGGGTGAGGATGGAAACTACGCGGCGTCCGATGCGGCGGCGCTGCTGCAGGTGACGCGGCGCATGATCTATCTCGAAGACGGCGATGTCGCCGAGCTTCGCCGCGATGCAATCCGGATAGTTGCCGCTGACGGTACGGCGGCGAACGTGCCGGCCGATCGCCCGGTGCATGAAAGCACGCTCTCGGCCGACGACGTCGAGCTGGGCGACTACCGGCACTACATGCAGAAGGAAATCTTCGAGCAGCCGCAGGCGCTGGCCGCGACGCTGGAAATGATCGGCGGCGCGCAGACCCTGAGCCCCAACCTGTTCGGCGTCGCCGCACCGGAAATGCTGGGCGGCGTGCGCTCGGTGCTGATCCTGGCCTGCGGCACCAGCTACCACTCCGGCCTCGTCGCGCGCTACTGGATCGAGCAACTGGCCGGCATTCCGTGCAGCGTCGAAATCGCCAGCGAGTACCGCTACCGCGTCTCGGTGCCGAATCCGGAGCAGCTCGTGGTGGCGATCTCCCAGTCGGGCGAAACCGCCGACACGCTGGCCTCGGTCAAGCATGCGCGGGTGCTCGGCATGGGGCGCACGCTGGCGATCTGCAACGTCCCCGAATCGGCCATCGTGCGCGAATGCGCGCTGCGCTTCCTGACCCGCGCCGGACCCGAGATCGGGGTCGCCTCGACCAAAGCCTTCACCACCCAGCTGGCGGCGCTGTTCCTGCTCGCGGTGACGCTGGCCAAGCAGGCCGGACGCCTTACGCCAGCGCAGGAAGCCGAGCACCTGACGGCGCTGCGCCACCTGCCGGTGGCGGTGCAGAAAGTGCTGGCCCTCGAACCCGAAATCAAGGCCTGGGCCGCGCGCTTTGCCGCCAAGCAGCACGCGCTCTTCCTCGGCCGTGGCCACCACTATCCGATCGCGCTCGAAGGCGCGCTGAAGCTCAAGGAAATTTCCTACATCCACGCCGAGGGCTATCCCGCCGGCGAGCTCAAGCACGGCCCGCTGGCGCTGGTGGATAAGGACATGCCGGTGATCAGCATCGCACCCAACGACGCCCTGCTGGAAAAGCTTAAGTCCAACCTCAAGGAAGTCGCCGCGCGCGGCGGCGAGCTCTACGTCTTCGCCGATGCCGATTCCGCGGTGGATGCGGAAGACGGCGTGCATGTGCTGCGCCTGCCCGAGCACTACGGCCTGCTCTCGCCCGTACTGCACGTGGTGCCGCTGCAACTGCTGTCCTATCATGTGGCGCTGGTCAAGGGCACGGACGTGGATAAGCCGCGCAACCTGGCAAAGAGTGTCACGGTCGAGTGATCCGCTTCGTCCTTTGAAAGGCGTTGTTCTGACCAATTAAAGTCGAAAACTCGTCAATAAAGTCGAAAACTCGGCATTAGAGTCGAAAACTGATTCCGAGCGATTTTCTTCCGATCGAAAGTTGCGATCGGGATCAACTTGTAGATCTGACTGGTCTTGGCTGAATGCCAGGAACTCGGCCTTTGCGGACGCTTAGCCGCAGAGCACCATGCCCTTGAATGGCCGCAATGAGGATATCTGACGAATTAGCCCACACGCTCTCTTTACGACGGCAACTGGCGAATAGCAGGGACACTCGTCCAGCGGCCGGACATACAGCAGCACAGGAGCAATGGCACAGATTCATGTGTCGAAGCCAATTGCACTTTCGCAGCACAAATATCCGTCAGTAGAGAGTAAACCCACTGTACTGGATTCTGGCTCCATCTATGACCCGCTGACGCGAAATGTACTTGTCAATCTGCTCTTGGATGGCATGAACACGGGAGGTGTCTACTTCCGACACCTCGGATAAACGTTCTTCGCCGAGAGAGCTAAATGAAGTTCCTAGCCGTAATCCAGCGTTCTCGGTGAGCAACCAGCGATCATGCACAACATGCCGTTCCGGAGCGTCAGCGTACGCGAGGGTAATGATCTCGGTGTCCGGAGGATTCTGGTCACTCTGCTCTTTCCATGCCTTCTTGAATGGATCCTCAGTCAACTCGTTTCTTCCCGCCAGGAACGGCTTACTCGCGATAACGAATACTTTGCAGTCTGGCGCGTGGGCTAGGCACAGACGGATAAGAGGAATATCTTTGGTCGAGAAATACGCGTCGCAGTAGGTGATGTGTTTCTTTCCGTTGTCTCTCAACCACTTCTCAATGAACGCTAGCGCCTCTGCGCGGGATTTTCTGCGCACTAGCAGTCCTTCGTCCTGCGCATCCTCCCGCACCTCAAATTGACGTCCAGAGACCTTACTCAGGATGAAGTGAGTTAGCTCTGCCGACAAAAGCAATGCCTCGCAGACCGGAATGATGTTTGATGTCACATCTTGAGGTTGTAGGAACTTGCGCTCCATGTTGGTCAGATGCCACGCGAGTACGGGGTACGCATCGTACAGTGATCCACTGCCAGATAACGTGACGAGCTCTGTCATGACCTCCAAGGGTTTGACTTCAAGACGGCCTGCCTCAAGCGCCCCAAGGTTCTTCCATGCCGCCATCGGCAACATGTCGAGATCAACCTTGCCCATGTCCTTGATCTGCCTGGCATTCGCGATCTCGCGCTTTGCCTTGGCCATTGCGGCAGTCTGCTTTGCCTCGAATTTTAGATGTACACGAGCAGGGTCATCGTCAACGAGTTCGATCAGTTCGTTCGCCAGACCGGGATCAATTTGGTCCGCGATATCGATTAGTTCACGTCGGTGTTCGGAAACGCGGGCGTTGTCCTCGAGTTCAATCGATAGTTTCATGGCCGCCTTCAAACATTCCCTAGCGGAAGCAGCAGCGTCGTTGGTGTATGCCTCTTGGGCATAGCCCTGCAGGTGGGACATGCGGTCAATCGGAGAAGGGATTTTCTTAATCTCCACCAATGCCCGATCGAGCAACCGCTTACGGTGGTAAGCATACTTGCTAGGCAGAGCCACTGCTAGGTTAACAAATATGTATCCTCGGTCTGCACCATTGTCGATGGCATCAGTCTGTTTCTCCAGTAGCTCCCACTCTGGCCATGGGGTATCGACAAGGGCATAGACCAGCGCCATGCACACCACCTTGTACCCAGCATGCTGAATGTTGCGTGAGTCTGGCAACTTTTCAACAACGATCACCTTCAGCTTTGCTGACCAATCGGCCTTTTGCTGCGCTGTGAAGCGAGTACGATTTACTTTGTCGTTGATCGCCTCTACCGTCGCCTTGATCAGACCAAAGATGGTCGAGTCAGTGCGCGCGACCTGTAGCATCTCAATGACATCGATGATGTCATCTGTATTTGGTTTGCTGTGGTCGAACTTGCCGTTGGCGTCCGGCTCCTGTTCGGGCAAGTGTCGAAGACGCAGCATGGCCGCTGCAAAGAGTGCACCGCCAGCCTCGACATCTGACAGTTCGTTGAGCAGCGGCAGCGCGGTCTTGATGTGCGAGGCGCAAAAAGAAGGAAACGAAATCGCTATCGCTATTCGGGCCACGGACGGATGCAGCAATCGAGACTCCTCCAGTAGTGGGCGCAGTTGCTCGCTAACAACTCTGTCAGCCAAATCCCGCCGTTTGGCGCACCACATCCGTTCAGCAAAATCGTTCAAGACACGTATCCGTGAGATGATGCCGGGTAGCTGGTGGATCAAGTTTAAATGTCGGCTAAGCTTGTCTTCGTCTAAAAATCCCGCGCGAGCAAGCGGTGCCATTGAGCGCCCCACCAAGGATAAACATAGTTCGAACAGGCTGGACGCTGCGGCCGTACTGAATGGGGTCTTAGCGGCCACACGGGTTCCTTCATCATAGTATTTCAATGCCACCGCAGGCTCAGTCTCTGCCAATGCTTCCGCAGCTCGGAAGCTAATCTTGCTCTCCTCCAATGGTGACTCCGCGCGCAGCGTTGCTTCCTTGCACCGGTCCACGAACAGGTCCATCGGATAGTCAATCTTCGAAGCCACCGAAGCCTTCAGCATCCAGCAATCCCAATAGCTCAGCTGGTGTGCGCGCATCAAATTGGTACGCAATGTCTCTAAGTATGGTACCCAAGTGGCCTTATTCGGATTGGAATCTAGCGCTCCCAGCAGTGCCAAAGTAGCGCGTGCACGGTGGTCGATGCTGGTGATGCGCTCTAGAGCCACCTTAACTGCGGCAAACCGCTGATCAGTGTATGTTTGGGACAAGAGCACGTTGGCTATGCTCTGGTAGGCTTCGTCGCGTCGTGAAAGGATATTTAGCTTCGACGCTAGGTGTAGCGCTGCCTCACAGTCGTCGGCCGCGAGCACTTTGAGCACTGGTGACACCGTACTGATATGGTCCGCTGTTTCCCTAAGAGTTACCTCAAGTAGCTTTGTCAGGTCGCACCTTACCAATGCCCTGAAACCATCTTTCCTCTCCAACTCGTCGTCCTCGTCTAACCGCGAGAGAGAGCCGAGCATGATGGCGAAGCATTCCATTTGCACTTCGGGTGTCTTAATGTCGCTGATATCGAAGTACGCCTGCTCGATTCGGTCGCGCGCCAACTTCCTGTCATATTGATATTCGGCAGAAGCCAGTCTCATCTCGAGGACCGCAAGATCTTTTGAGTGTGCCGCTTTGGCAACTAGACCAAGCTGGCTGTCGAAACGAGTAACTAGTCGGCGCAGCCGATCGTGGTCGGCCACAGGTTCAAGAAAAGGTGAGCAAAGATCGGCCAGATCCTTGGCGCGAGGTATGTACTCGGCTTCACGAATGATGGTGTCGAGACCAAGCTCTACAAGATCGAGTACCTTCGGGTCACGTCGCTTTATGGAAACAAACGAGCATAGAAAGAAGACCTGATGCGCCGCAGGCATTTTGGATAATGTCTTGACGATCTCCTCAGCGTCAAGACGCTCGGCCATGAGCTCGAAAGAATATGCGACTTGTTGCAGCGCCTCATCAGAAATTCGAGATTGCGCCTTGTTATCGATCTTGGTGCGGTGCTTCAGCTTTGATAGCGAGGCCGAAAACGAAAGCTCCGCGTACGCAGAATCCTTTGTCGCTGCCGTCGCGCCCTTTACTGCCGATTCGATGATGCCAATCGCCGCATCTGGGTCGAAGATAAGAACGTCTGCAGCTATCTTTACCGCTTTGTCCCCAAGCTCTTCGAAGTTAATTTCTTGAATTAGCCTACCGATGTGGTTGAGTAGTTCTGGCTCGATTTTTCCGTTTCGCTCGGTGAGACGGCGAGCGAAGGCGCTTAGAAGTACCAATCGGTCCTCCTTTGTCGCCTCGGCATTCGCCAGAGCCAACGCGGTATTCGTCTTTCCCATCGCCACTAGTGCCTTGATGCGATCTGAAGAACCTTCCGCCGTGCTGGCGCTGGAGAAGATGGATCGTTGGAGCGAAAACTTAAAAACTTCATGGGTCTTATGGAGGCTTGCCGCGCTTTTGGCACCCATCTCCGCCCTTGTGCGCAAGGCAGAAAAAGACTGCGTACTTTCAAGAAGATCGCCGTAATATTCCTTTGACAGCAGTTCAAGGATGGCCTCCTGCTGATTGAGCATCTCGAAGTAGACGGGCAGGAAGCGTAACGCTGCCTCACTGCGCGGGTTCTCTTGCAGATACGCCAGTTGCGCCGTCAGCGCCTGTCGTTTCAATCGCTCAAGAGAATTGCTTGCGACCAGTCGATGAGTTTCCGAAATGAATTCAACTTGGCCCGTTGAGGTTATGCGCAAGAACTGACACTGGGCGATTGTCTGCTGCACGATCGCCTCCTCGGCCGTTGTCAAAGCGGTCAGGTCATTCAGCGAAAGCGACATCTTGGAAAAAGCGACAGAGGCAACAACTAGTATCTGGGCTTCATTGAGATCTTTCAGCACCTCGAACTCAAGCTTCACGAACTCAAGATACCGAGTTGGATCGGTATCGAGAATGGTCGAAAGCGACATGCCAGACATCAGGAGTCGACGGACTACCGCCAAACGGCCAGGACTGCCGTTTTTGCACAACTCGTAGATCTTCCTACAATCACTATCATCTATGCCCGTGTCTGAAAGGAAGTTCTTGCATTCCTCAAGCTTTAACTTGAGCAGCTGGTAGGGCTTCGACTTGGCGCTGCTGCGCAAATATTTAGACAGTATGCTCTGTTGCCCGGTTACGATTAGGCGACACCTACCCAGTCCAGTCGGCAGAAGATCAGTGAAGATTGAATCGACAACGCGCCGATCCTCGGGCGGAATTTGATGGAGACCATCCACAACAAAATACAATGTCTTGTCGCGCTCTTTGCCCAACACCTTTAGTTTGAGGCTATCGAAGTCACTCTCAGTTAGTGCGTCCCTGCTGAGTCTTTCGCCATACACATACCAGTAGAACTGTTCGGCAAGTGCCAATCGCAGGTAGTCAAGACTGTACGCAAAGCGGCAAGCCGGCTTGATGAAGAGCGAAAAGCTGTGCGATGGGTACGCGTGGCAGAACTGGGCCAACGTCGTGGTCGCTCCGTCACCCTCACTGCCCTCAAGGAAAAGAACAGGTGTCTCGCCGTTGAGCACATCCACCATAGTCTGCAAAAAATGGGGCCGCTCGATCAAATTGGGAGGCAACTCAGGAAAGTCGGCAGCGAAGTTCCAATTTTGGACAATTGTCTGAGTATCGGTCTGCTGCATAGTATTGAGCTTTCCTTCCAAGGGCGCCACACGCATTCTGCGGAGAGTTGCATCGGCCGAATCTTGAAGCATTCGGCATCGCAATTGATGTCGATCGCGTGAGATCGTAAGTGCCATTACGCTCACAAATGGATTTGGCAAAAGCTAAAACCATCCGCCAGAATCGACTAGCAATCCAAGAATCATAACCCGGCCGCGATTCTTGTCAATGTCATCATGCCACTTGGGCGTAACTAGTTTATTTGTTGTAACCGGCCATTGAACGCCTTTCCCGCTGCCGTGTGTCCAGTGTCCGCTTTGGCCGATGAGCAGGCAGCGAAGCGACGGGGCGAGCGGCAGGTGTTGGATCAGTTCCCTGTCGTTTGTGGAGAACAGTTTTTCCGCGTCGCTATGCCCGCTTGTGGCCAACGGACTAAACCGCTCGCGCGGTAATGGAGGCTCCGTTTAGCGTTGGTGGTTCGACAGAACGGCTGCCCGCGTATAGAGATCCTCGATTGAGCCCAACGACGTCATCCCCGTTGGAACCCTGTCCCAATCCGATGGCCCTGCCAATGAAGTGCCTGCCTAGCTAGCCATCAACAAAAGGAGATGGTGACAAAATGACGCCACATGTCTATACTAGGCACATTGAAGGATTGCCTAATCAGGAGGCCGCCATGCTTGCTCATACCGGGAAACGACTCACCACGCGAATCACTGACCATGTGCAGGAGAAGCTGCAAGTGGCGGCTGACCTCGTTGGTGCAACGCTGAACCAGTTTGTGGTGCAGGCAGCGCTCGAAAAAGCTGAGAAGGTGATCGAAAGCGAATCAACGATTGTCCTGTCACGTCGGGAATCGTTGAGACTGCTTGAGATGATTGAGAATCCGCCGCCGCGTAATAAGAAGTTCCTTCAGGCGCAGGCCCGTCATCGGAGGATGAAGAATGCTAGTTCTACCGCTGACCGACGGGCATGACAGGAAGGGATTCGACTGCGGGGATGCTGAACTCAATAGCTGGTTTGCTCAGGTAGCCAGACAGCATAAGGAAAAGGGAGTTTCCTCGACCTTTGTGGTTGTGGACCATGAAGCGAGTACGGAAGTGCGCGGCTTCTACGCCATCAATCTGGCAGAACTGGTGAATACCGACTTGCCGACGCAGTATCGGAAGCGCCTACCTACCAAGGTCCCCATCTTCCGCCTCGGCAGACTGGCAACCGCAAAGAGTCACGAACGCAAGGGCATCGGGGAGTATATGCTTTTCGACGCAATTGACCGAGTGACGCGCATCGCAGAAGAGATCGGCGGTATTGGCCTCGTGGTCAATGCAAAGCCGTCAGCAGTCGGTTTCTACAATCGCTATGGCTTCGAACAAATGGCGGACCACCCGCTCAACCTGTTCTTGCCGCTCTAACCAGCCCCCGCGCAGCGCTGCTGCCGGGGGTTTTTGCATCTGGAGCCCGTGAATGCCGGTCAACGCCATGTCTATCTTACCTACCCGTTCGTGCTCTCTTGGTCGAGGCAGGAGGCGATGCCGCGCGATGTCTGGTGATTGGCTCACGCGCCGCGTCGGTCGAGAAAGTGATCCGCGACGGGGAGAACGGCTTGCTGGGAGATTTTTTCAGCCCGCCGGAAGTTACCGAGCGGGTGGTGGCGACGCTGGCGGACCCCGGGCGGTTTGCTGAGCCGCGGACGCGAGCGCGGCGGACAATCGTCGAGGCGTACGATTTGAAGCGGTTTTGTCTGCCGGCACAGGTAAAGCTGATCGCGCAGTTGCGTAGATCAGTTGGATGTTCGATCGAATGTGCGACAGTCCGCTCCAATCAGTTACCTTCCAATTGGTGGTCGAAGCTACGAATGCCCGGATTGGGCACGAAAGAGTCCTCCGACCTAGCCGACGCCGAACGGCAGAAAGCTAAGCTGACTTGGTGTCGGCCGTGCTAATTTCAGTAGGGCGATTACAGTCCGGGCAATTCCGTCTGGGGCTAGGATTCTCGCTTGGAATCACGCTCCGAAAGTATTTCTACACCGAGTTTTCGACTATATTTGTTTGCGGCCGCTGTGCTTTGCCGGCTTTTGATCTGGAGTTTTCGACTTTAGACAATTCATGACTCAAATTGCCTACCCGGCAACCCGCAAGAATGCGTGATGGCAGTTTTCGACTTTAATTGGTCAGAACAGGCGTCACCGTGGAGTGAGGCGATCGCCGGCGCGGCGAGCGGGCCAGGGTGCCGAGCTGCAAGTCACGCGGCAGTGCCAAGTGCTGCAATCATTCGCTGTGCTTCGGAGCCGAGACATGAAACGACTTTTCATTCCCCTACTGTTCGCTGCCTGCACCGCGCATGCCGACGAAGTTCAGGTCGCCGTCGCCGCTAATTTCACGGCGCCGGCGAAGCTTCTCGCCGCCGCGTTTGCCAAGGACAGCGGACACAAGGCCCAACTGTCTTTCGGCGGTACCGGCAAGTTCTACGCCCAGATCAGGAACGGCGCGCCCTTCGAGGTGCTGCTGGCCGCCGACGACACGACGCCGGCCAGACTCGAAGCCGATGGCGCGGCTGTCGCCGGCAGCCGCTACACCTACGCCGTCGGCCGCCTCGCGCTGTGGTCGGCGCAGCCCGGCTACGTGGACGACCAGGGTGCGGTGCTGGCCAGGGGCGGCTTCAGGCACCTCGCCATCGCCAATCCGAAACTCGCGCCCTACGGCGCCGCCGCGATCGAGGCGCTGACCGCGCTCAAGCTGCTCGATGCCGTGCAGGCGCGATTCGTCCAGGGCGAGAACATCGCCCAGGCCCACCAGTTCGTCGCCAGCGGCAATGCCGAGCTGGGCTTCGTCGCCCTGTCCCAGGTGATGCAGGACGGACGCCTCGCCGCGGGCTCCGCCTGGATCGTGCCGGCCCGGCTGCACCAGGCCATCCGCCAGGATGCGGTGCTGCTCGAAAAAGGCCGCGGCAAGCCCGGCGCAGAGGCGTGGCTCAACTACCTCAAAGGCAACGCGGCGCAGGCGATCATCAAGTCCTTCGGCTACGAAATCTAGTCGGGCTGCCCTGGCGGGCGATATCGCGCTAGCATTCGCTCCATGCCGAGCTTACCCGACCTGACCACCGACCTCGGAGCCATCTGGCTCACCTTCAGGCTGGCGACCGTCACCACCGTCTTGCTGCTGCTGATCGGCACGCCGATCGCCTGGTGGCTGGCGCGCACGCGCTCCTGGTGGAAGGGCCCGGTGGGCGCCGTGGTGGCGCTGCCCATCGTGTTGCCGCCGACCGTGATCGGCTTCTATCTGCTGCTGCTGATGGGACCCGACGGCGCGGTGGGCCGCCTCACCGCATGGGCCGGCATCGGCCTCTTGCCCTTCACCTTCTGGGGTCTGGTGGTGGCCTCGGTGTTCTATTCCATGCCCTTTGTCGTGCAGCCGATCCAGAACGCCTTCGAGGCCATCGGCGAACGGCCGCTGGAAGCCGCCGCGACCTTGCGCGCCTCGCCGCTCGATGCCTTCTTCAGCGTTGCCCTGCCGCTGGCCAAGCCCGGCTTCCTCACCGCGACGATCCTCGGCTTCGCCCACACCGTCGGCGAGTTCGGCGTGGTGCTGATGATAGGCGGCAACATCCCGGACAAGACCCGCGTCGTTTCGGTGCAGATCTACGACCACGTCGAGGCGCTGGAATATGCCCAGGCGCACTGGCTGGCCGGCGGCATGGTGGTCTTCTCCTTCCTCGTGCTGCTGGCGCTGTACACGCTGACCGGGCGCAAAGCCCGATGAGCATAACGGCGCAATTCAAACTGGCCTGGCCCGGCTTCAGCCTCGACGTCGACCTCGAGCTGCCGGGGCGCGGCGTCACGGCCCTGTTCGGCCAGTCCGGCTGCGGCAAGACCACGCTGTTGCGCTGCATCGCCGGGCTGGAACGCGGCGCCGGCCGGCTCGCCATCAACGGCGAAACCTGGCAGGACGCCGGCGTTTTCCTGCCGACGCACCGGCGCCCGCTGGGCTACGTGTTCCAGGACGCGCGCCTGTTCGCCCATCTCGACGTCGGCCGCAACCTCGACTACGGTCGGCGCCGTGCTGCCAGCGGCAACTCCCGGGGCGATGCCGCCATCGTCGAATTGCTGGGCCTCGGCCCCCTGCTCGGACGCCTGCCCGAGCGGCTTTCCGGCGGCGAGCAGCAACGCGTGGCGATCGCCCGCGCCCTGCTTTCCGCACCGCGCCTGCTGCTGCTGGACGAGCCGCTGGCCGCGCTCGACCATGCGCGCAAGCAGGAAATCCTGCCCTATCTGGAACGCCTGCGCGACGAACTGGACATTCCGGTGATCTATGTCAGCCATGCCGCCGACGAAGTCGCCCGGCTCGCCGACCATCTGGTTGTCATGGACGGCGGCCGTGCCGTGGTGCAGGGCCCGCTGGCCGAGACCTTGGCGCGCATCGACCTGCCGATCCGCCTCGGCGAGGATGCCGGCGCGGTGTTCGCCGCCACCGTGGTCGAGCGCGATGCCGAGTGGCATCTGGCGCGCGTCGAATTCGACGGCGGCGAACTCTGGGTGCGCGACAGCGGCGTCGCCGTGGGCCGCCAGGTGCGGGTGCGCATCCTGGCGCGCGACGTGTCGCTCGCCAACAGCCGCCACGACGACGTCAGCATCCTGAACCTGCTGCCGGCCACCGTCCTCGCCCACGCCGCCGAGGACCATCCGTCGGCCATCCTGGTGCAACTGCGCGTCGGCGGCACCAAGCTGCTGGCGCGCCTGACGCGGCGCTCGGCGCAGCGCCTCGACCTCGCCCGGGGACGCGAAGTCTGGGTGCAGATCAAGGCCGTGGCCCTGATCGGCTAGCGGGCGATGCAGATTGAATTCGCCACCGCCGCCGACCTCGACGCCATGGCCGGGCTGCTCGGCGAACTGTTCGCGCTCGAAGCCGACTTCGCGCCGGACCGCGCCAGGCAGCTCGCCGCGCTCAACTGGATCCTCGATCACCCGGCCCATGGCCGCCTCTTCGTGCTGCGCGACGGCGACGCGGTGGTCGGCATGGCCAACGCGCTAATCAGCATCAGCACCGCCGAGGGCGGTCCGGTGCTGATTCTCGAAGACGTGATCCTGGCCGCCAGCCATCGCGGCGGCGGCCACGGCCGACGACTCGTCGAGCACGTCCTGGCCTGGGCGGCGGACCAGGGCATGAGCCGCGTCACGCTGCTGGCCGACAAGGACAATACCGCCGCGCTGGCCTTCTACGAACGGCTCGGCTTTGAAGAGTCGGCGCTGGTGGTACGGCGACGGAGAAGCCGCGGCAGGCAAGTCGGGCCGTAGCGTAGGCGGGCCCGGGATGCGATAGACTGAAACAGCCTTGTGTGCGTCCGGGTTCGGCCCGGGTGAGTCGCCGCATACAACACTGAGGAGGTGCCGCAACATCGCTACGCATTTCACATTGACAACGAGGCGACCGTGTCCCGCGACATGACTTTTGCATTCATCCGCGCCGTTCGCGCGGGCATGCTTATGGCGACCCTGCTCGGTTTGCTCGGCTGCGCGCCGCCAGACCCGGTTCGCCTGGGCTTTGTCGGCGGCCTGTCGGGAAGGGTTGCCGATCTGGGCCTCAATGGCCGCGACGGCGCTCTGCTGGCGGTGGAACTGCGCAACAAGGCGGGAGGCGTAAAGGGCCGGCGGGTGGAGCTGCTGACCGAAGACGATCAGCAGGATCCCGACGTCGCACGCCAGGCGGTGACCAGACTGATAGAGCGTAAGGTGCAAGCCATTATCGGACCGATGACGAGCGCCATGGCAATGGCCACGGTAGCGTTGGTCGACCAGGCCCAGATACCCATGGTCAGCCCCACCGTCACCACCAACGACCTGACGGGGCTGGACGATTACTTCTTTCGCGTGCTGTCGCCAACCCGAAATTTCGCTGCAAAAAGTGCCAACTTTCATTTCCAGCGCGCTGGCGTGCGCCGTGTAGCGGCGGTATACGATCTGGGCAACAAGGCCTATACCGAGAGCTGGCTTGCCGACTATCGCACCGCCTTTACCGCTGCCGGCGGCCGTTTGGTTGCAAGCATCAGCTTCACGTCCAGTGGCGAGACCCATTTCGCCGAACTGGCTCGCCAGTTGCTGAAGACCAACGCGGACGGAATCGTGATCATCGCCAACTCTGTCGATGCCGCGATGCTGTGCCAGCAGCTGCGCAAGCTGAACGCGTCAATTCCAATTGCCGCGGCCGAATGGTCGGCCACCGAACTCCTGATCGAGTTGGGCGGACGAGCGGTGGAAGGCATCGTGATTGCCCAGTTTCTTGATCGCCAGAGCACACAGCCGACCTATGTCGAGTTCCGCCGCAACTACCTTGCCCGCTTCCGCAAGGAGCCCGGCTTTGCCGGCCTGACCGCCTTCGATGCCACCAATGTGATTCTGGAGGGTCTCGAGCACCAACTTCCCGGCCAGTCGCTGAAGCAAACCCTGACGACGCGGAAGACTTTCGGCGGCGCCCAGTCACCGGTGGTTTTGGATGCATTCGGCGACACATCGCGCGAGACCCACCTGGCCACTATCAAAGATGGCTCCTTCGTCGCGCTGCCCTGAGGCCGCAAATGACGCACCTGCTCCACCGCTGGCTTACCCTCAGTCTGTCGGCGCTGGTCGTAGTGCCCATTCTGATAGTGTCGGGTTTTCTGCTGGCGTTCCTGGCACCCCAGCTCGAGACCCATGTCGAGGATGAAAATCGCTCCCTCAGCCATGCCGTCTCTGCCCAGGTCGACGCGTTCCTGATTTCCTCGGCGGGCGGCATCGAGCGCCTCGGTGACGATATTGCACAATTGACGCCGGCCGATCCGGGCATTCAACGGCAGCTCGATACGCTGGCCACCACGGATCCGGCGATCGAAGCCCTGTACCTTCTGGATGCCAGTGATCGCGTTACCCACGTCGGACTTGCCCAATCCCGACGTCGATTCCGCGAAGATCTCATCGGGCTGGATTTTTCCGCGCGCAGCTATGTGCAGGAAGCGCGGCGCAGCGGCGCGGTCACCTGGTCCGACACCTATTTGTCTGCGCGGGGCGAGGTCTCGGTGGCAATCGCCATTCCCAACGGAGGGCGGATTCTGGTGGGGGAAATGGATTTACGGCGGCTTTCGGAATTCGTGCGTCACATCGGTGAGGTCGACAAACTGGTGGCAATATTGGTGGACCGCCAGGCTCATATCGTCGCCCACCCCGACGTCAACAGAAGCCTGCAGCAACACAGTCTGGGCCAGAACACACTGATTCAGTCCGCCGTCCCGGGACAAGCGATAACCGGCGAATTCGAAATGGACGGCATCGATTATGTCGGGACCGTCACCTCCATTCAGGGGCTGGGCTGGGTGGCCTTGGTGGCGCAACCGAAGTCTGTGGCGTTTGCGGCGCAACGCACGGTCTTGTATGCGCTGATCGCCGCCACCCTGTTTTCTCTGCTGGTTGCGCTAAGCGCCGCACTGCTGCTGGCCCGTGCCGTATCGCGCCGCATGCACGAATTCAGCCAGCTCATGCAAGCGGTGGCCAACGGCGATTACCGTGCCGCCATTCCGGCCTTTCGCATCACCGAGTTCAACGACCTCGGCAACAGCATGCGGCGCATGGCCGCGGCTGTGCTGGAGCGCGAATCACGCCTGCAACGTAGCGAGGCCGAATACCGAGATGTCGTCGAGGGTACGGACGATCTGATAACCCGGGTGGACCGTGAGGGACGCCTGTTGTTTGTGAATCATGCATCAAGGCGCTATTTCGGACTTGAGCCCGGCGAGTGCATCGGGTTGCCGGCGTTCGATTTCGTGCACCCGGATGACCGGGAGGAAACCAGAAAGGCGTTTGCCGGCTGGTCCAGGGACCCTGTGCCGGTGCTGAGCTGGGAGAATCGCCAGGTCAGCCGCGACGGCAGCGTACATCTGATGCAATGGAACATCACTGCCGTGCACTCGGCTGACGGGCAGGCAATGGGCTTCACCAGCATTGCCCGCGACGTGACCGATCAACGCCATGCCGAAGAAGGCCTGCGGCTGGCCGCCAGCGTCTTCAACTCCAGCGCCGAGGGCATCCTCATTACCGATGCCGAGATGCGCATCATTTCCGTCAATCCGACGCTAATGGCCATTACCGGCTACGGGATGGATGAGCTGATCGGCAAAACACCGGCCCAGTTCAGGTCAGGACGACACGAGCACAGTTTCTATCGCAGCATGTTCGATGATATCGCCACTACCGGCTACTGGCGCGGCGAAATCTGGAACCGGCGCAAGAATGGCGATATCTACCCGGAATGGCTGACGATAACTGCAGTGAAGAATGCGGCAGGCGTACTGACCCACTATATCGGCAGTTTCTTCGATATCAGCGAGCGCAAGGATGCGGAAGCGCATATCCAGTTCATGGCCCATCACGATGCGCTGACGCAGCTACCCAACCGCACTTTGCTCGACGACCGCATCCGTCAGGCCATTGTGACATCGCGACGCAAGGAAAGCCGCACGGCGATCCTGATGCTCGACCTCGATCGCTTCAAGCTGATCAACGATACCCTCGGCCACGATGTCGGCGATCGCTTGCTGGAGGCCGTCGCCCGCAGACTCAAGGAATCATTGCGCGACACCGAAACCGTGGCTCGTCTCGGCGGTGACGAGTTCATTATCCTGGTGCCCGACATCGAGTCGATCGAACGGGTCTCGATACTGGCGCAAAAAATCCTGGCCGTCGTGGCAGAACCTCATGTGATTGGCGAACACGAACTTCACATCACTCCCAGCATTGGCATCAGCATTTACCCCGACGACGGTACCGATGCACCGACCCTGCTGCGTAGTGCCGACACGGCGATGTATCACGCCAAGAGCGTGGGCCGCAACAACTTCCAGTTCTTTACCAGCTCCATGAATTATGTGGTGCAGGAACGCATGACCATCGAAAAAGACCTGCGACGCGCCCTGGAGAACGGCGAATTCCTGCTCTATTACCAGCCCCAGGTAAACTGCCGCACAGGTGCCGTGATGGGCATGGAGGCACTGATTCGCTGGCAGCATCCGCGGCGCGGGCTGATGTCACCGGACAAGTTCATTCCCGTCGCCGAAGAGACCGGGCTGATTGTTCCTATCGGTGAATGGGTGCTCCACGAGGCATGCCGCCAAGCCAGGCTTTGGCACGATCAGGGGCAAACGGGTTTGCGCATGGGTATCAATCTTTCTGCCCGCCAGTTCCAGCAGCCGGATTTGTTCCGGCAGATTTCCAGCGCGCTGGAACAATCCGGGCTCGACAAGTCGTCCCTGGAACTCGAAATCACTGAAGGCATGCTGATGGAAGATCCGGAAACCGCCGCCGAATTGCTGCGCACCCTGTCCGGCCTGGGCATTCGCCTTGCCATCGACGACTTCGGCACCGGCTATTCGAGCCTTGCCTATCTCAAGCGATTTCCGCTGCATCGGCTGAAGATCGACAAGTCCTTTGTCCGCGACATCTCCTCCGACCCCAATGACGCGGCCATCGTCAGCGCCGTGGTAGGACTCGCCGACAGCCTGGGCATGGAAGTCATCGCCGAAGGAGTCGAGTCAGTGGATCAGTTTCATTATCTCGAAACGCATGGTTGCGGCGAGGTTCAAGGCTATTTGTTCAGCCGCCCTCTGCCTTCCGGTCATTTCACCTCGTTCCAATACGAACTGCCGGACCCAGCAGCTTCCTGATCCCGGCAGTCCCTGACCACGATGGCATGCTGCTCCGGCAGGTCGTGGTGCCCGGCCGCTAGCGCTGCCCGTGCCCTACTGCAGGGTTGACCTGAACCTATAACCATAGTTATAGTGTGGCGATTTGCTGTTCGGTCGAGCCGAATCGACCATTTCCCGGGGCGACATTCTCTTACCATGTGGTGGAAGTGCGACGTTCAGTTTTACCGGACCATCCTCAGGCTCAAAGTCTGGGCGCGGAACGAACCCGAGGCACGTCGCAAGATAGAAAGCATGTACCAGGTCGCCACGATTCAGGATATCGCGCCGGTCGACAAAAGCGGCTGCACGCACTGCGTCGCGGCCGAGGCGGAATCGGCGGTGGATCGCTTCCGCCGCTTCCAGGTTCCGGGGGCATGAAGGCCTTGTTCGATAAGACCGGCAAGCTGCACGCCAACCCGATTGAAAGCCTGATCGGTGCCGGCACGGTGCTTTCCGGGGACATCGTGTTTTCCGGCGGTCTGCGCATCGACGGCGAAGTCCGCGGCAACGTGCGCTCGGCCGACGGCCAGGCGAATACCCTGGTGGTCGGCGAACAGGGGCGCATCGAGGGCGACATCGAAGTCGCGCGCCTGATCGTCAATGGCCTGATCAAGGGCCGCGTCGATGCCACCGAATTCATCAAGTTTCAGGCTAAGGCCCAGGTCGATTGCGATCTCGCCTACGCCGTGGCCGAGATTCATTCGGGGGCGGTGATCCACGGTCGACTGGCGCAGGGGCCGCGCGCCGAGGCAAGCGCGCAATCGCGGCAAGCGGACGCCGTGCCGCTGCAGAATCCGTAAGGCCGATACGGCCAATCCCCGACCGCTGCCGCATCGCGGCCGCGCACCCGCAATCGTCAGCCGTGCGCGAACAGTTGCGTGCCGAAAGCGACGGTCACCACGAGTGCTCCGCCAGCGAGAATCCAGCCGGTAAACCGGGGATGGCTTTCGGTCCACCGGTCGAAATCCATATGCATGGTGTCCACGTTTGGCGCCTGCTGGCGGAACGAGTACCAGCGATTGGCACGCGATTCGATCGCACTCAATGCACTCGGGAAAAATATCAGCATGACGCCGACGGCAATCGCGACGATGCCACCCGCGACGAGGCACCAGCGCGCGCTGGCGATGATCAGTACGACAAGGCTGCGGGGGGCATCGATGCGAAGCATGGTGGCGATCCTGGCAACGTCGACTTGCGTCATCAGGACAAGTGTCGAATAGGTTGCGACAAGGATGAAAATCCCGCCGATCAGGTGTCGGTTTCGCGCCACGGCCGCACTTGTGTCGCGCGGTATGGCAAGCCACTTCGTGCTGTGTCGCATTGACACCCAGTGGTTCACGATGCCGAACATCCGGTGCATGCGCACGTGGTCAAGCACCAGCCCGACGCCAACGGCAAGGCCGATAATGCCGAACACGAAAAAGAACCGAACCATGAACTGACTTAGAAACGGATCGGTCATGGGATTGAGCATGGGAGGCATCAAGGTATCACCCGAATGATTAGGAAGCGGACTGTCCATCGACGCCGGCCGGAAAGCGGCAGATCTTCATCGTCGCCGCCGCCCGCGTTTCTCATCACATAAAGCCATGAACTGCAGCATACGCTAGCAGGATCGGTCCGTCGCTTCTGTGCGTTGGCGCACACTGCGCCTGAAACTGCGGCAGCTGCCGGCGCTGTTTACAGCGCGCAGGTGCTCCGGGGACGCAGGCGGGGGGCTGCCCTCAGGCCTGCTGCCGTTTCGCCGCGACGAATCTGGCGGTGACCATGTCCATGCTGTTCACATGATTGACGAACCACTCGCCGACTGCCGCGTCGATCCAGTCGCGCAGGGCCTCGACGTTTCCGTCGCGGCGCCAGAGCCCGATGCGCGCCGCCATGTCCGCCAATACCGCGTCGTGTTCGCCCTTGTGCACGGCATAGACCGGAAATCCCGCCTCCTGCATCGCCGTTTCTTCGTCGGTGAAGTGGCGGATGGTGTGCCGCTGCAGTTCGTCGAGCAGGCCATCGATGCCGTCCGTCGCACCGGTGGCGATCCGGTCGAGCAGCCTGTCGCGCAGAGCGGCGAATTCTTCGTGGTCGCGGTTCATGAAATCGAGCGCGACTTGCGGATAGGCTAGGGGCTTGCGGGTCATTGCCTGGGCTTCCTGGCTTCGCTCGCGGATCGGCAGCTGCCTGCGAGCAGGGGTTGAACGGGACGGGAGGATTGCTTGCCGCAAGCATACCCGATACGGCAAGGGCCACGCGTCGATGGCGGTCGGTTCCGCCCGCCAGGCCACGGCATTTGCAGTATCGGCTCGATAAGCGCCAAAATACATCACCTCTTGAGGGCGCCCCGCACGACATGAACCAGGATATTCCCGACGGCACTTTGCGCATCATCGACGGCCGCGAGCGCAGTTACACCGACGGCTATTGGATCAAGACCTATCCGGTGCCGGAAGACAGCCTGCAAGCCAAGCGCGGGCTGATCGAGGCGCTGACGCGACGCCTGTTCAACCACACCGAGCACGGGCTCAACATTCCCGGCTATCGCCTGGCCGAGGCGCGGCAGGCCTACCAGGACGAGACCGATCCCGGCAAGAAGCGGGTCAAAGGCGCCATGTACGCCGGTGCCCTGTTCAACCGCGCCACCGACATCTTCACCCGGCTGGTGGACCTGCAATCGGCCGGGGTGGAAATTTCCTCCAGCAACGACCTGATGCGCGAATGCGGGCGCTGCCTGCAGGAGGCGCTGTCCCTGTGTTCTCTTGTGCTTCACCGCAGCGGCGAGGAAGGCATCGACGAACTGTGGGGCGAGCCCTTCCGCGCCTTCTCGATTCCGCTCGCCGACTTCTACGCGACGCGTTACGTGAAAATGGCCCAGGCCATGCGCGGCATCGACACCATCGCCGAGGCCATGATCCGCACCTTCGCCACGCCGATGTTTCCCGGCATCGAGCCGACCATCCGCGAGTTTGCCCGCGTCGCCCGGATCAAGGTGGAGACCCTGCGCACCGACCGCGAGATCTTCGACATCTGGGCCGAGATGGTTGCGGCTGGCGAGCGCCTGGCCAATTTCCGCCCGCTGCTGGGCAATCCCGACAGCGAGCACGAACAGCGCGTGGCCTCCTTCGGCACCCAGGTGATCTGCAATGGCCGCGACCTGATTTTCCACATCACGCGGGCCCGCGTCGCGATGCCGAAAAGCACCCGGGAATTCGTCGAACGCTGCGACACCTACGCCGCCACCGGCATCGTCACCATGATGCCGATACCGCTGCCCGGCTGAGAACAGGAGCACGCTCATGGCGCACACCAAGGCAAACTGGTCGGAGGCCATCGTCACCGGGCTGCCCGCCATCGACAGCCAGCACAAGGCCTTGTTCGACCTGGCCGCAAGCTTTCGCGGCAACGGCGACCAGATTCGCGTCATGCACACGCTGACCATGCTCTGCGACTACGCCAATACGCACCTGCGGGACGAGGAAGCGATGCTGGAGAAAATCGCCTACGCCAAGCTCGACGAGCACCGCCTGCAGCACCAGGAGTTCCGCCGGATGCTGAGCAGGCTGCTCGACGAAGCGCGCAGCCTGACGCTGGACCACATTGCCGACCGCATCGAGGAACTGATCAACGGCTGGTTCTACCATCACATCCTGACGGTGGATGCCGAGTACGTCGCCGACGTAAAACGGCATCAGGCGGCGCCGGCATCCGGATCGGCCGCCGACCCCCGCTAGGCCCGCGCCGGCCGGCGGCCACGAGTTGGTCAGGAGTTGGTCAAGAGTTGGCGCTGGCGATGCGGCGATTCAGGCGCGCAATTCCGCGCTGCTGAACGGCAGCCGGCCCGGATATTTTCCGGTCGCGGCGCCGATGGCGTTGGCCACTGCGGGCGCCAGCGGCGGTACGCCCGGCTCGCCGATACCGGTCGGCTTTGCCGCGGACGGCAGGATATGCACCTCGACCCTGGGCATCTCATCGATGCGCAGCAGCGGGTAGCCGTCGAAATTTCCCTGCACCACGGCGCCGCCCTTGAGCGTGATTTCGCCGTGCAGGGCTGCAGCCAGGGCAAAGCCCACCGCGCCTTCGACCTGCGAGCGGACGTTGTCGGGGTTGATCGCAATGCCGCAATCGACGGCGCAGACGACGCGGTCGACCTTGAGCGTGCCGTCGGCGGCGACCGTCACCTCGGCCACCTGGGCCACGTAGGAATGGAAGGATTCATGCACGGCAACGCCGCGCCCGCGTCGCGTGCCCGGCGCGCCCGGCTTGAGCGGCGTGCCCCAGCCGGACTTCTCGGCGGCGAGTCGAAGCACGCCGCTGTGGCGGGGCTTGTCGCCGAGCAATTCGAGGCGCAGGGCCACCGGGTCCTTGCCCGCCGCCTTGGCCACCAGGTCGAGGAAGACCTCGGTCGAATAGGCGGTATGCGAGGACCCGACCGAGCGCCACCAGAGCACCGGGACGGCGATGTCGGTCGGCGTATGCAGGTCCACCCGCATGTTGGGAATCGCGTAGGGCAGGTTGGCCGCGCCCTCGACGGAGACCCCGTCGATGCCGTTCTTCACCAGCATGGCCTCGAAGGGCGAACCCATCAGGATCGACTGGCCGACCAGGCGGTGCCGCCAGCCGCTCAGCTTGCCGTTGGCATCGAGCGCGGCTTCGAGGCTGTGATGGAACAGCGGCCGGTAATAGCCCGCGCGCATATCGTCTTCGCGCAGCCAGACCAGCTTGACCGGCGCCTTGCCGCCGCTGGCCTTGACGATCTGCGCGGCCTCGACGACATAGTCCGACTTGGTGCTGGCGCGCCGGCCGAAACTGCCGCCGGCGTAGAGCATGTTGATTTTCACCTGCTCCGGCTTGAGGCCGAAAATGCCGGCGAGCTGATGCTGGTCGCCGGTGTGGAGTTGTTCGCCGTTCCACACTTCGCAGCCTTCGGCGCTGAGGCGGATCACGCAGTTCATCGGCTCCATGGCCGCATGGGCGAGGTAGGGAAAGTCATAGCTGGCCTTGACGACTTTCGCCGCCGCCGCGAATGCCCGGTCGGCATCGCCCGCCTGGTGCGCCACCAGCCCGGGCTGTTTCGCCATCTCGCGATAGCGCGCGAGGATTTCTTCGCTGCCGAGCTTGAAGGCCCGGCTTTCGTCCCATTCGACCGTCAGCGCGTCGCGCCCCTTCTTCGCGCTCCAGGTGTCGGTCGCCAGCACCGCCACGCCCGAGGGAATCTGCACTACCTCGACCACGCCCTTGACGCGCTTCGCCGCGCCGGCATCGAAGCTTTTCACCGTGGCGCCAAAGCGCGGCGGATGCGCGACGACCGCCACCAGCATGCCCGGCAAGCGGATGTCCTGGGTGAACACGGCCTTGCCGTTGGTCTTTTCCGCGCTGTCCTTGCGCGGCGCATGCTTGCCGACCAGGCGGAAATCCTTCGGCTCCTTCAGCACCACGTTCGCCGGCACGGCTTCCCTCGCGGCGTCCGCGGCCAGCTCGCCGAAACGCAGGCGGCGCCTCGACGGCGGGTGGCTGACGATGCCGTCGCGCACGGTGATTTCCGATGCCGCCACCTTCCAGCGCTTGGCCGCCGCACTGACCAGCATCGCCCTGGCGCTGGCGCCGGCCTGGCGCAGCTGGTCCCAGGAATTGGCCATCGCCGTGCTGCCGCCGGTGCCCTGCGCCGGGCCCCAGAACAGGTTGTTGTAGCGCGCGGCATCGGCCGGCGCGCCGGTTATGCGCAGGGTCTTCCAGTCGGCATCGAGTTCTTCGGCGAGGATGGTGCCCAGCCCGGTATATGTGCCCTGGCCCATTTCCAGGTGCTTGGCGATCACGGTCACGCTGTTGTCGCTGCCGATGCGCAGGAAGGCATTCGGCTCGAACACAGCGGCGCCGGCTTTGCCGGCGGCGGCTGGCGCGGCGATGGCGGGCAGGCAGAAGCTCAGGGTCAGGCCGGCGACGCCTTGCAGGAAGTTGCGCCGGCTCACATTCTCGATAGTCATGGCGGACATGGCGGCTCCTAGGCGAGGGATTCGGCCGCGAGGTGCACGGCCGCACGGATGCGCACATAGGTGGCGCAGCGGCACAGATTCCCCGCCAGCGCGGTGTCGATGTCGGCGTCGGTCGGCTTGCGGTTCTGGCTCAGCAGCGCGATCGCGCTCATGATCTGCCCCGACTGGCAGTAGCCGCACTGCACCACGTCGAGCTTGCGCCACGCCTCCTGCACGGCCTTTCCGACGCGCGAGCGGTCCGCGTTTTCGATCGTGCTGATCTTGCGTCCGTCCACCGCCGACACCGGCGTGGAGCAGGAGCGCAGCGGGGCGCCATCGACATGGACCGTGCAGGCGCCGCACAGCGCCTGGCCGCAGCCGTATTTCGTTCCGGTCAGGCCCAGGGTATCGCGCAGGACCCAGAGCAGCGGCGTGTCGGGGGCAACTTCGACCGCGTGGAGCTTGTCATTGACATTGAGTTGGATCATGAGGGTTCTCCCGCTTTGGTTTTGATTCACCGTGTGAGGGATGCACAGATCGGGTCAAGGCCCATCCGTGGCGCCGGCCCGTCTGCGCCGTGCTGCCAGAAAATATCCTAGCAGAAGCGCGGCGCCAAATTCAGCTGCTGCGGCACGCGAATGACCACCACCATCAGGTGGTCATTGCACGCCAAGCTGTGCCGCATTGCGCGGCGCACGCGCGGCGAAGCCGGCGCGGGGCTTCAGCAGATCCGCTTCGTCGCCGAGTATTCGGGCTGCTTCGTTGAGCAATACGTCCTTGGCCTTGTCGTCGGCCTTTTCGTCCGCCAGGTCTTTGGCCAGATCGCGCTCACCGGACTGCAGGCCATCATCCCGAACGACCTTGTTCTTCTGCCGCCCCGGTTCCTGCGCATCGCGCGCGGCCAGCCTGGCTTCCTGGACATCGCGATCCTTGCGACGTTCGACTTCGTTCAGCGATACCCGCTTCTTTTTGCGCTGCAAATTCAATTCGGCGATGTCTTCCCGCAGAAAGCGAAACTCCTTGTCCTTGCCTATGCGAGCCTCATGGCGTTGCAGCAGGTCGGGCAGGCGGGCTTTGACGTTACCCGCCGGCGCATAATCCAGCGCCTTGACCTGTATCCAGGGCAGCGCGTTGTCATAGCTCGCTTCGCCAAAGCTCTCCGCATCGGTCATCGTCGGCAGGGTGATGTCGGGTTTGACGCCGCGCAACTGGGTGGCCTCGCCATTGACGCGAAAGAACTGGGCCACGGTCAACTTGAGTTCGCCGAACTTCAGCTTGTCGTTCCGGGCGACGTCATCGAGGTTGATCATGGCTTGCACGGTGCCCTTGCCGAAACTCGGCTCGCCGATCACCAGTCCACGGCCGTAGTCCTGGATCGCAGCGGCAAAAATCTCCGAAGCCGATGCCGAGGCGCGGTTGATCATCACGCCGAGCGGGCCGTCCCAGGCCACGCCGGCTTTTGCGTCGCGTTCGATCGTGATTCGGCCGCGGGCATCGCGCTGTTGCACCACGGGCCCCTGGTCGATGAACAGGCCGGTGAGTTCGATCGCTTCCTTCAAGGAACCGCCGCCGTTATTGCGCAAGTCGATCAGCACGCTGTCTACCCCGGCTTTTTTCAATTCGTCCAGCAGGCGGGCCACATCGCGCGTCGCGCTCTTGAAGTCGCGGTCGCCTTTTTGTCGGGCGTCGAAATCCTCATAGAAGCCGGGAAGGGAAATCACGCCGAC
Source organism: Pseudomonadota bacterium (assembly GCA_043826925.1). Classification (GTDB taxonomy): domain Bacteria; phylum Pseudomonadota; class Gammaproteobacteria; order Burkholderiales; family Rhodocyclaceae; genus Sulfuritalea. Next base: position 246,976 of record JBDRPN010000017.1, read on the forward strand.
CTGACGCGTGAGCTTGCCGTCCATTACCGGGAGGATGGTCTTCTTGGCCGCCTGGTCTTCGAGGCGGATTCGCTTGCGAACCAGCGAGACCCGCTTGTGTTTGCCGTCCGGGCCGGCGTTCGCCGGCAGCACGTCGAGCTGGACAATCGAGTCGGCCGCGCCGCGGATCAGGGCCACGGTGTCGTCCAGGCGCCAGCCCAGGATGTCGGTCATGGCGCCGCCGCTGCCCTGGGCGACGCCGAGGATGCGGTCCCCGCTGTTCAGTTGCCCCGAAAGGGCGGCAGGCCCGCCCGGCACCAAACTGCGGATGGTGACGTAGTCGTCCTTCTCCATCAACGCCGCGCCGATTCCGACCAGGGACAGCTTCATGGAAATGTCGAAGTCCGCCGCAGCCCGCGGCCCCATGTAGTTGGTATGGGGCTCGATGGCCATGGTGTAGGCGTTCATGAACGCCCCGAACGCATCCTTGCCCGTCGCCCGCGCTATGCGCTTGAGGGCATTGTCATAGCGCCTTTCCAGCGTCGCGACGATGGCCTTGTCGTCCTTCCCGGCGAGTTTCAGGCGCAGCCAGTCGTTCTTGACCCGCTTGCGCCACTGTTCGCGTATTTCCACCTCGGATTTGAGCCAGGGTTCCTTGTCGCGGGCGTATTGATAGTCTTCCTTCTGCCGGAAATCGAAGCCCTCCTTCAGCAAGCCGCGGGCGTAGGAGAATCTTTCGGATACCCGCTGCACGTAGAGATTGAAAATCGCGAAGGGCGCGCCAAGGTCTTCGTCGATGATGGCGTCGTCGAGGACCGTGCGAAAGCGCGCCAGTTGGTCAATGTCGGTCTGGACGAAGAACAGCTTTTCGGCATCGAGCGACTTCAGATAGTGGCCAAGGATACGCTCCGACAAGGTGTCGTCGAGAGGCATCGTCTTGTAGTGATAGCGGCTCAGCACTTCTGCCGCCAGATGCGCCGCCTGGGCCTGCTGCGGCGACGGTTTCAACTCTGGCGGCGGCGACCGTGCCGGATCGAAGGACGCGGCCTGCGCCGTCGCCATCAGCGCAAAAGCTATCCAAGGCAGTACTTTTTTCATTGCTGCTCCAGTGCAAGGCGTCTGAATGCGCCGTCTACGTCTATGGGCGTCGAAACCTGTCCCGGCATCGACGCCGGGCACATATTGACCCAGCCGCGTTGAATTCGTTGCCCTCGGCAAGAGAAAAATCTGTCGCCGACGACGCAGCAGTCGCCACCGGTGCGGCGCGGATCAAGCAGGTCGTCGATGGACGCGATCCGGTAGCGCGCCGCGCTGACGGCAAGAAGCATTAATAGCCGTAGCCGGAAAGATTGCCGCCGACAACGCCGCCGATGACTGCGCCGGCGGCCGCGGAAAGAATGCGCCCGTCGCCGTGGCCGAACTGGCTGCCGATGACGGCACCGGCAACCGCGCCGATGGCCTGGCCCACGACCCTGTCTCCGTTGTGGCTGGGCTGCGGGTAATGGCGCGGCGCTTCCCGGTAAACCGGGGCGGCCTCGTAGTAAACCGGGCGATCGCGGTACACCATCCGCTCGCGGTAAATCCTTTGCCGCGGGACTTGATAGACCACTCTGGGCTGCACATAGGCCTGATGCACGACGACGCGGTCCACCTGGTGGCGGTGACGACGCTCGTGGCGATTGTCGAAATCCCGGTCGTGCGCAAAGGCATTGGCACTGAACACGACGGGGGCGATCAGGGCGGTAAGCCAATACTTGTTCATGTTTAACTCCTCAACGATGATGTTGTGCAGGACGCGTAGCCACTCTAGGGACTTGCGGCGCCGGCTGCTGTAAGGAACGGTGAGAATTTGTATCCGCGGCGCAGTTTCACATCCATTCTGGCAACGGCGGTACGGCTGCCGCGAACCGGGCGATTTGCTATAGTTCTTCAATAACAAGCAGCAAGGCGCCTGTGCAAAAAATTCCCTCCTTAGTAGCCGACCTCCAGGAACTGGTTTCGCTGAGTCCGGACCCGATCATCGCGGTGAACCGGGCCGGCGTCATCGTATTGTTCAACAAGGCTGCCGAACGCCTGCTCGGCTACCGCGGCGACGAGGTGATCGAGCGGCTGGCGATCACCGAGGTTTATCCGAGCGCCGGCCATGCGCGCAAGGTCAATAAGCAGATGTACGCGAGCCCGGACAGATATATCCAGGGCTACGAGACCCAGCTGGTGGCCAAGACCGGTCGCGTGATCGACATCCGCCTGTCGGCCAAGCTCATCGTGCGCAATGGCCAGGATGTCGGCAGCATCGGCTTCTTTCACGACCTGACCGAAACCAAGCAGCTCGAAGCGCAGCTCAAGCAAATGTCGGTCACCGACAATCTGACGGGCTTGCACAATCAGCGGCATTTCATGTCGGTTCTGGAAACGGAAATCGAGCGTGCCCGGCGTCATCGCCGGCCCTTGAACCTGATTTGTATCGATCTGGACAACTTCAAGCAGGTGAACGACATACTCGGCCACCTGGAGGGCGACAACGCGCTGCGTTTCACCTCGCAAACCATACAGGGCGAGCTGCGCAAGGTCGACATGGCGTTTCGCTACGGCGGCGACGAGTTCATGGTGCTGCTGCTCGATACGCCCGGCGAGGAGGCCCGGGTCATCGGCCGCCGGCTCAAGGCGTCGTTCGACAGGCGCTGGGCCGAGCAATGGCTGCCCAAGCCGGGATGCCCGGTGGTGAGCCTCAGCATGGGTATCGCCGAATTCGACCAGTGCGAATCCACGGAAGAACTGATGCACCGGGCCGATGTCCTGATGTACGACTCGAAGAAGCGTAGCCGGCCCCCGGTCGGGCTGTGACGAAGTCCTGACGAGCCGTTCCGGCATCTTCTGCGTTTCCGCGCGGCGCCGGCCGCCGTGTCGCCAGCGCCAACTCTTGCCCGAACCCGACGACGCGGATCGGCTTCGCCTGTTTCGCAGCGGGCTGTCTGATCCGGCTCGACATCGAAGTCCTGGGCACCACAATGCGGCGCGAGGCGCTCGATTGCGCCGGCGTGGTCGCGGCGGCCAGGCCCAGGTGGCGATGGCGAGCGGCTAGATCAGCCGCATGCCGCGCAGCACCACCACGCCGGCGCTGGTGGTGACGAGCGACCCGGCCGTGGTCAGGGCGATGATGTTGGCCGCCAGCGGCGCATTGCCGCCCATTGCCCGCACCATGACGTAGCTGGCGGCTGCGGTCGGCGCCGAAGACATCAGCAGCAGGATGCCCAGCTCGATGCCGCGAAAGCCCCACAGGATGCCGCCGCCGACGAACAGCAGCGGCACCAGCAGCAGCTTGCCGCAGGCGGCCAGCACGGTGTCCCGCGGGTCGTGGCGCAGGCTGCGGAAATCCAGCGCAGCGCCGGTGCATAGCAGGGCCAGCGGCAGCGTCATGTTGGCGAAGTACTCGCCCGATTGCAGCACGATGGCCGGCAGGCGCAGGCCGGAAACCGATACCGGCAGGGCCAGCACGATGCCGATGATCAGCGGATTGGCCGCCACCGAGCGGATCACCGGCGCGATGCCCTGGCGGGAATGCAATGAATTGTTCAGCGTCAGCACCGAGAGGACGTTGAACAGAATGGTGACCAGGCCGACATACAGCGAAGCCGCGGCGAGGCCTGCCTCGCCGTAGGCATTGACGCAGTAGGCGAGGCCGATAATGGCCATGTTGGAACGGAACACGCCCTGCACCACGACGCCGCGATCGCGTTCGGCATCTATCGCGTGCTTCGCCATGAGTTCGGCCAGTCCCCAGGCCAGCAGGGTCGCGGCAAGGCCGAAACCGACCAAGGCGAAATTGGCCGAGGTGTCGAGGCGGGTCTTGGCCACGCTGATGAACAGCAGCGCCGGCAGCGTGACGTTGAACACCAGCCGGCTGCCGCCCTCGATGAAGGCTTCGTTGATCAGGCCGATGCGGCGCAGCCAGGCGCCGAGGCCGAGGATCACGAAGATCGGCCCGGTGACGGCCAGCGAGAATTCGATGGTGGCGAGGAAATCCGAGAACATGGTGCGGCACGATCTGCCCGGCGCAGGGCGGGGAAGTATGGCACAGGCGCGCGCCGCGCCCGCCGCGGCAGCGCGCCTCGGTGGCCCGGCGCCGCAGCGGAGCAAACCACGGCATGGCTTGCTGCGGCACCCAGCCGGATGCACAATCCTCGGCGGCCATGGATTCCTGGCGCAGGCGGGCCGACAATGCCGGCTTCGCCACGAACGACATGGAACTTTTTCCCTTGCCGTTCGTTTCAACAAGGAACAGGGGTCCGGCCCGGCGCCAATGGAGCGCGCCATGGCGGGCGGGGCTCCGGCATGGAGTGCATGATCTCAAGGACCGACGATGCGGAAGCCGAACTTGTCGTACGCGCCCAGGCCGGCGATCACCGGGCGTTTGCGCTGCTGGTCGGACGCTACCAGGACCCGGTGTTCCGCTTCGTGCTGCGCATGAGCGGCATCCGCGACGAAGCCATGGACCTGACGCAGGACACTTTCCTCAAGGCCTGGCGGGCGCTGCCGGCGTGGCGGCCGGAGGCGCGCTTCCGCACCTGGCTGTTCCAGATCGCCCACAATGCCACGCTCGATGTCTTGCGCCGGCGGCTGCGGGTCGAGTTCGTGCCGTTCGCCGAGGATGCGCAGGACGGGGCGGTGCTCGAAGCACCGGACCCGGCGCCGACGCCGGAACAGGCGCTGGCGGATCGCCAGCGCATCGGCATGCTGGAACGGGCGCTGCGCGAGCTGCCCGCCGAACAGCGCGAGGTGCTGCTGCTGCGCGAGGTGGAAGACATGAGTTACGCCGAGATTGCGGCAACGCTGGGCATAGGCGAAGGCACCGTGAAATCCCGCCTGGCCCGTGCGCGCGTCGCCGCCCTTGCCCACTACCGGGGTCACGCCGGGGAGAACAGCGATGAATGAACACCGACCGGACATGATCGAGCTGTCCGCCTACTTCGACGGCGAACTGGACCTCGTCCGGCAGCAGGGCGTCGCCGCCCATCTCGCCGCCTGTCCGGCCTGCGCCGCCCAGCTCGACTTGCTGCGCATGCTCGCGACGGACTTCGAGCGGCTGCCCGCGGAGAACCTCGGTTTCGATCTGGCCGGCGTCATCGAAGGGCGGCTGGCTGCCGCACCCCGGCCGCAGCCGCGCCACGACCGGGGCTGGCGTGGCCTGCTGCCGGTATCGGTGGGTGCCGCGGCCTCGGTGGCCTGCGGCATCGCCATGGGCTTCGCCCTGTTCGGCGGCGCCGCCGCGGCGCCGCGCGTCGCGGCGATGAGCGTGTTCGACACCATGCCGCCGGGCAGCCTGTGCATCGGCCTGGAATCCTGTTATACGAATGGAGCCAAGAGATGAAAGCATCCAGCCTGCGCCTCGCGCTCGCCTTTTCGCTGCTGGTCAATCTCGGCGTGCTCGGCGTTGCCGCCTATCGCGCGCTTGCGGTGCCAGGCCCGGACGGGTTTGCCGGCCTGCCGCGCCATCTGCAACTGAGCGCGGACCAGCAGCGCGCCTGGCATGAAGCGGAAGCGGCCTTCCTCGCCCAGCTCGGCACCGCTGCCGCCGACATCCGCGCCCATCGCGACCGCATGGTCAACGCGATCTTCGTCGCCACCCCCGACCTGGCGGCGATCGACGCCGAACGCGCCGCGATCGCCCGCCTGCAGGACGAGCAGCAGAAGCTGGTGATCCGGCAACTGCTGCGCGAGCGCGAACTGCTGAACCCCGAACAGCGGGTACGCCTGATGCAACTGCTGCTCGAACAGCCGGTCGGGCCGACCACCATAGAACGCCTGCATCGCGATTAACCGCGCCACGGAACATTTCCGTGTGCCGTTCGTTGAAACAGGGGCGAGGTGGGAATTCGCGACGCATGCGTCGCGCCGCCGCCGGCAATCGCCGGCCCGCATCGAACAACGAACGGAGATCAAGCACCATGCAACGCAAACTACTGGCTGCCCTCGGCGTCATCGGCCTGGCCCTCGCCGGCCCAACCCTGGCTGCAGGCAACGCGGCACACGACCACGGCCACGCCGCCGCCGAAACGACCACGCTGCAACTCAACGCCGGCAAGAAATGGGAAACCGACGCCGCCTTGCGCAAGGCCATGGAGAGCATCCGCCAGACCATGGCCGCGTCGCTGCACGACATCCACGGCAACCGCCTCTCGGCCGCCGCCTACGGTAAGCTGGCGCACAAGGTGGAGGGCGAGGTGGGCCAGATCGTCGCCAACTGCAAGCTCGAACCCAAGGCCGACGCGCAACTGCACCTGATCGTGGCCGAGCTGCTCGATGGTGCCGAGCAGATGGCGGGCAAGCCGAAGCAGGCCAAGCGCATGAACGGTGCGGTCAAGGTGATCGGCGCGCTGGAAAAGTATTCCACGCATTTCGACGATCCGGGGTTCAAGCCGATCCCGCATTGAAGCCGCGTTGAATCCGGCGGCGGCGCTTGCTGCGGCCGGCCGCCGGGAGTATGGTGGTCCTTGCGCTCGATGCGGCCCGCATGGCCGCATGCGGGTTGAATACGAGCGGGATTCGGCAACCACTGCGGGGGACGGCATGAGCATCGAGCGCATCACCCTGACCCAGTTCATCATCGAGGAGCAGCGCCGCATCAAGGGCGCCAGCGGCGACTTCTCGCTGCTGCTGAGCGACATCGTCACCGCCTGCAAGGTCATCAGCCACCTGGTTTCCCGCGGCGGACTCGATGCCGCCGACGAGGATCCGCGGCACTACCTGGAGCGCGCCGCCAGCGATGCCATCGTCAGATCGACGGTGTGGACCGGGCGTCTGGCCGGCCTCGCCTCGAAATCCAACGACGCCATGACGCCGATTCCGGCCCGCTATCCGCGCGGCAATTACCTGCTGGTCTTCGATCCGCTCAACGGTTCGGGCAACCTCGACATCAACTTCATGTCCGGCACGATTTTCTCGGTGCTGCGCGCGCCCGCCGGCACGCAGAAAGTGACCGATGCCGATTTCTTCCAGCCGGGCAGCCGCATGGTCGCCGCCGGCTTCATGCTCTATGGCGCCTCGACGCGGCTGGTGCTGACCACCGGCAACGGCGTCAATGCCTTCATGCTCGATCGCGAGATCGGCGAGTTCGTCCTCACGCATCCGCGCATCGAGATCCCGGACAATGCCGCGACCTTCGCCATCAACGCCTCCAACGAGCGCTTCTGGGAGCCGCCGGTGCGACGCTACGTCAAGGAATGCCTGGCCGGCAAGACCGGGCCGCGCGCCCGCGATTTCGGCATGCGCTGGGTCGCCTCGCTGATCGCCGAAGCCTATCGCGTGCTGGTCAGGGGCGGCGTCTTCCTCTATCCGGTGGACGACAAGACGCGCGACCAGGGCGGCCGCCTGTGGCTGCTGCACCAAGCCAGCCCGATTGCCTTCATCATGGAACAGGCCGGCGGCGGTGCGATCACCGGGCGCGGCCGCCTGCTCGACGTCGAACCGACCGACCTGCACCAGCGCACGCCCCTGATCTTCGGCTCGAAGAGCGAGGTCGAGCTGATCCACGGCTACCACCAGGACTACATCGAGGGCCGCGACAACGACAACTACGACTTGCCGCTGTTCGGCAATCGCTCGCTGTTCCGCAACGAATAGGCTTTCCCGCCCGGGGCCGGGCGGTCCGCGGTCTGCGCAGCGTGCCGAGGCACTATCATTGCGCCATGTCCGTATCGCCCGCCCCGTCCCTGCGCGTCCTCGCCGTCATCCCGCCGATGACGCAACTCAACACGCCCTATCCCTCGACCGCCTACCTGACCGGCTTCCTGCGCTCGCGCGGTGTCAACGCGGTGCAGGAGGACCTGGCCCTGGCGCTGGTGCTGCGCCTGTTTTCGCGCGACGGGCTGCTGGCCGTCCGCGCCTGCATCGCGGACCTGCCCAGGCAGCAGCGCACGCCGCGGGTGCAGGCCTTCGAGCGCGAGTTCGAGCGCTATCTCGCCACCGTCGAGCCCGCGGTGGCTTTCCTGCAGGGGCGCGATCCCTCGATCGGGCATCGCATCGCCGGGCGCCATTTCCTGCCCGAGGGGCCGCGCTTTGCGCCGCTCGAGGCCTATGTCGATGACGAAGGCGGCGATCCGCTGGCCTGGGCCTTCGGCGCGCTCGGCGTGACCGACCGCGCGCGGCACTTCGCCACGCTCTACCTCGATGACCTTGCCGACGTGCTGCGCGAGGCGGTCGATGCGCGCTTCGAATTCGTCCGCTACGCCGAATCCCTGGCGCAGAGCCAGGCCTCGTTCGATCCGCTGGCGCAGGCACTGGCCGCACCGGAAAACCTGGTCGACCGCACGCTGCGCGAACTGACCCGGGATGCCCTGGCGCGCCACGCGCCGCAAGTGGTGCTGGTGTCGACGCCGTTTCCCGGCAACGTCTATGGCGCCTTCCGCATCGCCCAGGCGATCAAGGCGCACGATGCCACTATCGTCACGGTGCTCGGCGGCGGCTTCGTCAATACCGAGTTGCGCGAACTGGCCGAGCCGCGGGTGTTCGATTATTTCGATTACGTCACGCTCGACGACGGCGAGCGCCCGCTGCTGGCCCTGCTCGACCACCTGCAGGGCACATGCCCGCAGGTGAAACTGGTGCGCAGTTTCCTGCGGGTCGATGGCGCCGTGCGCTACGTCGATGCCGGCGAGCCCGACATTCCCTTCGCCGAGGTCGGCACGCCGACCTGGGACGGCCTGCCGCTCGACCGCTACCTGTCGCTCCTGGACATGCTGAATCCCATGCACCGGCTGTGGTCCGACGCGCGCTGGAACAAGCTGACCGTGGCCCACGGCTGCTACTGGAAGAAGTGCAGCTTCTGCGACGTTTCGCTCGACTACATCTCGCGCTATGACGCTGCGGCCGCGACGACCCTGGTCGACCGCATCGAAACCATCATCGCCGAGACCGGGCAGACCGGTTTTCATTTCGTCGACGAGGCCGCGCCGCCCAAGGCGCTGGCTGCGCTGGCCGGCGAATTGCAGAAGCGCAACCGGGCGATCTCCTGGTGGGGCAACATCCGCTTCGAGAAATCCTTCACCCCGGAACTCTGCGCCCGTCTCGCCGACAGCGGCTGCATCGCGGTTTCCGGCGGATTGGAAGTGGCCTCCGACCGCCTGTTGAAACTCATGCAGAAGGGCGTCTCGGTCGAGCAGGTGGCGCGCGTCACGCAGGCCTTTACCGACGCCGGCATCCTGGTCCATGCCTACCTGATGTACGGCTTCCCGACGCAGACCGTGCAGGACACCGTCGACGCGCTCGAATACGTGCGCCAGCTGTTCGCCGCGGGCTGCATCCAGTCCGGCTTCTTCCACCGCTTCGCCTGCACCGTGCATTCACCGGTCGGCCGGCATCCGGAACAGTTCGGCGTCAGGCTCAAGCCGCTGCCGAAGGTCACGTTCGCCAAGAACGACGTCGGCTTCGTCGATCCGACCGGCGTCGATCACGATGCGCTGGGCGTCGCGCTGAACAAGGCGCTCTACAACTACATGCACGGGCTGGGCCTCGACCAGGACGTGCGCGGCTGGTTCTCCGGCCGCGTGCCGCGGACCACGGTGCCGCGCCACTTCATCGAACGGGCGCTGCACGGATGAGCGCTCCGCACGGCCGCCCGAAGGGGCGCCAGCCACTCACCGGAGCCGCGCAGCGGCGAACCGTGGTCACTCCCTTCCTTGGGGGCGAAGGCAGGGTTTCGCGGAGCACCGCTCCGCGCTGCCGAAGCCGGCTGGCTGTGCAAAGCCAGCCGTGGGCGGGGGCAGGGGGGAGGGCGGTCCGATGACGGAGCCGGAAAAGCCCTGGCATATCCCGGATGCCGAGTTGCATCCCTCGCTGCTGGTGCGCATGGTGCTGCTGGCTCTGGGCAGCATCGCCCTAGTGCTCGGCATCATCGGCATCTTCCTGCCCGGGCTGCCGACCACGCCCTTCATCCTGGTCGCCGCCGCCTGCTACGCGCGTGCCTCGGAGCGCTTCTATCGCTGGCTGCTGCTCAACCCCACCTTCGGCCCGCTGATCGCCGAGTGGCGCCATCACCACAGCATCCCCTACCGCGTCAAGTGGCTGGCGATCACGCTGATGAGCCTGACCATCTGCGTCTCGATCTGGAGCTTTTCCGGCAGGCCATGGCTGCAGGGTCTGCTGGCCTTCATCGGCTTATCCACGGCAATCTGGTTGTGGCGCATCCCCTCGCGCGATCGGCCGGCGCGATAGCGGTGCGCGGCGTGGCGCCGGCGCCGACCGTTATCCTCGATAATGGAAGAAAGTCTTGACTATTTTCCATTCATGTAGAAAATGGTCGACATGGAACGTGCCCTTGCTCCCTACATCCGCGCCGACCTGGCGCGCAAGATGGTGTTTCTGTCCGGTCCGCGCCAGGCCGGGAAAACCACGCTGGCGCGCTCGCTCGCGGCTGAACTGCCCGTCGCCCAGGTGCTCAACTGGGATGTCGCCGGCGACCGCCGGGTCATCCTCGATCGCAGTTGGTCGCCGGACGCAGCGCTGGTGGTGCTCGACGAACTGCACAAGATGGTCGGTTGGAAGCCCTGGCTCAAGGGCGTCTTCGATGGCCGGCCCGAGGGCCAGGCCCTGCTGGTCACCGGCAGCGCGCGCCTCGACGCTTTCCGCCAGTCCGGCGAGTCGCTGGCCGGCCGCTATTTTTCATGGCGCCTGCATCCGATCAGCGTCGCCGAGTGGGTCGCGGTATCGGCCGCGACGCCCGAACAGGCCCTGGCACGCTTGCTCGAACGCGGCGGCTTTCCTGAACCTTTTCTGGCCGAAAACCCGGCCGACGCGGAACGCTGGCGGCGCCTCTACATCGAGGGCGCCGTCCGCGATGACATCCTCGAGTTCTCGCGTATCGGCGAGATTCGCGCCATGCGCGTGTTCATCGACATGCTGCGCGCCCGCGTCGGCTCGCCGCTGTCGCTGGCTTCGCTGGCCCGCGATCTGCAAGTCTCGCCGACAACGCTGGGCAAATATCTGGAAATTCTCGAGGCCTTGCACATCGTGTTTACGGTCCGCCCCTTCCACCGCAATATAGCCCGCGCGCTGCTCAAGGAACCCAAGGTGTATTTCTTCGATACCGGCCTGGTCGAGTCGGGCGCCGGGGGCGAGGGAGCGCGCTTCGAAAACGCCTGCGCCGCGATGCTGTTGCGGCATGCCCATTTCCTCCAGGATTCCGCGGGGCGCGACGTCACGCTGCATTACGTGCGCGACAAGGAAGGGCGGGAAATCGATTTTGCATTGTGCGAAAAAGGCAACCCCGTCGGCTTTGCCGAGTGCAAATGGGCCGAGCCGAATGTTCCGCCCTACCTTGCGGCGATCGCCGAGCGTTTTCCCGACGCCGGCGCCAGCTTGCTGGTACGTCATCTGCGGCAGCCCGAGCAGCGCGGCCGGGTGGCGGTGGAGCGTGCCGCTGACTGGCTGGCGCGTCTCTCGGCCTGAGACCCGGCGCGGCGGGTTAGAATTTCCCACAAAACATACGACAGGGAATCCGCATCATGGCCAACTACAGCACCGAATCCATCCGCGCCCTGGCTCTCGTCGGTCACGGCGGCGCCGGCAAGACCACGCTGGCCGAAGCCCTGCTGTTCAAGGCCGGTGCGATCACCGCCAAGGGCAGCGTCGAAAAGGGCAGCAGCGTCTGCGACTTCGATCCTCAGGAAAAGACCGCCGGCCATTCGCTCAATTCGGCCATGGTCAATTTCGCCGCCGAGGGTGTGCACATCCACCTGATCGACACCCCGGGCTATCCGGATTTCGCCGGGCAGGCGGTCGCCGCGCTGGCCGGCGTCGAAACCGCGGTCGTGGTTATCAACGCCCAGACCGGAATCGAGCTCGCCACCGAACGCATGATGCGGGCGGCCCAGGCGCGTGGCCTGGCGCGCATGATCGTGATCAACAAGATCGATGCCGACAATGTCGACCTGCCCGCACTGGTGAACCAGGTCCGCGAGCGCTTCGGCAAGGAATGCCTGCTGCTCGATCTTCCCGCGCAGGGGCGCCAGGAAGTGGTCGAGGTGCTGGAACATGACAATGGCGATGTCGATTTCGATTCCGTCGCCCATGCTCACCGCGAACTGATCGACCAACTGGTGGAAGAGGACGAGTCGCTGCTGGCGCGCTATCTCGAAGAAGGCAAGGATCCCGGCGCCAGGGAACTGCACGCGCCCTTCGAGAAGGCCTTGCGTGAAGGCCACCTGGTCCCGATTCTGTTCACCTCTGCGCGCACCGGCGCTGGCATCGGCGAACTGCTGCATGTGCTGGCCAGCCTGGCGCCGAATCCGGCCGAGGGCAATCCGCCGCCGTTCTACAAGGGCGAGCCGGGGCAGGGGGCGGAGCCGTTCCATGCCGTTCCGGATGCATCGCAGCACGTGCTGGCCCATGTATTCAAGATCATTGCCGATCCCTACATGGGCAAGGTCGGCATCTTCCGCGTGCATCAGGGCACGGTGAAGAAGGACAGCCAGCTGTTCGTCGGCGACGGCAAGAAGCCGTTCAAGGTCGGCCACCTCTACCAGTTGCAGGGCAAGGACTACGTCGAGGTCGACAGCCTGCTGCCGGGCGACATCGGCGCCATTGCCAAGGTCGAGGAAATCGATTTCGACGCGGTGCTGCACGATTCGCACGACGAGGACCACATCCACCTCAAGCCGCTGGAGTTCCCCAAGCCGATGCAGGGTCTGGCGGTCGAGACCAAGCGCAAGAACGACGAGCAGCGCCTGTTCGACATCCTGCACAAGCTGGAACTCGAAGACCCCTGCTTCGAGGTCGAGCGCCACCCGACCACGCACGAGACCGTGATCCGCGGCCTCGGCGAAATGCATTTGCGCTACAAGCTGGAAAAAATGGCGACCCAGTTCAAGCTCGAACTCGACACCCGGCCGCCGCTGATCCCCTATCGCGAGACCATCACCGCCAACGCCGAGGGCCATTGCCGGCACAAGAAGCAGTCGGGCGGCGCCGGCCAGTTCGGCGAGGTCTACCTGAAGATCGAGCCGCTGGAACGCGGCGCCGGCTTCGAGTTCGTGGACCACGTCAAGGGCGGCGTGATTCCCGGCGTGTTCATGCCGGCCGTCGAGAAGGGCGTGCGTCAGGCGCTGGCGGGCGGCGTTACCGCCGGCTTCCCGGTCGAGGACCTGCGCGTCATTGTCTATGACGGCAAGACCCATCCGGTCGACGGCAAGGAAGTCGCCTTCGTCACCGCCGGCCGCAAGGCCACCGTGGAGGCGATCCGCGCCGCCAATCCGATCGTGCTGGAACCCATCGTCACCATCGAGATCGTGACGCCCGAGGCCGCGATTGGCGACCTCACCGGCGACCTGTCGAGCCGGCGCGGCCACATCACCGGCACCAGCCCGCGTCCCGGCGGCACCGCGTCGATCACCGGCGAAGTGCCGCTGGCCGAGATCACCGACTACGCCTCGCGCCTGAAGTCGATGACCGGCGGCCAGGGCGCGTACAACATCGAGTTCGCACGCCACGCGCAAGTGCCGCCGCAAGTGCAGCAGAAACTGGCGGCGAGCTTCAATCTGAAGGACGAGGACGAGTAGGTCACCCGGTAAGTTGGCGCTGGCGCTACGGCGCCGCGCCTTGCGGCCGGCTTCAGTGCGCCAGCCGGATCTCGAAGCGGACACCGTCGGCGGTGGAGCGCACTGAAATCTTTCCGCCGTGGGCCTGGACGATGGAGCGCGTGATGGCGAGGCCGAGGCCGGCGCCTTCGTTAATGCGGTGGCGCGAGGGGTCGGCGCGGTAGAAGCGGTCGAAGATGCGTGACAGATGTTCCGGCGGAATCGGCTCGCCGCTGTTTTCGATCGCGAGCGTGGTGCCGCTGTCGTTCGCTTCGATGCCGACACGGATGCTGCCGCCGGCGGGCGTGTGGCGTATGGCATTGGAGATCAGGTTGGCCAGCGCGCGGCGCAGCATGAGCTTGTCCCCGGTTACCTGGCCGCTGCCTGCCAAGGAAAGTTGCAAGGACTTTTCCTCGGCCAGCGCATCGAAGAAGTCAAACAGTTCGCGCACCTCGTTGGCCAGGTCCACCGGCTCGCGGCTGGGGACCACCAGGCCGTTGTCGGCCTGCGCCAGGAACAGCATGTCGCCCACCATGCGCGCCAGGCGTTCGTATTCCTCGGCGTTGGAAGCCAGTACCTCGCGGTACTCCTCGGGGCTGCGGGCGCGGGTCAGCGCGACCTGGGTTTCGGTCATCAGGTTGCTGATCGGCGTGCGCAGTTCGTGCGCCAGATCGGAGGAAAAATCCTTGAGCCGCGCGAACGAATCCTCCAGCCGGGCCAGCATGTCGTTCAGGGTTTGCGCGAGTTCGGCGAGTTCGTCCGGCACTGCATCGAGCGCCAGGCGATAGTCGAGCCGGCTGGCGGTGACGCCGGCCGCGCCCTGGCGGATCGCCTGCAGTGGCGCCAGGCCGCGCCTGACTGCGGCCCAGCCGAGCAGGCCGGCCAATGCCGCGGCAATGGCGACGAACAGCCACAGCGTGCGACGGAAGGAATCCATGAAGTGCTCGTGGTGTGTAATGTCGACCGCCACCGCGACCAGCACCGGCGGCTCACCGGTAATGCCGGTCGGCAGCAGCGCGGAGATGCCACGCCGGGGCTGCTCACCGGACTGGCTCGCCTCGTGCCAGACCTGCGGCTGTGGCGCGCTGCTGACGGTATTGCGCGCCAGCAGCGCGGGAGGAAAGACAGCGCCCGGCGTGGCGAACAGGTTCTGTTCGGTGGCGCTGCGCACCACCACGCTGAGGTCATGATGGCCGACCAGCGCATCGTCGAGTTGCGTCGGCAAGGCATCGAGATCGGCGCGGTTTTGCACTTTTTCCAGCAGGTGGCCGGCCAGGTGCAGCTTGCCGGTCATCAATTCCATGTCCTGTTCGACGAAGTGTTGCTCGACCGTGTTGCCGATCAGGAAACCCAGCGTCAGCAGCACCGCGGTCGAAGCCGCGGCGAACAACAGGGTCAGGCGCAGCGTGATCGATCGGCCGCGCAAGCTCATCCGGCGTCGTCTTCCAGCACGTAACCCATGCCGCGCACGGTGCGGATCAGTTTCGGCTCGAAGCCGTCGTCCATCTTGGCGCGCAAGCGGCGCACCGCCACTTCGATGACGTTGGTGTCGGAATCGAAGTTCATGTCCCAGATCTGCGAGGCGATCAGCGAGCGCGGCAGCACTTCGCCGCGGCGCCGCAGCAGCAGTTCGAGCAGGGCGAATTCCTTGGCCGTCAGGTCGATGCGCTGACCCGCGCGCGTGACGCGGCGGCGCAGCAGGTCGAGTTCCAGGTCGGCGACGCGCAGCTGCTCCGCTTCCTTGTTGCGGCTGCCGCGGCGCAGCAGGGTGCGCACCCGCGCCAGCAGTTCGGCGAAGGCGAAGGGCTTCACCAGGTAATCGTCGGCGCCCAGTTCGAGGCCCTTGACGCGGTCTTCGACCTGGTCGCGCGCGGTGAGGAAGAGCACCGGCAGCTCGCGCCCGGCGCGGCGCATGCCGGCCAGCACCTGCCAGCCGTCGAGCCTGGGCAGCATCACGTCGAGTATCGCCAGGTCGTAGTCGCCGGTCTCGCCCAGATGCAGGCCGTCGATGCCGTCGCGCGCCAGGTCGACGACGAAGCCGGCTTCGACCAGCCCCTGCTTGAGGTAGTCGCCGGTTTTCGGCTCGTCTTCGACCACCAGGATTTTCATTTCATGCCCCGCTCATGTCCGTGCCAGGATTGTGCGCCCGGCGAAACGGCGCCCGCCGAAGATTACAGAAATGTAATCGCGGCGTCAGCTTGCGGTGGGGAAGGGGTTAGCAGAATGCGTTCAACCCTCTGCAAAAGGAATCGCTGCCATGAAACCACTGCGTATCGCCCTCTCCCTCGTCATGCTCTCGGCCTCGGCCGCATTTGCCCAGGGCGCGCCCAAGGTCGACGTCTTCAAGAGCCCCAGCTGCGGCTGCTGCGGTGGCTGGGTCGAACACATGCGCCAGAACGGATTCCAGGTGACGACTCATGACGTTGCCGACGTTCCCGCGGAGCGCAAGAAGCTCGGCATGCCCGATCGCCTGGGTTCGTGCCACAGCGCGAAAATCGCCGGCTATGTGATCGAAGGCCATGTGCCGGCCGCCGACATCCGCCGCCTGCTCAAGGAAAAGCCGAAAGCTGTCGGGCTGGCCGTGCCGGGGATGGTCCCCAGTTCGCCCGGCATGACCGGCCCGAAGACGGCGTACGACACGCTGCTGGTGGCCCGCGACGGCACCACCCGCGTCTTTGCCAGCCACTGAAGCATGAAGCTGATTGTGTTTCGCCGGCAGATGCTGATCTGCGTCGCCGGCCTGGCCATCTGCGGGCCGGTTTTCGCCGCGGATGCTGCGGCCGCGCACTCCGGCCTGGCCCAGGCGCTGGAACAGGCCTGGCGCCTGCATCCCCAGGCCGCCGCGCTCGAAGGCCGCGAGGCCGAGGCCCGCGCGGCGCAGGACGTCGCCGCCGGCCTGACGCCGGAGCCGGGCTCGCTCAGCATCGGCAGCCGCAGTGACCGGCTCAATCGCAATCTGGGCATGCAGGAATACGAAGTCGAACTAGCGGCTCCCTTGTGGCTGCCGGGGCAGAAGGCGGCGCGCGAAGCCGAGGCGGCCAGCCGCATCGACGATGTCGCCGCAAGGCGCGCGGCATTGCGCGCCGAGTTGGCCGGCGAATTGCGCGATGCCTGGTGGGCGCTGGCGGCGGCGCGCAATGCCAGGCTGTTGGCGGTACGCCGGCTCGATACCGCACGCGCACTGGAAGCCGACGTGATCCGTCGCTACAAGGTCGGCGAGCTGTCGCGGATCGACGCCAACCTGGCGCAGAGCGAAGTCCATGCGGCCGGCGCCGAACTGATCGAAACCGAGGCGACGCTGCTGCAGGCCGATCAGGCCTTGTCCACGCTGACCGGCACGGCCGCACCGCAGGACATGGCCGAGGAAGCGCCGCCGCGCCCGGCGCAAGCCGGCGCCGTGGCGACTCCCGAAGCCCATCCGCTGCTCGCGGCGGCCGCCGCGGCGGCGCGCAGCGCCCGCGCCCGGGTCACGGTGGCCGACGAATCGCGCCGCGCCGCGCCGGAGCTGGCGCTGCGCGTGGTGCGCGAGCGCGGCGACTTCGCCGAACCCTATGCCAACACGGTGGGCATACAGCTGAAGATTCCGTTTTCCTCGGGCGCCCAGGTGCGCCGCGAAGGCTCGGCGGCGCAGGCCGAAGCCGAACAGGCCGACGCCGAAATGCAGCGCACTCAGACCCGTGTGCGGCTCGAAAGCGAGCGCGCCCGGCGCGCCTTCGATGCCGCGGAACGTCAACTGGCCTTGGCGCAGGAGCGTCTGGCGCTCTCCGCCGAGAATCTGCGCCTGAGTGAGAAAGCTTTTTCGCTCGGCGAGTCCGACCTGGCGACGCTGCTGCGCATTCGCGCCGCCGCCTTCGACGCCGAAGCCTTTCTCGACCGCCAGCGCGTTGCCCGCGCGGCGGCCATATCGCGCTTGAATCAAGCTCTGGGAGTATTGCCGTGAGACGTGTTTTTGCTGTTGCGCTATTCACCGCCGCGTTTGCCGCTGGGTCTCCTGCCTATGCGCACGGCGATGAGGATCATGGTGCGGCGCCGCCGCCGGTCACCCAGAGCATGGCGCCGCGCGCGGTGGCAGCAACCGAGGAATTCGAGGTGGTCGCCGTGCTCCAGGACCAGCACCTGGTGGTGTATGTCGATCGCTATGCCAGCAATGAGCCGGTCGCCGGCGCCAAGGTGGAAGTCGAGGGCGGCGGACTGCAGGGCGTCGCCGCCGAGTCCGCGCCCGGCACCTACCTGTTGAATCTTGCGGCAGCCCTGCCGCCGGCCAAGCATGGCCTGACCATCAGCATCGAAGCCGGCGACAGCGCTGACCTGCTGACTGCCACGCTGGACACCTCCCTCGCGGCGCCCGCTGTGGCGCACACGCATTACTGGAGCGAGTGGATCGTCTGGGGCCTTGCCGCACTGTTGCTGCTTGCCAGCGGCGCATTGCTCGCCGCGCGGCGCCGCAAACAAAAAACCAAAGGACTATAGAAATGCGGAAAACTTTTGTGCGGCCCCTGGTCGCCACCACCAGCCTGGCCCTGGTCGCCGCGACCAGCCTGGCCCTCCTCGCCGGCGGTGCGCTGGCCCACGGCGACGAGGATCACAGCCAGGACGCCAAGAAGGCCGCGCCAGCTGCGCCGTCCAGCGCGGCAACGGGAGCCGCGAACGCGCCGGCCGCGCTGCAGCGCCTGGCCGACGGCAGCCTGTTCGTACCCAAATCGGTGCAGCGCCAGCTCGGGCTGCGCACCCGGCCCGCGCACATCGGCGATCTTGCGGCGACGGTCGAGTTGAACGGCAGGGTCATTCCCGATCCGAACACCAGCGGTCGCGTCCAGGCGACCTTTGCCGGCAGCGTCATGCCGGGCCCCAAGGGCATGCCGACGCCGGGACGCAAAGTTCACAAGGGCGAGGTGCTGGCCTGGCTGCGCCCGGTCGCCAGCGCCATCGAACGCGGCAACCAGAAAGCGCAACTGGCAGAACTGGAGGCCCAACTGGCGATTGCCGACGGACGCGTCAAGCGCTTCGAGCAACTTGAAGGCGCAGTGCCGCAAAAGGAAATAGAAATGGCCCGCATCGAGCACGGGGCGCTGCAAAAACGCCGCGCCTTCGTCGCCGCCAGCATCGATTCCGCCGAGCCGCTGCTGGCCCCGGCGACCGGCGTGATCAGCGCCTCGCACCATCTGGTGGCGGGCCAGATCGTCGACGCCAGGGAGGTGCTGTTCGAGATCGTCGACCCCGAGCGCCTGGCGGTCGAGGCGCTGTCCTACGATGCCGGCATCGGCGCGACCCTGATTTCGGCCAGCGCCCTGGCAGAACAGACCGCGCTGGAGCTCAAATTCGTCGGCGCCGGGCGGCAACTGCGCGAGCAGGCGCTGCCCTTGCTGTTCCGCATCGTCTCGGCCAACTCCATGGTGGCCGTCGGCCAGCCGGTCAAGGTGATCGTGCGCACGGCGCATGAACTCAAGGGCGCCTCAGTGCCGCGCGCGGCGCTGACGAAAGTTGGTGCTGGCGAGACGGCGGTGTGGGTGCACACGGAGGCCGAGCGCTTCGCCGTGCGCCGCGTGCGCCATCAGGCACTGGATGCCGCCAACGTGGCGATTGCCGACGGCCTGCACGAGGGCGACCGGGTCGTGATCGAAGGCGCAGGCCTGCTGTCCCAGGTGCGATAAAGCCATGTTCGACTACATCATCCACGCCGCGCTCAAGCAGCGGCTGATCGTCCTTGGCGTCTCGCTGCTGCTGATCATCTACGGCGCGATCACGCTGCGGCAGATGCCGGTCGATGTCTTTCCCGACCTCAACAAGCCCACCGTGACGCTGATGACCGAGGCCGGCGGCATGGCACCGGAAGAGGTCGAGCAACTGGTGAGCTTCCCGGTGGAATCCAGCATGAACGGCATGCCGGGCGTGACGCGCGTGCGTTCGGTATCGGGCATCGGCTTGTCCATCGTCTATGTCGAGTTCGAGTGGGGCACCGACATCTATCGCAACCGGCAGCAGGTCACCGAACGCCTGAATCTGGTGCGCGAACAACTGCCGCCGGGCATCGTGCCGCAGTTGGGGCCGATCTCCTCGATCATGGGCGAGATCCTGCTGATCGCGATTCCGGCCGACCCCGACAAGGTCAGTCCGATGGCGGTGCGCGAGTATGCCGACTGGGTCATGCGGCCGCGCCTGCTGACCATCCCCGGCGTCGCCCAGGTGATTCCGATCGGCGGCGAAGTGCGCCAGTACCGCGTCGAGATCAAGCCTGCGCAACTGCAGGCGCTGGGCATCGAGCGCGAAAAGCTGGAAGCCGCGCTGCGCGATTTCGGCGCCAACACCAGCGGCGGCTTTCTCGAAGCCCAGGGCCGCGAATGGCTGATCCGCCAGATCGGCCGCAGCTCGCGCATCGAGGACTTGCAGAACCTGGTGGTAGAGGTCAAGAACGGCCAGGCGATCCTGCTCAAACAATTGGCCGACGTGAAAATCGCGCCGGCCATCAAGCGCGGCGACGGCAGCTACAAGGGCAAACCGGCGGTGATCCTGTCGGTGCAGAAGCAGCCGTCGGCCGACAGCGTGACCCTGACCCGCGAGGTGGAAAAGGCCATCACCGAACTCGGCAAGAGCCTGCCCCGCGGCATCGAGGCGCCGTCCTTCCTGTTCAAGCAGGCCGACTTCATCGAGCACTCGGTGAACAACGTCGAGGAAGCCCTGCGCGACGGCGCGATCCTGGTCGCGGTGATCCTCTTCCTGTTCCTGCTCAATGTGCGCACCACGATCATTTCGCTGATGGCGATTCCGGTGTCGCTGCTGGCGACGGCCCTGGTGTTCCACTACTTCGGCCTGTCGATCAACACCATGACCCTGGGCGGCTTGGCGATCGCCATCGGCGAACTGGTCGATGACGCCGTGGTCGGCGTCGAGAACGTCTTGCGTCGCCTCAAGCTGAATCGTGCGGCGGCGACGCCGCGCCCGGTGGCCGAAGTGATCGCCGCCGCAACCCTGGAAGTGCGCTCGGCCATCGTCTATGCCACGGTGATCATCGTGCTGGTGTTCGTGCCGCTGTTCGTCCTGCCCGGCATCGAAGGGCGCTTGTTCACGCCGCTGGGCATCGCCTACATCGTGTCGATTCTGGCCAGCATGATCGTCTCGGTGACGCTGACGCCGGTGATGGCCTACTACCTGCTGCCGCACATGAAGCAGCTGCATGCCGGGGACAGCCCGCTGGTGATCCGGCTCAAGCGCTGGGATGCCAAACTGCTGCACTGGTCCTTCGGTCACGCGCGCACGCTGCTGGCCGGCGCGCTGGCACTGGTGCTGATCGTCGCGGCGAGCGTGCCCTTCTTCCCGCGCTCCTTTCTGCCGCCCTTCAACGAAGGCACGCTGACGGTCAATGTGCTGCTCAATCCCGGCACCTCGCTGGCCGAATCCAACCGCATCGGCACCCTGGCCGAGCAGCAAGTCGCCCAGGTGCCCGAGGTGACCAAGGTCGGCCGCCGCACCGGCCGCGCCGAGCTCGACGAACATGCCGAAGGTGTGCATTACACCGAGATGGACGTCGACCTGAAAGCATCCGAGCGCAGCCGCGAGCAGATAATCGCCGACATCCGACAGCGCCTGGCCACTCTGCCGGCGGCCTCCAACGTCGGCCAGCCGATTTCGCATCGCCTCGACCACCTGCTGTCCGGCGTGCGCGCCCAGATCGCGCTGAAAATCTACGGCGACGATCTCGACACGCTGCGCGGCCTTGCCGCCGAGATGCGCGAACGCCTGGCGAAAATTCCCGGCGTGACCGATCTGCAGATCGAGAAACAGGTGCTGATACCGCAGGTCAAGATCCGCCTCGACTACGAGCAAGCCGCGCGCTACGGCGTCGCCCCCGGCAACCTGCTGCGCAGTCTGGAGCAGATGATCGAGGGCGAGCAGATTACCCAGGTCATCGAAGGCAACCGTCGCTTCGACCTGCTGGTGCGCCTGCCGGAGTCCGCACGCAGTCCGCAGGCGCTGGCCGATCTGCTGATCGAAACGCCGGGCGGCCATGTGCCGCTGTCGCGCATCGCCAGCGTGGAGGAGAGCGACGGCCCGAACCAGGTCAGCCGCGAGAACTCGCGCCGCCGCATCGTGCTCTCGGCCAACACCGACGGCCGCGACATGTCGCAGGTGATCGCCGACGTGCGCGCCGAACTCGCCGCCAAGCCCTTGCCGGAAGGCTATTTCACCGCGCTGGAAGGCCAGTTCCAGGCGCAGGAGCAGGCGGCGCGGCTGATCACGCTGCTCGCCGGCGTGTCGCTGACCATGATCTTCATGGTGCTCTACAGCCGCTACCGCTCGACTGCGCTGACCCTGATCATCATGGGCAACATTCCGCTGGCACTGATCGGCAGCGTCATCGCGCTGTGGATTTCCGGGCAGCCGCTGTCGGTCGCCGCGCTGGTCGGCTTCATTACCCTGACCGGCATCGCCACGCGCAACGGCATCCTCAAGATCAGCCACTACATCAACCTCTGCGCCTTCGAGAATGAGAGTTTCGGCCAGCACATGATCGTGCGCGGCTCGCTGGAACGCCTGACGCCGGTGCTGATGACCGCGCTGGTGGCCGCCTTCGCGCTGCTGCCGCTGCTGCTCTCGGCCGACGCACCGGGCAAGGAAGTGCTGCATCCGGTGGCGGTGGTGATCTTCGGCGGCCTGATCAGTTCGACGCTGCTCGATACCCTGCTGACGCCGCTGATGTTCTGGCTGTGGGGCAAGCCTGCGCTGGAGCGGCTGCTCGCCGCCAAAGAGAGCGAGAGTTTCTAAGCCTGTTTCCGACAACCAAGGAGTTCCCCATGAAGCAATCCCTGATTTCCTTTACCGCGGCCAGCGCCCTGATGCTGGCGAGTTCGTCCGTGTTCGCCCATAGCGACGAATACCTGGATACCCAGAAGACACCCAACGGCGGCCAGCAGCGCATGGCCGGCATCTACCACTTTGAACTGGTGGTGGCGAAGGACAGCAAGGAGGCCAGGGACAACCCGGTGGTGGTGTACGTCACCGACCACGCCAACGCGAAGATTTCGACAGTTGGCGCTGGCGGTACGGCGACCATCCTCGCCGGCAAGCAGAAGGCTAGCGTCAAGCTGGTCCCCGACGGCGACAACCGCCTCAAGGGCGTCGGCAAATATGCGTCGACGCCGGACATGAAGGTGGTGGTGTCGATCACCCTGGCGGGCAAGCCCGCCGAGCAGGCGCGCTTCACACCATTGGCTGCACCGCTGGCTGTGGCGAACGACGGGCATACCGACCACAAGCATTGATTTCTGCCCCATCAAATTCGTTGCCGAGGGGCGGCGACAAACCAGGCGAAGGAGATACACCATGAAAAAGATAGCCATGACCGCCATTGCGGCAGCACTCGCGTTTTCGGCACCGGTTTTCGCCGATGACGCGCGCAATCCGAAACAGGCGGCGGACGCCAAGAGCGCACCGGCCCCGCTGGCGCCGCAGGTGAAGAAAATGCAGGACAACGTGAAGAAGATGCCGGCCCAGCTCGACCGCATCGCCAAGGCCAGGACCGACGCCGAGCGGCAGCAGGCCATGGCCGAGCACATGCAGACCATGCAGGAAAACATGGGCATGGCGCGCGGCATGCAGGCCGGGATGATGATGGACTGTCCCATGATGCAAGGCGGCATGATGGGCCAAGGCGGCATGGCGGCAATGCACGGCGGCATGATGGGCAAGGGCGGCATGATGGGCGGCGGCATGGGCATGATGGGCGGCGGCCCAGGCATGGCGGGCGCCGATGACATGATGGCCAAACGCATGGAAATGATGGAAAAGCGCATGGACATGATGCAGATGATGATGCAAGGCCGCATGGGCATGCCCGCGGGCGTCCCCGCCAAGCCGGCCAACTGAATCCCCTGAGGAAGCGTGCAAATGAAGCGCCCCATCGACGAGCGAAGCCACAAGGATCCGGTTTGCGGGATGGTCGTCAGCCGCCTTACGGCGGTTGCGGAAGCGGAATTCCAGTCCAAGACCTACTATTTCTGCGCTCCGGAATGTCGTGATGCCTTCCTTGCCGACCCACAGCAATATCTTCGCCTGCACCGGCAGCACGGCCTGAAGGCCAGGCCGCCGATGCCATGACGTTCGCTCGCGATAGCGGAGCGTTCGACCTGCCTGGCAGGGGAGCGTGATGCGGGCCTGGCTGAAAAAGCAGTGGCTGGCATTTCGCGCCTGGATGCGGGCGAACCGGGAAGCGCATGCCGGGGCGCATGACCAGGCATGCTGCTCGTCCCCGCCGCCGGGCGCGGGCCACCATGACGGGAAAGGAGGTTGAAAGTGCCGCTCAGTCTCAAGCTGCTGCTGGCGGGCGCCGCGTGCGTCGGTTTGCCGGCGCTGGCGCAAACCTGGCAGGTGCCCAAGCCCAGCCCCGGTTTGATGCCCAATCCCTCGGTGGGCAAAGCGTTGTACGAGAAAAATTGCGCCGCTTGTCATGGCGTTTCCCTCGACGGCACCGACAAGGGACCGCCTTTCCTGCATCGGGTCTATGTCCCGTCGCATCACGGCGACGCCGCGTTTCAACTGGCGGCAAAAAACGGGGTTCGCGCGCACCACTGGAAATTCGGCGACATGCAGCCGGTTCCCGCCGTCAGCGCCGACGATGTCGCCCACATCACCGCCTACGTGCGCCTCAGGCAACGGAAGGCGGGGATTCAGTAGCGTAGAGGGTGCCGACATCAAGATGAATCATGAGCGTCACGGGCATGCGCCGATGGCGGGACGGGCGAAGATCGTCTGGACCGGCTGGCCATTGATCGCCGCTTGCCGCACCGGGACGCCGGTCCCGCTGCCATGGTGACGAGCCCGGCCGGACACCAAGCCCCAAAGCGTCGTTGGCACGGCGTGATGAACTGGCCCGAGACCAATGTGGTCTTGTTCGCTTTCCTGCTCAACCTGCCTTGGGAAATGTGGCAGATCCCCTTGTTCAAGGGCACCTCGTCGCTCGCCCACTGGGACGGCGTCGTCATGTGTACGCGCGCTACGGCGGGCGATGCGGTGATTGCGCTGTGCGCATTCTGGCTGGTTGCCGTCATGGCCCGCACGCGCAGCTGGATGCGGCGGCCCTCCGGCACCACCCTGGGAGCTTTTGTTGCCATCGGCCTGGTTGTCACGATTGCGCTGGAATTCTGGGCCACGCAAGTCGGCGGACGCTGGGAATATGCCGAAGCAATGCCCCGCCTGCCGCTGCTGGGCACCGGCCTGGCGCCGCTGCTGCAATGGCTGCTGATTCCGCCGCTCGTGGTTTGGCTGGTGCGGCGACAGATTCCATGACAATCGTCGAACGGCGCGCCGTATCGCCATCCGCAGCGGCTTCATCAGCGACGACTTTCAAAATTACGCACCGCACCGTCCGTACTTCACTTAGCCCCCTGCAGGGTGTCGATTCAACGTTCATGCCAGAGCATTCAGCTGGCGAAACTGTAATCATCCGGTCATCTGTCGGCAAGCACGCGGCGCCTACACTTCCCGTAACGAATCGAGATTCTCATCGAAAGGAAGTGACCATGAACACGCATGATCATCCAGCGAATAGCGTGCCGCCGGCGAGCCAGGTCAGTCAGGGTCACCACGGCGCCACCAGCCGGCGCTCGAAATGGGTACTCGGTGGCTTTGTGGCTGTCGTATTGCTTATGCTCGCCGTGGAGCATCGCGTCCATCTGGTGGCCTGGCTGCCCTGGATCGTTCTGGCGGCCTGCCCGCTGATGCATCTTTTCATGCACGGAGGTCATGGCGGCCACGGCGGGCATGGCGACGGCCCGAAACCGGGGGCCGACAAATGAACGACGCATTGCCCGCCTATGGCTTGTGGTCGCTGCTGCTGGTCAATTCGGCGGCGAAATGAATGCTTCCTGGATGCCGAGCCTTCCGGTCGCCGTGCTGTTCTCCCTGGGCAGCCTCGCTGGGGCTGCAATGGCAGCGCCCGCCGGGGAATCCGTCTTCCAGTCCGCCTGCGTTGCCTGCCACGGCGTTGACGGGGCAGGTGCGCTACCCGGTGTGCCCGACCTGACGGCCAACGGCAGTCGGCTTGCCCTGCCCGAGGATATGCTGTTGAAACTGACTATCGAAGGCTTCCAGAGCCCCGGCTCGACCATGGCCATGCCGCCACGCGCCGGCAATCCCGGATTGAGCGATGAAGACCTGCGGGCGGCACTGCGCTATATGCGCGAGCGCTTCGGCATCCGCTGAAGCATCGCATCGGGTCGTGGCGCCTGCGGGCGATCCGGCCGCTTTTCAAAAGGAAATCCACATGAAACGCAAACTGACCCAAATCGCAACAGCTCTTGGCATGACGCTGGGGCTGGCGTCGGCATGGGCCGCTCCGACCGTGTATATCCCGCTCGGCTCCGCCAACAAGGTGATTGCCGTAGACGCGGCAACCAGCCGGATCACGCAAACCTACACCGGCGTCGACAACTCCCACGGACTGGTGGCAACGCCCGATGGCGAATACCTGGTGGCCGGCAGCCTGACCGAGACACCTGCGCCCAAGGGCGCCCCGGCCGACACCCCGACCAGCAAACTGTTCGTGATTCATCCGGTGCACGGCCATGTCATGTCGACCATCCCGATGGTCGGCTGGACCCATCACCAGGCCATCACCTCCGATGGTCGCTACGTGGTGTCCACGCATCCGACGCGCGGCGGCATCAGTGTCGCCGATCTGACCACCAACAAGGTCGTGCACACCCTGACCACCGGCCCGGCGCCCAATTACGCTGTCTTTACGCCGGACGACAAGCGTCTTTACGTGACCAACACGGGTAACGGCACCGTGAGCGAAATCGATGCAATCAACTGGAAAGTCATCCGCAGCCTTGATGCCGGACCCTCGCCGGAGCATCTGGTGCTCGCACCCGACGGCAAGCGGCTGTTTGTATCGGGTGATCGAAGCGGCAAGGTGAGTGAAGTGTCGATCGAAACCGGCAAGGTCCTGCGCGACTTCGAGATGGGCAAGCGTCTGCATGGCCTCGACATCAGCGACGATGGCCGTTGGCTCTTCGTCAGCGTCATTTCCGACGACAAACTGGTGGCGCTCGACCCGCAAACCGGTGTGCGCCGCGTATTGCCGCTGGCGCCAGCGCCCTATCACCTCGGCGCAGTTCGAGGAACCGGCAAACTCTATGTGTCGAGCCGCAAAGAAGCAAAAATATGGGTGGTGGATCAGGCCACATTGAAGCTGCTGAATACCATCGAACTTCCCGGCGGCGAAGGGCATCAGATCGGTATCGTGAACTAGGAATCGCTCTTGCGCTGTCGTAAGCCGCAGGTCTATGTTGAAGCACGAACCTCAGGAGCAGGCGCAATGGATACGCATTCGCACCCAACATCTCACGCAGGACATCAGGGCGCGGAAGGGCATGCACACGCCGGACATGGCCACGGTGCTGCAGGTGACGCGATGGCCAGGGACCCGGTCTGCGGCATGTCGGTCGCCACTGGTGCCGGCAAACCGAGCCTGGCGCATGGCGGCACGACCTACCACTTCTGCTCGCAGAAGTGCCGCGACAAATTCGCGGCGGATCCCGCGCACTTTCTGACGGAAACGCCCAAGAAACCGGAGGCGGCCCCTGCGAAAGGCACGAAGTACACCTGCCCGATGCATCCCGAAATCGTCCGTGACGCGCCGGGCGATTGCCCGAAATGCGGCATGGCTCTGGAACCGATGGGCGTACCGACCGCCGACGAAGGACCGAATCCGGAGCTTGTCGATTTCAGGCGCCGCTTCTGGATCGGCTGCGTACTGACCGTGCCGCTGCTGGCGCTGACCATGGGCCCGTTGCTGGGCCTGGGTTTCGTTCGCGAGGCGCTTGGCGAACGCGCCGCACAGTGGGTCGAACTGGCGCTGAGTACGCCGGTAATCCTTTGGGCCGGCTGGCCGTTCTTCGTGCGCGGTGTGAAGTCCGTCATCAACCGCAGTCTCAACATGTTCACGCTGATCGGCATGGGCGTGGGAGCGGCCTACCTCTTCAGTGTCGTCGCGGTACTTGTTCCGGAGATATTCCCGGCCGGATTTCGTGACGCGCAAGGACATGTGGGCGTTTATTTCGAAGCGGGTGCAGTAATCGTGGTGCTGGTCCTGCTGGGACAGGTCATGGAACTGGGGGCTCGCGAACGCACCGGGTCGGCGATACGGGCTTTGCTCGATCTCGCTGCCAAGACGGCACGCGTGATACGCGCCGACGGCAGCGAGGAAGACGTTCCCCTCGAACAGGTCGTCGTCGGCGACCGCCTGCGGGTGCGTCCGGGCGACAAGGTGCCGGTGGACGGCGTGGTGGTCGAAGGCCACTCCTCGGTAGACGAATCGATGATTTCGGGCGAACCCGTACCGGTCGAGAAGGTCGCCGGGGATGCGGTGACAGGCGCAACCATCAACGGCACCGGATCATTCATCATCGAGGCAAAGCGGGTCGGCGCCGACACGCTGTTGAGCCAGATCGTCGACATGGTGGCCAACGCACAACGCTCGCGCGCGCCAATTCAGAAAGTCGCCGATTCCGTCGCCGGCATCTTCGTTCCGATCGTGATCGGCATCGCCATCCTCGCCTTCATCGGCTGGTCGATCTGGGGTCCGGCACCGGCCCTGGCTTACGCTTTGGTTTCCGCCGTTGCGGTGCTGATCATTGCCTGCCCGTGTGCCCTGGGGCTGGCAACGCCGATGTCCATCATGACGGCCAGCGGGCGCGGTGCGCAGGCCGGTGTGCTGATCAAGAACGCCGAGGCGCTGGAGCGCTTCGCCAAAGTAGACGTCCTGATTGTCGACAAGACCGGAACCCTGACCGTCGGCAAGCCGAAACTGGTCGCCGTTTTGCCGGCGGACGGACACGACGAGGCCGAGGTATTGCGCCTTGCCGCCAGTCTTGAGCGCGGCTCGGAACACCCCTTGGCCGAGGCGATTGTCTCCGGCGCCGAAGAGCGCGGGGTGGAACTGGCCAAAGCCGACGCCTTCGAAGCCATTACCGGCATGGGCGTCAAAGGTTTGGTCGATAACAAGCCGGTCGCACTGGGCAACGCCAGGATGCTGGCCGAACTCGGCCAGGACGGCGGCCAGTTTGTCGAGGCAGCGAACGCGCGACGGGATCAGGGCGAGACGGTGATGTTTGTCCTGATCGCGGGCGAGATTGCCGGGCTGGTCAGCGTCGCCGATCCGGTCAAGGACACCACACCCACGGCGCTCAAGGCGCTGCATGCAGAGGGTCTGCACATCATCATGGCCACCGGCGACAACGAGCGCACCGCCCGTGCGGTGGCCGGGCAACTGGGCATCGACGAAATCCGGGCCGATGTACTGCCCGCCGACAAGGCGCGCATCATCGAGGAGTTGCAGGCCAAGGGCCACAAGGTGGCGATGGCCGGTGACGGCGTGAATGACGCCCCCGCCCTGGCACAGGCGGACGTGGGCATAGCCATGGGCACCGGCGCCGATGTGGCGATCGAGAGTGCCGGCTTCACCCTGGTGAAGGGCGACCTGAACGGCATCGTGCGGGCGCGTCGCCTTTCCCGGGCAACGATGCGCAACATCAAGCAGAACCTGTTCTTTGCACTGGTCTACAACGCTGCCGGTGTGCCGATCGCGGCTGGAGTCCTCTATCCATTTTTCGGCATCCTGGTGTCACCGATTTTCGCTGCGGCCGCGATGAGCCTTTCGTCGATTTCGGTGATCACCAACGCACTGCGCCTGCGCAGGACCTCAATCTGACTGGAGGATATGTGTGATGCCAAAAGATACCAAAGTAAAGGACGTGGTGTGCGAGATGATGGTCGATCCGGATCGCTACCCGGCTCACTATCAGGGAAACTCATATGCATTCTGCTCGGCACAATGTCTCGAACGCTTCGAGGCCCATCCGCACTTGTACGTCGGAACACCGGGGCATCCCGCGCCGAAGCAACAGGGGATGGTCATCCTGAAGCAACGGCGATTCGTCATGGATGAGGCGCTCGGAGAGCTTCGGGCAACGTATCTGCGGTCAAAGATCAAAGCAATGATGGGCATCGAGGCGCTTGAAGTAAACGGCGCCGAAGTGGTGGTCACCTACGATCTGTTGCAGGCCACCGCACTGCAGGTTGAAGCGGAGCTTTTGAAAGCCGGGGAACGCCTGGGTGACGGCTGGGGCGAAAATCTGCGCCGTGGCTTCATTCACTACTCCGAAGAGTGCGAGATCGGCAACCTCCAGATTGCTCCGCCCGCAGGGTGCCACTGATCAGAAGAGTCCCGGCCATGAGCAAGAAGAAAATCCCGCAACACAACCCGCCCACCTCGCCATCCCCTCTTCAGGCGGCGCGCAGCCGGTCAAGCAGAAATGCGATCGTTGCTGTGTCGATATTCCTCGGGCTTGCCACCATCGTGACGCTGACCCTTACGCTCGGCCCCTCCAGCACCTTCATGACAGTCTTGGCGAAGCCTGCACACGGAGAGGCGCTCTACCGCCAATATTGCGTTGCCTGTCATGGCGCCAAAGGCATAGGTGAATTCAACTGGCAATCTCGTGAGCGGGCCGCGCCGCCGCTCGATAGCAGCGGGCACGCATGGCATCACGAAGACGCCCAACTGATAAGCATGATCCTCGACAAGCCGCTTCCCGATTCGAAAATGCCGGCGTGGCGGACTGTGCTGTCAAGGGATGACGTACTTGATCTGTTGGCCTACATCAAGTCGCTATGGACTCCCTACATCCGCGAAAACTGTCAAGGCGCCCGCCACATGGGGTGCATGCGCATGCGTTGAACCGGCCGACCTTCTCAAACCGGATACCCAATGACATTTACCAGGTAGGTCGTTGGCGCCAACCGCCATCCGGATTCAGGGAGCAAGACACCCGACCCGCCCTTCGCGCCGCAGTTGAGACCTGAACATTTCTAAGTTGTAATGTTCAGGCAATGCCCGAGACAGGGGCGACTCCTTAAGCTGTGCATCAGACAGTATCGAATCAGGCCCCAGGGCAATTGACACCCTGCCCGGATTGTCGATACGCCTGCCTACACACTGGAGGATCCGCATTCATGAAACCTCATTCATCACTTTCCCTGCCATTTCCTGACTTGCCGCGCCGGCGCTTTGTGCAAGGACTGGCCGCCGGCGGCGTGTTGCTCGGCGCGGCGGCATGGTCGGGGCGCGGATGGGCTCAGGAGCCCGGCGCCGGCAAAGGCGGCGCACCCGTTCTGCGCGGCACCGAATTCGATCTGACGATTTCCGAATCGCCGGTCAACTTCACCGGCAATCCGCGCATGGCAACCACCGTCAATGGTTCGATCCCGGCGCCGACGCTGCGCTGGCGGGAAGGCGAAACGGTCACCCTGCGCGTCACCAACAAACTCA
Organism: Pseudomonadota bacterium; assembly: GCA_043826925.1. Taxonomy (GTDB): domain Bacteria; phylum Pseudomonadota; class Gammaproteobacteria; order Burkholderiales; family Rhodocyclaceae; genus Sulfuritalea. The sequence continues at coordinate 277,849 of JBDRPN010000017.1, forward strand.
ATACGGCAAGCTCGATTCACTGGCACGGCATCATCCTGCCCTACCGGATGGATGGCGTGCCAGGCATCAGCTTTGCCGGGATACCGCCCGGAGAAACCTTTACCTACCGCTTCAAGCTCGAACAAAGCGGCACCTACTGGTATCACTCGCATTCGGGATTCCAGGAGATGACCGGGATCTACGGCGCCATCATCGTCGAGCCGGCGGGAGGCGAAACCATCAAGGCCGATCGCGAGCACGTGATCCTGCTCTCGGACTGGACCGATGAAGACCCCATGGCTGTTTTCTCCAAGCTCAAGACCCAGAGCGGCTACTACAACTACAACCAGCCAACGGTCGTGGACTTCTTCCGGGATGCCTCGCGCGACGGCCTCAAGTCGGCTCTTGACAATCGCAAGATGTGGAACCGGATGCGCATGAGCCCGACCGACCTGGCGGACTTGTCGGCAAATACCCTGAGCTTCCTGATGAACGGCGCAACGCCGGCGGGCAACTGGACCGGCCTGTTCCGCCGGGGCGAGCGCGTGCGTTTGCGCTTCATTAACGGCGCCGGCAATTCGTTCTATGACGTACGGATTCCGGGGTTGAAGCTGACCGTGGTGCAGGTCGATGGGGCGAATGTCGATCCGGTCACTGTCGACGAGTTCCGCTTCGGCCCCGGCGAGACTTGCGACGTTCTGGTGCAACCGAAGGATGATGCCTACACGGTCTTCGCCCAGTCGATGGATCGCAGCGGTTACGCGCGGGGCACGCTGGCATCCGCCGTCGGACAGCAAGCGCAGGTCCCGGCGCTGGACCGGCCGGAGTGGCTGTCGATGACCGACATGATGGGCTCGATGGGTGGCATGGGTGGCATGGCCGGGATGGCCGGCATGGATCACGGCGGGTCGGCGAGCCCGGCCCGACCGGGCGCCATGGCGGGAATGAATCATGGCGGCATGGCGATGGATCACAGCCAGCATGCGATGCCGGGCATGGTCGCAGCGAATTCGCTGGCCGCACCGAGCAGCCAGGCCCGCCGCCACGCCCGTACCGAATACGGCCCCAGCACCGACATGCGCGTGGATATGGCTCGCACCAACCTGGATGATCCCGGCATCGGCCTGCGCAACAACGGGCGCCGCGTGCTCACGCTGAACGACCTGCATACCGTGGGCGGGCCGATGGATCCGCGCGGCCCCGAGCGCGAGATCGAGTTGCACTTGACCGGCAACATGGAGCGCTACACCTGGTCATTCGACGGCCTTGAGTTCGGCCAATCGACGCCAGTGCATTTTCGCTACGGTGAGCGCGTACGCGTCATCCTCCACAACGACACCATGATGACCCACCCCATGCACCTGCACGGCATGTGGAGCGAACTGGAAACCGCCGAGGGCAAATTCCAGGCGCGGCGGCACACCATCCCGGTGCAACCGGCGCAGCGCATCAGTTTCCTCGTCACGGCCGATGCCCTGGGCCGCTGGGCCTGGCACTGTCACCTGCTGTTCCACATGGATGCGGGCATGTTCCGCGAAGTGCTGGTGGCCTGAGACATGGACCGAATCGAGAGGAACACAGGCATGAATACGCAAAACAACTGGCTGGCGCTGATCCTGGCGGCTCTCAGCCTCACCTCCCTGGCGGCCCGGGCGCAAGGTACGCAAGCGTCCATGCCGGGGATGGACCATTCCAGGATGGACCATGGGGCAATGACCGCCGCGCCGGCAACGATGCCCGCGGAAGCGATGCCGGCGATGGATCACTCCAGGATGAATCACGGCGCAATGACCGCGGAACCGGCCGCCATGCCGGCTGAATCGATGCCAGGCATGGATCACAAGGCAAGGGGTGACATGCCGTCCGACGGAAACGCGGGAATGGATCATGGCGACATGAAGGCTCAGGGTGGCAATGCTCCTGCCGACGCGCGCGACCCGCATGCCTATTCCGGTGGCTACACGCTGGACCAGGGCCCCGATGCTCTGCCCGGAGCCAGGCTACTCAAACTGGCAGACGAGCATAGCTTTGGATCGGTGCTGTTTGACCGTCTTGAACACGTCCGCGGCCGCGACGCAGGTTCTACCGCGTATGACGCGCAAGCCTGGTACGGGCGCGACTACGACAAGCTGGTGATCAAGGCCGAGGGCGAGGTGGCCGCGGGCCGGCTGCAGGATGCCCGCACGGAACTGCTGTGGGGGCACGCCGTCGCCCCCTATTGGGATACGCAGCTGGGTCTGCGCCACGACAGCGGCGTCGGGCCCGCGCGGGACTGGCTGGCGTTCGGAATCCAGGGCCTCGCGCCCTACTGGTTTGAAGTGGGTGCTACGGCGTATCTTGGCGGCAACGGGCGAACCGCGCTGCGTCTGGGCGCGGAATACGACGTGCTGCTGACCCAGAAGCTGATACTCCAGCCACGTGCCGAGTTCAGCCTTTACGGCAAGGACGACGTAGCGCGCGAGATTGGTAGCGGCTTGTCCAATGGCGTGATCGGCTTGCGTCTGCGCTACGAAATCAACCGCCAGTTGGCGCCCTATATCGGCGTAGAGCGCAGCCGCAAGTTTGGCCAAACCGCCGACCTGGCACGCGCTGGTGGCGAACGAACGGCGGAGACGCGCTGGGTTGCCGGTGTGCGCTTCTGGTTTTGAGCGGCGCTGGCGGCGCGTGCCCCTGCTTCGACGCGCTTGCCATCCAAATACCTGCTCAAGGAGTCCCGCGATGAACGGTGGATTTCGCCTGCCTGGCTCCGGGACACATGGAAGCCGGGATGGTCGGAACGACCAGGGTGGAATAGTGCCTGCCCGGTTCGGTACGGCATGAGCGAACGTCACCTCGCCGCGAAGCAAAGCTAAAATGGTCCGACGCCGAAAAGTCGGCGCTGACGGGACGGCGATTCAGTCGGCCGATATTCTCCTCTGCTCATGCAAAGTCCTGGTGTAAAGGACTGGAAAGGGATCATGACCGACAGCATCGACCGTCTCGCCGGCGATATTGCATGACGAAGGGCGCGCCGCAGTTTTCCGCGCAAGACGCGCTGCGCCCAGCGCAGCCCAAGGCTGGCAGCAAGCGAATGCTCCGCGGCATTCATGGCGTGGTGGTGAAGCGCATTGCCGTCGCCTGGATTCTGCTTTCCCTGGCGGTCGGCGGCAGCATGGCCTGGCTCGAAATGAGCAAGATCGACGAACGGGCGCTTGGCCTCGCCATGTCCGCATCGGAATCGTTGCGGACCCATGTCGATCAGGTCGGCGTCGCGCACGTCGACCAGTTGCAGACGGCCCTGGCGCAACTGCAGCGGAATAATTTCGTCCAGGCCGCTGTCGCGGATGCCCAAGGCAGGATCGTCGCCGAGATCGCCGCACCCGGACAAGGCGAGCTGCTGGCGCAGGCGGGCTGGCCGGCGCGGCTTGCGCTGGCGGGCAGCAGCGGCAGCCATCGCCTGACGTGGTTGACGGACGAGCTGATCGTGCAAATGAGCGTGCCGATCCGCGATCGGAACGGATCCGTGCTCGGAAATTTTTTGGGTGTCTACCGCGTCGACCCGGCGACGCGCCGGCAAGCGCGTACCGATCTGGCGCGCAACGTCTCGCTGGCGCTGCTCGCCGTGCTTGCGACCGCGCTCGCGCTCTATCCTGTCATCATCGGCCTGAACCGTGGCGTACTGCAGCTTTCGGCCGGACTGATGCGTAGCAATATCGAACTCATGGAAGTACTCGGCAGCGCCATCGCCAAGCGGGATTCGGATACGGATCTGCACAACTATCGCGTCTGCCTCTACAGCATCCGGTTCGCCGAGACGCTCGGTCTGCCGGAAACGGGGATCCGCACCCTCATCGCCGGGGCGTTCCTGCACGACGTGGGCAAGATCGGCATCGGCGATGCCATCCTGCTCAAGCCGGGCAAGCTGACCGCGGAGGAATTCTCGACCATGAAAACCCATGTGGAACTCGGTACCGACATCGTCGCCAAGTCGACCTGGCTCGACAGCGCGCGGGAGGTGATTGAATTCCACCACGAGCGCTTCGACGGCAGCGGTTACTTGCGGGGACTGAAGGGCGAATCGATACCGCTGGCGGCGCGCATTTTCGCCATCGTCGATGTTTTCGATGCCCTCAACTCGCGCCGGCCCTACAAGGAGCCGTTCCCGCCGGAAGTGGCCATGCGCATCCTGGCCGAGGGGCGTGGCAGCCATTTCGATCCGCGTTTGTTCGACGTCTTTGAGAACATCGCCGCCGGTTTGCTGGCGGAAATTGCCGGGCTGACGGAGACGGGGCTCCGGACTCAGCTACACGATCGGGTCACGAAGTACTTCTTTGACGGCGGCGACTACTGGACTACGAGCGGCTGTCCAGCCTGGCTCGCCGAGCAATGCGGGTAGCCTGGCACGGCGACGCCGCGAGTGGATGGAACTATGGCGAATCCGGAATGTCAGCTCGTTATGAGAAATGAATCCGCGGACGCCATCGCGCTAGCCAAGGAGGACGGCGATGTGGGGGCACATGGGTGATTGGAGCGGCTGGGGCTGGGGCGGCATGGGCTTTGGCATGATCGGCATGTCGCTGTTCTGGATTCTGCTCATCGTGGCCATCGTTGCGCTGGTGAAGGGCGCCTGGGGCGGGGCTGCGCCATCGGGCCGCGGGCAGGAAGATCCGCTCGACATTCTCAAGCAGCGCTACGCGCGCGGCGAGGTCGAGCGCGAGGAGTTCGAGCGAAGCAAATGCGCCCGCATCAGTTTCTCCGGCGCAATCGACTCACACCCGCTATCGGCGGAGAAACGGCGAAGTGCGGAAGGCCGTCAGCCGCTTCGGGCACGATCATGCGGTGCGAGTAGACGATGGAAGGCTCGGCGAGACGATAGTGGAAACCGATGCGCGCCCGCTCGCCGCGCCTGAGCTCCAGCGTCGATCCGGGGAAGGAAGAGGACGGCCTGAGCGCATCGGCCCGGCCGCGCAGCACTTCGCCGGTGTAGTGCCGCACCGCCGTGTCGCCACTTGCCGGGATACGGACCGTGTCGGTCGCGGCCGTCAGCTGCAGGATGAGATCGGGTACGTCACCTAGCATCGCCGCGCGCAGGGGCCACGTTGTGGCGCCGAGGCCCGCGCTGGCGCCCAGTGCTTGCAGCATGCTTCGTCGTGTCCACAATTGTCGATTCTCCTTGCCTGCGGCGCCAGTGGGAGTGGAAGCGGTTTGCGCTCAGGGTTTGCCCGGTGCTCGCAGGCGCTCGATCATCGGGATCAACTTTTCGCTGACGAACCCGGGTGTGATTGGCCCGATGTGCTTGTAGGCGATGCGCCCGTCCGGGCCGATGACGAAGGTCTCGGGCACGCCGTAGACACCCCAGTCGATGCCTACCCGGCCATCGACATCCGCGCCGGTTCGAGTATATGGATCGCCCCATTGGCCCAGCCAGCGCGCGGCGTCGTCTGGCTGGTCCTTGTAGTTGAGCCCGTGGATGGGGACCAGCCCGCGGGCCTTCAGGTCCATGAGCAATGGATGTTCCTCGCGGCAGGCGACGCACCACGAGGCGAAGACGTTGACCAGCGAGACCTCGCCGCGGCCGAGATCGGCGCTCGACAAACCGAGCGTTCTGCCCTTGACCGGCGGCAGGTCGAAGGTCGGCACCGGCTTGCCGATTAGCGGCGAGGGCACTTCGCGCGGGTTCAGCGTCAGGCCAATGGCGAGGAGCGCAGCCAGGGCCAGGAACGCGGCAGCGGGCAGCAGTGCGCCCCACCGGCGCTTGGGCGCGGCACCGCCCGCCTTCGGCGGGCGCGCGGTTGCGTCGTCGTGCACGTCGCTACTCATGGCTTGCTCGCTTTCGCGCCGTTACGGCGATCCATGCCCTGCCCCTGGCGCGCGATCGGCTCCCAGTTCTTGCCACCGTCACGGCTCACGAAGGCGCTGCGCTTAAAGGTTGCGATGGCGTACTCGTCGCGTCGGGAGGGGTTCTGGGCGATGTAGGCGACCGCGTCGTCGACGAGAGGCGGCAGGGCCACGACGCTGGCCGGGGTGCCCTTCCAGTCCATCCGGCGCAGCGTCGGCGAACCATCGTGCCCGGCGTACCACAGCCGGATACCGTCAAGGTCGAAGGACACCGCGAGGGTCTGGCCCGAAGCGGTGCGACGGAAACTTTCGGCCGAATCGGTGGATAGGAACAGGCCATCGCGGGTCCCGACCGCTACCACTTTCGGATCCTCCGGATGCACCGCAAGGCTCGTTGGCTCGCCGGAGAGCCCTCGTCCGGCGGCCTTCTTCCACGCGAAGCCGTCGTTTACCGTGTAGTGGATACCAGCGGACTTCATGCGCGAGTTGGCATCATGGTTGAACACATACACCGCATTGGTGGCGAAGCCGGTGGCAAGCAGATGGAAATCCGACTCGCCTTCCAGACCGAGCTTCTTCCACGTCTTGCCGCTGTCGTCACTGCGAATCAGGCCGAAGGGGTTGACCAGGCCCGAACCCGGCGCCGGATGGCCGCTGCTGTAGAAGCGTTCGCGGGTGGCAGAAAAACCCATGTAGTCGTGCTCGGGGCCCGGTGCCTTGGACCACCTGCCGTGCTCGTAGACGGCGAGGCCGTGATGACTCGGTATGTAGAGGCGCGCGCCGTCGGCGCTCCAGGCGAGGCCGTGGACGTGGGTGAGCACCGCGTCGGCCCAGGCACTGCCGCCATTCAGGAACAGGAATGCGGCGAAGCCGCGAAGCAAGGCCGGAGCCCGTGCCATCAAGCGTTTGTTTGTCATCTCATCCTCCAGTTGCATTGAAAATGGGCAGCGACCCATTCGCCACCCGAAAAACGTTGCCGCGTTCATCCGATCTGCCCGAGCAGCGGGAAGCGCTCGAGGAGCCAGTAGCTCAACTCCGACAACTTTCCCGTCATCATCGCCCCGCCCATCGCCACCATCACGACACCGGCGGCGAGCTGCAGCGGACGCCCGGCATGGCGCAGCAGCTTGAGTCGGCCGACCAGTTCGCGCATGAACACCGCGGACAACACGAAGGGCACGCCCAGCCCCACGGCGTAGGCCGAGAGGAGCCACATGCCGCCCGCCACCGAGCCTTGCATGGCGCTTGCGGTCAGGATGGCGCCGAGCACCGGTCCGATGCACGGCGTCCAGCCGAAGCCGAAGGCGACCCCGAGCACCAGCGAGCTCGCCGGGTGGCCGCGGGCCAGATGCGGATGGAAGCGGAAATCTCGGTGAAACCACGAGATCTGGCGGAACAGCCCGATCATGAACAGGCCGAAGGCGATGACGATCGCACCGCCGACGATGTTGGCTTCGTATCGGTAGCGCAGCAATAGGTTTCCAAGGGCGGTGGCGCTCGCACCCAGCGCAATGAACACCGCGGAAAACCCCAGCACGAAAAAAATGCTCATGATGCCGGCGTTGAGCCGGGCGCTTGCGTCCATCTGCGGCTGGTTACCGTGCAGCGATTGTCCCGCTACATAAGAGACATAGGCGGGCACCAGCGGCAGCACACAAGGCGAGAGGAAGGAGACCAGGCCGGCGGCGGCCGCGCCGGCGAGTCCGAGGGTGGAAACTTCAGTCATGGCAACCTATGCGTCGGTCTTGCCATCCGGCGTCGAGGGCGCGCTTGCACGTGCCGCCGCCGGCGCGACAAGACTCATCCGCCGCAAAACTTGCCAACCGAACGCGGGGAATCGACTGGACCAGCGCGGTGTGGCGGCCAACTCGTGAATGGGTGAAGCGTTCATGGGTGTTTCTCCTATCCTTTGTAGCGTCCCGTGTGGCCTGATGGTGCGTCCCGTTTCGCAGGATCCGCCCGGTGGCCGAGCTCGCGACCTCCGAAGTTGTGCCGCGTTTCGAAGCCTTCGCGGTCATTGGCAGTCGTCCCGGATGAAGGCGGAAATCTCCTCGGGCACCGCGAACACCACTTGCGCGCGATCGCCGCCCATGCCGGCTCCGACGATGACCGGTTCGCCCTTGCGCGGACCCTGTCGCGAAGAGTCGGTCTTGAAACGCAGGTTGAATTCCCAGAACGGATAGGTTTTGCCATCCGCGAGCGTGACCCGATACGTGTCCGCGCAGTGGCGAATGGTCTTGACCTGCTGTTCAGCATTGACCGCCCTCAGATCCGGTAGCATCGGTGTGGCGGGAGCGGCGGCCTTGCCCGCCGACACCGCTCGCAAGTAGGCGATCACGTCGCCGCGGGCGCGCGCGTCGGGCAGACCGCGGAAGGCCATCGCATTGCCGGGAATGAAGGCGGCAGGATTGCGCAGCCACTCATCCAGCGCCTTTTCGTTCCACACGAGGTCCGCCTTGCGCAGCGCTTCCGAGTAGCGCTGAAAGCCTGCGGCGCTCCCGGCCCGGCGACCAAAAACGGCCGCGAGGCTTGGCCCGGTGCGATGCACGCCGGGAGCAAGGGAATGGCAAGTGGCACAAGCGCGGAATGCCTGCGCACCGCGCGCCACATCGCCCGCGGCAAAAGCGCCGGTAGATACGACGAGCACGGCCAGGCTCATGAACATGAATTTGCGCATCATGAAGGTGCTCCTGTATTTATGGATTTCCCGGTGCGCCCCGCGAGGCGGAGCGACATGTGTGATCTACCCTCCGAGAGGAAACGATGGCCGGTAAGCAGGCATTCGTGCATCGATTTCGGCGAAACCAGACCGCCGCGTATCGGCGAATCAAGGCAAGCGGGACGCGCCCAGCGGCCCATGGGCCAGGGGGCAGGCATTCCGCTCGGGCGGGATCAGAGACTGCGAGGAGGTCGCCACACCCTGAACGAATCAGGAGCGGCAGGGGACGGCATGTTGCCGGGCTTCCGCGGCGCCGCAGCGGCCAGGACCGGAATGGAAGCGGCCGACGCGGCCAGGAACTGAATCGCGGCGCATCCGCCAAAAAGGCTGCACTGACTGGCGCAGGCGTTGTCGGGCAACTGTCCCGATGCATCGGCATCGTCGCAGCACGGCCTCGCTCTGGACATTTCCATATCCATGCCCGCCTGCGCCGCGCAAGCATCCCCGCAGGCCATCGCGCCGAAGCCATTGAATGGTACAGCGATGCTGAGCAGCATGATGAGCATCAGATACTTGATATGCATATTAAAAGATGGCTTGTCCCTTTTCCCGGCAACCATAATTGTCTTCAATGTATCGTCGACGCAAGGCGCAGCCTCAATTTGAGTTACGACAAATCCGGAACCCGCAAGTTCCCCAGATATGCCTGAATACTAGTCCAAACCCGCTCCGAGGATGACGCAGCTACGACAGGCGGTAGTCAGCGAGTCCAGTTGGGGTTCAGGCGCTGTGCCCTGCGCTTCAGCACTGTTGGATAGGTGCGCACGGTATGTCGCCATAGGAACAGAACATGCGGCAGTCGTCGTGTTTAGGCTTGAGCGGCACTTGGCACTTTTCGCATTTGTAGTCCCACCGGGGATACCGTCCGCGACGGGGCGTCGCGGACATAAACCACTGGCAGGCGTCGGTGGGCATGGCTTCGGTCTTGACGTGGCGGCAATGCGGGCAGGTCAGCGTGGTTTTGAGAATGATGGTGCTCGTACTGCCGGTTCGGGAATAAGTAAGGGTGGCAGCGACTACTAAAATACGAGCGGCTGCCCAGTCTGGCTCGCCGTGCAGCGCGGGTAGCCTGGCACCGCGACGCCGCGGGTGGATGGAACTATGGCGAATCCGGAATGTCAGCTCGTTATGAGAAATGAATCCGCGGACGCCATCGCGCTAGCCAAGGAGGACGACGATGTGGGGGCACATGGGTGATTGGAGCGGCTGGGGCTGGGGCGGCATGGGCTTTGGCATGATCGGCATGTTGTTGTTCTGGATTCTGCTCATCGTGGCGATCGTTGCACTGGTGAAGGGCGTCTGGGGTGGGGCTGCGTCATCGGGCCGCCGGCAGGAGGACGCGCCGCTCGACATTCTCAAGCAGCGCTACGCGCGCGGCGAGATCGAGCGCGAGGAGTTCGAGCAGAAGAAGCACGATTTGAGCGCATGAACCGGACGAGGCAAGAATCGATGGCGACAAGCCGTGACGACGATCCGAATGCGGCGCACGCCAAGCGTCGCCGCTTGGTGCTTGCGACGACGCTCGCCGGCGGTGCCGGGCTCGCCGCATCGGCGCTACCGTTCATCGCCAGCATGACGCCAAGCGAAAGGGCGCGTTCAGCCGGTGCGCCGGTCGAGGCGGACATATCGCGGCTGGAGCCGGGCCAACTGGGCACGGTGGAATGGCGCGGCAAGCCCGTATGGATTTTGCGCCGCACGCCGGCAATCATTGATCGCCTGGGCAGCATCGAACATCTGTTGCTGGATCCGGCCTCGACGCGGGGACAGCAGCCGGCGTACTGCCGTAACCCGTTGCGGTCGGTCAGGCCGGAGTTCTGGGTGGCGGTGGCGCTCTGCACCCACTTGGGCTGTGTGCCCGCCGTACGCAAGGATGTGGCGCCGGCGGATCTCGGTCCCGATTGGCCGGGCGGATTCTACTGTCCGTGCCATGGATCGAAGTTCGATTTTGCCGGACGGGTGTTCAGGAATGTTCCGGCGCCGCTCAACCTCGAGGTGCCGCGCCACAAGTATCTGTCCGACGCGATAGTGCTTCTCGGCGCTGACGATAGCGGGCAGGCTTGAGCACCTTGGCGATGTCCGCAGCGAATACGCTCTGCGTCATCCTTCCGAACATGAGAAAACCTGCACGCCTCGGTTACAATCGGCCGATGCGTGCATTCCTGACTTTCCTGCTCTGTTTCGCGCTTGCCTTGCATGGCAACGCGAATGCGCACGTCTTCAAGCAACCCTGCCCAATGGAACAGGGCGCGCCGATTGCGATGGACATGTCGGGCGCCGCCGGCGATTGCTGCAATGATGCGGACACCGCGGCCAAGACCGGCAAGCTTTGCAAGACCGGGCAAACCTGCAGCGTGCCTGTCGTCGGCGCCATCGCTTCGCTCCCCTTGCCGGCGCTGATCGTCGCAGCGTCCTGCCCCGTGCCGACCGCCCGTCTGGTCACGCTGTCGTTCGATCTCGTCGCCGTCTGGCGACCGCCAACTCTTAGCTGATCCCGTTCAAACCGCATGCGGTTTCCGGCCACGCCATACAGCGTGCAGCCTGAAATCGTGGTTCGTGTGCGTCGCGGCATCCTCGCCGCGAGCGCACTTCACTCGACCGGATTCAGCTCATGTCAAATCCCTTACCCATTCGGGCGCCCATTGCGGCGCCCCCTGCCTGTCGCTCGGCAGCGTGGACCGCCGCGGCCTTAATGGCTGCCTTGCTGGCTGCCGGGCCTATCGGCGACGCCGCAGCGCAAACACCCGATACCGCTTCTCCCTTGACCCTGGAAGCCGCGTTGCGCGCGGCGGAAACGCGCTCACACTCTCTGGAAGCCCAGGACGCGGCGGCCCGCTCGGCGCGCGAAATGGCCGTGGCGGCCGGGCGCCTGCCCGACCCGATGTTGCGGCTGTCGATCGACAGTCTGCCCACCGACGGACCAAAGCGCTACAGCCTGACCGAGGATTTCATGACCCAGCGTTCGGTCGGCCTGACGCAGACGCTCACCCGCGAGGGCAAGCGCCTGGCGCGCAGCGCGCGCTTCGCGCGCGAAGGCGACGCGGCGCAGGCGATGCGCGGCATGCAGCTGACCGTATTGCGCCGGCAGACGGCTCAGGCCTGGTTCGACCGCTACTACCGGCAGCAAATGGTGGACCTGCTGGCACGGCAACGCGATGAGGCGGCCCTGCAGATCGAAGCGGCCACGGCCGCCTATCGCGCGGGGCGCGGCGCGCAAGCCGATGTGTTCGCGGCGCAAGCGGCGGTCGCGCGCATCGACGACCGGATTCGGGAGGCCCGCGCGCGCTTGACCAATGCCGGCACCTCGCTGGCGCGCTGGGTGGGCGACGCGGCGTTTGCGCCCCTCGGCGACGCGCCGCCGATTGCGCAGACGCGGCTGGCAGCTCGCGCATTGGCGCCCCAGCTCGATCTACATCCCGACATCGCCCTGATGGCGAGCAGGGAAGCGCTGGCCCAGGCCGAAGCCGAAGTGGCTCGACAGGACAAGACCACGGACTGGACCGTGTCCTTGATGTACGGCCAGCGCGGTCCGGCGTTCTCGAACATGCTCACGGTGGCTGTTTCCGTGCCCCTGCAATGGGACCAGAAGAACCGGCAGGACCGCGAGCTGGCGGCGAAACTGGCGAGGGCGGACCAGGTGCGCGCCGAGCGTGAAGAGCTTGGACGCGAACGCATGGCGCAGATGCAGCGCTGGCTGGCGACCTGGCAAAGCAACCTGGAACGCCTGGGCGACTACGACAAGACGCTGATCCCGCTCGCTGGCGAACGGACCCGTGCCGCGCTGGCCGCCTACCGCGGCGGCAAGGCAGCGCTCGCGGCCGTGCTCGATGCCCGGCGAATGGAAATCGACACCCGCGTCGAGCGCCTGCGCATCGAAATGGAAACCGCCGCACTGTGGGCCGAACTGGAATTCCTGATGCCCGAGCCGCCGACGCAAGGGCAGGACAAGGTCCTGCCCTTGACTACATCATGGGAGCAAAGCCAATGAAACACAAAAGCATACTTATCGCCCTCCTGGCCGCCGGTATCCTGGGCGCGGCTGGATTCGGCCTTTACCGGTTTGGCATGCAGCAGGGCATGAGCACGGCCGTCGCGCCGACCTCTGCGGCTGCCGCCACGGCAACGGTCGATCCCACAGGCTGGGGCATCCCGCAAGGCGAGGCGGCGACGCGGCGCCACATCGAAAGCGGGCTCAAGGCCGGTGCAGTCGACCCGGTCACCGGCCGCACGATCCTCCACTATCACGACCCGATGGTGCCGGGCAAGAAGTTCGAGACGCCGGGCAAGTCACCGTTCATGGACATGATGCTGGTGCCGGCCTATGCCGGCGCCGCGGGAGCGGACGCCAGCACGGTCACCGTGAGTCCGCGCATTCAGCAGAACCTCGGTCTGCGCACCGGCGAAGTGAGCGAAGCCAGCTTGGCGCCGGAAGTGCTGGCGGTCGGCGCCATCGCCTGGAACGAGCGCGACCAGGCGCTGGTGCAGGCGCGCGCCCTGGGCTATGTCGAAAGGCTGCATGCGCGGGCCGCGTTGGACCGTGTCGCCAAGGGCCAGGCACTGTTCGATCTTTACGTGCCTGACTGGGTCGCGGCGCAGGAGGATTTCCTGTCCTTGCGCCGCATGCAGGGAAGCAATCTGGTGCCGCTGCTGGATGCGGCGCGCGGCCGTATGCGCCAGACCGGCATGAGCGAGGCGCAGATCGCACTGGTCGAGAAAAGCGGCGCCGTGCAGGCGCGCATGACGCTGTTTGCGCCGATCGCCGGCGTATTGACCGAGCTGAATGCGCGCGAGGGCAGCACGGTGATGCCGGGCATGACGCTGGCGCGCATCAACGGCCTTTCCACCGTCTGGGCCGAGGCACAAGTGCCGGAAAGCCAGGCGGCGCAGTTGCGCGTCGGCGCGCGGGTCAAGGCGCGCAGTCCGGCCCTGCCGGGCACCGAGTTCGCCGGGCGGGTACAGGCGCTGCTGCCGGAGCTCAATACCGGCACGCGCACCCTCCGGGTCCGCATGGAACTGGGCAACCCCGGCGGCCGGTTGGTGCCGGGCATGTTCGTCGAGATGGCGCTGAGCGGTCCGCCGCAAGAGAAAGCCCTGCTGATCCCTAGCGAAGCGCTGATCCGCACCGGCCGGCGCACGCTGGTGATGGTGGCGGAAGCCGACGGCAGCTTTCGCCCGGTCGAGGTCGAGACGGGCGTCGAAACCGGGAACCAGACCGAAATCCAGCGTGGCTTGCGGGCGGGGCAGAAAGTGGTGCTGTCCGGCCAGTTCCTGATCGACTCGGAGGCCAGCCTCAAGGGCGTCGAGACGCGCCTGGGTCCGCCCGTTTCCGCCGCGGCGGCCGGCACGCATCGCACGACCGCCCGCATTGAGGCCGTGGCCGGCGACCTGCTGACCCTCACGCATCCCCCGATCCCGGCGCTGCAGTGGCCGGCCATGACCATGGACTTCACGCGGGCGCCCGATCTGAAAATCTCAGGCTTGGGTGTGGGCCAGGAGATCGAGATCGAGTTCCGCATGCAGGAAGGCGCGCCGCCGCAGATCGTGTCCTTGCGCCGGACTGAAGCCAAGGGTGGTGCGCGATGATCGCCAAGCTGATCCGCTGGTCCATGGCCAACCGCTTCCTGGTGCTGCTCGCCACCCTGATGCTCACGGCCTGGGGCGTGGTGTCGCTTTCGCGCACGCCGCTGGATGCGCTGCCCGACCTGTCGGACGTGCAGGTCATCATCCGCACCAGTTGGCCAGGGCAGGCGCCGCAACTGGTGGAGAACCAGGTCACCTACCCGCTGACCACCACCATGCTGTCGGTGCCGGGCGCCAAGGTCGTGCGTGGCTATTCCTTCTTCGGCGACAGCTATGTCTACATCCTGTTCGAGGATGGCACCGATCTTTACTGGGCGCGCTCGCGGGTGTTGGAATACCTGAACCAGGTGCAAGCTCGCCTGCCGCGGGGCACCGTGTCGTCGATCGGCCCGGATGCCACCGGCGTCGGCTGGATTTACCAGTACGCGCTGGTGGACCGAACCGGCACGCAGGACCTCTCGCAGTTGCGCAGCCTGCAGGACTGGTTCCTCAAGTTCGAGTTGAAGACCGTGCCCGGCGTCGCCGAAGTGGCCACCATCGGCGGCATGGTGCGCCAGTACCAGGTGGTGCTCGACCCCGACCAGTTGGCCGCCTACCGCATCCCGCACGGCCAGGTGATCGAGGCGATACGCCGCGCCAACCAGGAAGCCGGCGGCGCCGTGGTGGAACTGGGCGAGGCCGAATACATGGTGCGCGCCAGCGGCTATCTGAAGACCCTGGACGATTTCCGCGCCATTCCCCTGATGACCACCGATGCCGGCGTGTCGGTACGCCTGGGCGACGTGGCGCGGGTGCAGCTCGGCCCGGAAATGCGGCGTGGCATCGGCGAACTGGACGGCGCCGGCGAGGCGGTGGGTGGCGTGATCGTGATGCGCTCGGGCGAGAACGCGCTGACTACCATCCAGGCCGTCAAGACCCGGCTGGCCGCCTTGCAGGGCAGTCTGCCGGCGGGCGTCGAGATCGTGCCGACCTACGACCGCTCCGGCCTGATCCAGCGCGCGATCGACAACCTGGGCCACAAGCTGATCGAGGAATTCATCGTCGTCGCGGTGGTCTGCGCCGTGTTCCTGTTTCATCTGCGCTCGGCCTTTGTCGCCATCATTTCGCTGCCTCTGGGCATCCTCGCTGCCTTCATCGTCATGCGCTGGCAAGGGGTGAACGCCAATATCATGTCGCTGGGCGGCATCGCCATCGCCATCGGCGCCATGGTCGATGCAGCGGTGGTGATGATCGAGAACGCCCACAAGCACCTGGAGCGTTGGGTGCACCGGCATCCCGGCGAAACCCTGGCGGGCGAGGCGCGCTGGCAGGTGATCGGCGACGCCGCCGTCGAGGTCGGGCCGGCGCTGTTCTTCTCGCTGCTCATCATCACGCTGTCCTTCGTGCCGGTGTTCACCCTGGAAGCGCAGGAGGGACGCCTGTTCTCGCCACTGGCCTTCACCAAGACCTACGCCATGGCGGCGGCGGCCGGACTGTCGGTGACCCTGATCCCGGTCCTGATGGCTTACCTGATCCGCGGCCGCATCCCCGACGAGCAGAAGAACCCGCTCAATCGCTGGCTGATCGCGGCTTACCGTCCGCTGCTCGAAGGCGTGCTGCGCTTTCCCCGAAGTACCCTTGTCGTCGCAGCCCTGGCCCTGGTGCTGAGCCTGTGGCCCCTGCAGCACATCGGCAGCGAGTTCATGCCGCCGCTGGACGAGGGCGACCTGCTCTATATGCCGACCGCATTGCCGGGCCTGTCCGCGGCCAAGGCGGCCGAACTCCTGCAGCAGACCGACCGCCTGATCAAGAGCGTGCCCGAAGTCGCGGGCGTCTACGGCAAGGCCGGACGCGCCGCGACCGCGACCGATCCGGCGCCGCTGGTGATGTTCGAGACCACCCTCCAGTTCAAGCCGCGCGACGCCTGGCGGCCGGGCATGACGCCCGACAAGCTGGTCGACGAACTGGACAGGATCGTGCGCGTGCCGGGGCTGACCAATATCTGGATTCCGCCGATCCGCAACCGCATCGACATGCTTGCCACCGGCATCAAGAGCCCGGTCGGCATCAAGGTGCTGGGGCCCGATCTCGACGTCATCAACCGGCTCACCGCCGCCACTGAGCGCGCGGTCAAGGCGGTGGCCGGCGTCACCAGCGCCTTTGCCGAGCGCCTGGACGGCGGCCGCTACATCGATGTGGACATCCACCGCGCGCAGGCCTCCCGCTACGGGCTCAACATCGCCGACGTGCAGTCGGTGGTGAGCTCCGCCATCGGCGGCATGAACATCGGCGAGACCGTCGAGGGGCTGCAACGCTTCCCGATCAACGTGCGCTATCCGCGCGAGATCCGCGATTCGCTGGACAAGCTGCGCGCCCTGCCGATCGTCTCCCCGCGCGGCCAGCGCCTGGTGCTGGCCGACGTGGCGAGCCTGCGCATCAGCGACGGCCCGCCGATGCTGCGCAGCGAGAACGCGCGGCTGGCCGGCTACGTCTATGTCGATCTGCGTGGCCGCGACCTCGGCTCGGCGGTGCGCGAGATGCAGGGCGTGGTCGCGGCGCAAGTGAAGCTGCCGCCGGGCTATTCGATGTCCTGGTCGGGCCAGTTCGAGTTTCTCGAACGCGCCAGCGCCAAGCTCAGACTGGTGGTGCCGTTCACGCTGCTGATCATTTTCGTGCTGCTCTACCTGAGCTTCAAGCACTTCGGCGAAGCCCTGCTGATCATGGCGACGCTGCCCTTCGCCCTGGTCGGCGGCATCTGGCTGCTCTATCTGCTGGGCCACAACCTGTCGGTGGCCGGCGCGGTCGGCTTCATCGCGCTGGCCGGGGTGGCTGCCGAATTCGGCGTGATCATGCTGCTCTACCTGAAGCAGGCCTGGTTCGCGCGGCTCGACGAAAACCGGGGCAGCGAAGCCGACTTGCAGGATGCGATCCGCGAGGGCGCCGTACTGCGCGTGCGGCCCAAGGCGATGACGGTGGCCGTGATCCTCGGCGGCTTGCTGCCCATCATGTGGGGCGGCGGCACCGGCAGCGAGGTGATGCAACGCATCGCCGCGCCCATGGTCGGCGGCATGATCAGCGCACCGCTGCTGTCGATGTTCGTGATTCCGGCGGCGTATTACCTGATGCGACGCCCGCGAGCGGGTCGTGCGCGATGGTTCATGTTCTGGAGGAAGCCCCATGGGCCGGCTTGAGTATGGATGGCAAGCGCCAATCCCGAACTTCGAGTTCATGCAGGCGGACAAAGGCTATGTCCTTGCCGATGTGAAGTGAGGCAGGCGCCCGGGGAGTTGCCGCTGCGATCCCGGCGGGGAGGCTGAAACCCGCCCGGTTGACCTTCGACAATATTCCGCTGCGTGGCGGACCCTAGAATTCCCGCATAGTATCCAGGATGCGAGGCACCCATGGAAAAGTCCGCTTACCGCGCTTACCCAGTTCGTCCGGCCGTTATGACCTGCACATCCGTCTGGCTTGCCGCGCTTGCGCTGTTCCTGCTGGCGCCGATGCGGCCCGCCGCCGCCGAAGCGCTGCGCATCAACACCGGCGTCGGCGCGCCCTACATCCAGGTTGACCGCAAGGGTTTCCTCGACCTCTTGGTGCCCGAAATTTTCCGCCGCGTCGGGATCGAGGCCGACGCGGTCGGCTATGCGGCTTCGGAACGGGCGATGATCAATGCCGACAGCGGCATCGATGATGGCATGGCGATGCGCATCAAGGGCCTGGAGGCGATCTATCCGAACTTGCTGCGGGTCGAGGAAAAGATCATCGATAACGATTTCGTCGCCTACTCGATCCGCCACGATTTCAAGACCACCGGCTTCGACAGCCTGAAGCCGTTCCAGGTCGGCTACATCATCGGCTGGAAAGTCTTCGAAGCGCCGCTGCGTGCGAGCCCCACGGTGACCCTGGTGCAGGATGCCAGGCAGTTGTTCACCCTGCTCGAAAACGATCGCGCCGACATCGTGTTGTTCGAGCGCTGGCAGGGCAACTGGCAGGTCCGCGAACGCAGGATACCGGCGCGCCTGCTGCTGCCGCCGCTGGTGACCACCGAAATGTACATGTACCTGCACAAGAAGCATGCGCATCTGCTCGGGCCGGTAACCGACGCGCTGCGAGCGGCCAAGGCCGACGGCAGCTACCGGCGGATTCACGAACAGAGTCTGCCGCGGCTCTGAGGCGCGAATGATTCCGGACCGATTCTGGAGCGGGCAACTGCTGGCGCGCCGACTGGCCTTCCTGATCGTCTTCGCCAGTTCGCTGATTGCCCTGCTGATCACCGCAGCCCAGCTCTACCTGGAATTCGAGCGCGATGTCGGCTACATCCACGAGCGCTTCGCCGAGGTCGAGGAAGCCTATCTGCCCAGCATCGTGCAGAACGTCTGGGTGGTCGATCCGGCGCGCCTGCAGACCTTGCTCGACGGCATCGGCCGGCTGCCGGATTTCGAGTTCGCCGAAGTCCGCGTCGGCGACAAGCCCTTCGCCAGCAGCGGCACGCGGCCGACTTCCCAGCAGCTGATCCGGCAGTTCCCGCTGACCTACCTCTATCACGGCCAGACGCTGGACATCGGCCGGCTGGAGGTCGGTGCCTCGCTCGACGGTCCGCTGCGGCGCACCTGGCAGCGGCTGTGGTTCGTGCTGCTGCTCAATGCGCTGAAGACGGCGCTGGTCGCCGCCCTGATATTTTTGCTGGTGCGGCGCATGATCACCCAGCCGCTGGAGCGCATCGCCGGCCAGGCCCGCCGGCTCGCCGCGGGGGAACTGGCACAGCCGCTGACGCTGCCGGTGACCCGGCTGTCGGCGGGCGACGACGAGATTCACGGTCTGGCCGGAAATCTCGACGAGATGCGGCAAAAACTCATGCAGCGCCAGGCTAGCCTGCAAGCCATGAACCGCGAACTGGAGGCCGCGGTGCAGGAGCGGGAGGCCGCGCTGGAGCAGATTCGCCAGGCGCACGACGAGATACGCAAGCTCAACGAGGAACTCGAGGCGCGCGTGCGCCAACGCACGGCGCAACTCGAGGTCGCCAATGCGGACCTCGAAAGTTTCAGCTACTCGGTCTCGCACGACCTGCGCGCGCCGCTGCGCGCCATCGATGGCTTCGCCGGGATACTCGCCGAGGACTACGCGCCGCGCCTGGACGACGAGGGCCGGCGCCTGCTGCGGGTGGTCGGCGACAACGCCAACAAGATGGGGCGGCTGATCGGCGACATCCTGAATTTCTCCCGCGCCGGGCGCCAGGAGATGACGATCCTGCCGATCGACATGAACGCGCTGGTGCGCGAAGTCTGGCAGGGACTGGAACCGCAGCGCGAGGACCGTCAGGTGGAATTGCGCCTGGGCGAGCTGCCGCCCGCCAGCGGCGACATTGCGGCCATCCGCCAGGTCTGGCAGAACCTGCTCGCCAATGCCCTGAAGTTCACGCGCGGCCGCGCGCCGGCGGTGATCGAGGTCGGCGGCGAGACGGCCGCGGCCGAGCTTCTCTATCATGTGCGCGACAACGGCGCCGGCTTCGATCAGGCCCAGGTCGCGAAGATCTTCGTGCCCTTCCAGCGCCTGCATGAGGCCGGCAAATTCGAGGGCAGCGGCATCGGCCTGGCCATCGTCAAGCGCTTCGTCGCCATGCACGGCGGCCGCGTCTGGGCCGAGGGCACGCCGGACGCCGGGGCCTGTTTCGGCTTTGCCTTGCCGGCCCGCCAGGCCTGCGACGACGCTGCCGCCTGAGCGTGGCCGCGGCGTCGGGCGGCGATCCGGTAAAATCGATCATCATGGGATATCAGAAAATCTTCGATCGCCGCGGCCTGCTGCTGCTGCTGAGCCTGCTGCTGACGACAGGCTTTTTCGCCACCACGCTGCTGGGCTACCAGGTATCGAAGCGGGCGATTCGCGATGCCATCATCGGCCAGGATCTGCCGCTGACATCGAGCAATATCTACTCCGAAATCCAGAAGGACCTGGTGCGGCCGGTGCTGATTTCCTCGACCATGGCCAGCGACACCTTCCTGCGCGACTGGGTACTCAAGGGCGAGGTCGGGGTCGGCGAGATGGCGCGCTACCTGAGCGAAGTAAAACAGCGCTACGGCGCCTTCAGCAGTTTTTTCGTGTCGGACAAGAGCGCGATCTACTACACCGGCGAGGGCCTGCTCAAGCGCGTGGCGCCCACCGAGCCGCGCGACGCGTGGTACTACCGCGTGCGCGACATGAAGGAGGCCTACGAGATCAACGTCGATCCCGATCTCGCCAATCGCGATGCGCTGACCATATTCATCAACTACCGCGTCTTCGACTTCGACGGCAACTACATCGGCGCCACTGGCATCGGCCTCACCGTGGACGCGGTGCGGCGCCTGATCGCCGAATACCAGCAGCGCTTCCAGCGCACCATCTACTTCGTCGATGCCGCGGGCCGGGTGGTGGTCTTCGGCAACCAGCTCGATCGCGCCGCCGACCTGCGCGCCGCCGAGGGCCTGGGGCCGCTGGTGGAGCGCATCCTTACGGAGAAGAGCGGCAGCTACCAGTACCAGGCTGGGGGCGACAACCACATCCTCAACGTCAATTACCTGCCGGAGCTGAAGTGGTACCTGTTCGTCGAACAGAACGAGGAAGTGGCGCTGGCCGGCATCCGCCGCACACTCTACGTCAATCTCGCCATCAGCCTGGCGGTGACGCTGGTGGTGGTGCTGCTGACCCATCTGGCGCTGTCGCGCTACCAGCACCGCATTGAGGAAATGGCCTCGACCGACAAGCTTACAGGCCTGCTCAACCGTCATGCCTTCATCATCCTGGTGGACAAGCTGATGGCGGCCTACCGGCGCGCGCCGCGGCCGATCAGCATGCTGCTGGTCGACGTGGACCACTTCAAGCAGGTCAACGACCGGCACGGGCATCTTGCCGGCGACCAGATCCTGGCAGGCATCGCCGCCATCCTGCGCCAGGGCCTGCGCGAATCCGACATCGCGGTGCGCTGGGGCGGCGAGGAATTCCTGCTGGTGCTGCAGGGCTGCAATATCGCCGAGGCCACGCGCATTGCCGAAAATCTGCGTCAGGCCGTGGCGCAGGCGCGGCTCGCCGGGCAGGAGGAAGGCATCAGCGTCAGCATCGGCGTAGCCGAGTTCGACGGCGTCGAGACCACCGACCAGGCGGTCAGCCGTGCCGACGACGCGCTCTACCAGGCGAAGCACGGCGGCCGCAACCGCGTCTGCGCGGCATCCTCCGCCTAGACGAGGGCCACCCGCGGCGGCGGCAGATGGTTTAGGCTCGCAGCCGTGAAGCTTTCCATCGACCGGCCACGGCTTGCCCTGCTGCTGCTTGTCGCCCTCCTCGGCGTGGGCATCTGGGCCTATCGCGGTATCGGCGATTCGCTGCGCGAGCTGCGCGCCACCTCCATGGTGACGCTGCTCAACACGCAAGTCGAGGCGCTGGAGCAATGGATAGCCGAAGGGCGGCACGAAGCGGAACAACTGGCGACCGACGCGGAATTGAGCGCAACGGTAAGCCGGCTTATCCGCCACGGCGCCGGTGGCGAGGGAGGGCGCATCATCGAACGCGCCCTACAGGCCGCCGGAGGCATCGGCATCACTGCCGCGCATGTGATCGACGTTAAGGGAGCGATTCTCGCTTCGAGCGATGCGGCGCGTGTCGGCCAGGCCGTGACGCCGGATTTCTTCGCCAACCTGGCCCCGGCTCTGGCCGGGCGCTCGGTTTTCATCCGACCCTATCGTGGCGGCGCCATGGGCATCCATCCCATGCAACTGGGTCGGGTCTGGGTCGCGGCGCCGGTGCGCGACGCCAAAGGCAAGGTGCTCGCTTTGCTGGCCCTGGGTTCGCCGGCAGAAGCCGGCTTCGCCAACTTGTTCAAGGCGGCCCGCCCCGGCAGCAGCGGCGAATCGTTTGCATTCGACGCCGAAGGCTGGCTGGTTTCGGAAAGCCGCCACATCGAGGAACTGCGCGGCCGCGGTCTCGTCGCCGGGTCGGCCGCCGCCGCCGCACCGCCGCGCCTGCTGGTCGCCCAGGCCGACTCGGCGTCCCTGACGCGGTTGGCGACCATGGCTATCGAAGCGCGCCTCGGCGGGGAATCGCAGCGCGCCGGCGTGCTGCTGGACCCCTACGCCGGCTATCTTGGTCGCGAGGTGATCGGCGCCTGGCGCTGGCTGGGCGAACTCGATCTCGGCGTGGCCGTGGAAATGGATGCCGCCGAAGCTTACGCGCCACTGCGCTATCTGCAAATCGCCTACTTGGTGCTGCTGGCCATGATCCTGCTGGTGTGGCTGTCGGTCTTCCTCCCGGCCGAGGCCCTCGACCGGCTGCTGCGCCGCAAGCCGGGGCAGCAGATCGGCCCCTACCGCGTGCTGCGGCAGATCGGCGCCGGCGCCATCAGCAATGTCTACCTTGCCGAGCATCGCATGCTGAAGCGTCCGGTGGCACTCAAGGTGCTCAAGCCGCAGGCGACCTCCGACGAATGGATCGCGCGCTTCGAGCGCGAGGTGCAGTCCACCAGCCTGCTGCGGCACCCCAACACCATCACCATCTACGAGTACGGCAGGGGGCCCAACGGCCTGTTCTACTACGCCATGGAATACCTGGAGGGCTTGTCGCTGGCCGACCTGGTCGAGCGCTACGGCCCCGTGCCGCCCTCACGCACCGCCTACATCCTGCGCCAGGCCTGCGCCTCGCTGTGGGAGGCGCATTCCTGCGGCCTGGTGCATCGCGACATCAAGCCGCAGAACATCATGCTGTGCGAAATATCCGGCGAGCGCGACGTGGTCAAGGTGCTCGACTTCGGCCTGGTCAAGCAGGTATCGGGCGTCGCCACGCGCGACCTGACCGGCTCCATGCGCATCCTCGGCACGCCGCTCTACATGTCGCCGGAGCGCATCCGCAATCCGGCCGACGCCGATGCGCGCGCCGACATCTACGCCCTCGGCGCGGTCGGCTTTTACCTGCTCACGGGCCGCCGCCTGTTCGAAACCGAGACCGAGCACGACCTGACTTATCACGTGCTGCACGAAGAGCCGCGGCTCGCCTCGGACTGTTCTCCCTTCGCGGTGCCGGCGGAACTCGATGCCCTGATCGGCCGCTGCCTGGAAAAGGACCCGGCGGCGCGCCCGCAGAGCATCGCCGCAGTGGCCGGCGCGCTCGATGCGCTGCTGGTGCATGCGCCCTGGACGCGGCGCCAGATCGACGCCTGGTGGGAAAAGAACTGGGTCGCGGCGGACAGCCCGGAGCGGCGCTTCTCGGTGACCCAGCCCTGACGCAAGTCGCCGTCTCGGACTCTGTCTGCCGGGGATTCCGCTTCGCGGGCCGGCAAGCGCCAACTTTTATACCGATGGCGGTGTGTGGCGGAAGTGCTTGCGATATTCGCGCGGGCCGCTGCCGGTCCAGGCGCTGAAGGCGCGATAGAAGGCCGCGGCGTCGGCGAAGCCGAGATCGGCGCCGATGCGGCTCAGGGGGCGCGCGGTCTTGGTCAGCCAGTCGACGGCGAGGTCGCGGCGCAGGCCGTCCTTGATCGCGCGAAAGCTCGTGCCTTCGTCTTCCAGCCGGCGGTGCAGGGTGCGCGGCGAAAGGAACAGGCGGCGCGCGATCGCCGGCAGCGTCGGCTGCTCGGGCAGGGCGGCGCGCAGGTGCTCGCGCACGCGCAAGCCGAGTGCGCGGTCGCGGCGATACAGCGTGGTGATGCTGGCCGGCGCGTCGGCGAGGAACAGGGTCAACGCGGCTTCGTCGCGGCGCACCGGCAGCGCCAGCCATTCCGCCGGGAAGCGCGCTTCGAGGCGCGGCGCGTCGAAGGTGTAGCGCGGGGCGAAAACCAGTTCGTAGTCGGCCGCATGCAGCGGCGGCGGATAGGGAAAGCTGACCTCGTCGAGCGGCAGCGGATGCGCCACCAGCCACGCCGCCAGGCCGTGGATCATGCGCAGCAGCCACTCGTAGGCGAACACGCGCCCGGCAGCGCCGACCGGCAGCGCCTGCTCCTCGCTGATGACGATCACCGCCGCCCGGCCGCTGGTTTCCACTTCCACTTCCAGCTCGTCCTGCACCACGCGGAGGAAGCGCGCAATCCGCTCCAGCGCCTGTTCCAGATTTGCCGCCGACAGCGCGGCGCGACAGAGGAACTCGAAGCTGCCGCGCCGCAGGGGCCGCGAGAACAGCGCGAAGCCCTCGTCGTCGAGGCTTTCGTTGATCAGGCGATACAGCGCGGCGTACCTCGCGACCGGAATGCGGGCGCTGCGATCGTGCAGCAGATGGGTGGCAATTCCTGCATGTTCGAGCAGGGCCTCGGCCGTTAGTCCGGCTCGCGAAATCCCTGACAGGATACCGCTGACAAAGCCCATGGCGACCGTCGATGGGCTTCCGGCAGACCTTCGGGATGAGGTGGCAGCGCTGGGCATAATGGCAGAGTATGCATAGTTATCGTCGTTTTGTGTCATGGCGGCGCCATCGTCCATTGCCTATGATGCAAGCTCTGCCGCCCATTCTGGAGCCGTTGCCATGACCGATCTGAGCTCAGTTGCAAATTTGGCCGCGAAACTCGTGCCCTACAAGCCCAAGCACAAGGTGCGTTTCGTCACCGCCACCTCGCTGTTCGACGGCCACGACGCCTCGATCAACATCATGCGGCGCATCCTGCAATCCACCGGCGTCGAGGTGATCCATCTCGGCCACAACCGTTCGGTCGAGGAAATCGTCAACGCGGCGCTGCAGGAAGATGCGCAGGGCATCGCGGTGTCGTCCTACCAGGGCGGCCACGTCGAGTTCTTCAAGTACATGATCGACCTGCTGAAGCAGCGCGGCGGCGCGAGCATCCAGGTCTTCGGCGGCGGCGGTGGCGTGATCGTGCCGGCCGAAATGGACGAGCTGCATGCCTATGGCGTGGCCCACCTCTACTCGGTGCAGGACGGCCAGCAGATGGGCCTGCAGGGCATGATCAACGACATGGTGATGCGCTGCGACCTCGATTTGAGCCGCCGCGCGCCGCAGGACTTGAAGGCGCTCGAAGTCGCCGACCGCGCCGAGCGGATGCGCAACCTGGCGCAGATCATCACCGCGCTGGAAAACGGCGTCTGGCCGGAGAAGGCCAAGAAGGCGCTGACGGAGAAGACCGCCGTAGCATCAGCGCCGACTCTTGGGATCACCGGCACCGGCGGCGCCGGCAAGTCCTCGCTGACCGACGAACTGATCCGCCGCTTCCGCCTCGACCAGGACGACTCTCAGCGCATCGCCGTGATTTCCATCGACCCCTCGCGCAAGCGCACCGGCGGCGCGCTGCTGGGCGACCGCATCCGCATGAACGCGATCCAGCACCCAAACATCTACATGCGTTCGCTGGCGACGCGCGACACCGGCAGCGAGATTTCCAAGGCGCTGCCCGACGTGATCGCCGCCTGCAAGGTGGCCGGCTTCGATTTCGTCGTGGTCGAAACATCAGGGATAGGCCAGGGCGATGCGGCGATCGTGCCGCTGGTCGATGTCTCGCTCTACGTCATGACACCCGAATTCGGTGCCGCCTCGCAGCTTGAGAAGATCGACATGCTCGACTTCGCCGATTTCGTCGCCATCAACAAGTTCGACCGCAAGGGCGCCGAAGACGCGCTGCGCGATGTGCGCAAGCAGTACCAGCGCAACCGGGAAAGATTCGGCGAACGCACTGAAGAGATGCCGGTGTTCGGCACCATGGCGGCGCGCTTCAACGACGACGGCGTCACCGCGCTGTACCAGGCGCTGGTGCCGCGCCTGGCCGAGCGCGGCCTGAAGTTCAAGAAAGGCATATTGCCGGCGGTGACGGTCAAAGCCTCATCGGCCGGCCGCGCCATCGTGCCGGCGGATCGCGTGCGCTACCTGGCGGAGATCGCCGACGCGCTGCGCGGCTATCACAAGCACATCGCCGAGCAGGCGCTGCTGGCGCGCGAGCGGCAGTCGCTGAAAACCGCCAAGGCTATCTTCGATAGCTGCGGCAAACTGAATGCCGATTTCGACGCGCAGTTTGGTGAACTGATCGCCTGGAAAGACGGCCAACTCACGCCCCACGCCCGCAAGCTCCTGGCGATGTGGCCGGACATGAAGAAGGCCTATGCCGGCGACGAGTACGTGGTGAAAATTCGCGACAAGGAAATCCGCACCGGCCTGATCTACGAGACCATGTCCGGCACCAAGATCCGCAAGGTGGCGCTGCCGCGCTTCGACGACGAAGGCGAACTGCTCAAGTTCCTGATGCGCGAGAACGTGCCCGGCTCCTTCCCGTACACCGCCGGCGTGTTTGCCTTCAAGCGCGAGAACGAAGACCCGACGCGCATGTTCGCCGGCGAGGGCGACGCCTTCCGCACCAACAAGCGCTTCCTCAAGGTTTCCGAAGGCATGCCGGCCAAGCGCCTGTCCACCGCCTTCGACTCGGTCACGCTCTACGGCTGCGACCCCGATCCGCGTCCGGACATCTACGGCAAGATCGGCAACTCGGGCGTCTCGATCGCCACGCTGGACGACCTCAAGGTGCTCTACTCCGGCTTCGACCTGTGCGACCCGGCGACCTCGGTATCGATGACCATCAACGGCCCCGCGCCGATGATCCTGGCGATGTTCCTCAATGCCGCGGTCGATCAGCAGATCGAGAAATTCCGCGAGCAGAACGGCCGCGATGCGACCGAGGACGAGGCCGACAAAATCCGCGCCTGGACGCTGTCATCGGTGCGCGGCACGGTGCAGGCCGACATCCTCAAGGAAGACCAGGGCCAGAACACCTGCATTTTCTCGACCGAGTTCGCGCTGAAAATGATGGGCGACATTCAGGAGTATTTCGTCCATCACCAGATCCGCAATTTCTATTCGGTGTCGATCTCCGGCTATCACATCGCCGAGGCCGGCGCGAATCCGATCAGCCAGCTCGCCTTCACCCTGGCCAACGGTTTCACCTATGTCGAAACCTACCTCGCGCGCGGCATGCACATCGACGATTTCGCCGGCAACCTGAGCTTCTTCTTCAGCAACGGCATGGACCCCGAATACTCGGTGATCGGCCGCGTCGCACGGCGCATCTGGGCCGTGGCGATGAAGAACCGCTACGGCGCCAACGAGCGTTCGCAGAAGCTGAAATATCACATCCAGACCTCCGGCCGCAGCCTGCATGCGCAGGAAATGGATTTCAACGACATCCGCACCACGTTGCAGGCCCTGATCGCCATCTACGACAACTGCAACAGCCTGCACACCAACGCCTACGACGAGGCGATCACCACGCCGACCGAGGAGTCCGTGCGCCGCGCCATGGCCATCCAGCTCATCATCAACCGCGAGTGGGGCGTGGCGAAGAACGAGAATCCGAACCAGGGCGCTTTCATCATCGAGGAACTGACCGATCTCGTCGAGGAGGCGGTGCTCAAGGAGTTCGAGGCCATCGCGTCAAGAGGCGGCGTGCTCGGCGCCATGGAAACCGGCTACCAGCGCGGCAAGATCCAGGAAGAGTCGATGCACTACGAGCACAAGAAGCACGACGGCTCCTACCCGATCATCGGCGTCAATACCTTCCTCAATCCGCACGGCTCAGGCGTCGCCAGCGAAATCGAACTGGCGCGTTCGACCGATGACGAAAAGCAGTCGCAGTTGAAGCGCCTGGCGGATTTCCAGCAGCGCAACGCCGGCGAGGCCGAGGCCTGCCTGGCCAAATTGCGCCAGGCCGTGATCGACAACGGCAATGTTTTCGCGGTGATGATGGACGCCGTGCGTCACTGCTCGCTGGGGCAGATTTCGAATGCCCTGTATCTCGTCGGCGGGCAGTACCGTCGCTCGATGTAGAAAGTTGGCGCTGGCGGGACGGCGTTTTCGACGGAGGCCTTGCGGATTGAGCGGTAACTGCTCGATTCGCACGCTTGGTTGACCGCAATCGGCCGCCCGGGTATTGGCGCTGCCGTAGTGAAAAGTCGGAGTCATACTCCGAATATTCATGGTAGCATCCAGTCATGGATTCCCGTTCCTCGCATCTCGATCGCCTGCGCAGCCGGCTCGCCGACTTTCCCGTGGTGGCCCTGCTCGGTCCGCGTCAGGTGGGCAAGACCACGCTGGCGCGGGCTTTGGCCGCCGTCTGGGACGGCCCGTCTACGCTGTTCGATTTGGAAGACCCGGACCACCTGGCGCGACTGGCCGACCCATCGTTTGCCTTGCGTCCGCTGCGCGGCCTGGTGGTGCTCGACGAGATCCAGTGGCGTTCGGACCTGTTCCCGCTGCTGCGGGTGCTGGCGGATCGGCCCGACAGTCCGGCGCGCTTCCTGATCCTCGGCAGCGCATCGCCGGAACTGATGCGCCACGCTTCCGAGTCGCTGGCCGGCAGGATCGGTTTTCACGAACTCGAAGGCTTCGGCCTGGACGAGATCGGCGCCGACGCCATCGACGCGCGCTGGTTGCGCGGCGGCTTTCCGCGCGCGCTGTTGGCGGCGAGCGACGCAGCCAGCGCCGAATGGCGCGCCGCGCTGATTCGGACCTATCTCGAGCGCGACCTGGCCCAGCTCGGGTTTGCCCTGCCGGCGGCGACCATGCGCCGCTTCTGGACCATGCTCGCCCACTACCACGGGCAAACCTGGAATGGCAGCGAACTGGCGCGCGCGATGGGCGTCACCGACAAGACCGTGTCGCGCTGGCTGGATGTACTGGAAGGCACCTTCCTGGTTCGCCGCCTGCAGCCTTGGCATGCCAATGTCGGCAAACGCGAGATCAAGGCGCCCAAGGTCTATATCGCCGATACCGGGCTACTGCACAGCCTGCTCGGCATCGGCAGCCAGGACGCCCTGCTCGCCCATCCCAAGTGCGGCGCCTCCTGGGAGGGGCTGATCGTCCTCGAACTGGCCCGCCGTTCCGGGGTCGGCCGCGACGGCGCCTGGTTCTGGGGCGTGCATACCGGCGGCGAACTCGACCTGCTGATCCTGCGCGGGACGGAACGCATCGGTTTCGAAGTCAAGCTGACCCGCTCGCCGGCCGTCACGCCATCCATGCGCTCGGCCCGCGAAGTGCTGCAGCTCGATCACCTGTACGTCGTCTGCCACGGCAACGAGCCGCCGTGGCCGCTGGCCGAGGGAATCACAGCCTTCCCGGCGGGCAATCTGTGCCGAATGCCAACTGTTTCTTGAGGCGGACGAAGCGTCGCAAGCCGAGCCGCGCAGAGTTAGATCATCGGCGTCAACACCTTCACGGTGATGATCGACACCGTGCCGCCGGCACGGATGCGCCTAGGCAGCCGGATCGAAGGGCGCCCCGGCCTCGGCTTCATGATGCAGCGCCGCCGCGGGCGGCAGTGCGGCCAGGAGCAGCGCATCGGCCTGGTAAAGCCCTTTTCCCCAGTTGCCGGTGTCCCAGTTCGCGCCCGCTACGGCGGTTGCCTTGATCAGTTGCTTGAACGCCGCCGGCCAGCGCCAGTTGGGCGCGCCGTAAGCGGCTTCGAGTTCGCTGCGCCGCTTCGCCAGCCACATGGCAGCGACTCCTGCGCACATGGCGGTGGCGTAGGAAGTGCCGCTGCCGTCGGCGGCAATGAAGGGTACCAGTGCGCCATTGCGCCTTTCGATGCTGGCGCGGCGGATGCCGTCGGCGGGGCCGCAGACGTCGACGAATTCGCCGCGCGAGGCGTTGTCCCATGGCTTGAATGCATTGGGTCCCGCCGGGCTGACGCCGCCGAGGGTGATGACGCGGTTGTAGCGGCCGGGGTAGGTGACGTCGCGGATGACGTTGCCGGCAGCGGCGCAGACGATCACGCCGGCCTCGTAGGCCCGGTCGATGGCGCGCGCGAGCGGCGACCAGGGAATGATGCCGCCCAGGCTCATGCTGATGACGCGGCAGTTCTGGGCGATCGCGTCGTCGATGGCCGAGACCATCAGCCGCTGCACGGCATCGATCAGGATCGAGTCGGTGACGCGGTATGGAATCACGCAGGCGCCGGGCGCGGCGCCATAGAAGGGCGGGATGTCGTCGTCGTCACGCTCGTAGAACCCGGCCAGGGTCGATAGCGTGCGGGTGCCGTGGCCGCCGTTGCCGCCCGTCAGGTTGTCGAAGGGGCCGGTTTCCTCGGGCGGGTTGCTGTTGGGCTGGTCGGGGGTGGGCAGCGGCAGGAAGTCGCTGAAGTAATTTTTTCCGAGATCGGGCCGCAGGTAGTCGCTGACGCCGCCATGGAAGCCCAGCGCCGGATGCCGGGTGCAGCCGGTGTCGATATGGCCGATGCGGATATCGGCCCAAGGGGTCTTGCCGGGGGTCAGGTCGAACAGGGCCCAGGCCTTGTCGATGCGGCTGATCGTGAGCTGCCAGTCGAGTTGGATGCTGCGGCCGTCGATCGTCGCGCTGTCGCCGACCACGCTCGGCATTGCCACGCCGGTGGCGCCGGCGTCGCGCAGGAAGCCGGTCTTGTTCGCACGCCGGCGCAGCCGCAGTTCGAACTCGGCCAGCGGGATGTCGATCACCTGGGCGGCGCCGGCCTCGATGCAAAGCTGCGCGGCGGATTTTCCGGCAACGCGTCTGGCCAGCAGTTCTTCGCTGCCGCCGCTCAGGTAGCACCACTGGCCGTCGAGCCAGGACACCAGTTCGCCGCCGAGCGGCCCCGCGGTCGCTTCAATGCGGGACTGGAACGCGGCCGGCGTATCGTTCTTGCGCAGGCGCAGGATGAAGACTTCGGCGGTGACGGCTTCGAGCGGCATGACGGTCTCCTTGGCGGGTGTCGCGCGCGGCACCGGATCGGGCGGTGGGCTGGCGGAGATTCGGTGCTGGTCCAACTGCCGCGATCAGGCCGGCGGAATATTGCGCCAACTTTCCGCGGCACGCAATATGGCATCGGCAAGTGATCGGGCGCTTCCGCGGCGGGCTTTGCCGCGCCGCGGACGGAGTCAAGAGTTGGCGCTGGCGACACGGCGAGGCGCCGCGAACGGGCGTCCCCATGGGATGCGGCAACAATGCCCCTGTGGTTTATAGGGCAAAATGCCATATCTGCTCCCGGGATTCACCGGTCGGGGACTCATCGGGTGGAGCGGAATCCGGACGGTGGCCACATACGGTCCGCCCATACGCCAAGCGCTGACACATGAATCCGCTTCATCGCCAACACAAACATTTCCTGGCCCAGTGGCTGATTCTGGTCACGGCCCTGCTGCTGCTGGGACTGGCGATCGGCTACGATCTTTTTGAGGAGCGCGGCCGCGTCGAAAGGCGCGAGCAGGACAGGCTGCTGGCCACCTCCCGCGTCATCCAGGAAAACGTCGAGCAGAATCTCGCCTCGGTCAATCGGGTGCTGGCCGAACTGCGCAAGGAGGCGGCGACCGCGCCGGTGGGCGCAAAGTTCAATGAACGCCTGGTCACGCTGACCGACGCCATGCCCAGCGCGCGCACCATTGTGCTGCTCGACCGGGCGGGTGCGATTCGCGCCGCCAGCCGGCCGGAACTGGTCGGCAGCACCGCCGATTTCCACCAGCGTGACTATTTCAGGACGCCGCTACAGCATCCGGACCCCGACATGCTGTTCGTCTCGCCGCCGTTTCGCACCGTGCTCGGGGTATTCGCCATCACCGTCACCCGGATGGTGTCCGGTCCGCGCGGTGAATTCGCTGGGGTGATCACGGCCACGCTGGATCCGCAATACTTCGACCCGCTGCTCGATTCGGTTCGTTATGCACCCGACATGGCGACCTCGCTGCACCACGGCGACGGCCTGGTGTTCGCGCATGCTCCGCGCCAGCAGGGTGCCGTCATCGGCAGGAATCTGGACCAGCCCGGGTCCTTCTTCAGGCGTCACCGCGAGAGCGGGCAGGCGGCCAGCGTATTCGCCGGCACCGTGCTCGCCATGGGCCAGGAACGCATGATCGTGCAGCGCAACGTGCAGCCGGCCGAGCTGAACATGGACAAGCCACTGGGCGTGGCGGTGTCGCGCCGGCTCGACGACATCTACGCGCCCTGGCGCCATGACGTCCAGATGAAGGCAGGCGGGTTTGTCCTCGGTGCGCTGGTCATCGGTCTCGGGCTTTACACCTACCAGCGGCGGCTGCGGCAGTTTGTGCTGCAGGAGGCCGCCGCGGCCGATGCCCTGGCAGCCAGCGAACGCTTCATGAAAATGGTGGCCGACAACATTCCGGGTATGGTCGGCTACTGGACCAGCGAGCTGCGCTGCGCCTTCGCCAACAGCGCCTATCTGGAATGGTTCGGCAAGACGACAGAACAGATGCGCGGCATCCGCGTTCAGGATTTGATGGGCGAGGCGCTGTTTCGCCAGAACGAGCCCTATATCCGCGCTGCGCTGCGCGGCGAGCGGCAGGACTTCGAGCGCACGCTGACCAAGGCCGACGGCAGCACGGGCTGCACCTGGGCCCAGTATGTTCCCGACATCGAGGACGGCCGGGTCAAGGGATTTTTCGTCCTGGTCTCGGACATCAGCCGCCTCAAGCGCGTGGAAATGGATCTGGCCGCCAGCGAAGCGAATCTGAAGGCGATCATCGAAACCGAGCCCGAATGCGTCAAGCTGCTGGCGCCCGACGGCACGCTGTTGCAGATGAATCGTGCCGGTCTGGACATGATCGAGGCCGAATCGGAAGAGCAGGTGATCGGCGCGCACGTGGCCGACCTCGTGGTGCCCGAGCACAGGGATGCCTTCAATAACCTGAACGACAGAGTTGCGCGGGGTGAGACGGGATCGCTGGAGTTCGAGATCGTCGGCCTCAAGGGTCGCCGTTGCTGGCTGGATACGCATGCGGCGCCGATGCGCGACGCCAATGGGCGGATCACCGGCCTGCTCGGCGTCACCCGCGACATCACCGAGCACAAGAAGGCGCAGCAGGAACTCGAGCGCCTGTCGCAGATCGATGGGCTGACCGGGTTGTCCAACCGGCGGCATTTCATGACCCTGGCGGAGCAGGAACTGGCGCGTGCGCAGAGGTATGGCGGTGCCTTGTCGGTGTTCATGATGGATCTCGACCATTTCAAGGTCGTCAATGACACCTATGGCCACCAGACCGGGGATCTGGTGCTGCAGAAACTGGGCAGTCTGTGCCGCGAAGCCCTGCGGGAATTCGACAGCATCGGCCGCATCGGCGGCGAGGAATTCGCCGTGATCCTGCCGCAGACGGACGCCCCACGCGCGCTGGAAGTCGCCGAACGCCTGCGCCAGGCCGTTGCGCGCACCGAATTGGCGCTGGAGCACGGCCTGCCGCTGCACTTCACGCTGTCGATCGGTGTGACCACGCTGGCCGGCGGCAGCGCCGCCAACATCGACTCCCTGCTGGGCCAGGCCGACAGCGCCCTGTATGAGGCCAAGCGCAGCGGCCGCAACCGGGTTTGCGTGTACGGGTCGGCGCTGGAAACTGCGGAAACTACGGTTTGAGTCCGGCTTCCCCGCTGCGATAATGCGCCGTTGCCATCGGGCGGCGGACTGCGCGTCCGCCCGACGGAATGTCTGGCGCAAGGTCCACGCATGAGCGGCGTGGCTGCGCGCTTTTTAATGGATCGGAAGGAGAAGCAGGCATGAGCATCAAGACAGTGGGCATCATCGGCGCGGGCACCATGGGCAACGGCATCGCACAGGCGTGCGCCGTTTCCGGCATAGCCGCAGTGATGCTGGACATCAACGAGGCGGCGGTGCAAAAGGGCGTCGCGACGATTTCCGGCAGTCTCGACCGGCTGGTCAAGAAGGAAAAGATGAGCGCCGAGCAAAAGGCGGCGGCAATGGCGCGCATCAAGGCGACGACGCAGATGGCCGACATGCAGGGCGTCGATATCGTGATCGAGGCGGCGACCGAAAACGAGGGCCTGAAGCTGCGGATTCTCAAGGAGGCCGAAGCCGTGATCGGCGCCGACACCATCATCGCCAGCAACACCTCGTCGATCTCGATCACCCAACTGGCCGCCGCGACGGGACGCGCCGACCGCTTCATCGGCATGCACTTCTTCAATCCCGTGCCGATGATGGCGCTGGTCGAACTGATCCGCGGCCTGCAGACCAGCGACGCGACCCATGCCCGGGTCGAGGCCCTGGCCAAGGCACTGGGCAAGACGCCGATCACGGTGAAGAACAACCCCGGCTTCGTGGTGAACCGCATCCTCTGTCCGATGATCAACGAGGCCATCTTCGTCTATGCCGAGGGACTGGCGTCGGCCGAGGAGATCGACGCCGGCATGAAGCTGGGCTGCAACCACCCGATCGGCCCGCTGGCCCTGGCCGACATGATCGGGCTGGACACCATGCTGGCGGTGATGATGGTGTTCTACGAGGGTTTCAACGACTCCAAGTACCGTCCGGCGCCGCTGCTGAAGGAAATGGTCGCCGCCGGTTACCTCGGGCGCAAGACCGGCCGCGGGTTCTACACCTACGGCTGACAAGAGTTGGCGTTGGCGAGACGGCGGCTGGAAGGCGTGTAGAAGGCATGTAGGGCCGACTTCAGTCGGCCAGGGTGGGTGGCGGACTGAAGTCCGCCCTACGGTCCGCCCTACGTCCGCCCTACGGTCCGCCCGTTGTCGCTAACCGCCGAAGCGGCGCAGGCCCTCCAGATCGAGCACGGTAATGCCGCCGTACTGCGTGGTCAAAAATCCGTCGTCCTCGAGTTGGCGCAAGGCCTTGTTCACGCGCTGGCGCGAGACTCCCGCCAGGTAGCCGATTTCTTCCTGCGAGATGGCGATGCGGGACTCGATGCCCGGTTGCAGCACGGGGTGGAACAGGGCGGCCAGCGTGCGTGCGACGCGCGCATCGACATCGAGCAGGCGTTCCGATTCGAGCATGCCGATGAACAAGCCCAGCCGTTCGTTGATCTGGTTGATGACGAAGCGGTTGAAGGCGATGCTGTTGTCCAGCAGCCAGTGAAATGTCTCTCGACGCATGCAGGCGACCCGGCTGTCGCGCAGGGCGATGACGTCATAGCGTCGCAGCTCCTCCTTGAGCATCGAGCCTTCGCCGAACCAGCCGCCGGCGGCAATGCCGGTGAAGCTCGCGGTCTTGCCCGTGGCCCAGTCGCTGGACATCTTGACCAGGCCTTCGACGACGCCGTGCCAGTGATCGACCGGCTCGCCCTTGTGACAGACATAACCGCCAGTGGGCACCTGGCGTTCGACGATGCCCTCGCGCGCACGGGCATAGTCGTCATCCGATAAGGCCTGCGCCCAGCTTGTGCGGCGCAGCATGTCATCGAGCGAAATAGGGGTTTTTAGGCAATTGTCAGGCACGCGACAATTATAGGCAGGAGAATGGCTTAGACTCAATTTCTGTAGCAGACAAGTCGCGGCAAAAGCGAATCTGCATCGGTCGCGCTGGAGGAGAGAAAACGCATGACAGCATCCCAATCGGGGCGGGCTTCAGGCCCGCTCGATACGTTTCCCCGTCTATTGCTGAATCACGCGGCGACGCGCGGCGATCGTCCGGCGACGCGCGAGAAATATCTTGGCATCTGGCAAACCTGGAACTGGAGCCAGGTCGCCGAGGAAGTCCGCGCCATAGCCTGCGGCCTGGCGGAACTGGGCTTCAAGCGCGGCGACAACCTGGCCCTGATCGGCGACAACCGTCCACGCCTGTACTGGGCGATGTGCGCCGCGCAGATGCTGGGTGGCGTCCCGGTGCCGATGTACCAGGACGCGGTCGCGGCAGAAATGGTTTTCGTCCTGACCGACGGCGAGATCCGCTTTGCCATCGTCGAAGACCAGGAGCAGGTCGACAAGCTGCTCGAAATCAAGGACCAGTGCCCGAGTCTGCAGCACATCCTCTACGACGATGCGCGCGGCATGCGCCACTACACCCAGACCTGGCTGCAGGGCCTGGATGAAGTGATGGCCATGGGCCGCATCCACGACAAGAACCAGCCGGATTTCATTCCCGCGGAAGTGGCCAAGGGGAGCACCGAAGATGTCGCCGTGATGCTCTACACCTCGGGCACCACGGGCAAGCCCAAGGGCGTCTGCCAGACTCACGAGACCTTCATCGCGGCGGCGACCAGCGGCGTCGATTTCGATCACCTGACCGACCAGGAAGACATACTTTCCTACCTGCCGATGGCCTGGGTCGGCGACCACCTGTTCTCCTATGCCCAGGCACTGGTGGCCGGCTTTACCATCAACTGTCCCGAGTCCGGCGACACGGTGATGACCGACCTGCGCGAGATCGGACCTACCTATTATTTTGCGCCGCCGCGCGTGTTCGAGAACCTGTTGACCACCGTGATGATCCGCATGGAGGATGCCGGCGCCACCAAGCGCGGCATGTTCCATTACTTCATGAGCGTGGCCAAGCGCTGCGGTTCGGACATCCTCGACGGCAAGCCCGGCGTCTCGACTGCCGATCGCCTGCTGTATGCGCTGGGCAACGTGCTGGTCTACGGTCCGCTGCGCAATGTGCTGGGCATGAGCCGCATCCGCGTTGCCTACACGGCCGGCGCCGCGATCGGCCCCGACCTGTTCCGCTTCTACCGTTCGATAGGCGTCAATCTGAAGCAGCTCTACGGGGCGACGGAAACCTGCGCCGCGGTCTGCCTGCAGCCGGACCGCGAGATCAAGTTCGACAGCGTCGGCAAGCCGGCGCCGGGCGTCGAGGTCAGGATCGCCGACAGCGGCGAAGTCCTGGTGCGCGGCAAGCTGCTGCTCAAGGAATACTACAAACGGCCGGACGCGACGGCCGAGGCGATCGACGCCGAAGGATGGTTCCACACCGGCGACGCCGGCTTCTTCGACGAGGACGGCCACCTCAAGATCATCGACCGCGCCAAGGACGTCGGCAAGCTGGCGCACGGCGCGATCTTCGCGCCGAACTACATCGAGAACAAGCTCAAGTTCTTCCAGTACATCAAGGAAGCGGTCTGCTTCGGCCATGACCGCGACATGGTCTGCGCCTTCGTCAATATCGACATGGGCGCCGTCGGCAACTGGGCCGAGCGGCGCGGTCTGCCCTATTCCGGCTATACCGATCTGGCCGGCAAGCCCGAGGTTCTGGAGCTGATTCGGGAATGCGCCGAGCAGGTCAATGCCGATCTGTCGCACGATGCGATGGTGGCCGAGACGCAGATACATCGCTTCATGGTGCTGCACAAGGAACTCGACCCCGACGACGACGAGCTCACGCGCACCCGCAAGGTCAGGCGCGGCTTCGTTGCCGAGAAATACGGCGTGCTGATCGACGCCCTGTATTCCGGCAAAGCCACGCAGTTCATCGAAACCCAGGTCAAGTTCGAGGACGGCCGCACCGGCAAAGTTTCGGCCGATCTGGTGATTTGCGACGTGAAGACATTCCCTGTGATGAAGAAAGCAGCCTGATGAGCGGAAGAAAAATCGGCGAGGTCATTCTCGATCTCAAGAACATCAGCCTCAGTTTCGGCGGCGTCAAGGCGCTGCAGGACATTTCCTTCGACGTGCGCGAACATGAAATTCGCGCCATCATCGGCCCCAACGGCGCCGGCAAGAGTTCCATGCTGAACGTCATCAATGGCGTGTACCGGCCGCAGGAGGGGGACATCATCCTGCGCGGCGTGCACCATGCCAACATGGACTCGTACGGCGCGGCCAAGGCCGGACTGGCGCGCACCTTCCAGAACATCGCGCTGTTCAAGGGCATGTCGGTGCTCGACAACATCATGACCGGGCGCAACCTGAAAATGAAGGCCAACATGCTGCAGCAGGCCTTCTGGCTCGGCCCGGCCCAGCGCGAGGAACTGGAACACCGCGCCAAGGTCGAGGAAATCATCGACTTCCTCGAAATCCAGCACATTCGCAAGACCCCGGTCGGCCGCCTGCCCTATGGACTGCAAAAGCGCGTCGACCTGGCGCGCGCCCTGGCGATGGAGCCGCAAATCCTGCTGCTCGACGAACCCATGGCCGGCATGAACGTCGAGGAAAAACAGGACATGTGCCGCTTCATCCTCGACGTCAATGACCAGTTCGGCACCACGGTGGTGCTGATCGAGCACGACATGGGCGTGGTCATGGACATTTCCGACCGCGTCGTGGTGCTCGATTACGGCAAGAAGATCGGTGACGGCACGCCTGACGAAGTCCGCGCCAATCCCGACGTCATCAGCGCCTATCTCGGCGCCAGCCACTGAGGAACCTGAACCATGGCTTTTTTTCTGGAAACCTTGCTCGGCGGACTGATGAGCGGCATGCTGTATTCGCTGGTGGCGCTGGGCTTCGTGCTGATCTACAAGGCATCCGGCGTGTTCAATTTCGCCCAGGGTGCGATGGTGCTGTTCGCCGCTCTTTCCATGGCGCGCTTTTCGGAGTGGATACCCGAATGGCTGGGCATGGACAACCTGTTCATGGCCAACGTGCTGGCTTTTGCCGTATCCATCGCGGTGATGTTTGTGGTGGCCTGGTTGGTCGAGCGCCTGGTGCTGCGCCACCTGGTCAACCAGGAAGGTGCGACGCTGCTGATGGCGACGCTCGGCATCGCCTACTTCCTCGACGGCGTCGGCCAGACCATCTTCGGCAGCGACATTTACAAGATCGATGTCGGCATGCCGAAAGAACCGGTGATTATGCTGGAAAGCGTTTTCGAGGGCGGTATCCTGATCAACAAGGAAGATTTCGTCGCTGCCTTCATTTCGGCGCTGCTGGTGGTGGCACTGAGCATCTTCTTTCAGAGGACATCCACCGGGCGTGCGCTGCGCGCCGTGGCGGATGACCATCAGGCGGCCCAGTCGATCGGCATTCCGCTGGACCGCATCTGGGTCATCGTCTGGTGTGTCGCCGGCATTACGGCGCTGGTGGCGGGCGTAATCTGGGGTTCCAAACTGGGAGCACAGTTTTCCTTGTCGACCGTGGCCTTGCGCGCCTTGCCCGTCGTCATTCTGGGCGGTCTGACTTCAGTTCCCGGCGCGATCATCGGCGGCCTGATCATCGGTGTCGGCGAAAAACTGTCTGAAGTCTATCTGGGGCCTTATGTCGGCGGCGGCATCGAGATCTGGTTTGCCTACATGCTGGCGCTGATCTTCCTCCTGTTCAGACCGCAAGGCCTGTTCGGCGAAAAAATCATTGATCGTGTTTGATTCGAGGGACTAGGAATGTTCTATAGAGAAAACGGTCAGTTCAAGACCTCGTACAAGTCGGATCAGCAGGTCTTCCCGATTCCTCAGGATCGCTGGCTGATTCTTGCCGTCATCGCGTTCGCCTTTATCGGCATCCCTTTCCTGGTGGACGAGTACCTGTTCCGCGCCATCCTGATTCCCTTTCTGATCCTGTCATTGGCCGCGCTCGGCGTGAATATCCTGGTCGGCTATTGCGGGCAGATCACTCTCGGTGCCGGCGCCTTCATGGCGGTGGGTGCCTACGCGGCCTACAATTTTCTGATTCGCGTCAGCGGCATGCCGGCGCTCGGCGCGATCCTGCTCGGTGGTCTGACAGCAGCCGTGGTAGGCATCGTGTTTGGCATTCCCAGCCTGCGTGTACGTGGCCTCTATTTGGCGGTGGCGACCTTGGCGGCGCAATTCTTCTGGGACTGGGCTTTCCTGCGCGTCAAGTGGTTTACCAATGATTCTTCGTCGGGCTCGGTTTCAGTGGCCGACATCGACGTTTTCGGCTGGGTGGTCAATACCCCGACCGACAAATATCTGTTCTGCCTCGGGATTCTGGTTGTCTTCAGCCTGATGGCGAAGAATCTGGTGCGCGGCAACATGGGCCGGCAATGGATGGCGATTCGCGACATGGACGTGGCGGCTACCGTGATCGGCATCCGCCCGCTGTACGCCAAGCTCAGCGCCTTTGCCGTCAGTTCCTTCTTCGTCGGCGTGGCGGGAGCCCTGTGGGGCATGGTCCATCTCGGGTCCTGGGAGCCGGCCGCGTTCTCCATCGACCGCTCCTTCCAGTTGCTGTTCATGGTCATCATCGGCGGCATGGGCGCGATCGCAGGCAGCTTTCTGGGGGCCGCGTTCATCGTGATACTGCCGATCTTCCTGAATCAGATATTGCCCGTTATCGGGGGCCTGTTTGGACTGGAAGTTTCCATCGCGCTGGTATCGCACGTCGAGATCATGATCTTCGGCGCGCTCATCGTTTTCTTCCTGATCGTCGAGCCCCACGGCATCGCACGCCTGTGGTCTACGGGCAGGGAGAAATTGCGTTTGTGGCCGTTCCCGCACTAATGAGTCAGGGGCGCGGACGGCGTAGTATTGCCGGACGCGCAGATCGAGTTTATTGCAGGCGTAACACTAAATCATCCTAGGAGGAGAAAACATGAAACTACGCAAACTGGTTGTCGCCGCTTCTGTCGCAGCGATCGGCTTTTCCGCTGCGCTCACCGCGCCTGCGGCCTATGCCGCCGCAGAGCAGTTCTTTCCGGTCCTGGCTTACCGTACCGGCGCCTATGCTCCAAACGGCGCGCCCTGGGCCAACGGCTTCGTCGATTACATGAAGCTGACCAACGCGCGCGGAGGCGTCAACGGCGTCAAACTGATCTGGGAAGAATGCGAGACCGGATACGCCACCGACCGCGGCGTCGAGTGCTACGAGCGCCTGAAGGGCAAGCACGGTGGCGCCACGGCGGTGCAGCCGCTGTCCACCGGCATCACCTTCGCCCTGACGGAAAAGGCACCGGTCGACAAGATTCCCGTGATCACCGCCGGCTACGGCCGCAGCGAGTCGCAAGACGGTTCGGTGTTCGGCTGGAACTTCCCGCTGGTCGGCACCTACTGGATGGGCGCCGACGTGCTGGTCCAGCATATCGCCAAGAAGGAAGGCGGCTTCGACAAGCTGAAGGGCAAGAAGATCGCCCTGGTCTATCACGACAGCCCTTACGGCAAGGAGCCGATCGCTCTGCTGCAGGAGCGCGCCAAGATGCACGGCTTCACGGTGCAGTTGTTGCCGGTCGCCCATCCCGGCGTGGAACAGAAGGCCACCTGGCTGCAGATCCGTCAGAGCAAGCCCGACTACGTCTTCCTCTGGGGCTGGGGCGTGATGAACTCGACCTCGATCAAGGAAGCGCAGGCGACCGGCTATCCGCGTGACAAGATGTACGGCGTCTGGTGGTCGGGTGCCGAACCCGATGTCAAGGACGTCGGCGACGGTGCCAAGGGTTACAACGCGCTGGCCATGCAGCACGGCGCCGAGCCGAATTCCAAGGTGATCAAGGAAGTCCTGGAAAAGGTGCATGCCAAGGGCCAGGGTACGGGGCCGAAGGATGAAGTGGGTCAGGTGTTGTACATGCGCGGCCTGATTTCGGCCATGCTTCAGGTCGAAGGCGTGCGTGCGGCACAGGCGCGCTACGGCAAGGGTAAGCATATCACCGGCGAGCAGATGCGCTGGGGTCTGGAGAACATCAAACTCGACCAGAAGGCGTTGGATGCGCTTGGTTTCGCCGGCGTGATGCGTCCGGTGCAGACATCTTGCCTCGACCATATGGGTTCGGCCTGGGCGCGCATTCACACCTGGGACGGCAAGAAGTGGAACTTCACCTCCGACTGGTATCAGGGCGACGAGAAGGTGCTGCGGCCGATGGTGATCAGCACCGCAGGCAAGTATGCCGAAGAAAAGAAAATCGTGCGGCGCACTGCCGAAGACTGCAAGAAGTAAGCAGCAGGCGACATAAGGGGCCGTCCGGACGGGGCATGGTTTGCTCCGTCCGGAGCCAGTTTCCGAATTTGGCCCACCCCTACCGAAAGAACACATGACTACTGCCAACATCCTTCTTAACGTCAATAGCATCGAGGTGATCTACAACCACGTCATCCTCGTGCTCAAGGGCGTCTCGCTATCTGTGCCCGATGGCAGCATCGTGGCCTTGCTCGGCGGCAACGGCGCGGGCAAGACGACGACCCTGCGTGCCGTCAGCAACCTGCTCCATGGCGAGCGCGGCGAGGTGACCAAAGGTTCGATCGAGTGTCGTGGCGAACGCATCGAAGCGCTGACGCCCGCCGATCTGGTGAAGCGCGGCGTGGTCCAGGTCATGGAAGGCCGCCATTGCTTCGGCCACCTGACCATCGAGGAAAACCTGATGACCGGCAGCTACACCCGTACCGATGGCCGGGCGGCCGTGGCGCAGACCCTGGAAAAGGTTTACAACTATTTCCCGCGGCTGAAGACGCGGCGCACCAGTCAGGCTGCCTATACCTCGGGCGGCGAACAGCAGATGTGTGCCATCGGACGCGCGCTGATGGCCAATCCGACCATGGTGCTGCTCGACGAGCCCTCGATGGGCCTGGCACCGCAAATCGTCGACGAGGTATTCGGCATCGTCAAAGATCTCAACCAGCGCGAAAAGGTCACTTTTCTCCTGGCCGAGCAGAACACCAATATGGCCTTGCGCTATGCCGACTTCGGCTACATCCTCGAAAACGGCCGCGTGGTCATGGAAGGTGCCGCCAAGGACCTGGCCAACAACGAGGACGTCAAGGAGTTCTACCTCGGCATCTCGTCGGGAGAGCGCAAGAGCTTCCGCGAGACCAAGCATTACCGCCGCCGCAAGCGCTGGCTC
Source organism: Pseudomonadota bacterium (assembly GCA_043826925.1). Lineage (GTDB taxonomy): Bacteria > Pseudomonadota > Gammaproteobacteria > Burkholderiales > Rhodocyclaceae > Sulfuritalea. The sequence continues at coordinate 320,283 of JBDRPN010000017.1, forward strand.
GCCTAATCGGCCGCAGATCGTGCCGCATGGCGGCGTTGCTCAAGGGCTCGTTTAGCGCTGCTAAACGTCACCCTCTCGCGCCTTGCCCTGCGACACGCTTTGCGGCCTCACCAAACCTCGGAGCACCGTGACATGTCGAAGTATTTTGACGCCCTCGAAACCCGCACCGCCGACGAACGAGAGTTGGCGCTGGCGACACGGCTGCCGCAGCAGATTGCGCATGCGAAGGCCAATGCCGCTTACTTTGCCGAATCGCTGAAGCAGGTCGATGCCGCTGCGATAACCTCGACCGCGGCCCTCGCGGCTTTGCCGGTGGTGCGCAAGCATGACCTGATCGAACTGCAGAAGCAGCGCCCGCCCTTCGGCGGCCTGGCGGCGGCGCAGTGGGGTCAGCTCGGGCGCGTGTTCTCCTCGCCCGGGCCGATTTACGAACCCGAAGGCCGCAAGGCGGATTACTGGCGCACGGCGCGCGCGCTTTACGCGGCAGGCTTTCGTGCCGGCGACCTGGTGCATAACAGTTTTTCCTATCACATGACGCCGGGCGCCTGGATCCTCGAGGCCGGCGCCCAGGCGCTGGGCTGCACGGTGTTCCCGGCCGGCGTCGGGCAGACTGAGCAGCAGGTGGCGGCGATGGCCGAGCTTGCCCCCAACGGCTATGTCGGCACACCTTCCTTCCTGCGCATTCTGCTGGAGAAGGCGGACGAACTGGACATCAAGCTGCCTTCGCTGACCAAGGCCCTGGTTTCCGGCGAGGCCTTTCTGCCGCCGGTGCGCGATGCGCTGCTGGCGCGCGGTATTGCCGGCTACCAGGCCTACGCGACGGCCGAGCTCGGCGTCATCGCCTACGAGACCGAGGCACGCCAGGGCCTGGTGATCGACGAGGGAGTGATCGTCGAAATCGTGCGTCCCGGCACCGGCGATCCGGTCGCCGAGGGCGAGGTCGGCGAGGTTGTGGTGACCACCTTCAACAGCGACTACCCGCTGATTCGTTTCGGTACCGGCGACCTGTCGGCATTTCTGCCGGATTCATTGACCAATGCGTCTCCCTGCGGTCGCACCAACGTGCGCATCAAGGGCTGGATGGGCCGCGCCGACCAGACCACCAAGGTCAAGGGAATGTTCGTTCATCCCGAGCAGGTGGCGGCAGTGGTCAAGCGTCATCCGGAAATCGCCCGGGCCCGCCTGGTCGTGACCAACCCCGACAGCAGCGACGTGATGACGCTGCGCTGCGAAGCGACCGCCAGCGACGGCTTGGCATCTGCAATCGGTGAAAGCGTGCGCGAGCTGACCAAACTGCGCGGCGTCGTGGAACTCGTGGCCGCCGGCAGCTTGCCCAACGACGGCAAGGTGATCGCGGACGAACGGAAGTATGACTGAAACAAAGTCCGGCCCGCTGGCCGGACTGCGGGTGCTCGATCTGACGCGCCTGCTGCCGGGGCCGGTGGCGACCATGCATCTGGCGGATCTCGGCGCCGAGGTGATCAAGATCGAGGATACCGGCGCCGGCGACTATGCCCGCGCCATGGGTCCGGGCGAACGCGCGGCGGGCGGCAGCGGGGGTACGGGCGACAGCCTGTTCTTCCGCCTGGTCAACCGCAACAAGAAAAGCCTGCGCCTGGACCTCAAGCAGGCGGCCGGCGTTGAGGTCTTCCTGCGCCTGGCGCAGGATGCCGACGTGATTTTCGAAAGTTTCCGTCCCGATGTGGTGGACAAGCTCGGCATCGGCTATGAGGTGGTGCGGGCGATCAATCCGCGCATCGTCTATTGCGCGATCACCGGCTACGGACAGACCGGCCCCTGGGCGGACCGGGCCGGCCACGACATCAATTACCTGGCCACCGCAGGGCTGCTCGACCAGATCGGCAGCCACGACGGCGAGCACAGCGGGCCGCCGGCGATTCCCAATCTGCAGATCGGCGACCTGCTGGGGGGAGCGCTTACTCCCTTGCTTGGCGTTCTTGCCGCAGTGATAGGCGCCAAGACGACAGGGCAAGGCAGCCATGTCGATGTGGCCATGACCGACGCCGTGCTGGCGCACACCATCTTTCCGCTGGTCACCACGTTGGTCCAGGGCCGGCCGGCGCCGCGCGGCGCCGATCTGTTGACCGGCGGCGTGCCCTGCTACGGCGTGTATCGCACCGCCGACGAGCGTTACCTGGCGGTGGGCGCGCTCGAACCCAAGTTCTGGCAGGCGCTGTGCGCGGCAATCGGGCGCCCCGACCTGGCGCCCTTCGGGCTGGCCACGGGCAGCGAAGGCTGGCGCGTGAAGGCGGAACTGGCCGCCGTGCTCGCCGCTCAGCCCCTGGCCCATTGGGAACCCGTATTCGCCGTCGCGGACTGCTGCGTCACGCCCGTGCTGCGGCTGGACGAAGTCATAGTGCATCCGCAAATCCTCGCCCGCGAAATGCTGGTCGAGGTCGACGGCGTCAAACAGTACGCGCCACCCTGCAAACTTTCGGCCTGGCCATGGTCCGATGCCAAGCCGGCGCCGGCAGCCGGCGCCGACAGCGAGGCCGTGCTGAAGGCGGCCGGCTACGTGGAATCCGACATTGCGCGGCTGCGCGACAGCGGGGTAATTTAGCGGCGTGTCCTTTATGTTCACCCCTGCGCTCACCCCGGCGCTTGCCCCCGCTTTTGCACTTCTGCCCGATTTCGCCCTGATCCTGCTGGGCGCAAGCCTGCGCCGTGTGCTGCATCTGGGCGACCATTTCTGGAGCGGCCTGGAAAAACTGGTCTATTACGTGCTGTTCCCGGCCCTGCTGTTCAACGGCCTGGTGAAGACGCGCATCGACTGGGCGGCGGCGGGTCCGTTGCTGGCCGTGGTGATGGGAGCCATGGCGACCGGCATGGTGCTGGGTTACGGCGCGCGCATGTTCCGCCTGACGCCGATGTCTTTCGCTTCGCAATACCAGTGCGCCTTCCGCTTCAATTCCTATATCGGTCTCGCGGTGGCCGGCAAGCTCTATGGCGTGCCGGGCATCGCCGCGATGGCGATCGTGGTCGGGGTCATGGTGCCGCCGGCCAACATGGCGGCGGTGTGGATGCTGGCGCGTCACGGCGAGGCCAGCGTCTGGCGCGAACTGGTGAAGAATCCGCTGATTCTCGCCACGCTCGCCGGCGTCGCGGCGAACATGGCCGGCTTCCAGCCGCCGGAGGTTCTGCAGCAATTCCTCGGCCGGCTCGCCGAAGCCGCCATCGCGCTGGGTCTGCTGGCGGTCGGCGCAGGGCTGCGCAGTACCGGTGCGAAAGTTGGCGCTGGCGGTACGGCGGCGGCAGGCTATCTGCTCGCAGTGAAGCTCATCGCCATGCCGCTGGCCGCTCTTGGATTGATCCGCTGGCTCGGACTGACGGGCGTTTATGCCGGCGTGGCGTTGGTATTCGCGGCTTTGCCGACTGCCAGTTCCGCCTATATCCTGGCCCAGCGCATGGGCGGCGATGGTCCTCGCGTGGCCTGGCTGATCTCGGTCAGCACCGTGCTCGGCATGTTGACCCTGCCCTTCTGGCTGGCCTGGCGCTGACGCCGGCGCGGCAGGCGCTACTTGGTCTTGCCGTGGTTCGGCGCCTGGTTCGCCGCGGGTGTGGCGGCGGCATCGGTGGCCGCAGGCTGGCCATTGCCCTGCATGAAATTCCACGGCCATAGCGCCGGGTTGGCGAAGGGATTGGCGTTGGCCTCGGGGTTGCTGCCCGACTGGCTGATGGCTTGCAGCGCCGAGAGTGTCGCGCGCTGCATCTCGAGTCCCTGAATGGTCATCTGCAGCATGCCGAGGTTGGTCTTGAGCCAGCCTTCGACGGCCTTCAGGTCGGTGATGCGCTTTTCCAGTTCGTTGGTGTCGAGGGTCGGCGTAACCAGGCCGGGCAGCGGCATCCCGGTATTGCCCCAAAGGGTCTTGAGAAATTCCATCGGATCGGACGGTGTCGTGCTCATGACGGTCGCTCCTAAGTAGTGCGATGATCTTACCGCAGCGCCGGGTTCCGCGTTAAACTGCTTTTTGTCATATTCGCAACCGACCTGGGGAGGGTAATGCGATGCTCAATCTTTTGGTGGTGGAAGATCACGCTCTGGTGCGCGAGGGCCTGCTGGCGACGCTGAAAAATCTCGGTGCGGAAACGCGGACCTTTGGCGTGCCCGATGCCAACGAGGCCATCGGCGTGCTCGAGTCCGAGGACATCGACATGATGATCCTCGACCTGATGCTGCCCGGCACCAAGGGCCAGACCTTCCTGCCGCTGGTGCGGCGGCGCTTTCCGACGGTGCCGGTGGTGATCCTGTCGGCGCTGGACGATGCCGACACGGTAGCCCGGGTGATGAAGGCCGGCGCCTCCGGCTTCGTTTCCAAATCCGGCTCCAGCACCGAATTGATCGAGGCCTTGCGCGCGGTGCTGTCGGGCGAAATCTATCTGCCGCCGAAGCTGCAGGAACTGACCAATCGCAGCGAATCGGCCCACGGCGAGGGCAAGTCGCTGGCCCAGCGTTTCGGTTTGACGGCCGCCCAGGCGCGGGTCATGGAACTCCTGGCCGAAGGGCGCAGCAACCGCCAGATCGGCGAATTGCTGGGCTTGACCGAGGGTACGGTGAAAATCCACGTCTCGGCGATCATGAAGGCCATGGGCGTGACCAACCGCTCCGAGGCCGCGCTGATGGCCAGCCGCAAGCGGCGCCCGCACTGATCGCGAGCGCCGCCGGTCGGCGCTGTTTCAGCCCAGTCCCAGTCTGGCGCGCAAGGCCTCGCGTTCCGGCGCGGCTTCGTCGATGTTGCGCCGCTTGACGTGGCCGAAGCCGCGAATCTTTTCCGGTAGCCTAGCCAGCGCAATGGCATCGCCCAGTGTGTTGCGTTCGAGCTTCGCCGGCAGCGCGGCCAGGTCGGCTTCGTAGTCGGCCAGCAGGGCGCGCTCCAGCCGCCGCTCCTCGCTGCGGCCGAACACGTCCCAGCGCGATCCGCGATAGCGGCGCGCCTTTGCCAGCCATTTGAAGGCGGTCAGCATCCAGGGACCGAAAGCCATCTTCGTCACCTTCCCGGTTTTCGGATCGGGCCGCGCCAGCAGCGGCGGCGCGAGGTGGAAGCGCAGCGTGTAGTCGCCTTCGAAGCGCGCGGCGATCTGCTCCACGAAGTTGCTTTCGGCATAGAGCCGCGCCACCTCGTATTCGTCCTTGATCGCCATCAGCTTGAACAAGTTGTGGGCGACTGTCTCGGTCAGCTGCGACGAATTGATCGCCGACTCAGCGGTGCGGATCTGCTCCACCTGCTGCCGATAACGCTGCGCGTAGGCGGCATCCTGGTACTCGGTGAGCACGCCGACGCGTCGGGCGATCACTTCGTCAAGAGTTGGCGCTGGCGGTTCGGTGATCCTGGGCCGGGCGTAGGCCGCCACCGTCGCCGGATCGTGTGCCGCGCGGCGGCCCCAGAGGAAGGCGGCGCGACTCATCGCGACGGCCGTGCCGTTGAGTTCGATGGCGCGATCGATGGCCTCCCAGGACACCGGCACCATGCCCTGCTGCCAGGCGTAGCCGAGCAGGAACAGATTGCTGGCGATCGAGTCGCCGAGCAGGCGCAGGGCGAGGTCCGAGGCGTCGACGAAATGCGCGGCGCCGGCGCCGACCGTGTCGCCGACCACGGCCTGCATGCGCGCCAGGGGGAACTGCCAGTCCGGATTGCGCGTGAAATCGGCCGTTGGCGTTTCCGCGCAATTCACCACCACGCGCGTGCGGCCGGCCTGCATGCGCGTCAGGGCGTCGGGCGAGGCGCTGACGATGACGTCGCCGCCGATCACCGCGTCGGCTTCGCCGGTGGCGACGCGCACCGCGTGTATGTCGTTCGGGTCATCGCAGATGCGCACATGGGAAAACACCGCGCCGCCCTTTTGCGCGAGGCCCGTCATGTCGAGCACGGTGACGCCCTTGCCGTCGATGTGGGCGGCCATGCCGATCAGGGCGCCGATGGTGACCACGCCGGTGCCGCCGACGCCGGTGATCAGGATGCCGTAAGGCGTAGCCGTCGAGCCAAGAGTTGGCGCTGGCGGCACGCCGAATGCGTCGCCCGGCGCGCTGCTGCCGGCCAGGCCACGACCTTTCCTGACGCTGCCGCCCATCACCGAAACAAAGCTCGGGCAGAAGCCCTTCTCGCAGGAGTAGTCCTTGTTGCAGGCGGACTGGTCGATCGCGCGCTTGCGGCCGAATTCGGTTTCCACCGGCACCACGGCGAGGCAGTTGGACTGCACGCCGCAATCGCCGCAGCCTTCGCACACGGCCTCGTTGATGTAGAGTCGCCGCGGCGGATCGATCATCTTGCCGCGCTTGCGGCGGCGGCGCTTTTCCGCGGCGCAGGTCTGGTCGTAGATGATGGCCGAGACGCCGGGACATTCGCGCATCTCGCGCTGGATCGCATCGAGTTCGTCGCGATGGCGGATCGGTACGCCGTGCGGCAGGTCGGGGTGGCCGTAGGCGCGCGGCGTGCCGTCGGTAACGACCACGACGTGATGCACACCTTCGGCATGCAGCTGCGCGGCGATATGCGGTACCGTCAGGTTGCCGTCGTGGGGCTGGCCGCCGGTCATGGCGACTGCGTCGTTGTAGAGGATCTTGTAAGTGGCATTGACGCCCGACGCCACCGCGGCGCGTATCGCCAGCGAGCCCGAATGGAAGTAGGTGCCGTCGCCGAGATTGACGAAGACATGGCGCTGTTCGGTGAAGGGCGCCTGCCCCATCCAGGCCGCGCCTTCGCCGCCCATGTGGGAGAAGGTGCTGGTGGCGCGGTTCATCCACAACACCATGAAATGGCAGCCGATGCCGGCCAGCGCGCGCGAGCCTTCCGGCACGCAGGTCGAGGTGTTGTGCGGGCAGCCCGGGCAGAAGTAGGGGGTGCGGCCAATCGGGATCACCGGCGCGGCGGAGCGTTCCTTGGCTTCGATGATGGCCAGGCGATCGCGGATGCGGGTCGAGGTGAAATGGCGGCCGATGCGGTCGGCGATGACGCGCGCGATCTGCGCCGGCGACAGTTCGCCGGATGCCGGCAGCAGCCAGCGGCCGTTGGGCAGCGCCCATTCGCCTTTTTCGTCGAACTTGCCGATCACGCGCGGGCGCACGTCCTCGCGCCAGTTGTAGAGCTCTTCCTTCAACTGGTATTCGATCAGCTGGCGTTTTTCCTCGACCACCAGGATTTCTTCGAGTCCTTCGGCGAAGCGGCGCACGCCATCCGATTCGAGCGGCCAGACCATGCCGACCTTGTAGAGCCGGATGCCGATTTCGGCGGCGAGCGCGTCGTCGATGCCGAGGTCGTCGAAGGCCTGGCGCACGTCGAGATAGGACTTGCCGGTGGTGATGATGCCCAGGCGCGGGTTGGGAGCATCGATGACCACCTGATTCAGCCGGTTGGCGCGGCAATAGGCCAGCGCGGCATACAGCTTGTGGTCGAGCAGGCGGGCTTCCTGCAGCAGGCGGTCGTCGGGCCAGCGGATGTTGAGCCCGCCCGCCGGCAGCACGTAATCGGTGGGCAGCACGATCTGCACCCGGTCCGGCGAGACATCCACCGAGGCCGACGACTCGACGGTATCGGCCACCGCCTTGAAGCCGACCCAGCATCCCGAATAGCGGCTCATGGCCCAGCCGTGCAGGCCGAGGTCGAGATAGTCCTGCACGCCGGCGGGGACCAGCACCGGCATCATCGCCGCCTTGAAGGCGTGCTCCGACTGGTGCGCCACCGTCGAAGAGCGCGCGGCGTGATCGTCGCCAGCGATGGCCAGGACGCCGCCGTGCTTCCAGGTGCCGGCGGAATTGGCATGCTTGAAGACGTCGCCGCAGCGATCCACCCCGGGACCCTTGCCGTACCACATGCCGAAGACGCCATCGTGTTTGGCGCCAGGCGAGAGGTTGACCTGCTGCGTGCCCCACAGCGCCGTGGCCGCAAGGTCTTCATTGACGCCGGGCTGGAACACGACCTGGCTTTGTGCCAGATGCGGCTTGGCTTTCCATAGCGCCTGATCGAGCCCGCCCAGCGGCGAGCCGCGGTAGCCCGATACATAGCCGGCGGTGTTGAGTCCGGCCAGCGCGTCGCGTTGGTGCTGCAGCAGCAGCAGTCGAACCAGGGCTTGAGTGCCGGTCAGAAAAACCCGGCCTTGGCTGAGGGCGTATTTGTCCTCGAGGGTGATGCTGCGCAGTGGCGCGTTCATGGCTGCTCCTGAATCTTGTTGGACCTCGGAAGTCGGCGATGCGGCGGCTTCGTGGGCCGCGCATCCTGCCTTGCCGTCCCCGGTCAGGACGGCGGCAGAATCTTACCCGGATTCAGGATGTTGTCGGGATCGATCGCACGTTTGATGGTGCGCATCAGGTCGATGGCGACCTCGCCGTGTTCCAGCGTCATGTAGTCCTGTTTGCCGATGCCGATGCCATGCTCGCCGGTGCAGGTGCCGTCCATGCGTATGGCGCGCTTGGCCAGGCGCGAGGCGAAGCCCTTGGCGCGGGCCAGGTCCTCGGCGCTGTCGGCGTCGACCAGCAGCATCATGTGGAAATTGCCGTCGCCGACGTGGCCCACCAGCGGCCCGGCCAGATTGCTGGCTTCCCGGTCGAGGTCCAGGTAGCTCTCGGCAATGCAATCCGCCAGCATCGAGATCGGCACGCAGACGTCGGTAGTGAGCGCCCGGCAGCCCGGCTTGAGGCCGAGGCCGGCGTAGTAGGCGTCGTGGCGCGCCTGCCACAGGCGGCTGCGGTCTTCGGGGCGCGTCGCCCATTCGAAATCCTGGCCGCCGTGCTCGGCGGCTATTTCCTGCACGGTCTCGGCCTGTTCCTTGACGCCGGTCGGCGAACCGTGGAATTCGAAAAACAGGGTCGGCGCTTCGCGCAAGGTGGTCTTGCTGTGCCGGTTGATGGCGGTGATCGCCAGCTTGTCGAGCAGTTCGATGCGCGCCACCGGGACGCCGAGTTGGATGGTCTGGATCACGGTCCGAACCGCTGCCGCCAGCGTTGGGAAGGCGCAGACCGCGCTGGAGATGGCCTCGGGCACCGGATACAGCTTGACCGTCAGCTCGGTGATGATGCCCAGCGTGCCTTCGGAACCGATCATCAGCCGCGTCAGGTCATAGCCTGCCGCCGATTTGCGGGCACGGCCGCCGGTCTTGAGGATGCGCCCGTCGGGCAGCACCACGGTCATGCCCAGGACGTTCTCGCGCATGGTGCCGTAGCGCACGGCGTTGGTTCCCGAGGCCCGCGTCGCGGCCATGCCGCCGAGGCTGGCATCCGCACCCGGATCGATCGGGAAGAACAGCCCGGTGCCGTTCAAGGCAGCATTCAGCGCCTTGCGCGTGACGCCGCACTGCACCGTGGCGTCGAGGTCTTCCTCGCGCACGGCGACGACCTGGTTGAGGGCCGACAAGTCGATGCAGACGCCGCCCTGCACCGCCAGCAAGTGGCCTTCGAGCGAGGTGCCGGTACCGAAAGCGATGACGGGAGTGCGATAACGGTGGCACAGGCCGACGATCTCCGCGACTTCCGCAGTCGATTCGGCGAATACCACGGCATCCGGCGGCATCGGCGTGTGCGAAGACTCGTCCTTGCCGTGATGCAGGCGCACGGCGGCGGCGACGGAAAAACGCGAGCCGAAGCGGGTGGCGAGCGTGTCGGCCAGATCCTGCGGCAGCGGGGGGCGGTCGTTGGGGGCGTTCATGGCGTTCTCCGGCATTGGGGTGTCGCGGGATTCTACGCCGCAGCCGGATCGCCTTCGGCATCCGGTTGCGGCCCGTCGCCATGCTTCGCTGCAGCATTTCGTCGGCTCTGGCAGGACGGGAACGATGGCGCCGGGGCGGCGCCCGAGGGGGCCGGTGGGGCGTCGGCGTGTTCCTGGCGACCGGGGACGGCGGCGGCCTGGCAACAAAAATGCTTGAAAAATTGAAGTACTCGTTGACGATAGCACCGAATTTGAAGATAATCGCTGGTTCAGCTGGAGGGGTTCCCGAGCGGTCAAAGGGATCAGACTGTAAATCTGACGGCTCTGCCTTCGAAGGTTCGAATCCTTCCCCCTCCACCAGCAGGTTTCGGCAACAGGTTTCACAAGGCGGTTAGCGGACAAGTAGGGCGGGCGGCGGTAGTTCAATGGTAGAACCTCAGCCTTCCAAGCTGATTACGCGGGTTCGATTCCCGCTCGCCGCTCCAGTTTCTGTTTTGCGCAGTTTTGAGTTTCAGCCCTTGTAGCTCAGTGGTAGAGCACTCCCTTGGTAAGGGAGAGGTCGCGTGTTCGATCCACGCCAAGGGCACCATTAATCTAGTGCATTTTTGTTGGGGTAATCGACATGGCAAAAGGCAAGTTTGAGCGGACGAAGCCGCACGTAAACGTGGGGACGATTGGACACGTGGACCACGGCAAGACGACATTGACGGCGGCGATCACGACGGTGCTGTCGTCGAAGTTTGGCGGGGAGGCGAAAGCCTAC
>JBDRPN010000018.1:0-112545 GCA_043826925.1 Pseudomonadota bacterium
AGCAGCTTTCTTCGGCGCAGCCTTCTTCGCAGCAGGCTTGGCAGCAACCTTCTTCGGCGCAGCCTTCTTCGCAGCGGGCTTGGCAGCAGCCTTCTTCGGCGCAGCCTTCTTCGCAGCGGGCTTGGCAGCAGCTTTCTTCGGTGCAGCCTTCTTCGCAGCAGGCTTGGCAGCAACCTTCTTCGGCGCGGCCTTCTTCGCAGCGGGCTTGGCAGCAGCCTTCTTTACAGCCGGCTTCTTGGCAGCTGGCTTCTTCGGGGCCGCAGACTTCTTAGCGGCGGGCTTAGCCGCAGCCTTCTTTGCGGCCGGCTTCTTGGCTTTCTTGGTATCAGCCATGTTGAACCTCCTTAACAAATTAACAGGAAAGAACCACCACTACATTTTTACTGCAACCCGTCTGGGCTAGCACGGATTATCCAACGCTCCGATGCAATCGAAAGCGACGAATTCCTCACGTTTATCCGCCTATCACTTCGTTTTGAAACGCCCGATGACAAACGCACACGCATGCATTAATCATATTGCAGCAGCTCCGATGCGACACGAATGTCCCACAGACACTGGCGCGAACCCGCACCTGCCGCGGAAATTGCCGGTCGGCAACTCTTCACGGCAAACAAAGTACGGATCAGGGAATTGAATGCGATGCAGGGGAAAAAATGCAGAGGCCGATCCGTATCAAGATCAGCAGAAGATTGCCAGGCAGACCGGTTCAAATCGGTTTGGTCGGTGCCCAAGGCTTCCTGCATTCAGATCTCCCGTCTTGATGTAATGAAGCCGGTGATGATCGGGACGCTGCGGCGAATAACCGGCATTGTCCCTTCTGCACGGCAACCTACTATATCTAGTAGGTCATCGACGATTCGCTACTAATTGTAGTGTTTGATTTTTTTGACTGCAAGAATTTTCTGCTGTCAATTCGGCAGTGCGCGTTGCAGCTTTGCGACAGTCATGCACCGATGCCGTGCACTCGACGCCAGTCGAAGCACGGACCTGGATCGGTCTTGCGCCCCGGCGCGATGTCGCTGTGCCCGACCACTGCGTCGATCCCGTAGCGATCGCGCAGCTGCGCGAGGAGCCGGTTCAGGACCCGGTACTGAACGTCCTCGAATGGAAGCTGGTCACAACCTTCGAGTTCAATGCCAATCGAAAAGTCGTTGCAGTTCTCGCGACCCCGCCAGGCCGAAACGCCCGCGTGCCAAGCACGGCGGGCACAGGGAACGAACTGGATCAATTCGCCGTCGCGGCGAACCAGGAAGTGGGCCGAAACCCGTAGTTGCTGGATTTCGCTGTAATAGGCATGTTCCTGCGGATCGAGCGTATTGGTGAACAGCTGGATGATTCCCTGGCCACCAAATTCGTCAGGCGGCAGGCTTATGGCGTGGATGACGATCAAGTCGATCGACGCATGCTCCGGGCGCTCATCGAAATTCGGCGACGGCACGCGGCGCGCCTGGAGCCACCATTCGGCGTCGTCGGCCGCCGGCGACCGGTGGGTCACTCGTTCATTCCCAGCCGCGCCATGCGATAGCGCAGCGAGCGGAAGGTGACGCCGAGCAGCCTTGCCGCAGCGGTTCGATTGTTGTTCGACTGCTTGAGCGCATCGAGAATGGCCTGGCGTTCCACATGGTCCAGGTGCTCCTGCAGCGAGCCGGACGCGTTGCCGCCAATGCCGGACAACTGGGTCGGCGCCAGATTCAGATCGGCGCCGTCGATGCGGTCATCGACCATCAAGGCCAGCGCCCGCTCCAGCACGTTTTCAAGTTCGCGCACGTTGCCCGGGAACGGATAGCTCTGCAGGGCATCGAGCGCTGAATCGGATAGCAGAGGCGGCGCCAGGGCTGCAGCCCGCGCCAGCCGCGCCAGGATGTGCTGCGCCAGCATTGGAATGTCCTCGCGACACTCGCGCAAGGCCGGCATGCGCAATTCGATGACATTGAGCCGGTAGAACAGATCCTGGCGGAAGCGCCCCTGCTCCACCAGCGCCTTGAGATCCTGGTGGGTGGCGCAGATGACTCGCACATCGACGCTCTCCTCGGTGGTTGCGCCGACCTTGCGCACGCGCTTTTCCTGAATCGCGCGCAGCAGCTTGACCTGCATGGTCAGCGGCAAATCCGCCACTTCGTCGAGAAACAGCGTGCCGCCATCGGCGACATGGAAGAAGCCTTCCCGGTCGTCGTTGGCTCCGGTGAAGGCGCCCTTGCGATACCCGAAGAACTCACTTTCCATGAGATTTTCGGGAATCGCGCCGCAGTTGACCGGGACGAAGGCGCGGTCGCGGCGGGCACCCAGTGCATGGATCAGGCGCGCCGCCAGTTCCTTGCCGCTCCCGGATTCGCCGGTGATATGGACCGGCGCCTGGCTGCGCGCGACGCGGTCGATCAGTTTGCGCACCTGCTCGATGGCCGGCGATTCGCCCAGCAATCCCGAGCCGTCGCTGCACTCGCCTGCCGGATCGGCGCTGGGTAGCTCCAGCGCCGACTTGACCATGCCGCGCAACTGATCGAGCGACACTGGCTTGGCGATGTAGTCGAATGCCCCGGCCTTCAATGCCGAGACCGCATTTTCGGCGCTGCCATGGGCAGTAATCACCGCCACCGGCAGATCAGCTACCGTTTCGGCGATATGGCGCACCAGTTCCAGCCCCTCGCCATCGGGCAGTCGCATGTCGGTCAGGCATAGCTGGTAGCGCTGACTGGCCAGCATGCGCCGCGCCTCGGCAAGAGATCCGACGCAATCCGCCTGGAGACCCATGCGCGCCAGGGTCAGGTCGAGCAATTCACGGATGTCTGCCTCGTCATCTACCACCAGCACGCGCTTGGCTTCACCGCGATTGCGAGGACGGCGTTCGTTCTTCAGCGGCATGCAGACCCCTCGGCAGAAATACAGAAATGGGCACCGGGCCCGTCGTTCAGCAGTTCAAGGCGGGCACCGTTGGCCTCGCACAATTCCCGTGCAATGTAGAGCCCCAACCCGGTGCCCGCTCCATGCGTGGTGAAGAAAGGTTCGAACACCTGGCTGCGCTGCGCCTCATCCACGCCGGGACCGTCGTCAATGATATGCAATTCGACGGAACGCGTGGTAGTCGCCGCCCGCGCCTCAAGCCGAACCGAGCCGTCTGCCGTGCTGGCGTGGCGCAAGGCATTGCCCAGCAGGTTCCACAAGATGCGATAGAGATGCCCGCGATCGAAACGCAGTTCGAAATCGCCGTCGCCGACCTGGATCCGCCTGCCGGCCGAAGGATCGTGCAAAGCCAGTTCCTCGATGAATCCGGCAAGGAAGACCTGCCAGCGCAGCGTTTCGGGCTGCGCGCGATCGCGGCGACCGAGTTCCAGGACCTCGGTCACGAGTCGGTTGAGGCGCTGCGTATTGTCGTGAATGATGCGGGCAAGGCGCTGATGCAGCGGATCGCTGTCTTCCTCGGCAAGCAGTTCGGCTGCATGGCTGATGGCGGCCAGCGGGTTGCGGATTTCGTGCGCCATGTTGGCCGTGAGCCGCCCCAGCGCGGCAAGCTTCAACTGCTGCGCCTGGGACTGAACCCGCTCCATGTCTTCCAGATAGATGAGCGCATGCCCCCCCGTCTCGGAGGAAGGCAGGAAACGCACGCGCAACAGGCGTCCGCTTTCCTGACGCAGCATTTCAACCATTTCGACCGGCTGCGCGCTCCATGCCCGGTAGCGATCGGCCAGTCCGCCCGACAAGGACGCAAGGTCGGCGCCATCGGTAGCCTGCACGCCCAACAAGGACTCGGCGCGCGGGTTCAGCAGTCGCACCCGGCCGTCGCCGTCGACGACCAGCGCACCGTCCTCCATATCGCGAATGATCCGTTCGCTGATCCGCAACTGATCGTTGAGTTCCCGCCCCCGTTGGCGGGCCAGGGTTTCGTTGGCGACGACCCTTCGCGCCAGCAGCCGGGCGATGATCGCCGTGCCGAAAAAGGCGATGCAGATGATCCCGGTTCGAACGAAGTCCGCCGGATCGGCCTCGCGGGTCAGTGCGCGCCAGCTCTCCTCGAGCAGCATCGCCACGGACGCCAGTGCCGCATAGAACAGGGTCATGCGTCCCTGCCCGACCAGGCCGGCGCCCGCGACGACAACCAGCAGAAGTACGGCAATGCCGCTCTTCTGTCCGCCGCTGGCGAACATCATCAGCGTCAAGGCCGCAATATCGACCGTCACTTGCACCGACAACTGCAGGTTGAAGCGCTGCGGCCGACGCAGCAAGGCGACAAGAAATGCCGCGGCAAGCAGCAGATAGACGGCGGCAGCCCTGCCGAACAGTTGCGGGTCCTGGGTGCCAAGGCTCACCGAATCGCCCAAAACAACGGCTGCAACCAGGAACAGCAGTGCTATCGAAAGGCGATAGATCGAGAAGAATCGCAGCGAACGCCAGAATGATTCGATTGCGTCGCTGCCCTCCAACTCCGCGGGCTGTACGCTCAAGACGGTGATCCCAGGCGACGATGGTCCTCGCAGCAATATTCCCGCCCGTCTTGGCTGAGTGCCTCGCTGCGGGGGAAATGGACGCCGCAGTGGGCACACTGCGTCATTGCCTCGGGCTTGGGCGCCACGGGTGGCGTCTTGCTGCGTCGATGCGACGCGCGTACCAGCATGACGATCACGGCGATCACGACGACGAAAAGGAGAAATTTCGCCACGGCGTCAAGCCCACACAGCAAGCTGGTCGGGGCGAGAGGATTCGAACCTCCGACTCCTGCGTCCCGAACGCAGTACTCTACCAGGCTGAGCTACGCCCCGATGGTAAGTTGGTGGCAAGGAAGGACATTGCGGGAACAGGCCAAAAATATCGGCCCGAGAGGTCATCCTTGCAAACATTGCGGCGGTCAGAAACTTCGTTGCACCGCAAAGTCCGCTAATTGTAGCAGCGTTTGCCGAAACTTTGAATCCGGCAATGGAGCCAATGCAGCCTTGGCCATCTCGGCCTCCTCCACGCCATGCTGACGCGCGGCATCCAATGCGCCGCTGGCACGCACCGCCGCCAACACTCCGGCAAAACTGTCGTTGCTGGCATTCTCGATGGCACTGCGGACCAGGGCCGCCTGCTGCGGACTGCCATGCTGGATGACATGGATCAGGGGCAGGGTCGGCTTGCCTTCGGCCAGATCGTCGCCGAGGTGCTTGCCGGTTTCCGCTTCCTGCCCGGAGTAGTCCAGCACGTCGTCGATCAACTGAAATGCCGTGCCGATATGCGTGCCGTAGGCCGCCATCGCTTCCTCAATCTCCGGGCTCACGTTGCCGAGAATCGCGCCCAGCCGCCCGGCGGCCTCGAACAGCTTGGCGGTCTTGTAGCGAATCACCTGCAGGTAGGCATCGACCCCGATATCGGCGTTACGGCAGTTCATCAACTGCAGCACTTCGCCTTCGGCAATGATGTTGGTGGCATCGGCCAGCACCTGCATCACGCGCATGCTGCCGACGCCGACCATGATCTGGAAGGCGCGCGAATAGAGGAAGTCCCCGACCAGTACGCTGGCCGGATTGCCGAACACCGCATTGGCGGTGTCGCGGCCGCGGCGCAGCGACGACTCGTCGACCACGTCGTCGTGCAGCAGCGTCGCGGTATGAATGAATTCGACCACCGCGGCCAGTTCATGATGCCGGGTTCCCGAATAGCCGCAGGCACCGGCCGACAGCAGCAACAGCGCCGGACGCATGCGCTTGCCGCCGGCCGAAATGATGTACTCGGCAACCTGGCGCACCAGTACCACTTCCGAATGAAGTCGGGTCCGAACCACGGCGTCTACCGCGCGCATATCGGCGTCAATGGGGGCGTACAAACTGGCAATGTCCACGGCGGATATCAAGGGGCCAAGCAAAGGCGCGATGTTAGGCGGCACATCAGTCGGCGTCAACGCGCAATCGTTGGCCGGCGCGTCCCGGCATCGCTTTCGCGGGCGGGATTCCCGCCACCGGCAAAGGGTGCGCAGCCCGTCACGCAGATGACATTCAG
The DNA here is from genome assembly GCA_043826925.1 of Pseudomonadota bacterium. Classification (GTDB taxonomy): domain Bacteria; phylum Pseudomonadota; class Gammaproteobacteria; order Burkholderiales; family Rhodocyclaceae; genus Sulfuritalea. The sequence goes on from JBDRPN010000018.1 coordinate 5,968, forward strand.
CATTGCGCCATGCGTCGGCACGGTGGGGTTTTCCCTTATACTCCGGGCTTGACTCAATTGCCCGTCCCCGTTGATTTTCCAGTGTTTTATGGAATGTATTGATGCCCGACGCGCCAGCCCGATTATGACCGAACCAAAACTTCCAAATACTCCAGCAAACCAGACCGCCTGGTCGGGCCGCTTTTCCGAACCGGTTTCCGATCTCGTCAAACGCTACACGGCTTCGGTGTTCTTCGATCGCCGCATGTGGCGGCAGGACATACGCGCTTCCCTGGCCCATGCGCGCATGCTGGCGCACCAGGGCATCATCGGGGCCGACGATATGGCGGCCATCGAACAGGGCATGGCGACGATCACCGGCGAGATCGAGGCCGGAAGTTTCAACTGGAATATCGACGACGAGGACGTGCACCTCAACATCGAGAAACGCCTCACTGCGCTGGTCGGCGATGCCGGCAAGCGCCTGCATACCGGCCGCTCGCGCAACGACCAGGTGGCCACCGACATCCGGCTCTGGCTGCGCGACACCATCGACGACATCGACGCCCTGCTGCGCAATTTCCAGGCGGCGCTGCTCGATGCAGCCGAGGCGCACGTCGACACGCCCCTGCCCGGCTTCACCCATCTGCAGGTGGCCCAGCCGGTGACCTTCGGCCATCACCTGCTGGCCTATTTCGAGATGCTGCGGCGCGACCGCGAGCGCTTTGCCGACTGCCGCCGCCGGACCAATCGACTGCCGCTGGGCGCCGCCGCCCTGGCCGGCACCACGTTTCCGATCGACCGCGAGGCGGTGGCGCGCGAGCTTGGTTTCGAATCGGTCTGCGAGAACTCGCTGGACGCCGTATCCGACCGCGACTTCGCCATCGAATTCTGTGCCGCCGCTGCACTGGTGATGACCCACATCTCCCGCTTCTCGGAAGAACTGATCCTGTGGATGAGCCCGCGCGTCGGCTTCATCGATCTCGCCGACCGCTTCTGCACCGGCTCGTCGATCATGCCGCAGAAGAAAAATCCGGACGTGCCGGAACTCGCGCGGGGCAAAACCGGCCGCGTCTTCGGCCACCTGATGGGCTTGCTGACGTTGATGAAGGGCCAGCCGCTGGCCTACAACAAGGACAACCAGGAAGACAAGGAACCCCTGTTCGACACGGCCGACACGCTGCTCGACACCTTGCGCATCTTTGCCGACCTGGTACCGGGCATTCGGGTCAAGCCCGCGGCCATGGCGGCCGCATTGCGCCAGGGCTATGCCACGGCGACGGATCTGGCCGACTATCTGGTGAAGAAGGGCTTGCCTTTCCGCGACGCCCATGAAGCGGTCGCTCGCGCCGTGCGTGCCTGCGAAGCGCGCGGCTGCGACCTGCCGGACCTGACGCTGGAAGAACTGCGCTCCTTCTCGCCGCTGGTGACCGAGGACGCATTCGCCGTGCTGACCGTGGCCGGTTCGCTCGCCGCACGCGACCACCTTGGCGGCACTGCGCCGACCCAGGTAAGGGCCGCCATCGCACGTTCGCGTACGCGGCTCTAACCGCGACTCAATGGCAATTCCCGAGCGCGTCGGCAAGTACGAGATTCGCCGCAAACTCGGTGAAGGCGCCACCTCCATCGTCTACCTCGGCTATGACCCCTTCGCCGAACGCGAAGTGGCGGTCAAGGCAATCTTCCCCGAGGTGCTGCGCGACAAGGAAAGAGGCCGGCTCTATCGCAACCTGCTGATGACCGAGGCTTCGCTGGCCGGCAAGCTCAACCATCCGCACATCGTGCAGATTTTCGATGCCGTGGTGGACCAGGAGCAGAGCTACATCGTCATGGAGTACGTCAGGGGCGGCACGCTGGAACCCTTCTGCACGCCCAGCACGCTGCTGCCGGTGGATCGTCTGGTGGAGATGATCTTCAAGTGCACACGCGCACTCGACTACGCCGTTCGCGCCGGCATCACCCATCGCGACATCAAGCCGGCCAACATCCTGCTGGTCAATCCGAGCGACAACCCGGAGCAGGCCGGCGGCGACATCAAGATCTCCGATTTCGGCGCGGCGATGATGAGCAGCGGGGAACAAACCCGCACCCAGGTGTCGGGCGTCGGCTCGCCGGCCTACATGTCGCCGCAGCAGGTGCGCGACATGACGCTCAATCACCAGACCGACATCTACTCCCTGGGCGTGGTGATGTACCAGTTGCTGACCGGGCGACTGCCATTCCAGTCGACATCCAATTACGGCATGATTTACCAGATCTGCAACACCGATCCGCCACCGCCGTCGACCTTCCGCGCCGATATGCCGGTGAGCCTGGATGCCGTGGTGGCGCGCGCCATGCAAAAGGAAATCGCAGCGCGATACCAGAGCTGGGAGGAGTTTTCCCACGATCTCGCCCAGTCCTTCCGCAACAAGCTGCTGGTGTCGCAGCGACAGGCATTTCCGGACAGCGAAAAATTCGAGGCCTTGCGCGCGCTGAAATTCTTCGGCGAGTTTTCCGACGTCGATCTGTGGGAAGTGGTGCGCTTCTCGCGCTGGGACGAAGTAGCCGCCGGCACGGTGATCATGCGCGACGGCGAGCGCGGCGACTTTTTTGCCTTCCTGCTCGACGGCGAACTGACGGTCTCGAAAAGCGGCCATGCGCTGGGCACACTGGCGGCCGGCGAATGCTTCGGTGAAATGGCCATCATCCGCCGCGGCGGACACGCGCGCGGTGCCGATGTCGTGGCACAGACGACCACGCGCGTCGTCACCATCTCGGCGCAGGCGCTGCAACATGCCTCGGATGCATGCCGGATGCACTTCTATCAGGGCTTCCTCGACGTCATCGCCGGTCGCCTGGCCGATGCGAATGCCCGCCTGGCTTCGCTTTGACGCCCGGCTTCGACGCCATCGCAGCGGCGATCGGCGAGCGCACGGGCACTCGCTTCACGCCTGGCTCGGTCAAGCCGGTCAGCGGCGGCTCGATTCACCGCGCCTGGCATCTCGCTGACGGACATCGCCGCTATTTCGTAAAGACCGGCGGCATCGCAGCGGCGCCGATGTTTGCCGCGGAAGCGCTGGGATTGCAGGCACTGACCGCTGCCGCCGTGGCGCCAACGCCAACTTTTGTCGCCCTGGGCCAGACCGAAGCCGAGGCCTTCCTGGTGCTCGACTATCTTGACCTGCAGCCGCTGGATCAGACCGGCGGCGCCCGGCTCGGCACGGCGCTGGCGCGGCTGCATCGCGTGACCGGCGACTCGTTCGGCTGGCCGGCGGACAATTTCATCGGCGCCACGCCGCAGCAGAATGCGCCGCATCCGAGTTGGCCACATTTCTTCGGCGAACGTCGGTTGCGACCGCAGCTGCAACTCGCGCTGCAAAACGGCATGGACAAAGCGCTGGTGACAAAAGGCCATGGCGTCGTCGAGCGCATCGGCGGTCTTTTCATCGACTACCGGCCGGCGCCGAGCCTGCTGCATGGCGATCTATGGTCGGGCAACGCCGCACAAACCGGCGACGGCCTGCCGGTGATCTTCGACCCGGCCTGCTACTACGGCGATCGTGAAACCGATCTCGCCATGGCGGAGTTATTCGGCGGCTTCCCCGCCAGCTTCTATGCCGCTTACCGCGCCGCCTGGCCGCTGGACCAGGGTTACGAGCGGCGCAAGCCGCTCTACAACCTGTACCACATCCTCAATCACTTCAATCTGTTCGGCGGCGCCTATCTGGGTCAGGCGCAGCGCATGATCGAGCGCCTGCTGATGGAACTCCGGCGCTGATTCAGGCGTTGACGATCGGTTCCAGTTGCTTCTGCAGTTCGCCCGACTGATACATTTCGGTCATGATGTCGCTGCCGCCGACGAATTCGCCGTTGATGTAAAGCTGCGGCACGGTGGGCCAGTTGGCGTAGTCCTTGACGCCCTGACGCACGTCCGGGTCGGCCAGCACATCCACCGTGACCAGGTTCTTGACGCCGCAGGCCTGCAGAATCTGGATCGCACGCGCGGAAAAGCCGCACTGCGGAAATTGCTGGGTACCCTTCATGTAGAGCACCACCGGGTTGCCGGTAACGGTATCGTGAATCTTCTGCTTGATGTCCATGGTATGTCGTTTAATAGTTGAGTAAATAAGTCGGGATATTCTAACGGTGCCCGGGCCCCGCGGTCAACTGATCGCGCGGCGTGCAGGCGCGCTCAGCTCAATGCAGGACGCGCGGCATGGACAGGACGAACTCGGCGATCGGCGCCGCAAACTGCACGCCGTCTTCCGCGGTCATCTGGTAACTGCCCTTCATGGTGCCCACAGCGGTGGCCAGCTGGCAGCCGCTGGTGTATTCGAAGCTCTGCCCCGGCGCCAGCAAAGGCTGGTGGCCGACCACCCCCAGACCTCGCACTTCCTGCACATGGCCCTCGGCGTCGGTGATGATCCAGTGCCGTGAAATCAACTGCGCCGGCACGTTGCCGGTGTTGCTGATGGTCACGGTATAGGAGAAGACGTGACGATTGATCGCCGGATCGGATTGCTCCGCAATATAGTGGGTTGCCACGGCAACCCCGATCTCGTATTTCTTTGACTCCGCCATGGGCGGCCATTGAACACCAATTCGCGCGGCGGAGCAAGAATCCATTTGGCGAATAAGTGATTCACTGATCATTCTTGACCATTGCGGGCGATTCCGCGACACTTCAAGTATGCGAACCAATTGACGGTCGACCAACCGGCCCAAAGCCGTTTCATGACATCTCCCGAATCAAGCGCCACGCCGCCGCGTTTTCTGGAACGGCTGCAGAACGCCGGCATAGAGCCGGGCGACAGCGAAGAACTGCGCCTGAACAAGTCGCTCCTGATGTTCGCTACCGGCCTGGTGAGCCTGGCGACGATAATCTGGGTCGGCATCTACTCGATACTCGGGCCGCAGTTTTCTGTCACCCTGCCCTTCTTCCTGCAGTTGCTGCTCGCCGGCAACATGCTGGCCTACATCAAGTCGAAGAACTTCGAATTCTTTCGCGTCACCCAGTTGGGTCTGTTCCTGTTCTGGCCCTTCGTCGCGCAATGGACCGCCGGCACCATCGTGTCCACCAGCGGCGTGGTGTTGTGGGCTCTGCTCGCACCGATCGGCGCCATCCTCTGCATCGGCGTCCGGCAATCCATGGGCTGGTTCATTGCCTGGGTCACGCTGACCTTCGTCTCGGCCGCCACCGACTGGTATCTGGCCGACACGGCGATCTCGCTGAGAGTCGATGTACCGATCCGCACCACCGTGGTGTTTTTCGCCCTCAACTTCGTCGCCGTGGCGACCATCATCTATCTGCTGCTGCGCATGTCGATAGAGGAACAGCGCAAGATGCAGAAAGGCCTCGAAGACGCCCACCGGCAAATCCAGATCGAACAGGAACGCTCCGAAAAGCTGCTGCTCAATATCCTCCCCGGCGCGATCGCGGACCGGCTGAAGAACTCCGACAAGACCATCGCCGACGGCTTTGCCGATGTCACGGTGATGTTCGCCGACATCGTGAACTTCACCCAGGTGGCAGCCAACATGTCGCCATCCCAGGTGTTCGCCATGCTGAACCGGATCTTTTCGGCCTTTGATGAGCTGGCGGAAAGCCACGGCCTGGAAAAGATCAAGACCATCGGCGACGCCTACATGGTCGCCGGTGGCCTCAATGAAGACCTGAGCGATTATTCGGCGGCCGTCGCCGACATGGCGGTGGCCATGCGCGACCTGCTCAGGCGCGACTTTGCGATCAATGCCTCTCATCTCGAAGTTCGCATCGGCATCGGCACCGGACCGATTGTCGCCGGCGTTCTGGGCAAGAAGAAATTCATCTACGACCTGTGGGGCGACACGGTGAACATCGCCAGCCGAATCACCTCGGAAGGCGTGCCCGGCATGATCCAGTGCGACACCATGACCTATCACCGCCTGTCCGCAAGCTTCGATTTTCACGAGCCGCAAACCATCTACCTCAAGGGCAAGGGCAACATGACGGTGTATCGGCTGATCGGCCGCAAGGGCGCGACCAATCCCGACGACAACTATTGAGTTGCCAGAGCCAGTCGGAAGCAAACCCGGCCGGGTCGATTTTCGGCCAGGCTAAGCTTATAGCCCGCGACCTGGGCGTAACGCGCCGCGTGATAGAGCCCGATGCCATAGCCGCCCGCCGACGATACGGGACCGGTAAATAGCCTGGGCGCAACGTCGTCCGCCACCGCCGCGCCGTTGTCGCAGACGAGCAGTTCGAAACCGGCGTCGGTGCTCTTCAGCTCGACACGCGCGCGAATGCCCGGTTCCCGCAAGTGTTTCTCCGCAGCGTTGCTGATCAGGTTATCGACCACGCCGGAAAACACTTCGGCGGGAAGTTCGCCGGGCACCACCCGGTCGGCCTCGAAACTCAGCCAGGTCAGCGCCGCCATGCGCTGTTGCAAGCCTTGCCACCACTCCGCCGCGACGATTTGGCGGGCTGCGGATCGGCCTTGCGGCGCGTTGAGTTTGGCCAGGGTATCGGCCAGCCGATCCGTGATGGCCGGCAACTGGCGCCGCAGCAGTGCCTGATAATCGCGCGACGACTCGGCACCGGGCTCGATGCCGGCGGAGCACAGCGTATTCAGCGATTGCAGCAGATTCTTGACGTCATGCGTGAGCCGCGCGCCGGTTTCGTGGATCGCCTGCATGTAGGACAAATGCTTGAGCGCCAGCGCGCGCTGTTTGTCGGCATAGAACTGCGCCAGCAATTGCGCCAGTAGGTTGTAATGCCAGATCAACGTCGGCGAAGGCGCATGCAGGGTGTAGAACACCAGCACCATGCCGCTGTGGCTGAATTCCCAGCGGCGCCCGTCGGTCACGCCAAAGCGCCCGCTGCCGCCGCCGGCAATCCACTCGCCGCCCCTGACCCAGGGCAGGCGCTGGACGATTTCGGCGCAGGCCTGCTGCAAAAAGTCCTGCGGGTCTTCTTCGCGCAAGGCCAGGTTGGACAGGGCCTGCAACCACTGCTCGACGGGCAGGCCGATCGACATCAGATAGCGGGAAATCAGCCCCCCTATCCCGGAAAAGCCAGAACGCGGATTCGACACCAGGCCCAGCAGCATCAGCATCAAGCCGGTCACCAGCAGGGTCTGCAGCAGGGCCTCGACATAACCGCTGCCCAGCAGCAACATGGCCGCCAGGCTGCCCAGCATCAGCACCGCCAGCAACAGGAAGACGAACAGGCTGTAGACGAAATCCACCACTTCGCGCCCGCTGTCTATCTCCTGCCCGCGAGGCAACAAGACCATCACCCCGAGCACCACGGGCAGGGCCGCGCGGCCCAGCCAGAGAATCTCCGCCGGCGGTCGCGCCTGCGGCACCGCCAGCGGCGCCGCCATCAGCATCAGCGCCATGACCAGGAAGCCCAATGCCAGCAGGTAGAACAGCCGGGATGCGCGCGCGCCGAAGAGCAACACCTTGCCTCCGACAATGCCTGCCAGCATCATGATCCACAGCGCGATCATCCAGCCCTTGAGGAATGCCGCGGCGACCAGAACCACAGCCCCCACCACCAGCAGCCAATGTGGCGACAGGCGCTGTTCGGCTTGCACGAAGGGTTGCCAGAGCATGAACAGGCCGAGATGGACGACAAACAGCGTCCTGCCGATCAGCGTGTCCGGCCCCTGCCAGAGCACCAGGTACAGGGCCACCAATAGCGCCAGCAACAAGCCGCGACGCAAGGCGATCAGCCGCGCCGACAGCGTCGAAGAAAGGGGAGAAATCACCACGGCATCAGATCGGCGGCCAAAGCAGGAAGAACGGAGGATAGGCCGATTCTAGCCGGCGAAGGCGGCCAGGATTCCGCCAGATAACTGACAAATCTGTCCAAATCTCGACAGATGCCGTTCGAATTGAATTTAGATTAAACCTGAAGCTGTTGAATCCAATGAAATAAAATAACAGGTATGAGTTGTGCTTTATGTAGGCTACCAATAACCACCCCATCGGGGAGATGATCATGAAAAGCAGACAATCCGGTTTTACCCTGGTCGAAATCGCCATCGTGCTGGTCATTATCGGCCTGCTGCTGGGCGGCGTGCTCAAGGGCCAGGAACTGATCAACAGCGCCAAGATCAAGAATCTCGTAGCGGACATGAATGGCATCAGCACCGCGGTCTATGCCTATCAGGATCGCTTCAAAGCCCTGCCCGGTGACGATGGCACCGCAGCAACCCGTTGGACAAGTACCACGGCAGGTAACGCAAGTGCCACATTGACGGGGGCTTTCAATTCCGGCACGGTGACTGACGAGTCAAGACTGTTCTGGCAACACCTGCGTTTGGCCGGCTTTATCGGTGGAGATTCCAACACCACCCAGCCGATCAACGCGGTCGGCGGCATCACGGGCGTGCAGTGGGGTGCCGGCAATCAGACGGTTGCGGCTTTGACTCAAGGGCTTGCCGGTCTGGTCGTTTGCCAGGCGAACATATTGGGCAGAATCGCGGAATCGATGGACAATCAACTGGATGACGGCAGGCCGAACAGCGGCGCCGTCAGGTCATGGACCCAAGGTGCAGGCCTGCTGGTGGCGGCGGACGGGGCGACAACCGCCGTAGATATTACGGTCGCGGCCACCGGAAAGACGAGCCCGGCCACAGCCTATGTCGATGACGGCAACACGATGTACACCGTCTGCAAGCAAGTTACCTGAAGCCGCATCGGAAATGATTGCTGAAGAAGCCCGCTTCGGCGGGCTTCTCTATTTCTGCTTGCCGCGCAGCAGCAGTTCCTCGCCCGCGCCCACGGCGGCGGCCGAGCCGAGCAGCACCACCACGTCGTCTTCCATCAGCACGAGGCCAGGTTCGAGTTTCAGCGCGCGCTGCGTGCGGCGGCGGATCGCCGTGGCGCCAGCGCCAACTCTTGCGAGGTCGAGTGCGCCCACCTGGCGCCCGATGGCCCAGCTGCCGGGCGCCAGCGTCACCGCATGCAGGCGCGGCTGGTCGGCATCGGCCAGATGAGCGCCGGCATCCGCGGCGCCGTGGAAGAAGCCGCGCAGCAGCGCGTAGTGCTGTTCGCGCACGCCGCGCAGGCGCTTGATCACCTTGTGCATCGGGATGCCCGACAGGGCCAGCGCATGGGTGGCCAGCATCACGCTGGATTCGAGAGCCTCCGGCACGACCTCGGCGGCACCGGCGGCGTAGAGCTTTTCGACATCGTCCTGCTCTCGGGCGCGCGACACGATGGCGACGTCGGGACGCAATTCCCTGACCCGGTGTATCACCCGCAACGCGGCATCGATGTCGGCGAAGCTGATGATCACCACGCTGGCCCGCGACAAGCCGGCCGCCAGCAGGGTCTCCTTGCGCGACGAGTCGCCGTAGGAAACCGCCTCGGCCGCCTTGCTGGCCTCGCGCACGCGTTCGGGATCGAGATCGAGGGCCATGAAGGAGACGCCCTCGGCTTCGAGAAAGCGCGCCAGGTGCTGGCCGGTGCGGCCGTAGCCGCAGATGATGGCGTGCTTGTCGCTGGTGAGCGACTGCGCCGCAAGCTGCGTCAACTGCATCGAGCGCAGCAGCCATTCCGAGGCGACGAAGCGGAACACCAGCCGGTCGGAAAAATGCACTATCAGCGGCGCCAGCAGCAGCGACAACACCATGGCCGCCAGCACCGGCTGCAAGGTCGCGGCGTCGAGCAGATTCACGTCGCCGGCGCGCGCCAGCACCACAAAGCCGAATTCGCCGCCGGCGCACAGCCACAGCCCGCTGCGCAGCGCGGTGCCCGGCGAACCGCCCAACAGCCTTGAGGCGGCACCGACGATCACCAGCTTGAGCGCCACCAGCGCCACCAGCAGGCCAGCCACCAGCGCCCATTGGCCGAGGATCTGCGGCACATCCAGACGCATGCCGATGGCAATGAAAAACAGGCCCAGCAAGACATCGCGGAAAGGCTTGATGTCCTCTTCCACCTGATAGCGGTATTCGGTTTCACCGATCAGCATGCCCGCGGTGAAGGCGCCCAGTGCCAGCGACAGGCCCGCCAGTTCGGTCAGCCAGGCCAGGCCGAGGGTGATCAGCAGCACATTGAGCATGAACAGCTCGGCGGACTTGCGGCGCGCCACCATGTAGAACCAGGCCGACAGCACGCGCTGGCCGATGAACAGCACCAGGCTCAGCAGCACCGCGGCCTTGAGGGCCGCCAGCGCCAAGGCTTCGGCCATCACCTCGACCGGTTGCGACAGGGCCGGGATCAGCACCAGCAGCGGCACCACGGCGATGTCCTGGAACAGCAGCACACCGATCACCTCGCGCCCGTGCGGCGCATCGAGTTCGCCGCGCTCGGCCAGCAGCTTCGACAGCATCGCCGTCGATGACATCGCCAGCGCGCCGCCCAGGGCGATGCCCGCCAGCCAGGGGATGCCGGCCAAGCGCGCCAGCAGGGTCGCCACCAGCACCGTCACCATCACCTGCGCCAGTCCCAGGCCGAACACGATGCGCTTCATGCTGTAGAGCCGCGCCAGCGAAAATTCGAGGCCGATGCTGAACATCAGGAAGACCACGCCGAATTCGGCCAGATGACGGGTCTGCTCGGTATCCGGCACCCAGCCCGCGGCATGCGGCCCCAGCGCCGCGCCCACCAGCAGGTAGCCCATGATCGGCGGCAGGCCGAGCATGCGAAAGATCACCACGACAACCACGGCGGCGGCGAGCAGCAACAGAATCAGGGGCAGGACGTCGGTCATGTGGCGGAGGAGTAGCAGCGAAGAAGATGCAAAGGAGTGCGGGGCGCGGTTGCTATAATTTGGTTCCATCATAAACGCCAGCCCCCCGATGAACCAAGCCATCAAGTCGACCGAGCCATCGTCCGCGCTGCGCGCCCATGATCTGGCTCGCGCCGTGCTCATGGGCCGTCAGGTGCTGGAGATCGAAGCGGCGGCAGTCGCCGCGCTGGGGCAGCGCCTGGGCAGCGAGTTCGGCAAGGCGGTGGTGCTGATCCTCGAAAGCCGCGGCCGGGTGGTTGTCAGCGGCATAGGCAAGTCGGGCCACATCGCGCGCAAACTCGCCGCCACCTTCGCCAGTACCGGCACCCCGGCCTATTTCGTGCATGCCGCCGAAGCCGTGCATGGCGACCTGGGCATGATCACGCGCGACGACGTACTGATCGCGATTTCCAATTCCGGCGAGAACGACGAGTTGCTGACCATCGTGCCGCTGGTGAAGCGCCTCGGCGGCAAGCTGATCGCCATCACCGGCAACGAAAGCTCGTCTTTGGCCCAGGAAGCCGACATCCATCTCGATGCCCGCGTCGCCCAGGAAGCCTGCCCGCTGAACCTGGCTCCGACCGCCAGCACCACCGCCGCGCTGGCGCTGGGCGACGCGCTGGCGGTGGCCCTGCTCGATGCGCGCGGCTTCGGTGCCGAGGACTTCGCCCGCTCGCATCCGGGCGGCGCACTCGGCCGCAAGCTGCTGACCCACGTTGGCGACGTCATGCGCAGCGACGTGCCGACGCTGGACGAGGCCGCTGCGGTTCCGGTCGCGCTGGCCGCGATGACCAAGGGCGGCATGGGCATGGCGGTGGTGCTCGATGCGCAGGCGGGCATCACGGGAATTTTCACCGACGGCGACCTGCGGCGAGCCATGGAGCGCCTCGGCGACTTGCGCGCGACGCCGGTGGCCGCGGTCATGACGCGCCATCCGCGCAGCATCGGCGCCCGCCGCCTGGCGGTCGAGGCGGTCGAGATGATGGAGGCCAACAAGATCAACCAGCTGCTGGTGACCGACGAGGCCGGCAAGCTGTGCGGCGCCTTGAACATGCACGACCTGTTCCGGGCCAAGGTGGTCTGATGGCCGGTTTCGCGCCTGCGGCCATGACCCGGGCGGCGCGGATCGCGCTGATGGGCTTTGACGTCGACGGCGTGCTGACCGACGGCAGCCTCTACTTCAGCTCCCAGGGCGACGAAATCAAGGTCTTTTCCAGCCTCGACGGGCACGGCATCAAGATGCTGCAGAAGGCCGGCGTCGAGGTGGCCATCATCAGCGGCCGCAGTTCAAGGGCCCTGGAACTGCGCGCCCGGAATCTCGGCATTGCCGCGCTGCACATGGGGGTCGAGGACAAGCGCGGGCTGATGACCGAACTCGCGGCACAGCGCGGCATCGAACTCGCTCAGGCCGGCTACATGGGCGACGACGTCGTCGATCTGCCGATCCTGCGCGCCTGCGGCTTTTCCGCGACGGTGGCCGACGCCCACGACGAAGTCCGTTCCCGCGTCGATTACGTCGCCAGCAAGGGCGGCGGGCGCGGCGCCGTGCGCGAAGTCTGCGACCTGATCCTGCGCGCGCAGGGCAAGTGGGACGCCGCGATGGCGGACTACCTGGCATGAACAGCTTATCCCCCTCCCCTTCTCCAAGAGCAGGGGTGACTACGGCTCGCGGCGCTCGCAGATTACTGGCGGGTACATGAGAGATCGCGGCGCCTCGTTGTTTCCGTTGGCCATGCTGGTGCTGCTGGCCGCGCTGACCTTCTGGCTCAACCGGCTGATCCAGGACGACAAGCCGCGCGGTCCGCAGCGGCACGATCCCGACTACTGGGTCGAACGCTTCGAGGTGCGCCGCTTCGACATCGACGGCCAGTTGCAGCACACCCTGGTGGCCGACAGGCTGGTGCATTACCCCGACAACGACACCTCGGTCGTCACGGCGCCGCATATCAGCTATCGCCGGCAACCGCCGTCCGAAGTATCCGCCCGCATGGCCTACGTCGGCCGCGACGGCAAGGAGATCGACCTGGTGGACGAGGTGAAGGTGATACGTCACGGCGCGGAAGACGGCTCGCCCGCCACCGTGCTGGAAACCAGGACGCTGAAGGTATTTCCCGATGATGAAAAGGCCCGCACCCGCGATCCCGTCGTCATCACCCGGGGCAACAGCGTCATGCACGGCAGCGGGCTTGAGCTAGACAACAAATCCGGCATCACGGTCCTGCACGGCCGCGTGACGGGCACCCTCCATCGCAACCGGACCGAGACACCATGAGATTTCTTCTTCGACACGCCGCCATTGCCGGTCTTGCCGGCGTCATGCTTGCCGCGGGCGCGGCAAGGGCGGAAAAAGCCGACCAGGACAAGCCGGTCAACATCGAAGCCGACCGGGTTTCGGTCGACGATGTGAAAAGGATGCAGACCTTCGAAGGCAACGTGCAATTGAGGAAGGGCACGCTGGTCATTCGCGCTGCGCGCATCGTGGTCACCCAGGACGACAACGGTTACCAGCGCGGCGTGGCTACCGGCGGCGCCAATGGGCTGGCAAGCTTCAGGCAGAAACGTGAGGGCCTGGACGAGTACATCGACGGCGAGGCCGAGCGCATCGAGCACGACGCCCTGGCCGAGAAAACCGAGTTTTTCAACCGCGCGCGGGTCAAGAGCGGGCGTGACGAAGTTCGCGGCCAGTTCATTTCCTATAACGCACTGACCGAGAACTACTTCGTCACCAGCGGCCCCAACGGCACCCGCGCCAAACCAGGCAGCAACGATCGCGTGCGTGCCGTGATCCAGCCGAAAAACAAGGACACCGGCGCGCAAGCGCAAAGCCCCGCCGACGCGGCCCCGGCGCTGAAGGGCGCCGAAAATCTCAGCCCCCGCAAGGAGACAGCACAGTGAATTACGAAAACATCATCGTCGAAACCCGTGGCAAGGTCGGCCTGATCACGCTCAACCGGCCCAAGGCCATGAACGCGCTCAACGACAGCCTGATCGACGAGATCGGGGCCGCCCTGGACGGCTTCGAGGCCGACGCGGCCATCGGCTGCATGGTCATCTCCGGCTCGGAAAAGGCCTTCGCCGCCGGCGCCGACATCGGCGCCATGGCAGGCTGGGACTTCATGGACGTCTATAAGGCCAACTACATCAGCCGCAACTGGGATCGCATCGCGCGCTGCCGCAAGCCGATCATCGCCGCCGTTGCCGGTTTCGCGCTGGGCGGCGGTTGCGAGCTGGCCATGATGTGCGACATGATCTACGCCGCCGACACCGCCAAGTTCGGCCAGCCCGAGATCAAGCTCGGCATCCTGCCCGGCGCCGGCGGTACCCAGCGCCTGCCGCGTGCCGTGAGCAAGGCCAAGGCCATGGACATGTGCCTCACCGCGCGCTTCATCGATGCCCAGGAGGCCGAACGCGCCGGCCTCGTGGCGCGCATCATCGCCGCCGACAAACTGCTGGAGGAAACCCTCGCGGCTGCGGCGACCATCGCCGGCTTCTCGCTGCCGGTGGTCATGATGATCAAGGAATCGGTCAATCGCGCCTACGAATCCAGCCTGCAGGAAGGCCTGCTGTTCGAGCGCCGCACCTTCCACTCGGCCTTCGCCCTGGCCGACCAGAAAGAAGGCATGACGGCCTTCGTCGAAAAGCGCAAACCCGTCTTCCGCGACGCCTAGACAGACTTCCGCATCGCAGCATCAAGGGCCCTCAGGGGCCTTTTTTGTTTTTTCAAGCCATTGTTTCAGGATGATTAATCTTTCATGGAAAATTTTTGTTGCATCGCACCAAAAAACCCTTGACAGCGCATTTTCCATCCCTATAATGGGAACCATGATGCACTGCAACATCGCCCCGGCGGTCAGGGGTGAGCGATACCAATCCGACACATTGCCGATTTGATACCAATCTCAGGAGATTCCCCATGAACGCCACCACCGAACAATTCGCCACTGCCAACAAGGCCACCGTTGAAACCATGCTGACCATCGCCAATACGGCTTTCGCCAGCGCCGAGCGCCTTGCCGCACTGAACCTCAACACCGCCCGCGCCATGCTGGAAGACAGCGTTGCCAACGCCAAGGCCCTGCTCGGCGTCAAGGACGTGCAGCAACTGATCGCCATGCAGACCACGCTGGCCCAGCCCGCCGTCGAGAAGGCCGTCGCCTACTCGCGCAGCGTGTATGAGATCGCCACCCAAACCCAGGAAGAACTGTCCAAGGTCGTCGAAGGCCAGTTCTCCGAACTGAACAAGAATGTCACTTCCGCTCTCGACAAGGCCGTCAAGAACGCCCCGGCCGGCTCCGATGTCGCCGTGGCTGCCGTGAAGTCGGCGATCGCCGCCGCCAACTCGGCCTACGACAGCATGACCAAGGCTGCCAAGCAAGTTGCCGAAATCGCTGAAGCCAATGTCGCCGCGGCCACCACCGCGACCGTCAAGGCTGTCGGCAACGGCGCGCCGAAGTCCAAGAAAGCCGCCTAAGCGACTTTCGTAACGTCTCCTCCTCCGGCCCCGCAAAGGGGCTGGTTTCAGACCCGATGCCGCAATGCATCGGGTCTTTTTTATGTCCGCTCCAGAGGAGCGGACGGTATCCCGGGATATTCGCGAAGCAAGAGTTGGCGCTGATGAAGCAACTGCGCTACAAGGCGGTCGAGCAAAAGACGCTCTCCTCGCCGTAGCGGCTGGCGCCCCGGCGCTTACAGCGCGCGCAGCTTCTCGCCAGCCGCGGCCAGCGTGGCTTCGTTCTTGGCGAAGCAGAAACGGATCACGCGCTGGTCATCGCCGTCGGGATTGAACACCGACACGGGAATTGCCGCGACGCCATGCTCCTTGGTCAGGCGCTGGACAAAGCGGGTATCGGCTTCGTCGCTGATCGCGGCATAGGTGGCGAGCTGGAAGTAGGTGCCGGCACAGGGCAAAAGCACAAAGCGCGAGCCTTGCAGCTGCTGACGGAAAAAATCCCGCTTGGCCTGGTAGAAACCCGCCAGGTCGTCGGCGAATTCCGGATGCTCGCTCATGAAATCCGCCAGCGCCAGCTGCGCCGGGTGATGCACGGTGAATACGATGAACTGGTGCGCCTTGCGAAATTCATTCATCAGGCTGCGCGGCGCCAGGCAATAGGCGACTTTCCAGCCCGTCACGTGGTAAGTCTTGCCGAAACTCGAAACCACGAAGCTGCGTTCGCGCAATCCGGGATAGCGGGTCACGCTCTCGTGGCGCGGCCTGGCGCCGGCGCCGTGATCCTGGTCGAACACCACATGTTCGTAAACCTCGTCGCTGACCACCACGATCTTGGTGTCCCGCACCAGGGTTTCCAGCATCGCCAGATCGCCGGCCGACCACACCGAGCCGCTCGGGTTATGCGGCGAATTGATGATGATCATGCGCGTGCGCGGCGTGATCAGCGCGCGCACTTCCTCCCAGTCGGGCCTGAACCCGGGAAAGCGCAAATGGGCGTACACGGCGTGGCCGCCGTTGAGCGTGATGCCGGGCACGTAGGAGTCATACACCGGCGCGAAGACGATCACCTCGTCGCCCGGCCTGACGCAGGCGGCGATCGCGGTATAGATCGCCTGGGTCGCGCCGGCAGTCACCGTCACTTCGCTTTCCGGGTCGTAGCTGGCCAGATACAGCCGCTCGACCTTTGCCGCAATCGCCTCGCGCAGGGACGGCACGCCGGCCATCGGCGGATACTGGTTGGCACCGGCCGCCATGTGGTGCGTGACGCGCTCCAGCAGCCGCGGCGAGGGCGAAAAGTCGGGGAAGCCCTGCGACAGGTTGATCGCCCCGTGTTCCGCGGCAAGCCGCGACATGACGGTGAAAATCGTGGTGCCGACGTTCGGCAGGCGGGAAGCGGGATAGAGTGCCATGGCGGTCAGTGATGATGGAGCGGTGGGGCGGGCAACGCCGGCGCATCGCCGCCGCTGCCCGGTAGCGCCGGACTCAATCCAGGCCGAGCAGTTCCACCTCGAACACCAGCGTCGCATTGGGCGGAATCACCCCGCCGGCGCCGCGCGCGCCGTAGCCGAGCGCGGGCGGAATGGTCAGCTTGCGCGTGCCGCCGATTTTCATGCCCTGCACACCCTCGTCCCAACCGCCGATGACCTGCCCGCGGCCCAGCGCGAACCGGAAGGGGTCGTTGCGATCCTTGCTCGAATCGAATTTCGAACCGTTGGTGAGCCAGCCCGTGTAATGCACCGTAACCATCTGCCCGGCACAGGCTTCCGCGCCCTCGCCGACGACGACTTCTTCATATACAAGGCCGCTGGCCGTGGTGATTTGACTCATTGCGCTGCTCCAGAAATTAACATGAAATATATTGCCAAGCGCGCTGTGTCAGGTTCGAGCGCAGCGAGCCAATCAGTAGCCTCCCCGTGAGGGGAGGACGGGAGGGGAGGGCCCATTTTCCAGCTTGGGGCCAATCAAAGGTGAGAGATTTCATGATGCGGGATGGCTTGCCGAAGCCATGAGCGTTTTATGGGTGAAGGCCCGCATTATGCCCCAGTGCCCTGGATCAACTGCGGACTGAAGATTTCATCGGCTGCGGCCGGCGGCATGGGGCGCGCGAACAGAAAGCCCTGGAATTTCTCGCAGCCGAGCCCGCGCAGCACATCGAGCTGCTCGCGGGTTTCGACGCCCTCCGCCAGCGTGTCGAGGCCCAGGCTCCTGGCCAGGCCGATGATGGCCGTGACGATGGCCGCGTCCTCCGGGTCGATGGTCAGATCGCGCACGAAACTCTGGTCGATCTTCAGCTTGTGCACCGGGAAACGCTTGAGGTAGCTGAGGCTCGAATAACCGGTGCCGAAATCGTCGATGACCAGTTGCACGCCCATCGCCGAAATCTCCTGCAGCCTGGCCTGGGTTTCTTCGATGTCGTGCATCAGGGTCGATTCGGTGATCTCCAGTTCCAGCAGCCGCGCCGGCTGCCCGGTATCGGCCAGGATGCGGCGCAGCGTGTCGACCAGGCCCGCCTGCCGGAACTGACGCGGCGAAAGATTGACCGAAACAGGCAGCAGCGGCCGGCCCTCCTGCTGCCAGACGCGGTTCTGGCGCAAGGCCTCGCCCAGCACGTATTCGCCGATCGGCACGATCAGCCCGGTTTCCTCGGCAATCGGAATGAACTCGCCCGGCGCGATCATGCCGTGCTCGGGATCGTCCCAGCGCAGCAGCGCTTCCATGCCGCAGACCGCGCGGCGCGGCCAGTCGATCAGCGGCTGGTAGTGCAGCAGCAGTTGCCCGCCCTCGATCGCCTGGCGCAGGCGGTTCTCCAGGGTGAAGAAGTGCGCCGCCTGCTCGTTCATGCGCCTGGCAAAGAACTGGAAGTTGTTGCGCCCGGCCGCCTTGGCGTGATACATCGCCGTGTCGGCGTTCTTCATGAGCGCGAACACCTCGTCGCCGTCATCGGGAAAGATGCTGATGCCGATCGAGGGCGTGGCCCGCAGCTGGTGATTGTCGATGCTCACCACCGTGGCCAGGGCGCCGAGAATCTTCTCCGCGACCTGCACCGCATCGTCGGGCGAGGACATCTCGTGCAGCACGATGACGAACTCGTCGCCGCCCAGGCGCGACACGGTATCGACCGCCCGCACCACACCGGTCAGACGCTGCGCGACATGCTTGAGCAGTTCATCGCCGATGGCATGGCCGAGGGTGTCGTTGACCGTCTTGAAGCGGTCGAGGTCGAGAAACATCACCGCCACGCGATGGCGGTCGCGCTGGGCCAATGCCAGCGTCTGCTGCAGCCGGTCGTGCAGCAACGCGCGATTGGGCAGGCCGGTCAGGCTGTCGTGATGCGCGACATGCCAGATGCGTTGCTCGGCCTGCATCCTTTCGAACACCTCTTCCTGCAGCTGGGTGTTGGCGTTCGCCAGTTCGGCGGTGCGCTCGACCACGCGTTGCTCCAGCACCTCATGGGCCCGCAGCAGCGCCTCCTCCGCCTGATGCCGCTCGGTGACGTCCTCGAAAATCCAGATCAGGTCGATGCTGTCGGCCTGGCTGGCGACCTGACGCCCGGTGGCGCGCACCCAGAAGGGATGGCCGTCGCGATGGCGCACGCGGTTTTCGCCGACATAGGTGGCGCCGGCCGTGACCACCGGCATGACTTCGGCACCGTGACGCTGGTAGTCCTCCTCGCCGAGGTAGAACACGCGCGTCGAGCGTCCCGCCAGCTCCTCCGGCCGGTAGCCGAAAATCTCGGCCATGCGGCGGTTGCAACGCTGCACCATGCGATCCCGCGCAAACAGGATGCCCACCGCCGCGTTGTCGAAAATCAAGCGCTGTTCGTCGAAGGCCTGCCGCGCACGCGCTTCGGCCTCGCGCGTCGCCGTGTAGTCCTCCGCCAGCCAGACCGAACCGAGATGTGGATTGGTTGCGTCGAAGGCGCTGCCGCTGACGCGCAGCCAGCGCGGCTTGCCGTCGCGCCGCTGCAGCAACTGCTCGCGGTGATGCACCGCGCCGGCGGCAAACTCGGCATAGACCTGCTCGCCGATGCGCTGGAATTCTTCGTCGCTGCTGAACAGCTGCCGCACCGAATGCCCGACCAGGCTGGCCTGCGGCAGCTCGAACAATTCCTCGAAACGCCGGTTGCAGCGCACGACCACGCGGTTGCGCACCACGGCAATGCCCATCGAAGCGGTATCGAGGATGGCCGACAGTTCGCGCGTGCTGCCCTCGAGCGCCTCCAGCATCAGGCGGTCTTCGGCAATGTCCTCGATGATCCACAGGGTGCCGTCGCGCGGGTGTTCCGGGTCCACCGCCTTGGCCGAAACACGGCACCAGAAGCAGCTGCCGTCCTTGCGCTTGAGCTGGGTCTCGGCGCGAAACGGACGGCCGGCGGCGAGCACCGGTCCAGCCTCGCGCCCGAGGGCCGAGTAGGCTTCCTGATCGGGATAGAGAATCAGCGCCGACTGGTCGACGAATTCGTCCAGGGTGTAGCCGAACATTTCGGCGCACAGCCGGTTGGCCTGCACCAGCCGGCGATTGTGGGTGAACACGATGCCGACCGTGGCGTTCTCGAAAATCGCGTTGAGTTCGAGTGCGGCTTTCTTGGGCGGCAGCGCCGGCCGGCCGGCGCTCACTGGACTACCCTCCCCCCAGCCCCCTCGCCAAGCGAGGGGGTGACCATGGTTCGCCGCTGCGCGGCTCCATGTGATGACTGGCGCTCCTTCGGGCGGCCGTGCGGGGCGCTCGCTGAACTACCCTCCCCCCCAGCCCCCTCGCCAAGCGAGGGGGTGACGACGGTTCGCCGCTGCGCGGCTCCATGTGATGACTGGCGCTCCTTCGGGCGGCCGTGCGGAGCGCTCATGGCGCCGGTCCGGCGCCGGTTTCCAGCACGCGCAGCAAGGAGCTGGTGTCCTGCCTGCCCCAGCCCTGTGCCATCAATGCGTTGAGTTGCTGCCACACCGTGGCGGAAACCGGCAAGGGGGCGCCGATGCGCGTCGCCTCGTCCATCAGCAGCGCGTAGTCCTTGTGGTGCAGCCGCGCCTCGACGCCGGCCGCGAATTCGCGCGTCGCCATGCGCTCGCCGAAAACCTCGAGCACGCGCGAGCCGGCCGAACCGCCCAGCATCGCGCCGAGGACCTTGGCGAAGTCAATGCCGGAGGCCGCCGCCAGCCGCGCCGCCTCGGCCGCCGCCTCGATCGCCGCCACCATCACCATCTGGTTGCAGGCCTTGGCCACCTGGCCGGCGCCGGTTTCGCCGACATGCACGACGGTCTTGCCCAGGGTTTCGAAGACAGGCCGGAGGCGTGGCGCCAGCGCCAACTTTCCACCCCACATGATCGCCAGCGTGGCAGCCCGGGCGCCTGCGCTGCCGCCCGACACCGGCGCATCGACGAAGTCCACGCCAAGTGCCGCGTAGCTCGCGGCGATGCGCCGCGCCGCAGAGGGCGCGATGGTCGAAAAATCCAGGTGGATGCCGCCCGGCGCAAAACCCGCGGCCAATTCGCCGGCCAGCGCCTCGACGTCGGCACTGCCGGTGACATTGGTGCAGACGATCTCGCTGGCGCTTGCCACCGCGGCGGGAGAATCGCACCAGCTCGCGCCCTGCGCCAGCAGAAAGTTGGCACTGGCGGGACGGCGACTCCAGACGAACAGCTTATGCCCGGCATTCAGCAGATGCTCCGCCATCGGCGCGCCCATGGCGCCGAAGCCGATGAAACCCAGATTCACGGCGGCTACTCCGGCGTGCTCATTTTCTCCAGCAGTTGCAGGGCCGTGATCGAATCGTTCTCGCCCATGCCGCTGCCGACGATGGCGTTGAAAATCTGCGCCGTCGCCGCCGCCGAGGGCAGCATCAGGCCCATGCGGTGCGCCTCTTCCATGATGATGCGCAAATCCTTCTGGTGC
Source organism: Pseudomonadota bacterium (assembly GCA_043826925.1). Taxonomy (GTDB): domain Bacteria; phylum Pseudomonadota; class Gammaproteobacteria; order Burkholderiales; family Rhodocyclaceae; genus Sulfuritalea. The sequence continues at coordinate 26,988 of JBDRPN010000018.1, forward strand.
ATCCAGGCCTTGAAGCCCGGCTTGAAGTTGCGGTCGAGCATGCGCTGCCCGTGGTTTTCCAGGATCTTCGAATAGGCGAAGCCGCCAAGCAGCGCCTCGCGCACCTTGGCCGGATCGACGCCGCTTTTCGCCGCGAAATTGAAGGCCTCGGCCACCGCCATCACGCCGACCCCGGTGAGGATCTGGTTGCAGGCCTTGGCCACCTGGCCGGCGCCGGAATCGCCGATCAGGGTCACCGACTTGCCCATTTTCTCGAGCAGGGGTTTCACCTTGTCGAAAGCCGCCGCCTTGCCGCCGGCCATGATGGTCAGCGCGGCGTTGATCGCCCCGGTCTCGCCGCCCGACACCGGGGCGTCGACGAAATCGATGCCCTGCTGCGCCAGGCGCAGGCCGATGTTGCGCGCCGCATTCGGGTTGATGGTGGACATGTCGACCACGATCAGGCCAGGCTTGCCGCCGGACGCCAGGCCGTTCTCGCCGAGACAGACGGCTTCGACATCCGGCGCGTCGGCGACCATCACGATCACCACCTCGGCATGCTTCGCCACCTCGGCCGGGCTGGCATGGGTCGTGGCATTGACCGCCGCCGCTTTGTCAATGAATGGCGCCAGCGACTCCGGCCGCCGCGCCCACAGATGCAGCGCGTGACCGGCCTTTTCCAGGTGCAGGGCCATCGGACGGCCCATCAGGCCAAGGCCAATAAATCCTACTTGCATGGTTCTTCTCCTCTGTTGGGTTGGGCTTGTAGTTTGTCGTCAGGCGCTGATGGCCTTGAGAATCAATGGCACCAGCGGTTCCGGCAGCTTGATGCCGCCACCGGTGGCAAAGTCGTGGGCGCGCTGCGACATTTTCCGCCAGGTCTTGTGGATGATGTCGAGCCACTTTTCCTCGCTGTATTCCGCATGCTGGCCGGCGAAACCGAGCATGTAGTACTCGATGAACACCAGGTCGGTGACGTCTTCCATCATCTGCGTGTCGGGATTGACCTTGAGCCCGCGCTTGCCGACGGCAGCCTTGACCTGATCGATCATGGCGTCGTCGTAGCCGGCCTGGCGCATCAGCTCGCCGGCGGTCTCGGCGTGGAACTTGTACAGCCCGGTGCGCCAGGCCAGATAGCCTTCCTTGGTCATCGGATAGCTGCTGCGCGGCACCGTCCAGCGCTTGATGTGCTGGGCGCGCACGGCGAGCTGGGCGACCTCGCTGGCATCCGGCGCGTAGCGGCCGATCATCCCGGTCATGCGCTGCGCATAGAGCAGCTCCTTGGGCTGGCCTTCGTCGAGATTGGGGTCGGCGGCGTTGGCGGCGTCGAACAGGGCGATGGCGCGCTCGAAGCGCTGCGGGTCTTGAATGGTCATGATGTCCTCGGATTGGTCTAAGAGCGGTAATCGGCGTTGATTTTCACGTAATCATAGGAGAAATCGCAGGTCCATACCGTGGCCTGGGCCTGGCCGCGGCCGAGGTCGATGCGCACGGTGATCTCGGCGTCCTGCATGATGCGGGCGCCATACTCCTCGCGATAGCTGGCGGCGCGGCCGCCGTGCTCCGAAACCAGTACTTCCTCGCCGGCATTTCCAAGCCAGACGCGCACGCCGGCGCTGTCGAGATCGGCGATGCCGGCGTAGCCGATCGCGGCAAGGATGCGGCCGAGGTTGGGGTCGGAGGCGAAGAAGGCGGTCTTCACCAGCGGCGAATGGCCGATGGCATAGGCCACCTGGCGGCATTCCGCCGCCGTGGCGCCAGCGCCAACTTTCACGGTGATGAACTTGGTGGCGCCCTCGCCGTCGCGCACGATGGCCTGGGCCAGTTCCTGCGCCACGGCTATCACCGCATCGCGCAGCGCCGGCCAGTGCGGCGAGGCCTCGCTGTCTATCATGTAGCCGGAAGCGCCGGTGGCGATGACGACGAAGGAGTCGTTGGTCGAGGTGTCGCCATCCACGGTGATGCAGTTGAACGAGACATCGGCGGCATCCTTCGCCAGTTGCTGCAGCAGCGCCGGACTGAGCCCCGCATCGGTGGCGACGAAGCCGAGCATGGTCGCCATGTTGGGACGAATCATGCCGGCGCCCTTGCTGATGCCGGTGACGGTGAATTGAGAGTCGGCGCTGGTGACACGGCGGCTGGCGGCCTTGGCCACCGTGTCGGTGGTCATGATGGCGTGCGCCGCGGCATGCCAGTGATCGGCCGCCAGATCGGCCTGCGCCGCCGGCAGGCCGGCGATCAGCCTATCCACCGGCAGGTGTTCGAGGATCACGCCGGTCGAGAAGGGCAGCACTTCGCGCGGCCCGCAGCCCAGCAGCTTCGCCGCCGCAGCGCAGGTATCGCGCGCGGCCTGCAGGCCCTGTTCGCCGGTGGCGGCATTGGCGATGCCGGTGTTGATCACCAGCGCGCGTATCCCGGCATCGGCGGCCAGATGCTCGCGGCACACGGCGACCGGCGCCGCGCAGAAGCGGTTCTGGGTGAACACGCCGGCGGCGCGGCTGCCCGGCGCAAATTCGATCACGGTCAGGTCGCGCCGATTCAGCTTGCGGATGCCGGCCTCGGCAGTGCCGAGCCGGACGCCGGCGACGGGAAACAGGGCTTCAGGGGCGGGAGTGGCGTAGTTGACGGGCATGATTTGCGATGGCTCTTGCTGTAAATGGAAGGGAAGACAAGCGAAACGCGCAGTTTATCCGCGTCCGGTCCAAGCTGGTTCAAGAGTCGGCTCTGGCGACGCCCCGAAGGGAGTGCAGAGCACGGCAATTCGCGCTGTCAGCAAGATCGACGCGAGCCCAACCCGATTCGCGGGGCCTCCTGCGTTCAGGCCTTGTCGCGGCCGACCAGGAACTGACGCACGGCATCGACGAACCGATGGGCCTCGGCCACCGCCCACGCCGCGCTATCCGGCTTCACAACGTTATGCCTTCCCGCCGGATATTGCGCAGCAGGTAAGGATTCGAATAACCATCGGGATGATCCCATTCCGTTTGCCAGATGGGCAGGGCCTGTATGCGTATATCGGTATCGAGCAGAACGTCGTAGGCGATCCCGGAAAGCACGCGCTGAGTATCGAAGAATTCGCCCGCTTCACCCTTGAGCACCACGGCAATGTCCGCATCGCTGTCGCTCCGATGATCGCCGCGTGCCCGGCTGCCGAACAGGATCGCGCCCGCCACGTCGTACTGACGGGCGACGCGATCGAGAAAGGCGCGAGCGGCGCGTTCGGTGGCGGGTTCAATGGCGTTCATGAATTCAATAGTAGCGGAAAGTCCAACTTCTTGAGTTGAACACGGACATCGCTGTCCCCCGCCACGGCTTGGAAATGCAGCCGCCAACGGCAATGCAGGGCATTGGTATGTCGTGCAATCTGCATGCGGACGACAATTCGTACATGCACCGTTGACGAAGCCAAAATGGATGCCCGTTTGATCCGATCAGGTCGAAAAGTTGGCGCTGGCGGTACGGCGACTCTTCGAGGGTCTGCGCCAGCGGGATGGTCGCAGCGCCGGCCCTGGTTCGCCGGCCTGCGGCTTCCCTCACTGCGGGGCCGCGCCAGGCCGCTGGCTAAACTAGCCGATGCCGATAATGCCGGCATCGTCGTCGGACAACGCCAGCGGACTTCCCCTGTCACGGCTCCTCGCTTCGGCGGCTCTCAAGGGCCACCGCCCCGACCATCCCGCCGACGCTGCCGTAGGGGCATGTCAGGTGCTCGGAAAGTCGAATGTCTCTGAACCCTTTTGCCTTCTATCTTTTCGGCAATGAATTCTGCACATCATTGATGAACTTATTGCGTTCCGTAGGATCAGGAATCACGACTTGGACGATTCGATTTAATTCAGCGACTATTTGCTGGGTCGCTGCCTCTGCACGCGCAGTACCAAATTCATTTTTCGTTTCAGCTTGTAACCATGTGACCTTCACCGTTAGTCTGGCTAGATCCAACGACGCCTGATACAAGCGTTGAATTTCTTCTTTTGTGTGCGTGGCAGAGTCGTTGAGCTCAGTGACGTTTTTACTTTGGTCCAAGACCCGAGCTTCGGTTTCATGAACCTTGTTGATTAATACTTCCACTTGCCGTTTCTGCTCTTCCAGCGCTTCGCGCGTGCGATTAGCCGATGAAATGAGAAGGTTCGTGGATTCCTTCTGATTTAAAACTTCGCGCCTGATATCTTCGATTGCTTGTTCCTTGACCTCTGAAACGTGCCGCTCAAATGTTTCGACCTCCACATCTTTCCAACGGAACCGCTTGACCAGATCGTAGTTCGATATAGCCAATCCAGCTAGCACTGCGAATCCGAGCAAAACCGCAACCGTTGGTGTACCGATTTCTTTGGAACGTAGAAGGACAACAGTAATGCCCATGATAAACACACCCAAAGTAATGGCGACAACTTCTCTCATTTCATCTCCTCAGCTGCCGAACGTTCAAGGTCAGGGGCGCTGCGCGGCCATATCGCGCAGCGCCCCTACACCGCCGGGTTAGCGGAGTAATCGGCCCGCTGCCGAAAATCGCGCCGAAGAAACACACGGCGGCTGCGGTGTGGCAAGGTGGAATGCGGCGCCGCGGAAGACCGATATAGCAATGGTGCATATTGCCCGCGGGTTAGCGTGGTCATGGGTGACGTCATCGACATTGGTGAATCGGCACGGCGGTTCGCAGCCACCGAGTCGATATCCCGTTTGAGAGAGTGAGCAAGACGACGTACCCGATGCGGCGCCACATTCCACAACGAATGATGGAGCAAGACATGGCGCAACGCAATCGCAGCATCGAGATTAAACCGGCCAAATCCCGGCAGGCTTTGAGCATCACCCACCCCAACGCCGCCGGCATCGACATCGGCAGCGCCTCGCACTTTGTGGCCGTGCCGCCGGACCGGGACGACGAACCGGTGCGTGAGTTTCCGAGTTTCACGGCAGACCTTCACGCCCTGGTCGACTGGCTGAAGGCTTGCGGCGTGGATACGGTGGCGATGGAGTCCACCGGCGTGTATTGGATTCCACTGTTCGAGTTGCTCGAATCGCGCGGCTTCACCGTGCTGCTGGTCAATGCACGCCACGTCAAGAACGTCTCGGGGCGCAAGTCCGATGTGCTCGACTGCCAATGGCTGCAACAGCTCATGACCTACGGTCTGCTGCGTGGTGCATTCCGGCCGGCCGAGGCGGTATGCGCACTGCGCTCCCTGTGGCGTCAGCGGGGAATGTTGTTGCGTAGCCAGGGCCGGCATGTGCAGCACATGCAAAAGGCGCTGACCCAGATGAACATCCAACTCGCCAACGTCATCTCCGACGTGGTGGGCGAAACGGGACAGAAGATTCTGCGGGCCATCGTCGCCGGCGAGCGCGATGGCCATGTGCTGGCCGCAATGAAGAACGTGCGCATTCGCGCCAGCGCCGATGAGATCGCCAAGAGCCTGGAAGGCAATTGGCGCGCCGAACACCTGTTTGCGCTCAAGCAGGCGCTGGCCCTGTTCGATTTCATCGGTACGCAACTGACCGAATGCGACGGGGAGATCGAGCAACAACTGCAAAGCCTCCAGGTTCATGACGGCGATCCTGCCAAAGCCAAACGGCGCGGCCGTGGGCGCAATGCGCCGCGGTTCGATTTGCGCACGCAGCTGTTTCGGATGTGCGGCGTGGACCTCACCCGCATCGACGGCATCGACGTAACCACGGCGCTGGCGGTGATCTCCGAGACTGGCGCCGACATGTCACGTTTTGCCACGGCCGGTCACTTCGCCAGTTGGCTGGGCCTGTGCCCAGGGACCAAGATCACCGGCGGCAAGGTCATGAGCGGCAAGACCAAGCGGGTGGCCAACCGGGCCGCCCAAGCGTTGAAATTGGCGGCCGCCGCCCTGCGTAGCAGTCAATCGGCGCTGGGCGCTTACTTCCGCAGAATGTGCACCCGCATGGACAAGCCCAAGGCGGTGACCGCCGCCGCGCACAAGTTGGCGCGACTCATCTACACGATGCTGACCAAGGGTGAGGAATACACCGACCAGGGTCAGGATTACTACGAAGAGCGCTACCGCCAGCGCGTATTGCGCCAGCTCGCTCAGCGCGCCGAAAAGATGGGCATGCAGCTCGTCCCCGCCCCACAACCCGCTTAAAACCATCATTACCAATCAATCACTTGGGATGTGTTTCTTGAGAGAGAGAGAGAGAGAGCCGGCGAGCCGCTCGGATTCTCACCAAAAGTGACCACGAATCGAGTCGAAGTAGGGAACCTTGTTCAAATTGTTCCAAAATTTGTCCTCAGCAAAGTCGTACCACCAGAATACTTCTAAGTTGTGACGTGTCTTTCCTTCATCCTCATAAACTACGTGGAGACCGTAAAGCAGATCGCCCTCTTGAAATGCTCTATCTGGAACAGATACTTCAAAATTAACGTTGCTCTCTTGGCCCGGTATCATCGCGAAACCGATCGGCCCTGCATCCGGCGGATTGGCAATAGGCCGACCATCCAAAGCAAATCGTTGTTGGACCAGAATCATTCGTAGGTCCAAAGGGCCGGAAGCTTGAAGGTTCACCTGCCCCTTGAGTCGAAGTTGAGCATTTGGCCCGTCCTTTTTCGAGTACAGGCTCCAGTGCTCAACACTTCGGCTCAAGTCCCGCTGAAGCGTTCGTGCCATTACTGGTTGGGCTTGTCGTTCCCGTTCAGCAATCGCGAAGATATCTTCGCGTGCACCTACCGTCCAAGGGTTCAACCAAATATTTGTTGGGAACAGGCGCGGTGGCTGATCAAGCACCTCTAAGCGTGCGATTGGACGTCGACTTAGGGCAGCAAGCGTGCTGAAACGGGACGCCCTTAGCCAGTCTGTGCCATTTGTATTTATTGCGCAGCCAGCCGCCTGTAGCCGATTTGCGAAGCTCTTGATTGCTGAGTCTGCTCCAAGCCTAACGGTGTGCCGTCCGACGAGATCGCTTATAGGGCGAAGATCACCTGCCTCTACTAGGATCGTTCGCTGAGCATATAGCCCGAACGCCATGCCTGCCTCAAACAGAACGTTTGGTCGAGCTTGGCACATGAAGCGAGTTTCATATCCTGGCTCACTTGGTCGATGCAGGTCAGAATGCAGCCGTGCTTCATCATCCGGAGTGAAGATAACCACGACCGCCTGTACGTCCTCGAACAGTTTGTCAATCAGGTGGCCGGTGTACGGGGTACCGGCAGTTGCTCGGGTGAGGAGTTCCTCCCATTCTCGCGGGTGGAGGTCTAAAGCACGCAGAAACTCATAAACCGCCGAGTTGACCTCCGAATCACGGCCATGAACGACAGCAATGTCGCGTGGGTTTGCTGTGGTGATTGGCGCAGCGTGGCTCCGGTGCGGAATTGTCACGACCACGTCTGACGCGGAAGACTGACTCGGATCAGCAGACACTATTAGACCTCCAAAGTAAGAATGCGCCGGTTAAGTACTTAATCAGCCGCCGGCCGTTTCTGGCCGGCGGGCTGCGTTTAAGGGGTTAGCCGGCATTGTCAGAAGCTCGATGCAATTTCTTCTAGAAGCTCGGCGTACCATGCCGCACCCAACCCTATGTCTTGTCCTCCCGTGATGCTCGGACTGATCGTGCCAGAGTGCACGCCCACGAGATAGTAGACGGTGCCAGTCACGATCCTTGTATTTCCCTTCGTATCCACCCAGGCACTCTTTGGCTTTGTAATTACTGGGCTACCGCTTGTTCCGGGATGTAGATTGGCATCTGTCAAGAACAAGGGGTTGTTAAGAAATGGGACCCGGTAAGCGCTTGCAATCATTGCGTCTCGGAGAATTGGAAGATTGTGATGGCTGTCGTGGAAGCCTCTAGGGAATCCCATGATGAATACGTCCTCACCTGGCGCAAGCAGCAGGTCTGCAGGCAGAAATGAATCGCGAGCCCACGCCTTAACTACAAATCGTTTGAGCAAACTCGCACGATCAAGACGAATCAATGCGACATCAGCAACAGTGTGCTTTGGATGCGTCTTCCAGAGGGGGGCTCCCTTGTTCAATATCGGCACATCTAGTTCAGTGCTTTTTGTAACGTCATTGGCGTCGGTATGCAATCTGAGCCGAAGCGTATCCGGATAGACCTTCTTGTCGTCGTCCTTAACCACATGGCGATTGGTCACCAAGAATAGATCATCGCCGCGCGAGTAGAAGAACCCCGTTGCTGTTCCAACGGGTTTTCCGGCGACCAACTGCACGATCAGCGTGACCGTAAGTAATATTTCGTTGACCATGTTCCCTCTCTACCTGCCGGCTAACGTTGAATCAACCGCCTATATGACAAGAAGCAACGTGTCATATCAGCCGGCCAAAAAGTTTTCGACAACAACAAGCAGCTTCGCATCAATAAGTTGGTCCGATTCAGTACGGCCGAAAAACGAGGCGCGGAGTTGGCGCGGGTGAATTCCGGACATTTCCTTTTTAGCCTCCGGGTTCTGTTCAGAATACGCCAGCGGCAATTTTGCGTCCAGCATGCGCGGCAATGCAGGCGGGGCGGGCGCGGCGGCGGGCCTTGTGAGCCGCCGAGCGAGGAGCCGTGCCAGGAGTTGTCCGCTGGCGTTGTCCGACGACGATGCCGGCATCATCGGCATCGGCTAGTTTAGCCAGCGGCCTGGCGCGGCCCCGCAGCGAGGGGAGCCGCAGGCCGGCGAGCCAGGGCCGACGACGCGGCCGTCTCGCCGGACTCCGACCAATTTTCAGACCGGCTCGAACACCGCTTGCAGCATGCGCAGGATTTCTTGCGGTGGATTCACCAGACCAGTTCCGCGTCGCCTTCGTTGCCGAATTCCGGCCACACCGGCACGTCGTCGCCGGCCTCGGCAATGCGCTGGCTGTCCTTGGCCCAACCTTCTCGGGGGTTGCGTTTGAGGGGGCTTTCTTCGATCGCGTCGCTCATCATCGCGGCTCTGCGCTGAACACCAGCCGCCACAATTCGCGCACCGCATCCACCCGCTGCTGCACCAGGTCCGGCGCGACCCTTGCGCGCGCGGCGTTGAGGCGCAGTTCGTGCTGCATGCGGCGGTAATCGCGGTAGGCGTTGCGCACCTGGTCGGCCAGCTCGGCGGGGATCAGGCCCAGGCCGGCGGCGATTTTCAGCAGCGCGATATTGCCCAGGTTGCCGGTCAGTTCGGGGTGGCGATGGGAGTAGCCGAGCACCAGGTACTGCACCATGAATTCGACATCGACCAGGCCGCCGGGATCGTGCTTGAGATCGAACACGTACTCGCGCTGGTCGCCCCTGGTGCCGTGCGCGTCGACCATCTTCTGCCGCATTGCCAGCACTTCCTCGCGCAGTTTGGCGAGGTCGCGCTGCTGGCGCAGCACTTCGCAGCGGATGCGCTCGAAGGCCTCGCCCACGGCGCGGTCGCCGGCCGAAAAGCGGGCGCGGGTCAGGGCCTGGTGTTCCCAGACCCAGGCCGATTCGAGCTGGTATTTGCGGAAGGACTCCATGGAGCTGACCATCAGGCCGGAATCGCCGTTGGGCCGCAGCCGCAAGTCGGTCTCGAACAGTTGCCCGGCCGAGGTCTGCGCCGACAGCCAGGTGTTCAGGCGGGTGCCGAGCCGCGCGTAATTTTCGCCGGCCTCGGGAGCGGGATCGTCGAAGAGAAATACCAGGTCGAGATCGGAGGCGTAGCCGAGTTCCTTGCCGCCCAGCTTGCCGTAGCTGATGACGGCGAACTTCGGCGTCTCGCAGTGGCGCTTGGGCATTTTCAGCCAGGCGCGCTGGATCGCCGCGGCGAGCAGGATGTCGGCCAGTTCCGAGAGGTGGTCGGCGAGCTTTTCCACAGTCAGCAGGCCGGCGACGTCCTGCGTCAGCAGGCGGAACACCTGGGCGTGGTGCGCCTCGCGCAGGCTGTCCATCTGCTGCTCGGTATCGGGCTCCAGTTCCTCCAGGCGCGCCGTGAGCTGGCTGCGGAACGCAGCCCAGTCGGAGACGGCGTCGAGCAGGCGCGGATCGAGCAGTTCGTCGAGCAGGATCGGATGGCGCTGCAAGTAGTTGGCCGCCCAACTGGAACTGCTGAGCAGTTGCGCGACCTTCTGCAAGGCCTGCGGATACTGCTGCAGCAGGGCCAGATAGGCGGCGCGGCGCGAGATCGATTCGAGCAGATCGACGCCGCGCGACAGCGTCTCGTCGGGATTCGGCAGCTCGGCCGCGGCCTCGATCAGGCGTGGCACCAGGACATCGAAACGGCCGCGGATGTCCTGCGACATCTGCTGGTAGAGCGGCCCCGCGCGCAGCGCCGCGATGCGTTGCGCGGCGGTCGGCGGGTTGCGGTAACCGAGGCGCTCGAACTTTTCCTCCTGATCGTCGCCGCCGGCATCCTGCCAGAGCCCCGCCAGCGCATGCTCGCCGTGATTCGGGTCGGCGAACACCTGCTCGAAGTGGCGCGACACCGTGGCGCGATGGTCGTCGAGCTCCTCCAGCAGCGCTTCATAGCTGCCGAAGCCCATGGCCCGCGCCACGCGGCGGCGATCCTCGGTGCCCGGCGGCAGGCTGTGCGTCTGGGCATCGTCGAGATATTGCAGGCGATGTTCGAGGCGGCGCAGGAAGTTGTAGGCGGACGCCAGTTCGGCGGCGGCGTCGGCATTGAGCGTGCCGCGCTCGGCGAGCAGCTTCAGCACCTGCTGGGTCGGCTTGATCTGCAAGGGCGTGTCGCGCCCGCCGCGGATCAGCTGGAACACCTGGGCGATGAATTCGATTTCGCGGATGCCGCCGGGACCCAGCTTGACGTTGTCCGCCATGTCCTTCTTCGCCACTTCGCGGCGGATCTGGGCATGCAGTGCGCGCATGGCGTTGATCGCGCCGAAATCGAAATACTTGCGGAACACGAAAGGCTGGCGGACTTTCTCCAGCTCATCGTGGCGGCTACCGGTCAGCGGCCGCGCCTTGATCCAGGCGTAGCGCTCCCATTCGCGGCCCTGGGTGATGAAGTAGTTTTCCAGCATGTCGAAGGAGCAGACCAGCGGCCCCGATTCGCCATTGGGCCGCAGGCGCATGTCGACGCGGAACACCTGGCCGTCGCCGGTGACTTCGGCGATGGCATTGATCAGGCCGCGGCCGAGGCGGGTGAAGAACTCGAAGTTGGAAATGGCACGCGAACTTGCATTGACCGCGTCGGTCTCACCGTCTTCGGGAAACACGAAAATCAGGTCGATGTCGGACGAGACGTTCAGTTCGCGCCCGCCGAGCTTGCCCATGCCGACCACGATCAGTTCCTGCAGCCGTCCGTCGGCGCCGCGCGGCGCACCGTAGCGCTCGATCAGGCCGCGGCCGAGCACCTCGACGGCCTTGCTCACCGCCAGTTCGGCGATCTGGGTCATGCATTCGGTGACTTCGGCCAGCGGCGCCAGGCCCGCCAGATCGCGCGCGGCAATACGGGCGTAGGCGCGCTGCTTGAGCTGGCGCAGCACCGGCTTCAGGTTGTCCTCGCCCAGCGGCTGCGCGTCGAGCCAGGCCGCCAGTTCGACGGCGGTGACGGGCTGCTCCAGGGAAGCCTCGACTTCGGCCGCCAGCGCCGGCCTGGCGGACAACAGACGCTCAAGGTAACGGGATGTTTCGACGATATCGGCGAGGGAGGGCATCGGTTAGAATTTATGGATAAAGCGCTGTTGTAGCCCATTATTTTAGCTTGGGCCAAGGCGCCCCCCTTCATGTCCGCACCGCGAGCCTCGACGCCCATCATTTCCCGGATCAGCTCTCACCTCGGTTCCCGTCTGCGCCAGTTGGCGCAAGCCAATCCGTGGCTGGGAGCCCTGCTGCGCGCCTCGCTGTGGGCAATCACGATCGCCTACTTTGCCTTCGGCCTGATGCTGCTGGCCTTGCGCTACGCAATCCTGCCGCAGATCGAAAACTATCGCGGCGATGTCGAGCAGATGATCAGTTCCGCCGTCAACCGTCCGGTCGGCATAGGCCGCATCGAGGCGCACTGGGCCGGTCTGCACCCCGCGCTGAAGCTCGGCGGCTTCGAAATCCGCGATGCCGAGGGACGCGCCGCCCTGGCTTTCGACCAGGTCGAGGCCGAGCTGTCCTGGAGTTCGCTGTGGCATTTCCAGTTGCGCCTGGCCCGGCTCGAACTCAAGACACCGAGCCTGGTGCTGCGCCGCGATCGCGACGGCCGCCTGTTCGCCGCCGGACTCGAAATCACGCCCCAGGCGGACCAGCAGGCCGGCTTTGCCGACTGGTTGCTGGCGCAGCAGCGCATCATCGTGCGCGACGCCAGCATCGCCTGGCAGGACGAACGGCGCGGTGCGGCGCCGCTGGAACTCCAGCATCTCGACTTCCAGCTCGACAACCGCGGCAACCGCCATCGCTTCGGCCTTACCGCCGAGCCGCCGCGCCACCTGGCGGCACGCATCGACATCCGCGGCGATTTCAAGGGGCAGGACCTCGACCAGTTGCAGACCTGGAAGGGCGAGGTGTATGCCGAGCTGGACTACGCCGACCTCGCCGGCTGGCGCGCCTGGGTCGATTACCCGGTGGCCGTGCCGCAAGGCAGTGGCGCCCTGCGACTGTGGCTGGGGATTGCCGACCGGCGCCTGGTATCGACCATCGCCGACGTGCGCCTGGCCGACGTGCGCCTGCAACTGCGACCCGACCTGCCCGAACTCGATCTGCTGCAGCTCGAAGGGCGACTGGCCGGGCGTCGCCTCGACGCGGGCTTCGAGGCCGAATTGAGGCATCTGACGCTGGCCACCCGGGACGGCCTGGCGCTGGCGCCGACCGACCTGAAACTCGCCTGGCAGGGTGCCGCCGCCAACCGTGCGCCCCAGGGTTCGGCGACGGCCAACGGACTCGACCTCAATGTTCTGGCGCGCCTTGCCGCCCATCTGCCGCTGGACGATGCGAGCCGCGCCCGGCTGGCCCGCCACGCACCGCGCGGCCGGGTCTTCGACCTCAAACTGGACTGGAAAGGCGCACCCGAGAGCGCCGGAACGCTTGAAAAATGGAGCGTCAAGGGGCGCTTCGAAGGCCTCGGGCTCACCGCCCTGGGACCGGTGCCGGGCATCGCCGGGATCAACGGCCGCGTCGATGGCAACCAGAGCAGCGGCACCCTCAAGCTCGACGGCCAGCGCGCCGCCTTCGAACTGCCCACTGTATTCGCCGAGCCGAGGCTGGAACTCGAAGCCTTCGCCGCCGAGCTCGACTGGAAGGCCGCCACCGATGGCCTGCAGGTGAAGCTGCAGAAGGCCTCGTTCCACAACCGGGATGCCGCCGGCGAAGCCAGCGGCAACTGGCGCGCGCTGGACGCGGGCCCCGGCCAGCTCGATCTCGACGCCCGCCTCACGCGCGGCAGCGGCGCCTCGGTCTGGCGCTACATGCCGCTGGCGGTGGGCAAGAATGTGCGCGAATGGCTGCGCGTCGCGATCATCGGCGGCAAGGCCAGCGAGACCACGCTCAAGCTGCGCGGCGACCTGCGCCGGTTTCCTTACCGCGACGGCCTCGGTGGCGTGTTCGAAGTGCGCGGCAAGTTCCGCGACGCGACGCTGCGCTACGCCGACAGCTGGCCGGAGATCAACGACATCGAAGGCGAACTGCTGTTCGCCGGCCAGCGCATGCTGATCACCGGCAAGCAAGGTCGCATCTTCGGCGTCGACCTGCGCGAGGTGCGCGCCGAGATTGCCGATATCGAGCAGGCCGAGGAGTTGCTCACGGTGAGCGGCAAGGCCGCCGGGCCGACCGCGGATTTCCTGCGCTTCATCGAGGCCAGCCCGGTCGGCGAACGCATCGACCATTTCACCGAGGAGATGCGGGCGGAAGGCCGCGGCGAACTCGAGCTCAAGCTCGCCCTGCCCTTGCGCCGCCTGGCGAATTCCAGGATCGACGGCAGCTATCGCTTCGACGGCAACCGCCTCACCGTGGATAAGGATCTGCCGCCGCTGGCCGAAGTGCGGGGCAACCTGCGCTTTTCCGCCGACCATCTCGAAGCGCACGGCATCCGCGGCACGCTGCTCGGTTCGCCCCTGACGGTCGACGTGAAGACGGCCGGCGACGGCAATGTCCAGGTCAATGCCGCCGGCGAAACCGCCATCGCCACGCTGCGCCGCGAGTTTCCGCACCCGGTGTTCGACCATCTGGCGGGCAGCGCGAAATGGGCCACCAGCGTGCAGGTCAGGAAGAAGGCGGCGGAGGTCAGGCTGACATCCAACCTGGTCGGCCTTTCGTCGAGCCTGCCCGCGCCCTTCAACAAGCCGGCCACCGACGCGCTGGCCTTCAGCTTCGAACGCAAGCCGCCGCCCGAGCCGGCCGCGCGCGGCGCCGCAAGAGTTGGCGCTGGCGCTACGGCGGCGGGAAGCACAACGGCCCAGGACATGCTCGACATCAGCCTCGGTCGCGTGTTGCGCCTGCAACTGGTGCGCCGTCAGGACGTCACGCCGGCAGTGATCACGCGCGGCTTGCTGACGGTCGGCGATGTCAGCGCCGCCATGCCGGAACGCAACCTGATGCTGGCGGCCAATCTACCGCGCATCGATGCCGATTTCTGGCGCGGCCTGACGGCCAGGCCGGTCGAAGACAACGGCAAGGACGGGAAACCGCTGGCGCTGCCCACGGTGCAGTTCGACCTGCGCACGGCCGACCTGAACCTGCACGACAAGCACTTCCACGAGGTACGCATCAGCGGTAGCCGGCCGGACGCCAGCACCAGCACGCGTTTCGAGATGAAAAGCCGCGAGCTGGCCGGCAACTTCGAATGGAACAGCGCCGGCGGCGGCAAGCTGTCCGGCCGCATCGCCCAGTTTTCGATTCCGGCCGTCGTCGCCACGCCGGAAGTCCTCCAGGCCAAGGCCAGCGAAGTCATCGAGCATATTCCAGCGCTCGACATCACGGTCGACCAGCTTTTCTACAAGGACCGCGCGCTGGGCACCGTGCGCATCGCGGCGGAGAACGTCGACGGCTCCTGGAACACGCGGATCGAGATGAGGAACGACGACGGCACGCTGGACGCCAGCGGGCGCTGGCGTCCCAGCCCGACCCAGGCCGCCACCCAGGTCGAATTCAAGCTCAGTGCCAAGAGCATAGAGAAGATGCTGGCGCGCATCGGCTACCCCGACTCGGTGCGCCGCGGCAGCGCCAAGCTCGCCGGCAATCTGGCATGGAGCGGCTCGCCCTTCACCATCGACTATCCGAGTCTCAGCGGCACGCTCAGCCTCGATGCCACCAACGGTCAGTTCGTCAAGCTGGAACCGGGGGTCGGCCGCCTGCTCGGCATCCTCAGCCTGCAATCCCTGCCGCGGCGTATCACGCTGGATTTTCGCGACGTCTTCAGCGAAGGTTTCGCCTTCGACAATATCTCCGGCAATTTCGTGGTGAAAAGCGGCGTGATGGAGACCAAGGATCTTGAGATCAAAGGCCCCTCGGCCAAGGTGCTGATGAACGGCGCGGTCAGCCTCGGCGCCGAGACGCAGAACCTCAAGGTCCGCGTGCAGCCCGCCGTGGGAGAATCGCTGGCGGTCGGCGCCATGATCGCCAACCCGGTCGCCGGCGCCGTGGTCTGGGCCGCACAGAAGATTTTCCGGGACCCGCTGGACCAGGCCTTTGCCTTCGAATACGCGGTGACCGGCAGTTGGGCCGACCCCAAGGTCGAAAAGCTGGGAGCACAGAAGGCCACGGAGGAAAACAAATGAACGTGAAAATCGCCGCCGTACAGATGATTTCGGGGCCGGACGTCGCGCCCAATCTCGCCACCGCCGGCCGCCTGATCGCCGAGGCCGCCGCGGCGGGCGCGCAGCTGGTGGCCCTGCCCGAATACTTTCCGCTGATCGGCGCCACCGATGCCGACCGGCTCGCGGCGCGCGAGGCGGATGGGGCCGGCCCGATGCAGGACTTTCTTGCCGCGACCGCACGCCGCCACGGCCTGTGGCTGGTCGGCGGCTCGATTCCCCTGGTGGCGCAGGACCCCGCCAAGCTGCGCAACAGCTGCCTGGTGTACGACCCGCAGGGCGAGCGCGTGGCGCGCTACGACAAGATCCACTTGTTCAATTTCAGGAAGGGCGACGAGGCATACGACGAAGCCGCCACCATCGAACGCGGCGACAAGCTGGTGAGCTTCGACACCCCATTCGGACGCGTCGGCGTCGCAATCTGCTACGACCTGCGTTTCCCCGAGCTGTTCCGCGCTCTGGGTGAATTGGATCTGCTGGTGCTGCCCGCCGCCTTCACCGAAACCACCGGCCGCGCGCACTGGGAAATGCTGCTGCGTGCGCGCGCCGTGGAAAACCAGTGCTACGTTCTGGCGGCAGCCCAGGGCGGACGGCACCCGACGGGGCGCCTGACCCATGGCAACAGCATGATCATCGACCCCTGGGGTGAGATCCTGGCGCGCATGGACAAGGGCGAAGGCGTGGTGCTTGCCGAACTGAATCGACAATCCCTGGTCGACATCAGAACCAGTCTGCCGGCCCTGAAACACCGCATACTGTAGGAAACGCAGGAAACAAATGTAGGAAACTAAAGTTGGAAACTAAAGGAAAGCCATGAACGCTCCCGCCAGCCCCATCCCCCTCTTCGACATCGCCGAACAGACCCTGCTCAAGCCCCACGGACTGGCGCCGCATCAGCTGGAACGGGTCTTCGGCCAGCTGTTCGGCAATCACGTCGATTACGCCGACCTGTATTTCCAGTACGCGCGTTCGGAGGCCTGGAGCCTCGAAGAGGGCATCGTCAAGTCGGGCAGCTTCAACATCGAACAGGGCGTCGGCGTGCGCGCGCTGTCGGGCGAGAAGACCGCCTTCGCCTATTCCGACGACATAAGCATGGCCGCGCTGCAGGCCGCCGCCGGCACCACCCGGGCGATCGCCGCGGCCGGCGCCCAGCGCCTGGCGCCGCTGCTCAAGCGCCGCAAGCAGCCGGCAGCGCTGTATGCCGGCAACGATCCGATCGCTTCGCTCGACGACGCCGCCAAGGTCAGGCTGCTGGAGCGGATCGAAGCCATGGCGCGCGCCGCCGACCCGCGCGTCAGGGAAGTCATGGCCAGCGTCGCCGGCACTTGGGAAGTGGTGCTGGTGGCCCGCTCCGACGGCCAGATGGCGGCCGACGTGCGGCCGCTGGTACGCATTTCGATTTCCGTGATCATGGAGGAAAAGGGACGGCGCGAGCAGGGTTCCGCCGGCGGCGGCGGGCGCTTCGACTACGCCTATTTCAGCGACGCCGTGCTGTTGGACTATGCCGAGCGGGCGGTGCACCAGGCCAGCGTCAACCTGGCGGCCAAGCCGGCCCCGGCCGGCGAAATGACCGTGGTGCTGGGCCCGGGCTGGCCCGGCATCCTGCTGCACGAAGCGGTCGGCCACGGCCTCGAGGGCGACTTCAACCGCAAGGGCAGCTCGACCTTCGCCGGACGTATCGGCCAGCGTGTCGCGGCCAAGGGCGTCACCGTGGTCGATGACGGCACCATTGTCGACCGCCGCGGCTCATTGACCATCGACGACGAAGGCAACCCGACGCAGCGCACGGTGCTGATCGAGGACGGCATCCTGGTCGGCTACCTGCAGGACACGCTGAACGCGCGGCTGATGAATGTCGCACCGACCGGCAACGGGCGCCGCGAATCCTTCGCCCACCTGCCGCTGCCGCGCATGACCAACACCACCATGCTCAACGGCAGCCACGATCCGCAGGAAATCATCAAGTCGGTGAAGAAGGGCCTCTATGCGGCCAACTTTGGCGGCGGCCAGGTCGATATCACCAGCGGCAAGTTCGTCTTCTCGACCGCCGAGGCCTATCTGATCGAAAACGGCAGGATCACCGCGCCGGTCAAGGGCGCCACGCTGATCGGCAGCGGTCCCGAAGCCATGATGCGCGTCGCCATGATCGGCAACGACATGGCGCTCGATTCGGGCGTCGGTACCTGCGGCAAGGAAGGCCAGAGCGTGCCGGTCGGCGTCGGTCAGCCGACCGTGCGCATCGACGGCCTGACGGTGGGCGGGACCGGGTAACGTGAATTACGTTGCCAAGCGCCGTGTCTGATTCGAGCGCAGCGAGCCGATTAGTAGCCTCCCCGTGAGGGGAGGATGGGAGGGGCGGGCCTATTGGCCAGCTTGGGGCCCATCGAAGGTGAGTGATCTCATAATGCGGGTTGGCTTACCGAAGCCATGAGCGCTAGACCGCGACTTCGACCCGGTCGCGGCCGTTTTCCTTGGCGCGCTTCAATGCTGCGTCGGCGCGGGCGATCAGTGCCTCCAGCGATTCGCCGCCGAGCATCGGGGCCACGCCGCAACTCAGCGTGACGCCTTCGCCCGTCGGCAACCCGCAACCGATGGCCACCAGTTCGCGCAGGCGCCCGGCAATCGGCAGCGCCTCGTCGAGGCTGGTGTGCGGCAACAGGATCAGGAATTCCTCGCCGCCGTAGCGGGCGATCAGGTCCTGCGCACGCAGGCCGTCGGCCAGGCGTCGCGCCATGCGGCGCAGCAGGGCGTCGCCGGAGAGATAGCCGAAGCGTTCGTTGAAATGCTTGAACAGGTCGATGTCGGCCATCACCAGGCACAGCGGCGCGCCATCCCGCTCGCAACGGGCGATGGCGCGCGGAAAAGCGTCCAGCAGCCAGTGCCGGTTGTAGATCCCGGTCAGGGCATCGACGCTGGCCGCCTGTTCGAATTCGAGGCTGCGGGTCTGCAAGCTCACCAGCGACTGATTGCTTTCGCGCATGCGGCCGGCCATGATCGCCAGCAGGTTGCGCGCGACACCGTGGGAGCAATCCACCAGCGACCAGAGCACGTCGTGCGGAATCGCCAGGAGTTCGCTGTCGCGCGCCGCCAGCACCAGGGCCGAGGCGGCCTGGCCGTCGAGCAGCGACATTTCGCCGACGCAATCGCCGGCGCCGAGGACCGCCTGCTCCGGCATGCTGCGATCCTCCAGATAGACGCGCAGCTCGCCGTCGAAAATCAGGTACAGGTGGCTGTTGGCCACGCCGGGTTGCAGCAGGCGATCGCCGCGTTCCAGCTTCATCCGCCGACAACCCTCGAACAAATGCTCGACGCTTTCCAGTCCGACATTGGCGAACAGCTTCGCCCGCTGCAGATACTCGCGATCCATGCTATCGATCATGATCCTTCCTGCTGATTGCGCACTATGAGATTCGTAGCATAGATCACAAAGCGCAACGGCCGCAAAAAAACGCCGCCCTTGCGGCAGCGTCATTTTTCGTCATAGGCGTAACCTAATTCCTCGACGCCGTGCCGCAGTGCCGCCATGGCGGCCGGCACCTGGTCGGGAAGGCCGCGCACGCCGAGCTCGATATGCCGCTGAACTTCCTTGGAGCCGAGAAAGGGCAGGCTGAACACCTTGACGCCGGAATACTCGGCTTCGACGCGCCGCATCAGGGGAATCAGCGCGCCTTCGCTGCCCTTCCACACCAGCAGCGCCGCTTCGTCGCTGGGATGCGCATGGAAGCGCCAGGAGTAGAAACTGTCGAGCACCCACTCCACCATCGGCCAGGCCATCTGCGGGAAACCGGGCACGAAATGGTGCTGGCCCAGCGTAAAACCCGGAATGCGGTTGAAGGGGTTGGGAATGATGCGGCTGCCCCGCGGGAAATTGCCCAGCGCGAGTTGCATGTCGGTCAGCTCGAACTTGAGCTCGGCGAAACGCGCGCGGATCTCGCGTTCGGCATCCGGATGCAGCACCAGCTCGACGCCCGCCGCGGCGGCGGCGGCCTGCCGGGTATGGTCGTCCGGCGTGTTGCCGATGCCGCCGAAGCTGAACACGATGTCGTCGCTGGCCAGCGTGCGGCGCAGGGTCTCGGTCAGGCGTTCGCGGTCGTCGCCGATGTAGAGCGTCCAGTCCAGCGCCAGACCGCGCGCGGCGAGGATCTCGATGAGCTTGGGGAAATGCTTGTCGGGGCGCTTGCCGCGCGTGATCTCGTCACCGATGACGATGGCGCCTATGCCTTTCACGGCCTGCCGCCGGACCGCCCCAAGGCAGCCCCTCCAATATCGTGCGAGCGTAGCGAGCCGTAGTCACCCCTTTGCCTGGCAAAGGGGATGGGGGATATGTCGTTCATAACTCTATTCCCCCTTGCTGGCGCTGGCGACGCAGCGCCGCCAGGCCGAGATGGACGAACACCAGCGCGGTCAGGGCCGGCGCCAGCAGATTGAGCAGCGGCACATGCGCCGCGGCTGCGGTGGCGAGTCCGGCGGCATAGAAGCGGCTGCGATTCTCGCGCACCAGGCGCTGCATTTCGGCACGCGAGGCATGTTCGGCCAGCGCGTCGAAACGGAAAGTGCGCTGGTTGAGCCAGGCGCCCCAGGCCAGCGGCAGCACCAGCAGGACGCCCGGAATCAGCAGCAGCGGCAACATCAGCAGGCTGCCGAAAAGGAAAATCGCGCCGGCCCCCAAGGTGGTGCCCAGGCTGCCCCAAAACACGTTCTCGCCGTGGCGACCCAGATCCGGGTAGTCGCGCGCGGCCACCAGCTCGATCAGGCGCGGCAAGGCAAACACGGCGACCAGCAGGATCGCGGTGACATAGACCAGAACGGCGAAGGCCGCCAGCAACAGGAAAACCGCGGCCCAGCGCGCCACCCACTCCCAACCTTCCCAGGGTAGCTGCGGCAAGATGCGCGCCATCATGTCCATGCCTTGAGCCCACAGCGCATAGCCCACAACCAGCCACGAGACCAGCGCCAGCAGCGGCGGCCAGAGCGCATGCCACAGCACCTCGCGCCGCGTCAGGTCGCGCAGCGATCTGTTGAAGGCCGCAAATACTTCGATCATTTTCGCCCCCCCGCGACAGCAGTTGTGCAGCTTACTTGTGTAACCGACTATCCCACATCTTCTGCAGGCGTTTCACCGATACCGGCGACGTGGTCTTCAGTTCCTGTGCGAACAGCGCCACGCGCAGCTCTTCGAGCAGCCAGCGGAACTCGTCGAGGAAGGAATCATTCTGCTGGCCGGATTTGAGCATGGCATTGCGTTCGCGCTCCCAGGGACGACCCAGCGCCTGCCAGTCGGCCATCAGCCGCGCGTCGCGCGCCGGGTCCGAGCGCGCCTTGTCCAGGCGCAGGCCGATCGCCTTGAGGTAACGCGGATAGTGCTGCAGGCGCTCGAAGGGCGTCGTGGCGATAAATCTCGCATTTCCCCCACTGCGCATCAGTTCGGCCAGTTGCGCGCCAATATCGGCGCAGGCCTGCGGGAAAGCCTTTTGCAGCGACGCAAGTTTCTTCGCCAGCGCCGCGTGCTCGGTCAGGATGCCGCCGAGCAGGCGCAGGATTTCCTGCGCCACCAGCAAGACGCGGCCGCGCGCCGCCTCGCGTCGCGCTGCGAACGCCGGCTCGTCGGCGGGCAGCGGGTCCATCAGGCAGGTGCGCTCCAGGGTCACCGCGATCAACTGTTCGCGCAGCTCTTTCTCGGTGCCCAGCGACACGAATTGCAGCGCAAGCTCGCGCAGGCCAGGCAGCTTCTCGATGGCCTTGACCTGGGCCGCCAGCTGCAGTGCAAACAGGCGCGCTATGCCGCGCCTGTGCTCGGCGCGCGCCTTGTCCTCGGTATCGAAGGCGGTCAGGCGCACGCTTTCGCCCATGTCGACCAGCGCAGGAAAACCCACCGTGGTGCCAGCGCCAACTTTCACTTCCATGAGCTCGGGCAAGGCGCCGAAACTCCACGCGGTGAGGCCCGTCAAAATAGGCAAAATAGGGGACAGACCCCGATTTTGAGATTCATAAAATTGGGGTCTGTCCCCTATTTTTACTTCGGCCGTGGCATAGGCCTGCTCGACGCGGTCGCGATATTCGGCGCGCAGTTCGGCCAGGTTGCGCGAAATCGCCAGCGTGCCGCCGTACTCGTCGGTGAGGCGGAAATTCATGAACAGATGCGGCCGCAACTCGCCGCTTCGGAAGGCGTCGAGCGGCAGCTTCAGCGCCAGGTGCTCCTCGGCCGCGCGCGTCAGGGCGCGCACCAACGGCTCGTCCAGATCGGCATTGTCACCATGGGCCTCGCAGAAGTTCGTGGCGAACTCGTCGAGCGGCTGCAGGCGATGGCGGTACTTCTGCTGCAGGGTCTTCAGCAACGCCAGCACCTTCTCCTTGAGCAGGCCCGGCACCAGCCACTCGCAGCGGTTGGCCGGCAACTGGTTCAACGCGGGCAGCGGCAGCGTCAGCGTGACACCGTCATCGGCCGCGCCGGGATCGTGGTGGTAGCCGAGCTTGAAGCTCTGGCCGCGATGCGTCAGTGCCGGCGGAAAAGCATCGGTAGTGATGCCCGCCGCCTCGTGCCGCATCAGCTGTTCCTTTTCCAGGCAGAGCAGCTTCGGGTTGGCGGCCTCGGCGTCGCGCCGCCAGTGGTCGAAGGCCGCCAGGGTGATGATGCCCTCGGGAATCCTGCTGTCGTAGAAGGCGTAAATCAGCTCGTCGTCGACCAGCACGTCGGGCCGCCGCGACTTGTGTTCGAGCGCCTGGATTTCCTTCATGAGCCTGGCGTTGTGCTGGAAGAAGCGCCACTTCTTGACCCAGTCTTCGCCGACCTGGCCTTCGACCAGGGCCTCGCGGATCAGGATTTCGCGCGCCAGTTTCGGATCCATCGGGCCGTAATGCACGCGGCGCTTGGCATGGATCATCAGGCCGTGCAGCGTGACGCGCTCCCAGGCCACGACCTGGCCCGGCCCCTTCTCCCAATGCGGCTCATAGACGTGCTTGCGGATCAGGTGGGCGCCGACCTGCTCCAGCCATTCCGGCTCGATCTTCGCGATGCAGCGCGCGAACAGGCGCGACGTCTCCACCAGTTCGGCGGCGACGATCCAGCGTCCAGCCTTCTTCAGCAGGCTGGAACCCGGATGAATGTAGAAGCGGATGCCGCGCGCGCCGAGATAGTTTTTGTCCTCTTCGCTGATCAAGCCGATGTGGCCGAGCAGTCCGGTCAGCAGCGCCTTGTGGATCGCCTCATAAGAAGCGGGAATCTGGTTCTCCTTCCAGCCGTGCTCATGGCACAGCGTCATCAGCTGGCCATGCACGTCGCGCCACTCGCGCAGGCGCAGCCAGTTGATGAAGTTCTGCCGGCACCACTGGCGCTGCTTGTTGGCGGTTTCGTGCTTCCAGATTTCGTCGCCGGCGGCCCAGAGCTTCAGGTAGGAAAGGAATTCGGATTTCTCGTCCTTCCACTTGGCATGGGCCTGGTCGGCTGCCGCCGCGTGCTCCTGCGGCCGGTCGCGGGGGTCCTGGGTGCCCAGCGCGGCAGCGATGATCAGCACTTCGCGCAGGCAGTTATGCTCGCGCGCGGCGAGGATCATGCGGCCGATCTTTGGGTCCAGCGGCAGCTTGGCCAGTTCGAAACCGACCTGGGTCAGTTCCTTGGTCGTCTCGTCGATGGCGCCGAGTTCGGTCAACAACTGATAACCGTCGGCGATCATGCGCGGCAGCGGCGCTTCGAGGAAGGGGAAGTCCTCGACGTCGCCCAGGTGCAGCGACTTCATGCGCAGGATCACGCCGGCCAGGCTGGAGCGCAGGATCTCGGGTTCGGTGTAGGCCGGGCGCTGCTTGAAATCCTCCTCGTCGTAGAGGCGAAAGCAGACGCCGGCCGAGACGCGGCCGCAACGCCCGGCGCGCTGGCTCGCTGCGGCCTGGGAGATCGGCTCGACCTGCAGTTGCTCGACCTTGTTGCGATGCGAGTAGCGCTTGACCCGCGCCAGTCCCGAATCGATCACGTAGCGGATGCCGGGCACGGTCAGCGAGGTCTCGGCGACGTTGGTCGCCAGCACCACGCGCTGCCCCTGATGCGAGGCGAATACGCGGCCCTGCTCGACCGCGGTCTGGCGCGCGAACAGCGGCAACACTTCGAGCCCCGGTGGATGGTGTTTCCTCAACGCTTCGGCCGCCTCGCGGATCTCGCGCTCGCCGGGCAGGAACACCAGCACGTCGCCGGGCCCCGTGCGATGGGCCTCGTCGACGGCATCGACGATGGCATCGTTCAAGTCCGTGTCCTTCTTCTCGTCGAAGGGGCGGTAGCGCGTTTCGATCGGATAGAGCCGGCCGGAGACTTCGATCACCGGCGCGCCGTCGAAGTGTTTTGAGAAGCGCTCGGCATCGAGCGTGGCCGAGGTGACGATGAGCTTCAGATCGCGCCGTTTCACCAGCACAGACTTCAGGTAGCCGAGCAGGAAATCGATGTTGAGGCTGCGCTCGTGGGCTTCGTCGATCAGTATCGTGTCGTACTGGCGCAAGAGCGGATCGGTCTGGGTCTCGGCGAGCAGGATGCCGTCGGTCATCAGCTTGATGTAGGAGGAGGACGTGACTTTGTCGGTGAAGCGGATCTTGAAGCCGACATGGCGGCCGAGTTCCGATTTCAGTTCCTCGCTGATGCGCGTCGCGGTGGCCCGCGCGGCGATGCGCCGCGGCTGGGTGTGGCCGATCAGGCCATGCAGGCCGCGGCCGATTTCGAGGCAGATCTTGGGCAGCTGCGTGGTCTTGCCGGAACCCGTCTCGCCGCAGACGACGATGACCTGATGCTTGAGTATCGCCGCGCCGATCTCGGCCCGCCGCACATTCACCGGCAGCGCTTCGTCATAGCTGAGCGCGGGCCGCGCCGCCCGTCTTGCCGCGGGATCGAACCTCATTGCGCCAGCTTGTGGATGCTGTAAATTCCGAGCCCGGTCATCAGCAAGGAACCGAACAGGTGCATGGCCGCGGCACCCGCCGCCCAGCCGTAGCGAGCGTTCTGGATCAGATGCACCACCTCGGCGGAAAAGGTCGAAAAAGTAGTCAGCGCGCCGAGGAAGCCGGTGATGAAGAACAGCTTGAGTTCGGGCGGCATTTCGGCATTGATGTGGAACACCATCACCGCGGCGCCGACCAGATAGCCGCCGATCAGGTTGGCCGCCAGGGTGCCCATCGGCACGGCGACGAACAGCGGATTGAGCCAGAGCCCGAGGCCGTAGCGCAACCAGGCGCCGAGTACGGCGCCGGCGCCGATGGCGAGAAGGGCGGACAGATTCATAGGGGCGCATTTTACGTCGCAACGGTAGAATTGCCGCTTTGCATCGTGCTGCCGCGAACCATGGCCGAAATCGAAAAAACCTCCAACTTCATCCGCCACATCATCGACGCCGACCTCAAGGCCGGCAAGTACGCGTCGCGCCGCTGGAGCGGCAAGCCCGGGCCGGCCGCGCAGCAGAAAGTTAGCGCTGGCACAACGGTGGATGGGGCAAAAATCCGCACGCGCTTCCCGCCGGAGCCGAACGGCTACCTGCATTTCGGCCATGCCAAGTCGATCTGCCTGAATTTCGGCCTGGCGCAGGACTACGCCGGCGCCTGCCACCTGCGCTTCGACGACACCAATCCGGAGAAGGAAGAGCAGGAATACGTCGATTCCATCATCGACGCGGTGCGCTGGCTGGGCTTTGACTGGGCGGAGAACCAGTACCTCGCTTCCGACTACTTCCAGTGGATGTACGACTTCGCCGAGAAGCTGATCGAGGCCGGCCATGCCTATGTCGATTCGCAAACCGCCGAGGAGATGCGTGCCAGCCGCGGCACGCTGACCGAGGCGGGCCGCAACTCGCCTTATCGCGAGCGCACGCCTGCCGAGAACCTCGCCCTGTTCCGCGCTATGCGCGCCGGCGAATTCGCCGACGGCACGCACATCCTGCGCGCCAAGGTGGATATGAGCTCGGGCAACATCAACCTGCGCGACCCGGCCATCTACCGCATTCGCCACGCCACGCACCACAACACCGGCGATGCCTGGTGCATCTACCCGATGTACACCTACGCCCACCCGATCGAGGACGCGCTGGAGAACATCACCCACTCCATTTGCACCCTGGAGTTCGAGGACCAGCGCCCCTTCTACGATTGGCTGCTGGCGCGGCTGGCCGAACTCGGCTGCGTCAATACTCCCCTGCCGCAGCAGATCGAGTTTGCCCGTCTAAATCTTTCCTATGTGGTGCTGTCCAAGCGCAAGCTGATCCAGCTGGTCGAGGAGAAACACGTCGACGGCTGGGACGATCCGCGCCTGCCGACCCTGGTCGGCGCGCGCCGCCGCGGCTTCACGCCGGAAGCTTTCCGCCGATTCGCGGAAATGATCGGCGTGACCAAGTCGGATTCCTGGATCGACATCAGCGTGCTCGAGGAATGCCAGCGCGAGCACCTCAACGAAACCGCGCCGCGCCGCATCGCGGTGCTCGATCCGGTCAAACTCATCATCGACAACTACCCGGAAGGCCAGGAAGAGGAATGCCTGGCGCCCAACCATCCGCAAAAGCCCGAGTGGGGCAAGCGCCCGGTGCCCTTCTCGAAGGAACTCTGGATCGAGCGCGAGGACTTCATGGAAGTGCCGAGCAAGGGCTACTTCCGCCTGTTCCCCGGCAACACCGTGCGCCTGCGCTACGGCTTCGTGGTCAAGTGCAGCGGCTGCGACAAAGATGCAAACGGCAACATCACGGCCGTGCATTGCGAGTACATGGCCGACTCGAAGTCCGGCACGCCGGGTTCGGACAACTACAAGGTCAAGGGCAACATCCACTGGGTCTCGGCGCCGCATTCCTACGCCGCCGAGGTACGCCTCTACGACCGGCTGTTCGCCGCCGAGGCGCCGGGTGAAGGCGGGCGCGATTTCATCGCCGACCTCAACCGGGATTCGAAGCGGGTCATCCGCGCGCAACTCGAAGCGGCGCTGAAGGATGCCGCCGCCGAGGAACGCTTCCAGTTCGAGCGCCACGGCTATTTCGTCGCCGACCGCGTCGATTCGAAACCCGGCGCGCCGGTGTTCAACCGCGCTGTGACGCTGAAAGATTCCTGGAGCAAGAAGTGAAGTTCACTGAACAACTCGCCGCGGCCTGGGCGAAGAACGACTCCCTGCTCTGCGTCGGCCTCGACCCCGACCCGGCGAAATTTCCGGCTCACCTCAAGGATCAACCCGACGCGATTTTCCGCTTCTGCGCGGACATCGCCGACGCCACGGCCGACCTCGCCTGCGCCTTCAAGCCGCAAATCGCCTACTTCGCTGCGCGGCGCGCCGAAGACCAGCTCGAAGCCCTGATCGCCCACATCCACGCCAGGCACCCGGGCGTGCCGGTGATCCTCGACGCCAAGCGCGGCGACATCGGCAGCACCGCCGAGCAGTACGCGATCGAAGCCTTCGAGCGCTACCGGGCCGACGCTGTGACGGTGAACCCCTACATGGGCCGCGACTCGGTCGAGCCCTGGCTCGCGTACGAGGACAAGGGCGTGATCCTGCTTTGCCGCACCTCGAATCCCGGCGGCAGCGATCTGCAATTCCAGAAAGTTGGCGCTGGCGACACGGCGCTTTATGAGCTCGTCGCGCAAATGGTGGCTCGCGACTGGAACCCGGATGGCAAATACGCGGGCCAATTGGGGCTCGTGGTCGGCGCCACATTCCCCGGCGAGATCGCCCGCGTGCGCCAGATCGTCGGCGACCTGCCGCTGCTGGTGCCCGGCATCGGCGCCCAGGGCGGCGACATCGAAGCCACCGTGACGGCGGGCAAGACCGCTGCCGGCAGCGGCCTCATGATCAACTCCTCGCGCGCCATCCTCTATGCCGGCAAGGGCGAAGACTACGCCGCCGCCGCGCGCAAGGTGGCGCAAGAAACGCGCGACGCGATCAATCGCTGGCGCTAGGTCGGGCTGGGTGCAGCTGACATGAAGACGCTGCCCAACATCCACCCCGGTGAAGTGCTGCTGGAAGAATTTCTGCTGCCGATGAACACCAGCCAGAACGCGCTGGCCGCGCCATCGGCGTACCACCGCGCCGCATCAACGAAATCGTCCTCGACAAGCGTGCAATCACCGCCGATACCGCCCTGCGTCTGGCCAAGACCTTCGGCACCTCGGAGTCCTTCTGGATGGGCTTGCAGGCGGATTACGATCTGGAGGAAGCGCGGTCGGGAATGGCGGCGACGCTTGACCAGGTTCAGCGGCTGGCTGCATAACAACACGCGAACTAAATAATTAGCAAATTTTCGGTTACCTCACCCCACCCCGCTCACCACCAAATCCGAGCCGCTGCCACGGCCGGTGAAGCCTCTACCGGACTGGATCGATGCCGATCAGGCGACGGAAATCCGCCGCGGGTAGCGGCCGGCCGAAGTGGTAGCCCTGCACCAGGTCGCAATTCATGGCGCGCAATTCGGCGGCCACGGCTTCGGTCTCGACGCCCTCGGCGACCACGCGCAGGCCGAGGCTGCGGGCCATCTGGATCACCGCGCGCACGATTGCCGCATCCTCCGGATCGGCGACGATGTCGCGGACGAAGGACTGGTCTATCTTCAGCTTGTCCACCGCGAAGCGCTTGAGGTAGGCCAGACTCGAATAGCCGGTACCGAAGTCGTCGATCGCCAGGCGCACGCCCAGCGCCTGCAGGCGCCCCATGGTCGCCAGCACCGATTCGGTGCCGTCGATCAGGATCGACTCGGTGAGCTCCAGTTCCAGTGCCGAGGGTTTCGCGCCGGCGGCGGCCAGCGCACGCAGCACCGTCTCTTCGACATCGCCGCGGCGAAACTGGATGGACGAGATGTTCACCGCCATCGAGAGCTGCGCGTGCCCCGCGGCGTGCCAGTGCGCCAGCTCGCGACAGGCTTCCTGCAGCACCCATTCGCCGAGCGGCACGATCAGGCCGCTGTGCTCCGCCGCGGCAATGAAATGCCCCGGCGCGACCAGGCCCCGCTGCGGGCACTGCCAGCGCAACAAGGCTTCACCGCCGACGATGCGGCCGCTCGTCAGGTCGACGAGCGGCTGGTAGTACAGCAGGAATTCGTCGCGCTCCAGGGCGCGGCGCAGGTTGTTGTGCAGGTCCAGCCTTTCCTGCGCGTCGGCATTCATGCGCTCGGTATAGAAGCGGAAGGCATTGCGGCCGGCGGCCTTGGCGTGGTACATGGCGGTATCGGCCTTCCGCAGCAGCGTGTCGAAGGCGTCGCCGTCTTCCGGATAGACGGCGATGCCGACCGATGCCGAAATTCTCGCTTCGTGCGCCTCGATGTGGAAGGGTTCGCCCAGCACCGTCATCATTTTCGCGGCGATCTGGGCCGGCACTTCGGAACTGTGCAGATCGGTCAGCACCACGAGAAATTCGTCGCCGCCATGGCGGCTGATCGTGTCGGACTCGCGCACGCACGCCAGCAGCCGCTGCGCGGCGTCGCGCAGCAGCACGTCGCCCACCGGATGTCCGTAGGAGTCATTGACGGTCTTGAAGCGATCGAGGTCCACGAACAGCAGCGCCACCTTCCTGCCGGCGCGTTCGCCATGCGCGATCGCCTGTTCCATGCGGTCCTTGAGCAGCAGGCGGTTGGGCAGGCCGGTCAGCGGATCGTGGTGGGCGAGAAACTCGATCTTCGCCTCGGTCGCCTTGCGCTCGCTGATGTCGGAGAATATGCCGACGAAATGGGTGATCCTGCCCGCGCCGTCGCGCACCGATGAAATGCCCAGCCACTCCGGGAACACCTCGCCGTTGCGCCGCCGGTTCCAGATCTCGCCCTGCCAGTAGCCGGTGGCGAGCAGGGCGCGCCACATGTCGGCGAAAAACTCGCGGTTGTGATTGCCTGAGGCGAGCATGCTGGCATTGCGGCCGATGGCCTCGGCCGCGGCATAACCGGTGACCCGGGTAAATGCCTGATTGACCGAGATCATGCGGCCCGCGGCATCGGTGATCATGATCGCTTCGCCGCTGCTCTCGAACACCTTGGCCGCCAGGCGCAGTTCCTCTTCGGCGTGGCGCTGCCGGGTGTTGTCGCGGGTGGTGCCCTCGACGCCCGCGATATTGCCATCGGCATCGTGGATGAAATGCGCCGTGGTCAGCACCCACAACTCATGGCCATCCTTGTGCCGCAAGCGCGACTCGCCGCCGACAATATGGCCGCCGTTGGCCTGCATGCGGGCCAGAAACTCGTCGCGATCGGCCTGCGAGCAGTAAAGATCGGCCAGCTTGCGACCCAGCACCTCCTCGGCCGTATAGCCCAGCAGTTGCAGGACGGAGCGCGAGGCGCGCACGATGCGACCGCTCCGGTCGGTGCGGTAATAGGTATCCTGCAGGTCGTCGAGAATGCCGCGCAGTTCGCGCTCGGATTCGGCCACGGCGCGTTGCGCTTCGATGATCGCGCTGAGATCGGTGATGAAACCGAATGAGCCGACGACCTCGCCCTTCTCGTTACGATGCGTCGAGTTGTTGAGCAGGATGGGAAAGGTGCTGCCGTCCTTGCGGCGGGCGATCAGTTGAAAGCGTCGGCGATCGGTGGTGTCGATGCGCCGGATCTGCACCGCCAGGTCGGCCTGGCTTTCCTCGGTGATGAAATCGAAGGGGGTTTTACCCAGCCACTCGGCTTCGGCATAACCGAACAGCTGGCACAACGTGTCATTGACTTCGATGAAGCGGCGTTCGGCGTCGATCGCGAAATAGCCGTCGGTGGCGCTGTCGATCACATGACGGTAGTAGCGCTCGCCCTCGCGCAGCGCGGCCTCGATTTTGAGCGTGGCGGAGGTGTCGCGAAAGATCGCCACATGCAGCAGGCGCTCGCCGTCGTGCACCTGATAGACACGAACCTCGACCGGCAGCAGGCTGCCGTCGCGGCGGCGAAAGTCGGTATTGACCACACGCACCTGCTCGCTCAATCCGGCGTTCCAGGCGCGCCAGCCGGACACGTCGGTGAAACCGGTCAATATCTCCCAGACGTGGCGACCGATCACCTCGCGGCGCGCATAGCCGAGCATCTCGACCGCGCGGTCGTTGAGGTCCACATAGACGCCGCTGGCCACATCGGCGAGGAACACGCCGTCGCCGATGCGATCGAACACGCTGCCGAGAATCATGTGGCGGCCGATCTCGGCGTAACGTCCGCCGGACTTGAGCAGCTTGCTGCGCAGGCGGGCGATGGTGTTGCGCAGGAACTCGACGTGGCGTCCCTGCATGGCGCGGACGATTTCATGGCGCGTCACCACGCCCAGCATGCGTCCGTCCTCGACCACCAGGAGCCGCCGCACCCCGAGTTCCGCCATCAATTGCACCGCCTGCTGCAGCGGCCGCGTCGGCGCGATGGAATGCACGCCGCGCGTCATCAATGCGGCCAGCGGCGTCCCCAGGCGCTCGCCGCCGCCGGCGCAACGCACCACGTCGCGATCGGTCAGGATACCCACCGCCGCGCCGGCCTCGGTCACCACCACGTGATCGCTGCGCCGCCGGTGCATCAGGCGCAGCGCTTCGCCCAGCGTCGCGCCGAGGTCCAGGGCCCTGAGGTCCTGCGTCATCGCCGTGGCGACGGTCTTCAACTCCAGAAAATACTCGTCGTCGAGGTGGGCGAGGAAATCCGCTTCGGATATCACGCCCGCCACGCGGCCTTCGCCATCCACCGCAACCAGATGGTGCACGCCATGCTCCAGCATGTGCTGGTGCGCATCGTGATAATCGACCGAGGCCGGCAGGGTCACCACCGGGCTGCTCATCACGTCGCCCACGGGAATGGCCGGGACGATCGCTCCTTCGGCCAGCAAGGCCACGGCGTCACGCTCGGTAAAAATGCCGCAGGGGCGCCGCTCTGCATCGACCACCACAATGCAACTGATGCGCTTTTGCTCCATGCTGCGCAGCACATCGCCCAGCGCCGCCGTCGCGTGGCAGGTCACTACGTCGGCAGTAAGTATCGATTCGAGAAAAAGGGCGTTCACTGCAGCAGGCAACTATGTCCAAAACATCGAGAATATCACCAAAGACATATCTCTCCATGACCCCGGCGCGGGTCGGCGGCGGGCACGCCAGGCTCGGGTGGCGCATCGGTATAATTCGCGGCTTCTTCCATCCGCCTGCCGCGAAAAAACCATGCGCCATATGACCCTTTCCCGCTTCCTGATCGAGGAGCAACGCGACAAGAACGTCATTTCTCCCGATTTGCGACTGCTGGTCGAGGTGGTTTCGCGCGCCTGCAAGGCGATTTCCATCGCCATCGGCAAGGGCGGCATGGCCGGCGTGCTGGGCAGCGCCGGCAGCGACAACGTGCAGGGCGAGGTGCAGAAGAAGCTCGACGTGATTTCCAACGAAATCCTGCTCGATGCCAACGAATGGGGCGGCCACCTGGCCGGCATGGCCTCGGAGGAAATGGAGCTGCCGCACGCCATCCCCAACCGCTACCCGAAAGGCGAATACCTGCTGCTGTTCGACCCGCTCGACGGCTCGTCGAACATCGACGTGAATGTCTCGGTCGGCACCATCTTTTCGGTGCTGCAATGTCCCGAGGGCATGGACCCGACCGAGCAGGCCTTCCTGCAGCCCGGCACGCGCCAGGTCTGCGCCGGCTATGCCGTGTATGGGCCGACCACGCTGCTGGTGCTGACGCTGGGCGACGGCGTCAATGTGTTCACCCTCGACCGCGAATTCGGCCGCTTCGTGCTGACCCAGGCCAACGTCAGGATTCCCGAGGAGACGCGCGAATTCGCCATCAACGCGTCCAACGCGCGCTATTGGGACGCCCCGGTCAAGCGCTATGTCGACGAACTGCTGGCCGGCAAGGACGGCCCGCGCGGACAGGACTTCAACATGCGCTGGGTGGCCTCGATGGTGGCCGACGTGCATCGCATCCTGAGCCGCGGCGGCATCTTCATGTACCCGGTCGACAGCAAGACGCGCGCCCAGGGCGGCAAGCTGCGTCTGATGTACGAAGCCAACCCGATGGCCATGATCGTCGAACAGGCGGGCGGCGCGGCCACCGACGGGCGGCGGCGCATCCTCGACATCCAGCCGGAGAAGCTGCACCAGCGCGTGCCGGTGATCCTCGGCTCGAAAAATGAAGTCGAGCGAGTGACGTCCTACCACGCCGCCTAGGCGGCGCCCGGAGCTTTTAACGAAATCGTAGCGAGCGGGCCGCAGCGGGGTGCGGCCGGAGCGCAGCTACCGGAATGTACGTTTCTGTACATGAGGATAGCGAGCACCGCCCAAGCCCCGATCCGGCACGCGCAGTAGATTTATCAGTCTTGCTGGCCGTAGCTGGCGAACTTGGCCAGTACGCGCTGCATTTCGTCCGTCGGCAGCAGCCTCGGCGCGCCCAGTTGCAGCACGCGCCAGTACTGCTCGCACAGAGTTTCGAGTTCGACGGCCAGCGCCAGGGCCTGATCGCAGTCGCGGCCGAACACCACCATGCCGTGATGCGCCATCAGGCAGGCGCTGCGAGCGTCGAGCGCAGCGATGATGGCGTCCGACAACTCCTGGCTGCCGAAGGTGGCGTAGGCCGCGCAGCGCACGTCCGCGCCGCCGAAGCGCGCCACCATGTAATGGAAGGCCGGCACGCCCTGCTGTTGGCAGGCCAGCGCGGTGGCAAATGGCGAATGCGTATGCACGACGGCGCCCGCCTCGGGCCGCGCGGCGTAGATGTCGCGATGGAAACGCCATTCCGACGAGGGCTGGCGGCGGCCGCTCGCCGTACCGTCAGCGCCAACTCTCACCATGTCGGCCGGCTCGCAGGTGTCGTAGGCCATGCCGGTCGGGGTGATGACGAATCCGTCGGCGCAGCGCGCGCTGACGTTGCCGGCGCTGCCGCGGTTGATGCCGGAGGCGTTCATCGCGCGCGCCGTGGCGAGCACTTTTTCAGCGAGATCGATCGACGTCGCGCTCATGGCCGCCACGGCGCCAGCGCGTCCGCGGCGGCGATGCCGCGCTCGGAAATGATGCCGCCGATCAGTGCGGCCGGGGTCACGTCGAAAGCCGGGTTGGCCACCGGCACGTCGCCGGCGCCGAGTTCGTCGGCGGCGCGCTCCTCGATCGGGATCTGCGCGCCCGATGCGCAAGCGAAGTCGATGGTCGACAGCGGCGCCGCCACATAAAACGGCACGCCATGCGCACGCGCGGCGAGCGCCTTGAGATAGGTGCCGATCTTGTTCGCCGTATCTCCATTTGCCGCGATGCGGTCGGCGCCGACGATGACCAGGTCGACCTTGCCCTGCATCATCAGCAGGCCGGCGGCGTTGTCGGCGATCAGCGTATGCGGCACGCCGGCCTCGGCAAGTTCCCAGGCGGTGAGCAGGCCCTGGTTGCGCGGCCGGGTTTCGGAGACCCAGACATGCACGGGAATGCCGGCGGCGTGCGCGGCATACACCGGAGCCAAAGCGGTGCCGTGCTCGACGGTCGCCAGACGGCCCGCGTTGCAATGGGTCATGACGTTGACAGTTGCAGGCGCAGCCTGCCTGATTTTGCCGCCCCCTTTCCCGGAAAGGGGGATGGGGGGATTGTCCTTCTCTTTGCCGAAGGCAGAATGGATTGCCGCTATCAGCGGCAATCCATTCTGCCCGATGGCCGCATTGGCGGCCTTGTCTTCCGTGGCGATGGCGCGCGCCTCGTTCCAGGCCGCTTCACGCCGTATCGCCAGCGCCAACTCTTGCAGCACGCGCCGCATGCGCGCCAGGGCCCAGTGCAGATTGACCGCGGTCGGCCGCGTCGCGGCGAGGGTTTCGATCACGTAAGCGAGGCGCGCATCGCCGGCGTCTTCCGCCAGGCCAAGCGCAACGCCGTAGGCGGCGGTGGCGCCGATCAGCGGTGCGCCGCGCACCTGCATGACGCGGATGGCATGGGCCGCGTCCTCCAGCGACGCCAGCCGCTGCATGACCGCCTCGCGCGGCAAGCGCGTCTGGTCGAGGATCAGGACGGACGCATTGCGACCACTCGCGTCCTCGATCAGGGTCGGATGCCGTTCCCGGGTCAATTCAGCTTGCCGTGGCAGTGCTTGTATTTCTTGCCGCTGCCGCAGGGACAGGGGTCGTTGCGGCCGACCTTGGGCGCATGCCTTTCCACCGGCAGCGCCGGCTTGGCCGCCGCGGCGCCGAGCGCTTCGTCATAGTCGGCGTGGTGGTATTGCACGTTCTCGAGTTGCGGCGGCGCTTCGGCCTCTTCGATCTGTTCCTCGCTGCGCACCTCGACGGTCATCAGCAGCTTGGAGACTTCGCTGCGCACGGTCTGCAGCAAACCCTCGAACAGCTCGAAGGCCTCGCGCTTGTATTCCTGCTTCGGGTTCTTCTGCGCATAGCCGCGCAGATGGATGCCCTGGCGCAGGTGGTCGAGCGCCGACAGATGCTCGCGCCAGTGCGTATCCAGGCTTTGCAGCATGACGTTGCGTTCGAAGCCGGACCAGGCGGCGGCATCGACGCGGCCGATCTTCTCTGCGTAGGCGGCGTCGCCGGCATCGAGCAGGCGCTTGAGGATGTCGTCGTCGCCGAGTTGCGGTTCGGTCCTGATCCATTCGGCGACCGGCAGCTTGAGCTGCAGTTCGGCCGCCAGCGCGGTTTCCAGACCGTTGACGTCCCACTGCTCCTCGACGCTTTCGGCCGGGATGTAGAGGCGGAAGGTGTCGTGGATCTGCCCCTGGCGCATGGCCGAGATGGTCTCGGCGATGTCCTCGCTGTCGAGCAGTTCGTTCCTCTGCTGGTAGATCACCTTGCGCTGGTCGTTGGAGACGTCGTCGTATTCGAGCAGCTGCTTGCGGATGTCGAAGTTGCGCTGCTCGACCTTGCGCTGCGCCGATTCGAGCGAGCGGCTGACCAGCGGATGCTCGATCGCCTCGCCCTCGGGCATCTTGAGGCGCACCATGATGGTGTTGAGACGCTCGCCGGCAAAGATCTTGAGCAGCGAGTCATCCAGCGCCAGGTAGAAGCGCGAGGAACCCGGATCGCCCTGGCGACCGGAACGGCCGCGCAACTGGTTGTCGATGCGGCGCGACTCGTGGCGCTCGGAACCGATGATGTGCAGGCCACCGGCGGCCAGCACCTGGTTGTGCACCGTTTGCCATTCCGCCTTCAGCGCGGCAGTGCGCGCCTCCTTCTCCGCCGCGGACAGGGTCTCGTCGTCGCGGATGGCGCTGGTCGGCTTTTCGATGTTGCCGCCCAGCACGATGTCGGTGCCGCGCCCGGCCATATTGGTGGCGATGGTGATCATGCCGGGGCGGCCGGCCTCGGCCACGATCTCGGCTTCGCGCGCGTGCTGCTTGGCGTTCAACACCTGGTGCGGCAGTTTTTCCTTGTTCAGCAAATCGGACAGCAGCTCGGAATTCTCGATCGAGGTGGTGCCCACCAGCACCGGCTGTCCGCGTCCATGACAGGCGCGGATGTCGGCGATGATCGCCGCGTATTTCTCGGGCGCGGTGCGATAGATCTGGTCGTTCTCGTCCTTGCGGATCATCGGCCGGTTGGTCGGGACCACCACGGTTTCGAGGCCGTAGATCTGGTGGAACTCGTAGGCTTCGGTATCGGCCGTGCCGGTCATGCCGGCGAGCTTGCCGTACATGCGGAAATAGTTCTGGAAAGTGATCGACGCCAGGGTCTGGTTCTCAGCCTGGATCGCCACGCCTTCCTTGGCCTCGACCGCCTGGTGCAGGCCATCCGACCAGCGGCGGCCGGCCATCAGGCGGCCGGTGAATTCGTCGACGATCACCACCTCGCCGTCCTGCACCACGTACTGCTGATCGCGGTGATAGAGGTTGTGCGCGCGCAGCGCGGCGTAAAGATGATGGATCAGCAGGATGTTGGCCGGCTCGTAGAGGCTGCTGCCTTCGGCCAGCATCCCCAGGCGCGCGAGTATTTCCTCGGCTTTCTCGTGACCGGCTTCGGTCAGCAGCACCTGGTGCGCCTTGAGGTCGACCGTGTAGTCGCCGGTATCGACTTCGCCCTCACCCTTGGCTGCCTCGCCCTTTTCCAGCATCGGCGGCACCGCATTCATGCGCACATACAGCTCGGTGTGATCCTCGGCCTGGCCGGAGATGATCAGCGGAGTACGTGCCTCGTCGATCAGGATCGAGTCCACCTCATCGACGATGGCATAGTTGAGGCCGCGCTGCACCCGCTCGTCGGCCGAATACACCATGTTGTCGCGCAGGTAGTCGAAACCGAATTCGTTGTTGGTGCCGTAGGTGATGTCGGCGGCGTAGGCGGCCTGCTTTTCGTCGTGCGGCATTTGCGAAAGATTGATGCCGACGGTAAGGCCGAGAAAACGGTAGATGCGCCCCATCCACTCGGCATCGCGCTTTGCCAGGTAATCATTGACCGTGATCAGATGCACGCCCTTGCCGGGAATCGCATTCAGATAGACGGCCAGCGTCGCGGTCAGCGTCTTGCCTTCGCCGGTACGCATTTCGGCGATCTTGCCGTAATGCAGCACCATGCCGCCGATCAACTGCATGTCGAAGTGGCGCAGACCGAGCACCCTGCGGCTGGCCTCGCGCACCACGGCAAAGACTTCCGGCAACAGGTCGTCGAGCGACTCACCCTTGGCGTGACGCCCGCGGAATTCTTCCGTCCTGGCGCGCAAGGCCTCGTCGGATAGCTGCTGGGCGGCAGCTTCCAGTCCGTTGATGCGGGCCACGGTTTGGGAATACTGCTTGATCAGCCGGTCATTGCGACTGCCGAAAATCTTCTTGAGAAAGCCGGTTATCATTTTCATATCGCTTGGAAACCGGCTTCAGAGAATGCCAATGCCCGCGCAAGCGGGCGTCATGCTGCAGCTAAAATCGGTGATCATGGGGTACGCGGCCGCAAATCGGCTGGGAAAAACAAAGATGCGATTTTAGCATGCGGGGAATCGGCACTCCCCGCTTGCTTAGTGGCGATGCGCAGTCGACCGCTGGCCCGTCTGCGCCATGCGCAGGAAGCGATCCGGGTTCTGCGCCAGACCGCGGATGCGAACTTCAAAATGCAGATGCGGCCCGGTGGACCGTCCGGTGCTGCCCACCTCGGCGATCTTCTGGCCGCGCTTCACCAGTTGTCCGGCCTGGACCAGAATCTTCGACGCGTGGGCGTATCGCGTGATCAAGTCCTTGCCGTGATCGATTTCCACCAGATTGCCGTATTGCGGATGACGCTCGGCGGTGACCACCACGCCCGCGGCGGCGGCACTGATGCCGGTTCCCTGCGCCGCGACGAAATCCACACCCTCGTGCATCGCCCGTTCGCCGGTGAAGGGATCGACCCGCCAGCCATAGGCCGAAGCATTCCATTGCGCCGCGACCGGCAGGCTGGTGGGCAGCAGGCTCTTCCTGATGCGGTCTTCCAGCATCTGCGATTCGATCATGGAAATCGCATCCGACTTCGCCTCGACCTGATTCGCCAGCGCGTCGACCGCGCGCTGCAATTCCGTCGGCGACATCGCCGCGGGCAGCAGCAGCGGCCCGCCACGGCCATCGGGTTTGGCTTCGAATGCCTTCATGTCCTGGGGCTTGACCCCCGCCATGCCGGCGAGCCGTTCGCCTATGGTGTCCAGCCGCAACAGTTGCGCCTGCATTTCGCCGAGCTTGACCGCCATGGCGTTGAGGTTTTCGCGGACGAAGTCCTTCGAACGCTGGGTATCCTCGGCATTAATTGCGCGCAGCATATCCTGCAGGAAGGGCAGGCGGACTTCCGCCGCATGGCGGACGGTGACATAGGAAAACAGCGATGACAGCACGAGGACCGTGGCAAACATGGCGCCCGCGAAAAGAATCGCATGATGCCAGGTCAGCCTGATGCTTCTGGCAGTTGCCAGCCGGTCGGAGACGAGAATAATATGCATCCCTTCCCTCCCTTCAGGTTCGTTTCAGCGCAGTCTGCGGTGTTTAACGCCGATAATGCCGGCCCCGGCCTACACTGAAACTCTAATTCCGATGACAGCGCGCAGTCTCCAGGAACACCTTGCCTCCGGTGACAGCATGGCGCGGCTTGCAGCCCACGCCCAACGCCTGCTCCAATTCCAGCGACTTCTGGAAGCCGCACTGCCGGAGGCTCTCCGGCCTCATGTCCGGGTTGCCAACTTCCGGCTGGGGAAACTTTTTATCCACGCCGCCAACGGCGCAGTCGCGGCGAAAATCCGTCAATTCGGACCAAGTCTCGCCATCGATTTGTCGAATAAGGAGGCGAAGGTTACCCAAATCGAGGTTCGAGTGCAAGCCCGCAACCCGTCGCCGCCACCGCAGCCACACCAAAGACCTGCCCTGCCCGGCACCAAACAGAGGCAGGAACTGACTGCGCTGGCCTCGCGCCTGCCGGGGGAATCCCCCCTCAAGGAAGCCTTGGAGCGCCTGCTGCGCAGCGTTAAAGAATGATCAGGCGCTCGGCGGCCATCAGCACCAGGATCACCAGGGCGAGGATCAGGGCGCCCAGGGCGACACGACCCGACAGCACCAGATAGCGCCGGTCGCGGGTAAACAGCCAGGCCACGATGCCGCTGCCTATGGTAATCGCCACAAGTATGCCGATGATCCTGAGCAGGAGCATGGCCGGATAGGTCTCTAGGCGAGCTGGGGGTAGAGCCGGGCGATGCTGCCCGGCGCTTCTGCGGCGCGCTGGAAGCTGACCAGCTCCCAGGCGGAGGCATCCGCCAGCAGCGCGCGCAACAGCAGGTTGTTCAGTGCATGGCCCGACTTGTGAGCCGTGAATGCCGCGAGCAGGGGATGTCCGGCGAGGTAGAGATCGCCGACGGCGTCGAGAATCTTGTGCTTGACGAACTCGTCGGCGTAACGCAGGCCGTCGCTGTTGAGTATTCGGTACTCATCCATCACGATGGCGTTTTCCATGCTGCCGCCAAGCGCCAGACCCTGATCGCGCAGGGATTCCACGTCCTGCATGAAGCCGAAGGTGCGGGCGCGGGCAACTTCCCGCAAGTAGGACTGGTCAGCGAAATCGATGTGAGCGTGCGATGCGGCACGATCCATGGCCGGGTGATTGAAAACGATCGAGAAGTCGAGGCTGAAGCCGTCGTAGGGCGACAGCCTGGCCCACTTGTCGCCGTCCTTCACTTCGACGACTTTCCTCACCCGCAGGAATTTCTTCGCCGCCTTCTGTTCCTCGATGCCGGCCGACTGGAGCAGGAAGACGAAGGGCGCGGCCGAACCGTCCATGATCGGCAGTTCGGCCGCATCGACGTCCACAAAGATGTTGTCGATGCCGAGTCCGGCCAGCGCCGACATCAGGTGTTCGACCGTGGCGACCTTGACCCCGTCCCGTTCCAGGCAGGACGCCAGCCGCGTGTCGCCGACGCCGAAGGGGTCGGCGCGCAGGTCGACCGGAGGGTTCAGATCGACGCGACGGAACACCACCCCGGTATCCGGCTGTGCCGGGCGCAGCACGAGCGCGACCTTGACGCCGGAGTGGAGACCCACGCCGGTGGCCTTGACGACTGATTTCAGGGTGCGCTGACGAAGCATCGGAGGGTCATTCGGATGGAATGGTGCAGAGCCGCAATTTTAGCACGGCCGGCCGGTTCCGGCGGGAGGAGGCGCCCGCCGGAACCGGTGGCCGGACCGGGTTTCAGTCCGACTGGCGACGCAAAAAGGCCGGGATATCGTACTTATCCACGCCGGATGCGGCCATGGCATCGGCCTGCGCATTGCGCGGGGCGCCGCGCGCGCTGCTGGTAACGCTGGAAAGATCGATCGGGCCCTGGCTCATGCCGACATCGTACACCTGCAGGTTGTCGGTGCCGGTGCGCAGACCCACGGTCTCGACCACGCGCATGGCGGGCTTGGCCGCTTCGCGTGCACCGACGATGCCGAGACCCGTTGCGACCACCGTCACCCGCAACTGGTCTTCCATGGTTTCGTCGAACACAGCGCCGCAGATCACCGTCGCTTCCGGTGCGGTGTATTGGCGGATGGTCTTCATCACCTCCTTGTACTCCTTGAGCCCAAGGGTACTGCTGGCCGTGATGTTCACCAGCACGCCGCGCGCGCCGGACAGCTCGATGCCTTCCAGCAGCGGACTGGCCACCGCCTCCTCGGCCGCGACGCGGGCGCGATCGACGCCCGCCGCGACGGCGGAACCCATCATCGCCTTGCCCATCTCGCCCATCACGGTGCGCACGTCCTCGAAGTCGACGTTGACCAG
The DNA here is from genome assembly GCA_043826925.1 of Pseudomonadota bacterium. Classification (GTDB taxonomy): domain Bacteria; phylum Pseudomonadota; class Gammaproteobacteria; order Burkholderiales; family Rhodocyclaceae; genus Sulfuritalea. The sequence continues at coordinate 67,700 of JBDRPN010000018.1, forward strand.
ACCCGGCACATTGATGATTTCGGCGATGCCGCCGACCGCGTTGCGCAGCACGTTGTCCGCGGCCTGGAAGGCTTCCAGCATGCTGACCTCGTCGCCCAGCACCTCTTCGAGTTTCTCGTTGAGGATGATGATCAGCGAATCGACGTGGCGCGCCAACTCGGCCACGCCCTCTTCGGCCAGACGCTTGCGCTTGCCCTCGTATTCGAAGGGCTTGGTCACCACGGCCACGGTCAGGATGCCCAGCTCGCGCGCGACCTCGGCAATCACCGGCCCGGCTCCGGTGCCGGTGCCACCGCCCATGCCGGCGGTGATGAACACCATGTGCGCTCCGGTGAGCGCCTCGGCTATCCTTTCGCGGTCGAGCACGGCCAGTTCCCTGGCCTTCTCCGGCTTGCCGCCGGCGCCCAGACCCGGGCCGAGCTGCAACTTCACATGGGCGGTGCTTTTCTTCAACGCCTGCGCGTCGGTGTTGCAGCAGATGAATTCGACGCCGCCGACGCCTTCGCGGATCATGTGCTCGACCGCATTGCCGCCTGCGCCGCCGACGCCGACGACCTTGATCACCGTCGAGCTCGCCTCAGCCTCCGGTGTTCCTACTTCCTCGAGTTCAAACATTTTCGCCTCCTGAAAAGACCAACTGCATCAAAAATTCCTGGTGAACCACGCCCTCATCCGCGCCAGAACCTGCCCGAAGCTTCTCGGGCTTTGCGCTTTCATGCCGCGCTGACGCTGCGCCACGCCTTCCAGCAACAAACCCATCGCCGTGGAGTAGCGCGGATTGCGCACGTAATCGCGCAAATTGCCGTTGTAATGCGGCATCGCCAGCTTCACGGTATTGTGAAAAATCTCCTCGCCGAGTTCTGCCATGCCCGGCATTTGCGCCGCGCCGCCGGTCAGCACGATGCCGGCCCGCAGCAGGCGTTCCTTGCCGCTGCGCTGCAATTCCTCCTGCACCTTCTGGAAAATCTCCTCGACCCGCGGCTGGATGAAGCCGGCCAGGGTCTGGCGCGACAGTTGGGTCGAGGGACGATCGCCAACGCCGGGCACCTCGATCATGTCCTCGGGATGGGCCAGCTGCTGCAGCGCCACGCCGTAGCGGATCTTGATGTCCTCGGCATCCTGGGTCGAGGTGCGCAGGGCGATTGCGATGTCGTTGGTCAGCTGGTCGCCGGCGATCGGGATCACCGCCGTGTGGCGGATCGCGCCATGGACAAAGACCGCGACATCGGTGGTGCCGCCGCCGATGTCCACCAGGCAGACGCCGACGTCCTTCTCGTCCTCGGTCAGCACGGCGTAGCCGGAAGCCAGCGGCTGCAGCACCAGGTCGACCACTTCAAGTCCGCAGCGGTGCACGCACTTGACGATGTTCTGCACCGCGGTGACCGCGCCGGTGACCAGATGCACCTTGACGTCGAGCCGCCGCGCATCCATGCCGATGGGTTCCTTGACGCCGTCCTGGCCGTCGACGGTGAACTCCTGCACCAGCGTGTGCAGGATCTGGTCGTCGGCCGAGATCGAGGTCGCGTTAGCCGCCTCGATGGCGCGCTCGACGTCGAACTGGGTGACTTCCTTGTCGCGCACCACGGCCATTCCCGTGGAATCCTTGCTCTTGATGTGACTGCCGGCGATGCCGGTGTACACCTCGCGCACCTTGCAACCGGCCATCATCTCGACTTCGGCGATGGCCCGCGAAATCGAGTTCACCGTGGCCTCGATGTTGATCACCATGCCGCGCTTGAGGCCGGTCGATTCCTGGGTGCCGAGACCGAGCACGCCGAGCCGGCCCTCGGCGTCCAGCTCGCCGACGATGGCGACGATCTTGGAAGTGCCGATGTCGAGGCCGACGATCAGGTCGCGTTTGGGTTCCTTGCTCATTAGCTCTTGCTTGCCCTGAGGGCGAATCCATTCGGGTAACGCATATCCACCACGGCGATGCCGGGCAGACGACCTGCGGCCGCGTTGGCTGCGGCCGCGTAATGGCTGGCGAAGCGATGCACGCGCTCGGCCAGCGGATGCTTGGGCTCATCGCGGCCCAGTTCCAGCACCACGCCATCGTCCAGCTTGAGTTGCCAGGCCTCGCGTGCCGACAGGCGTATCGCCACCGGCCGGCGTCCGCTGGCGGCCAGACCTGCGCCGAACTCGCGGTAGCGTTCCAGCACGCGGGCTGCCGAGCCGTCGGGGCCGACAAACACCGGCAGCGCTTCGCCGCTGGCGGCGAAGAACACTTCGCCGCGCTGATTGACCAGGCGCGCCTCGCCTTCCAGCGGCGTCCAGCGCGCCACAGCCCGATGCTCTTCGAGCGTGAGTTCTATGCCGTCCGGCCAGACGCGGCGCAATGTGGCCGAGCGCACCCAGGGCATGCCTTCGAAGGCGCTGCGCGCGCTTTCCAGATTCACCGTAAAGAAGTTGCCGGACAGTGCATTGCGCGCCGTATGCTCGATCTGTGCGCGCGAGACGTGATCCAGCGGCGACGCCACCAGCAGTTGCTTCAGCGGCAGCACCGGCAGGCGCTGCAAGGCCACGGTCGCGGCCCAGGCCAGCAGGACGCCGCCGGCCAGCAGCAGCACATCGGCCAGCAGGTTGATCAGCATCGGCCGATCCCAGAAGCCGTCGCCGCCGCGCTGATCGCGCGAACCTACGTTGGAACCGGCACGGACCCTAGCCACAGCGCGCCTCCGCGAGCAGGTCGAGCACCAGTTGCGGGAAGGGAATGCCGGCCGCACGCGCCGCCATCGGCACCAGCGAATGATCGGTCATGCCGGGCGAGGTGTTGGCTTCCAGGCAATAGATGCGCCCCGCGGCGTCGAGCATGAAATCGACGCGCCCCCAGCCGCGTCCGCCGAGTACGGCGAAGGCGCGCAAGGCCAGGTCGCGCATCTCGGTTTCGCGCTGCTCGCCCAGCCCGCTCGGAATCCGGTATTCGGTGTCGTCGCGCAAATACTTGGCATCGAAATCGTAGAACTCGGTCGCCGGCACGATGCGGATCACCGGCAAAGCCCGTCCGTTGAGTATGCCGACGGTGAATTCGCCGCCGGCCAGGTAGCGTTCGGCGATCACGCAGGCGTCGTAGCCCGCGGCCAGCTCATAGGCCGCGCGCAGGCCACCGACCTGTTTGACCTTGCTGATGCCGATGCTGGAGCCTTCGTTGGCCGGCTTGACGAACAACGGCAGGCCGAGCCGCGCCTCTACCGCGGCGAAATCGCCGGCGGCATCGAGCACGACGTAGTCCGGCACCGGCAAACCGCTTGCCTGCCAGACCAGCTTCGAGCGCCATTTGTCCATCGCCAGCGCGGAGGCCAGCACGCCGCTGCCGGTGTAGGGAATCTCCAGCAGGTCGAGCGCGCCCTGCAGCGTGCCGTCTTCGCCGCCGCGGCCATGCAGGGCGATGAACACGCGCTGAAAGCCTTCCGCATGCAGCGCCTCGAGCGCCTTGTCCTGCGGATCGAAACTGTGTGCATCGACGCCGGATGAGCGCAGCGCGGCCAGCACCGCGGCCCCGCTTTTCAGCGAGACCTCGCGCTCGGCCGACTTGCCGCCCATCATCACCGCCACCTTGCCGAAATCCATCAAACTCCTTCTCCATCGTGCCCGGACGGATACGCCACGGCGCCGACGATGCGCACCTCGCGTATCAGGGCGATACCAAACTTTTCCGCGACTTCCGCCTGAATCCGGCCGATTAGCATTTCTATCGCACTCGCTGTCGCCGCGCCCTCGCGATTAACGATGAAATTCGCATGCTTTTCGGAAACCTGCGCGCCGCCGATCTGTGTGCCCTTGAGCCCGGCTGCCTCGATCAGGCGCGCGGCGTGGTCACCCGGCGGATTCCTGAACACCGAACCGGCATTGGGCAATTGCAGCGGCTGGGTCGCCACGCGCCGCTCCAGCAGTTCCTTCATGCGCTCGCGCGCCGCCTCCGCGTCCCCCGGCGGAAAGCGGAACCAGGCGGCGGCGAAGATCTCGTCGGTGGCACTCTTGAGCCCGGCATGGCGATAGCCGATGGCGAAATCCTCGGGGCCGCGCACGACCTGTTCTCCGCTGCGGTTCAGCATCAACACCTTCTCGACGTAGCGCCAGGTCTCGCCGCCGTGGCAGCCGGCATTCATGGTCAGCGCGCCACCCACGGTGCCGGGAATCCCGGCGAAGAACTCGGCCTCGGCACAGCCCTGCTTGCCGACGAAGCGCGCCAGCTTGGGCGAGGCGACGCCGGCCTCGGCATAGAAGCTGCCATCCGGCTCGCGGCGCAGGGTGTTCAAGGCGCCATGGGTGAAGATCGCGGTGCCGTCGAAACCGCCGTCGCGCACCAGCAGGTTGCTGCCCAGGCCCACCAGCAGCAGCGGCTCGTCGTAGCGCACACGGCCCAGAAACCCGGCGAGGTCGCCCAGGTCGGCCGGAAAGTAGGCCCGCGCCACGGGACCGCCGGCACGCCAGGAAACATGGCCGGCCATGGGTTCATTGCCGCGCAGTTGGCCCCTGAATGGCCCGCCCACCCCCGCCCCCTCCCGCGCGGGAGGGGTGACTGTTGGCTCGCTGCGCTCGAAGTTTTTGGGCGACTCAGACATCCGCCAGCTTCCCCGGCACGCCACCGATCGAACCGGCGCCCATGGTGATCACCACGTCGCCATCGCGTGCCGCGCCGAGTATGGCCTCGGGCATGGCCGCGATGTCTTCGACGAACACCGGTTCGACCTTGCCCGCCAGGCGCACCGCGCGCATCAGCGTGCGGCTGTCGGCGGCGACGATCGGCGCCTCGCCGGCGGCATACACCTCGGCCAGCAGCAGGGCGTCGACGCCGGACAGGACCTTGACGAAATCCTCGAAGCAGTCGCGCGTGCGGGTGTAGCGGTGCGGCTGGAATGCCAGCAGCAGCCGGCGGCCGGGAAAGGCGCCGCGCGCCGCGGCCAGGGTCGCCGCCATTTCCACCGGATGGTGGCCGTAGTCGTCGACCAGCGTGAATGTGCCACCGGCCGGACACGCAATCTCGCCGTAACGCTGGAAGCGCCGGCCGACGCCACGGAACTCGGCCAGGGCGCGGACGATCGCCGTGTCGCCAACGCCAACTTCCGTGGCCACCGCAATCGCCGCCAGCGCATTCAACACGTTGTGGCGTCCCGGCAGATTGAGCACGATGGGCAGGCGGCTGACCTTGCCGTTGGTGCGCACGCAGGTGAAGCGCATGGTGCCGCCGTCGGCCACCACGTCTTCGGCGCGAAAATTGGCCTCGCTGTCGATGCCGTAACTGACGATCTGCTTCGCCACGCGCGGCATGATTTCGCGCACGTTGGAATCGTCGCCGCAGACCACGGCGACGCCATAGAAGGGCAGGCGATGCAGAAAATCGACGAAGGCCTGCTTGAGTCGGCCGAAATCATGGCCATAGGTTTCCATGTGGTCGGCGTCGATATTGGTGACCACCGAGACCACCGGCGAGAGGAACAGGAAGGAGGCATCCGATTCGTCGGCCTCGGCGACGAGGAATTCGCCACTGCCGAGCTTGGCATTGGCCCCGGCCGAGTTCAGCCGGCCGCCGATGACAAAGGTCGGATCGAGCCCGCCCTCGGCCAGGCAGCTGGCGACCAGGCTGGTGGTCGTGGTCTTGCCGTGGGTGCCGGCGATCGCGACGCCCTGCTTGATGCGCATCAGCTCGGCCAGCATCTGCGCGCGCGGCACCACCGGCACGCGGCGCTCGCGCGCCATGACCACTTCCGGGTTGTCGTCGCGCACCGCGGTGGACACCACCACCGCATCGGCGGTCGCGACGTTGGCCGCATCGTGTCCGATCGCGATGCGGATGCCCTGCTGCGCCAGGCGCCGCGTCGTCGCGCTCTCGCTGAGGTCGGAACCGCTGACCTCGAAACCCTGGTTGGCCAGCACCTCGGCGATGCCCGACATGCCCGAGCCGCCGATGCCGACGAAGTGGATGCGTTTGACTTTATGTTTCATGGCGTGCCTTTCATTGACGCGAAGTACATCGCCAAGCGCGCGTTGTCAGGTTCGAGCGCAGCGAGCCAATTAGTAGCCTCCCCCTTGAGGGGGAGGATGGGAGGGGGTGGGCCCACTTGCCAGCCTGAGGCGCTGCGACGTCACGGTACTTCATGTTGTGGGACGGTTCATCGAAGTCATGAGCGTTTGGATAACTCCGCGCAGGCATTCGCCACGACCGCCGTGGCCTCGGGCCGCGCCAGTTCGCGCGCCTTCTCGGCCATCTGCGCCAACTGGCTGCGCGACAGATTGCGCATCTCGGCCAGGCGCTCCGCCGTCAGCTGATCCTGCGGCAGCAGGATCGCCGCGCCGGCCTTGCTGAGGAAGCGCGCGTTGGCCGTCTGGTGATCGTCCACCGCATGCGGATAGGGCACCAGCAGGCTGGCGACGCCGGCCGCCGCCAGCTCGGCCACGGTCAGCGCGCCGGCGCGGCAGATCACCAGATCGGCCCAGCCGTAGGCAGCGGCCATGTCGTTGATGAAGGCCACGCAATCGGCCTTGACCCCAGCCGATGCGTAGAGGCTTTGCAGCAGCGGCAGATGCTTCTCGCCGGCCTGATGCATCACCTGCGGACGCTCGTCTTCCGGGATCAGCGCCAGCGCCCTGGGCAGAACCTCGTTCAGCGCCTGCGCTCCCAGGCTGCCGCCCACCACCAGTATCCGCAGCGGCCCCTGGCGCTGCGCATAGCGCTGGGCAGGCGCCGGCAAGGCGGCAATCTCCGGGCGCACCGGATTGCCGACCCAGGTGCCTTTCCTCAGCACATCGGGAAAGCCGCTGAAAATACGATCCGCCACCCCGGCCAGCACGCGGTTGGCGAGACCCGCCACGGAATTCTGTTCGTGCAGCAGCAGCGGAATGCCGCGCAGGGAGGCCATCATGCCGCCGGGAAAACTCACGTAGCCACCCATGCCCAGCACCACGTCGGGGCGAATGCGTTTGAGCTGCGACCAGGCCTGGGCGAAACCGCGCAGCAGGTTGAAGGGCAGCAGCAGCTTGCGCAACAGACCCTTGCCGCGCAGCGCCGAAAACTGCACCCAGGCCATCTCGTAGCCGCGCCCGGCGGTCAGTTTCGCTTCCATGCCGTTCGGATTGCCCATCCAGGCGATGCGCCAGCCCTGCGCGCGCAGGTGCTCGGCCACGGCCAGCCCCGGCATGATGTGACCACCGGTGCCGCCGGCCATGACCATGAGGGTTTTCAAAACCGACACCTTTCACCACAGAGACACAGAGGCACAGAGAGATTCAAAAGCAAATGAACTGCTTTTCTCGTTGTTGCCTGTTCTCTGTGTCTCTGTGTCTCTGTGGTTAGCGCTTTGCTTTTCATACCTGCTGCCCCCGCATCAACTGTCTATTCTCCCAGTCGACGCGCAGCAAAATCCCGAGCGCCAGACAGTTCGCGACGATGCCCGAGCCGCCGAAGCTCATCAGCGGCAGGGTCAGGCCCTTGGTCGGCAAGAGGCCCATGTTCACGCCCATGTTGATGAAACCCTGCACGCCGAGCCAGATGCCTATGCCTTGCGCAACTAGGCCGGAATGCACGCGGCCGAGCACCAGCGCCTGACGCCCGATGGCGAAGGCGCGCTGCACCAGCAGGGCGAACAGGCCGACCACGACGCAGACGCCGACGAAGCCGAGCTCCTCGGCGATCACCGCGAGCAGGAAATCGGTGTGCGCCTCGGGCAGGTAGAACAACTTTTCGACACTGGCGCCGAGGCCGACGCCGAACCACTCGCCGCGACCGAAGGCGATCAGCGCATGCGAAAGCTGGTAGCCCTTGCCGTAGGCATCCTGCCAGGGGTCCATGAAGCCGAAGATGCGTTCGCGCCGATAGGGCGAAACCCAGATCATGATGACGAAGCTGACCGCCAGCACCACCACCAGGACCGCGAACACCCGCGCATTGATGCCGCCGAGAAACAGGATGCCAGTGGCGATGCAAAGTATCACCACCAGCGCGCCGAAATCCGGTTCCTTCAGCAGCAGGAAGCCGACCAGCACCATGACCAGCGCCATCGGCCCGAAGCCACGCAGGAAGCTGCCCATGTCGCCGAGCTTGCGCGCGGTGTAGTCGGCGGCGTAAAGCACGGCGAACAGCTTCATCAGTTCCGAAGGCTGCAGGTTGACCGGACCGAGGGCGATCCAGCGCTGGGCGCCATTCACGGAGCGCCCGACGTGGGGAATCAGCACCAGCAGCAGCAGTACCACGCCGGCGAGGAATAGCCAGGGCGCTGCCTGCTGCCACAAGCGCAGCGGAATCTGGAAGGCCATCACGCCCGCCACCAGGCCGATGCAGAGGAAGACGGCATGGCGAAACAGGAAATACGCCGACTGGTTGCCGGTGAAACGGCTGCCCTCGGCCATCGCGATCGAGGACGAATACACCATCACCAGTCCCAGCAGCAGCAGGCCGACGGCCGGCCACAGCAGGAAGGCGTCGAGTTCGGCGGGCGCATGCGGCGCCGGCGCGGCGTAGGCGCGGCTCATCTGCCCGCCTCCAATCCGCGCACGGCATCGATGAATACCTGCGCGCGGTGCTCGTAGTTGCGGAACATATCGAAGCTGGCGCAGGCCGGCGACAGCAGCACGGCGTCGCCCGGCCGCGCCAGCGCATGGGCGCGTCGCACGGCATCGGCCATGTCGGCGGCGGCTTCGACGGCGACTCCGGCGCCGGCAAGCGCGGCGCCGATCGTCGGGCCGTCGCGGCCGATCAGCACCGCGGCGCGGGCATGCTCGGCCACCGCGGGCAGCAGCGGCGAAAAATCCTGCCCCTTTCCATCGCCCCCGAGGATCACCACGATCTTGCGATCCTTCGTGCCGCCCAGTCCCGTCAATGCCGCCACCGTGGCGCCGACATTGGTGCCCTTGGAATCGTCGTACCAGGTGACGTCGTCCAGTTCGGCGATTTTTTCGACCCGGTGCGGCAGGCCGCGGAAGCTGCGCAGCGCCGGCAGCAGGGTTGCGGCATCGAAGCCGATCGCGGCGCACAGGGCCAGCGCCGCCATCGCATTGGCCGCGTTGTGCAGACCGGCCAGCGGCAGGTCCGCCACCGGCAGCAGGAAGTTTTCGCCCTGCACCAGCCAGGTTTCACCCAGCCTCAGGCGCAGGCCGAAGTCCTCGCCGGCGGCCGGCGCATCGAGGCCGAAGCTGATGATCTGGCGGTCGGGCAGCACCATGCGGCAGACGCGCGGATCGTTGCGATTCAGCACCTGCACGCCGGGCGTGCCGGCAAGACTATCGAAGACTCTGGCCTTGGCCGAGGCGTATTCGTCGACATCGATGTAGCGATCGAGGTGGTCGTCGGAAATGTTCAGTACCGTTGCCGCCGCCGGATTCAGGGTTTCGGTGGTTTCGAGCTGGAAGCTGGAGAGTTCCAGCACCCAGAAGTCGGGCAGGGCATGGGCATCCTGCGCATCCATCAGCGCGGTCAGCGCGGCCGGCGAGATGTTGCCGGCGACGCCGACTGTCTTGCCGGTCGCGCGCAGCAGATGTCCGGTGAGCGCCGTGGTGGTGGTCTTGCCGTTGGTGCCGGTGATCGCCAGCACGGTCGCACCGCCCAGATCACGCAAGCCCTGGGCGAACAGTTCGATTTCGCCGACCACCGGAATCCCGGCGGCGCGGGCGTGGATCACCACCAACAAGCCGCCCGAAAGCCCCGGCGACAGCACCAGCAGATCGATGCCCGCGAGCAGCGCCTTGCCGAATTCGCCGGCAATGAACTCGGGGCGAGAGTTGGCGCTGGCGACCCGGTGCCGCAATTCGTCCAGGTAGGGCGGCGCCGTCCTGGTGTCGGCCACGCGCACCCGCGCACCCTGCCGCGCGCACCAGCAAGCCGCGGCCAGCCCCGATTCGCCGAGGCCGAGGATGAGAACGTGTTTGCCGTTCAAGTTCAAGCCAAAACCTTTCACCACAGAGACACAGAGGCACAGAGAAATGCAATTCCTCTGTGTTTCTTCCTCTGTGTCTCTGTGTCTCTGTGGTTAATGCTGTTCATCGTATTTTCAAGGTCGACAAGCCGAACAGCACCAGCAGGATGGTGATGATCCAGAAGCGCACCACGACCTGGGTCTCCTTCCAGCCGGTCTGCTCGAAGTGATGGTGCAAGGGCGCCATGCGCAGGATGCGCCGCCCTTCGCCGTAACGCTTCTTGGTGTATTTGAAGTAGCCGACCTGCAGCATCACCGACAGGGTCTCGGCGACAAACACGCCGCCCATGATGAACAGCACGATTTCCTGGCGCGCCACTATCGCCACCGCGCCCAGCGCCGCGCCCAGCGCCAGGGCGCCGACGTCGCCCATGAAGACCTCGGCCGGATAGGCGTTGAACCAGAGGAAGCCGAGGCCGGCGCCCGCCAGCGCGCCGCAGAACACCGTCAGTTCGCCGGCGCCGGGAATATAGGGCAGCAGCAGGTATTTCGAGAACACCGAATTGCCGGCGACATAGGCGAAGATGCCCAGCGCGGCGCCAACCAGCACCGTCGGCATGATCGCCAGTCCGTCGAGGCCGTCGGTCAGGTTCACCGCATTGCTGCTGCCGACGATCACCAGATAGCTCAGCAGGATGAAGCCGAACATGCCGAGCGGATAGCTGACGCTCTTGAAAAAGGGCACGATCAGCGCGGTCTGCTGCGGCAGCTCCAGCGTGAAGCCGGAGGACACCCACTGGAAAAACAGCTGCACCACCTTCTCGTTGTTCGGCGCCGAAATCGAAAACGCCAGGTAGATCGCGGCGACCAGACCCACCACCGACTGCCAGAAGAACTTGGCGCGCGCCGACAGGCCGTCGGGGTTGCGATACACCACCTTGCGCCAGTCGTCGACCCAGCCCACGGCACCGAAGCCCAGGGTGACAATCAGCACGATCCAGATGAAGCGATTCGACAGGTCGCCCCACAACAGCGTCGACACGCCGAGCGAAATCAGGATCAGGGCGCCGCCCATGGTCGGCGTGCCGGCCTTGACCAGGTGCGTCTGCGGTCCGTCGCTGCGCACCGACTGGCCGATTTTCTTGGCCGCCAGCCAGCGGATCACGGCCGGGCCGAAGACGAAGGAAATGGCCAGCGCCGTCATGGTCGCCAGTACGGCGCGCAAGGTGATGTAGCCGAAGACATTGAAGCCGCGGAAATCCCTGGCCAGCCATTGAGCGAGTTCAAGCAGCATGCGTCATTCCTTCGTCCAAGATCGCTTCGACCACGCGCTCCATGCGCATGAAGCGTGAGCCCTTGACCAGAACCGTGGTCTGCGGTGCGAGTTCGGCCAGCAGCACCTTGACCAGGTCCTCGACGCGAGCAAAGTGCTGACCGCCTGCGCCGAAATTGTGTGCCGCCGCAGCCGACAGCTCGCCCAGGCATAGCAGGCGGTCGATGCCGTGGCTCTTGGCGTAGCCGCCGATCTCGTCGTGGAACTGGCCGGCCGCGGCACCGGCTTCGCCCATGTCGCCCATGACCAGGATGCAATGGCCGGGCACCGAAGCCAGCACATCGATCGCGGCGCGCATCGAATCGGGGTTGGCGTTGTAGCTGTCGTCCACCACCAGCGCGCCCTTGCGTCCGGCGCGCCGCTGCAGGCGGCCGTGGACCCCGGCAAAGCGCTCCAACCCCTGCTTCACCGCGGCCGGCGCGGCGCCGGCCGCCAGCGTCGCCGCCGCCGCAGCACAGGCATTGCGCGCGTTGTGCAGGCCCGGCACCGCCAGCGCCAGATCGATCTCGCCCCAGGGCGTGGCAAGGTGCAATTTGCCGCCGAGGCCGTGGCTGGCGAACCGGCCGTGCACGTCCGCGGCCTGATCCAGGCCGAAACTCAGCTGGCGGCGCTCGCGCGACAGTTCGCGCCAGATGTCGGCCTGGGCATCGTCGGCATTGAACACGGCGACGCCGTCGGCTGCCAGGCCGGCAAAAATTTCACCCTTGGCCAGCGCGATGTCCTGCACCGAACCGAGTCCCTGCAGATGCGCGCGCTGGGCGTTATTCACCAGCGCCACGCCGGGTGCCGCCAGACGCGTCAGGTAGTCGATCTCGCCGGCGTGGTTCATGCCCATTTCGATCACCGCCGCACGATGCGAGTCGCGCAGCCGCAACAGGGTCAGCGGCAGGCCGATGTCGTTGTTGAGATTGCCGATCGTCGCCAGGACCGCGTCGGCGCTGCCGAAATGCGCACGCAGGATCGCCGCGCACATTTCCTTCACCGTGGTCTTGCCGTTGCTGCCGGTGATGCCGAGCAGCGGCAGCGCAAAGCGCCGGCGCCAGTGCGCCGCCAGGGCGCCCAGCGCCAGGCGCGGATCGACCACGGCGAGCAGCGGCAGATCGGCATGGGCCGCGGCGAATTCGTAGTTCACCAGCGCGCCCACGGCACCATTGGCGCCGCGCGCGAGGACGTCGGCGACATAGTCGTGGCCATCGAAGTTGTCGCCTTTCAGGGCGACGAAGAGTTCGCCGGCGGCGATGCTGCGCGAATCGGTGGACACGCCGCTGAAATCAGCGTCGCCACCCTGCGCCACGGCGCCGATGGCCTGGGCTGCCTGGTGCAGGCGCATCATCGCGCGGCCCCCGCTGCGCGCCGTGCCGCGAGCGCCAACTTTGCGGCATCGAGGTCGGAGAACGGCAGGCGTACGCTGGCGATCTCCTGGTAGGGTTCGTGGCCCTTGCCGGCCAGCAGGATCACGTCGCGCGGGTCCGCCGCAGCCACCACGGCGGCGATGGCCCGGCCCCGGTCGGGCTGGACTTCCGGCAGGGTCTTCATGCCGCCGAGGATATCGTCGAGGATGGCCTGCGGATCCTCGCGGCGCGGGTTGTCGCTGGTCAACAGCACGCGATCGGCCAGCGCTTCCGCGATCGCCCCCATCTGCGGCCGCTTGCCGGGATCGCGCTCGCCGCCGCAGCCGAACACGCAGACCAGCCGGCCGCCGCGCGCTGCGGCGGTTTCGCGCAGGACGCCGAGGGCCTTGTCGAGCGCGTCGGGCGTATGCGCGTAATCCACCACGACCAGCGGTTCATCGATGCCGCCCAGCGCCTGCATGCGCCCCGGCGGCGGCTGCAGTCCGCGCAGCGCCACGGCGATGTCCTCCAGCCGCTCGCCGCGCGCGAGCAAGGCGCCGATCACGGCGAGCAGGTTGGAGACATTGAAGCGGCCGACCACGGGCGCGCCGAATTGCACCCCGCGCAACTCGAAGCCGATGCCGGCGGCGCCCATGACCAGATTTTCCGCGCACAGGATTTCATCGACGGCCGTGCCGTCGGGATCGCCCAGCGTGTAGCCGATGATGCGTACTGCGCTTTCCGGACGGCTCTTGAGCATTGCGGCGAGCTCGACCCCGACCGGGTCGTCGAGGTTGACTACGGCGGCGACGAGGCCCGGCATCTGGAACAGCTTGCCCTTGGCTTTGGCATAGGCGGCCATGCTGCCGTGGTACTCGAGATGGTCGCGCGTCAGATTGGTGAATACGGCGACATCGAAGGCCGCGCCATTGACCCGGCCCTGGTCGAGGCCGATCGACGATACTTCCATGGCGCAGGCATCGGCCCCGCGAAGGACGAAACCAGCCAATGCCGCATGCAGCGTGATCGCATCGGGCGTGGTGTTGGGGCTCTCGTCGAGCGCTTCGAGGAAGCCGTTGCCCAGGGTGCCGACCACCGCACACTTGTGGCGCCTTTCCCCCGGCCCCTGCCCCACGGCCGGCTTTGCACAGCCGGCCGGCTGCGGCGGCGCGGAGCAGTGCTCCGCGAAACCCAGCCTACGCCCCGTGGAAAGAGGTGACAACGGTTCGTCGCTGCGCGACTCCATAGTATTGGCTGTATCTGTCTTGGGGCGGCCCGGCGGCAGATACGGCAGCGCATTCATCGCCTGCGCGATCCATTGCGACACCGAGGTCTTGCCATTGGTGCCGGTGACGCCCGCCAGCCACAGCTGCTCGGACGGACGGCCGTACACCAGGTGCGCGATCTCGCCCGAAAGCGCCGCGAGCCCGGCCACCTCGATGATCGGCGGGTCGCCAGCGCCAACTTTTGCGCTGGGGATCGCGCCGATCTCGGCGATCACCGCCGCAGCGCCTTTCGCCACCGCCTGGGCGATGAAGGCGCGGCCATCGGTTTGCGCGCCGGGGAAGGCCACGAAAACGTCGCCCGGCTGCACGCGCCGCGAGTCGGCGATCAGGCGCTGCACTCTGACGCCCTGGCGCTGAAGCTGATCGAGGATGGCCATTGCGGCGTTCACATCTCTTCCTTGACCAGTTCGGCGCTGGTCATCAGGAGCGGCTTCAGCGGCGCATCGGGCGCCACGCCCAGGGTGCGCAGGCTGCCGGCCATGACCTGGGCAAACACCGGCGCCGCTACTTCGCCGCCGAAATACTTGCCGTTCGAGGGCTCGTCGATCATCACGGCGACGATCAGCCGCGGCTCGGAAACCGGGGCGAGCCCGACAAACGACGCGACATACTTGTTGGCATAGGCGCCGGCTTCCAGCTTGTGCGCCGTACCGGTCTTGCCGGCCACGCGGTAGCCGGCAATCTGTGCCCTGGGCGCGGTGCCGCCCGGCTGCACGGCCAGTTCCAGCATGCTGCGCACTTCGCGCGCGGTCTGCGCCGAGAACACTTGGCGACCGCGCAATGGCGGCACGTCCAGGCGTGCCAGCGAAAGCGGCACCAGGTCGCCATCGCGGGCAAAGGCCAGGTAGGCCTGCGCCAGTTGCATCAGCGTCACCGAAATGCCGTGGCCATAAGCCATGGTGGCCTGCTCGATCGGGCGCCATGTCTTGACCGGGCGCAGCCGGCCGCCCACCTCGCCGGGAAAGCCGAGCTTCAGCGGCGCACCGAAGCCCAGGCTGTCGAACATGCCCCACATGTCTTCCGGCTTCATCGCCAGCGCCAGCTTGGCCGCGCCGACGTTCGAGGATTTCTGGATCACCTGGGCGACGGTCAGGGTGCCGTGCATGTGGGCGTCGTGAATCGTCGCCGAGCCGATCGTCATCTTGCCCGGCGCGGTCTGGATCGGCGTGTCGAAGCGCACCTTGCCCTGCTCCAGCGCCAGCGCCGCCGTGAAGGGCTTGAGCGTCGAGCCGGGCTCGAAGGTATCGGTCAGGGCGCGGTTGCGCAGCTGCGCGCCGACCAGCTTGACGCGATTGTTCGGGTTGTAGGTCGGCAGGTTCGCCAGGGCCAGGATTTCGCCGCTGCCGGCATCGAGCACCACCACGCCGCCGGCCTTGGCGCGGTGCTGCTCCAGCGCCTGCTTCAAATAGCTGTAGGCCAGATACTGCACCTTCGAATCCAGGGCGAGGACGATATCCTTGCCTTCCAGCGGCGGGCGCTTGCTCTCGACATCCTCCACCACATTGCCGCGCCGGTCCTTGATCACGCGACGGCTGCCGGGCTTGCCTGCAAGCTGGCCGTTGAAGGCCAGTTCGATGCCTTCCTGGCCGACGTCCTCGACGCCGGTGAAGCCCAGCATGTGCGCCATCACCTCGCCGCCCGGGTAGTAGCGCCGGTATTCGTTCTTCTGGTGGATGCCGGGCAGCTTCAGGGCCATCACCCGCTCCGCCAGATCGGGCGGCAACTGGCGTTTGACATAGGTGAAAGCCGCCTCCGAGCCGAGCTTGCGATTCAGCTCGCGCACATCCAGATCGAGCAGGGCGGCCAGGTTGCGCACCTGCGCCGGCGTCAGCTGGGCGTCTTCCGGAATCGCCCAGATCGATCGCACCGGCGTCGATACCGCCAGCACATCGCCGTGGCGGTCGGTAATGCGGCCGCGAGTGGCGGAAATGTCGATCACACGCTCGAAGCGGGCGCGCCCCTTGTCGCCGAGAAATTCGTTGTTGAAACCCTGCAGGTAGAGCGAGCGCCCGATCAGCACGCCGAAGGCACCGAGCAAGACCACCAGCACCAGGCGTTGCCGCCAGGGCGGCAGGCGCTCCGAGAGCAGGGGGCTCTTGCTGAATTTGATCGGTTTCATGGCCACCTTAGTTCCCCGGCGCCGCTTCGACGGAAATGATCTGCCCCGGCGCCGGCTGTTTCATGCCCAGCTTTTCGCGCGCGACCTTCTCGACCCGGGCATGGGCCGCCACCGTGCTTTGCTCCAGCTGCAGCTGTCCCCATTCGACATCCAGATCGCGCATACGTTTTTGCACCGCTTCCAGTTCGGTGAATAGCTTGCGCGAGCGATGATTGGCGCTGACCAGCGACAGGGCGCAGGCCAGCACGATCAGGATCAGGAAGAAATTCAGGCGGACCACCTAATCGCCCCCACCCCCCGCCCCCCGCCCCCCGGCGGGGGTGACGGAAGTTCGCCGCTGCGCGGCTCCAGCTTCGTGACTGGCGCTGCCTTGGGTCGGCCCGGCGCCGGCGCCGACCTTCTGCGCCACGCGCAGCACGGCACTGCGGCAGCGCGGGTTGGCGGCAATTTCGGCGGCCGAGGGAAAGATCGCCTTGCCCACCAGCTTCAGCATCGGCTGCGGCAGATCCACCGCGCGCACCGGCACGCCCTTGGGCGGCTGCAGGGGTTGCGCCGCATCGCGCAGAAAGCGTTTGACGATGCGATCCTCGAGGGAATGAAAACAGATCACGGCCAGGCGCCCGCCCGGCGCCAGTCGTGCAACCGCCCTGGGCAGGGCTAGCGACAGCTCCTCAAGCTCCCGATTGACGTGAATCCGTAGAGCCTGAAAGGTCCGCGTCGCCGGATGCTGACCCGGCTCCCGCGTGCGGACGACTTGCGCCACGAGCGTGGCAAGCTCTCCTGTCCTTGAAATACCGTGCTCGCCCCGAGCAGCAACAAGCGCCTTTGCAATCGCATGAGCAAACCGTTCTTCGCCATAGTCCCTCACCACCCTTTCTATTTCTGATTGCGATGCCCGCGCCAGGAACTCGGCGGCGGTCTCCCCCTGCGTCGTATCCATGCGCATGTCCAGCGGCGCATCGAAACGAAAACTCATGCCCCGTTCGGGCGTATTCAGTTGCGGTGAGGACACGCCGATATCCAGCAGCACGCCATCCACCTGGCCCACGCCGAAGCGGTCCAGCACCGCGTCGAATTCGCTGAAGGCCGCATGCGCCAGAGTGAAGCGGGGATCGACGAGCGCGGCCCCCGCGGCTATCGCCGCCGGATCGCGATCCAGCGCGATCAGCCGCCCGTCGGCTGCCAGTAATTCGAGAATCGCCCGGCTGTGCCCACCGCGACCGAAGGTGGCGTCCACATAGATTCCTGCCGGCCGGATCGCCAGCGCGGCGACCGCCTCGGCCAGCAGCACGCTGACGTGGGTGTTGGCGGTCAAGGTGGGCACTCACAACGCAAGATTTTCCAGGCCCGGAGGCAGGAGCTTGTCGCCCACCGCGAAGATTGCCTCCTGCTGAGCCTGCCAGCCGGCGGCCGACCAGATTTCAAAATGACGCCCCTGGCCTACCAGCCAGATTTCCTTTTCCAGTCCGGCGTATTGGCGCAGCGACGGTGAAAGCAGCAGGCGCCCGGCGCCATCGAGCTCGACGTCCTCGGCAAAACCCACCAGCAGACGCCGCACCATGGCCGATTCCAGTTGCAGGCTCGACGCCGCCAGAATCTGCGCGCGTATCGGTTCCCAGGCAGGCTGCGGATAGAGCAGCAGGCAGCGATGCGGATGGGCGGTCACCACCAGGCGGCCTTCACCAGCAGACGCCAGGGCGTCGCGGTGCCGCGCCGGAACGGCCATCCGGCCCTTGGCATCAAGATTCAGCGCCGCCGCACCTTGGAACATCGGATCTCCCCCAGGGTGGAAAACGAGCCGCCATCCGGCCAAAATTTCCCACTACTTCCCACAAGATCCCACTTTATGACACTTTTTGATCTCGGTCAAGAATCATCCCGTTTTCCTCAAGTGCAACAAGGGCTTAGGCGTGCGATCCGGGAGATTTTTTGAATAATAATATCCAATAAAAACAATATGGATGCAGCGTCAACCGAATGTGCCTTGTGAGGAGTTTTGCCGGCTGGAAAACTCCGCTGCGACCCGGACTGGGCGGACTGTAAGGCGGACTTCAGTCCGCAATCCCCCTTTGGCCGACTGAAGTCGGCCCTACAAGGGCATCCCGTCCTGAATTCGATTAAGGCGCGGGCTCGCCCATTTTTTCGCCGAGCCGTATCGGCCGCTGCGGCGCCCACCCGGCGCTGAACTCCAGCGCGCCTTGCGGAAACAGCAACACGACCGTCGAGCCAAGCAGGAAGCGGCCCATTTCCTCGCCTTGCCGGAACACAAGTTGCCGGTCCTCGTAGCGCCACTCCCGCAAATGGCCGGGGCGCGGCGGATTCACCACGCCATGCCAGACGGTTGCCATGCTGCCGACGATGGTTGCGCCGACCAGTACCATGACAAAGGGCCCCCACTCGCCCTCGAAGACGCAAACGACACGCTCGTTGCGCGCAAACAGGCCGGGCACGCCGCACGCTGTGACCGGATTTACCGAAAACAGGTCGCCCGGCACGTGAATCATGCGCAACAAGCGGCCCGCGCAGGGCATATGGATGCGGTGGTAGTCCTTCGGGCTCAGGTACAGCGTGGCGAAATTGCCGTTTTCGAACCGAGCCGCAAGTGCGGCATCGCCGCCGACCAGCGCCGCCGTCGAATAATCGTGCCCTTTGGCCTGGAAGATGCGATCGCGCTCGATCGCGCCGAACTGGCTGATCGCCCCGTCCACCGGGCAGATGAAGTCGGCAGCGGCCAACGGCCGCGCGTCGGGCTTCAGCGGGCGCGTGAAGAAGTCGTTGAAGCTGGCGTAGGACGCAATGTCGGGATTCGCCGCCTCGGCCATATTGACGCCGTAACGGCCGACAAACAAGCGGATCACCGCCGTCGTCAGTCCGCCGGCACGGGCACCGGCGAATTTTCCAGCCAGCGCAGTGAGCGCCTGCTTGGGCAGCAGGTACTGGAGCAGTACGGCAAGGCGGTCGGACACGGCGTGGCTCGGCGGACGAAGCGGCGAATTATAGCGGCGCGGCCCGATCCACCTGCCGGCGAATCATTGCCGCTTCAGCAACAGCGTCAGCACTGGCGGCGTGATCAGGGTGGTCAGGATCACCATCATGACGATCACCGAGAACATGGCTTCGTTCATGACGCCGAGCTGCTTGCCGACCATGGCGAAAATCAGGCCGACTTCGCCGCGCGGCACCATGCCCCAGCCCACCAGCCATTTATTCGATCCGGCAGCCAGTCCGGCCGCGAGCTTGCCGACAATCGCGGCCACCGTGACGCCAGCGCCGACTCCCAGTACCGCCGGGTCGGCCAGGGTTTTCAAGTCGACCTGCATGCCGGTGAGAACGAAGAATACCGGGACGAAAAAATAGCCGATCGGCTCGATCATGTGTTCATGCTGATGGCGGCCATGCTTGAGCAGGATCGGCCGCAGGCGCTGGGCCAGGCCGGGCTCACCTGCCGGCAGCAAGGGTTCGATTTCGCGCACGATCTCAGGATGATCGAAGTCGCGCAGGAACACCGGTTCGAACAGCAGGCCGGCGGCGAAGGCGCCGATGATCGGCGCCAGGCCGATGGCATGCGCCAGCCAGGCGAGGAAGAGGCCGGTCGCCAGCACCTGGGCGAACAGCATCGAGGGGCCGGCATCCCATTGCGCCAGCCAACGGCTGGAATGCGGCGCGATCAGGCGCCCGATCCAGATCGAACCGGCGAGGAAGATCACCGCCTGGGCGATGATGCCGCCGACCTGAACGACGCTGACCGAACCGGCCTGCACCAGGCTGGAGACCACGGCAAGAATCACCAGACCGAGCACGTCGTCGATCACCGCGGCGCCGAGCACGATGCGCGCCGCCGGCGTATCGAGCTTGCCCAGATCGCGGAAGACGCGGCCGGTGATGCCGACCGAAGTGGCCGCAAGCGTCGCGCCGAGGAACAGGTAGGCGTGACTTGAAAGCCCCGGCAGCAGCCACGGTCCCACAAGGTAGGCGCCCAGCACGAAGGGCACGACGATGCCCACCGTACCCACGGCGAAAGCCCGCGGCCCGACCTTGATCAGGTCTGCGAGCCGCGTCTCCAAACCGATCTGCAGCAGCAGCACGATGACGCCGAGTTCGGCGATGAAGGCGACGGCTGGGTCTCGCGCGATCGACTCGAAGCCATTGAAGCCCACCAGCACGAGATTACCCAGCACCACGCCGAGCAGCAGTTCGCCGAGCACCGCCGGGAAACCCAGGCGCTGCGCCAGCGGCGCGAACAACCGGGCGCTGATCAGGATCAGTGCCAGCCAGAGCAGATTGGCCCCGATCACTTCGGAGCCTGCCGCCCAGGCAGGCGCGGCTGCGAGCAGCAATGCCGCCGCATACAGCGGGGGCCTGCCGTAGCGCCGAAGCGCGGGGAAACTCACCGGCCCTGCACGGCCAGCGCGGCGATGCGCTCTTCCATGCTGGGATGGCTGGCGAACAGCGCCATCAGGCCGTGACCGCCGGCAATGCCGGAACTCGCCAGGGCCTTCGGCAAGGGCTCGACATTGATGCCGCC
Source organism: Pseudomonadota bacterium (assembly GCA_043826925.1). Taxonomy (GTDB): domain Bacteria; phylum Pseudomonadota; class Gammaproteobacteria; order Burkholderiales; family Rhodocyclaceae; genus Sulfuritalea. The sequence continues at coordinate 88,139 of JBDRPN010000018.1, forward strand.
GAGGCGCTGCAGGGCCGCCATCATCGGTCGCGGCGAGCCCATCAGGCCGGCGGCGCCGGCATCGGCACGGAACTCGCGCTGGCGCGAGAACCAGGCGACGACGATGCTGGCCAGCACGCCGAACAGGATGTCGCAGACGATCACCGTGATCATGTAGCCGATGCCGGGGCCCGACGACTGGCTGTCGCCGCGGCGCAGGAAGCTGTCGACCAGGTAGCCGACGACGCGCGACAGGAAGATGACAAAGGTATTGACCACGCCCTGGATCAGGGTCAGCGTGACCATGTCGCCGTTGGCGACGTGGCTGACTTCGTGCGCCAGCACCGCCTCGACTTCCTCCTTGCTCATGCTCTGCAACAGGCCGGTGGATACCGCGACCAGCGAATTGTTCTTGCTCGGACCGGTGGCGAAGGCATTCGGCGCGCCTTCGTAGATGGCCACCTCAGGCATCGCCAGACCGGCCTTGGCGGACAGCTTGCGTACGGTTTCCACCAGCCAGAACTCGGTCGAGGTCGACGGGCTGTCGATGACGTGGGCGCCGGTGGACCACTTGGCCATCATCTTCGACATGGCGAGCGAAATGAAGGCGCCGCCAAAGCCTATGATGCCGGCGAAACCCAGCAGCATGCCCATGTCCAGGCCATTGGCGGTCAGGTAGCGGTTCACCCCCAGCAGGCTGGCGGCGATCGACAGCACCAGCATCACGGCAAGGTTGGTGACCAGAAACAGTACGATGCGTTTCATTGCGGTTCTCCAGGGAAATACGCGAACGGCGTCGGCGGCGCACATGCGCCCACGCACGCAGGCTTAGATGCTGCGTTTCACGAAAAATTCAAGAGCCATTTCATCCCGGACGGCGGGCGCCCAGTGCACGAAGTCCGCGGCTACTGGTAACCCGGCGAACCGATCGCAGGAGTCATGCCTGCGGCAGCCGGCGCCGTCTGCTGCACCTGGGCCGCCGGCACCACATCCTTGTGCTTTTCGTGCGGATGCCAGCCGAACAGCACCAGCAAGGCGAAGAAACCAACCACATAACCCACCGGTATCATCCAGCCGTGGCGCAGCCACTGGCCGACCGACTTTGCCTCGGGGAACAGGTTGGCGACGGCAACGCCGGCCGAGGAGCCGAACCACAGCATCGAGCCGCCGAAACCGACCGCATAGGCCAGGAAGCCCCAGTCGTAGCCACCCTGTTTCAAGGCCAGCGCGGTCAGCGGAATGTTGTCGAACACGGCAGAGATGAAGCCCAGCGCCAGCGCCGTGGGCCAGGAGGCCGGCGGCAGTTGTTCGACCGGCATCATCGATGCGCAGGTGACCAGCGCCAGGAGGAACACCGAACCCTTGAAGGCGCCCGGAATCAGGCTCCACTCCGGCCGGCGCAAGGGCACGGCAAGCAGCAGGGCGAGGCAAACGGCGACGCCGAGGAAGGGGAAATGGTCGGCCATTGCGGCAAACTTGAGATTCACCGTGACATTGGTGACGATGGCGCTGACCAGGATGAAGCCGACGATGCCGACGCGCGTCCAGTCGATATGGTGCGCCGCATGGAAGTCGCGGCTGATCGCCATGTGCTTGTGCTGCAGCAGGGCCGCAGGAATGCCGAATACCACCGTCGCCACGGCCGCCGGGATATAGGCCTCGACCACGTCGAACGGACTGACGCCATCGAGCCACATCATGGTCGTCGTCGTATCGCCGACCACCGAACCGGCGCCGCCGCCGTTCGAGGACGCAACGATCGCAGCCAGATAACCGATATGCACCTTGCGCTTGAACACGCTGGCCGCCACGGTGGCGCCGATCAATGCCGCGGCGATGTTGTCGAGAAAGCCGGACAAGACGAAGATGATCACCAGCAGCACGAACGGCCCCAGCCAGCCTTCGGGCAGCAGCCTGGGCAGCACCTCGGGTACCCCGCTGTCCTCGAAATGCCGCGCCAGCAGCGCGAAGCCGACCAGCAGGCCGAGCAGGTTCACCAGCAGCACCCATTCGTGCCCCATGTGTGCGCCGAAGCCGGCGATACCGGCACCGGTCTTGAAGCCGGTAAACAATATCTTGTAGGTCGTGATGGTCACCAGTCCGGTCAGCGCGACCTGCAGCACGTAATGGTGAAACAGCGCCACGCCGAGCAGAGTCGCCGCGAACAGGATGAAATCGACGGGGATGCCGAACAAGGCCGGGGATGTCACGACGCCCTCGGCGGCCTGGGCCGCCGAGGCTGCAAGCAGCAGACCCGCAAATACCAGCGGGCGCCCCGCCCAGGCCAGGGACGCGATCATTCGATGCAAGACAATCATCTGCCACTCCAATCTTTTCTTGACGGCGGATTGTAGCAGCCCACCGGCCGCGAACAGCCATCCCGGGAGCGATTGCGGCTTATTGGCGTTGCCCCCGCCACGCCAATGCCGTGCCCGGAATGCGCTAAACTCGGCCATCCCAGAAAACCAAGGTTGGTCCATGAAAATACTGCTCCCGGTGGACGGCTCCGCGCATTCCGCCCGCGTCGCCCGCCATGTCATCCGAATGGTGCACGGTTGCGCCGACTATGAAATTCTGCTGCTCAACGTCCAGGAGCCGATCGATGCGCCGGAACTCCGCGGCCATATGCCTGCATGTGAAATCGACGCCATGCAGGAATCCCGCGGCGGCGACGCCATGACATCGGCGCGGGCCTTGCTCGACGCGGCGGGTGTCGCCTGCGTGCCCGAGGTGGTGCTCGGTCCAGTCGCCGCCAGCATCGCCCGCATCGCCGGCGAACGTCAGTGCGAAGCCATCGTGATGGGCTCGCACGGCGCCGGTGCGCTGACCAGCGCATTGGTAGGGTCGGTGACCGCGCAGGTGATTCGCCACGCGCCCTGCCCGGTGACGGTGGTCAAGTAGCGAGCCGTTCTCCGCCGAAATTTCCCTGCAGGACTATTGCACGTCTTCGCCGGGTGCCGGCGCCGCCAGTCCCGCGGCACGGAAGGCATGGCCCATCATCACCATGCCGGCGTGCGGCGCATTGAGCCCGGCGGCGAAGTAGATCAGTTCGAACACCGCATCGCCCTGCTGCGCCGCGACCACCGCGGTCAGCACCTGCTTCTCGTCCGAATACACGCGATGGCGCAGGCTCTGGGTGCCGATGCCGCGCGCATGGTGGATGCTGGCGCTGACCACGCCCTGCTCGCGGCGCAGGGCTTCCAGCACTTCGGCGCCGCGCCCGGCCGGCATCACGCAGGTGATGATGCGGTAGTCGCCGCGCAGTGGCGGCAGCGGGACGGCCTCAGTCATGATGACCGAAACGCGCGGCGACTTCGGGCGGCACATAGGTCGCCATTTTTTCCAGCGGCGACATGTAGATCATGCCCATGCCCGGCGTGTCCAGCTTGGCGGCGACGAACACCCGCTCGAAGATGTGATCGGCGTGATCGGCCGGGGCCACGATGTAGATCACTTCCTTCTCCGCATTCACCGTGATGCCGAGCACGCCGAGGTGCTTCTGCCGCACGCCGGTGCCACGCGCATAGAAGATCGTCGCACCCTGCGCCCCGGCTTCGGTCGCCGCATCGACCACGGTATCGGCTACACCGCGCTGCACGATGCAGGTGATCAGCACCGCATCGGTCAGCACCACGATTTCGTCACGTTGTTTCATGTCCAGCTTTCTCCCCGTGCAGCGAGTTCCGCGCTGCGACGAATCCAGAGGCCTACCAGCAACACCGAGATGATCGGGCCGAACGAGGCCATGGCCAGGATGCCGAAGCCTTCAGCGGCACCCACCGCCTGCCCCAGGCCGAGACCGAGGGCCAGCACCAGCGGCACGGTGACCGGACCGGTGGTGACGCCGGCGCTGTCCCACGCGAGCGCCACATACTCCTCGCTGGACCACAGCGTTCCCACCAGCGCGACCGTATAGCCGCCCAGCAGCAGCGGCAGCATCGACCAGCCGAAGATGATCTTCGCCACGCCCAGCGCAATGCCCAGCGCGACGCCGACCGCCACGGCCTGGATCAGCAACTTCTTGGGAAAGGCACCGTCGGTCAGGTTTTCCACCGTGACCCCCATCGCATTCAGCGCCGGCTCGGCAACCGTGGCGCCATAGCCGAGGGTCACGGCAAAGACCAGCGTCAGGCCGATGCCGAGCGGATAGGGATACAGCGCCTCGCCGCCCGCCGCCGCACTGAAGGCCGCCGGCACGGTGGCCCCGGCCTGGTTGCCGAGCGGGATCAGGCCCACCGTCAGCCCCAGATTGAACAAGGCCATGCCGAGCACCGCCACCACCACGCCGTAGACCACCAGGTTGCGCTGCTTGACCGCCGCGCCGAGCAGAAAGCGCTGCACCAGCCAGAGCAGCAGGATCAGCGGGCCGATCGCGCGCAAGGCGGCGATCAGCTCCGCCACGGGAGTCTGGTCCCACCATGCCGCCGTGACGTCAGCGCCAACTATCGGCGGCATGGCCGCGGGGTTGGGCACTTCGGCGACCAGGCCGATGCCGACCAGCATCACCGCGATCGCCGGGAACAGCGAGGCCAGGGTAACGATGCCGAAGCCCGCCAGCGGGTTGTCCTCCTGACCGGCCGCGGCTGCGACCCCGATGCCCAGCGCCAGCACCAGGGGCACCGTCACCGGGCCGGTGGTGATCGCGCCGCAATCCCAGGCCAGGCCGATGATCGGCGCCAGACGCGGGTCGAGTCCGGCATACACCGTGAGCGCCAGACAGGGCAGCAGGGTGGCGATGATCAGCGTCTTCATGCGCCAGGCGAAGAAGAAACGCAGCATGCCGACCACCACGGCGAGGCCGACGCCGATGCCGACAGCCAGCACCAGCCGGTCGGGATAGCGCGTCAGCAACAAATGCAGCCAGGGCGCGCGCACCGGGTCGACGCCGCCGCCCGCCGCGCGCAGGGCGCCGATCGCCGGCTCGGCGAAGGTCGCGATGCCGCCCAGCAGAAAGGCGAAGCCGAGTACCACCGCGGGCGTGGCGCGATTCGGCAGATTGAAGCCGATGTTCTCGGAAAACGGCATCAGCCCGTACTTGACGCCGTCCATGAACAGCATCAGGCCCAGCATCACCGCCAGCATGCCAAAGGTGATCAGTTCCCCCTGCTGCACGTCGACGCGCAGCGCGGCGATCTGGAACAGGGCGAGGAACAGCGCCAGCGGCACCACGGCGCGCAACTGCTCCATGAAACGCACGCTGACATAGGGCGTCAGCAGGCGATGCACATCGAGCAGGCGCAGGCGCCGCGGCTTGGGCCTGCGTCCCGCATCGGCATGCACGTCGCGGTAGCTCACACGGCGCTGCTTGACGCGCACGGCGCTGAGGAATTCGCCATAACGCAGGCGGCGTTGCGAAACCTTTTCGGTCATGGCGTGGGCAGCGAGAAACGGGATCGATTGGCCGCATTTTACCCATGCCGACATGACAAGTGCAGGCTCGCGTTATTATCCTGCCATGCACTCCAACCTGCTCTGGATCCTGCTTCTGCTCAGCGCCGCGGTCGGCGCCGTCGCCGTTGCGCGTCGCTTCAAGCTGCCCTCGATGCTGGCCTACCTGGTGATCGGCATCGCGCTGGGACCGCATGGCCTGGCGCGGCTGACGGAAAGCGCAGAAGTGGACAGCTTTGCCGAGTTCGGCATCGTCTTCCTGATGTTTTCGATCGGCCTCGAATTCAGCCTGAAACGCCTGCAGGCGATGCGTGCGCTGGTGTTCGGCTTCGGCTCGGCGCAGATGCTGCTGACCGCGCTGGGCACCGGCCTGGTGACCGCGCTGGCCTACGATCAGGGCTGGCGCAGCAGTGTCGCGGTCGGGCTGGCGGTGGCGATGTCCTCCACCGCGATCGTCGCGCGCATGCTCTCCGAGCGCTTCGAACTGCATTCGCGCTCCGGACGACAAACCATGGGCGTGCTGCTGTTCCAGGACCTTGCCGTGGCACCCTGCCTGATCCTGCTGCCGGCGCTGGCCGCCTCGGGCGACGATCTGCTGCGTTCGCTGGCGGTGGCCGCGGCGCAGGCGGTCGCCGTGCTGGCGCTGCTGATCTGGGCGGGACAAAGACTGATCGGACGGATTTTCGATGCCGCCGCGCAATACAAGTCCAGCGAACTGCTGGTGCTGACGACGCTGTGGATCGTCGTCGGCCTGTCCTTCCTGACCGCCCAGAGCGGGCTGTCGCTGGCGCTCGGGGCCTTCGTCGGCGGCATGCTAATTTCGGAGACGGCCTATCGCCACCATGTCGAAGCCGACATCCGGCCCTTCCGCGACATCCTGCTCGGCCTGTTTTTCGTCACCATCGGCATGATGCTCGACATCCACTATGTACTGGCCAATGCCCACAAGCTGGCGCTGGCCGTGGCGTTGCTGATCGGCGGCAAGGCGGTGGTGATGCTGATCATCACGCGCGTGGCGAAAACCCCGCTGACCACCAGCCTGCGCACCGCGGCGCAACTGGCGCAGGCCGGCGAATTCGGCCTGGTCCTGATCCAGTTGGCGCAGCAACTGCAATTGGTCAGCATCGGCGTATTCCAGATCACGCTGTCGGCCATGCTGCTGTCGATGTTCATCGCGCCTTTCCTGATCGAACGCGCGGCGCGACTGTCGGGCGACCTGGGGCGCGGCGACTGGGCGCACAAGGCCACCGCGATCCACGACATCGCCGTGCATAGCCTCGACCTCGGTCAGCACGTGGTGATCTGCGGCTACGGTCGCACCGGTAGCCGCATCGCCGAATTCCTCACCATCGAAGAAATTCCCTTCATCGCCCTCGACGTGGACCCGCAACGCATCGCCGAGGCGCGCATGCACGGCGTCAACGTCGTCTTCGGCAACGCCGACCGGCCCGAGGTACTGCAGGCGGCGGGCATTTCCCGCGCCCGCGCGGTGGTCGTCAGCTATCCCGACGCACGTTCGGCCGAACGCGTGGTGCGCGTCGTGCGCAGCACCCGGCCGACCATCCCCATCGTGGTGCGCACCAGCGACGACAAGGATGTCGCCCGCCTCAAGGCCGCCGGCGCCACCGAGGTGATTCCCGAAGTGCTCGAAAGCAGCCTGCTGATCGCCGCCGAGACCCTGGTCCAGGCCGGCATCCCGATGAAGAACGCGATCCAGCATGTGCGCTCGGTGCGCGCCGAACGCTATGCCTCGCTGCGCGACTTCTACAAGGCGCCGAAGAAGTAGCTCGTTGCGTCGGACTTAAGCGCCGTTTAAGCGGCGCCCTCCATGATTCGTCTCACTCAACACTCATGGAGATTCCGATGCGACACCTGCTCATCATTGCGGCCACGCTGTTCGCGGCGACTGCCTCGGCCGAAACCCCGCGCGACTTCCTGACGCGCTTCGAGAAGGAGGCCGGCACTGCCGCCTCCGCCCAGCGCGGCGCGCGCTTCTTCACCAGCAAGCAGGGCGGCGAGTGGAGCTGTTCCTCCTGCCACACCGACAAGCCGACCCAGGCCGGCCGCCACGCCAAGACCGACAAGGCCATCACGCCGCTGGCGCCGGCGGCCAATGCCGAGCGCTTCACCGATGCCGCCAAGGTGGACAAGTGGTTCCGCCGCAACTGCAACGACACCCTGAACCGGGTCTGCAGCGCTCAGGAAAAGGCCGACGTCATGGCCTGGCTGCTGAGCCTCAGGTAATCGGAGACCGCGATGAAAACACTTCTCCCCGCCGCCCTGTTGCTGGTCGCGCTGACGGCCCAGGCCGACAGCTACAGCCTGCCGAAGCACGCCGCCTTCGAAGAAGAATGCAGCTCCTGCCACATGGCCTATCCGCCGCAGATGCTGCATGCCGATTCATGGCGCGCCATGATGGGCGACCTGTCGCACCACTTCGGCTCGGACGCCAGCATCGACGACAAGCGCCGTGTCGCCATCACCAACTTTCTGCTGGCTTATGCCGGCGGCCGCAAGACCGGCGACACCCGCGATGCGCAGGGCAAGCCGCTGCTGCGCATCACGCAGACCGCGCGCTTCGACAAGAAGCACCGCGAGATCGGCGCGGGAACCTGGAAACGCCCGTCGATCAAGAGCCCGGCCAACTGCACCGCCTGCCATACCCGGGCTGCCGCGGGCGAGTACAGCGATGACTGGGTTCAAATTCCAAAATGAGGTCCGCCATGCATGCCGATACCAAGTCCGTCCGCGTCTGGGACCTGCCGACGCGAATCTTCCACTGGTCGCTGGTGGCGAGTTTCGCCACCGCCTTCCTCACCTCGGAATCGGAAAAGCTGCGCGACATCCACGTGATCGCCGGCTATACGCTGGCCGGCCTGATCGTGTTTCGCCTGCTGTGGGGCTTCATCGGCGGTGGCTATTCGCGCTTTGCCGCATTCCTGCCGACGCCGCGCAAGTTGATCGACTACCTGAAGTCGCTGATCGACGGCAAGCCGCAACACTATGTCGGCCACAATCCGGCCGGCGCCGTGGCGATTTTCCTGCTGCTCGGCTTCGGCATGGTCGCCGCGGCCAGCGGCTGGGCCGTGTATGAGGACGTCGGCGGCCACTTCCTGGAAGAACTGCATGAAGGCGCCGCCAATGGCATGATGGCGATCGTCGGCATACACATTGCCGGCGTCATCGTCAGCAGCTGGCTGCACCGCGAGAATCTCGTGCGGGCGATGATCACGGGGTGGAAGAAGACGCGGCACATGAACCATGAGAATCCTGCTGGTTGAAGACGATGCCCTGCTCGGCGACGCGCTGCAGGCCGGCCTGCGTCAGGCCGACCACGCCGTCGACTGGGTGCGCGACGGCGTCAGTGCCGAGACGGCGCTGATGACCGAGGATTACGCGGCGGTGGTGCTCGACCTCGGCCTGCCGCGCCGCGACGGACTCGACGTGCTGCGCCAGCTGCGCGCGAAACAGAAGACCCTGCCGGTGCTGATCCTCACTGCGCGCGACACTGTCGATGACCGCATCCGCGGGCTCGATGCCGGCGCCGACGACTACCTGGTCAAGCCCTTCGACCTGGGTGAATTGACGGCGCGCCTGCGCGCACTGTTGCGCCGCGCCGGGGGCCAGCCGGCACCGGTGCTGGCCGCCGCCGGCATCACCCTCGATCCATCGACGCGGCATGTCGCAGCGGACGGCCGCGAAGTCGAGCTCTCGGCCAAGGAATACGCCCTGCTGCACGCCCTGATGCAGCAGCCTGGGCGCGCACTGTCGCGCGCCCAGCTGGAACAGCATCTGTATGCCTGGGGCGATGAAATCGGCAGCAATACGGTCGAGGTCTACATCCATCACCTGCGGCGCAAGCTTGGCGCGGACGCCATCCGCACCCTGCGCGGCGTCGGTTACGCCGTGCCCAAGAACGTCCCCGCGACCGGCACCCCGTCATGAGACGCCCCTTCTCCCTGCGCACCCGGCTGGTCGGACTGACCCTGCTGGCGGTCGCCCTGGTCTGGCTGCTGACTGCCTTCGCCACCTGGCGCGAAGCGCGCCATGAACTGAAAGAGCTGCTGGCCCACCCGCCGAGCACTTCGGCCGCGCACTTTGCCAAGGAGCGCGACGAGGTCGCCGCCGAAATCGCCGAGCAACTGCTCAAGCCCATGCTCTACGCCCTGCCCGCGCTGGCGCTGCTGCTGGTGATTGCCATCGGCTATGCGCTGGCGCCCCTGCGCCAACTCGCGCGCGACGTCGAGGCGCGCGCCGCCGACCGGCTCGATCCGCTGCCCAATGCCAGCCTTCCCGCCGAGGTCGCTCCGCTGGTGACCCGGCTCAACAGCCTGTTTGCCGATATCGTGCGGGCGCTCGACAACGAACGGCGCTTCACCGCCGACGCCTCCCATGAACTGCGCACGCCGCTGGCCGCGCTGAAGGCGCAGGCGCAGGTCGCGCTGGCTGCCGTCGATCACGCCGAAAGGCGGCATGCCCTGGAGCAGATCATCGCCGGCTGCGACCGCGCCACCCACCTGGTGGCGCAGTTGCTCACCCTGGCGCGGCTGGACGCCGGCACGCCGCAAGCGATGCAGGAAGTGGCGCTGCGGCCGATCGCCGAAGCGGTCCTCGCCATGAGCGCCGGCGAGGCCATCGAACGCGGCTGCGAACTCTCGCTGCGCGAGGGCGACGTGCGCGTTCAGGGCGATGCGCTGCTGCTCGAAGTACTGCTGCGCAACCTGGTGGACAATGCCTTGCGCCACAGCGGCGCCACGCGCGTCGAAGTGTCCATCGCGGCCGCGGACGAACACGCCGTGCTGACCGTCGGCGACAACGGCTGCGGCATTGCCGCCGACCAGCGCGAGCGGGTCCGGCAACGCTTTTACCGTAGCGCCAGCACCAACTCTTCGGGCAGCGGACTCGGGCTGTCCATCGTCGCACGCATCGCCGAACTTCATGGCGGCACGCTGGACATTGAAGGCGCCGCCACCGATAACGGACTTTTGCTGCGCCTGCGGCTGCCGCTCGCCGGGCCCGATCGGGAGATTGAGTAGCCCGGCTGGAGTTCCGATTTGCCTTGAAGGGATATTGAGACTAGGCTGAAAGGCATAGACGATGCCCTACGGAACAACCCTAGCCGATTGCCAGAACGATAGTGGAAGCCAGGCCACCTCTTCCCGTTACCGAGCAGGATCTCCTCGACAAGATCATCCAGGGCTCTCCGGTGCCGACCTTCGTCATCGACCGGGAGCATCATGTAACGCATTGGAACCGCGCCTGCGAAGTGGTGCTCCACTATCCGGCGGGAGCGATGATCGGCAGTCGCGACCAATGGCGTCCGTTTTATCCGCAGCAACGTCCGGTGATGGCCGACTTGGTCGTATCCGGCGATATCGACGCCGTGGCCACCCTGTATGAAGGAAAGTATCGTCGTTCGACCATCATTCCGGGGTCTTACGAAGCAGAGGATTTTTTCGCCCACATGGGTGGTGGCGGTACCTGGCTGTATTTCACGGCGGCCCCCCTGTTCGACGCGGGCGGCGAGCTGATCGGCGCCATCGAAACCCTGCAGGACATCACCCAACGCAAACGCGCCGACCATGCCCTGCAGCACGAACACGAAAAGCAGCGCGCCATCATCGAGCACTTTCCCTGCGGCATCACCCTGATCGACGAAAATCTGCGCGTCACGCGCTACAACGAGCAATTTCGTCGCCTGGTGGGGCTTCCCGACGAGATCTTCGCCAGCGGCGAACCGGACATGGTGGCCATCCTGCGCTTGGCCGCCGAGCGCGGCGAACTGGGCGCAGGCGATGCCGACGCCGAGTTTGCCGCGGCCATGGAACGCATCAACAAGCGCCAACCCTACAACATCGAGTTCCAGCGCAGCGACGGCACGGTGCTGGAGGTTCAGCGCTCGCCGCTGCCCGACGGCGGCTTCGTCACGTCCTACACGGACATCACGGAACGCAAGCGCATCGAGGCGCGCATGGCCACCCTGCTCGAAGAACACCGGCTGATCTTCGACAACGCCCATGTCGGCATCGCCCTGATCAGGAACCGGACCTTCCTCAACTGCAACCGGCGCATCGCCGAAGTGTTCGGTTTCGACCGACCGGAGCAGATGATCGGCAAGAGCACCGAAGTCATATTTCCGTCCCGCGCGGACTGGCTTGCCGTGGGCGAAAAGGCCTATCTCGACCTGGCCGAGAAAGGCTACTGCAATATCGAAACCCGCAACCGGCGGCGCGACGGCACCATCATCTGGTGCGACACCTCCGGCCGACCGCTCGACCCGGCCGCTCCCGAGAACGGATCAATCTGGGCCTACACGGACATCAGCCAGCGCAAACGCCATGAAGCCGAACTGCAACTGGCCGACACCGTCTTCGCCAACTCGCTCGAAGCCATGCTGATCACCGACGGCGCGGGTACCATCATCCGGGTCAACCCCGCTTTTACCGCGATCACCGGCTACGCCCCCGACGAGGTGATCGGCCGGAACCCCCGCGTCCTGAAATCCGGACGGCACGGGCCCGACTTCTACCGGCAGATGTGGCAATCGCTGCTGGGCAAGGGTTCCTGGGAAGGCGAAGTCTGGGACAAGCGCAAGAACGGCGAAATCTATCCAAAGTGGCTGACCATTTCGGCAACGCGCGAAGCCCAGGGCGAAGTGAAGAACTTCGTCGCGTGTTTCTCGGACATCTCGCTGCGCAAAGCCACGGAAGAAAGGATTCAGTATCTGGCGCACCATGACCCGCTCACCGGCCTGCCCAATCGCCTGCTGCTGCGTGACCGCTTCAGCCAGATGCGCGACCAGCACAAGCGCTCGGGCAAGCGCATGGCCTTCATCTACCTGGACCTCGATCACTTCAAGCGCATCAATGATTCACTCGGCCATCCGGTGGGGGACGCCCTGCTGATCGCTGCCGTGGGCCGCCTCAGAACCTGCCTGCGAGACTCGGACACGCTGAGCCGCCAGGGTGGCGACGAATTCATTCTTCTGCTGGGCGAGGTCGACGGTCCCGAGGCCGTGGCGCGCATTGCCGAGAAGATTCAGACCAGTCTGCTGCAGGCCTTCGACATCGAAGCGCACAGCCTCACCACATCGGCTTCGCTCGGCATTGCGCTGTCGCCGGACGATGGCACCGACTTCGACACCCTGATGCAGAAGGCCGATACGGCGATGTATCACGCCAAGGAATCCGGGCGCCAGACCTTCAGCTTCTTCTCGGCGGAGATGAACGAACGGGCCAATCGCAGGCTCAGCCTGACCAATCGCCTGCGCCGTTCCATCGAGCGGCGGGAGTTGAGCCTGTGCTATCAGCCGCAGGTATACGCCGATTCCCGCCATATCTTTGGTGCCGAAGCGCTGCTGCGCTGGAACTTTGAAGATGGCAGCAGCATCTCGCCGGTCGAGTTCATTCCGGTGGCCGAGGAATCGGGGCTGATCATTCCGATCGGCGACTGGGTGCTGGCGGAAGCCTGCCGTCAGGCCCGTCGCTGGAAGGATGACGGCAACGAGTGGAAGATTGCCGTCAATGTTTCCGGCCGGCAGATCTTCCGCACCGACCTGGTCGACCAGGTACGTCGTCATACGCGGGATGCCGGCATCTCGCCGCAGCAGATCGAAATCGAGTTGACCGAATCCACCTTGATCGAAGACAGTGAATCGGTCTGCGAGGTCATCGCCGACCTCAAGTCGATCGGCACCGGTGTCGCCATCGACGATTTCGGCACCGGATATTCCAGCCTTTCCTATCTGAAGCGCTTTCGCGTCGACAAACTCAAGATCGACCGCTCCTTCATCGCCGACATGCATCGGGACAGCGCTGGCGGCGCGCTGGCCCAGGCGGTGATCGGCATCGCGCGTTCGCTCAAGCTGCGCGCGATCGCCGAAGGCGTGGAAACCATGGAGCAACTGGATCTGGTGCAGCGCTACGGATGCAATGAAATCCAGGGCAACTATTTCAGCCGGCCGCTGACGGCCGACAAGTTCGCCGCATTTGCCAGGACGCATCTGGCTCACTGATGCGGGGCAGTGCCGGGGGCCGGCGCACAGCGTCCGACTTCCATGCATAATCGGTAACGATGACAAAATTGAAGCCGCGGGCGGCAACGCCACCCGACAAAGCCTGGCACGCCCTGCCGGCCACCGCAGCCCTGGTCCAGCATGGTGTGGACCCGGAACACGGCCTGACGGAAGCGCAGGCGGCGGAGCGCTTGCTGCGCCACGGCCCCAACCGCCCCAGCCAGCAGCCGGGACGCAGCGCCCTGACGCGCTTCCTCGCCCAAATGAAAGAACCGCTGGTGCTGGTGCTGATCGGCTCGGGCATCGTCACTTCCATCCTCGGCGAATGGGTCGATAGCTCCGTCATTTTCGGCGTGGTAGTGATCAACGCAGTGATCGGCTACCTGCAGGAGGGCAAGGCCGAGGCCGCTCTGGCCGCACTGGCGCGCGCCGTGGCGACCGAAGTCACGGTGCTGCGCGACAGCCGGCGGCGGCGCATGGACGCGGTGCACCTGGTGCCGGGGGACGTGGTCTGGCTGGCCGCCGGCGACAAGGTGCCGGCCGACCTGCGCATCGTTTCCGGCCGCCAGTTGCGCACCGTCGAAGCGGCATTGACCGGCGAGGCCGCGCCGATCGACAAGCACCACGACGAACTGCCGGAAGACACCCGGCTCGCCGACCGCCGCAACATGGCCTATGCCGGAACCACGGTGGTGGCCGGGCAGGCCCACGGCCTGGTGGTCGCCACCGGCAACGCGACAGAGACCGGCCGCATCTCCGGCCTGATCGCCAGCGCGCCGGAGATCGCCACGCCGCTGACCAAAAAGATGGGCGAGTTCGCCGGCCTGCTGCTGTGGGTGATCCTCGGCCTGGCCGCACTCACTTTCGTCATCGGCGTCTGGCGCGGCGAAGCGATGGCCTACATGCTGATGGCCGCGGTGGCGCTGGCCGTCGGCGCGATTCCCGAGGGCCTGCCGGCCGCGATGAGCATCACCCTGGCGATCGGCGTCGGCCGCATGGCCAAGCGGCGCGCCATCATCCGCCACCTGCCCGCGGTGGAAGCCCTGGGCAGCACCACGGTGATCTGCTCGGACAAGACCGGCACGCTGACCGAAAACGCGATGACCGTGACCGAGCTGTGGGCCGGTGGCAAAGCCTTTATCGCCCATGGCCAGGGCTACAAGCCGGAAGGCGAGTTGCTGCACCACGGAGGCGGCGCCGTAGCACCAGCGCCATCCGCAAGGGATACCGTTTCCGGCTCCGCCGGCGACGCAACTCTTGAGATGGCCTTGCACGAAACCTTGCTGGCGGGAGTGCTGTGCAACGACGCGGCGCTGTATCACGAACATCGACAGTGGCAAATCACCGGCGACCCGACCGAGGCGGCGTTGCTGGTGGTGGCGAAGAAGGGTGGACTGGACGAGGCGACATTGCGCAGCGTGTTCCCCCGCCGCGACGAACTGCCCTTCGATTCGGCGCGACAGACCATGGCGACGCTGCACGAGGTCGAGGGCCAGGCGGTGGCCTACGTCAAGGGCGCCATCGAAAAGCTGCTGCCCGCCTGCCGCGCCATGCTCGCCGCCGACGGTAGCGAAACGGCGCTGGAAACCGCGGCACTGGAAGCCGTCAGCGCCCTGATGGCGGCGCGCGGTCTGCGCGTGCTGGCCCTGGCGCGACGCCATCTGGCCGCCGGTGACCGTCTGAACGAAGCGGCGATCGGCAGCGACCTGGTTTTTCTCGGCCTGGTCGGCATGATCGATCCGCCGCGCGCGCGCGCCATCAGCGCGGTGCGCACCTGCCATGCAGCCGGCATCGTGGTGAAAATGATCACCGGCGATCATGCCGAAACCGCGCGCTCGATTGCGGCGCAGATCGGCATCGTCAAGGACGGCAATAGCGCCGAGGTGCTCACCGGTCGCGACCTGGCGCGCCTGGACGATCAGGCGCTGCAGGCGGCGGCGCTCGGGGTCAATGTCTTCGCCCGCGTCGAACCGGAACAGAAGCTGCGTCTGGTGCGCGCGCTGCAGGCGCAGGGCGAGGTGGTGGCGATGACCGGCGACGGCGTCAACGACGCCCCGGCGCTGAAGCAGGCCGACATCGGCATCGCCATGGGGCTGGGCGGCACCGACGTGGCCAAGGAAGCCGCGGCGATGGTGCTGACCGACGACAACTTCGCCACCATCGAGGCGGCGGTCGAGGAAGGGCGCGGCATCTACGACAACCTGGTGAAGTTCATCACCTGGACCCTGCCGACCAATTTCGGCGAGGGCCTGGTGATCCTCGCCGCCATCGTCGCCGGCGCCACGCTGCCGATCACGCCGCTGCAGATACTCTGGATCAACATGACCACCGCGGTATTGCTTGGACTGCCGCTGGCCTTCGAGCCGGCCGAGCGCGGCATCATGCACCGGCCGCCGCGCCCGCCGGGATCGCCAGTGCTCGATGGCGTGCTGATCGGGCGCATCGTGCTGGTCGGCAGCCTGATGCTGGCCGGCTCCTTCGGCATGTTCCTGCTGGCCGGCGAGCGCGGCCAGACCATGGCCGAAGCGCGCACCATCGCGATGAACGTCTTCGTCGCAATCGAGACCGTCTATCTGTTCAACTGCCGCTCGCTGCGCCTGCCGGTCACGGCCATCAACTCGTTCTCGAATCCATGGGTATGGGCCGGCGCCGGCCTGCAGCTGACGCTGCAGATGGCCATCACCTACTGGGCGCCGCTCAATGCGGCCTTCGCCACCGCGCCGATCGACGCCCGCGCCTGGGGTGAGATCGCCGTCATCGCCTTCGTGGCGATGGGCATCATCGAACTGGAAAAGCGCTGGCGCGCCGGACGGACCTGAGGGATTTTCCTAGGGTCTGTTCTCAATCATGCGGCGGATGATTGAGAACAGACCCTAGTTCCACAAGTCCAATTTTTCGCCGGCCTGCTTCATGTGCTCGGCCTTGTTCTGCAGGAAGCGCTGGAATTCGGGCTCCTTCCTGTAGGCGCCGCTGGAGACGTACTCGAAGGACGAGGTGAAGTGAAAAGGCCGCAAGTAGGCTTCGAGGCGAAACACCTCGCGGCCGCGGTCATCGAAGAACACCACGCTCGGCGTGTAGCTGATCCTGAGTTCCCTGCCCCAGGCCTCCGCCGTGCTGTGGCGGCCGTCCGGCGTGGTCAGGGTTTCGCGTCCCGACAGCGAAAAGCGCGCGACATCGAAAGGCGCCAGCGCCGCCCGCGTCTTGTCGCGCGTGAAGCCTTGCCGATGCAGTTCGTCGCAGGGCGCGCAATGGCGCGTCTCGAACAGCACCGCCAGCGGCTTGCCGCCCGGCTTGCGCGCGAGGTTGTAGGGCGGCTTGACGAAGAAGGGCTGTTCGTTGAGCGTGGCGCCGGCGCCGGTTTGCGGCACGGACTTCATATGCTCGGCAAACGGCAGTTTGGCTTCCAGGCGATTGATCGAATAGTCGAGCGCGGCGGAGAAGCGATGCGGTGGGTAATAGCCGTTGATGCGCGCAATGATCTGGCCCTTCTCGTCGAGCAGCAGCAGCGTCGGCGTGAACTGCACCTTGAGGAATTTGGCGAATTCCTTTTCGCTGCGCACCTTGCCGTCGAACCAGGTCACTTCGCGGTCGCCGAACAGGTTGAAGGCGATCGGCAGGAAATGCCTGGCCACCTTGTCCACGATGGCCTTCTGCGTGAAGCTGGTCTGCATCAGCTCCTTGCAGTAGGGACAGCCGACCTGGCCGAAGTACAGCAGCAGGCGCTTGCCCGACTTGGCCGCCTGCGCCGCATCGTCGGGCAGTTCGAGCAGGGTTTCGACGAAGACCGGCGGCAGCACCTCGTCGCCGATCTGGGCAAGAGTTGGCGCTGGCGCCACGGCGAAAAACATCGCAACAAGAAGCAGAAGCCTGCGCATCTCAGCCCTCCACGATCACCAGATGCACGCGGTAGGGCCCGTGCGCGCCGAGCACGATGGTCTGCTCGATGTCGCCGGTGCGCGACGGCCCCGAGATGAAATTCACGGCGCGCGGCAGGCTGCCGAGTTCGGCGCGCGCCAGATTCCACGCGTCTTCCATGTAAGGCAGAATGCGCGAGGCATGCACCACCGCGATGTGCGTCTCCGGCAACAGGCTGACGGCGGCCGGCGTCGCGGGCGAGGAACACATCATCAGCGTGCCGGTTTCGGCCACGGCGCAGAAACAGCCGGTGATGCCGACCAGGTCGGCGTCGCGCGCACCCCGCAGTTCAACCGCAAGCCCCGCGCCGGCCCAGTCCAGATGCGCCAGCGCCGGCTGGGCGACCGCGGTCCTGGGCAGATTCATGGCCGTCAGATAACGCGCGATCGCAGCCGGCACCTCGGCTTCCGCAGCCACGATATCGACGGTGCTCGATTGTGCTTCCGACTTGACGCGGAAGCGCTCCAGCAACGCCTGCGGCGCGGTATCCATGGCCGGCTTCGGCCCCTGGCTACGGCTGGACAGGGCGGCGGCCATCACCTCGCGGCCGACCGCGGCATTGCCGGCGTTGCGCTGGAGCCCGGCGCGCACGCGGCCGAGAATGTCTTCACGGGAACTCATCAAAAATTCCTCACCACAGAGACACAGAGGCACAGAGAAAGGCGATAAATCGCTGGCTTGCCAAGAGAAGGACTTTCTCTGTGTTCTCTGTGTTCTCTGTGCCTCTGTGGTTCAACCAAGTTTTTCAGGTTCATGTTCTTTCCTCTGTTCGGGTCAGGTAGCGCTCGTCTTGCGGCGCATGGCATAAAGCTCGCGGAAGGTCTTGCCCTGCGGCGCCGGGAAATCGCGCCCCAGGGTCCATTCCGGCGCGGTCGACAGCAGGCGGATGCGATCCGCATCGCCGGCCAGCCATTTCAGGTAGCGCGCACCCAGGCTCGCCCCCAGCGCATAGAGCTTCGGCCGTTGCGCGACCCAGGCCCACAGGCGCAGGCCGATGCGCTCCTTGAGCGGACGCAGGCCGCGCTCGGTCTGCTTTTCGCGCAGGCGGCGCAACAAGTCGGGCAGCGGAATCCCGACCGGACAGACGACGCCGCACTGGTTGCACAGGGTCGCCGCATGCGGCAAGTCGATCGAGTTCTCCATGCCCGCATACAGGGGCGTCAGCACCGAGCCCATCGGCCCCGGATAGACCCAGCCGTAGGCGTGGCCGCCGATGGTCTGATACACGGGGCAATGGTTCATGCAGGCGCCGCAGCGGATGCAACGCAGCATCTCGTGGAAATCGCCGCCGACCACGTCGGCACGACCGGCGTCGACCAGCACGAAGTAGAGATGCTCGGGCCCGTCATGCTCTTCCGGCTTCTTGACCCCGGTGAGGATCGAGAAGTAGTTGGAGATCGACTGCCCGGTGGCCGAGCGCGGCAAGAGCCGCATCAGGGTCGACAAGTCTTCGAGGGTCGGGATCACCTTCTCGATGCCGGTGATGACCACATGCACCTTGGGTAGGGTCGTCACCATGCGCCCGTTGCCCTCGTTGGTCACCAGCGCCACCGAGCCGGTCTCGGCGACCAGGAAATTGCCGCCCGAGAGGCCCATCTCGGCGCTCAGGAAATGCCCGCGCAGCACTTCGCGCGCTTCCCTCGTCAGCGCCGGGATCTCGGTCTTGCGCGGCGTGCCATGGACCTTGTGGAACAGGTCCGCGACATCGTCGAGGCTCTTGTGCACGGCCGGCGCGATGATGTGGCTGGGCGGCTCGTTGTTATCGACCTGCAGGATGTATTCGCCGAGATCGGTCTCCACCGGCTGGATGCCGGCCGCTTCGAGCGCCTGATTGAGCCCGGCCTCCTCGGAGAGCATCGACTTCGACTTGGTGACCTTGGTCACGCCGTGCTTCCTGGCGATTTCCGTCACCAGGCGGCATACCTCCGCGCCGTCCTTGGCCCACATAACCGTGGCCCCCGTCTCCTGCGCCTTCTGTTCGAAGCGCTCCAGCCACAGATCGAGATTGTCGATGACCTTGTTGCGAATCGCCACCGCCGCGTCGCGCGTGCCCTCGAAATCGTCGAGATCCTTGAGCGCCTCGGCGCGCTTGGTCACGAACTTGCCCTTGGCGTTTTTCAGGTTGCCCTGCAGCACCACGTTGGCCAGCGAACCCGCGGCGTTGGCCTTGAAGCGCATGGACTTGATTTCCATGATTGCTTACCTTTCTGAGCGAAGCGAACGGTAGTCACCCCGTCCCGCGGGGAAGGGGTTGGGGGATGGGCTCATGGCTGTCCCGCCAGCACTTCGGCGACGTGAAGCACCTGCGTCGCCTCGTCACCCATGCGCCGCAGCTTTCCCTCGATGTTCAGCAGGCAACCGAGGTCGCCGCCGACCACGGCCCTGGCGCCGCTGGCCAGCACGTTGTCGCACTTGCGTTCGGCGATCGCGGCCGAGACCTCGCCGAACTTGACCGAGAAAGTGCCGCCGAAACCGCAGCATTCCTCGCCGCCGTTCATCTCCCTAAGTTCGACACCCTTCATCTTCGCCAGCAGCGCGCGCGGCTGTTGCTTGATGCCCATGCTGCGCAGGCCGGTGCAGGAATCGTGATAGGTGATGCTGCCTTCATGGTCGCCCGGCACGCTGTCCACCTTCAACACCGTGACCAGGAAATCGGTCAGTTCATAAGTACGGCTGGCCATGGCCGTGGCGCGATCGCGCCACTCGGGCTCCGCGGCCAGCAGGGTCGGGTATTCGGTACGGATGTGGTCGCCACAGGAGCCGGAGGGCGCCACGACGTAGTCGAAGCCCTCGAACTCGGCGATGGTCTTTTTCGCCAGCGCCACGGCGCCCGGCGCGTCGCCCGAATTCCATGCCGGCTGGCCGCAGCAGGTCTGGCTCTCCGGCACGATCACTTCGCAGCCGGCGGTTTCCAGCAGCTTCAGGGCGGCAAAACCGATACGCGGGCGCATCAGATCCACCAGACAGGTCACAAACAGCCCTACGCGCACCCTTGCCATGGACTCACTCCGTTATGTTGTTGTCGCCTGCCTCCGAAGCGGAATCCCAGGCATGCAAAGCAAATAGTCGCCGATCGCCGGCGAAGGCATTTGTTATAGTATCCGAAGTCCCGTTCCCAGGAAGAGAATGCCGTGCCGCATAAGCCTGCGGATGCCGCGCCGGAAGCCCGCAGCGGTATCCAGGTCATCGAGCGCATGATGAAACTGCTCGATGTCCTTTCCTATCATCACGATCCGGTCAGCCTCAAGCAGCTGGCGCTGGAGACGGGTTTGCATCCATCCACCGCACATCGCATCCTGGCCGCCATGTCCACGTCGGGTTTCGTCGAACGCGCCGATCCTGGCACCTACCGGCTCGGCATCCGCCTGCTGGAACTGGGCAACGTGGTCAAGTCGCGCATCAGCATCGGCCAGGCTGCGATGCCGCTGATGCAGCGCCTGCACCAGCAACTCGGGGAAAGCGTGAATCTCGGCGTGCGCCAGGGCGACGAGATCGTCTATGTTGAACGCACCTCCAGCGGCCGCTCCTCGGTGCGCGTGGTGCATCTGGTCGGCGCCCGCGCGCCGCTGCATGTCACGGCCGTGGGCAAGCTCTATCTGGCCGAAGACGGCCCGCAAAAACTGCGCGAGTACGCCAAGCGCACCGGCCTGCCCGGCTATACGCCGACCTCGCTGACCACGCTCGGCGCGCTGGAACGCGAAGTCGAGCGCGCACGTCGCCACGGCGTGGCCTTCGACAACGAGGAAATCGAACAGGGCCTGCGCTGCATCGCCGCGCCGGTGCGCGACGATGCCGGCGAACTGGTTGCCGGGCTCTCGGTCTCGGCCCCGGCCGAGCGCCACAGCGCGGACTGGGCCGCGCTGGTCAAGGAAACCGCCGACGCCATTTCGCTGGCCATAGGCTACACGCCGGCCGCCGGACGCCAATAATTTGACCTGCCGCCCATCCCTCTGTATACTGCGCGGTTCTTTGCGTCATCCCATTGGAGTCTCTCATCATGTATGCGGTCATAAAAACCGGTGGCAAGCAGTATCGTGTTGCTGCCGGCGAAAAACTCAAAATAGAACAGATACCGGCTGATGTAGGCACTGAAATCACTCTCGACCAGGTGCTCATGGTCGGCGAAGGCGAATCGGTCAAGATCGGTTCTCCCATGCTCGCCGGTGCCACGGTCACCGCGAAAGTGATATCTCAGGGCCGTCATCCCAAGGTCACCATTTTCAAGATGCGCCGTCGCAAGCACTACCAGAAGCACCAGGGCCATCGTCAAAACTTCACCGAAATCGAGATCAGCGGCATTGCCGCCTGAGCCCGACGAGAGAATCAGGAGCTAAAACATGGCACACAAAAAAGCAGGCGGCAGTTCCCGTAACGGCCGCGACTCGGAATCGAAACGCCTTGGCGTCAAGAGCTATGGCGGCCAATTGATTTCTGCCGGCAGCATCATCGTGCGTCAGCGCGGCACCGAGTTCCATCCCGGCGACAACGTCGGCATGGGCAAGGACCATACGCTGTTCGCCAAGGTCGAAGGTACGGTGCTGTTCGCCGTCAAGGGTCCGACCAAGCGTCGCGTGGTCAGCATCGTCCCGGCCGCCGCTTAAGCAGCCAATCCTTCCGCGACGAAAGCCCTATCGTCGAGATAGGGCTTTCGCGCTTTCAGGCCTATGAAATTCTTCGACGAAGCTCGCATAGAAGTACTCGCCGGCGATGGCGGCAATGGTGCCGTCTCGTTCCGCCGCGAGAAATACATTCCCCTCGGTGGCCCGGACGGCGGCGACGGCGGCAAGGGTGCGAGCATCTGGGCCACAGCCGACCGCAACCTCAACACCCTGATCGACTTTCGCTACACCCGTGTGTTTCGCGGCCAGAAGGGTGAAAACGGCCACGGCTCGGACCGCTACGGCAAGGGCGGGGAAGACCTGGAACTGCGCATGCCGGTAGGCACCGTGATCACCGACAGCGAAACCAGCGAAGTCATCGCCGACCTGGATGTCGACGGCAAGCGCGTGCTGATCGCCAAGGGCGGCATCGGCGGCCTCGGCAATTCGCACTTCAAGTCCAGCACCAACCGCGCACCGCGCCAGAACACGCCGGGGCAGGAAGGGGAAAAGCGCGAACTGAAACTGGAGCTAAAGGTGCTGGCCGATGTCGGCCTGCTGGGACTGCCCAATGCCGGCAAATCCACTTTCATCCGCGCGGTTTCGGCGGCCAAGCCCAAGGTCGCGGATTACCCCTTCACCACGCTTTATCCGAATCTCGGCGTGGTGCGCGTCGATGACAACCGCAGCTTCGTCATCGCCGACATTCCGGGCCTGATCGAAGGTGCGGCGGAAGGCGCCGGTCTCGGCCATCGCTTCCTCAAGCATCTGCAGCGCACCGGCCTGCTGCTGCATCTGGTCGATATTTCGCCCTTCGATCCGGAAGCCGATCCGGCCAAGGATGCAAAAGCGATTCTCAAGGAACTGAAGAAATACGATCAGGCGCTGTACAAAAAGCCGCGCTGGCTGCTGATCAACAAAATTGACCTGGTGCCGGAAGACGAGCGCGAAGCACGGATCGCGGCGCTGGTGAAGAGCTACAAGCCGAAGAAGCATTTCGTCGTTTCCGCCATTTCGGGGGGTGGTTGCCGGGAGGTCACGTTTGCCGTGATGGATTATCTGGAACAGCATCGAAAACATGAGACGGCAGATAGCTGACGCGAAGCGTCTGGTGGTCAAGGTCGGCAGTGCGCTGGTGACCAACAACGGCGAAGGCCTCGCCCACGACTTCATTGCCGAATGTGCGCGGCAGATCGCCGCGCTGCACGCCCACGGACGGCAGGTGCTGCTGGTCTCCTCCGGCGCGATTGCCGCCGGTATGCAGCGCCTGGGCTGGACAACGAGGCCGCATGCCATGCACGACCTGCAGGCAGCCGCCGCGGTAGGCCAGATGGGCCTGGCCCAAGCCTACGAAACCACCTTTCTCAACCACGGCCTCAAAGCCGCGCAGATCCTGCTGACCCACGAAGACCTGGCGGACCGCACGCGCTATCTGAATGCCCGCTCGACCCTGCAGACCCTGCTCGACCTCGGCGTGGTGCCCATCATCAACGAGAACGACACCGTGGTCACCGACGAGATCAAGTTCGGCGACAACGACACGCTGGGGGCGCTGGTCGCCAACCTGGTTGAAGCCGAAGCCCTGATCATTCTCACCGACCAGAAGGGTCTCTACAGTGCCGATCCGCGCCTGGACCCGGCCGCCACGCTGATCGGCGAAGGGCGCGCCGACGATCGCCGCTTCGAGGCCATGGCCGGCGGCGCCGGCTCGGGCATCAGCAAGGGCGGCATGATCACCAAGGTACGTGCCGCGCAGCGCGCGGCCAGAAGTGGCGCGCATACCCTGATCGTCAGCGGCCGCGAAGCCGATTCACTGCTGGCCGCGGCGCGCGGCGAGCCCATCGGCACGCTGCTCTACGCCGCCGAATCGCCGCTGGCGGCGCGCAAGCAATGGCTGGCCGACCATCTGCAACTGGCTGGCGCGCTGACGCTCGACGCAGGCGCGGTGCAGGCGCTGGCTGACGGCCGCAGTCTGCTGGCGGTCGGCGTGATCCGCGTCGAGGGTGATTTCGAGCGCGGCGCGGCGGTGGCCTGTCGCACGCCAGAAGGCCGAGAAATCGCGCGCGGCCTGGTCAATTATTCAAGCTCCGAAGCCCGCCGCATCGCCGGCCACGGCACCCAGGACATCGAAGCCCTGCTCGGCTATATCGATAGCGCTGAACTGATCCACCGGGATAACCTGGTCCTGCTCTGACGATCAGAATTTCTTTACGGTACAGTAGCGCGTAAGTCGACCGATAGGCAGCCGACGATTTACCTTGGATCGGAGCAAGCGAATAAGAATTACCTACGCAGAAATCGCATTGGAATCAATTTTTCCAAAGCGGCGCCTGGAAGTCAAAGCGCTCGTCGATTCGGGTTCGGTGTTTCTTACAGAGGTGGCCCCATTCCTTAGGACAGAATTTGCTGGTTTCTTAAGTGAACCCTCTGCGGTTACGAGTTATCCACGGGGCGGCTTGCCGAAGGTCCCTCTAGACCGTAGGCGAGCTGCACGGTGGGTAACTCAACGTAGC
>JBDRPN010000019.1:0-40474 GCA_043826925.1 Pseudomonadota bacterium
CCGGTTGTGCTTCTCGAATCCTCGTGTCGCCGCCAGCGTCATCTGCTTCATCGTCTTATCCCTTGTGATCAACACTCTTTGTCTGACCCAATGACAAAGAGATCGTTCACAGTGTTTGTACCTTATTCAGTGTTTCCCTAGACTGCGAACTGGTATCTTAGCGACACTGTACATATCGACGTTTCGCTCATGCGCTTCATTGTAATTGCCCTGCTAATTGCCATTGTGGTCAGCCTGGCCAGCGCCTTGTTGTTCGTATATCGCGACAGCGGGCAGAGTGCGGACCGGGCGGTCAAGGCGCTGACTCTGCGCGTCACCCTGTCCGTGCTGCTGTTCCTGGTGTTGATCGGCGGCCACTACTTCGGCTGGATCAGCGGGCATCTCTGAACCCGGGCATGAAGCTCATGCCCGGGCAGCGCCCGTTGGGCCGGGGATGGCCGGAAGCTCAGAGCCAATAGACGACGACAAACAAGCCCAGCCAGACCACGTCGACGAAGTGCCAGTACCACGCCACCGCCTCGAATGCGAAATGGCGCTCGGCCGTGAAGTGGCCCTTGATCGAGCGCACCAGAATCACGGCCAGCATGGTCGCGCCGAGGGTGACATGAAAGCCGTGAAAACCGGTCAGCATGTAGAAGGTGGAGCCGTAAACTCCCGTAGTCATCTTCAGGTTGAGGTGGGAATAGGCTTCGCCATACTCATAAATCTGTACGCCGAGAAAGGTCACGCCGAGCAACACCGTGAGCATCAGGCCCGTTATTAGTTGCTTGCGCTTGCCGGCGATCAGGCCCCAGTGGGCCCAGGTGATGGTGACGCCGGAACTCAGCAGCAAGGCGGTATTGATGGCCGGCAGGCCCCATGCATGCATCGGCGTGAAGCTGTCCTTGGCGGCGGGGCCCGCAGTCGGCCACTGGCCGACAAAGCCGTCCCAGAGCAGGGCCTGGCCGGGGCTGCCGAGTTCGGGAACAGCCAGCACGCGGACGTAAAACAGGGCGCCGAAGAACGCGGCGAAGAACATCACCTCGGAAAAAATAAACCACGACATCGCCCAGCGGAAGGAGCGGTCCACCTGGATGTTGTATTGGCCGGCCTCGGATTCGCCGATGACCCGTCCGAACCAGCCGAACAGCATGATCAGTAACACCACGAAACCCGCCAGCAGCAACAGGCCGCCGTTGGCGATCGAATTCATGCTGAGCACGGCGCCGAAGGCGAGCAGCAACAGGGCGCCCGAGCCCACCAGGGGCCAGATCGATGGCTCCGGAACGTAGTAGCGGTTGCTTCCTGCAGCGTGACTCATGGCGGCCTCCTGGAATTTAGCGGTTGATGCTGTTCAACACTTTGCGATGCGCAATCTTGTTATTTGCCGACAATGGTCGTAGCCAGGGTGACCAGAACCCCGACGAACACGGCCATGAAAATCAACGCGGCGATGGCCACCAACAACGGCGACAAGGCAGCCGCATCCTCTTCGTGGCGCTTCCTGCCGCGCACCCCGAACATGGCCGAACCCACCGTACGCAGGGTGCGTAGCAGTCCGGGCGACGTGGCGGTCGGCTTGTTCATGGCGCGGATTTCGAATTGGCGGGCTTGCCCTGCACCGATCCTTCCGGAACCTCGAAGAAGGTGTAAGACAACGTCACGGTCGTGACATCGGCCGGCAGTTCCGGATCGAGCACGAAGACCACCGGCAGTTCGCGCACCTCATGCGGGGCGAAGGTCTGCTGCTTGAAACAGAAGCAATCGAGTTTCTTTACGTAGCCGCCCGCATGCTGCGGACTGTAGCTGGGAACCGCCTGGCCGATGACGACGGTATCGCGGGTATTCTCGACGCGGTAGGTCACATGCACGACGTTGCCGGTTTTCGCCGACAGGGTCGAGAGCTCCGGACGGAAGCGCAAGCCATTGTCGAAGCTGTTGGCATCGAATTCGAGGCGCATCGCACGGCCGGCCAGCGGGCTGTGCGCCAGTTGGTCGGCGCGATCGATGTCGTAGATGCCGGTCCACTCGCAAAAGGCCTTGTACAAGCCCGGCTGGATGGCGACGAACAGCAGACTGCCGGCAATCACCGCCAGCAGGCGCACCGCCAGACGGCGATTAGCCGCCTTGATCAGAGTGCCTGCAGGAGTGAGGACTTGGCTCATCGCTCGATAAACCGATGGTCAGTTCGAGGCCAGCCACTGACGGGCGATGAAGGTCGCAAACACCAGGAAGGCGAACAGGGCGAGAACCAGCGCGATGCGCCGGTTGCCTTGCCTCTGCTGCGGCGTCAGTTTGCCGTGCTCCATGGCGAGTCGATCAGGCATGGGCCGTGGCCTGGTCGAAGGGCGGCGGATCTTCGAAGGTGTGGTGCGGCGCCGGCGAAGGCACCGTCCACTCCAGGCCGGTCGCGCCGTCCCACGGCTTGGCTGCGGCCTTTTCGCCGCCCTTCATGGCCTTGAACACCACCACCAGAACCAGCAGCTGGCTGATGCCGAAGCCGAATGCGCCGATACCCGAGACCATGTTGAAGTCGGTGAATTGCTGCGCATAGTCGGGAATGCGGCGCGGCATGCCGGCAAGGCCGAGGAAGTGCTGCGGGAAAAAGGCGATGTTGAAGAACACGATGGAAAGCCAGAAATGCAGCTTGCCCAGCGCCTCGTTGTACATGTGGCCGGTCCATTTCGGCAGCCAGTAATACAGTCCGGCATAGGCTGAGAACAGGGCTCCCGCGACCATCACGTAATGGAAATGGGCCACCACGTAATAGGTGTCCTGCAGCTGGATATCCACCGCCGTGATCGCCAGCACCAGCCCGGTCAGGCCGCCGATGGTGAACAGGAACAGAAAGCCCAGCGCAAACAGCATCGGCGTCTCGAAGGAAAGCGCGCCGCGCCACATGGTGGTGACCCAGTTGAACACCTTGACCCCGGTCGGCACTGCAATCAGCAGCGTGGCGTACATGAAGTAGAGCTGGCCCGTCAGCGGAATGCCCGTCACATACATGTGGTGAGCCCAGACGAAGAAGGAAATCAGGCCGATGGCCGCGATCGCATAGACCATCGAGGTGTAGCCAAACAACGGCTTGCGCGAGAAGGCGGGGATCACGTGCGAGACGACGCCGAAGGCCGGCAGCGCGATGATGTACACCTCGGGATGGCCGAAGAACCAGAAAATGTGCTGGAACAGCACCGGATCGCCGCCGCCAGCGGCGCTGAAGAAGCTGGTGCCGAAATGGCGGTCGGTCAGCAGCATGGTGACCGCGCCGGCGAGTATCGGCATCGAGGCGATCAGCAGGAAGGCCGTCACCAGCCAGGTCCAGGCGAACATCGGCATCTTCATCAGGGTCATGCCCGGCGTGCGCAGATTGAGGATGGTGGTGATGATGTTGATCGAACCCATGATCGACGACATGCCGAGAATATGCACAGCAAATATCGCCATGTCCATGCCGATACCCATCTGCACCGACAGGGGCGGATACAGCGTCCAGCCGGTGCCGGCCGCGCCGCCCGGGACGAACAGTGATCCGGTAAGCAGGATGGCCGCCGGCGGCAGCAGCCAGAAGCTCCAATTGTTCATCCGGGCAAAGGCCATGTCCGGAGCGCCCAGCATCAGCGGCAGCATCCAGTTGGCGAAGCCGACGAAGGCCGGCATGATCGCGCCGAATACCATGATCAGCGCGTGCAGCGTGAGCATCTGGTTATAGAACTCGGGCGACACATACTGGATGCCGGGCTGCATCAGTTCGGCGCGGATCACCAGCGACATCGCTCCGCCAACCAGGAACATGATGAAGCTGAACCAAAGGTACATCGTGCCGATGTCCTTGTGGTTGGTGGTGGTGATCCAGCGCATGATGCCGGTGGGTGCGTGACCGTGATGGCCGAGATCGTCGTGATGGGCAGTGTGGCTAGCGTTCATGCTGTTCTCCTGTAGGCTCGCGCGGGTCGATCACTTGCCGCGCAGGGCCTTGACTTCGGCCGGTTGAATGACTTCGCCGGACTTGTTGCTCCAGGCATTGCGCTCATAGGCGACCACGGCGGCAACATCGGTATCGTTCAGTTGGACGCCGAACGCCGCCATGGCGGTACCCGGCTTGCCGTTGAGCACGATCTGGATGTGTGCCTGCTTCGGCCCCTTAACCAGTTTCGAACCGTCGAGCGCCGGGAAAGCCGGCGGCAGGCCCTGTCCGGTGGGCTGGTGGCAGGCGGCGCAATTGGTGGTGTAAACCTTTTCGCCGTGGGCCTGCTGCTCGGCAAGGGTCCATACCTTATTGGGATCTTCCGCCCCGGCGGCCATCAGCTTCTTCTGTTCGGCCGTCCAGGCGGCATATTTCTCCGCCGAAACCACCTCGACCACCACCGGCATGAAGCCGTGATCCTTGCCGCAGAGTTCGGAACACTGACCGCGGTAGGTACCTTCCTTCTCGGCGCGGAACCAGGTGTCGCGCACGAAGCCCGGGACTGCATCGGTCTTCACCGCAAACGCCGGCACCGACCAGTTGTGAATGACATCGGCCGAGGTGGTGAGGATGCGCACCTTCTTATTTACCGGAACCACCAGCGGCTTGTCGACTTCCAGCAGGTAGTGCTCGCCCTTGGGTGCAAGTCCCTTGATCTGATCCTGGGTGGTGGCCAGCACACTCATGTACTTGATGCCTGCAGCATCGCCGGTCAGGTACTCATAACCCCATTTCCATTGATAACCGGTGGCCTTCACCGTCATGTCCGGCTGCGAGGTATCGCGCATCGCCACCAGCGAGGTGGTTGCGGGAAAAGCGACCAGGACCAGGATGATGAAGGGCACCACGGTCCACAGAATTTCAATTGTCGTGTTGTCGTGGAAATCGGCAGCCTTGTGGCCCTTCGACTTGCGATGGGCATACAGCGAATAGCTGAGGACGCCGAACACACCGACAAAGATCACCACGATCAGCCACATCACCATGGTGTGCAAATCGTAGGCAAGCCGGGCGCCGGCGCTGACCGGAGGCTGCAGATTGAGTTCCCAGGCCGCAAGCGCCAACTCGGTACCTAGGGCCAGCGCGCCCGCCGTGAGGCCACGGGCAAGACGTGCGGAACCCCGCCCTCGACAGGATTTGGATTTATTGATAGCCATGCTCCCCCCTAAATCGCCTTTGCCAGACATCGTTGGTCGTGGCGGCGTTTCTAGCACTTTGTACTCATCGCGCCCGTGACGCAACGCTCACTTGCCGACATTCAATTCGCGTAACCAAACTTTACTTTAATACTCAACTATTGCGAAGGTTAACACAGCTTCCTTGATATTTGTCAAAGTCGGGTATCACGATATGTGATTATTCGCACCGGACCTGCCCGAGGTTCCGGTTATGACCGCCACCCTCAACGCCGACAAGGCCGGCGGCACGCGCCACGGAAGCTTTCATTTCGACACATGTCGGGGCCGCGCGACGACCGCTCGCCGGCCGGATGCTTTTTGAGTCAGGAAAGCGTGGTGCGGGAATGGCCTGGTATCAATGCGTCAGGGCTGACAACAGCTTTTCATGAACTCCGCCGAATCCACCGTTGCTCATGATCAACACCTGGTCACCCTCCCGTGCATCCGCCGCCACGGCGGCGACCAATTGGTCGAGATCGTCGAAGACCCTGGCCCTTGACCCCAGTGGCGCCAGGGCCTGGGCGGCATCCCAGCCCAAATTGCCGGCATAGCAATATGTCGCCTCTGCGCCGGCCAGGCTATCCGGCAACTGCGCCTTCATGGTGCCAAGTTTCATCGTATTCGAGCGCGGCTCGAGGACGGCAAGAATGCGGGCGGCGCCCACGCGCTGACGGAGGCCTTCCAGGGTGACGCGGATTGCCGTCGGATGGTGGGCGAAGTCATCGATCACGGTGACGCCGCGTACCCTGCCCCGTACTTCCAGCCGGCGCCGCACGCCCTTGAAGCTTTCCAGCGCCCGCAGCCCGACAGCCACCGGCACCCCTGCATGGCGCGCGGCTGCCAGGGCGGCCAGGGCATTGGCGCGATTGTGATCGCCGGGCAGGGCGAAATGTTCGACGCGTCCCACGTGCTCGCCGCACAGCCCGACCTCGAAGCCGCCGTCGCCATTCACGGCCGTGGCCTGCCAACCGGCAGCGCCGTTGAACACCTCGACCGGCGTCCAGCACCCGCGTTCCAGGACGCGATCGAGTGCCGGCTCCGCGGCGTTGGCGACGATCAGCCCGTTACCGGGCAGAGTGCGTACCAAGTGATGGAATTGAGTCTCGATAGCCGCAAGATCAGCAAAGATGTCTGCATGATCGAACTCAAGGTTATTCAGAACAGCGGTCCTTGGGCGGTAATGAACGAATTTGGAACGCTTGTCGCAAAATGCCGTGTCGTACTCGTCGGCTTCGATGACGAAGAAGGGGGAATCGGTCAGCCGCGCCGAGACGCCAAAGCCCTGCGGCACACCGCCGACGAGAAACGAGGGGGTCAAGCCCGCCTCTTCCAGTATCCAGGCCAGAATCGACGTAGTGGTGGTTTTGCCATGCGTACCTGCCACGCCCAGCACCCAGCGTCCCTGCAATATGTTTTCGGCCAGCCACTGCGGTCCGGAAACATAGGCCAGGTTGCGCTCCAGGATCGCTTCCAGCAGCGGATTGCCGCGTGAAATGGTGTTGCCGACAACGAACAGGTCCGGATTCAGCGCCAGTTGCCCGCGATCATAGCCATCCGTCAAGGCGATGCCCTGCTCGGTCAATTGCGTACTCATCGGTGGATAGACGTTGGCGTCGCAACCGGTGACCCGGTGCCCGGCCGCGCGTGCCAGCAGCGCGATGCCGCCCATGAAGGTGCCGCAGACACCGAGGATGTGAATGTGCATGGCACTTTCCGTGGAATAATGTCTCAGGATTGTAACCTCCGCCACCCGCTACCCCATGCCGCGCCGCAAACCAGCACCCTCCGCATCCAGCCAGTTGCGCCGCGCGATCGCCAGCGCCGCTGCGCGCCTGATGGCGGAAGACGGCATCACGGATTACGGCACCGCCAAACGCAAGGCCGCACGCAGTCTCGGCGCTGCGGAAGGCGATGCTCTGCCCACCAACGAGGAAATCGAGACAGAGCTGCGCAGCTGGCAGTCGCTCTACCAGGAAGACGAGCAGCGGGAGCGCGTACACGACCTGCGCGCCACGGCACTCGAAGTGATGCAGGCGCTGACCGAATTCAACCCCTACCTGACGGGCGGCGCGCTGGATGGCACGGCCGGCCGCTATTCCGCCGCGGAAATAGAACTGTTTGCCGACAGCAGCAAGGATGTCGAAATTGCACTTCTGTCCCAGGGCATCTCCTACGAAGTCATTGACAGGCGCAAACCCGGACTGGACTCGCAACTGGCCATAGACTGGAACGATATTCCCGTCCTGCTATCGATCTATCCGCCGCTTGCGGAGCGGCAGCAGCCGAAAGCGCATCACGGCGGCCAGGGTCGGCGGCGGGCACGCGCCGAGGCCGTGATCGACTTGTTGCGGGAAACCGGCCCGTGAATTCCCGCCGCATCTTGGCCGCAATCGGAGTCGCCGGGCTTCTCTCAGCCATCTTCGGCTATTTAATATATAAAGACATCCAACCTGCGATGAACATGAAGGGAACTCCCCCTTTGGAAACTTCGTCGCTTGGCAGCCAGGCAACGGCGATCTTTCGCTTGACCCTGCCCGATTCGGAGGGCAAGGCCCAGGCAATGGAACAATGGCGCGGCAAGATTCTGGTCGTCAATTACTGGGCGACCTGGTGCCCGCCCTGTCGCGAGGAAATGCCGGGCTTCTCTCGCCTGCAGGAGCAATTCGGCGCCAAAGGCGTGCAATTTGTCGGCATCAGCATCGATACTGCAGACAAGGTCAGCGAATTTCAAAAGCAGGCCCCAGTCAGCTACCCTTTGCTGATCGGTGACTCCGGCGCGATCGACAGCAGCGTCGCACTGGGCAACTCGCGCCAGGCACTGCCCTTCACCGCGGTGATCGACCGCCGGGGAACGGTCGCGGCGATCAAGCTGGGCCGCTACGCGGAGGCGGATCTGGAGCGGCAACTGGCCGAACTGATTTCTCGCTAGCTGGACAAAGTGCAGGTATTTGCGGCAAACTTGCGCCCATGACGAAGCAAAAACGCAGCAAAGCCGGCACTGGCGACGAATCGCAGGGCGCAATTCTGGTCCTCCACGGGCCGAATCTGAACCTCCTGGGAAGCCGCGAACCGGAAATTTACGGGCGCACCACGCTGGCCAGCATACATACGGCAATGGAAGCCCGCGCCCGCGCTTTCGGCGCCCGGCTTGAAAGCTTTCAAAGCAATCATGAGGGCGAACTGATCGACCGGGTACAGTCGGCGCGCGAACAGGGCGTGCGTTTCATCATCATCAATCCCGCCGGCTACACCCATACCAGCGTCGCCTTGCGCGACGCCCTGGCGGCGGTGGCCATTCCCTTCATCGAGGTTCATCTATCGAATGTGCATGGGCGGGAGCCGTTCCGCCGTCACTCGTATTTTTCGGATATCGCCGTCGGCGTTATCTCCGGTCTTGGCGCGCAAGGCTACGAACTGGCGCTGGAAGCCGCGCTGGCCCGCTTGCACACCGCCTGAATCATCTAGAAATCGGCGGCCGCGGCCGCAAATCCTTGTTTGGGAGTCCCCATGGACCTGAGAAAACTCAAGACCCTGATTGATCTCGTGCAGAACTCCGGCATTTCGGAGCTTGAAATCAGCGAGGGCGAAGAAAAGATTCGCATTGCCAAGCATTTCGCTGCTGCACCCGCTACCACCAATATCCACGTGCCCGCGGCCGCAGTAGCGGCACCGGCCGCCGTGTCGCCAGCGCCAACTCTTGCCGCCACCGCATCGGCCCAGCCCGAGGGCCATGTCATGAAGGCGCCGATGGTGGGCACCTTCTATCGGGCCAGCAGCCCGGATGCCGCGCCTTTCGTCGAGGTCGGCCAGACGGTGAAGGAGGGCGACACGCTCTGCGTGATCGAGGCAATGAAACTGATGAACGAGATCGAAGCCGACGTATCCGGCGTGATCAAGGCCATCCAGGTTGAAAACGGCCAGGCCGTCGAATACGGCCAGCCGATGTTCGTGATCGGCTGAACATGACGACCATTCCCCCGACCCGCGCCCCACGGAAAGGGGTGATGACGGTTCCGCTGCTTTGCAGCGTCCGGTTCAACAATTCATGCCTCCTTGGGGCGGCCCGGCGGAGGCATGATGTTCGGTAAAGTATTGATCGCCAACCGCGGCGAGATTGCGCTACGAGTCCTGCGCGCCTGCCGCGAGCTTGGCGTGCGCACGGTCGCCGTGCATTCGGAAGCCGACACCGAGGCGAAGTACGTCAAGCTCGCCGACGAATCGGTCTGCATCGGGCCGGCGCCTTCGAGCCAGAGCTACCTCAATATCCCCGCCATCATTTCCGCGGCCGAAGTCACCGACGCCGAGGCGATCCACCCCGGCTACGGCTTTCTCTCGGAAAACGCCGATTTTGCCGAACGCGTCGAAAAATCCGGCTTCGCCTTCATCGGCCCGCGCCCGGAAACCATCCGCCTGATGGGCGACAAGGTCAGCGCCAAGAACGCCATGCGCGAAGCCGGCGTCCCCTGCGTGCCCGGTTCCGAGGGCGCACTGCCCGACGACCCCAAGGAAATCACCAAGATCGGCCGCGCCGTGGGCTATCCGGTAATCATCAAGGCGGCCGGCGGCGGCGGCGGACGCGGCATGCGCGTGGTGCATACCGAGGCCGCGCTGCTCAACGCGGTCAACATGACTCGCAGCGAAGCTGGCGCGGCCTTCAACAACCCGACTGTGTACATGGAGAAGTTCCTCGAAAATCCACGCCACGTGGAAATCCAGGTGCTCTCCGACGCGCATCGCAACTCGGTCTATCTGGGCGAGCGCGACTGCTCGATGCAGCGCCGGCACCAGAAGGTGATCGAGGAAGCACCGGCGCCGGGCATCAACCGCCGGGTGCTGACCCGCGTCGGCGACCGTTGCGCCGAGGCCTGCCGCCGCATCAACTACCGCGGCGCCGGCACCTTCGAATTCCTCTACGAGGACGGCGAGTTCTATTTCATCGAGATGAACACCCGCGTCCAGGTCGAACACCCGGTCACCGAGCTGATCACGGGCATCGACATCGTCCAGGCGCAGATCCGCATCGCCGCCGGCGAAAAACTCTGGTTCAAGCAGCGCGACGTCGAGATTCGCGGTCATGCCGTCGAGTGCCGCATCAATGCCGAAGACCCCTTCAAGTGCACGCCTTCGCCGGGCAAGATCACCAACTGGCATGCGCCCGGCGGCCCCGGCATCCGCGTGGATTCCCATGCCTACTCCGGCTACACCGTACCGCCCCACTACGACTCGATGATAGGAAAAGTGATTGCTTACGGCGACACGCGTGAACAGGCCATCCGGCGCATGCGCATCGCGCTGTCGGAAATGATGGTGGACGGCATCAAGACCAATATTCCGCTGCACCAGGACCTGATGCTGGACGAGCGTTTCATCAAGGGCGGCACCAGCATCCACTACCTCGAAGAAAAGCTCGCCGCCCGCAGCGAAGCCAGCAAAGGCAAGTAGGGCTGACGCTCATGACTTCGATGAACCACCCTGCATCATGAAACACCTTAACGTCGTGGCGCCTCAAGCTGGCAAGTGGGCCCACCCCCTCCCATCCTCCCCCTCGCGGGGGAGGCTATCGATTGGCTCGCTGCGCTCGACCTTTGCACAGCGCGCTTGGCGAAGCATTTCACGCTAACAGCATGTGGGTCAGCGTCGCCCTGGAGACCGACGCCGCGCACGCGGATGCTCTGTCCGACGCGCTGCTGGCGGCCGGCGCGATCTCGGTCAGCGTCGAAGACGCGCTGGCCGGAACCGACCTGGAAACGCCGCAATTCGGCGAACCCGACGCAACGGGGAGCGGACCCGCGACGCCGCTGTGGAATGAGAGCCGGGTGGTGGCGCTGTTCGATCCGGGCCCCGACCTGATCGGCCGCATCGCCGCGGCTGCGGCCGCCGCCGGGATCGACGACCTGCCCGAGATCGAACTGGAAGACGTCGCCGAACAGGACTGGGTGCGCCTGACCCAGGCCCAGTTCGACCCAATCCGCGTCAATGACCGCCTGTGGATCGTGCCTTCCTGGCACGCCGCACCCGACGCCAAGGCGATCAACCTGATCCTCGACCCGGGCCTGGCCTTCGGCACCGGCTCGCACCCGACCACCTTCCTCTGCCTGCAATGGCTGACCGAAACCCTGCGCGGCGGAGAAACCTTGCTCGACTACGGCTGCGGCTCG
This sequence comes from Pseudomonadota bacterium, assembly GCA_043826925.1. Classification (GTDB taxonomy): domain Bacteria; phylum Pseudomonadota; class Gammaproteobacteria; order Burkholderiales; family Rhodocyclaceae; genus Sulfuritalea. Next base: position 11,280 of record JBDRPN010000019.1, read on the forward strand.
GGCATTCTTGGCATCGCCGCGGCCAGGCTGGGCGCGGCATCGGTGCTAGGCGTGGATATCGACGAGAATGCCCTGATCGCCGCAGGCGACAACGCCGCCAACAATGGCGTGACGATCGCCCTGCGCCATTCGCGGGAAAAGCTCGACGAGCGCTTCGACATCGTGGTCGCCAACATCCTCACCAACCCGCTGTGCGTGCTGGCCCCGCTGCTGGTCGGGCGCCTCGCGCCGGGCGGGCGCCTCGCACTGTCCGGCGTGCTGGCGAGCCAGGCCGATCAGGTCATCGCCTCCTATGCGCCGCTGATTGCGTTGCAGGTCGGCGCCGAACTGGACGGCTGGGTGCGGCTGGAGGGCCTGCAGTGCTGACACGCTGCCCCGACTGCGCAACCCACTTCCGCGTTACCGCGGAGCAGCTCAAGGCGCGTTCCGGCCGCGTGCGTTGCGGCGAATGCCAGCATGTCTTCAATGCCCTCGACAGCCTGATCGAGGAACCCACGGTGGTGTTGGTCGCACCGCCCGCCGCCGAATCCGCGCACAACGGGATTGCCCCTTCCCCGCCCGATACGGCAGAGGAATCCGCAGCCTATGCCGAAGCCGTGGTCGACGCATTCGCCGTCCCGCCAGCACCAACTCTTGAACCTGCTACCGAACCGGCGCCCGAACCAGACCCCGGCTCGATGCCGGAAGTGCCGCACGAAGTGCCCGAGCAAGTCCCGGCGCTGCCGCCGGACACCGACGAAGCGTTGCTGCCGGAATTCACCGCCGCCCCGGAAGCGAACGAGCTAGACGCCGCAGCACCGGATACCGACACGGCGGATGACAGCGAGGCGGCGGACTGGAGCGAAACCTTCGCCGCCGCGCCGCCCCCGCCGCGCCGCTGGCCGTGGGTGATCGGCAGCCTGTTGGCGTTCGCCGCACTGGGCCTGCAAGCGCTGCTGACCTTCCGCGTCGAGCTGGCGGTGCTGTGGCCGCAGACCAAACCGGCCCTGGTCGCCCTGTGCCAGTTCGCCGGCTGCGAAGTCGGCCTGCCGACCAAGGTCGGCATGGTCGGCATCGAGGCCTCCGACCTGCACCCCGACAGCGGACATCCGGGCCGCCTGGCATTGGCGGCGACGCTGAAAAACCGGGCGCCCTTCGCCCAGCAGTTCCCGCATCTGGAACTCACTCTGACCGACACGGCGGACCAGGCCATCGCGCGCAAGGTGCTGGCGCCGGCCGACTACCTGCCGCCCGCGACGCCGCTCGCCGCCGGCATGGCGCCCAACGCCGACATCGTGCTGACGGTCGGCGTCGAGCCGCGCGACATGGCGGCCAGCGGCTACCGGCTGTATCTTTTCTATCCCTGAACCCGAAAGCATTCATGAAGACACTCATCTGCGGATCGATGGCCTACGACACCATCATGGTATTCGGCGATCGTTTCAAGAACCACATCCTGCCGGAACAGATCCACATCCTCAACGTCGCCTTCCTGGTGCCCGACATGCGCCGCGAGTTCGGCGGCTGCGCCGGCAACATCGCCTACAGCCTCAAGCTGCTCGGCGGCGAGCCGCTGATCATGGCGACCATCGGCGACGACAGCACGCCCTACCTGCACCGCCTCAAGCAACTGGGACTGGACGCCAGCCACGTCACGCACGTGCCCGACAGCTTCACCGCGCAGGCCTTCATCACCACCGATCTCGACGACAACCAGATCACCGCCTTTCACCCGGGCGCGATGACCCAGTCGCACCGCAACAAGGTCACCGATGCGCGCGAGGTGAGTCTCGGCATCGTCTCGCCCGACGGCCGCGACGGCATGCTGCAGCATGCGCGCGAATTCCACGATGCCCGCATACCCTTCGTCTTCGATCCAGGCCAGGGCCTGCCGATGTTCGACGGCGCCGAGCTCATGGCCTTCCTGAAACTCGCCGACTACTGCACGGTCAATGACTACGAAGCCAAGTTGCTGACGGAACGCACCGGGCGCAGCCTGGAGCAGCTGGCCGGGGAAGTCCAGGCGCTGATCGTCACGCTGGGCGGCAGCGGATCGCAGATCTACAGCAATGGCCGCCGCTTCGAGATTCCGGCGGCGGCGCCGGAAGCGCTGATCGACCCGACCGGTTGCGGCGACGCCTATCGCGCCGGCCTGCTTTACGGCATCGGCCAGGGCTGGGAATGGGAGAAGACCGGGCACCTGGCATCGCTGATGGGATCGATCAAGATCGCCCACCGCGGCGGCCAGAACCACAAGCTGACAAGGGAAGATATTGTCCAGCGTTTCAGTGCTGCATTCGGTGAGACACTCTGATCGAGCCCAGCCGTGAATAAAGGAAATCTCATGAAGCCCTATCGTGCCCTTGCCGTCGCGGCCGCAACCGCCCTGGTGCTGGCCGGTTGCGCCGGCAGCCAGTCCGGTTCCGCCTATTCCCGTGCGCAAACCCGCGGCGAAATGCATGTGCGCATGGGCGTCGTGGAATCCGTACGCACGGTGACCATCGAAGGCACGCAATCGGGTGTCGGCGTCGTCGCGGGCGGCGTGGTCGGCGGCATCGCCGGCAGCAACGTCGGACAAGGCAAGGGCTCGACCGTCGGCTCGGTGCTCGGCGCCGTGCTCGGCGGCGTGGCCGGGCAGGCCATCGAGGAAAAGACGTCGAAGAAGGACGGCCTGGAAATCACCGTCAAACTCGACAGCGGCCAGTTCATCGCCGTGACCCAGGAGGCCGACGAACAATTCCGCGCCGGCGACAAAGTGCGGGTCCTGTCCGGCAGCGGCGTCACCCGCGTCTCGCACTGAGTTAGCCCGTCGGGCCTTGGTGCGAGCGCCGGAAGCTCAATCCCAGCCTGAGGGCTTGGCCTGCTGAGGACAGGGCTGACGGAATACGCGCCGGTCTTCCAGCCGCACCGCCGTCAGGCAACCGCCCCACAGGCAACCGGTATCGAGCGCGAGGACGTTGGCCTCGTCGCGAAACCCGAGCGCCGACCAGTGCCCGCAGACAATCGCGTGGTCGGCGCTGGCGCGCCCCGGCGCATTGAACCACGGCAGGCATCCCGGCGGACCCTTGTCGGGCGGCGACTTGGCGCCGGGCGCGCGAAATTCCATGGCGCCGCTCGCCGTCAAATAACGCATGCGCGTCATCGCATTCACCACCACGCGCAAACGGTCCCAGCCCACCAGATCGTCGCGCCAGGCCGCCGGTTCCGAGCCCCACATGTTGGCGAGGAAGTCGCGGTAGTCGACGGCCAACAGCGCCGCCGAGGCTTCGTCGGACAGCGCCTGCGCCTGCGCCACGGTCCAGCTCGGCAACAGGCCGGCATGCACCATGGCCCAGCCGTCCTCGACATGGAACAGCGGCTGCGCCCGCAGCCAGGCCAGCAACTCGTCGCGGTCGGCGGCCGCCAGGATTTCTGCGAGCGTGTCTTCCTTGTTCGCCTTGCCGTAGCCGGCGGCCTGCATCACCAGATGCAGATCGTGATTGCCGAGCACCACGGTCGCTGCGGCGCCCAGCGCCTTGACGAAGCGCAGCACCTCGAGCGACGCGGGACCGCGATTGACCAGGTCGCCGACGAACCAGACGCGGTCGGCGGCCGGATCGAAACTGATATAGTCGAGCAGGCGCCGCAGCGGGTCGTAGCAGCCCTGCAGGTCTCCGATTGCATAAGTAGCCATAGTCGACAAGTTTACCTTGAGCCCTGCCCCCAGCCCCAGAATACTGATCATCCGACGCGACAACATCGGCGACCTGGTGTGCACCACACCGTTGATCGCCGCCTTGCGCCGGCAGTTTCCGCAAGCCTGGATCGGCGCGCTGGTGAATAGCTACAACGCACCGGTGCTGGCCGGCAATCCCGATCTCGACGAAGTCTTCGTCTACACCAAGGCCAAGCATCGCGGTCCCCTCGAATCGCTGCCCGGCATCCTGTGGCGGCGCCTGGCGATGATGCGCCGGCTGCGCGGAATGCAGCTCGACGACGTGATCATCGCCACCACCTCGCCGCAGCCGCGGGTGGTCAAGCAAGCGCAATGGCTGCAGCCTAAGCGCCTGATCGGCTTCGGCGACGTCAAGGGACTGGACGTAGCGCTGCCGCAGGACGACGCCGGCCGCCATGAAGTCGAGGACGTGTTTCGCGTCGCGGCGGTCTACGGCATCGCCGGTCCGCCGCCGGCTTGCCGGGTCTTGGTACCGGGCAAGGCGGCGCCGGCGCCGGCATTCACCGTCGGCATCCACATCAGCGCGCGCAAGGCGTCGCAGCGCTGGCCGGCCGAACGCTTCGCCGACACCATTAAATTACTGGCGGCGCAGGGCCCGCTGCGCTTCATGCTGCTCTGGTCGCCCGGCGCCGAGGACAATCCGCTGCATCCGGGCGACGATGCCAAGGCCGGCGAGGTGCTTGCAAGAGTTGGCGCTGGCGCCCCGGTGATCGCGCGGCCGACGCAGACGCTGGCGGAGCTGATTGCCGCGCTCGCGCAATGCGATGCGCTGATCTGCGCCGACGGCGGCGCCATGCATCTGGCGGCGGGGCTCGGCCTGCCCATCGTGTGCCTTTTCGGCAATTCCGGCACGGCGCGCTGGCGCCCCTGGGGCGTGCCTTATCGCCTGCTACAGAAACCTTCGCTCGATGTGCGGGACATCGCGGTCGACGAGGTCACCAGCGCCTTCAATGCCTTGCGGGCTGATATTCCGGCACCCAGCTCCTGAGCCCGGATTTCACCTCGGCTTCCTCGCGCCAGGGCGCCGCCAGCCATAGTTCGAGCTCGGCCAGCCAGGCCGCATCGGGTGACGCCGAAGGTTTCGCGATGCGCAGCTTGGGATGCGGCGTCGGCAGGGTCGCCTCGCCGTCGGCGAGCAGTTCTTCGTAGAGCTTCTCGCCGGGCCGCAGTCCGGTGAACTCGATTTTTATCTCGTCCTCGCTGAAACCCGAAAGCCGGATCATGTCGCGCGCCAGGTCGACGATCTTCACCGGTTCGCCCATGTCGAGCACGAAGACCCGGCCACCCTCGGCTTCGCGCGCCGCCATCAGGCCGGCCTGCAACACCAGCTGCGCCGCCTCGGGAATCAGCATGAAGTAGCGGATGATCTCCGGATGCGTGACGGTGACTGGCCCGCCTTTCGCGATCTGCTCGCGAAAGCGCGGGATCACGCTGCCCGACGAACCCAGCACGTTGCCGAAACGCACCATGACGAAACGCGTCGCCGAGCGCTGCGCCTGCACCGCCTGGCACACCACCTCCGCCAGGCGCTTGCTGGCGCCCATGACATTGGTCGGATTCACGGCCTTGTCGGTGGAAATCAGCACGAATTCCCCGGTGCCGTTGGCCAGCGCGGCGCGCGCCACGTTGAGCGTGCCCTGCACGTTATTCTTCACCGCCTCCCAGGCGTTGGCGCATTCCATCAGCGGTACGTGCTTGTAGGCCGCGGCGTGAAACACCACGTCCGGCCGGTGCTCGGCGAACACCGCGTCCATGCGCACGACATCCTTCACGTCGCCCACCACGCAGGTCACGGAACGCCCGGCAAACTCCTGCTCGATGCTGTACAGCGCGTATTCGGACTGCTCCAGGAACACCAGTTGCCGCGGACGGAAGCGGGCGATCTGGCGGCACAGCTCGGAGCCGATCGAGCCGCCGGCGCCGGTCACCAGCACGGTCTTGTTCTCCAACAGGCCCTGCAGGCCGGCTTCGTCGAGCTCGATCCGGTCGCGGCCGAGCAGGTCTTCGAGTTCGACCTTGCGGATTTCCGAAATCGCAACGCGGCCGGTGAGCAGGTCTTCGAGCGCGGGCACGGTCATCACCGTAAGCCCGGCCGACGCCGTCAGTTCCGTCGCCCGCCGCCGCTCCGCCGCCGACGCCGAGGGCATGGCGATGATGACGTGGTGCGCTTCGGCGCGCCGCGCATGCTCCGCAATCGCGTCGATCCCGCCCAGGATAGGCACATCGCCGAGCTGACGACCGGTCAGCGCCGAGCCGGCATCGACCAGACCGACGACGCGCCAGACCCGGCTGGTTTCCAGTTCCTTGATCAGGCGCATCGCCGTCTCGCCAGCGCCAACTATCAGGACCGGCGTACCCACCCCGGTGCGGCGCAGGAAGAAATGCCCGTCCTTCCAGGCCCGATAGGTGAAGCGCACGCCGCCCATCAGCAGCACCAGCAGCAATGGATCGAGGATGAACACCGAGCGCGGCACCATGTTGAGCTGCTGTGCCATCACCAGGGCCGCAGGCGACGCCAGGGCGGCCACGCCACACGCGATCAAAATCCGCTTCAAGTCGGAAACGCTGGCAAAGCGCCACAAGCCGCGATACAGGCCAAAGGCATAGAAAATAACCCCCTGGACCGGTATCACCACCGCCAGCGCGGACCACATGGCCTGATTGAATTCAGCCGGAATGTCGAGATTGAAGCGCAGCCAGTAAGCGCCGAGCCAGGCGAGCACCACCATCATCAGGTCATGCAGGAAAATCATTGCGCTACGTTTCATGCGGCATCTCCGCGACTTGCGTCGCATTTCGTCCAGGAACTATCGATGGACAACATCAAGCTTGCGTAGATGGCTGTCCACGAGAACAAACCCGCCACCTGGATTATGGGACCGGCCTGCAGCAAGGCCAGCGCCGAGACTCCGCAGGCAGCCATCAGCAGGTATTCGGCCAGTGCCAGCCGGCGATGCGACCAGCCCATGCGAACCAGCCGCTGATAATAATGATCGCGATGCGCCTGCCAGAACTTCTCCCGGCGCAAGATACGCCGCATCAGCGTTGCGGTGGCGTCAACCACGAAAGGCGAAAACACCAGCACTGGAAACCATAGTGGCCAGGCGTCCTGCAGCCATCCGCCAAGGCCGATGCCACCGGCCAGGAAGCCGAGCGGAACGGATCCGGCATCCCCCATGAAGACCCGCGCCGGCGCGAAGTTGAACACCAGGAATCCCGCCGCGGCCGCGGCCAGACACAAGGCCAGTTGCGCCATGTCCGGCATGGCATCGAGCAATGTCCAGCCGAACACCGCAAACCCTATCAGCGCCATGCCGCCGGCAAGCCCGTCGGTACCGTCCATGAAGTTGAACAAGTTGATGCTCCAGACCAGCACCACAACAGCCAGTCCGAATCCCAGGGGCGACAACGCAGGCAGCAGACTCTGGCTCAAGGCAAGCGCCGCCGCTACATGGAAAACCAGCCGGAAAACCACCGACAATCCCCACCGGTCGTCGATGAACGAGACGGCGCAGAGCACTGCGGCGAGCACCGGCAGCAATCCCGGCATCTGTGAATATGACAAGGAACTCGCCAGTGCCGCCGGAACCATGATCACACCACCCACGCGAGGCGTTGGCGCGCTGTGCAGCGATCGCGAATTGGGCGTATCGATTGCCAGATATCCCGCCCAGCCACGGCCAAGCAGCAGGTGCAGGGTGGCGACGGTCAGGGCAAATACGATCGGCAGCGTCCAGAAGAATCCGCTCATGGCTCGTCAATTGACATGCTTTGATCGCTCACCGAACAGGCGTTGCAGAAAATCTTCCATGGCTTTCGTCACCAACTCGGCGCTGAATTCCTCGCGCGCCCTCTGCTGACCGGCCGCTCCAAGCGCCCGTCGCAACGACGCGTCGCGGATCAGGATTTCGAGCCTGTCGACAAGCTCGGCGACATTGCCGGGCTGGTGCAGAAACCCCGTTTCTCCATCAAGCACGGCGTCGGTGATGCCGTAGATCCTGGACGCCACGACCGGCAAGCCCACCGCTCCCGCCTCGATCAGAACCAGACCGAAACCTTCGCGATAGCTCGGCAGGCAAAACACATCCGCGGCCGCCATGTACTCCTCCACCGCTCGCGTATAGCCGACTCGATGAACTTTCGGATTATCCCGGAAAAGCGCGTCGAATCCTTCCTCGGCGGGGCCGACCAGCAACAGGTGCAAATCCGGAAAGCTCGGGCTCAGCCTGTCGAACGCCTGTATCAGGTCGGCAATGCCTTTGTCCCGCGTCAATCGACCGACGAACAGCAGGCAGCAGGCATGCTCGGCGATGGCCAACTGCCCCCGAATCCGGCTTCTGGCACTCGCGTCCGGGTGAAAACGCCCTGCATCCACCCCCGCCATCGATCCGTTGGCCAGCACCTCGATTTTCTGCGGACCGACGATGCCCTCGTCGATCAGATACTGCCGCTGGGAGCCGCTGTCGGCCAGCAGGCGCGTGGCACAAAGCGCCATCAGGCGATCCATGCTCTTCAGCAGCCAGCGCGAGAAGCCTCGACGCGTGGCCCATACCTGACCGGTGAAGCAATGCACGCGGTGGTGGACACCGGCCAGCCAGGCGGCGATCATCGCCAGCAGGCCTCCCTTGGGCGTCATGCTGAGCACCAGGTCGAACTGCTCGCGGTGGAAAAAGCGCGTCAGCGTCAAAAGAGTCTTGAAGTCCGACCATAGCGCTATCTGGCGCACGATACCCAACTGCACGAGGCGAACCTGCGACGGAACCACCGGGAGAATCTCCGAATCGTCCATGTTCACGCAGATCGTGATGTCGTAGATTTTGGACAGCCGCTCCAGATGCGGCCGCACAAAGGCGTTCAGGGTGAACGGAATGGTCAGGACCACACAGATCCTATTCAAACCGTTTTCCCGCCAAGGCCAATTGACTCGAAATTTCGCGCCAGCGCAACATCTCATCCGTCTCGATCGCCACTGCGCTATGCCGATGGAACCCCCGGCTCCCAAGGTTCTGGGCTAAGGCATTGAGTGCATCCATGGCAATTCGGCCGGCAAAGGCGGCCGCCGCACAGAGCCCGCACCTGAAATCAAAATGACGCAGCTGAAGCCCCAAAAGGGTTTTTCGGGTCTTGAGCGACTTTCCCCAATTGATCCGATTGCGCACGCGATAGGCAAACAGGATTCCCGGGGTGCATGCAAAGCGGCTGACGCGGTAGCTGCGCAGCAACAGTTCCTGGTCTTCGCAGAAATAGGGTCCCGGCGAAGCGTAGCGATGGCGCCGGAACCATTCGATCCTGCCGAACCAGGTCGGATGAGGCAGATAGAACCCGCGCCACGGCTTTGCGCACAATGCCTCATGGGTCAGGGCATAGGGCATGGCGCCAACCGGCTCATCATCGGCATCGATCGCCATACAGCGAACCACACATAGATCGATTTCGGGATTCCGTTCCAGCATTGCCAGCTGGGCGGCCAATCGCTCGGGATAGGAAATGTCGTCCTGATCCATACGCGCAAAAAATCTGCCGCGGGCCAGATCGATGGCCTCATTGAGCCTCGCCGCCAGGCCTTTGTTCAGACCATCCCGCAACACCCGGATGCGTGAATCCCGCAGATCGCCAATGCCTTCGGCCGCGCCATCCGAAGAGCCATCGTCGATGATGATCAATTCCCAGTCCGCGATTGTCTGCTGCAGTATGGAAACGACCGCCGGCCGGAGATATCGACCTGCGTTGTAGATCGGCATCGCAATTGTTATCAGCGGCTTTTCGCCCGTTGTGTGCGGGAAATCCCCGGCAGATTTATGCAATGCAGTTCCTCAGCCAGTCGCGCGTGCGCAGCAAGCCTTCCTCGAAACCCATTTTCTGCGTCCATCCCGTTTGAATTCGCAAGCGGCTGCTGTCGAGAACGTTTTCATGAACATCGAACACCCGCGCCGGCTCGTGAACCGTATGAACCTCGCATCCGATATCCCTCAGCAGCGGCCGGATCGCCTCCACCACCTGCAGATTGTTCCGTCCCACCCCTGATCCGAGATTGTAGGTCTGCCCCGCGACACCTTGCTCCAGCGCGCTGATTATTCCTGCGGCGAGGTCCGCGGCATAAATGTAGTCGCGCACCGAGCCCTGGGCCCCGAAGATCCTCACGGTCTGTCCGCGCAACGCCGAAGCAATGGCGGTCGCCACGAAACCCTGCCCGGAAAAAGGCGCTTGCCCTTCCCCGAACGCATTCGAGGGGCGAACGCAGACCACGTTCAAGCCGTGCGTGACCGAATACAGGTAGGCATACTTCTCGAGGGTAAGTTTGGTTACTCCGTAAGGAGATATGGGAAGGGTGGGATGATCCTCGGCGATCGGCAGAGTCAGACCTTCGCCATACACGGTGCCGCCCGAGGACAGCAGCACCAGCCTGCATCCCCTTGCAGCTGCTTCGGTAAACAACTGGACCGTCGCAGGCAGGTTTTCCAGCAGATCGCCGAGTGGATTGTCGAAAGACGTGTTGGGAACCGTCGCATACGCCAGATGGATCACTTCGTCATGGCTTTCCAGCAGGCTGCGGATCAAGTCAGCGTTCCCGAAGTCTCCCGTGACATAAGTTGATCCGACAGGCAGGGCATGCTGCGGCGCGGCGCGGCGTCCCAGTACGGTGACCTTTCTCGCGCCTGCGAGGAGGCGCGGAACCAGGTGGCTCCCGATAAACCCACCCCCGCCGATCACCAGACAAGCGCCTTTTGACACCCTCACCCCCGAATGAAGCTCACCGACTTGCTGCCGCCCATTCGCGGCGGGCTCAACCGAGGCCGCATTTTACAGGGTGACCCATCCCCCCGGAATCAAATCCTTGCTGTCCCAATCGTTGGCAAACCACCGCCGGGGGGCAACCACGATCTTGTCGGCACGAGGATTCAGCCATGCGCCCCACCAACTGAAGGAACTGTTGGCGATGATATGGTGGCGGCAAAGACTCATCAGGCGCATGTCGTTATGGCTCTCCGGCCCCTTGTTGTCATCGACGAAATGACACGGATAAGGGATGTCCAGGTGCTCTCGTGCCCACGGGATATCGTCGGAAAAGACGAAAAACTCCGGAGATCCAATCCGGCCCGCGACAAAATCGACCGCCGAACGATAGTAATCGCGCGGCAACAGCCCAAGAACCGCCAAGGTCTTCGCACTGGTGGCGTAGTCGCCGCGACGCACATGCAGGCTGACGGCCTGGCAATCATCGATGCGGGCAATCCAATCCCGATTGCGGCCGGTCGGCGGTCGCGAGAAAGTGAAATCGGCGCGAATCGTTTCTTCGATATCCAGATAATATCTCTCGGACTGCCAGTTGCCGACCAGAAAACAATTGTCTGTGGTTTCCAGAATGCCGGGCCAGTAACCAAAGCGCGGCTCGACCACCAATCGGCGACCGCGCAAGATGGCGGCGCGCCTGTTGATCAGAATCCTGCGGCATATCCATGACCGGCGCCAGCCAAGTACGGCGCTCACATCGGCATCTGTGGCGGGCGCGAAATTACCGCCAAAGATCCGGCCCAGCTCGAATCCGTGATGCAGGCCGTAGCCGGCGAAATCCGAGACATGCAGCTTGAGCGGGGCGTCCAGCGCCAGTGAGCGCGATCGTCCCAGCGCATATTGAAACATCTGGTTACCCAGACCACCGATAATATGGGAAATGATCATGAAGAAAGGTCAGATCCAGTGTGTCATTTGCATACGACGAACCCATTTGCCCTCAACCGGGGTTTCGGAACGCCACTATGAACATTCTATTGTGCTGCGAGCATTTTCACCCCAGCGTTGGTGGCGTGCAGAAAATGATGCACGAAATCGGGCTGCGGTTAGTTATGAAGGGGCACAAGGTTTCCGTCGCGACGAGCTGGCGTGGCGACAGAAAGCAGGATTCTGTTGATGGAATGCAGATTCACTCCTTCAGGGTCGGCGGGAATTCCGCATCGGGCATGACGGGAGAAATTGATAGATATCGCGAATTCCTGATTTACGGTCAATTCGACTTCCTCGTCGTCATGGCTGCCCAGCAATGGACCTTCGATGCCATGCTGGCCGTTCTGGACAGAATCCGCTACAGGAAGTTTCACATCCCATGCGGGTACTCCGGGTTCTACCAGAGGAAATACAGGGAATACTACAAAGATATGGAAGTTCATCTGCGCAAGTTCGACGCGCTGATATACAACTCGACGGATTACCGGGACGTGAACTTCGCCCGGGACAGAATGCTGCCCAACATCAACATCATCCCCGCGGGCGCCAGCGAACTTGAGTTTCTGAATATCGACAAGGGCCGGACCCGGGAGCAGTTGGGTATAGACAGGAATGATTTCATCTACCTGTCGGTGGGAGCGCCGGCCTTTAACAAGGGGCACAAGGAGATTCTGCAATCCTATCTGATGCTCGATGTGCCTTTCGCCTCCACCCTGGTCCTCAACGGAAACTATGAAGCCGGCAACCAGCTAAGCCTGCGTGATCTGATCGTGCTTCCGGGGCCGAGCCTGAAGGAAGTAGGCCGGAGAATCCTCGGGCGTTCCCCGTTCAACATCATGAGACTGGCTCGCAAAAACCGTAACCCGGCCAAGAAGATAGTTTTTTCCAACCTGAAGCGGGAAGAGTTGATTCCCCTGTTTTTCGATGCGGATCTTTTTCTGTTCGCATCCCATGTCGAATATTCCCCGCTCGTGATTTTCGAGTGCCTGGCGGCTGGCCTACCTTTTCTGTCCATACCGGTCGGCAATGTCGATGAAATCATCAAATGGAGCGATGGCGGTGTTTTGTGCCCCGGCCGGCAATCCAGTGAGGGCTTCTCCTCGGTTGACCCCGTGGTTTTTTGCCGGGAAATGCGCGAGCTTTCCCTGGACGCAGAAAAGCGCAAAAAATTGTCCGCAAGCGGACGTCAGGCCTGGCTGGACAGATTCACCTGGAAAGAAGTTGCGAACCGCATCGAACAGCTGGTTATGCAAGCTCGCGGATGAAGTCGAATATATCGACGGCTTGCAGACCGACGAGCGTCCTGAGCTTGTTGATATTCGCACGGGAATAAATCGCCTCACCCGGTCGTTGTGCCGCGACCACGGAGATCTTTCCGAACTTTTCCTCGACCGCCCGGAGCAGATCGATGATGCGCACCGACCGTCCCGACCCGACATTGATGATTTCATTCTTTAGCGGCATTCCTGCGACTGCGCAAACCACCTTCGCCACATCATCGACATGGATGAAGTCCCGCTCGGCAATCCCCTCGTTCAGCAGCGTGAACGGCCGCTTGTTTCTCGCGCACGAAATCAGTTTCTGGACCACCGAGAACTTGTCGTCCCCTCCGTAGGAATTGAAGACACGCAGGATCAGATAGTCGATTGCGTTGGCGCCACAGAACGACTTGATGAGTTCTTCATTGAACAGCTTGGTGTAGCCGTTCATGCTCACCGGGGTGCACGGCTTGTCTTCCGCAGAATTGCTCGAATCTCCATAAACCGAGCAACTGCTGATGAAGATCAGCCGGGGAATCCGCTTTTCCCTGCAAAGCCGCAGAGCCCTGCCGGTTGAAATGATGTTCGAGTCAAGCACCAGGTCCGGCAGCTCGTTCAGGTCGTTCTTGAGGTCGTACGCGCAATGGATCACCGCCTGGTATTCGCCCGGTGCGACCTGCCCCAACTGGTTCCAATCGCGCCGTGAAACCGGCAGACAGTCGAACGTGGAATGCGCCTGAATATGCCTGCCAAGATTGCCGCTGGCTCCAGTCAAAATGACCTTCATTACGCGTTCAGCCTCCCCGCGATTCGGGAACCGGACTGGTCAGCGGATTGGGAGAGAACCCGCCCAGCATTGCCGTTTCGTGGCGCCTGATGATCGGGGAATTGGCGCGGTATTGATGTATGTGCGTCCGCTGTTCGGGCGTCAGGAAATAATATGTGTCGGCATACAGTTGCTCGGCCGTTTGCGGACAATCGCTGAATGCCTCGCTCAGGTCCGACCGGACCAGATACAGGTCCTGATGGAAGCAAACGGGTGTATAGCCATGCTGCTTCGCGACCTTGAGGATATAGGCCAGCGGCTGGTGGATGTTCTGCGCCGCCTCGGGCACGGCAATCGGGCTGGTCACCCTGGGCGAAAAGCTGTGGCCTCCTTCCATCATGATCACGGCTGGCTTCAGGCCGAGGTCCTGAAAGATTTCCAGATCGAGTCCGTCCACATCGATCACCACGAAACATATATCGCGGACATCGGCCCCGCATTCTTCGACGATGGCGGCCACGTTTTTCTTGCCAATGCCGCGGTTCGGCGCACCGACATAGGTATTGACGCATTTGATCCGTTCGCTGAGCCCGCGATAGTTCGATTCCAGGTTCACGAACTTCTTTGCGTCTCCCTCGATAAACACGCCATGCCAGCCTTGCTCGACCAGCCAGCGGCAATTCGACAGGTAAACCCCGTCCCATGCCCCGAATTCGACGAAGGCCTTGCGCTGTGGCAAATGCGGCGCTATCCGCCGCAGTATTTCGTGAATGATGCCGTCCTGGCCAACCTGACTATAGACGTTGCCGTAGCTGAAAAGCAGCGAACCGCGGCTCAACCGCTCAAGATCGGCGGGGCTTCTGCGCTGAACCGTAGTTTCAGCGAGGTGCCGGCATAATTTGTTCAAAATCCGCTTATAGAGCATGTGCAAGGCCTTGGTTTCGTTCGGGCGCACCTGGCAGGTTCCGGCAGCCCGGAGTCAATGCGCCACGACGACAGTTTAATGGCGGGTTTGTCCCGGTCGCCTCATCGCGAACCGGCTGGAAAACTTCTTTTTCTGAGTCGATTGAGCTGCATCAGCAACCTGACGACGAAATACAAAACTCCCAGATTATCGCGCTTCACCCTCTCGATCTCTGCGTCAGACCGCGTGATATCTCCCGATACCCCCCCGCGGTAGTGAATCGCGGTGATCGGATCGGCAGTCCTGAAGCGGTAGCCGCGTAGAAACAAGCGCAGGAACAGATCGTAATCCGAAGCAATCCTGAGGTCTTCCCGGTAGCCGAATGATTTCTGGATTTCCGTGGAGATGAAAGTCGACAGGTGCGGAATCGTATTGAAGAATGGAAGCAGGAAGGGGCGTGGGACAAGAATTTCAATTTCGGTATCGTTCGGCCAGCACACGTCGCTGCGACAGCAAAGGATTTTTGGCCGCTCGGTCCTGAGAATTTCCATCGCATGGCCGAACCCATCGGCGTGCAGCCGATCATCTCCATTGAGGAAGAGGACATATCGACCGGTAGCCCGCGCCGCGCCCTTGTTCATCGCGTTATAGACACCGGTATCCGATTCCGAGACGAGGATATCGACAAGGTCTCCAGCTTCGCGCAGGATTTCCAACGTGCCGTCGGTCGATTCGCCGTCGATGACTATGTACTCGATGTCCGCTGCCTTGATGTCCCTTACAGATTGCAGTGCCCGCTCGATGGTTAGGGCGCAATTTTTCGTGACCGTGATGATCGACAGCATGGGAGAAATACGGGCAGAATCCATCGTCATGCTTGAAATTCAGATCGTCGCTTGTCCACGTTCGGCCGATACCAACCGGGCAACCAGCTCCGGAAGTCTGGTGGATGCGGTCCATCCCAGCAACCGATGTGCCTTGCCGGGGTCGCCCGCGCTATGGGTGATGTCCAGAGGACGGAAAAGTGACGCTTCACTGTGCACATGCTCACTCCAGTCAAGCCCGACATTTTCAAAGGCGAGTGACACAAAGTCGGCTAGGGTATTCGAGTGTCCGGTGGCAATCACATAGTCGTCGGGCGCGTCGGCCTGCAGCATCCGCCACATTACCTCCACATATTCAGGAGCCCAGCCCCAGTCGCGAACGATGTCCAGGCGCCCAAGTGTCAGTTTCTCCTGCGCGCCATTTGCAATCCGGCAGGCCGTGGAAACAATTTTCTTGGTGACAAAACGGGCTGGGCGCAAAGGCGATTCGTGATTGAACAAAATTCCATTGCAGGCAAACAGACCGTAGGCTTCGCGATAATTGGCAACCAGCCAGTGAGCCGAAGCCTTCGCCACCCCATAGGGGCTGCGCGGCCGGAAAGGAGTTTCCTCGTTCGCGCGCTGGTTGCCGACATCCCCGAAGGACTCACTTGAACTCGCGTGATAGACCCTGATTGGCTTGCCGATGAACCGTATCGCCTCCAGCAGGTTCAACACCCCAAGCGAAACGCTTTCCATCGTTTCCGCAGGCTGCTCGAACGAAAGTCCGACCGAGCTTTGACCGGAAAGAAAATAGATCTCCTCCGGATCGCTGCGGATCAGGCTATTCAGGACACTTCGGAAATCCGTTTGAACCATCGACAGCGGTATTACGCTGTCGCGGACCCCCAGGGTTTTCAGATTTTGAAAACTGGCCACCTGCGCATCGCGTGCGGTACCCCATACCTGGTAGCCCTTGGTCAACAGAAGTGTGGCAAGGTAAGACCCGTCCTGTCCCGATACACCACAGATCAATGCACGCTTCACAGGATGCTCCGATACACGTCAAGGGTTTCTCTGGCACAGCGTTCCCAGCTGAACAATGCCCGTCGCGCATGTCCTTTCGTCACAAGCTCGCGGCGCCGGTCGTTGGATTGCAGCACGCGCTCGATGGCATCTCGAAGCGACTCGGGTTCGGCCGGGTCGAAGTATTCTCCCGCATCGCCGACGACCTCCGGAATCGAGGTGGTGTTGCTGCAAACGACCGGACAACCCAAGGACATTGCTTCCAGGGGAGGAATGCCGAATCCTTCGTATAGAGAAGGGTAAACGAATGCTGCTGCACCCCGGTACATCGACCCCAGCAGCGCGTCATTGCCACTAACTTGACGGACATGAATATCCGACAATCCCAACTGCCGAACAAGGGTCAGTTCTTCCGGAACCAGGGCACCGCCGCCGAAGCACAGGATCGAAAAATCATCCCGCAAATAAGCCGAGCTGGCGAACGCCCTGACCAACGCACCAAAATTCTTGTAGCCACCCCGGCTCCCCACGTAAAGCAGGTAGGGACGAGACGCGTCCAGACCCAACGTACCACCATCGCCATCGCCCGACGGCGTCAAATCATCGTAACCAAGATACACCACCGAAGTTCGCTCAGGAGCAATTCCGAACACTTCAATCAGGTCGCGCCGCGTATTCTCCGAAATGCACAAAACATGATCGACACCTAAAACTGCAAGCTTCTTGGTTTCGGTGAACTGACCGCCGGGGAACTCGGCAGGAAATCGCTCTGAAATCATGTCATAGACGGTGATGATACGGCGTGAGTTTGAAGGAGCCAGCGTTCGCTTCGAATAATAGGTTTCATGAACGATATCTGGCCGAAAATGCTGCATCGCGCGCTTCGCAAGAAACTCACTTGCTGTACATACGAATCTTGCCGTCCTGCGCACGCGGGGTACGCGCAACCCCAAAGTCAAACCGTCCGGCAGGTCAATCAAGTGCCGATTGTAATGAAGGGGAGCAAAGATTCTCGGGTAAATGCCAGAATTTCCAGCCAACTGTCGGGCTAGGCTAACGACATATCGCGATATCCCCCCGTACTCTTGAAGCAAGAAAACCTGTGGATCAAACGCGACTCGCATGTTTTGGTTCGGTTCCAGTAGTGCCCTGCGGGCCTTCGCACAAGTTCCGGCCTAAAACAAGCTGCTGCATTCTCGGCCTGGACTGCTCTCGATGAATGCAAGGGATGTCATTTTAATCCGCCAAGCTCGCCGAAGAACACAGCCCGAAGTAGTTGACTAATTTTGTAGGGATTGATACCGTTGCTCCGTTCCAAGGGATTGTAACTGTGGGCCAGAAACAGGCCGGCTGCACAGGTTTACACGTTTCGGATGTCTGTTCCTCGCTGACGATTGACTTCTTGATCGCTCCTGCTCATATTCCACCTTTCGACGCTACTCGAATGGCAGCGGCAGTTGGTGCGCGCTTTGCTTTAGAGTTTTATAAAATTCAATTGTTTCCAGGGAGACGCATGGATCAGCACCCCATGTCGGTGAACGTCAATACCGCCATACGATGGAATGTAATTCGAAATTTGCCCTTCATGAAGTCTCTGAGTGGCAAGAAGGTTTGTGATTTGGGAGCAGGCCTTGGATTTTTCAGTGTTGGTTTTGCGAAACGCGGAGCAAACGTAACTGCGGTCGATGTTGACAAGGATGCGCTTGACTACTTGTCCAGAACTTACAAGATCGACGTACTGCAAAGGGATGTCGAGAAGGATGCACTGGGCCTTTCTGACTATGACGTGGTCTTTATCGGCGAGATCCTGGAACATATTCAGGATCCATCGATGTTGATCGCAAAATCTGCTGACGCGCTGAAAACCAATGGTTTACTAGTTCTGAGCACTCCGGCACTGGAAGGCTTACTGATTCATTCAGAGGGCAAGCAACTCGCACATACCCACGGTTCAGAGAAGCACGAGCGAGACGGATTTACGGAGAGTGAGCTTAAGGAGCTACTGAAGAATTCAGGCTTTGAGATCACCTATTCCCAGTTCACCATTTTCTTGTTTGCTGAGCTTTTCATGCAGATCACCAAACGTGCATACATGAAGAGCAAGAAGGCGTACCACAGTCAATCAGATGTCCTAGCCGTCACAAGAACCTTCAAGTATCGAGTACTGAAATTGATATTTCCTTTGCTTATGATGCTGTTCCGGGCAGAGGAGTTCATGAGCCTAGCCATGGGGCTGAAAGGTCACTGTCACATACTGGTAGGGCGCAAATTATGAATATCCCGGTGATGCTCCATATTTCGCCGTCTCAAAAGAAACAGGATTCCAATCCTCTGGATGACGCCGACGCAGTAGGCCGCTCGGAAAATGAGAGGCCGGCATCGCCAATGAAAGTGCTTTTCATCTGCCCCTACATTCCCCTTGAGAAATTTTATGGGAAGTACGCAAAATTTGGAGCAGTACTTCCTCCCTATGGGATGGCTTGTGTTGCGTCCTATCTAAGGAAGTATGGCTTAGACGTCACACTGATGGATGCTAATAGAGCGGGATCAAGTGTCACAGAAGTTACGGCAGCGGCAGCGAAAATCGCGCCCGACATCGTTGGCCTTTACGCAACCACGCTTGGCTATTCCGAAGCTCAAGAACTGGTGCGGGCGCTTAAATTTGCCTTACCTGCGTCCACCAAGTACATATTGGGTGGCCCTCATGCGATCGGTGAGCGCGGAGACGTACTGAAAAAAAATTCTGATTTCGATTTCTCCTGCTTAGGCGAAGGCGAAATTTGCATGAGGCAATTGACTGTCGCGCTGTCTGCCGGAAAAACTGACCTCTCCGAAGTTACCGCATTGGTCTGGCGTCGCGACGGCGATATCGTTGAAAACCCGGTTCATCAGCTAATCAACGTAGACGATGTGCCCACCCCGTTCGCTGAATTGGGAACTCTTGATAACTATCGTCAGAAGGCCTTTGCCTACCGCAAGACACCTTTTGCAATGGTTCAAACAGTTCGCGGCTGCCCGTTCAAATGCGTATTTTGCTCGTCACCTAACTATTTGACGACGATCCAAGGCGGAAAGCTTCGGGCTCACAGCATTGCGTGGATAGAACGCCAATTGGATTATCTGGTCTATGAGCGGGGCGTTCGAGAAGTCTATTTCGTCGACGACACATTCAACTGGAAAAAGTCCAGAGTCTTCGAGATTTGTGACCTTATAGAGAGAAAGTATCCGGAATTGGTTTGGTCCTGCAATTTCGAGGTGGCGCATGCCTCCCGAGAAATGCTGGCGGCGATGCAACGCTCGGGCTGCTGGTCCATCATGATCGGCGCAGAATCCGGAAGCCAGGAAATTCTGGCCCGCATACAAAAGAAAATAAAGGTTGAACAGATTGTCCAAGCTGCCGACTGGTGCCATGACCTAGGTCTGATGGGACGCGCCAGTTTCATTTTGGGTCATCCTGGCGAAACTCCCGAGACGCTTCAACAGACAATGGATCTGGCACGCCGTGTCAGACTTCCGTTTGTCACTTTCTCACTCATGACGCCATTTGCAGGGACTCGCATGTTCGATATTGCCGCGGATAACGGAAATTGGACGTATGAATCAGAAAAGACAACGCTGTCCAAGATCACCTTCGTTCCTTTTGGAATATCCAAAGAGCTTCTCGAGAAAACCTACCGCAATGCCTATCGAGTAGTTTATGGCGACATGAAGCGCAACCTGATGCTTTTGCGATACTTGAAGAGTTGGGCCAACTGGGATTTCCTGCTCAGGACCATCGCCCGCTTCTTCAAGCCATATCCATCACCCCGGCCATTGAAGTTAAGCAACGAGAAATTCACACTTTCCGGCGCGCTTCAGGAAAAGCTCTAGGCCAGTCTTTTCCACTGCCGGCAAAGGCGCAATCCCAAGCGCCTCGATTCACTTACCCGCACTTCTGGCCCGCGCCACCGTGGTGTCTGAATTCTTCGGGAACACCCAATGGCGCTGCAGAAGAAACAGGATCAAAGCGTTTAGCCCCATTGCTCCGGCCTGCACAATCTGATGCGGCCAGCGGAAATAATCGACTAATATTGCCAACAACGCGAGGTTTAGCAGATACGAACCCCCATATGCAGCAGCGTATCGCGGAAGTACTTTACGTATCGATCCCGCGTACCCGAATGTCCATCGCTTGTTAAACACGAATGATTGAACAACGCCAACAACATAAAGTAGTAACATAGCTGACTTTGGAGCCATGCTCAAGGCCGTCAAGCCGAGATATGCGATGTAAAGGACGAGGTTCGAAATTACGCCGACCAGTACATATCGAAATGATTGAATCTTCCAACTGCTCACTTGATTTCGCGCATCCGACAAACCTCAATTAGAACGATCCGAAAGAACGATCCGAATCTGGTCCAGCGTTCGGAATCAAAATGGTCAAAGCCAGACGTCTGAAACTTATCGTTCTCTCATCACCGACTTCATCATTATGTCCCTTGGTACGGTAATTTCTGGGGTCGCGCTTTTGGTGATAGCCGGCTGGCATTCACATCTCATGCCGAAGCCAGCATTTCAATTCAAGGAGCCTGGCTCATGGGTCTAGGACTCATCCGCATTGTACTTGCCGTATCTGTCTTGATAACCCACTCGATTTACTCGACATCCTTGTCGATTCCTGGCGCTATCGCCGTCAAGTTATTCTTCATTATTTCCGGCTTTTACATGGCGATGATCTTGTCCGAAAAATACGACGATCATCGCCGCTTATTCTATAAAAACCGCGTCCTTCGTCTGTTCCCACTCTATATCGCCACAGTTGTCTTGATTGTTCTTTTTGGTGCAGTGACGACCATCCTTCGTGGAACCAGCATCAACAATTCCTTTGCCATTGTTCTGGCCTATCAAAACAACCAGATTTCTCTGTCAACATCTCTGTTCTTGCTGTTCTCGAATCTTTCCATGCTATTCCAAGACGTGCTGTTCTTTCTTGGACCGGATGCCGAAGGAGATTTGACGTGGGCCACAAAAGAACAGATGGCCAGAGTTCCGTTTTATAGCTACCTGCTGATTCCCCAAGCATGGTCACTAAGTCTTGAGATCGCGTTCTACCTTCTCGCGCCGTTTATCATCAAGCGCATCAAGCCGATTATTTTCTGGATGGGGATCTCGATCACTTGCCGAATTGCCCTGTTTATTTCTGGGCACGACGAAGAGCAGTTCGTTTACCGTTTCTTCCCCGCTGAACTCGTTTTTTTCCTGAGCGGAAGCCTTAGCTATCACGTTCACAAGAAAATGCAGTTATCATTCTTAACGAAGTACGATCGATACCTGATGATTCCTATTGTCGCAACGATAGGCATCTACCAATTAATTCCCGCTCAGCTTGAACTTGTGATCCGCCTTGGGCTTTACCTCGCCATGGCGATTTCAATTCCGTATATCTTCAATCACTCGAAGAACAATCCCCATGACAATCAGATTGGGGATCTTTCCTATCCTTTTTACATTCTCCACATGTTTGTGTTCGAAGTTGTTCTGGTACTCGCGCCGCGCATTGGAATCAATATTAAAGGACCAATTTTTCTGTTGACTTGGATTGCAGCAACCATGGCGATTTCATACGCAATGACCCGCTTAATCCAAACGCCGTTTGACGCGATTCGCAAACAGGCACTCGATCGCTAAGGCTATCTTCCTCCAGGCTTTTGAGCACCCGGCGACGGGAGACTTCTGCATCGAGCCGCGACCATTTCATCGATCACCGGACACATATGCGTTGCAATTCCAGACAGCTTCCTCTGATCATCATCCGACATCGTCTTAATTCGCCTTTGAACGACATTCATCGCCGATTCGGCGAAAGCCGGGACAAGGCGCTCAATTTTGGATACAACATAACTGGCCGGGATCAAGATTGTTAGAAGTAACAATGCAAGCACTGACAATACAAAGACCATTCTGGTAATCGCTCGCCGCCCCGGCAGGTGGGAGGGCGTGGTAAGCATGGCGTCGCCGAATCCACCCTCGACCGCGGACCTGAAAAGTACGGACTTCTTTTCCTCGATCATCAAGTGGCACTCGTCAAGAGTCGCTGAGGAGACAACAATCCCAAGGCTAGGCACATAGACCGAAAATCCGTCCACATTGCGCCTTACAAGAATGGGGTAGTCACGATTGATTAAGCACTGGAGTGTGTGGTCTTGATCTTTCACGGCCGTTTTCCTTGTGGAACCAACAAAACAACATCCTGAGACTTCAATTCGACGATGGCGAGTTCGACGTCAGACTTGGCCAGGATCAGCCTCGCGTAATCTCTAGGCGCCGCAATGACGATAGGTCCATACCGCGATACGACTTGACCTATCTCTCCGTCCAAAATGGAGCGCATGTCGGACGCGTACTGCTGAATTTCAGATCGCCTCTCGCCAAATCCCAGCGTGGCCCCGCTTATGGGAATGCGCGTGTGATATGCAATGGAGAATCCGATCCGATTCCAGGGAACGCTGTGCAGTAGCTCCGGTACCAACATGACCGCAACTTTTGACTCAGTAGTTCGTTTCAGCGTCAGGATATCGTCACTATTGAAAGCGCCTGCAATTTCGTTTCCCTGGACAACGCGCTCAGGCGGCTTCAGATAATCAGCCACGTCCACCAGATGTGCGCCGATCAATGCCGCCACCAACGCGGGAAGAAGGCGCGATCGCGCTTGCCCCGCCAACCATGATGCCGCCACGTAACGGAAGAACACCAATAGCGCGAGGACCGATGCGAGCATGGAAAAGGCAATGGCCATTCTCCCCAATGAACGGGCGTACATAAAGTTAGGATAAACAAAAGCCAGGATCGTGCTGGGTGTCAAGATGTTGTTGAATCGATATCCAAAAACGTGAAGGATATATCCCCAACTCAGTACGTACAGGCCAAAGCAACCCAATGCGATTGCGGCCAAGGAGAGATTCACTGGGTCACCAAGCCCCACGTGGAGACGGTCCGCCAAAGGTAACCGCTTGAGTCGCGGCTTTCCGAATTCTCTTCCGTTTCTCCACAGCCATGCTCCTGTCGCAAGCGCAAGCAAGAGGATGGGAATCGTCCCTATGAAGGCGAATCCTTCGTATTGCCCTGGTTGAAGTCGCTTGTTGAGAATTGGAATATCCAAACGCTCGATTAGCGATTTTGGGGGATGGAGATGGGCTTCTGGGATAAGCGTCGGATTGGCGGCAAGCACAGAAAGCACATCAGCAACGTGAAATCCGCCGCCGAAGCCGCCACCATAGCCCCATTCCGCATCATCGCGCCCCGCGAAAATCGCGCTTCGCGTGGGCACCTCAAAATTGCTCTGATTGCCCAAAATCCAAAGGATGGCCAGCGACAAAACACCGCCTGTTGCTAGAGTGAGGAATATCACTCGGACCCGCGAACCTGCATCACGTCCCTGCTCGGTCAATGAATAAGCGCTGGTGGCGAGTAACGCGACCCCCACCAAGACTGCAGCAGCAAAAAGCAAGTAGAGATCAATCAAAGCCATTACGGGGAACACAAAAACGAACGCCAAACGATATTTCCATTTCTCGGGAAATGAAAACAAGCGGATGAACAAATAGGCTGCCAACAATAGCGATGGAAAATTCAAAACAACAAACGTTTCGCCGTAATAACTTGAACTCCGGAAAAGTAGGGCTGGCGAGAGCGCAACGAAGCATGCACCAAGCAGTTGGGCCCAAAAAACACGAACGCGCAACAGTTCAAGCAGGCGGCAGGTGAAGAATGCCGTGAAAAAAACGGCCAAGAGTTCAGCCAGAACCAAGTAGTTGAACTCAAGGAGTGGAGAATAAAGGCGGCCTGCAGCCTTGAACATCAGAGCGAACAGGGGAATCGCACCCCTTGATATGTGGGCTGATTCAAAGGGAAAGGAGAGCCCATGAATCAATCCCAATGGAAACTGAAATGGTTCCTGGGCAAAAATCAGATAGCGCCCGATAAACCCCAGCGTATCGACGTTTTCAAGTGCGGGCGAGAACCCGGAAAAAGGCAGGCAGTTTAGCCAGCGTACCGAAAAGACAGCCGTAACGAGCAGTGCTACTGCAAGCGATGGTCTTGCCAGTAGTCCCTGCATTCCTTTGATCAATGCCTGGCAGATGCGGGAAACAGATTCTGTCACGGCCTCAGTCCTTCAATCGAAATTGCACATCAACGCTAGTCATTGCTCCAGCCCGAGGCACATGAATGGGCCACTCCTGCCTTCCTGGAATCCACTTGGCTAGTCTTTACTAGCCTCAGAAAAGACTCGTTCCATCGTGTAGGTTTGCGTATTACGCTCAACAGGAATTGACTCCCAGCTGAGCAGATTTGCTAATTGGAATGAGTTGCTCGTAACGACGTGCATGTTCACCGCGTCCGTTGTCCGATACAAGGACTCGATCGGGCAAGGTGCCTGGTTGGTCACTATGTCTTTCACGTGGATCACTCCATTCCCCACCGTCAGAGTCCGGGAAAACATCACGGATGCTTTCTCATCGTCGTAGATCAGCACCTTTTGCATCAGTCGGCGGATAGCCTGACTATATAAGCTGAACCGCCCGAACAACAGCGATAATCCGCGCAAACCAATCATCGCAACCCGGGAAAGAGTCTTGTTCCTGAAGGCCTTCAAATGACCTTGGACACGAAGCTGATTTCCGAGCAAAACGCCAGCCGCATTCCCCGCCTTGTTCTGGCAAAGCACTTCCCCATCCGTCAGCCGCGCCATATATCCCGTGTCCGACGATATCAAGCGGTCACCATCGAAAATCTTGATTACGCCACCCTTGCTTAAGGCACCAAAAGCAGCAAGAGCACCCGTGTGGATCGTGAACAATTGTGCTCCCTGGAATAAGCGCACTGCGGGAGGTAGCGCCTCAGCGCCCGTCCAACGCTCAACACGAGACTCTGGGCACAACAGCGTGGTGACATATGAAGACAACAAGTGCTGAAATACGCCATCGTCGACAAGGTGGTTGGCAGCCCCAGTTTTGAATCCCTTGAAGAAGGAATAAAGTACTTCGCGCGCGGCGGAAGATCGGGGCGAAAGAAGCGCGAAGCCGCCAGGGTAGAAATTGTATGTGTTGCGGCTGCCATATTCGCCGCCAAGCGAACCGTCAGGATGGACGAATTCTCTGACGAAATTCACGGCTGCATCGAGCGCGGTTGCAAGTTGCGGGTGGTCAAAGCCACTGCTTATTGCTCGCGCGAGGAACTCGATGGTTACAGTCTGATATCCCAGGTCGCAACCTTCATATTCGGGGAACCAGCCTTCTGCATGTTGCTCCGCAAGAAGCAATTCGGCGAGACGATTGGCGTGTTGCTTCCAGATGTCTTTTTGGGTCAGTCGATAGAGGTTCTGAAGTGCGGCAATGCCTATAGCCAAGTGGTTCGACAGCTTGCCAGACTCACGATACGAGGCAATAAAATCCCCGCTTCGCTCAAACGCAGCCACGTCGGACGCGGTGTGGAGATTGGTGAGGAGCGCCGCTTCGGTAGCGGCAGCAAGCGCATAGGCGGTAGCGCCGAGTGCACGCTCATGGGGAAAGTAGTCATCAACGCTGCCGTCGGGATGACACAGTCGCAAGTGAAATCGAAAAATTCCCTGAATGTAGTCCTTAAGACGATCGCATTGATAATATGGATTGCCCTCGAACGGTCTCGCCCATACATACGCTAGGGGCAGCACGAGCTCCTGTTGCATGCCCGAAGAAAAATCGATGATCTTGTAGTGCCAATATTTTCGGTCGAAAGATCCATAGGTTTTCGAGTATGGATTCTTGTCCAATAGCGCCAAGACTCGGGGTAGAGAGTCAACGAGCAGGCGCAGAAGCAGATCGAGGTCAGGTTTCATCGGGGATCAGGAGAACGGCGGTAGAACCTGACACTTGGAGTCGGTTCCGCAACTCAAATCGCTATAATAACTGCAAGGCGCTGGCGGCAGTTGAAGCACTTGGATTCGGGCGCAATTTGTTTGCCTAAGGCAATTATTTTGGCGAAGCAACATGAAACTAATTATTCAAATTCCGTGCTTCAATGAAGAATTGACGCTGGCACAAACCTACATTGATCTTCCAAAGTTCATTGAAGGTATTGACTGCATTGAAACTCAGATTATCGATGATGGATCTACCGACAAGACATTGGAAGTAGCGCGTGCACTCGGTATCGATCACATCATCAGTTTCAAGCAGAACAAGGGGCTGGCCGCCGCCTTTCGGGCGGGCGTGGCCAACGCAGTCGCGCAGGGCGCAGATATCCTAGTCAACACCGACGGCGACAATCAATATTGTGGTGCGGATATCCCCAAGCTGATACAGCCAATACTTTCCGGGCAGGCCGATATGGTCATTGGTGCTCGTCCGATTGATGATCATCCAGAGTTCAGTTTTTTGAAAAAGCGGCTGCAGAACATCGGCAGTTGGACGCTACGCAAAGTCTCCAAGACCTCCGTTCCCGATGCGGCTAGCGGATTCCGGGCCTACAGCAAAGATGCGCTGATGCACATCCACGTGTTTTCCGATTTTTCTTACTGCATGGAAACATTGATCCAGGCTGGCCTGAACAATCTGAAAATTCAGTCGGTCGATATCAGAGTCAATCCAAAAACGAGAGATTCGCGACTATTCCGAAATATTCCCCAATACATTTGGCAATCATCAAGAACCATCGTCAAAATCTTCCTGCTGTACCGGTCCGGGCAGGTGTTCTCGACCTTGAGTGTGATCATGCTTCTGGCTGCGATTGCGGTTTTCGCCCGTTATTTTGTCCGGATGATCTTCTACCAGACGCCGGGAAATGTATTTTGGCCTTCGATCATTATTGCGTCGACTCTCCTGACCACCGCCTTCGTTTCCTACCTAGTCGGAATTATTTGTTCCCACATAGCTGCAAATCGCAAGTTACTCGAGGAAGTTCTTTATCGCCTGAGAGTCGCAGAATCAAAATCCCAGAATAAAGCAGATCGCTAGCGTGTGCGGCATTGCGGGAATTTGGTCCAAATCAGGGCGGCCTGCGGCACCCGAGGATGTTCGGTACATGCTTGGCCGAATGGTCCATCGCGGTCCGGACGCCGAGGGAGTTTGGAATTCCGATCGACTGGTCCTTGGCAATCGCCGTCTCAAAATCCTGGATCTCTCGGATGAGGCTAACCAGCCATTCACAGATGGGCTCGATGTCCTCGTCTTTAACGGAAGGATTTTCAATTACCGGGAACTTCGCTCCGAGCTAGGAGAGTCCTATTCATTCAAGACTCAGTGCGATACCGAGGTTTTGTTCCGGGCCCTACAGAAATGGGGAACCGATGCGCTGCAGAGGATTTACGGGCAGTTCGCATTTGCATTCTTTTCACAATCAGACCAGACGCTGCTCCTTGCACGCGACCACGTCGGAATTTGTCCTTTGTATGTGCTCGAGACGGACGAATTCTTGTATTTTGCGTCGGAAGTCCGGCCTCTGCTCAAGTTCCATGCGGGGCGCCTGGATCCGGATGCTGTTCTTGACTACTTCACCTACCGCTACACGATCCAGAACGGCAAAACTCTGTTCAAGGATATCCAGCGCTTTCACCCTGCCCATTTTTCCTTGATCGATCTCCATCGAGGAAAACGGATCGACCAACGCTATTGGCGCCTTGATTTCAACACTCGCGATATCACAAAGGAAGAAGCGCAACGCACGCTAAATGGCCTGCTTGATGCCGAAATTTCCAGCCAGAGATCTGCTGACGTCCCTGTTGGTCTTTACTTGAGCGGTGGTATAGATTCCGGCGCTCTGCTTGCAGGGTATGCCCGATCTGCATCGTCTATTGAAGCCTTTACGCTGCAAATGCAGGAGACGGACCCGGACGTAACTAGAGTTGAAGAGCTTGCTCGAACAATCGGATTTCGGCCCAACATTGTTCCCTTCTCTGATCGATATTTCGATCAACTCGGCGATGTCATCGAGGATTTGGAAGAACCCTTCGGCGACCTCATCGTATGCGCAAACCACATGCTGGCTCGCACGGCAGCGAGCAAGGTAAAGGTGGTTCTTTCCGGAGAAGGCGGCGACGAGGCATTTCTCGGCTACGATCATCAACGAGCGTTCCTGAAACTGCTGCCGTTAAATTCCAACTCGCTTCTGCGTCGCTCTGCGAGCGCAGCTCTTGCTATAACTCCACCCTGGCTTTTTGCCCGCCTGCAGTCTTATCCGGGATATTTCGCCGCCGAGGAAATGACGAAAGTTCGCCAAGTGGTGAGCAAGATGGCGGAGCCGGCCGATGCTTATGTTCAACTGGTCTCGCTTTTCTCTCCGGTTGAACTGAAGCAGTTGTTTACACCAGCCTTCTGGCAGAGAACGTCGCGCAGCGCGGACATTGAAACTATTCGCGAGACGTTCGCCGTTGATGATGAGATATGGAAGTCTGTTTTCCGGGTGGAAGTCGAGCAGTTGACGATGATTGTCAATCTTCTAAAACAAGAGCGATTTGGAATGCATTTCTCGCTGGAGGGATGCGTGCCTTTTGCCTCCAAGCCAGTATTGGAGTTTGTCGCTTCGTTGCCGTATGACGTTCTTTGCACCAAGATTAACAAAGAACTTATTCTCAACTATAGCCAGCAGAAGGTCATCAAGAAGAAGCCGTTCTCGTTTTTCCATGACAAACAGCACTTGGCACGGCTGCTCCAACTGATGGATCAATTCGTGTCTCCTCAGCAAGTAAGCGCCAATGGAATCTTCTCCGGGGCAGAAGTGAGACGATTGAGAGTCGCGGCGGAAGCCGGCAGCATCCTCGGAGTCAAAAAAGCCATGGCGGTACTTGTGTTCGCAGTCTGGCATCAGCGCTTTGGACTTTCGTGGCAGTAGACTACGCCCAGGGTGATAGGCAGATATGAGACGACTAGCCCGAACTTTGACCGACTGAAATTGCCGAGCCCTTGAATAGAGGGGATTTCGGCCATTTTTTCGGGCGGAAACGTACCCATGTAATATGGCGTTTTCTGCTTGCTTTCTGGTTTCGCCTGTGGCAATCTGGCGTCCA
>JBDRPN010000020.1:0-12434 GCA_043826925.1 Pseudomonadota bacterium
CGGCGTCACGCTGGGCATGGCGGTGGCGACGGATGCCGGCAGCGTCCAGCTCGATCCCAATGCGCTGCGCCGCATCCTCGATGCGCTGCTCGACAACGCGGTCAAGTTCAACCGTGAAGGCGGTACGGTCAGGGTCAGCGCGCAGCGCGCGGCCGGCATGCTGGAAATGGCCGTGGCCGACACCGGCATCGGCATCGCGCCGGCGGACCTGCCGAAACTCTTCCAGCCGCTGGTGCAGCTCGATGCGACCCTGGCGCGCAACTACGGCGGGATCGGCTTGGGGCTGGTGCTGGCGCAGCGGCTGGCAGAGCGTCACGGCGGCACCATCGAGGTTTCAAGCGAACCGGGCAAGGGCAGCACCTTCACGCTGCGCCTGCCCATACCGGAGGAAAAGACATGAACGAAGCGAAGAAACCGGCGCGGGTGCTGGTGGTCGACGACGAGGACAGAAACCGCAGGCTGCTCAGCGCCATGCTCGAAGCCGATGGCTATATCCCGCTGGAGGCTGCGGATGGCGAACAGGCGCTGGAACTCGTGCGACAGGATCCGCCGGACCTCGTGCTGCTCGACATCATGATGCCGGGCATGGACGGCTACGAGGTTGCACGCGTCCTGAAGGCCGCCGAGGCGACCCGCGCGGTGCCGATCATCATGGTGACGGCGCTGCGCGACCGCGGATCGATCGTGAAGGCGCTGGAAGCCGGGGCGGAGGAATTCGTCAGCAAGCCGGTGGATCGCTGGGAGCTGCGGGTGCGCGTGAAGAACCTGCTCAAGCTCAAGGAATACGGCGATTTCCTCGCCGATTACAATCGCATTCTCGAAACGCAGGTGGGCGAGCGCACCCGGCAGCTTGTCTCCAGCTACCGCGAAACGATCGCCACCATGACGCGCGCCGCCTCCTACAAGGACGAGGAAACCGGCGCGCACGTCGCGCGCATCAGTTTCTACAGCGTGGAACTGGCGCAGGCGCTGGGTCTGGACGCGGCGTTCTGCGACACCATCCACTATGCGAGCCCGATGCACGATGTGGGCAAGATCGCGATTCCCGACGCGATCCTCGGCAAGCCCGGCAAGTTCGAGCCGCACGAATGGGAGATCATGAAGAGCCACGCCGCGCTGGGCGGAAAGCTGCTGCGCGGCACCGATTCACCCTACCTCGTCATGGGCGCCGAGATCGCGGACGGGCATCACGAACGCTGGGATGGCGGCGGTTATCCGCTGGGCCTGGCGGGCGAAGCCATCCCGCTGTCGGCGCGCCTCATGAACATCTGCGACCAGTACGACGCGCTACGCTCGCAGCGACCGTACAAACCGGCGTTCTCGCACGAGAAAACACTTGAGATCATCACCGTGGGCGACGGACGCACCCTGCCTTCGCATTTCGACCCGGCGGTACTCGCAGCCTTTAAGGGCTGCGTCGGACGATTTCGCGACATTTTCGAGGCGCACCGGGACGAAGCCTGAAGGCGAACGCTGACAGAACAAAGTGTTGAAGCGGTACTCCGACGGACTTTTCCCACGCTGAGTAGAGCCGGCCTGCATCGAGCCGACACTGAGCCTGCGCACCGCGCATCGCACGCGTCAGGAGGCCACCGACACCCGGTTGCCGATCGACAACAACCACTGGAGAACACCATCCACCCCATCGGTCTCGGGAAGAGGAGATAGATCTTCACCGGTTCCGAGCTCGCCGTCTAACGGGTCGCCGCGATTCAGAGCTTGCTTGCCACCGCCAAACTCAATGGCCTCGATCCTTCGGCATGGCTACGCGCAACACTCGAAGCTCTGCCAACCGGCCTCAACAGCCAGATCGATTCGTTGTTGCCCCTTCGCGCGGAACCTCTACACCAGGTCTCTTCCCAAGCATACGTGGGCGCGCTGAACGCCTACGAAGTTCGGGTAGAAATAGCGGAACGGCATAACGAATGGCAGCTTCTCCGTTTTGAGAATTCTGGGCGAATGACCGCTCCAGATTCTCGCAACGGCCGTTATGGGCACGATGCGGCCCGCTAGGTTTTTGAGAAGCCGCGGTTAGGGGCGGAAACGTCCCGGCAACCAGTGAACGGCAGGTGCACACCCGACTCCGGACATCGCATCAACAGTCTCCAATGGCGGCTCCGTGGTGGAAGCTGACCTCGAACGTCCATTCCGCCGTCATCGCGAGTGTCTCTTGATGGCCGGCTGCACTCAGTGACCACGGGCCGGTTCGGAGGATCCAAACTACTGCACCAGGTCATCAATATCCACTCCCCCGACACCCACCACCATCGCCAACAACACCCCGCGAGAGCCTCGGCACCATCCTGCAGTAAACCGACATCTCATCATTTTCGGAGGTATCCCCTTTCTCGCTGCAACTTCGCAACAAGAATTTCTAGCTCAGCTACTCGTTTCACTTCTCGAACGAGAGAAACGATCTCATCCAGGACGGCAGAGCGCTTGTGGTCTGGGATGCCGTGTAGAAGCTCTTCGATTGCCATTAGTCCGTGAACGAGATCTGCGACACCTTCCGTATTGGCCGCGCTCCCCAATCTCTTGGCCAGTGCGCGCATGTCACCTTCACCGGTAAGCAACCAGTGAAGATCAACCCCCGTGCTAGCAATAGCCAGTAAAGATTCGCTGCTCGGCACGCTGTTGCGGTTCTCGTATTTCCGAATGGCGCTCAAATGAACCCCGGTTGCTTCAGCGAACTCCTTCTGGGTCAATTCGAGCGCTGTTTTCCGCCAGAGTCGAAGCCGTTCTGCGATGTCGTTCTCAGGTGTCGAATCCAAAAGCATCCTCATTCAGGTCGGGTTTCGTGCCCGCGATTTGAGCGGGACGTAACAACAAATAGGCCATGGTGCTTCTCTTTGGTACGTAGGTAACCGATCAGCCATCCGCCGTCGGCAAGTCGGCGGCGCGAACGGCACGCAGCACTTCCCGAAAGACGTCATCGAACGGTGGCAGATGGTTCATCTGGTGAGCGAGACGGGCGGCCCAGAGCCGCCGTAGACGATCTTCCTTGGCGGCGATTGCCTGCTCCATGCCTGCAATGACGCGTTGCCGCAATGCCAACTTGGCATCGAGTTCGGCACGCATCTCCGCAACGCGCATGTTGGTGGAGCCGAACAGAAACCAGAGGTCATACAAGTCACGTGGCTCGTTACGTGCCCGATCGCTCAAGGCCAGCAGCTTTTCAACCGCAATCTCCTCGATAGCGTAGACCTTCACGGTCGGCCCGTCGGGCAAGTCATCAAAGCTGTCGTAGGTGCGCCGAATCGGGCGATCTTGCAGAGGGAAGCACAGGACTTCGTTGATCGTGATGTCAACCTTCACATCGTTCGCGGCGGGCAGCGGCCCCTGATAGCGCAGGTAGAAGGTGTGGCTGTTCTGGTGGCCGTGGCGGTCTTCGCGGTCAAAAGCGATCCGCAGGCCCGAGTCGGCTGCGACGGTAGCGAAGATTTCGTTCAGCCCCGCCAGGATCTTTTCGAGGGTGATCGGACGGGTCAAGGTGAAATCCAGGTCTTCCGAAAACCGATAGTCCTCGAACCAGCAGCGTCGCAGGGCCGTGCCACCTTTGAAGGCCAGCACCTCGCGTAACGGATGTCCGGCCAAACCGGTCAGGAACCAGGCCAACACGTAATCGCGTTCGATAACGGCCTCGGGGATGCGCCGCCCGCCAGCGGTCACCAGCGTGTTCGAGATCAGGGAAATGTTGCGTTGAGGAATCATCAGCCAAGCCTCACGGCATCGAGTTCTTCGGGAGTCACGTTTAGCTGGAGCCGCCAACGCGAGAGGAATGCCCCCTCGGCCGGGAGTAGTGGATCAAGGCGCTGGTAAGTTGCCGTCAGCATGCTGCGCAGCGGTTCCAGCGCCGGAGCATCGGCCAGGCCATAGTGTTCCAGCAGGTAGCCGAGGCGGCGCACGACGGCGCCGACGCCGAGGCGTCGTGCGTAGTCCACCAGTCGTTCGACTTTCAATACGTCCCGCTTCATCCACAAGCCCTTGGCGACTTCGGTAATGCCACCGGCAAATGCTGGATGTCGGAGACCATCGATGATGGTGCGTTCCATGTCGCTGATCATCACGAAGCGCTCCTTGTCAATCCAGTGCTTCATGGCCCCGAATTCTTGCTCTGCCTTAATGTGTACAAACCGAAAGTCATAGCCGCCCACCGTCTGCGGACGTACGCGCCGCGTGCATGACACATACACGGTGAAGTTTGGCTGCGTTACCATGCGGTGCAGTTCAAGTGCTGTGCCGTGCGACAGGAAGTAGGGCGCGGCACCAGCGAGTTCTCGGGCGATCAGGTACGGGCTGTCGATGTGCTCGGTGGCCCAGCCAAGTTCGAAGGGGACCAGGTTATACAGGCCAGGCTTCAGTCGCGTCACCAAGCCTCGCTGCTGGGCCTTGTGCACGAGATTGCGGGCCGATGCCGCCGACAGGCCGGTGATCGAGCCCACATCTGCCAAGGTGAACGTAGACCGGCGCAGCTCATTCAGCTCAGTGAATAGCTGCGCTGCCCGTGGGCCTAGCGTCTTCGTTTGCAAGTGATACTTAGCGCTCAATTGGTGTCCATAAAAGAAACGTATTGCGTATTAAATATAACATTTACGATACTAAGAGGCAAGTTTGTCCCTCATTGGGGGACAAATTAAGCGTGGAATATAACCTTGCCATTTCTGATCGAGCGGGCTGCGGCATAGTGCGGCGGTGTGCCGTCGAGCGGATCACGCCAAGCAGGGGACGCTGGTCAGTTTTAAGCGCGCGCCGACAATCCAGGATTGGGCGACATCAGTAGCTCGAAAGTCGGCGCTGGTGAGGCGGCGGCGACTTGGCAACCGATCCATGTATTGATAGTCAAATTGATAGTTGCTAATGCTATAAAAACAAAAAAGCCCACAGAATCATGGGCTTAGATGTTGTAACTGGCGGAGACGCAGGGATTCGAACCCTGGATCCAGGTTTTGCCCAGATGCGCCCTTAGCAGGGGCGTGCCTTCGACCACTCGGCCACGTCTCCGAAAACGGCGATGAACAAGAATTCACCGCCGTTTGCAGGGGGCGGAGTATACCCGAATCGGGCGTCGCTGTTGGCAAACCCGCGGCGCGGCGCTTGCAGCCCGGCGAACGGTGCTAGACGCGCAGGCTGATCTGCGGCCAACCGCGCTGGGCGGCGGCTTGCGCCAGTGTGGCGTCGGCGTCGACCGCCACCGGATGCGTGACTTTTTCCAGCAGCGGCAGGTCGTTGTGCGAATCGCTGTAGAACCAGCTTTGCTCGAAGCTGCCGAGCCACAGGCCGAGCGACTCCAGCCAGGCCTCGACGCGGCTTATCTTGCCTTCGCGAAACGATGGCGTGCCGCGCGGCTGGCCGGTGAAGCGGCCGTGCTCCTGCGCCGGTATCGTCGCGATCAGGTGCGGGATGCCGAACTCGCGGGCGATCGGCCCGGTGACGAAGCTGTTGGTGGCGGTGACGATGGCCAGCAGGTCGCCGGCCGCGGCGTGCTTCGCCACCAGCGCGCGCGCCGCGGCGCTGATCTGCGGCCGGATGCGCGTGGCGAGGAACTCTGCGTGCCAGGCGTCGAGCTCGCTGCGGGCATGACGCGACAGCGGAGCCAACTGGAAATCGAGGAAGACATGGATGTCCAGCGTACCGGCCTTGTACTGCTCGAAGAATTCGAGGTTGCGCGCTTCATGCACCTCGCGGTCGAGCACGCCTTTGCCGATCAGGAATTGCGCCCATTCGAAATCCGAATCGCCGGAGAGCAGGGTGTTGTCGAGGTCAAACAAAGCTAGCTTCATTCTTTTTCCAGGTCGAGTGAGGTTTGCATCAGTTCGCGCAACAGGGGCAGCGTGGGCGGGCGTTTCTGTTCCAGCGAGGCGCGGTCGAGGTGGTTCAGCATGGCCATCAGCGAGGGCAGGTCGCGGCGCCCGTGGCGCAGCAGGTAGTGCACCACGCCGGCATCCATCAGCATGCCGCGTTCGATGGCATGGCGCCACAGTGCGGCAGCTTTTTCCTCGTCTGACAGCGACTGGATTTCGTAGATCAGGGTCTGGCCGATGCGGGTGCGCAGGTCTTCGCGCAGCGTCAGGCGCAGCGGGGGTTCGTTGCCGGCCAGCAGCAGGGCCAGGCCAAGGAAGCGCGCGGCATTGAAGGCGCGGAACAGCGCGACCTGGGCCGCAGGCCCGAGTAGCTGCACGTCGTCGATCACCAGCAGGCTGCCCGGAGCGGGCGACAGTTCGTCGCCGGCTTGTGCGCCCTGCAGGAACACCACCGGGCGCTGCCCGCTCGCGCACGCGGCGGCCGCCGCCAGCAGGTGGCTCTTGCCGCTGCCCGGCGGCCCCCAGATGTAGGTCGCATCGAAGCTGTGCGTTTCGCAGAGGTTGCGCAGGCGCCGCAGCAGTTCGCCGTTGGCGCCGGTGACGAAATTGTTCAGCGTCGGCGGCTGCTCGGGCTTGAGGTCGAGCAGCAACTGGCGTTGCGGCGTTTCCATTCAGCGACCCTGGTAGAAACCGCTGGCGAGATACAGCGTGCGCACTTCGCGCAGGCCGACCAGCAGCGCGGCCGAGGCCGGCAGCGCGGCCAGCACGCCGAAGAAGCCGAACAGCTGGCCGAAGGCCATCAGCGCGAAAATAGCCGCCAGCGGATGCAGGCCGATGCGCTCGCCGACCAGGAAGGGCGTGAGTACGAAGCTTTCCAGCAACTGGCCGATGCCATACACGATCAGCACGGCGACGATCGGCCCCCAGCCGGCGAACTGCAGCGCGGCGACCAAGAGCGCCAGGATCAGGCCGGTGGCATAGCCGAGATAGGGGATGAAAATCAGCAGGCCGGTGACGACACCGATCGACAGCGCCGAGGGAATGTCGGCCAGCCACAGGGCGATGCAGTAATACACGGCGAGCAGCGCCATGACCAGCACCTGACCGCGCAGGTATTGCGAGAGCACGGCGTCGATGTCGGTGGCCACCGCGGTCAGCTTGGCGTGCCAGGGCCGCGGGATGATGCCGGCCAGGCGCTGCGTCATGCCGTCGCCGTCGAGCAGCAGGTAGAACAGCACCACCGGTGCCAGCATCAGATTCACCGCGAGGCCGACCAGGGCCACGCCGCCGATCTTGAGCGAGCCGTAGATGCGTTCGAGGATCACCTGCACGGTGTCCCAGTTGCCGGCGGCGAGCTTCTGCAGCGAGGCCGAATCGACGCGCAGCTTGAGGCCGAAGTTCTGCTGCAACCAGGGCGCCAGCTTTTCGTTGGCCAGCACCAGCGCCTCGGGTGCGCGCGCGGCGAGCACTGCGGCTTCCTCGTAGAGCAGCGGCAGGATGATCAGAATCAGGCCGGCGCCCAGGGCGGCCAGCGCCAGGATCACCAGCACCACGGCGAGCAGGCGCGGCACGCCGGTGCGCGCGATGCGATCGGTCACGGGATCGCAGACATAGGCGAGGATGCCGGCCAGCAGGAAGGGCGTCAGGATCGGCGACAGCGCATACAGCAGCGCGAGGATCGCGAGGCCGGCCGCGACCCACAGGGTGGTTTGCAGGCGGTCGCTGTGCTTGGCGTCGAGTGGCGCAGTCATTTCCGGTAAAATCCGCAGCTTCGCTGTATTTGGCAGCGCGAATTATCGCCGATCCGGCGCCAAACCGCGTCCTTCCCGCTCATTCCGCCCGCTACTTCAAGGATTTCATCTTGACTGCCTCCACTTCCTCATCATCCCCGCTCACCTACCGCGATGCCGGCGTGGACATCGATGCCGGCGATGCCCTGGTCGAACGCATCAAGCCGGCGGCCAAGCGCACCATGCGGCCGGAAGTGCTGGCCGGTATCGGCGGTTTCGGCGCGCTGTTCGAGATTTCGAAGAAGTTCCGCGATCCGGTGCTGGTTTCCGGCACCGACGGCGTCGGCACCAAGCTCAAGCTGGCCTTCCAGTGGCAGCGCCACGACACCGTCGGTCAGGACCTGGTGGCGATGAGCGTCAATGACATTCTGGTGCAGGGCGCCGAGCCGCTGTTCTTCCTCGACTACTTCGCCTGCGGCAAGCTCGACGTGAATACGGCGGCGACGGTGATCGAAGGCATCGCCCGCGGCTGCGAACTGGCCGGCTGCGCGCTGATCGGCGGCGAGACGGCCGAGATGCCTAGCATGTACCCGGAAGGCGAATACGACCTGGCCGGCTTCGCCGTCGGCGCCGTGGAAAAGTCCGCCATCATCGACGGCAGATCGATCCGGCCGGGCGACGTGGTGCTCGGCCTGGCCTCCTCCGGCGCGCATTCCAACGGCTATTCGCTGATCCGCCGCATCATCGAGCGGGCGCAGCCCGCCGCCGCGCTGAAAATCGGCGGCGTGCCGCTGCAGGACGCGGTGATGGCGCCGACGCGCATCTACGTCAAGCCGCTGCTCGCGCTGATCCAGGCGATGCCGGTGAAAGGCATGGCGCACATCACCGGCGGCGGCCTCACCGAGAACATTCCGCGCGTGCTCGGCGCGCATCTGACGGCGATCATCGAGCGCGGACAGTGGCCGCTGCCGCCGCTGTTCCAGTGGCTGCAGCGCGAAGGCCAGGTGGCCGACGCCGAAATGCACCGGGTCTTCAACTGCGGCATCGGCATGGTGGTGATCGTCGCCGAAGCCGATGCCGGATCGGC
This sequence comes from Pseudomonadota bacterium, assembly GCA_043826925.1. Taxonomy (GTDB): domain Bacteria; phylum Pseudomonadota; class Gammaproteobacteria; order Burkholderiales; family Rhodocyclaceae; genus Sulfuritalea. The sequence goes on from JBDRPN010000020.1 coordinate 8,619, forward strand.
GATGCAACTGCTGGCGGCCGCCGGCGAGCAGGTCTATCTGCTCGGCCACATCGCGGCACGTGCCGAGGGGCAGGCGCAGACCGTCGTCGTGTAGGTCTCGGCCGACTGAACCCGGCCCTACATAACGCCGTATTGCCAGCGCCAACTATTGCAGGTGGGCGGCAACGGCCGCCAGCACGGCCGCCGTCGGGTCCGCGGCCAGCGGATCGACAATCTGCATGTCATCCATGCTCTTGAGCCAGGTCAGTTGCCGCTTGGCGAACTGGCGCGTGGCGAAGACGCCGCGATCGCGCAACTCGGCGCGCGGCAGGTTTCCTTCCAGCATGTCCCAGACCTGGCGATAGCCGACGCAGCGCATCGAGGGCAGGCCGCCGTCGAGCCGGTACTTTGCGCGCAGGCCGAGGACTTCCTCGACCAGGCCGGCGTTCAGCATGGCATCGAAGCGCTGTTCGATGCGCCGGTGCAGGACGCTGCGCTCGCCCGGCACCAGCGCCAGCGCCAGCAGGCGGCAGGGCAGGGCCTGCACCTGTTGTGCGGCGAAGAAACTGCCCAGGGTGCGCCCGGTCAGGCGCAGCACTTCGACGGCGCGCTGAATGCGCTGGGCGTCGGTCGGTTTGAGGCGCGCCGCGGTGTCCGGGTCGAGCCGCGCCAGCTCGGCATGCAGCGCCGGCCAGCCGCGATCGGCGGCTTCGGCGTCGATCGCAGCGCGCAGTTCGGCATCGGCCTGCGGCAGGTCGGCCAGGCCCTCGCGCAGCGCTTTCACGTAGAGCATGGTGCCGCCGACCAGCAGCGGAATGCGCCCGGCCGCCGTGATCGCCGCTATTTCGCGCAGCGCATCGCTGCGGAAAGCCGCCGCCGAATAGCGCTCCTCGGGCGTGATCAGGTCGATCAGGCGGTGCGGAAAGCGCGCCAGCGTCGCGGCATCGGGCTTGGCGGTGCCGACGTTCATGTCGCGGAACACCTGCGCCGAATCGACGCTGACGATGTCGCAGGGAAAGCGCGTCGCCAGCTCGAAAGCCAGCGCGGTCTTGCCGCTGGCGGTGGGGCCGGTCAGGAGTATCGCGGGGGGCAGGGACATCGCGGTGAATTCGGGGCTGGGACGCCGTAGTCTAATGAAAGTTGGCGCTGGCGCACCGCCGATTGACTTGAATTCGGGCGCCGGGGATACTGCCGCTTCGCCGGTCGGGGCCGCGGATTTGCGCGTCTCGTCCGGAAATCAAAAGGATCAAGCAACCGATGGACACGAACCAGAAACCGATTTCCGAATTGATGATCCGCACGGTATGTGAAGTCAGCACCGATTTTTCAGCGGCCCAGGTGCTGGAGCTGATGCATCGCAAATCGGTCAGCTCGGTGCTGGTGGTCGAGGAAAGGCTGACCCTGGGCATCGTCACCGAACGCGACGTGGTGCGCAACCTGCACCGCTCGGGCGGGCTGCGGGGCCTGAGCTGCGCCGACCTGATGCAGGCGCCGGTGGTGACCGTGGAGCAGACCGAGAACTGCATGGACGTCTATCACCTGATGAGCGGACGCCGCATCCGCCATGTCGCGGTGACCGACGCCGAGGGCCTGCTGGTCGGCGTGGTCAGCGAAGGCGACATCCTGCGCGATTTCGGCGTCGAGTACTACATGCGCTTCCACGACGTCGGCGGCGCGATGGCCGCCGAGGTCGGCCTGCTGCCGGAAACCGCCAGCGTCGCCGAGGTGGTCGCGCTGATGGACCAGGGCCGCCATAGCTGCGTCTTCGCGGTCGATGCCGCGCGCCGCCCGCTCGGCGTGCTGACCGAGCGCGACATCGTGCGCCTGTGCCATTTGCATGAGAACCCCGAGCGCCTCTCGCTGGCCGAGACCATGAGCAAGCCGGTCAAGACGGTGAAGCAGGCAGACCTGCTGCACGACGCCGTGAAGACCATGGACCAGGCCCACATCCGGCGCCTGGCGGTGGTCGACGCCAACGGCAGCGTGTGCGGCGTGCTGACCCATCACGAAGTCGTCAGCGGCCTCGAAGGCCAGTACGTCAGCTATCTCAAGGACATGCTGCAGCGCCAGGAAGAAGTGCTCGAAAGCCGGCAGACCGTGGTCAGCCAGAAGGAACTGCTGGAAAACATCCTGCGTTCCGCGACCGGCACCGCGCTGGTCGCCACCGACCGGGCCTGCCGCATCGCCTACTGCAACCCGACGGTCGCCGCGATGCCCAAGCTGCAGGACTTCGCCACGCCGGGCCGCGACCTGCGCGAGGTGCTGACGCGGCTCGGCTGGCCGGGCTGCACCGAGATCCTGCTGCCCGGCGCCCTGCGCGACGGCCGCGTCCACAGCCAGGCGCTGGACTGGACCGTGGGCCAGGACAACTACCATGCCGAGCTGCAGATATCCCTGCTGATCGACGACGCCAACTTGCCCCAGGGCTATCTGCTGCTGCTGCGCTGACGCGCGCTGGTCAAGAGTTGGCGCTGGCGGGACGGCGGCATGAACGGCCGAACGGAGATTACTTCCTGCCGTAAGTGGCGTCGTGGTCCGGTGCGACGGTCAGCAGGCGAATGAAGTCGCCATCGCGGTAGGCGGTGGCCCGACGCGATTGCGTGATGCGGAGCGAGTAGATGGCGTCGACGCCGGCGGGCGGCCTGACGCTGAGTATCTTCTCCCAGTTCAGCCCCTTGTCGCGATACACCTGGCTCCAGGCCATTTGCCGCAAGCGGCCGAGAGTATCGAGCGCGGCCAGTCGTTCCGGCTTTTGCAACGTGAGCAGGTTTTCCTGGAAGACCGGGTTGTTCAGATCGAGCCTGACCGTCGGCTCGATCTCAGCCTTTGCCACGCAGCTTCTCCAGCACGGCAGCGGCCTTGCGGTCGGTCGGCGGATTGCTTTGCGCCCAGGCCAGCGCTTCCTGGAGTTGGGCCGCCGACTGAGCTTCGTGCAGCCAGCGTTCGTTGTCGGGAACCACCGTGGCGGTTCTCACCAGCCAGACGCCGGGTTCCTTCTCCTCGACCAGCACCTGCCGCCCGGCAAACTGCTTGCCGAGCGAAATCTGCCCGTTGGCGCCGATGATTTTTACGCTGGGTTGAGTGGCTGTCGCTGCCATGATTGCACCTCTTGGAGTCGCTGCACCACGGCACTATAGCACTAATATAGGAAAGGCAGATGGCGGCGCTGCCGGGATGTCGCGAAAGTTCCCGAAGGGACGCATGGCGCTGGCGTTGGCAGCACGACGATTCGGGAGTGGCCACCACGGGTGGTCGCGGCGGGACCGGGCGGGAATCCAGCTTCTATTCATTCAGAATCTTCGCAAGAAGAGCGAGTGCCGACCGCGGGACTGCGAGATTTCGGATTTTGAATCAGGAGGAAGTTCGGATATGCAAGCAGGTGAAAAGCGAAATCACTTTGACCCCTTTGGGTTGTAATTCTGGCGCCGAGAGCCAAGGTCAGCCGAAACGGCGGAGCCGTGCAAGAAGCTCCTCGGCAGAAATGCCATCTTCGCGGTCTGCCTCGTCAAGAGCATCAAGAAGCTCGGCTTCTTGTTCGGGTGGAAGCCGCACAGCAGCCTCATCGCCTCGCGCGAGGACGGTCATAGGCGTGCCGTCGGGCAGCGAGAGGCCCTCGAAACGACTTTGCCACCAACAATGATTCCAGAAGCTTTTGCATTGAAGAACGGTACCCCACTGAATGCCCCGCATTAATCTCCTAGGGAAACGCTGAATAAGCCGCCGCAAAATTCAGCGACGAACTGAAATCGAGACGAAACTGTGAAGCCAATGTCATTTTCATCAAATGATCGGCCTGTTTTGAGCCAGAACGCAGGGTATTCCGCCTCATTCTGCTCA
>JBDRPN010000021.1:0-84562 GCA_043826925.1 Pseudomonadota bacterium
CCAGCCCGGCCGCGGCGACCGTGCCGGCCAGGAGACCGAGCAGCGTCGGCAGTTCCCAGACTTTCAGCGCATGGCCCGTGACATAGCCGGCGGTGCCGAGAAACACCGCGTGACCGAAGGACAACAGGCCCGTATAGCCCAAGAGCAGGTTGAAGGCGCAGGCGAACAGCGCAAAGCACAGCACCTTCATGACCAGGATCGGATAGATGAACATCGGCGCCAGCAGCAGCAGGCCGAGGCCGAGCAAGTAGGCGACGGTCACGCGCCGGTTCATTTCTCCCTCCCGAACAGACCGGCCGGACGGATCATCAGCACCACCGCCATGATCATGAACACCACCGTGGCGCTGGCCTCGGGCCAGAACACCTTGGTCATGCCCTCGATGATGCCCAGGCCCAGCCCCGTCACCACCGAACCGAGGATGGAGCCCATGCCTCCGATCACCACCACGGCGAAGACGATAATGATCAGGTTGGAGCCCATCAGCGGGCCGACCTGGGATGCCGGGGCGGCCAGCACGCCGGCGAATCCGGCCAGGCCGACGCCGAAGCCGTAGGTCAGCATCACCATCAGCGGCACGTTGATGCCGAAGGCCTGGGTCAGTTTTGGATTTTCCGTGGCGGCGCGCAAGTAGGCGCCCAGCCGCGTCTTCTCGATCATGTACCAGGTGGCGAGGCATACCGTCAGCGAGGCGACGACTATCCAGGCGCGATACTTGGGCAGGAACATGAAACCGAGGTTGTATGCACCGGCAAACTCTTCGGGAATCGAATAGGGCTGACCGGCTACGCCGTAGAGGTCGCGGAACAGTCCCTCGATCATCAGCGCCAGGCCGAAGGTCAGCAACAGGCCGTAGAGGTGGTCGAGCTTGTACAGCCATTGCAGCATCAGGCGCTCGATGACGATGCCGATCACGCCGACGCAGATCGGTGCCAGCACCAGCATCCACCAGTAGCCGATACCGAGGTATTCGAGGCCGATCCAGGCCAGCATGGCGCCCGTCATGTAAAGCGCGCCATGGGCGAAGTTGATGATGTTCAGCATGCCGAAGATCACGGCAAGCCCCAGGCTAAGAACGGCATAAAAGGACCCGTTGACCAGCCCCAGCATGAGCTGGCCCATCAGGGCCTGGATCGGTACGCCGAAAATCTCCGTCATGCGAACATCCTCAACGACAGAAGCCTACTTCTTGGCTACGGCGGCGCAGCGCGACAGCGACATCGGCTGGAAAGCCTCGTCACCGGGGATTACCTGTTTCACGTTGTAGTAGTCCCACGGCTCCTTCGAGTCGGCGGGCTTCTTGACCTCGACCAGGTACATGTCATGGACCATGCGGCCGTCCTCGCGAATCTTGCCGCCCTTGGCGAAGGCATCGTTGATCGGCGTGGCCTTCATCTGTTTCATCACCGTCGCCGTGTCGTCCGTTCCGGCCGCCTGCACCGCCTTCAGGTAATGCAGCACCGCCGAATAGGTGCCGGCCGGCAGCATGTTGGGCATGCCCTTGTGCTTGCTGAAGAAACGGCGACTGAATTCGCGCGTTTCCTTGTTCAGGTTCCAGTAGAAGCCTTCGGTGAACATCATGCCCTGCGTGGTCGGCAGGCCCAGGGCGTGAATGTCGACCACCGTGGTCAGCAGGCCGACCAGAGTCTGGTTCTTGGTGATGCCGAACTCGTTGGCCGCCTTGATCGAGTTGATGGTGTCGCCGCCGGCGTTCGCCAGACCGATCACCTTGGCCTTGGAGGCCTGTGCCTGCAGCAGGAAGGACGAGAAATCCGAGGCGTTCAGCGGATGGCGCACGGCGCCGAGCACCTTGCCGCCGTTGGCCTTCACCGCATCGGCCGTGTCCTTCTCCAGCGAATGGCCGAAGGCATAGTCGGCGGTCAGGAAGAACCAGCTGTCCTTGCCCTGCTTGGTCACCGCCTTGCCCGGACCGTTGGCCAGCGCGTAGGTGTCATAGACGTAGTGCACCACGTTGTTCGGCGCGCAGTCCTCGTTGGTCAGGCGCGTCGATGCGGCGCCGGTGTTCAGCATGATCTTGTTCTTTTCCGTGGTGACCTTCGCCACGGCAATGGCCACACCGGAATTCAGCACGTCGGTGACCATGTCCACGCCTTGCGTGTCATACCACTCGCGCACCTTGTTGGAACCGACGTCGGCCTTGTTCTGGTGGTCGGCGGAAACCAGTTCGATCTTGAACTTGGGCTTGTGCTTCGCCTTGAATTCCTCAATGGCCATTTCGGCCGCCAGCACCGAACCCTTGCCGCCGAGGGCGGAATACACGCCGGACATGTCGGTCAGCACGGCGATCTTGACCACGCCGCCGGAAATCTTCCCGGCGCCTTGAGCCAGTGCAGTGCCAGTCGCCGGAATCAGCATGGTGGAAAGGGCCAGGGCCAGCAGATTGCGTTTCATCATGGTGTCTCCTCCTTGGTAAGAATGGACGGAATCCGAAAGTTCAGACCCCGAGGTACTCCTGCAGCAGATTCTGCTTTTCACTGATTTCATGTTGCGCGATTTCTTCCATCACCTGCCCGTGCTCGACAATGAACATGCGGTCGGCCAGCGGTGCGGCGAAGCGGAAGTTCTGCTCGACCAGAATGATGGTGTAGTCGCGCTGCTTGAGCATTCTGATGACCTCGCCCAGCTTCTGCACGATGACCGGCGCCAGCCCTTCCGAAACCTCATCGAGCAGCAGCAGCTTGGCCCCGGTGCGCAGGATACGCGCCATGGCCAGCATCTGCTGTTCGCCACCCGAAAGCCGCGTGCCCTGGCTGTTGCGGCGTTCCTGAAGGTTCGGGAAGATTTCGTACAACTCGTCCAGGCTCATGCCGCCGCTGCCCACCTGCGGCGGCAGCAGCAGGTTTTCCTCGCAACTCAGGCTGGCGTAGATGCCGCGCTCTTCCGGGCAATAGCCGACACCCAACTGGGCGATGCGGTGCGAAGGCATGTCGATGACTTCGCGGCCGTTGAGCATGATCGAGCCGGTGCGCCGCCCGGTCAGGCCGAGAATCGCGCGCAAGGTCGTGGTGCGCCCCGCGCCGTTGCGGCCCAGCAGCGAAATGCACTCGCCGCGCCGCACCGTGAAATCCATGCCATGCAGCACATGCGATTCGCCGTAGAAGGCGTGCAGGTCGGAAACGCGGAGGAACTCGGTGGCGCTCATTTCGACCAAAACCTTTCACCACAGAGACACAGAGGCACAGAGGGAAACAAAGCATGCCTGGCTCCGGCTCTTCTCTGTGCCTCTGTGTCTCTGTGGTTCATGCTTTCAGTGCCCCACCGGAGAAGCCAGTTCGTCCACTTCGGTGCCCATGTAGGCTTCGATCACCAGGGGGTTGGCCGCGACCTCGGCATACGGTCCTTCCGCCAGCACCGAGCCGCGCGCCAACACCGTCAGCGTGTCTGAAATGCCGGCCACCACTTTCATGTTGTGCTCGACCATGAGGATGGTGCGGTTGGCCGAAACCTGCTTGATCAGTTCCATGACCCGGTGCACATCCTCATGCCCCATGCCCTGCGTGGGTTCGTCGAGCAGCATGAGTTCGGGATCGAGCGCCAGGGTAGTGGCGATTTCCAGTGCGCGCTTGCGGCCGTAGGGCATTTCCACGGTCACCATGTCGGCATGGGTTTCGAGGCCGACCGAGGTCAGCAGTTCCATGGCACGGTCGTTGAGCAGATTGAGGCTGCGGTCCGACTTCCAGAAATGAAAGCTGGTGCCCAGCTTGCGCTGCAACGCAATGCGCAGGTTTTCCAGCACGGTGAGATGGGGGAACACTGCGGAAATCTGGAAGGAACGCACGATGCCGCGCCGTGCAATCTTCTCCGGCGCTTCGCGCGTGATGTCGATGCCGTTGAAACGGATCTCGCCGCGAGTCGGCTCGAGAAACTTGGTCAGCAGATTGAAGCAGGTCGTCTTGCCCGCCCCGTTGGGGCCGATCAGGGCGTGAATGTGCCCACGCCTGACTTTGAGGTCCACGCCATTCACCGCGATGAAGCCACGGAATTCCTTGACGAGTCCACGGGTTTCGAGAATGCAATCTTCGGCCATCAAGCTCTTTTCGAATTATCGGGGTGCCGACTGTCAGCGCTCCGCTCTCTGTCGCGACTGATTATGCTGTGCGCCTTGGGATTGCGCAAGCAGGCTCGAACGGCAACGCGGGAAATACCCCTCGCGCAAACAGTTGCATAGTTAACTGCCTGCCATTAGGCTGCCACCATGGTATCCGAGGACCATACCGGAAAATTTCCGCCGCAGGCCTCCAGGGCGGAGCAGATGGGACGACGCGCAAGCGGCACGATGCCGCTGATGATCGCCTGCATCGTGCTGGCGATCGGGCTGCTCATCAGCGTCGGACTGTCGCGTCATGTGCATGAGAACTACAAGAACGAGTTGCGGACGCGCTTCGACGCCGGATCGAGCCTGGCACTGGCCGGCATCCAGAACCGGATCGACGATTTTCAGGCGGTGTTGCTCGGCATGCAGGGTTTGTTCATCGCATCCGAGCACATCGATCGCCGCGAATTCCAGCGTTACTACAACAGCCTCCACGCCCAGCTGCGCTTGCCGGGCGTCAGGGCGCTGCACTTCACGCGCCGCGTAACCGCCCCGGAAAAAGCAGCGTTCATCGCCGCCGTGCGCCACGACCGCAGCCTCGACGCGCAGGGATTCCCGAATTTCACGATCCATCCCGAAAGTGCCGGCGCCGAGCATTTCGTGATCGAATATATCGAGCCCTTCCATAGCAACCGGAGCGCCTTCGGCCTCGACGTCGGCAAGCAGCCGCCCAACCTCGCATCGTTTCTGACCGCCCGCGATACGGGTCGGATCAGCATGACGCCGCCGTTCCAGCTGGTCCAGGCACCGCAAGGCGAAAAAGGCCTGGTGTTGCGTGCGCCGGTATATCGCTATGGCGCGCAATTGACATCGGCCGAAGAGCGTCGCAACGCCTTCGTCGGCCTGGTCGGGATCTCGCTCAACGCCGCTGAAATATTCAAGGATATCTTCGCCGAGCCTTATCTTGCCGGTCACTGTGTCGTCGTGCACGACCTGGATTCCCGCGGCACCAGCACCAATCCCGCACCGGTGACGCAATTGATCGTGCAGACCTGCGCCGGCGCAAGCCCGCTCGGGACTTCGGACAGCGACATGGCGACCACCACCATCATCCCGGTCGGGGGCCGCCTCTGGCAGGTAAGCGTCAACGCCAGACAGGATTGGCTCGTCCGGCAGCAGGGCAGCCAGACAGCGACGCTGATTCTCGCCGCCGGCATCGTCATCAGCCTGCTGCTGGCCGCGCTCTACCTCGCGCTGGCGCGCTCGCGCAGCAAGGCCGAAGAGCTTGCGGCGCGAATGACGCGCGATCTGCGTCAGAGCGAACGCCGCTTTCGCGCGATGGCCGAAATGTCCACGGACTGGTTCTGGGAACAGGATGCCGAAGGACGTTTCGTCAGCATCACCGGCGCCGGGCTCGCCAGCGGCAGCAAGATGCCGCTGCCGCTCGAAACCATCAAGGGCAAGACACGCTGGGAGGTTTCTCCGTCGGCGCTGTCGCCCGCGCAATGGGATGCGCATCGCCGGCAGCTCGCGGCACGCGAAGCCTTCGAGCTGGAATACCGGATCGGCGCCGCGGCCGGCGAGGAGCGCTGGCTCAAGGTATGCGGCGAACCCCACTATGACGATGGCGGCCAGTTCGTCGGCCATCACGGCACCGCGCGCGACGTCACGGTACCCAAGCAAGCCGAGATGGAGATGGCGCGCAAGACGCGGGTGCTGCAGGCTACGCTCGACAACATGTCGCAGGGAATCAGCGTGGTCGACGGCGACCTGCAGATGATCGCACTCAACAGGAAGTTCTGCGAAATCCTGGATTTCCCGCCGGAGATGGGACACGAAGGCGCGAGCTTCGAAAGTTTCATACGCTATAACGCCGAACGCGGCGAGTACGGCCCCTGCGATGTCGACGCCAAGGTGCGCGAAATGATGGAACGCGCCAGGGGCGTACAGGCCCACCGCTTCAAGCGCACCCGGCCCAACGGACGCATCGTCGAGGTTGCCGGCAATCCGCTGCCCGACGGCGGCTTCGTCACCACCTATACCGACATCACCGAGCAGGAACTGGCCGAGCAGGCCATCCGCATCAGCGAAGCGCGCCTGAAACGCGCCGAACTCGCGTCCAAATCGGGCAACTGGGAATACCACCTCGACTCCGATGCAATGATCATTTCGGATGGCGCCGCCAAACTATACGGCGTGCACGAATCCCAGCTCGACTATGCCACCGTCAAGCCAGTGGTGCTGCCCGAATATCGATCCTCGCTCGACGCGGCGATGAAGGATCTGATCGAAAACCATCGACCTTACGACGTGGAGTTCAGGATCAGGACCGTGGATGCGGGCCAGTTGAGGGATATCCATTCCATGGCCCGCTTCGACGAGGAAAAACGGGTTGTCTTCGGCGTGATCCAGGACATCACCGAGCGCAAGCAGGCCGAGGCGACGCTGCTGCAGTCCGAGGAGCGCTTCTCCAAAGCATTTCACTCCAGTCCGCTGATGGTTTCCATCGCCCGCGCCAGCGATGGGCGCTTCATCGATGTCAACCGCAACTACGAGCGCGACTTCGGCTGGAAGCGCGAGGAACTGGTCGGCCACACCTCGCTCGAAGCAGGCCTCTGGCCCGACGCGGAAACGCGCCGACCGTGGGCCGCGGCGCTGATGCGCGACGGCCGCGTGGTCAACTGGGAAACCAACTGGCGCCACAGGAACGGTGAGCTGCGCTGGATCAGCATCTCGGCCGAAACCGTCGACATGAACGGCGAGCAATGCATCCTGGCCTTCGTCATGGACATCACCGAGCGCAAGCAGGCGGAGGAAAAGCTGCAGCTTGCCGCCAGCGTATTCACCCACGCCCGCGAGGGCATCACCATCACCGATGCCAGCGGCGCGATCCTCGAAATCAATGCCACCTTCACCGACATCACCGGCTACAGCCGCGAGGAGGTGCTGGGACGCAATCCGCGCCTGCTGAAATCCGGACGGCACGAAGTGGAGTTCTATGCAACGATGTGGCGCGAACTGATCGCCAAGGGCAACTGGTACGGCGAAATCTGGAATCGCCGCAAGAATGGCCAGATCTATGCCGAGATGCTCACCATCAGCGCAGTGCGCGACGCCGCCGGGAATACCCAGAACTATGTCGCCCTGTTCACCGATATCACGGCGCTCAAGGAACACCAGCGCCAGCTCGAACATATCGCCCATTACGATGCGCTGACCGGCCTGCCCAACCGCGTGTTGCTGGCCGATCGCCTGCAGCTTGCGATGGCCCAGAGCCAGCGGCGCGACCAATCGCTGGCCGTGGTATATCTCGATCTGGATGGCTTCAAGCCGGTAAATGACCAGTATGGCCATGAAGTCGGCGACGAGCTGCTGATCTCCGTTGCGCAACGCATGAAAGGCGCCCTGCGCGAAGGCGATACCCTGGGGCGCCTGGGCGGCGACGAGTTCGTCGCCGTGCTGGTCGATCTGGAGCAAGCCAGCGACTGCGAACCGGTGCTGGCCCGCCTGCTGCTGGCCGCCGCCGCGCCGGCGACCGTCGGCAATCTGGTTTTGCGCGTTTCCGCCAGCATCGGCGTAACGCTCTATCCGCAGGACGACTCGGATGCCGACCAGTTGCTGCGCCATGCCGACCAGGCGATGTACCAGGCCAAGCAGGCCGGGAAGAACCGTTACCACCTGTTCGACCTGGTGCAGGACGCAGCGGTAAGGAGCCAGCGCGAGAGCATCGAAAACATCCGCCACGCCCTCGCCCAGAACCAGTTCGTGCTGCATTACCAGCCCAAGGTGAACATGAAGAGCGGTGTGGTGATCGGCGCGGAAGCCCTGATCCGCTGGCAGCACCCCGAGCGCGGCCTGTTGCCGCCGGCCGCCTTCCTGCCGATCACGGAGAACCATCCCGTCAGCGAGGAGCTGGGCGAATGGGTCATCGACACGGCGCTGGCGCAGATGTCGCAGTGGCGCACCGCCGGGCTGGATATTCCGCTCAGCGTGAATGTCGGCGCGCGCCAGTTGCAGCAGGGCGATTTCGTCTCGCGCCTTGCCGAGCTGCTTGCGATGCACCCAGATGTTCCGCCCGCCAGCCTGGAACTGGAAGTGCTGGAGACCAACGCACTGGAAGACGTGGTCAAGGTTTCCGCAATCATGCACGCCTGCCGCACGATCGGTGTGCGCTTTGCGCTGGACGACTTCGGCACCGGCTATTCGTCGCTCACGTATCTCAAGCGCCTGCCGGCGGATGTGCTCAAGATAGACCAGAGCTTCGTACGCACCATGCGCGACGACCCGGATGACCTGGCCATCGTCGAAGGCATCATCGGACTGGCCACGGCGTTTCGCCGTCAGATCATCGCCGAAGGCGTGGAAACCGTCGCGCATGGCGAACTGCTGCTGACGCTGGGTTGCGAACTGGCGCAGGGCTACGGCATTGCCCGCCCCATGCCGGCGGCCGAATTGCCCGGCTGGATCCTCGGCTGGCAGCCGGATGTCGCCTGGAAGGCCTGGTCGAACGGCAGGGTGCATCGCGACGATCTGGCCGTGATATTTGCCGAGGTCGAGCATCGGCACTGGGTGCGCAACATGGAACTGTTTCTTTCCGGCGAGCGGGATGCGCCTTCGTCGCTGGACCCGCATCAATGCCGCTTTGGGCGCTGGCTGGATACCGACAGCCAGGGGCGTTTCGGCGATCGCCCGGGTTTCCCGCCGGTGATCGCCGCGCATGAACGCGTGCATGTGCTGGGACACGAACTGGTTAACCTGTACAGCCAGGGACGGACAGCCGAGGCGCAGGCGCGGATAGTGGAGTTGCATCGCCAGCGCGATGAACTGATCGGCGGACTGCGCGGTCTGATCCGTGGCAGGGACGCAAATTGATTGTTGGAGGGCCTGGTGCAGAAGCAATGTCGAACCGTCATCGATGCGCAGCATGAAACGCCCCCGGGGAAACACGCGGCACGGCGCCGCCCGGCTGCGCCTGCCATGAAGCGCGGCTGCCTGGCAACTCTGGCTTGCCTGGTCGCCGTCTGGGCGGAGATTTCCATGGCCGACGCCCAGCCGGTGATACCGGGATCGACCGCGTTCTGCCTGTATGAAGTTCCTCAGGATGAAACCGGCAAGCGACGCTGGATCAACCTCGGCATCGTGCAGTATGTCGAGGCGACCCAGACCGAGGTGAAGATTTTCTACGGCGCCGGCAGTTTCGGCAGCGGCCACGAGGCCAGGATTCCCGTCGACGGCATGGAAGCGGCCTTGCAAGTGTTGGAAAAGATGCGCCGGGTGGCCGCCGCCTGCCGCTGACGCCAGGCCTTCAGTCTGCCAGCGCGGCGGCGTGGCCGCGTTTGGCATCGATGCCGATCAGCAGCAGCAGACCGCCGACGAAATAGATCCCGGTGATGCCCAGCGCCAGGCGGTGATTGCCGCTGCTGAGCCAGGTCGTCAGGCCATAGGTCATCGGCCCGGCAATGGCCGCGAGCTTCATGGCCAGACCCCAGAGCCCGAAGAATTCGGCGCGCCGCTGCACCGGCGCGAAAAAGCCCACCAGCGCGCGCGAGGCGGACTGGCTGGAACCGAGACAGAGGCCGGCGATGTTGGCCGCCACCCAGAACTGCCCGCGGCCCTCGGCACTCAGCGCAATCGCCGTCATCAGCAGCCAGCCCGCCAGGGTCAGGGCGATGGTGCGCACATGGCCGAGGCGGTCCTGCACGTAACCGAAAGCGAAGGCGCCGACTGCCGCCGTGCCGTTCACCACGAAGAACAGCTTGATGTTGTCTTCCGCGGTGAAGCCCATCGCCTCCTGCGCGTAGATGGCGGCCAGCGCGATCGCGGCGAAGACGCCCGACTGGTAGCACAGCAGGCAGACCAGGAAACGCGCCATGTCGGGAAAGCGCCGCGCCTCGTGCAGGGTGAGCCGCAGCCGCTCTGCGAGCGCCGCGAATTCGGCGCCGGCTGCCGCCACCGGCCGCACCGCCACGCGTTCGCGCAGCAGCAGGAAAGTTGGCGCTGACGCCACGGCGAAAAAGGCGGCGGTGATCAGCATGGCCGCCGGCACGAAGCTTTCGGCGCCCTCGCCGCGCCCCTTGGCGGCGACGATCCACGCCAGGCAGAGGCCGAGACAGCTCATGCCGCCCAGATAGCCCCAGCTCCAGCCCCAGCCCGAAACCTTGCCCAGATCCTCGTCGCCGGCCAGCTCGGGCAGGAAGGCGGCGACGATGTTTTCGCCGCTGCCGAAGAAGAAGCTGGCGATCGCCACCAGGCACATCGCCAGCACCACGTCGCCGGAACCTACCCAGTACAGGGCGGCCGTAGCCGCGACGCAACCGACGGTGGTCATGGCCAGCAATTTCTTTTTGCTGCCATGGCGGTCGGCCCAGGCGCCGACGCTGGCCGCGGTGAGCATGATGGCGATGCTGGCGATGGCCTGCGTGGTGGTCCAGGCCAACGTCGCCCAGGCCGCGCCGCCGGCCACCACGGCGACGAAATAGGCGTTGAAGATCGCCGTCACCACGGTCGTCGTGTAGGCCGAGTTGGCGAAGTCGTACATGGCCCAGGCCCAGACCTCGCGCGGCTTGACGCCTTCGGCAAGAACGCTCCGACTCATCGATTTCCCCCATCCAGATCGGCTTCGCCGCAATTCTGCAGAATGGCCGCCCGCGCCGCGTCACGCAGTTGCAGTGCCGCCGCCCAGCCCTCGCCCGCCGGCGCGATCGGCGCGCCGATGCTGACGCGCACCGCGGCGCGGCGCGGCAGCCAGGATTCGTCGCGCAGGATTTCGCGGCTTCCCGCCAGCGTCACCGGCGTCACCGGCAGCCGGTTCTGCACGGCAATCTGGAAGGCGCCGAGGCGGAAGGGCCGCAGCCCCGACTGGCGGGTGAAGGTGCCTTCGGCGAAGAACAGCAGCGGACGGACGCCGGCCGCCTCGGCCAGACGCCGCACGTCATCGACGCCCTGCCTGGCATCGAAGCGTTCGACGAAGGCGGCGCCCAGACGACGCAGCAGCGGGCCGGCCAGCGGATGGGCGGCCAGCTCCTGTTTGGCGACGAAGCCCAGCGACAGCGGCAGGGCCGCCGCCAGCACGATGCCGTCGACGTAGCTGGCATGGTTGGCGACGAATATCGCCGGCCCGGCCGGCAGGTGCTCCAGGCCTGTCACGCGCAGGCGGATGCCGCACAGGCGCACGCAGGCCCGCGCGATCGCGCCGACGAAACGCCAGCGCCGCTCGATGCCGGGCAGCAGCAGGATGCCGGCGACCGCGGGCAGGGTCAGCAGGCCATAGATGCACCAGGCATAGCCACCGTAGAGCAGTTCGCCGCCGCGCCGCAAGGCGAGGCGCAGGCTCTGCCAGAATCCCGCCGCACCCAGGCGCGCCACCTGCAGCCAGAGCGCGCGGCCGTCGCCGGCAAAGCCGCTGCCGCAATAGACTTCGCGCGTCGCGGCGCGCCGGATCTTGCCGCTGGAGGTTTTCAGCACGGCATGGGGCGGCGCCAGCACCACGTCGTCGGGCGGCGTGCCGAGCAGATCGACGGTCAGCGCATTGATGTGGCGGACCAGTTCCTGCCGCGCCGCTGCGTCGGTCTCGCGGCTTTCGGCCACCACCACCAGCTTCTCGGTGCCCTGCCCGGCCGCGGCCACGCCGAACACCGCGACGCAGCCGCGGCGCACCCCGGGGATGCCGCCGACGGCCTCCTCCAGTTCGTAGGGATAGAGATTGCGCCCGCCGCGGATGATGGTGTCCTTGATGCGCCCGGTGATGACGATGTCGGCATCGAGCCGATAGGCCAGGTCGCCCGAATCGAGCCAGCCGTCGCGGATCAGCCCGGCGCTGGCCTCGGCGTTGCGGTAATAGCCGCGCGTCGCCGAAGGTCCGCGGAACTCCAGGCGGCCGACGCGGCGCGGCGGCAGTTCATGGCCGGCGGCATCGACGATGCGCAGCTCGTGGCCCGGCAGCGGCAGGCCGCAGGCCACCATGCTCAGGGCATGGGCGTCGTCGGCCGGCGCCGGCAGCGCGGAACCTGCCGCCAGCGCCTCGCGCTGCACCCGGTCGATCAGCGGGCCGCGCCCCGGCGGCGAGACGGCGAGGCCGACTGTGCATTCGGCCAGGCCATACACCGGCGCCAGCGCCTCGGCACGCAGGCCGTAAGGCGCCAGCGCCGCGGCGAAGCGCGTGAGGGTCTCGGCGGCGACCGGTTCGGCGCCGTTCGCCGCGTAGCGCCACGAACTCAGGTCGAGCCCCCGCAGCCGCGCCGCATCGAAATGCCGCAGGCAAAGCTCGAAGGCGAAATTGGGCGCCGCGGTCACCGTGCCGCGATGCTCATGGATGGCCCACAGCCAGCGTTCGGGCCGCGCCAGGAAATCCAGCGGCGACATCAGCACCAGCGGGCAGGCATGGTAGAGGCTGCCCAGCCAGGCGCCGATCAGGCCCATGTCGTGATACAGCGGCAGCCAACTCACCACCACGTCGGCCGGCGTCAGCGCCACGGCCCGGCCCCAGGCGCGGATGTTGGCCAGCAGGTTGCCATGATCCAGCGTGACGCCCTTGGGGCTGCCGGTGGAGCCGGAGGTGTATTGCAGCAGCGCGATCTCGTCGGCACGCGCGCGGTAATCCGCGGCGGCTGTCGCCGCCCTGCCCGCCGCGCGCAATTCCGCGGGCGTCGTCACCTCGCGCAGGCTGCTCACCAGCCCGGACAGGATGCGCGCCACCATGCGCGCGGCGTCGAAGGTGATCAGCGCCGCGGCCTCGCAGTTCTGCAGGATGCCTGCCTGGCGGCGCAGGTGGTCCTCGATCTGGCCGGGCCGCGTCGGCGGATAGATCGGCACCGGCACCGCGCCGGCGAGCAGGATGCCGTAGAAGCTGTGGAAGAACTCCAGCCCGGTCGGCAGCATCAGGGCCACGCACTGGCCCGGCGCGATGCCGATGCCGCGTAGGCCGGCCGCCACCTCGCGCGCCGCGGCCAGCAACTGGCCGTAGTCCATGGTCTCGGTTTCGCTCGCACTGTGCTGGAACAGCACATGCGGCCGCCCGGGATGCCGCAGCGCATGCCATTGCAGGACCTCGACCAGCGTCGCGGCGCTGTCCGGCTGGCCTTCCTCCACCGCCGCGGGCGCTGTCCAGCGCTGGTGCTCGGCGCCGGCGTCGGGCCCGCCGGGCATGCCCGAGGACAAAGCGGCAAGCAGGTCGCGCGGGGTTTCCGCCGCGCCCAGCACCTCGTCGCCGAGGCGCAGCCCGAAGGCCTGCTCGATGCGCGCCAGCAGCTCCACGCGCGCCAGGCTGTCCAGCCCGAGGTCCTTGTCGAGCCTGCTGTCCAGCGCGGCACGAGCACGCCCGCCCGGCCGCACTTCGGCGACCATCTGATCCACGATGGCGAGCAGTCGGGCCGCTCTATCGGGCGCCGGAACCGACTTAGTCGCTCCCTCTATCGCCGTCTCGCCAGCGCCGACTTTCATGTCAACAACCGAATCTCACCGCCAGCCCCTCGAGCGTGATGTTCTCCGCAATCTCGTCATGCGGAATCAGCACGTAACGCCACGGCTTGTCGCCAAAGATCAGCCTGTTGTCGAATAAGTCGGCGCTGGCGACACGGTGTTTGGCGTGGTAACTCCGGGTCAGGTCTTCCAGCAGAATGCGCGGCTCCAGCTTCGGCCGGTTCTCCTTGCCGATCCAGGTGAGTTCAAGTTTCTGCTTCTTGGTCATTACGTATCGGAGCAAGTCGCTACAAGGCCTGGCTGCATTGCAGCCATTCTGCAGGATGCTGTTGGTGAAAATCGCTAAACGGCGGTAGCGTACGTCCGGTATTGCTGAAACACCATCCCAAAAGGCCGTGGTCATCGGCCTGTTTCAAATCGGCAATAAGGGCCTGTGTATCGATGGCACCCGCCGCAAGCGAAGTTTGTACTATGGCGCACAGGCGCTTAAACGTGTTTGCATAGCCGACCGCCATCGCCTCCCGCCGATCCAGCCGCAACAATTCAACCGTCTTGCTGCCTTTGAGCGACCAGTTATTCATTTGCAGGTCAAATCGCGCGGTCAGGTTGCCCGTGACCGGATCAAAGTCGAGGTGCAGCCAAGGATCTTCGATCGACGGGTTGATCAGCAGAGAACGCCGTCCCGACATCGGGAACTGGTTGCCTTTAAAGCGTCCACATTCGGTGCAGCAAAGCAGCAGATTGGACCAAACAAATGCGCTCTGCGAATAACGCGCCTTGGGACGAAAGTGTTCAATATCCGCCCCATGTGAGTCGACACAATACATGCAGCGTTCCCGCGGCCACACCATTTGCCGAAGTGTAGCCAGAACCGAATTAAGCGCTTTGGTTTGCCGCGCCACCTTCCATTCTTTCTCGATATCCAGTTGCCCCAACTCGCGCTTTGCGTTGGTCGAAGCTTGCCGCTTGTTGAGGTAGGTTTGAGCTGCTTTAGACAAGGCAGGGCGGATGACTCGCCGCATGGATCAAGGCTCCTCACCAGTAGCTGCGAATAATTGAAGCTGACTGGCTTTGCCCTGTTCGTCCTTAGTGAGTTTGCCTCCCGCCCTTTGCTTGGCCATGAGCTTTGCGTATTCGGCCCGGCCGTCCACCGCCCGCGGCGACCGCGTGTTCTGCAAGCCAAAGGCTGCAGTCAACAGAATGGTATCCGGCCGGGAGGCAATGACTGTTTTGTATTCCTCATTTGTCAGCGCGCGGGGGTCGTTGCCGCTACCCGGTTCAGGCAACACAAACAAGCCGTTCTCGTCAGCCGCTTGGCAGATTATCGGGCTGTGAGTCGTGACCAAAAACTGAATTCTCGGGAAGTGATCCTTGAGCCAGAAGCCAATTTCGCGCTGCCATTCCGGATGCAGGTGTGCATCTATCTCGTCGATCATGACCACGCCTCCGCGAACGATGCGCAGCTTTCCGTCGACGCCACGCTCGGCCAAGCCATCAATACCGTAAGCGCCGATGAGGTGACGAAGAATATCCGCGAGCAAGGCAAGCGCGGCGCGATAGCCATCACTCATTTCGCCCCATGCGAGCTGAAAACCATTTCGGTCTTTCAGCCAAAGCCCATCCGAGTCCACGCGGTCCACCGTGATTTGATTGGGCATCAAGTCATCACGCAGGATTTCAAGCAGCAATTCAAGATGGCTACTTTCTGCAGCTCTATTTTCAAGCTTTTTGTGGCTCAGATTGCGCAGCCATTGATCCACCTCATACAGAGAGGCGGCCTCTTGAAACATTGTGACAAAGCGCTCCGTAGTTGGGCCGACCATCAGCCGCGTGGCCTCGGGTGATGCCCCAAAAACCCGTCGAAAAGGCCCATAGCCGCAGGAAAACCATCCATGCGAACCGGAGTACCAAAGACCTCGTTGCGCCAGCGTCTTCTTACTTCCCGAGCCAGCCGGCAACTCTATAAACGTGTCTCTGCCACCATTTTTTAGAATTACCGTGGCGGAAAACTTTTTGTAGGCGGTTTGTCCTTTCCCGGAAAAATCGTCCACGCCCTTTTCTGGAGAAATCAGCAGTTCGATCTTCGCCTCGTGATCACCCGCTCCATGACGTATCCAGCGGTGAAAGCTGGGTTGAAGAGACCGTGCAGTATCCCTGCCTGTCAGCGCGACGGCTATGGCTTTGAGCAGCGTACTTTTTCCGGAACCGTTGTCACCAGTAAAGACAGTCCAGCCCGCGTAGCTGCCATCGGGCCGTGCGAGATTGAATTGCAGGTCCGCAAAGCCACGAATGTTCTTGAGCTCCACTTTATCGATATACATCCAGCACCCCTCTCCGCCACTTTAAGCTGCAATTAATCTAGCCAGCATTTTCAATACGCGCATTTTCTCATCATTTCCAAATCCCTCGAATTCGAGGGATTTGCCTTTTTTGTTTGTTCCTGGATACAGTCCATCTCAAGATCGCTTTACCGGCGCCGGCAAAGCAATAACCGGATCGATTGCCAAATGACAGGGCGAGTTTAGCCACAGGAAGGCTCACTAGGCGCGCCCATCAGGAAAGAATCCAGCACAGCATAAACAAGGGCCGCAAGGTCGTGGTCTGGTTCAGTTTGCCTTCGATGACTGCAATCAATTCCTCACGCTGCTTGTCTACCTGATCCCGGGCATCGAACAGGGAACGCCGTTTTTGGTTGCGCTGGGCTTCGAGAGCTTTAATCTGCTTTTGCCCGGCCGGCTTTCCTCCGGCGACAGGGCGGTTGTGGCGGCGTGGCGGGCCTCTTTGATCTGACGGTCGACTTCCTTGATGCCGCGTTCCAGACCACTGCTGTTCCGATCAACATCGAATCGAGCCAGAGCTGAGGTCAAAGAGGCGAATACTGATCAGCGAATGAACCCTGCCTGGCGTTGAAGTCATTCCACATGGCAATGCTGGCTTCAAGCATCCTGGTCTTGGCAATGCGCTGCTGACGTTCGTGCTCGACGTAGTCAGCAAGTAGCGATTCGACTTTCCCAGAGAGGTTATCGGTCAAGCCACGGACTTGAACCACCAGGTCTTCATTCAGCGTCAAGGTTACAGGACGCTTCCGCGCTTCGACGTTGTATGTGGCTTTCATCGCAGACCTCCGATGCTACACGCGCCGCCGTCTCGCCAGCGCCAACTCTTCAGCAGCCTTTCCACTCCGGCTTGCGTTTCTGCATGAAGGCGTCGATGCCTTCCGCCGCGTCGTCGGCCATCATGTTGCAGGCCATGGTTTCCGAGGCGAGCTGGTAGGCGCCGTCGAGGCCCATTTCGAGTTGCTTGTAGAACATCTGCTTGCCCATGCCGACGGCGACGGCCGACTTGGCGCAGATCGAATCGGTCAGCTTTTTCACTTCGGCATCGAGCTGGTCGAGCGGCACCACGCGGTTGATCAGGCCGCGCCGCTGCGCTTCGGCGGCGTCGATGAAGTCGCCGGTGAGCAGCATTTCCATGGCCTGCTTGCGGCCCATCGCGCGGCCCAGCGCGACCGAGGGCGTCGAACAGAAGAGGCCGACATTGATACCGGAGACGGCGAACCTGGCGCCGTCGGCGGCCACCGCCAGATCGCACATGGCCACCAGTTGGCAGCCGGCCGCCGTGGCGATGCCGTGGATGCGCGCGATCACCGGCTGCGGCATTTCGGTAATGGTCATCATGACCTTGCCGCATTGCTTGAACAGCTTCTGCATGTAGGCCTTGCTGTGATTGGCGCGCATCTGCTTGAGATCGTGGCCGGCGCAGAAGGCCTTGCCGGCGCCGGCAATCACCACGGTGCGCACCGAGACATCCTTGGCGATGGCATCGAGCGCGGCCTGCAGCTCGGCCAGCATTTCTTCCGACAACGAATTGAACTGGGTCGGCCGGTTCAGCGTCAGGGTGGCGACGCCATCCTTGTCTTCACGCATCAGGATGGGCGATGTGGATTGTTCGGGTGCATTCATGGTGCGGCCTCCTTGGTGTTCTTCGGTAAAGGATTCATTTTGCCGCAGGGCGGCCCTGCAGTACCAACTTGCGTTCGCCACCACCCCACAGCGGCAGGTCGCGCACCGCCTGCCAGGGTTCGAGCAGACGCCTGAAGTCGGGCGAGAGCACCAGGCCGGACTGTCCGCTCGAATGCATCACGCCGGAGTTCGCCGGATTGCCCAGGTCATAGATGGCGCGCAGGCTGGCGGCGTGTTCATTGAGATAGGGTTCATCGCCCTTCAGGTGGTAGCGGCCGACATTCACAGTGTAGTTGTCGCCGCCGGTGGCGACGCGCAGTTCGAACCACGGCGCCAGCGCCTTGACCTTGGAGAACGGCCGGTGCTCGGCGCGTGCCAGATGCACCACGCCCCAGTGCCAGCGCGCCATGTCCGGCCCCAGGCGTTGCTGCAGTTCGTCGAGGGCGCGGTCGAGCGAACGGCTGACCAGCCCGGCGCAGGTTTCCGCGGCCGGCGTCGATTTGTCGTCGCACCACCAGGCATCGTCGCGTTTGAGCACGCCTTCCAGCGCGGCACGGAAATCGGCGCGGCCAACCTGGCGCATATACATCTCGTCGCCGCCCATTTCGTCGGCGAACACGGCGCGCGTCAGCTCGCGCACCCAGGCGGCGAAAATCGTTGGGGCGACATCGAGCGCACGCATCTCGCCCTCGAAGCCGGCCAGGCGCTGCGTCGCGGCAGGTCCCAGCGCATGCGTCGGCTGCGCCTTCTTCAGCCAGGGCAGCAGGCGCTGCGCCGCTGGTGAAAGGACATCGGCCTGGATGCGGCGCAGGCTTTCCTTGTCGTGTTTCGGCTGCGCTGCGAGCAGGGTCTCGATACGCTGCTGGCGGTAGGGCAGCGCCCATTCGCTGGTGATGTAATGCGGATAGTTGGCGCTGGCGACACGGTGATTGGCAGTGGCGATCCAGCCGCGCGGCGGGTCGATCTCGCGCGGCGTCCGGCCCGGATCGAGGAAGCCGGTCCAGTCATAGCGCGCCTCCCAGCCCGGCGCCGGCGCCTGGCCTTGCAGGTCGTTGTCGGCGTGGCGCAAGGGCACGCGCCCGGCGGCGATGAAGCCGATGCTGCCGGCGACGTCGGCCACCACCATGTTCTGCATCGGCGCCTTGTACTTCTCCGCCGCCGTGACGAACTCGGCCACCGATCCGGCCGCGCCGATCGCCAGCCCGCCATCGATGCTGGCGGCATCGGCATCGAGCGCCGTCCAGCGCAGCGCCAGGGCATAGGCCGGGCCGCCGGCCTTTCCCGTGAGGCCGGCGACGACCGGCGTGCC
The DNA here is from genome assembly GCA_043826925.1 of Pseudomonadota bacterium. Classification (GTDB taxonomy): domain Bacteria; phylum Pseudomonadota; class Gammaproteobacteria; order Burkholderiales; family Rhodocyclaceae; genus Sulfuritalea. The sequence goes on from JBDRPN010000021.1 coordinate 18,743, forward strand.
GGCGTCCGAAATCACCGGCCCGTGGCGTGTCGCCCGCGTGACCAGGGTGACGTCGGCGCCGCCCTTGACGCGGATGGTCTCGGTGTAGGACTGGAATGCTGCCCAGCCGTCGGGCGTGCGATAGCGCGTCGCATCGTCGGGCTTGATCTGTTCGAGGTAGACGTCCTGCACGTCGGGATTGGTGTTGGTGAAGCCCCAGGCGATGCGTTCGTTCTGGCCCAGCACCACCAGCGGCAAGCCGGGCATGGTGGCGCCCGCCACCTTGAGGCCGGGCGCTTCGAGGCGCGCGAAATACCACAGCGCCGGCGTCGTCAGCTTGAGATGCGGATCGTTGGCCAGCAGTGGCTTGCCCGAGGTGGTGCGCGAGCCGGCCAGCACCCAGTTGTTCGAACCGACGCCTTCGACGCCGGATTCCGGCGCATCGAGCAGGGCCTGCTGGCCGAGATCGCCGCTCAGCTTCAGCTCGCGATACAGCGCCGCATAGTCGCGCACGGGCAGCGGCTGCTCGCCGGGATAGGGCGGCAGCAACTGGTCGATGCGTGCCACCGGCAGGCTCAGTGCCAGGCGCATGCGCAACAGTTCGTTGGTCCAGTTGGCGCCGAGATCCCAGGCCATCATGATGCCCCAGGCCAGCGTGTCCTCCGGCGTCCAGGGTTCCGGCTGCAGGCCGAGAATCAGGAATTCCGGCGGACGGGCGCGCAGGTGGTCGGCGATGTAGGCGTTGATCCCGGCGGTGTAGGCCAGCACGGCGGCCCGCGCGTCGGCCCGCGCGTCGGCGCCCAGTGCGGCCCATTGCGCGGTCGCGGCACGGCGCACGCCGAGGGCGCGCAGAAACTTGTCGTTGTCCAGCGCGGCCGGGCCGAAGGCTTCCGCCAGCCGCCCGGAGCCGATGCGGCGATGCGTTTCGAGCTGCCACAGACGGTCCTGCGCATGGACGAAGCCAAGGCCGAACAGCACGGCATCGCGACTGGCAGCGCGCAGCGTCGGAATGCCGTTGTCGTCGCGCTCGATGCTGACTTCACCGGCGAGTCCGGCGACCTCCAGCCGCCCTTCGCTGACCGGCGTTACGCGCTGCCACCAGATCACGGCGACCGCGACGGCGGTGACGAACAGCGCCAGCAGCGCGGCGCCCAGGCGCGGCAGCCAGATCACTTATTCGATCGCGGCGGCCGACCTGGCCTTCTCGCGCAGCACGTACTTCTGGATCTTGCCGGTCGAAGTCTTGGGCAGCGCCTCGAAAATGAACTTCTTCGGCACCTTGAAGCGCGCCATGCGCTCGCGGCAGAACTCGGTCAGCTCCTCGGCCGTGACGGTCGAACCTTCGCGCAGCTCGATGAAGGCGCAGGGCACCTCGCCCCACTTCTCGTCGGGGGTGGCGACCACCGCGGCGCCCATCACCGCCGGATGGCGATACAGCGTGTCCTCGACCTCGATCGAGGAGATGTTCTCGCCGCCCGAAATGATCACGTCCTTGCTGCGGTCCTTGATCTTGACGTAGCCGTCGGGCTGCATTACGGCGAGGTCGCCGGTGTGGTACCAGCCGCCGCGGAAGGCCTCTTCGGTGGCCTTCGGATTCTTCAGGTAACCCTTCATCACGATGTTGCCACGGAACATGATCTCGCCCATGGTCTGGTCGTCCCAGGGCACTGGCAGCATGGTTTCCGGGTCCATCACCGTGATGCCTTCCTGGCAGTGGTAGCGCACGCCCTGGCGGCCGTTCAGGCGCACCTGTTCGTCCAGCGGCAGTTCCAGCCATTCGTCGTGCTTGGCGCAGACCGCGGCCGGGCCGTAGGTTTCGGTCAGGCCATAGACATGGGTGATGTTGAAGCCGATCGTGTTCATGCCTTCGATCACCGCGGCCGGCGGCGGCGCGGCGGCGACCAGCGCCGAAACCTTGTGCTTGATGCCCTCGCGCCAGGCCGCCGGGGCGCTGATCAGCATCGAATGCACGATCGGCGCGCCGCAATAGTGGCTGACCTTGTGCTCGCGGATGGCGTCGAGGATCAGCTTCGGATCGACGCGGCGCAGGCAGACGTTGGTGCCGGAATTGGCCGCCACGGTCCACGGAAAGCACCAGCCGTTGCAATGGAACATCGGCAGGGTCCACAGATAGATCGACTGCGGCGGCATGCCCCAGGAGACGATGTTGGACAGCGCATTGAGATAGGCGCCGCGATGGTGATAGACCACGCCCTTGGGGTTGCCGGTGGTGCCCGAGGTGTAGTTCAGCGAAATCGCCTCCCACTCGTCGGCCGGCGTCTTCCAGGCATAGTCGGGATGGCCGGCGGCGAGGAAGGCCTCGTAGTCGATGCTGCCAACGCGCTCGCCGGGACCGCTGTACTCGGGATCATCGACATCGACGACAAGGATGCTGCGCCCCATTTCCGCCAGGGCTTTTTTTACCATCGTCGAATACTCGCGGTCGGTGATCAGCACCTTGGCCTCGCCGTGGTTGAGCATGAAGGCGATCGATTCGGCGTCGAGGCGCGTGTTCAGGGTGTTGAGCACGGCGCCGCACATCGGCACGCCGAAATGGCATTCGAACATCTCGGGCGTGTTGTTGAGCATCGCCGCCACCGTGTCGCCAGCGCCAACTCCTTGCGCCGCCAGTGCCGAGGCCAGGCGCCGGCTGCGTTCATAGGCCTGGGACCAGGTGTAGCGGCGCGCGCCGTGGATGCTCGCCACGCGCTCGGGATAGATGTAGGCGGAACGTTCGATGAAAGTCAGCGGCGTCAGCGGCACATAATTGGCCGGATTCTTCTCCAGCCCGGCGGCGTAGGGATTGCTCATCGGATTCACCTCTCTAGCTTCGACAACGTTCGACAATCGCGGGCTTCTCGCGGGCCAGCTGCGCCAGCCAGGTGCCAAGATCGGCCGCCAGCGCCTGCACGGCCGCACGCGCGGCGGCGGCACCGCCACCGGCAGCGGCCGTGGCCGTGGCCGCCGGCTGCGCGATGAGGAACACCTGCCGGGAGAGTATCTCCGATCCGTGCAGCGGTGTCAGCACGGCGCGCGCTTCGAGCACCAGACGGCTTTGCTGCGGATCGTCGAAGCGCTGCTCCAGTTCGTCCAGCACCAGTTGCAGGCGGCAGCCGGCGCCGCCGAAACCGGACGGGGCCAGCGCCAGGCGACGCTTGAGGAACACCTCCAGCAGCTCGGCCGGCGGCGCCGCCCAGCGGCTCTCGCCATAGCTCTGGCGCCGCAGGGGTTCGGCATAGGAGAGGCGGAAATGCATGGCCGTACCGGCGAGCCACGACGCCGTCTGCACCTCGATCGCCGCCAGCGGCATGACCGCCCCCGCCTCGGCGATCGGCGCGCCCGGACTGCCGAAGTCGTAGCGCACCGGCTCGGCCGTGCGCACATTGCCGCCGCATGCCGCCAGCAGGCTCCCTGCAAGAATCATGGCCAGCCACTTGCTCATCGCACTTCTCCCTGTTTAGCCGGGGCGGAAAAGCCCGCTTCTCCGGGGCCGGAACCTGTCTCGCCGCGACCGAACAACAGCATCTGCGGATTGTTTTCGAGGCTGTCGAGGACGCGCGAAAGCTGCCGCGAACTGGTCGCCAGTTCCTGCATCAGGGCGTTGGCGCGCGGCAGGGTGTTCGTCGTCAGCTCGTTGCCGGCACCCGCCGCCAGCTGCTCGAAGCGCTGCGACAGGACACCCATCGACTTCACCAGCTCGCGCATTTCAGCCGTCAGCGGTGCCGTCTCGCCCGCCGTCTTTTCGACATGCGCCAGGATCTGCCGCAAGCTGCGCAAATTGCTTTCCGACAGCGCCTCGCGCACCGCGGCGAGAATTTTCGGCATCTCGCGCAGGCCGTCGGAAGCCGCCGCCAGGTTGTCCAGCGTGCGCGCCAGGTTCTGCACATTCTTTTCGTCGAGCAGCTTGGCCAGACGCAGGGATACGACGCTGATCTGCTCGACGATGTCGCCGGCCCTGTCGCCCAGCGTCTCGAACAGGGTCGGCTTCAGTGCAATGCGCGGGATCGCGCCGGCCGGCCCGACCAGCGGCTCGATCGACGATCCGTCGTCCTCGATCTGCACATAGGCCAGACCGGTAACCCCCTGATAACCGAGCGAGGCCGTGCTGCCGCGCGTCAGCTTGAAGCGGTTGTCGACATTGATGCGCACCAGGATCACGCGCGGGTCCGCCTCGTCGGGCTCGATGGCCTCCACCTTGCCGGCGCGAATGCCGCGATAGCGGACCTGGGCCTGGACGTTGAGCCCGGTCACGTTGCGCCGGGTTTCCAGCAGGTAGGTCGTGGTCGACTCGTCGCTTTGCCCCAGCCACCAGATGGCAATTGCCGAGGCAATGCCCAGCAGCAGGGTGAATATGCCGGCAGCCAGTGCGTGAGATCGATTTTCCATGGATCTGTACCTTGTTTTTACTGTGCCGGTGCAAGCCCTGAATTCTGCAGGGCCCGCACACTGCGCTCGGAAAGGAAGAAGTTGCGGATGAAGGGATGATCGACCTGGATGATTTCGTCCGTCGTGCCGTAGGCGAGGATGCGCTGCTCGCCGAGTACCGCAACGCGCGTAGAAAGCGCCGCCAGCGTGTCGAGATCGTGCGTGACCAGCATGACCGTGAGCCCGAGTTCTTCGCCGAGCATGCGGATCAGGCGCACGAAGCTGTCGGAACGGTCGGGGTCGAGTCCGGCGGTCGGCTCGTCGAGCAGCAGCAGCTCGGGTTCCAGCGCCAGCGCGCGCGCCAGCGCGACGCGCTTGACCATGCCGCCGGAAAGTTCGGACGGCATCAGCCGGCCATGGCGCGGCAGCAGTTCCACCATCGACAGCTTGAGCATGACCAGGTCGTGAATCGCATCCTCGTCGTAGCGCTTCAGTTCGCGCAGGGGAAAGGCGATATTGTCGAACACGTTGAAGGCAGAAAACAGCGCCCCGTGCTGGAACAGCACGCCGAAACGCTGGCGCAGCGCGCGCTCGCGCGCCACGCCGCCGCCGAACAGCGGCTCGCCGAAGAGTTCGATGCCGCCCTTGGTCGGCAGCAGCAGGCCGACCACCATGCGCAGCAGCGTGGTCTTGCCGCTGCCGGAACCTCCCACTAGCGAAACCAGCTCGCCGCGCTCGATGTCGAGGTTCAGCCCCTGATGAATCCAGACCTCGCCGAAGCGGGTGGACAAGTCGCGAATGCGGATCACCGGGGCGGTCATGGGCTCAGCCGGGCAGTCCGATGCTGCGCGTGGCGATGGCAAACGCGGCATCAATGATAATGACGATGGTGATCGCCGACACCACCGAGGCCGTGGTGTTGGCGGACAGACTCTCGGTGTTGGGACGCACGCGCAGGCCGAAGTGGCAGGCCACCAGGGCGACGAACATGCCGAACACCGCCCCCTTGGTCAGGCCTATCCACAGATTGGCTGCCGGCACGACGCGCGGCAGGGTCTGGAAGAAGAAGCCGTAGGAGATATCGAGTTGCAGCTGGGCCGAAACCATGCCGCCGATCATCGCGATCGAGGTGCTCCACAGCACCAGCAAGGGCATGGCGATGGTCAGCGCCACCACCTTGGGAAAGATCAGGCGCTGCCCGCGCGGCACACCCATGGTCGACAGGGCATCGATTTCCTCGGTGACCCGCATCACGCCGAGTTGCGCGGTCATCGCCGAGCCGGAGCGCCCGGCCACCAGAATCGCCACCAGCACCGGCCCGAGTTCCCGCACCAGACCGAGACCGATGATATTGACGATGAAGATATCGGCACCGAACTGCTTGAGCTGCAAGGCCGACAGGTAGGAAAGCACGACGCCGATCAGGAAGCCCACCAGCGCCGTGACCGGCATCGCGCGCACCCCGCTCTTGTACAGGTTGGCCGAAATCTCGCGGCGCGGCAGGTCGGCAGGATTCTTCAGCACATGCACCAGGTCCAGTCCGAACTGCCCCACCAGGGCCACGAAATCGACCAGATGGCGGCCGATGCCGATCACCGCCGTGCCGACCACCATCGCGCCATGCAGGGGCGACAGCGGAACCTCGGCCGCCCGCGGCTCGTGATCGGCGGCGTCGATGCGCTCGAACACCCGTCGGTGTTCGGGCTTGATCAGCAGCAGCAGCGGCCAGGCGCGACCCCAGGCGCGCCAAAGCAGGATGGCGCCGGCGCTGTCGATCGCCTCAAGACCCAGACAGTCCCAACTGCTGTCGGGATCGGCGGCGGCACCCAGCTCGGCCGACAATGCGACGGCACGCAAGGAAGTCGTCGCCAGCGTCCAGCGCCCGGAAAGCCTGACAACGCGTTCGCCATCGCGAACGATTACTTCAATGCGCGCGACGGACATCGGTCAGATACATGCTTTGGCCGGTTGAGAGAGCCTTGATTATAGTCACGCCTGATACCGACGACATCATGGATCGCGCTCGATGCGCAGCTCGCCGCCGATCCCGGTCCATTGCTGCGCCTCGTCGGCCAGGGCCGCCGAGGTCAACGGCAGGACATTCAGCCCTTCGGCGCCGAGCCGCAACTGGAAGCCGTTGCGCGTGAACCCCGCGGCGCGGCGCGGCAGCGGCTGGTCGTCGCGCGAGCGATGCAGCAGCACCGCGATGCGCAGGCAGAAGATCAGCGTCCATTCCGAGGCCTCGCCGCGCAAGGGCTGGGCGCGCTCCAGCTTGCCGCGGTGCGCCAGCACCAGGCGCGACAGGCGCGCCTGATCGCGTCGGGAGAAGCCCGGCATGTCGGCATTGCCGAGGATGTAGGCACTGTGCTTGTGGTAGCTCGAATGCGCCACGGATATCCCCACCTCATGCAGGCGGGCGGCCCAGATCATGAATTGCGCATCGGGATGCCCTGCCTCCCGGCTCGCGGGAACCAGTTGGTTGAGCAGATCGACGGCGGTATGCGCGACCCGCGCCGCCTGCCGCCGGTCCACCTCGTAGCGCTGCATGAAGCGATTCACCGTCGCCTCGCGCAAGTCGTCATGGTGGTAGCGGCCCAACTGGTCGTAGAGCACGCCGAGCCGTAGCGCGCCCTCGGAAAAAGCCATGCGCTCCAGCCCGAACTCCTTGAAGATGGCCGACATGATCGCCAGCCCGCCGGGCAGCACCGGCATCCGGTCGGCCCGCAAGCCCTGCAGGCGCAGGCGCGAAACCTCGCCGGCACGCAGCAGTTCGCCGCGCAACTGCTCCAGCCCGTCGCGCGTCAGGCCGTGGTCGGAAAATCCGTTCATTTCCAGCAGGTCGACGATCGCCTTGGCCGTGCCCGAGGAACCGATGGCTTCGTCCCAGCCCGTCTCGCGGAAGGCATGGACGATGGTCTGCAGTTCGCGCCGCGCCGCCAGTTCGGCCTCCTTGAATGAGCGCTTGTCGACCCGCCCTTCCGGAAAAAACCGCAGGCTGAAGACGACGCAGCCCATGTAAAGGGATTCCAGCCGGATCGGATCGATGTTCTGGCCGATGATGAATTCGGTCGAACCGCCGCCGATATCGACCACCAGTTGGCGCGTCTTCGGATTGGCCAGTGTGTGTGCGACGCCGAGATAGATCAGGCGCGCCTCTTCGCGGCCGGCGATCACCTCGATCGGAAATCCCAGCGCCGCCTCGGCCTTTTCCAGAAAAGCTTCGGCGTTCTTCGCCACCCGCAAGGTGTTGGTGGCCACCGCGCGCACGGCACCCGGGGCGAAATCGCGCAGGCGCTCGGCGAAGCGCGACAACGCCTCGATGCCGCGTTGCTGGGCCGCCGCATCGAGCCGCTTGTCGGCCGTCAGGCCCGCCGCGAGCCGCACCGACTCCTTGAGTCCGTCGAGGGGATAGATCTGGCTGGCCACGACTCGCCCCACTTGCAGCCGAAAGCTGTTGGAGCCGAGATCGACCGCGGCGATCAGTTCGTAGGCCATGCCGCGATTCTACCTCGCGCCAAAAGTTTGGCCCTTGTCATCCTGCGGTCACAAAACTGACACATAATTATCCTCTTAGAATTATCCGGAAGCCGCCATGCCGCCCCCGCTTCAATTTCCCGCAGAGCAGTTCCTCAACCGCGAACTGTCCCTGCTCGCGTTTAATCGCCGCGTGATCGCCCAGGCGGCCGACAGCCGGGTGCCGCTGCTGGAGCGGCTGCGATTTCTGTGCATCGTCTCGTCGAATCTCGACGAATTTTTCGAAATCCGCGTCGCCGGTCTCAAGGAACAGCTCAAGCTCGGCAGCCATGCCGCGGGCGCCGACGGCATGCCCCCGCTCGAAGTCTTCCGCCGCGTCACGGAACAGGCGCATCAACTGATCGGCGAACAGTACGCGCTGCTCAACGACGAGATACTTCCGGCACTGGAAAAGGAAGGCATCGCGTTTTTCCGCCGCAGCCTGTGGACCAACGAACAGCGCGCCTGGATCCGCGGTTACTTCCACAAGGAAGTCATGCCGGTGCTGACCCCGATCGGGCTCGATCCCTCGCATCCCTTCCCGCGGGTGCTGAACAAGAGCCTCAACTTCGCCGTCGAACTGGAGGGCACCGACGCCTTCGGCCGCAGTTCGGGCGCTGCCATCGTCCAGGCGCCGCGCGCCTTGCCGCGGGTAATCCGGCTGCCGCAGGAACTTTGCGGCGTCGTCTACGGCTTTGTGTTCCTTTCCTCGGTGCTCCACGAATATGTCGATGAGTTATTCACCGGAATGAACGTGCTCGGCTGCTACCAGTTCCGCGTCACGCGCAACTCCGACCTTTTCGTCGACGACGAGGAAGTCAAGAATCTGCGCATTGCGCTGCAGGGTGAACTGCCGCAGCGCCACTTCGGCGACGCGGTGCGCCTCGAAGTGGCCGACAACTGTTCGGAGATCATGACCGACTTCCTGCTGCAGCAATTCGGCCTGGAGCGCAGCGACCTGTATCGCGTGCCGGGCATCGTCAATCTGGTGCGGCTGATGTCGGTACCCGACCGGGTGGATCGCCCCGACCTGATGTATGCGCCCTTCCAGCCGGGGCTGCCGAAAGTCCTGAGCAAGCGCTATGACATTTTCGAGAGCATCCGCAAGAACGACATCCTGATGCACCACCCCTTCCAGTCCTTCACCCCGGTGATACAGCTGTTGCAGCAGGCCGCGGACGATCCGCAGGTGGTGGCGATCAAGATGACCGTGTATCGCACCGGCACCGACTCGGTGCTGATGGAGCACCTGCTGCGCGCCGCGGAAAAGGGCAAGGAAGTGACCGTGGTGGTGGAACTGATGGCGCGCTTCGACGAGGAGGCCAATCTGTCGATCGCCGCCCGCCTGGAGGAAGTCGGCGCCCACGTGGTCTATGGCGTGGTCGGCTACAAGACCCACGCCAAGATGCTGATGGTCCTGCGCCGCGAGGATCACGGCTACCGGCGCTACATCCATCTCGGCACCGGCAACTACCACCCGCGCACCACGCGTTTCTACACGGATTTCGGCCTGCTCACGTCCAATCCGGAAATCGGCGAGGACGTCAATGAGGTGTTCAAGCAGCTCACCGGCCTGGGCAAGGCCAGCGCACTGAAGCACCTGTGGCAGGCCCCTTTCTCGCTTCACTCGAAGATGCTGGCCGCGATTCAGGCCGAAATCCAGGCCGCCCATGCCGGCAAGTCGGCGCGCATCATCGCCAAGATGAACTCCCTGCTTGAACCGGAAATCATCACGGCCCTGTACGAGGCCAGTCAGGCCGGCGTCAAGATCGATCTGATCGTACGCGGCGTCTGTTCGCTGCGTCCCGGCGTCAAAGGCCTGTCCGAGAACATCCGGGTGCGTTCGGTAATCGGACGTTTCCTCGAACATCACCGGATTTTCTATTTCCACGCCGGCGGCCAGCAGAATATCTATTTGTCCAGCGCCGACTGGATGGAGCGTAATTTCTTCCGCCGCATCGAGATCTGTTTTCCGGTGCTGGAGCCCAAGCTCAAGCAGCGCGTGCTCAAGGAAGGGCTCAAGCCCTACCTGGCCGACAATTGTCAGGCCTGGGAAATGGACAACAGCGGCGAATACCGCATCAAGCCGACCAAGCGCCCCCGCATGAGCGCCCAGGAACGCCTGTTGAAGGACATGGGGGTCAGCGCCGTCAGCGTAACGTGACGCGCGTCATCACGTTCGCCATGCCCTCGGCCATGTCGGTGCCGAACTGCTTGGCGAATTTCTCGGCGAAATTCTGCCTGACGCTGAAATCGCGTATTTCGCTGGCCTTGAACACGTCGCGGGCAACGCTGTCGACCGTGCCGTAACCATCGGCCAGCCCGAGTTCTATGCTCTTGGCGCCGCTCCACATGAGCCCGGAGAACATCTCTGGGGTTTCCTTGAGGCGCTTGCCGCGGCCTTTTCTGACCACATCGATGAACTGCTGGTGGATTTCACCCAGCATCTGCCTGGCATGATCCTTGTGACTTTCGTTTTGCGGCGAGAAAGGATCGAGAAAACCCTTGCTCTCGCCTGCTGTCAACAGGCGGCGCTCGACACCCAGCTTTTCCATGGTGCCGGTAAAGCCGAAGCCATCCATCAGCACGCCGATCGAGCCGACGATGCTGGCCTTGTCCACGAAGATCTTGTCCGCCGCCGCAGCGACGTAATAGCCACCTGAGGCGCAGACGTCCTCGACCACGACATGCAGGGGAATCTCCGGATGCGCGGCCCGCAGGCGGCGCATTTCGTCGTTGATGATGCCGGACTGCACCGGGCTGCCGCCCGGGCTGTTGATGCGCAGGATCACGCCGGCCGTATGCTTGTCGTCGAAAGCCGCCTGCAGCGCAGTGATGACATTCTCGGCATTGGCGTCGCCCTTGGCCTTGATGACCCCGTTCAGATCGACCAGTGCAGTGAACTTGGCGCCATCGGCGAACTTCTCGGTCTGTCCCCATTCCATTGCCAGACCAAGAATGACCACCAGGTAGCCAAAGCCGAGCAATTTGAAAAAGATACCCCAGCGGCGACCGCGACGCTGCTCGGCGAGAGCCTCCATGGCCAGTTTTTCCAGCACCTTGCGCTCCCACTGCTGATCATTGCTATCCGACACTTTGCCTGCCTTCCTCAATCAAGAATATTTGCCCCTCGTCTTCAAGCACCGACAAGGCGACCAGCCCTTTGCCATTGCAGCGTCCGCCCATGCAATGCCCGGAATCCGGGGCGTAGAGCGCGCCATGCGTAGCGCAAATCAAGTATAAGCCTGAATGATCGAAGAACTCTCCTGGCTGCCAGTCCAGTTCCACCGGAATATGGCCGCAACGGTTCAGAAATGCGTGGACCTGTCCGCGATAGCGCACGGCGAATGCCGGCTCCGCAATCCCCGCTCGATCGACCGAAAAACGCAGGCCATGACCGCCGTCGACCAATGCGTCGCTGTCGCAGATCAGGCGCCGGTTCAGGCCTGCTGTCGCAGCCACGCCGCCAGTTCGGCCACATTGGCCGCACAGTAAAGTGGGGTTTCCGCCTCCAGGGTTTCACGCGGATGCGCACCATAGGCCACACCGAGCGCAGCAACCCCCGCATTCCTCGCCATCAGCAGATCGTGCGTGGTGTCGCCAATCATCAGGGTGGCCTCAGGCTCGACGCCGAATTCGGCCATCAATTCCTCCAGCATCTGCGGATGCGGCTTCGAATGGCATTCATCGGCGCAGCGCGAGGCCTGGAAACGCGGCCCCAGCCCACTAACCTCGAAAGCCCGATCCAGCCCCTTGCGCGTCTTGCCCGTGGCAACCGCAAGCATGTGTCCTGCCGCGGTCAGTTCGTCGATCAGTTCCACCGCACCATCGAACAGCAGCAGATCCTGATCCTGCGCCAGATAGTGATGCCGATAGCGCTCCGCGACCGCATGGTAGCGTTCCGTCGGCAAATCCGGCAGGGCGTGGCGCAAGGCGTCGATCAGTCCCAGCCCGATGATGTGGCTGGCGCGTTCGTCGCTGGGCGGCGGAATGTCGAGATCCCGCGCCGCAGCCTGGATGCTGGCAACGATGGCGCCGGTGGAATCCATCAGGGTGCCGTCCCAGTCGAAGACGATCAGTTCAAAACGTTTGGCCATAAGTCCTGGTTTCGTTCTTGTCGAGTTTTTCGGTGAAGCTGCGCAATTCGTCCGGCAGGGGCGCTGCGAGTTCCACCGGCGCACCCGAAAGCGGATGCGGCAGCGCCAACTTGGCGGCATGCAGGAACATGCGGCCGAGCCCGGTCTTCTGCAAGGTCTTGTTCAGGGAAAAATCGCCGTATTTGTCGTCGCCGGCAATCGGAAAGCCCAGATGCGCGAGGTGCACCCGGATCTGGTGGGTGCGCCCGGTCTTGAGTTCGACCTCGACCAGACTGAAGTTCTCCCAGCGGGCGACCAGCCGCATGATCGAATGCGCGGCCTTGCCCTCGGGATTCACGCTGACCCGCCGCTCGCCCTCGGCCGTCAGATACTTGAGCAAAGGCAGGCGCACATGCTGCAGTTCGTTGCGCCAGCGCCCCTTGACCAGGGCCAGATAGCGTTTGGCTATTGCACCGTCGCGGAACATGTCATGCAGTCTGGTCAGCGCGGCGCGCTTCTTGGCCACCACCAACAGGCCCGAGGTGTCGCGATCGAGCCGGTGGGCCAATTCGAGAAACTTCGCCTGCGGCCGGGCCCGGCGCAGCTGTTCGATCACACCGAAGGACACGCCACTGCCGCCATGCACCGCGACGCCGGCCGGCTTGTCGATCACGATGAGCGCCTCATCCTCGTAGGCGATTTCAAAATCGCGTGCCGGAACAGCGGCTTGCGACGGCCGCTCGGCGGTCCGCATGGGCGGCACGCGCAAGCGGTCGCCGATTTTGAGTCGGTATTCCGCCGGCACCCTGCCCTTGTTCACCCGTACTTCGCCACTGTGCACGATGCGATAGATATGGCTCTTCGGTACGCCTTTGGCGATACGCAGCAGAAAATTGTCGATACGCTGGCCTTCGGCCTCCTCGCCGACCTCAAGCCACGTAACCGAATCTTTGCTTAAGTCCTTCATTTGCAATATACTGCTCGCTTGGTTAGCCGTCCCGTGACGGTGTGCCCGGCGGCCCGAAGTGGCGTCGGTGGCACGGCTCCCGGGGGGTTGTTGCCGTCAGTGCAGCGTCGCTTGTCAGCGATCAAGTGCATGGCGGCGACAAGGGCGCGAAAGCAACACGAAACAACCGCCGGAACTCACAACTCCGACCGGTAACGCGACCAGCTGACCTCAGGGTGTTTCGCTCGCCCGAAAGAGCGATACTACTAGATTGCGCGCTACACACGCACAGATTTGGGCACAGATTGCCGGACGCTGACTGCTGGTCAGCGCCCGCCTTACCGAAGACAAGTCATCAACCCCGTTTGCCACGCTAAACCTTAGGCACCATGAAACTGCCAAACCAACCGCAAACCCGAGTCACACCGCCCGCGTCCTGACGCCCGCGGTGTGCGATTTGTCGTGCCCTCCTGCAGTGAATGCGCGCGGGAGCACACATGAAACGCATGCTTTTCAATGCGACGCAGGCTGAGGAACTCCGCGTCGCGATCGTCGATGGTCAGAAGCTGATTGACCTCGACATCGAATCAGCCAACAAAGAGCAGCGCAAGAGCAACATCTACAAGGCCGTCATCACGCGCATCGAGCCCAGTCTCGAAGCCGCCTTTGTGGACTATGGCGCCGAGCGTCACGGCTTCCTGCCGTTCAAGGAAATTTCCCGCACCTATTTCAAGCCCGGCGTCGACGCCGGCAAGGCGCGCATCCAGGACGTGCTCAGCAACGGCCAGGAACTCATCGTCCAGGTCGAAAAGGACGAGCGCGGCAACAAGGGCGCGGCGCTGACCACCTACGTCTCGCTGGCCGGCCGCTACCTGGTGCTGATGCCGAACAATCCCCGTGGCGGCGGCGTTTCACGCCGCGTCGAGGGCGACGATCGCCAGGAACTGCGCGAAATCATGGACCAGCTGGTGGTTCCTGCAGGCACCAGCTTGATCGCCCGCACCGCAGGCATCGGCCGCAGCCTCGAAGAACTGCAGTGGGACTTGAACTACCTGCTGCAACTGTGGACCGCCATCGACGGCGCGGCCAAGGCCCAGAGCGGCGCCTTCCTGATCTATCAGGAATCCAGCCTGGTGATCCGCGCCATCCGCGACTACTTCCACTCCGAAATCGGCGAGATCCTGATCGACACCGACGACATCTTCGAACAGGCGCAGCAGTTCATGGCGCACGTGATGCCGGGCACGGTCAATCGCGTCAAGCGCTACCACGACGACGTGCCGCTGTTCTCGCGCTTCCAGATCGAGCACCAGATCGAATCGGCCTACTCGCGCCAGGTCACGCTGCCCTCGGGCGGCGCCATCGTCATCGACCATACCGAAGCCCTGGTCTCGGTCGACGTCAATTCTGGCCGCGCCACCAAGGGTAGCGACATCGAGGAGACGGCGCTGCGCACCAACTGCGAAGCCGCCGACGAAATCGCCCGCCAGTTGCGCCTGCGCGACCTCGGCGGACTGATCGTGATCGACTTCATCGACATGGAATCGACCAAGAACCAGCGCGAAGTCGAGAACCGCCTGCGCGATGCGCTGCACTTCGACCGCGCCCGCGTCCAGACCGGCAAGATCAGCCGCTTCGGCCTGCTCGAACTGTCGCGCCAGCGCCTGCGTCCGGCGCTCGCCGAAACCAGCTACATCACCTGCCCGCGCTGCACCGGCACCGGCCACATCCGCAGCACCGAATCGGCCGCGCTGCACATCCTGCGCATCCTCGAAGAGGAATCGATGAAGGAAAACACCGGCGCCCTGCATTGCCAGGTTCCGGTGGATGTCGCGACCTTCCTGCTCAACGAGAAGCGCGTCGACATCTCGCGCATCGAGATGCGCCACCGCGTCAATCTGGTGATCGTGCCCAACCGCCACCTGGAGACGCCGGCCCATGAAATCGTCCGCCTGCGCCATGATCAGCTGAATGCCGAGGGCGTCGTCCTCGCCAGCTACCAGATGGCGGAAAAGCCGATCGAGGAAGCCTATCAGCCGCCCTCGGCCAACGCCGAAGCCAAGCCGATCAAGATCGAAGCCGCGGTCAAGGGCATCACGCCCGACCAGCCGGCGCCGATCGTCGAGCCGAAGGCCGTTGCGCCCGTCGCCCAGCCCGTAGCGGCCCGCGAAGTCGGCTTCTTCAGCAAGCTGGTGTCCTTCTTCACCGGCAGCGCGACGCCCGCGGCACCGGCACCTGCCGAAGCCAAGGCCGAACGGCCGCCGCGCCGTGAAGGCTCGCGCGACCGCAACCGCGATGGCAATCGCGAGGGTGGCCGTGGCGGCCGCGACCGCAATGGTCGTCGCGATGGTCGTGACAACCGCGAAGGCGGCGAACGCAAGGAACGCGGCGAGCAGGCCCCGCGCCCGCAAGGCAAGCGCGACGAGACCCAGGGCGAAACGGGCAACCGCAAACCGCGCGAACCGCGTGAGCCACGCGAGCCGAGGGAACCCAAGGAGGCCCGCGAACCCAGGGAAGCCCGGGAGCCGAAGGAAGTCCGCGAACCGCGTCCGCCGCGCGAGCCGCGCGAACCGCGTCCGCCGCGTGGCGAGGCCGCCCAGAATGGCGTGTCGCCAGCGCCAACTCCCGGCAACGAAGGCGCCGGCCAGGAAGGTGAAGCCCGCAGCGGACGCCGCAGTCGCGGCCGCGGTCGCGGCCGTGGCCGCAGCGAGGAAGGCAGCACGACGGAAGCCGCAGCTGAAGGATTCGTTGCCGTTCAGGCGACCGCGTCTGTCACCGACGAAGCAGGCATCGCCGTGGCCATGCCGGCGGCAGTAATCGAGCCGGTAAGGGCTCCGATAGCCGAAGCGGTCCCCACAGCAGTCCAGGAGCAGGTCGCGACGCCAGTTGTTGCAGCCAAAGTCCCGGCCGAAGCCGCGGCGCCTGCCGCGCCTGAAGTCGAGGCGCCGGTGGCTGCCGTCGTGGCGGAGCCTGTCGCACCGGTGGCACCTGTCACCGCGCCGGCACCTGTGGCGCCAGCGCCGCAACCCGTCGTCGAAGCTGCACCGCAAGCCGTGGCGGCCCCCGAACCCGTGGCGGCCCCTGTTGCCGATCCGATCATCGTACCGTCGGCACCGCAGCCCGCCCCGGTCGATGTCAAGGAATCCCTGCAGCAGGTCGGCCTGGTGATGATCGAAACCAGCCATGCGGCACCGGTCGCGAACACCTTCGCCCCGGCACAGCCTCTTGGCCGCAAGCCGAAGGCGGCGCCGGTTATCCCCAACGAGCCGCTGCAACTGGTGGAAACCAAGCACGACTGAAGTCGGCCCTACAAGGCCTGTTCAACGGGCGCCCTCGGGCGCCCGTTGTTGCGTTCACCTGGCGGCGAACTGGCGGATCAGTTGGCTTGCCGCATCCTCCACCAGGTCGAGCACATGCTCGAAGCCCTCGGCGCCGCCGTAGTAGGGATCGGGCACCTCGGTCAGCTCGAAGCGTTCGCTGAATTCGAGCAGCAGTCCCAGCTTGTTCCGGTGCTGCGGCGGACAGGCGCGCTGCAACGCTTCCAGATGGTCGGGACCCATCGCCAGCACGCAGTCGAAGCGAATGAAATCGAACTCCGTCACGCGCCGCGCGCGCAGAGGCGCCAGATCATAGCCACGGCGCCGCGCCGCGGCTATGCTGCGCGGATCGGGCGGCTCGCCGACATGGTAGCCATGGGTGCCGGCCGAATCGAACTCGAACAGCGGCGCCACCCCCTGTTGTGCCGCCAGGCCGCGCGCCACGCCTTCCGCCGTCGGCGAACGACAGATATTGCCGGTGCAGACGAACAGGATCTTGTGCGGCATCAGGCGGCGTCTCCGGGCGCATCGTGCGCCTCGCCGCCGAAGGCCAGGCGCTGGATGCGGAACAATTCGTCGCGCGCCGCCGCGGCTTCCTCGAATTCCAGATTCTTCGCGTGTTCCTGCATGGCCTTCTCCAGTCGTTTTATTTCGCGCGCCAGGTCCTTCTCGCTCATCACCTCGTAGCGCGCGGCCTCCTGCGCCGCCTTGAGATCGCGCACCGCCGTGTCGGCATCGTACACGCCGTCGATCATGTCCTTGATGCGCTTCCTGACGCCGATCGGCGTGATGCCCTCGGCCTCGTTGTGCGCCAGCTGCTTGGTCCGGCGCCGCGCGGTTTCGCCCATCGCGCGCTGCATCGAATCGGTGATCCGATCGGCATAGAGCACCGCGGTTCCGTTGAGGTGGCGCGCGGCGCGGCCCATGGTCTGGATCAGCGAGCGCGTCGAACGCAGGAAGCCTTCCTTGTCGGCGTCGAGGATGGCCACCAGCGACACCTCGGGAATGTCCAGGCCCTCGCGCAGGAGGTTGATACCGACCAGCACGTCGAACTCGCCGAGGCGCAGGTCGCGGATGATCTCGACGCGCTCGACGGTGTCGATGTCGGAATGGAGATACCTGACCTTGATCCCGTTGTCACCCATGTACTCGGTGAGCTGCTCGGCCAGGCGCTTGGTCAGCGTCGTCACCAGCACCCGCTCGCCGGCAGCGATGCGCTTCTTGCATTCGCTGAGCAGGTCATCGACCTGGGTGCTGGCCGGGCGCACCTCGACCACCGGATCGACCAGCCCGGTTGGCCGCACCAGTTGCTCGACCACCTGGCCCTGGTGCTTTTCCTCGTAGTCGGCCGGCGTCGCCGAGACGAACACGGTCTGCGGCATCAGGCGCTCGAATTCCTCGAACTTCAGCGGCCGGTTGTCCAGCGCCGACGGCAGGCGGAAGCCGTAGTCGACCAGGTTTTCCTTGCGCGAGCGGTCGCCCTTGTACATGCCGCCGACCTGCGGAATCGTCACGTGCGACTCGTCGACGAACATGATCGCGTCATTGGGCAGATAGTCGTAGAGCGTCGGCGGCGGCTCGCCGGCCTGACGCCCGGAAAGGTGCCGCGAGTAGTTCTCGATGCCCTTGCAGAAACCCAATTGATCCAGCATTTCGAGGTCGAAGCGGGTGCGCTGCTCGATGCGCTGGCACTCGACCAGTTTCTGGTTGGCCTGGAAGAACTCGATGCGCTGGCGCAGTTCCTCCTTGATCGCCTCGACCGCCTTGACCACCGTGGCACGCGGCGTCACGTAATGGCTGGACGGAAAAACCGTGAAGCGGCCAAGCTTCTGCCGCGTGTGTCCGGTCAGCGGATCGAACAGCGTCAGCGATTCCAGTTCGTCGTCGAACAGCGTGATGCGCACCGCGCTCTCGGCGTTCTCCGCCGGAAAGACGTCGATCACGTCGCCGCGCACGCGATAGACGCCGCGCTTGAAGTCCATCTCGTTGCGCTCGTACTGCATTTCCGTCAGGCGGCGGATGATCTCGCGCTGGCCGATCTTCTCGCCGGTGCGCAGGTGCAGGATCATGCTGTGGTAATCGACCGGATCGCCGATGCCGTAGATCGCCGACACGGTACACACGATCACCACGTCGCGCCGTTCCAGCAGGCTCTTGGTCGCCGACAGGCGCATCTGCTCGATGTGCTCGTTGATCGAGGAATCCTTCTCGATGAACAGGTCGCGCGAGGGCACGTAGGCCTCGGGCTGGTAGTAGTCGTAGTATGAAACAAAGTACTCGACCGCGTTCTCCGGAAAGAACTCGCGGAACTCCGAATAGAGCTGTGCCGCCAGCGTCTTGTTCGGCGCCAGCACCAGTGCCGGCCGGCCCAGGCGGGCGATGACGTTGGCCATGGTGTAGGTCTTGCCCGAACCCGTGACGCCGAGCAGGGTCTGGAAGGACAGGCCGTCGTTGAGGCCCTCGGTCAGTAGGCGGATCGCCTCGGGCTGGTCGCCCGCCGGCGGGAAGGGCTGGTGCAAACGCCAGGGACTGCCCGGAAACTCGACCACGCGCCCCTTCAACTCATGAATTTCAGCCATAACCTGTTTATTTACTTATGGAAACCCGGGAAAAACCTGATCGAAAGCGCTGCGCCGATCGGGTATTATTGCGCGCTTCGCACGGCAGCAGAAATTCGCCGTAGCGCCAGCGCCAACTTTCCAATTTTCCCGCATCCGGAGCATTCATGAGTTCTATCTTCGCCGCCGTCGAAATGGCCCCCCGCGACCCCATCCTGGGCCTCAACGAAGCCTTCAATGCCGACACCAACCCGAACAAGGTGAACCTCGGCGTCGGCGTCTATTTCGGCGACGACGGCAAGATCCCGCTACTGACTGCCGTCAAGACCGCCGAGAAAGCCCGCCTGGAAACCCAGCCGGCGCGCGGCTACCAGCCCATCGAGGGCATCCCCGCCTACAACAACGCGGTGCAGGGTCTGCTGTTCGGCAAGGATTCCGCACTGCTCGCCGCCGGCCGCGCCATCACCTGCGAATGCCTGGGTGGCACCGGCGCGCTGAAGGTCGGCGCCGACTACCTGAAGCGCCTGTTGCCCGATGCCAAGGTCTATATCAGCGACCCGAGCTGGGAAAACCACCGCGCGCTGTTCGAATCGGCCGGCTTCACGGTCGAAAACTACGCCTACTACGACGCAGCCACGCGCGGCGTCGATTTTGCCGGCATGAAGGCCGCACTGGCGGCGATGCCGGCCAAGTCCGTCGTCGTGTTGCACGCCTGCTGCCACAACCCCACCGGCGCCGATCTCTCGGCCGCCCAGTGGGCCGAAGTGGTCGAAGCAGTGAAGGCGCGCGATCTGGTCGCCTTCATCGACATGGCTTATCAGGGCTTCGCCGACGGCATCAAGCCCGACGCCATCGCGCTCGACCTGTTCGCCGCCTCCGGCCTGCAGTTCGTGGTTTCCAGCAGCTTCAGCAAGTCCTTCTCGCTTTACGGCGAGCGCGTCGGCGCGTTGACCATCGTCACCGACGGCAAGGACGAATCGGCGCGCGTGCTGTCGCAGGTCAAGCGCGTGATCCGCACCAACTATTCCAACCCGCCGACCCATGGCGGCGCCGTCGTCGCTGCCGTGCTCTCCAGCCCGGAACTGCGCCAGCAATGGGAAGACGAACTGGCCGGCATGCGCGAGCGCATCCGTACCATGCGCAACAGTCTGGTGGACAAGCTCAGCGCGGCCGGCGCCACCGGTTTCGAGTTCATCAAGGTGCAGCGCGGCATGTTCAGCTACACCGGACTGACCGCCGAACAGGTGGAAAGGCTGCGCGCCGAATTCGGCATCTACGCCGTCAGCACCGGCCGCATCTGCGTCGCCGCGCTCAACACGCGCAACATCGATTACGTCGCCAAGGCCATCGCCACGGTGCTGAAGAAGTAACAAAGCTATTGCGAGCACAAACGGGCGCGGCTATAATCCGCGCCTCTTGAATGTTCCTCGATAGCTCAGTCGGTAGAGCGCCGGACTGTTAATCCGTAGGTCCCTGGTTCGAGCCCAGGTCGAGGAGCCAGAAATACAAGCACTTAGCCAATCCCTCGGGGTTGGCTTTTTGCTTTACGGAGATACGCTCGCAAAGAGAGGAAGCAAGCCATGAGCACCCTGCCCCAATGTCCGCAATGCAGTTCGGAATTCACCTACGAAGACGGCGAGAACTACGTCTGTCCGGAATGCGCCCACGAATGGCCCAAGCTGGCTGCGGCCGGCGGCGATGAGCGGCGCGTCGTCAAGGACTCCAACGGCAACGTGCTGCAAGACGGCGACACCGTGACCGTGATCAAGGATCTGAAGATCAAGGGCTCGTCGTCGGTGGTCAAGGTCGGCACCAAGGTGAAGAACATCCGCCTGGTCGAAGGCGATCACGACATCGACTGCAAGATCGACGGCATCGGCGCGATGCAACTGAAATCGGAGTTCGTGAAGAAGGCTTAGATCCAGGCCCTCCCAACTTTTTCCTGACACGATCAACCATGAAAATTTCCGACCCCAGCACCGAGCAGATTTGCGACGAGTACGAACTGATCGCCGCCGAACTGCCGCTGGAGCATGCGCAAGTACTTGAACTCGGCTGCGGCAAGGCCGAGAAGACCCGCGCCATCGCACAGAAGGTCGCCGCCATCGTGGCCTTGGAAGTCGATGCGATACAGCACGCCCTGAACTTGCGCATTGCTGACCTGCCGAACGTAAGTTTTCGCCAGGGGGCTGCGGAAGACATCCCGGCGGCGGATTGCTCGTTCGACATCGTGATGATGTTCAAGTCGCTGCATCATGTGCCGACCAGCAAGATGGATCGCGCGCTCAGCGAAATTCGCCGAGTTCTGAAGCCGGGCGGCCTGGCCTGGATTTCCGAGCCGGTCTACGCCGGGGAGTTCAACGAAATCCTGCGCCTGTTCCACGACGAGAAGGCAGTGCGCGAAGCCGCCTTTGCCGCCGTCCGCCGGGCCGTCGACGACGCTCGCTTCATGCTCGTCGGGCAGCGTTTCTTTGCCACGCCGGGCCACTTCGACAGCTTCGCCCAGTTCGAGGAACGGGTCATCCGGGTCACCCATACCGACCACCGGCTCGCGCCGGAACTGCACGCTGCCGTCCGCACGAAATTCGAGACGCATCTGACGGCCACCGGCGCCGAATTCCGCAACCCGCTGCGCGTCGACATCCTGCGCAAGCCGCCCGATGGCCACGGCTGACCGCGGTTCGCCGACATCCATACGCCAGCCAACATCCCGACATTGCCACTTTTTCAAACCTTCACATTCGAGAGACTGCCATGCCCTCTACCGAGACCATTTACTGCTATCACTGCACCCGGCATCATCCCCGCGCCGAAATGCGCCAGATCGAAACCAAGGGCGGCAAGCGGTGGCGCTGCATCAAGTCGATCGAGGCCACCAAGAAAAGCAGCAGCCAGCGCGATGAATTCGGCAAGACCGTCACCACCATCAATCGGGCCGAACAGCAGGCGCGCGTCAAGGCCAGGCTGAATGCCGAACGACTGCTGGCCACGGGATAACGAGTTGCCGATCGGTCCCAAGTACAATACCGGCATCGTCACCTGAACGAGGCTAGCCGATCATGACCAACAGGATTGCCGACCTGCTCGATGGCCTGGAGTTCTTCAAGGAATTCTCCTATCGGGAACTGGAAACCATCAGCCCTCATTTGATGTCCATGCGATCGAGCAAGGGCGAGGTCATTTTTCATGAAGGCGATCCCGGCAGCTACATGCTGATCCTCGTGCGCGGGCGCATTGCCATCAGCAAGGGCGGCGACGATGCCGGACGCCTGCTCTGTTACGAAAGAGAGGGCCGCATCATCGGCGAGATGGCCCTGCTCGACCGGGAGCGGCGCTCGGCAACCTGTGTGGCCGAATCGGATTGCGAACTGCTGACCCTCAGTCATGAAGGTCTCGAGCGGATGACGACGGAACACCCCTATCTCGCCTATCGCTTCATGTTCTACCTGGCACGGCTGCTGTCGCGCCGGCTGCGGCGGACCTCGGGTGTTCTGGTCGAATATCTGGTCACCTAGCACGCCGCTTCGCAATTGCTGCGGCCGTTGCAGGGATTGACCATGTAGGGCCGACTTCAGTCGACCGAGGCGGTGGATGCCCTTGTAGGGCCGACTTCAGTCGGCCAGGATACGATGGCGGACTGAAGTCCGCCCTACGGTCTGCCGGGTCGGGCCGGAACCGCTCCCGGGCGGCGTCATCCGCCGGGCAAGCCTGCGCCGAGGCGGCAAAGCCTGGCGCAAGGCCGCGTCAGCGAATTCCAAGGAAACTGATCAGCACTTTTGCCCTGTTTGGCAAACCGCGGCCTGAGTTATCGCCACCTCGTCCTTCTTGTCGACCGTGACCGATTTTCCCATCTGGACGGGCAGTGAATTGGGATAGTCGTATCCCGTTCCCTTGTTGTGATCGATCAGCGCGCCGATGCCGCCACCGAAAATGATGTTGCCGAACATCGAGCCGGCGGCGCGAGAAACCGCCGACAACAGACCATCGACGAATCCTGCCTTCTTGCAAACCACCGAGAGGTTCTCGCCACTCTTGTGCACATCGACTTGTGTCGGCGCCTTCGCGGTCCATGTTCCCTTGTCGTTGGTGAGCGAGCATTCGGCGTCCTGGACCGCCTTCCCGTCATGCGTGGCAGTGATCGATACGCGCTGCATTTCCGATTGCGTAATCGATGCGCAACCGCTGACGAGAAGAATGAGTGCCGCCGTGACGAGATGCATTGAACGATTCATTTTGAGCGATCCTTGATTAGGTCAGATTGGAGGCTCCGAAGCTAACCGCTTGTGCCCTGATAGTAAATTGCACGAAAGTAATAGATCGGCCGGTATTTGCACAGCTATTGATCCAGATCAACCTCAACTGGCCGTATGGATTCCGGCCGAGACCTTGCCGCGCCGCAGCGACCAGGTGCCGGCGTCAACTCGTCAAGGTCCAGGTCGCACAGCACCCTTTGGTATCAGGTGTGGCGGCCGTATCGGCTGTTCCGAAGCTCGGTATAGTGTCGAACGGTACCGGCCACAGGGCGGGTCTCCAAAGCAACCAGAAGGAACACGCAATGAGTCATGCAAAGTCTCGCGAAGTCGTGCTCGCGATCACCGTCACGGCGGATTTGGTCAGAGGTCTCGACGCCATGCGCGATGCCTGGCGGCAGGACCCGCATTCGGTGCCGCGGGGGCTGAGCTGCTCGGAATCGAAGGAAGGCCATTTCGCCATCGTCGCGGCCGAATCGGTGTTCACGGTGATCCCGGGCGCATGCGTGATCAAGGGCATCGGCGCCGTGGAGCTGCCGGGATCCGAACCCGTCTTCGAACCCGGGGCCAGCTCGAAGACCCTGTTGCTGCGCGATACGCCGGAGGGCTGGCGCTTTTCGGTCAAATACGTGCCACCGATCGTGCGCGAAAGAAACACCCGATGAGCGGCAGTACGAACATGACTTACGAGGAATACCTCGACGAGGTCACCACGCTGATCACCGAGAAATATGCCGTCGCCGACGAAGCCGCGATCGGCATGGTGATGCGCGCCCAGGCGGACGACTTCTTCGTCGGGCACGATGACGATCCATCGATGCGCAACCTGGATCGCGCGCATCAGGACGCAAAGGCCGTTTTCGGCAAATACAAGTAACCGAACGCCGGCGCGCTCAGGGTTCCCGCAACAGGCGGCGCAGGTCGGCGGCGATCTCCGCGGCGGAGAGCGTGTCCCGCAGCAGCAGGCGCAGCCTGCCGCCCGGATCGTAGGCATAGCTGAACACGGCATGGTCGATGTGATAGCTGTTAGCCGTGGCGCCGGCCACCTTGCGGTAATAGATGCGGAAGCCGAGCGCCAACTCGGGAGTGGCCGCCGGCGTGTCGTAGAGACCGAGGAAGCCGGGATCAAAAGCCGTGACGTATTCCCTGAGCGCCGCGGGCACATCGCGCTGCGGGTCGAGGGTGACGAACAGCACCTGCACCCTTGCGGCATCGGCGCCCAGCAAGCGCATGGTTTCCGCCATGCGCTGCAGCGTCAGGGGGCAATAGTTGGGGCATTGCAGGTAGCCGAAGAACAGCACCACGGCCTTGCCGCGAAAATCCGCCAGACTGCGCGAGCGTCCCTCGTGGTCGGTGAGGCGGAAGTCCTGCGCGTAACTCCGCGTATGGCCGATGTCCACGCCATGGAAGCGGCTCGCCGCGGCCGCGCCCAGGCTGACGAGCAGCGCGGCGGCCAGCAGCAGGCGGATCAGGGCGGCGGGGATTCTCATGCGCCGAGCTTAGCCGATGTTCTGCCGGTATATGCGGTTCCATCCGGCGCGTCACCGTGCCGCCAGCGCCAACTTTCTGCGGTGCGGCGAATTGCTGGCAAAATGCCGACGACGCCTTCGGGATACGGGGAGAGATGGGAAAGTGATGCGACGATTGATCGGCGGACTGATTCTGGCAGCCGGCCTGCTGGCCCTGCCGGCCGCGGCGCAGACGGCGCCCGACCCGGATCAGCAGCGCCGCCTTGCGGAGCAAAAGCTCAAGCTGGTCGAAATGCTGGTCGCCTCGCCGGCCGCGCAGGCAGCGGCCGCCAGCGGCGATGGCGAGAAGGCGGCGCTGATCGAACGCAGCCGGGGCTTGCTCAAGGATGCCCGTGAGGCGCTCGCGGCACAACGCCACGCCGACGCCGCAAAGGCGCTCGACGAGGCCCTGCGCAACGTCTCCAGGGCCAATAGCCGCAATGCCGGGGGGCTTGCCGACAGCGTGCAGAAGCAGCGCCTGCAGGACATGGGCGAGCAGGTGGCGACCTACCGCGCCTCGCTGGTGGATCTGGGCAACAAGCCATCGGTCAGCGCGGCCGCGCTGTCGGCATTGCAGCGCGTCGATGCGCTGGCCGAGGAAGGGCGCAAGCTGGCCGCGGCCGGGCGACTGGGCGATGCCAACCGGAGGATGGCCGAAGCCTACAAGCTCGAAGTGGAGGAAATCTCGCGCCTGCGCGCCGGCGAGGTGGTGACCATGTCCCTCAAGTTCAATTCGCCGGCCGACGAGTATGTGTATGAACAGAAGCGCTTCCAGTCCAACGAAATCCTGGTCGGCATGATGATCGCGGAGGGACGCGCCGCGGGCGACAAGCGCCGCATGGTCGATGGCTTCGTTCAGGAAGCCGGCCGCCTCAAGGAGGAAGCCGCCGGCCAGGCACGCACCAACAATCACACGGAAGCCGTGGCGGCCATGGAAAAGGCCTTTGTCCAGCTCAATCGCGCATTGCAGGCGATGGGCGTGCCGGCGTTCTAGGAGAAGCAAACAATGTTGCAAGCCTTACTCCGTCTCTGGCTGTTCCTGGCGCTGGGCTGCGCGGCGCAGCTGGCGCAGGCGGCCGCCGCCCACGACGCCGTCAATCTTGCCGGCCAGCAGCGCATGCTGTCGCAGCGCATCGTCAAATCCTGGTGCCAGATCGGCCTCAACGTGCAGCCGGCGCTGTCCAAGCGCCAGCTCGATGAAGCCATCCGCCGCTTCGAGGACAACCTGAAGGCGCTCGATCCCGTGGCGGCCGGCCCGCAGGCGCGCACCGCGCTGGCCGGCCTGCGCGCCGCCTGGTCGCCGCTGCGCACGACGGCGCTCGGGGTGATCCGCCAGGCCGATGCCGAACTGATCGACGCCCGCGCCGAAGACGTGCTGATGGCGGCGGAACGGCTGACGCGCGCACTGCAGGACCAGAGCAGCGCACCGGTCAGCCGCTGGGTCAATCTGGCCGGCCGCCAGCGCATGCTCTCGCAGCGCCTGGTCAAGACCTACATGCTGCGCCAGTGGGGCGTCGACAACGCGCGCCTGCGCGACGAGCTGGAATCGGTGCAGAACGAGTTTTCCGGTGCGCTGACCGCCATGCAGCAGCGCGCCGACAACAGCGCCGCGGCCCGCGGCGAAATCGAGAACCTCGCGCTGCAATGGGAATGGCTGCGCACGGCGCTGGCCACCGAAGGCGCCGAATCCTTCCGCCTGATCCTGGCCGAAGGCGGCGACGCCGTGCTGGAACTGGCCGACCAGGTCACCCGCCTCTATCAGCAGTCCGCACCCTGATCACCAGGAGCTACGCCGATGTCATTGCGCCGCCGCCAGTTTCTCCAGACCACAGCCGCCCTCGGCGCCGCGCTGGCGCTGCCGCTGCGCGCGGCCCCGCGCAGCGAGCGCCGCTTCGAGCTGATCGCGGCCGAATTCAAGGTGGCGCTCGACCCGGCCGGCGCCGCCCAGACCCGCGTCTGGAGCTACAACAACCAGTTTCCCGGTCCCTTGCTGCGCTTTCGCCGCGGCGACCATGCCCATCTCGCGCTGAACAATCAACTGCCCCAGGAAACCACCGTGCATTGGCATGGCGTGCGCGTGCCCAATGCGATGGACGGCGTGCCGAGCGTGACCCAACTGCCCATCCCGGTCGGCGGCCGCTTCGACTACCGCTTCGAGCTGCGCGATTCCGGAACCTACTGGTACCACCCGCACCAGTCCAGCTTCGAGCAGGTGCCGCGCGGCCTGTATGGCGCGCTGATCGTCGAGGAAGAGCGGCCGCCGCAGGTGGACCGCGAGGAGGTCTGGCTGCTCTCCGACATCAAGCTCGACGAACAGCGCCAGCAGGTCGAGGATTACGGCCGGATACTCGACATCGCCAACCAGGGACGGCTCGGCAGCCAGTTGCTGGTCAATGGCCTGGTCGCCGGCGCCGGGCGCAAGATCGGGGTGCGCGCCGGCGAACGCCTGCGCCTGCGCCTGATCAACGGCGCCTCGGCGCGGTTTTTCCGCCTCGCCATCGAGGGCCACGCCGCGCGCATCATCGCCTGGGACGGTCAGGGCGTGACACCGCATCCCGTCCCGGCCGACGGCCTGCCGCTGGGGCCCGGCATGCGCGCCGACCTGATCATTGACTGCATGGAAAAACCCGGCCAGAGCTTCGCCCTGCGCGACCTGGGTCGACCGCCGGCCGGCGCCACCGTGCTCGGCACGCTGGCCTATTCGAGCCAGGCGGCAGTGCGCAGCGCGCCGCTGAAGGCGCCGATCGCCCTGGCGCCGAACCGCATCGCCGAGCCGAACCTGGACAAGGCCACGGATCACTACATCCTCTTCCAGGGCGGCATGCGCGGCACGCCGGTGATCGGCATGGTCGACGGCAAGCCGGCGCGCATCCAGGACATCATGGCCAAGCAGGGACTGGCCTGGACCATGAACTACAACGCGCAGCACGAACACGCGCTGATGCACGAGCCGCTGCTGCATCTGGCCAAGGGCGAGCATGTGATCCTGCACATGATCAACGAAACCGACTTCGCGCACCCGATGCATCTGCATGGCCATTTTTTCCGCGTGCTGGCCATTGACGGCGTCGCGACGCCGCACCGCGAATGGCGCGATACCGTGATCATGGCGCCGCGCCAGTCCGTCGATGTCGCCTTCGTCGCCGACAATCCGGGGGAATGGATGTACCACTGCCATATCCTCGACCATGCCGCCGGCGGCATGATGGGCACCGTGGTGGTCGAATAGCCGGAAAGTTGCCGCTGGCGCCACGGCGCCGCAGCGCCGCCAATCCATGCGACGACGACGTAGGCGCAAGCCCGCTCATGCCGACATTTGAAATCCTCAGCCTGACGGCCCTCGCTGCCCTGGCCTGGCTCTGGTACGACAGCATCCAGGTGCGCGGCATCGGCATCGCTGCGGCGAAAGCCGCCTGTGCCGCCGAAGGCCTGCAACTGCTCGACGACACCGTCGCCATCGCCAGCCTCAGGCTGGCCCGCGACGACGACGGCCGCCTGCTGCTGCGCCGCGTCTATGGCTTCGATTTCAGCGACACCGGGAACAACCGCCGCAGCGGCAGCGTCGTCATGCTCGGCCAGCAGGTGCTGATCGTCAATGTCGGCCTGCGCCTTGTGGCATCGAACCCGACCTTGCATTGAACCGGCCGCCAGCCTTGAACAACAAGGTTTCCCGGCTGTTGTTCGCTACATGCGGGCGCGGCGCCCGCCTCTACCATCAGCCTCCGCAGGCGTCCGCCCTGCCCTGAGACATTCACCACGACCTACAGAAGAACCGGAATCATGAACATCGTCCAGCGCCCACCCATGCCCCAGCCCGTTTCCGACCCCGATCCCATCGTCGGCGGCCGCGTCGAACTGCAACTGCTGACCACGCTCAAGTGCAATCTCAAATGCACCTATTGTTCGCTGGGCGTCGGCGACATGCTGGGTTCGCAGACCGAACTCAAGTACGACATCGAGCAACTCGCCGCCTTCGTCGCCCGACACCTGCAAGGCAAGGAAATCTACGTCACCTTCTACGGCGGCGAGCCGACGCTCAACCTGCCCATGATGCAGGCCGTGATGCGGCGCTTCCCCGAGTTCCGCTACCAGTTGCAGACCAACGGCACGCTGCTCGACAACCTGCCCGACTGGATGCTGGGCCGCTTCTCCAACATCCTGGTGTCGATCGACGGCGGCGAGCAGATCACCGACGGCTACCGCGGCCGCGGCATCTGGCGCCAGGTGATCAAGAACCTCAACCACGTCCATCAGCGCGTCGGCGGCAGCATTACGGCGCGCGTGACCTGGGGCAACCCCGACACCGGCTTCGAGGAACTCGACGAGCTGGCCACCGCGGTCGAAGCCATCGACTACCTGTACTGGCAGTTCGTCGCCGACGAAATGTATGCCGGCGATTCGATTGACCGCCGCAAAGCGGTGCTGGTGCGCCTGATAGCCAAATTCTTCGCCAGCAGCGAGACGCTCTACCCGCTGGTGCCGCTGATGGGCATCGTGCGCAACAAGGTGCTGCCGACGCGCGGCCGGGAGCTGTACGCCGGGCGCACCCAGTGCCGCGTCTCGACCCACCTGATCAACGTCATGCCCGACGGCAAGATCTTTCCCTGTCCCGACATGATGTATGCCCCGGAAATGCAGATGGGCGAAATCCAGGGCAACTGGCTGCGGAAAAGCCCGCTCCAGCCCAGCCCGGAAATGCCCTGCGACAGCTGCGAGGCCTTCCCGTGGTGCCGCGGCAACTGCATGAAGAACCTCTATCTGGGCTACGTCAAGAAGGACGAGCGCTATCGCCGCAATGTCGTCGAACCGATCTGCGAGCTGGTGAAATTCATCGGGCGCGAGATCGACAAACACGATCCGCACGCCTGGTTCGCCGGACTGCCGTTGCCCCTGCGCAAGCGCCTGGTCGATGCCGAAGTTTACGAATACGTCGAGATCATGCCCTAACGCTCATGGCTCCGATGAACCACCCCGCACTATGAAACACGCAATCTTCGCGGTGTCTCGAGCTGGCAAATGGGCCCGCCCCTCCCATCCTCCCCTCGCGGGGAGGCTATTGATTGGCTCGCTGCGCTCGATATCACCCGCGGACTATCCTGCGGTTTCACGTTAACAGTTGCGCCGCAACGCCGCGTCAGAAGTGCTCGAACATGTTGTGCGGCGCCTGGGTGCCCATCCGGGTATGGATTTCGAGCGCCATCTTGCGGTCGGTAAGCAGGATGTGCTGCACCAGCCACTTGGTCAGGAAGGCCAGCATCTCCTCCGCCACCCATTCGCTGTCTTCGCCGCGGGCCTGCCAGAGTTGATCCAGGCGCGCCACGAAGCCCGCATGCGCGGCCCGGTGCTGGGCGTAATGCTCGGCGTCGACCTGCGCCTCGGCCATCAACTGTTCTTCCAGCCCGAAATGCTCGCGCACATAGTCGCGCAGTTCGGCGAACACCTGGTCAAGCGTTTCCGGCGAGCAGGATTTCGCCGCGTTGAGCCGGTTGATCAGGGCGAACAACTCCTGATGCTGCCGGTCCACCTCCGGCAAGCCGGTGTAGTAATCCAGCCCCCATTGAACGGTCTTCATGCGTTTAACCCTCCTCCGCCGAATCGACCCGATCGGCCCGTCGCATTGCGCCCGCGGCGGGTGGCGACCGGAAATCCAACAGCTTGGTATCGTGCTGCGCTCAATCGCAGTCTAATCCGCATTTTATGCCAAAGGACCGCGCCCGCCACTGGCGGCGGGCCGGGTTTGGTAGCATGGGCGATCGCCTTTGCGCGCAAACGCCAAGAGGGAATTCATCGACCATGGATTTTCCCGTCTCCGCAAGTCTCCGCCGTCTGGCCCGCTGCCTGGCCCTGGGCTGCCTGCTGACCCCGCCCGCGGCCCGCGGCGAGAGCCTGCAGGCAACGGTGCTGGAGGTTGCCGAGGGCGACATCATCATCGTGATGGACAGCCGCAAAGCCCGCTACAAGATCCGCCTTGCCGGCATCGACGCACCCGAACCCAAACAGGCATTCGGCCGGGAGTCGCGCAAGAATCTGGCGGACCTGTTGCTGGGCAGGAAGGTCAGCGTCGAGCGGCGCAAGGACGACGACTACGGACGCATCGTCGCGCGCGTCATGGTGCAGCCGCCCGACTGCCAAAGCTGTGCGCGGACGCGCGACGCCGCGCTGGCGCAGCTGGAGGCAGGGCTGGCCTGGTGGTATCGCGAGTACCGCCGCGAGCAGTCGCTGGAAGAACAGGGCTATTACGAGTACGCCGAGTTCGACGCGCGCGCCCGGCGCATCGGCCTGTGGCAGGACATGGCGCCCTTTCCGCCCTGGGAATGGCGCAAGCGGGAAAGCAAAGCCTACTTCACGCTGCTGACGCCACACTAGCTTCAGGGTTGATATTGGCCCGGGGCGCGGGTACAAACGCCGTATCGCCAGCGGCAACTCCCTGCCGGCATCACCCCCATCTGCCATGAACGACATCCTGCGCAATCTCCCCGGCATTGCCGCGCCGCTCGACCTCTGCGACCCCTTGCTGGCGAGCCGTTTCGACAACAGCTTCGTCCGCGAGCTGCCCGCCGACCCCTTGCAGCGGGACGTCCCGCGGCCGGTGCGCAAGGCCTGCTACAGCCGCGTCAGCCCGACTCCCGTCGCCGCGCCGCGGCTGCTGGCCTGGAGCGATGACGTCGGCGCCCTGCTCGGCATCGCGCGCCCGCAAGCGCCGGATGGCGCCGCGGCCGCGGTGCTCGCCGGCAATCGCGTGCTGCCGGGAATGCAGCCTTACGCGGCGCGCTATGGCGGCCACCAGTTCGGCCACTGGGCCGGCCAGTTGGGCGACGGCCGGGCGCTGACGCTGGTCGAAATGATCGGTGCCGACGGCCGGCGGCGCGAACTGCAGCTCAAAGGCGCCGGCCGCACGCCCTACTCGCGCCACGCCGACGGCCGCGCGGTGCTGCGCTCTTCGCTGCGCGAGTTCCTCTGCAGCGAAGCCATGCATCATCTCGGCGTGCCGACGACGCGGGCGCTCTCGCTGGTCGCCACCGGCGAGCCGGTCGAGCGCGACATGTTCTACGACGGCAATGCGCAGGACGAACCGGGCGCCGTGGTCTGCCGCGTCGCCCCCTCCTTCGTGCGCTTCGGCAACTTCGAAATCCTCGCCGCACATGAAGAGCTGGACGAACTCCGGCGCCTCGCCGATTACGTGATCGCCACCCACCATCCCGAACTCGGCCCGCCTTCGCCCGCGGTGTATGCAAAATGGTTCGACGAAATCTGCCGCCGCACCGCGCTGATGGTGGCGGAATGGATGCGCGTCGGTTTCGTCCATGGCGTGATGAACACCGACAACATGTCCATCCTCGGCCTCACCATCGATTACGGCCCTTACGGCTGGCTGGAAGGCTACGACCTGGGCTGGACGCCGAACACCACCGACGCGCAAGGCCGCCGCTACTGCTACGGCCGGCAGCCGGAGATCGCGCAGTGGAACCTGCTGCGCCTGGCCGCTGCCCTGTCGCCGCTGATCCCCGCGGTCACGGATCTGCAAGCCGGCATCGCCAGCTATGGCCACACCTTTGCCACCGCCTCGCGCCGCATCATGGCCGACAGGCTCGGCCTTGCGGCGCTCGACGGCAACGACGACACGCTGGTCACCGAGCTCGACGACTTGCTGCACGCGGTCGAGACCGACATGACCCTGTTCTATCGCCGGCTGGCCTGGGTGCCGATCGGGCGGACTGCGGCGGAATTGGCCGACGACGAACTGCTCGCCCCGCTGCGGCCCGCCTTCTATGTCGACAACGGCGACTGCGGCCGCCACCTGCTGCCCTGGCTGCGCCGCTACGTCGACCGCGTGCGCCGCGACCGGCAGGACCCCGCCGCGCGCCAGCTACGAATGAACCGCTGCAACGCCAAATTCGTCGCGCGCAACTATCTGGCGCAGCTGGCGATCGACGCGCTGGAACAGGGCGATGCATCGGTCATTGAGCGCCTGCTGGCGGTGCTGCAACGCCCCTACGACGAGCAGCCCGAAAATGAGGATCTGGCCGTGCGCCGACCGGAATGGGCGCGGCACAAGGCCGGCTGCTCGGCGCTGTCCTGCAGTTCCTGAACTTGCAGGGAAAATCTGTCGCGCTCATTTGTCGCGCTCATCTGTGACAGTAAACGGCAAAAGGCCCATTCAGGCATTTCACCGGAACGGACCTTTTGCTTGCCTCTTTAGCTGTACTTGTAATGCGCCCGCAAGCTGTTGCACAAATCGGCGCTGCCCATCAGGGCTGGAGCCTGGATGACTCCTGATCACAGGGTGGAACGGTAGGTCGCGGACGTTTTTTCAGCGCTAGATTCCTCCTGAAACTGCCCTCAAGTTGAACGCAAATTCACTGTATGCCTCGTCGCGCGCAAAGTCAAATCGGTGTGCGAATATTCGCCGCCGCGCCGGCTACGGCCCGCGCCGTTTGGGAGTACCATCCACAAGATCCCGCCGGCCCCAACGCAGAATTGCGGATCACCGGCCCGGCCAATCTTCCGCCCGGTCGGTTCCGCATACTCGGCCCCACGCAATGCATTATTCATACTTTCAGGAGATACAAATGGCCAAGGGACAAATGCGCAGCAATCGCGAGCAGAAAAAGCCCAAACAGGACAAGACCAAACCCGCCGCGCCGGCACTGCCTTTCGGCGGCGCGCAGGGCAAGTCGTCGATTCCCACGCCGATCAAGAAGTAGCCAAGAAGTAGCGGCGGGCCCTGCCGCCGCTAGAGAATCAGCGACCGGCACAGGTCGTGGACGGCGCGCGCGGTGACAAAGTGCTCATCGCGATAGGGGTTGTATTCGACGATTTCCACCGCCCGCAGCCGCACATCGCCCCGCGCCAGCGCCAGGGCATCAGTCATGTCGGTCCGCAGCAGACCGCCGGGAACCGGGGTGCCGACGCCCGGCCCCTGCGCCGGATCGAGCGCATCCAGATCGATGCTGATGCCATAGCCCCGGGTGTGCACGGCGACCCGGCACAAGGCCTCGGCGAACACCTCGGACAAGCCGCGACGCCGCACCTCGTGCATGAAATAGACGCGCACGCCGAGTTGCCGCAGCAGGATCACTTCGTCCGCTTCGAAGCTGCGCACGCCGATCAGGCAGACGTCTTCGGGCAACAGCTTGGCGCCCGCACCGGCCACTCCGCTCAGGCGCGGATCGCCGTGGCCCAGCAGGCTGGCCAGCGGCATGCCATGAATATGCCGGGTCGCGCTGGTCGCCATGGTGTGGCTGTCCATGTGGGCGTCGATCCAGATCAGGCCGAGCCGTGCCGACTCGCCCAGCGCACGCTTGACGCCCGACCAGGTGCCGATGGCGCAGGAATGGTCACCGCCGATCACCAGCGGAAAATCGCCCTGCTCCAGGTGTTGCCCGACGCGGTCCGCGAGCTGGACGGCGATGTTTTCCACGGCATCCAGCGCGTCGGGCGGATGCGGCAGCGCCAGCCGGATCGGCTCGTCCCAGTGCAGCCCGGCGTCGACCGCTTCGAGATCGGACAGGAAGCGCAGCGCGCGGATCACCTCCGATCCGTCCTGGCAGGCCGGATCGCCGGCGCCGTAGCCGCTGGCAACACCGATCACCGCTACCCTGCGTGCCACCATTTTCCTGCCTCCATGCCGACCGTTCTGTAGTTTAATGTGGCGCCGTTTCAGCAGCGCGCCATGGCCCTCAAATCCACCATCTTCAAGGTCGAACTGCAGATCGCCGATCTCGACCGCAACTATTACCAGAACCATACGCTGACCGTCGCCCGCCATCCGTCGGAAACCGACGAAAGGATGATGGTGCGGGTGCTGGCCTTCGCCATGCACGCCGATCCGACGCTGGTTTTCGGCAAGGGCCTCTCGTCCGAGGACGAGCCTGACCTGTGGCGCAAGGACCTGACCGGCGCCATCGAACTCTGGATCGACGTCGGCCTGCCCGATGAAAAACGCATCCGCCGCGCCTGCGGGCGCTCGCAGCAGGTGGTGGTGCTGACTTACGGCGGGCGCGTCGCCGACATGTGGTGGCAGCAGAACCAGGCAGCCCTGCAACGCCAGGACAAACTCACGGTGATCAATCTTTCGACCGAGGACAGCCGCGCGCTGGCAGCCCTGGCCGAGCGCGGCATGCAGCTGCAATGCACGCTGCAGGAAGCCGAACTCTGGCTGATCGTCGACGGCGAAAACACCCGCATCGTGCCGGAAATCCGCATGGCGCCGCCGCGCCGTTGAGGACATGGTGCGGCAGCCCGCCCTACGGTTCGCCCTCCACGGTTTCGCAGAACAGCGCCAGCGCGGCTTCCAGCCCGCCCTGCACCAGTTGCAGCGGCACCGCCAGCATCAGGTTGAGCGGCAGGCCGAAATCCTCCACGGCCCAGCCCGCGGCATCGCGGCAGTCGCTGTCGGCGCCAACGGCCTGCAGCCGCTCGCGCAATGGCGTCAGCACGTCCAGATAGCCGATCACCGGCTTGCCCAGCGCCAGCGCATAGCCGATTTCGACGCAGGTGCCGGAATCCGGCTCGGCGCCGCGAAACGGATTGAGGTTGGCCAGCACGGCGTCGGCCGCGACTATGAGCCGCAGGTTGCTGCGATAGATGTCGAGCGCCGTGCCATGCGTTTCGTCCAGCGGCACCAGGGCTTCGTGACCCTGCTCGCGGCACAGCGCACGCACCTGCGCGGCCCATGCGCCGGCGTCCGGCCGGAACACATCCGGCCCCGCCAGGTAGAGCTTCATGCCGGCGTCCCGCGCTTCAGAATTCTTCCTGGCCGAGCATGATCAGCTCGTAGATGACTTTCGGCGTGCCCGGCAGTTGCGCGATATGGATCGCCGTCATGCCGTCGAGCCGTGCGATCTCGATATCGGCGCCGACCGCCAGCAGCAATTCGACCGGCGCCGCATGACCATTGAGTATCGCCGTGATCAGCGGCGTGTTGCCGTCCTCGTCCTGGGCATCGACGTCGCAGCCGGCGCTGACCAGCGTGGCGCAAATGCTCTCGTGGCCGCCGGCCGCCGCCGCGTGCAGCGGGCGCTGCCGGTTCGGACCGAGTACCTCGAAATTGGTGCCGGCTTCGCACATCACCTTCACCGCGGCGAGGCAGCCGAGCTTGGCGGCGACATAGAGCGGCGGACCGTCGCGCGCCAGCAAGGCCTCGGTGAGGCTGATGTTCACCCAGTCGGCGGGTGTCAGTTCGGGTGTCGGCATGGATCAGGCCAGGGTTCCGGCCAGGAAGGCCAGCGTGCGGCTCCAGGCCTGGCTGGCGCAGGCCGCGTCGTAGACCTCGCCGCGCCGCTCGTTGAAGAAGGCATGGTCGGCTTGGTAGCGATACAGATCCGGCATCGCGCCCCCGGCGCGCATCGCCGCCTCCAGCGCGTCGACCGCGGCCGGGGTGCACCAGTCGTCCTTGCTGGCGAAATGCCCCTGGAACGGAATGCGGATATCGGCGGGATCGGCGAATTCCTTGGGCGGGATGCCGTAGAAGCACACGGCGGCCGAGACGTCCGGCACATGCACGGCGGCGGCGATGGTCAGCGCGCCGCCCATGCAGAAGCCCATCACCGCGACCTTGCCGCCGCTGCTGTCGCCCATGCCGCGCAGATGGTCCACAGCGCCGCGGATGTCCTGATGCGTGGCGCCGGGGAAATCCAGGCCGCTCATCAGGTGGCTGGCCTCGTCGGGCTCCTGGGTGACGCGGCCCTTGAACAAGTCGGGCGCCAGCGCGTTGTAGCCGGCACGCGCGAAGCGGTCGGCAACGCCGCAGATCTGGTCATTGAGTCCCCACCATTCCTGGATCACCACCACCCCGGGGCAACCCTGGCCGGCGCTCGCCAGATAGCCCTTGCAGACGCTGCCGTCCGGCCGCTTGAATTCGATCATCTGTCCCATGCTTGTCTCCTCATGCACTGCAGAAATGCGAATTTACCGGAAATATGTACCGGAAATCCGCCGGCATCGAACGGGCATCGCCCGACTATGGGCTCTCGTATAATCCCTTCCTTTCCGTCCCTCCCGCGCCGCTCCGTGAATCCCGATCTCGCCCGCCTGCAGCCCTATCCCTTCGAAAAGCTGCGCCAGCTGTTTGCCGGCGTGTCGCCAGCGCCAACTCTCGGCGAGATCAAGCTGTCGATCGGCGAGCCGCAGCATCCGACGCCGCCTTTCATCCAGCGCGCGCTGGCGGACAACCTCGCCGGGCTCGCCAACTATCCGACCACGCAGGGTTCGCAGGCGCTGCGCCAGGCCATTGCCGGCTGGATCGCGCGCCGCTACGGCGTGGCGGCACCCGATGCGGCGACCCAGGTGGTGCCGGTGAATGGCTCGCGCGAAGCGCTGTTCGCCTTCGCCCAGACCGTCATCGACCGCAGCCGCCATCGTGGCAACGGCGGCGCCAAAGTGGTCTGCCCCAATCCCTTCTACCAGATCTACGAAGGCGCCGCGCTGCTCGCCGGCGCCGAGCCGATCTACCTCAACACCCTGCCCGACCACGATTTCGCGATGGACTGGGCCTCGCTGCCGGATAGCACCTGGCGCGAGGTGCAACTGGTCTATGTCTGTTCGCCGGCCAACCCAACCGGCAAGGTGATCGACCTGGCCGCCTGGAAAGCCCTGTTCGAGCTGTCCGACCGTTACGGCTTCGTCATCGCCTCCGACGAGTGCTACTCGGAAATCTATTTCGACGATGCCGCCCCACCGCTGGGCAGCCTCACCGCCGCCGCGCACCTGGGCCGCACCGACTACCGCAATCTCGTCGCCTTCTCCAGCCTGTCCAAGCGCTCCAACGTGCCGGGACTGCGCTCGGGCTTCGTCGCCGGCGATGCCGCGGTGCTCAAGCAGTTCCTGCTCTACCGCACTTACCACGGCGGCGCCATGAACCCGGCGGTCCAGGCCGCCAGCATCGCCGCCTGGGGCGACGAGGCCCACGTGCGCGACAACCGCCGCATGTATGCCGAGAAGTTCCATGAGGTCACGCCGCTGATCGCCCGCCACCTGGATTGCCGCGTGCCGGATGCCGGCTTCTACCTCTGGGCCTCAGTTGCCAAATTCGCACCGATCGCCGACACCGAATTCGCCCGCGAGCTGCTGCGGCAGAAGAACGTCGTGGTGCTGCCGGGCAGCTACCTCGCGCGCGAAGCGAACGGCATCAATCCGGGCGCCAACTTCATCCGCATCGCGCTGGTGGCACCGCACGAGCAATGCCTCGAAGCCGCGCGCCGCATCAACGATTTCTGTCTATCTCTCTGAAAGAAGCCGCCATGACCGAACTTCAGCAAATCATCGAACAGGCGTGGGAAGACCGCGCCAGCCTGAGCCCCGGCGCCGCGCCGGCACGCATCGGCGACGCCGTCGCCCACGTCATCGGCGAACTCGACTCCGGCTCCCTGCGCGTCGCCGAAAAGATCGACGGCCAATGGACCACCCATCAGTGGATCAAGAAGGCCGTGCTGCTGTCCTTCCGCCTCGAAGACAATGCCGTGACCGAAGCCGGCCCGATGCGCTATTACGACAAGGTGCCGAACAAGTTCAGCAACTACGCGGCCCACGACTTCGCCAACGGCGGCTTCCGCGTCGTGCCCGGCGCCATCGCGCGGCGCGGCAGTTTCATCGGCAAGAACGTGGTGCTGATGCCGAGCTTCGTGAACATCGGCGCCTATGTCGGCGAAGGCACCATGGTCGACGGCTGGTCCACCGTCGGTTCCTGCGCGCAGATCGGCAAGAACGTGCATCTGTCGGGCGGCGTCGGCATCGGCGGCGTGCTGGAACCGCTGCAGGCCAACCCGACCATCATCGGCGACAACTGCTTCATCGGCGCCCGCTCGGAAGTCGTCGAAGGCGTCATCGTCGAGGACAACTGCGTGATTTCGATGGGCGTGTATATTGGCCAGAGCACCAAGATCTACGATCGCGCCAGCGGCGAAGTGATCTACGGCCGCATTCCGGAAGGCTCCGTGGTGGTCAGCGGCAACCTGCCCTCGGCCGACGGCAAGTACAGCCTGTATTGCGCCGTCATCGTCAAGCGGGTCGATGCGCAGACACGGGCCAAGACCGGCATCAACGAACTGCTGCGCGACTGACGCAGGCAATCCCCGGGGAGACCAGCATGGGCACGATGCAAAGACTGTTCCAGTTGATGGCGGAGAAGAAGGCTTCGGACCTGTTCGTCTCCGTCGGTTCGCCGATCCACATCAAGATCAACGGCAATTCGGTGCCGATCAACCAGACGATCATGGATGCGGCAACCATCATGACGCTGTTCGGCGAGGTGCTGACCGAAAAGCAGATGAACGAGTTTCTCGAGGAGCTGGAATTCAACGGCGCCTACAACATGCCCGGCACCGGCAACTTCCGTCTGTCCTGTTTCCGCCAGAAAGGTTCGCCGGCCATCGTGGTGCGCTACATCCCCGGCGACATTCCGGATTTCGATACGCTCCAGTTGCCCGAAGTGCTCAAGGACGTCATCATGGAAAAGCGCGGCCTGATCCTGATGGTCGGCGCCACCGGCTCGGGCAAGTCGACTACGCTGACCTCGATGATCGACTACCGCAACGCGCGCAAGTCGGGCCACATCCTGACGCTGGAAGACCCGGTCGAGTTCATCTTCCAGAACAAGAAATCCATCGTCAACCAGCGCGAAGTCGGCTCCGACACCAAGGCCTTCCACATCGCGCTGAAGAACGCGCTGCGCCAGGCGCCCGACGTGATTTTCATCGGCGAGATCCGCGACAAGGACACCATGAGCCAGGCCATCGCCTACGCCCAGTCCGGCCACCTGTGCATGGCCACGCTGCACGCCAACAACAGCTACCACGCGATGAGCCGCATCATCAGCTTCTATCCGCTGGAGAACCGCCCGGCCCTGCTGTCCGACCTCGGCGTCACGCTCAAATGCGTGATCTCGCAGCGCCTGGTGAAGAAGCCCGACGGCGGCCGCGCGCCGGCCGTCGAGGTGCTGCTCAACTCGCGCTACATCGCCGAACTGATCGAAAAGGGCGACCTCGGCGAAATCAAGGACGCCATGGAAAAGTCCATGGTGCCCGGAAGCCAGACCTTCGAGCAGTGCCTGTACACGCTCTACAGCACCGGCGTCATCACGCTCGAAGAAGCGCTGAACAACGCCGATTCGGCCAACAACCTGCAGCAGGTGATCAACAACGCCGCAGCCCCGGCAGCGGCCGGCGCCGCAGCAGCCGCGGCGGCGCAGCCCGACCCGTCCGCGGCCCCCGACTACACCAAGTCCGTTGCGCCCGGATCATTCAGCGACTTCAAGCTGAACATGGACGCCTGATGCCGGTCCTGGAAAAAGCCAGGGCGCTGATCGCGCGCCCGTCGGTGACGCCCGACGATGCCGGCTGCCTCGACCTGATCGCCTCCTGGCTGATCCGGCTGGGCTTTCACATCGAACGCATCGATGCCGGCGGCGTCTCTAACCTCTGGGCGCGGCGCGACCTTGGTGGCAAACCCGGTGGCAAACCCGGCGGCCGCCTGATCTGCTTTGCCGGCCACACCGACGTGGTGCCCACCGGCCCGCTCGAGCAATGGACCTCGCCGCCTTTCGAGCCGACCGTGCGCGACGGCTGGCTCTACGGTCGCGGCGCGGCCGACATGAAAAGCTCAATCGCCGCCGCCATCGTCGCCATGGAACGCCTGATTGCGCGCCGCGAATCTGCCAGTGCGGTCAGCGGCAACTCCCTGGCACTGCTGCTGACCTCCGACGAGGAAGGCGACGCCATCGACGGCACGGTACGCGTGGTCGAAGCGCTCAAGGCGCGCAAGGAAATCATCGACTTCTGCATCGTCGGCGAGCCGACCTGCGTCGACCGCCTCGGCGACACCATGAAGAACGGCCGCCGCGGTTCGCTCTCGGCCACGCTGCGCGTCAAGGGCGTGCAGGGCCACGTCGCCTATCCGCATCTGGTGAAGAATCCCGTACATCTCGCCGCGCCGGCGCTGGCCGAACTCGCGGCGATCACATGGGACGCCGGCAACGACTATTTCCCGCCCACCAGTTTCCAGATTTCCAACGCCCACGCCGGCACGGGCGCCGGCAATGTCGTGCCCGGCAGTTTCGAGATCATGTTCAACTTCCGCTTCTCCACCGCCAGCACCGTGGACAGCCTGCAATCCCGCGTGCATGCCCTGCTCGACCGCCACGGACTCGAATACGAGATCGCCTGGACGCTGGGCGCCAAACCCTTCCTGACGCCGCGCGGCGAACTCTGCGACGCCTTGAGCGCGGCAGCGGCGGCCGTGACCGGCGGCTCCATCGAACTATCGACCACCGGCGGCACTTCCGACGGCCGCTTCATCGCCGACATCTGCCCGCAACTGGTCGAGTTCGGCCCGACCAACGCCAGCATCCACAAGGTGGACGAACGCATCGCGGTGGCCGATCTCGACGCGCTGGCGCGCATCTACGAACTCACTTTCGAAGGCCTCCTGTCCCCATGATCGACGGCGCCACCGACGAACTGGTCACGATCCGCGACTGGCTGCGCTGGGCAGTCAGCCGTTTCAACGAGACCGGCCTGTGCTACGGCCACGGCACCACCAACGCCTGGGACGAGGCGGTCTGGCTGGTGCTGGCCACCCTGCACCTGCCGCACGACACGCTCGAACCCTGGCTCGACGCCCACCTCACGCGCAGCGAACGCCTGGCCCTGCTCGACAACCTGCAGCGGCGCGTGGTGCACCGCGTGCCCACCGCCTACCTGGTGCAGGAAGCCTGGCTCGGCGCTTTCCGCTTCTATGTCGACCAGCGCGTCATCGTGCCGCGTTCCTACTTCGCCGAACTGCTCGAAAACGGCTTCGCGCCCTGGATCGACGATGCCGAAGGCGTCGAATCCGCGCTCGACCTGTGCACCGGCTCGGGCTGCCTGGCGATCCTGATGGCCCACAGCTTCCCCAATGCCGCCGTCGATGCCATCGACATTTCGGCGGACGCCCTGGTGGTGGCCTGCCGCAACATCGCCGACTACCATCTGGAAGACCGCGTCAAGGCCATCGAGTCCGACCTGTTCGCGGCGGTCGAGGGCAAACGCTACGACCTGATCCTCAGCAACCCACCCTACGTCACGACCGAGGCCATGGATGCGCTGCCGCCCGAGTACCGCCACGAGCCCGCGCTGGCGCTGGCCGCCGGCCCGGACGGGCTCGACATCGTGCGCCGCATCCTCGCCGAGGCGCGCGCACACCTGAATCCGCGCGGCGTGCTGGCGGTCGAAGTCGGCCACAACCAGGACCTGGTCACCGCGGCCTTTCCCGATCTGCCGGCAGTCTGGCTCGATACCGAGAATGCCGAAGGCAAGGTCTTCCTCGTCACGCGCGAAGACCTGCCGGCCTGACGCGATTCCGCGTACATGTTCCGCCTGCCGCAAACGACTCATCGCCCCGCGATCGACCCACCATGACAAGCCTTGAGGACACCAAGCTGTCCATGCTCGATCTCGTCGCCGTGCGCGAGGGCGGCAGCGTGGCCGAGGCGCTGGCGATCGCGCTGCGCACCGCGCAGCATGCCGAGTCGCTCGGCTTCACGCGCTACTGGCTGGCCGAGCATCACAACATGCCGGGCATCGCCAGTTCCGCCACCGCGGTGCTGGTCGGCTACATCGCCGGCGGCACCCGGCGCATGCGCGTCGGCTCGGGCGGCGTCATGCTGCCCAACCATGCGCCGCTGGTGGTGGCCGAGGCCTTCGGCACCCTCGCCGAAATCTACCCGAATCGCATCGACCTGGGCCTCGGCCGTGCCCCCGGCACCGACCGCACCACCCTGCGCGCACTGCGCCGCGACCGGATAGAAAGCGAAGCCGACTTCCCGCGCGAAGTGGCCGAACTGCAGCAATTGCTGGCCGCGCCGCAAGCCGGCCAGAGCGTCGTCGCGATGCCCGGCGCCGGCACCAACGTGCCGATCTGGCTGCTCGGTTCCAGCCTGTTTTCCGCCAAACTGGCGGCCGAGCGCGGCCTGCCCTACGCCTTCGCCTCGCATTTCGCGCCGGGCCTGCTGCACCAGGCCATCGCCCTCTACCGCGGCGAGTTCCGCCCCTCGGCCAGCCTCGCGCAACCCTATGTGATGATCGGCGTGCCGCTGATCGCCGCGGCCACCGATGCCGAAGCCGAATTCCTCGCCAGCAGCGTCCATCAGCGCGTGCTGGGCATACTGCATGGCGACCGGCGCTGCCTGCCGCCGCCGGTGAAGGATTTCATCGCGAGCCTGCATCCGCAGGAACGCGCCGCCATCGGCCAGTTCCTCGCCGCCGCCGTGATTGGCGGCCCATC
Source organism: Pseudomonadota bacterium (assembly GCA_043826925.1). Taxonomy (GTDB): domain Bacteria; phylum Pseudomonadota; class Gammaproteobacteria; order Burkholderiales; family Rhodocyclaceae; genus Sulfuritalea. Next base: position 61,513 of record JBDRPN010000021.1, read on the forward strand.
GACGGTGCGCGCCGGCCTCGCGGCGCTGAAGCAGGCGACGGCCGCCGACGAATTCATGCTGGTATGCGATATCTTCGATCCGGATCTTCGCTTACGCTCGCTCGACATCGCCGCGGCAGCCTGCAAAGCGTAAATGACATCAATGATAAAGTTTGCCTGACAGCGCCATGCAACCCGGAGAATCCAGCCTGCTGACCCGTATCCTCGCCGCCTTGGCCGGCGTGGTCCTGCTCGTCGTCGGCTTCATGTTTTCGCTGGTGCTGCTGGCCGTGCTCGCCGTCGCGGGCCTCGTCGGCCTGGGCTGGTTCTGGTGGAAAACCCGCGAGCTGCGCAAGACCATGAAGCAACGCCCGGCCGATGGCCATGTCATCGAGGGCGAAGCCGTCGTGGTCGAGGACATCCAATCGATCCGCGTCGTCGAAGAAATCGACCAACCCGACAAGCCCGACAAACCCCACTGAGCCCGGCCCGACCGACGCTCCATTCAACTCATCACATCGGCCTGACAACCGGACTCCAGGTATGACCTCCACACCCGCAAAATCCTCGCCGCGCAACGCGCTGCTCGAAACCCTCTGCGCGAATTTCGCGGTCTTTCGCGAGGGCAAGCCTCTGGCCCTGGGCATCCACAAGGCCGTCATCGAAAGAATGCCGGAAGTCGAAACCGCCCAGCTGCGCCTGGCGATGCGCAGCCACACCGCATCGACGCGCTACCTGAAGGCGCTGCTCGCCGGCAAGGAGCGCTTCGACCTCGACGGCAAGCCGACCGGCGAAGTCACCGACGAACATCGCGAAGTCGCCAACACGACCCTGCGCGAGCGCTTCAAGAAAGCCGCCGACCGCCGCAAGGCCGAGGAACAGGCGCAAAAGGAAGCGCAACGGCAAAAGCAAGCCGAGCAGCAGCGCCAGGAAAAACTGGCCCAGCTCGCTGCGCGATTCAATAGCCGCTGAGGCATTGCGGCGGCGAGTCGCCGACTCTTGGGCCGGTTGCCCGAGGCGCAATCCTGGCACTGGACGATTTCGCATCCCTGGCGTAAAGTAAGGATTCCTTACTATGCCGAGTACCCCTCGCCATGCTTGCCAAACTCACCTCGAAGAACCAGTTGACCCTGCCCAAGAGCATCACGGCAGCTGTCGGTGCGGCGGAATACTTTGATGTCGAAGCCAGCAATGGCCGAATCGTCCTGACGCCGGTGCGCATCCAGCGCGGCGATGCGGTGCGTGCCAAGTTGGCCGAGCTCGACCTCCAGGAACAGGACACGGCCGATGCCGTGGCATGGGCGCGGCGGGCTGCTGCTGGCAAGCCCGTGCGCAAGAAATGAGGCGTCCGCCGCGGGTCGTGATCGACACCAATCTGGTGCTGTCCGCGCTGGTGTTCGCGGGCGGCCGGCTTGCCCCTTTGCGCCAGGCCTGGCTGGGCCAGCGCATGCTGCCGCTGGTGTCGAGAGCCACGGCCGCCGAATTGATCCGCGCCCTGGCCTACCCAAAGTTCAAGCTGGCGGCGCACGAGCAGGAAGAATTGCTGGCGGACTATCTTCCCTACTGCAAAACGGTGCGCATTCCCGCGCCGCCGCCGGCCACGCCGCCCTGTCGGGATGCATTCGACGTGCCCTTTCTGGAATTGGCACTGGCGGGAAAAGCCGATGCACTGGTGACCGGGGACAAGGATCTACTGAGTCTTGCCGGAAAATTGGCCTGCCCGATCCTCAGCGCGGATCAGTTCCTGAGCACGCTCGATATCGACCGATGATGGCATCGTCGCGGTTTGCACTCCCCAAGCCGTGAGCGAGCGACCGCAGCTCCTGGCAACCGCGGTCGTCACCGCTCCCGCCGGCTCTTGCTGCCATGTTGCAGCAGCGGACTGAGGATGTACTCGACATCTTCTTCGGTCAAGAAACAAGCATCGACCCAAGCAGGGCTCACGATTGACTCCGCGCTGAACGATGTGCAGAGGGTGGTCGGAAAAAAGAATGCGCGGACGGCGTGGATGCCACCGATTTCTATATATCAGGCGAGAAGGGTATGGGATTGTTTGCGCGGCCGTGAAGCTTCCCGGAAAGTTGGCGCTGGCGACACGGCGATCTGTTGCGCAGGCCCTGGGTCGGCCTGAACTGCCATCAATGATTGTTTGCCCTATGTCTCAGTGCGGCCAGGAGCGGACGGTCGCTATTTAGTCCGGAAGCGGCCATTGAGCGGATTCTTCGCAGAACCGATACCATGCACGAGACACCCTCTGAAGAGCCACCGCATGAAGTTCACCCAATTGCTCCTCTGCTGGAGCGGCATTCTGCCGCTCGTCGTGCTGTCTGCGTGCCAGACCAACCCTGCCCAACCGTCTGAGAAAATGGAAAGCTCAATCGGATGGCCACCGGGTGTCGTACGCCATCCGTTGTACGTGTTGGATTTGCCAAATGCCGAGACAGATAGGAGTGCAGACGAATCCGCAACTATTCGGGCGTTCAAGGAGGCCAAAAATCTTCTTGAACATGACAAGGCGGAAATAGTCGTGGCCAGTCTCTATGCTGATAACAGGGTGCTTTCTCAACAGGCCATCACATTGCTACTCGTTGCCAATAGGATTCCATTTGTCGAGGCGAACGTCGATGATGCCCGATGGATTTTCTTTCATGCAAAGAATCCTGGTGCTGAGGCTCTCAAGGCAAGGGGCAAGAGATTTGTTCGATTCAAGTTAGCAAAAGATGGTGATAGCAAATGTTTTCGTGGCGACGATGAAAGCCCTTACTACTCATTTGCGATCAGTCTTCCGAAAAGAGGTGGGGAGTGCATCGTTGTCGAGTTTACGGACGAGCTGCGAAGCAGATATCGACTTGGCATCGATTTGACAAATAGAGCTAGTCGCGTGGCTTACTACGAATTCACAGGGTTGGGATCTGACAAATCAACTCTGCGGATTCCGTTCTGGGGTTACGTGAGCCGTGGTGTTCTTAATCTACCGGGCGATCACCCACCTCCTAGGGGAATTTCTGGCGGGGGTTACGCAAAAAGCCCAAATGGTGGCGGCTTATACTTTCCTTACGGTTCCGCCGCGCTAGGTTTTGTGCTTAGTAGGATGAGAGCTCCAGCGCACCCAAATTAGGCTCAAAGTTGCAGGTGCCGTCGTTTTACTACAACGCGTACGAAGCAGTATTCCACCTAACGCAGAGGACAAACCAGTTGTATCTATCGATTCGCCAACTTGTCCCCTGGATCGCCACACTTTCTTTCCTGTCGGCCAGCCCCGTGTTTGCTATCGGAGATTCTGGTGGTGGCGCATGTTCCCCGATAGATCCAACACTAGCTCGAGCCGCCAAGGATGATTCTGCTGAAGCGTTGGCTGCGCTCGTAGAGTACAAGCTTGATGAACGACTCGAAGGACTTTACAAAACGGATCTTGATGACATTCGACGGCAAGGCATAGCTGAATGGCGTCGAACGACGAAAGTGAATATCTTGATCCATCCGTCACCGGGTGCCTGCAGTGATTTCGTATTTCTTTGGTACGCAGTCAATTATGGGAATATATCGGCCACCAAATTTCTGTTGTCACTGGGCGCCGATGCGATGACTTGGAGTCGAAGCTCGTACAACAACTACAGGTCGCTATTTCCGAATTACTTTCTTGATTGCGGTCGCTGGGCGGGGCGGCCTAAAGAACTTAAATCGGAATTTCGTGCGGAATATCTCTCACGCATTCGAGCAACATACAGGCTACTTGCTGCACAAGCGGAAAGGTCAGATGGCCCGGCACGCCTGAGAGAAGTGCTTTTGCTAGCTACCAATGAACCATCGTGCCAACGGGAGGATGGCTTTTACAAGGAGCTCATGCTCGAGTTGATAGACAAAAGTAGTCGTCGGGAACTCGGGCCTTGATTTCACCGTCATGAACAAGACATAGCGACTGCCCATGACCCGCCTTGTGCTTGAGATCCCGTCGAAGTGCGATCCTTTGCCCGCTAGGGTCATTTCCGACCACAGCGACCACAGAGAATCACAGAGGATAAAGATTAAAGGGGTCAGATTCAATTGAATCTTTGGCCACCTGGCATGCCGTGTCGTTCGCGCGACTCGCTTATATGGACAGTCTCTTTCTGCGAATGTCTGCTTCCTAATTGGTGTAATTTCCGCTTTGGGCACCGACCGGTAGTTCATCCAAACTGAACCATTGCCCGCTTCGACCAAGAAACAGACATCCACCCCGACTGCTTCCAACCCATCCAAAACAAGAGTTGCCGCTGGCGACACGGCGATCCGCGGCGCGGGGCGGCGTGACTCAGCTCTTGCCCGGCGCCACCCAGGCGAAGGCGACGCGCATGTAGTCGGCTCCTTCCTCGATGAGTTCCATGAGCCGGACGTGGCGGGCGTGTTCGCCGGCCATGACTTCGTAGAGTTCGCCGATCCAGATCGCCTGCCGTTCGATCAGCATCACCGGGCGGTCGTGCGCCTTGACGCCGTCCGGCAGCAACAGGGCGCGCAGGTAGGTGTATTTGAAACCGCCGCTCGATGTCTCCCAGTTCGAGGCCTGGTGCGTCTCGCTGCCGATCACGCGCAGATGGGTGGCGATCGGGCGCTTGGACACGATCCAGAGGCCGCAGCGCATGCGGCCGAATTCGGAGGCTTCGACGCTGCGGATGATGCCGACCCACCACGGCGATGCCGCGTTCTCGCGACCGCCGCAGAGCACGCCGGGTTCGGCCCAGGCGCCCAGGCGCTGCGGCACTTCGACGCCGGCGCCCCATTCGCTGCGGTCGCGCAGGGTCCAGATTTCCGGTGCCGCGTCCGGGGTTTCCGCCGTGAGCTGAACGCTCGAGCGCTGGTGCTGCTCGACGTTGAGGTCGTCGTCGAGCGCCGCGCCCGAGCCCGCATCGAGGATGGTCACGCGCGGCGAGATCGAGGCGAAGCCATGGATGATCTCGACCGGGTCGGTCACGGCGGTGCGCTCGAAGCGCCGCTGCGGCGGCGTCGGCCCCAGGTAGATCAGCAGGTGGCGAATCACGCTGAAGATTTGCGCCTGCGTGAATTCCGGGCCGAAGCGGGCCTCTTCGGCGAGCAGGTTCTTCTCGACCAGGCCTTCGATTTCCGTGAGCTTGGGCAGGGCCGGCCCGCCGCCGAAAAAGCGTTTGGTGGGGGACGCGGCTTCGTCGGGATTGCGTTGCCGCGGCGGCGTGCCGGCGGCCAGGTCGATCACGAAATTGCAGTCGGGCGCAGGCTCGGGCGACCAGGCAAAGGACACGGCGAAGCGTTCGAGTATGCGGCCGGCCAGCTCGACCTGTTCCGGCGGCAGTTCGTGCAGCGCGGCCAGGCTCATGCCCGCCATGCGCAGCAGTTCGGCGCGGATGTTGGAATGCACTTCGCGCTCGTGCACCACGATCGCAACATGATCGAGCTGCATTTTCTCGGCATAGGCGAACAGCCGGCAGGGCGATTTCCAGAGTTCGGCGCCGGAGCCGATATAGCGCAGCTGGCGCATGCGTTCCGCATGTTCGCTGGCGCGTATGGCACGCGCTATGGCTTGAGCGAGGTGACCGGCGAAACGCGCCGCGCCGGGCGCGCCGGCTTCGTGATCCTGGACGCAGCGCTCGTAGGCCGCGGCCACGGCGATCCAGTAACTGTGGAGCAACTCGTAGAGCTTGCGCAGGTCGTGGTCGCGCGTGTGGATGTGGTGCAGATACTCCTGGAACACGGCGCCCGCGAAGCGGTTGCCGGCCGACTCGATCTCGGCGACGATCAGGAAGCGGTCGTCGCAGGCAAAGTCGTCGGTATTGGCCAGTGAACTGGCCCACACCTCGACCTCGATCAGCGCCGCATCCGGTTTGGATTTCTCCAGGGGCTTCAGCAGCCGGCGCGCGGCCTCGACCGAATTCATCGGGTGATCGGGCTTGTGCGAGAACAGTTTTCCAAGTTCGAACATCGGGCTTCCCCCTGCGGCGCGGCCCGACCATTCTAGCCGCATACGACGTGGGAGCCAGCGGGATAGCTCCGGCAATGCGGACGGCGCGGCCTTGGAGTTTTGCAAGAGTTGGCGCTGGCGAGACGGCGCCCGGGTGCCCGGTCACCAAGCAAAACTCCCTGGCCCGAAGGCCAGGAGGTTCCATGGTCGATGCTACTGCCAGTTGGCTGCGATGACCGGTGCGAGACTATCCTGATAGGTCGGCGGCAGGGTCGTCTGGCCCGCCGCGGGCGGAGCAAAGGCGGCCATCGCCTGCACCAGATTCTCGACCTGGCTGTCCAGCAACAGCTTGCCGTCCGCGGTCTTGAATTGCTCCACGTGGTAACTGGAACCCAGATACCAGTCCTCCACTATCAGCTTGTCCGTGGTGCCGATGATGCTCGCTTCGAGATTGTTACTGACATGGCGCAGCCATATCTGGTCAGCGCTTATACCTTCCAGGAACTGGGCGACGTCGGCGTTGCCCGAGGTGGCATCGTTCTCTCGAATCGAGTCGCTGCCATAGCCTGTGCCGAATAGATAGAGATCGTCGCCCATACCGCCGATCAGCGTGTCACTACCAGACATGCCATCGAGCGCATCGTTGCCGGCGTTGCCCGTCAGCGTGTTCTTGCCTCTGTTTCCCGTGAGCACATTGTCCAGCGCGTTACCCGTCCCGGCGATAGCGGCGGTCTTGGTCAACGTCAGGTTCTCGACATTGGCGGCCAGCGTGTAGCTCACACTGGACTGGACCAGGTCGACACCCTCGTTGGCATTCTCGGTCACGGCATCGTCAACGTTATCGACGACATAGGTGTCATCGCCCGCGCCACCGATCAGAGTATCGGCGCCCTTGCCGCCATCCAGCACATTGTCCGCGCTATTGCCGGTAATGATATTGCCCAGGGTGTTTCCAGTACCTTTGACTGCGTCCACTCCGGTCAGGGTCAAGTTCTCCAGATTTGCCCCTAGCGCATAAGTCACACTTGACTGCACAGTGTCGGTACCTGCCCTGGCCGCCTCGGTGAGATCGTCTGTGGCGCTGTCGACAAGGTAGGTGTCGTTGCCCGCACCGCCAATCAGCGTGTCGATGCCATCGCCGCCGTCGAGAATGTTGTCGCCTCCATTGCCTTTGATGACGTTATTCAATTCGTTACCCATGCCATTGATCGCCGCGGTACCTGTCAGGGTCAGGTTCTCAAGATTCTCTCCCAACGTATAGCTTGCGGAACTCTGGACCGTGTCGGTACCCTCGCCGGCATTTTCGGCGATGGTGTCCGTTGCAGTGTCGACAATGTAGATGTCTTTGCCCCCGCCGCCCGCCAGGATGTCAATCCCAGCGCCGCCATCGAGGATATTGTTGCCGCTGTTGCCCATGATGACATTGTCCAACGTATTCCCGGTGCCCTTGATCGCGGCGGTTCCGGTAAGCGTCAGATTTTCGAGATCGCTGCCCAGCGCGTAGCTCACCTTGCTATTGACTGTATCGCTGCCTTCGTTCGCATTCTCGATCACGATATCGCCGGCGCTATTGACCACGTAGATGTCATTGCCCTGTCCGCCGATCAGCGTGTCGCTGCCATTACCGCCATCCAGCGTGTCGTTTCCGGCCCCTCCCGTCAGCGTGTTCTTGCCGCTGTTTCCCGTGAGAACATTGTCCAGCGCGTTACCTGTCGCGGCGATAGCGGCGGTCTTGGTCAGCGTCAGATTCTCGACATTGGCGGCCAGCGTGTAGCTCACACTGGACTGGACCAGATCGACACCCTCGTTGGCGTATTCGGTCACGACATCGCCAACGTTATCGACGGCATAGGTGTCGTCGCCCGCGCCGCCGATCAGGATGTCGGCGCCCTTACCGCCATCCAGCGTGTCGTTTCCGGCCAAACCTTCGATGACGTCGTGCAACGCCGTACCGACGAGGCTATTGGGAGCGTCGGTGCCAACGATGCGGTTGGCGACATCCAGATCGAAAACATCACTCGCCGTTGCTCCTCGCACGTCCTCGGCAGTAACCAATAGCCGGAGATTGCCCGCCGCGTCGCTGCCGGGGGTACCCGCAAGAACTTTCGTTGACGGGTCGAAGGAGAGCCAGGATGGCAATGGATCCCCGTTCTCCAATTGAACAGACAAGGTCAAGACATCGAACGGATTGGCGTCATAGAAAGTACCTTCCGGTATGCCGAATGCAATGGGCTCCCCCTCCGTCGCATCGACTTGCCCGATGGGAATTTGCACCTCCGGCGCAATATTGACCGACAACAGCAACTCCAGACGATTTGCATCCAAAACTGTTCCATCGGCAAAAACAATACGGTCGACCCGATCCACGCCTCCCACCCAGTGGAGTAAGCGGACGCTGTCTGCGGTTCCTGTCACCGACAGAACCAAGGTTCCGTCGCTATTCGTTACGGCAATCTGATCGGGCGAAATACCTTCGCCAAAGTGCAACTCGTTACCGGTCCCACCACCCCAGGCTCCGCCGTAGCCCCCGTTGTATGCGTAACTCAGTGCATCGTCGATAGTGTCCACGCCGTCGCCACGATTGAAGACATAGACGTCTCTGCCATACCCGCCGACCAGCAAGTCATCGCCAGCGCCTCCGATGATGGCATCGTCGCCGGCCAGACCATAAATGACATCGTCGCCGGCCAAACCGTCCAGTGCATCCACCGCACCTGTACCATACAGCACATCATTTCCAGTTGTTGCCGCCGGCAACTTCGCCGTCACTGCTGCGTAGTCCCATACCGTTCCGTCCGCAAACTCGATCGCCTCTATCCCGCCGTATGGATTGAACGCCCCATCGTTGTAGAAGTAGCTATCTACCGTCAACTGATCCTGGGAATCCCCAATCTTCAGTACCAAGTGGCCTCCCTGCCGACTTACCGAGACATCGGTCGGGGCAATCCCATCCTTGAACTGCACGACATCCCGTTTATTGCTATCCCAGTCCATATTCGACACCGAATCCTGACCATCGCCGATACCGAAACGATAGGTGTCGTTGCCGTTCGCGCCATACAAGCGATCATTGCCGCTACCGCCATCCAGAACGTCGTTGCCGGAATGGCCGCTCAGCGAGTCGTCGCCGGCGCCTCCGATCAACCAGTCATCGCCGTCTTCACCGTAGACAAGGTCATTGCCGACACCTCCGTCCAGCGTGTCATTGCCACGGCCGCCGTTGATAGTGTCGTTTCCGCCGAGTCCGCTGATGAGGTCAACGCCACTGAATCCGTATAACTGGTCGTTTCCTTCCGTCGCGCCAGGCAGCTTCGCCTTCACATCCGCGTAGCGCCATGCCGGACTCCCATCACTAAACTGGATCGCCTCGATGCCGTAGGGATTGAACGTACCGCCATTGGAGAAATAGTTCTGTATCGTCAGTTGATCCGTCGTGCCCGCGATCTTCAGAATGAGGTTATCGCCGTACCAACTCACCACCAGATCCGTCGGTGCCACGTCGGTCTTGAACTGGATTGCGTCCTGCTTGGTCTGGCTCCCGTCGTAGCTCGATATCGTATCCTGCCCATCGCCGCGCCCGAACAGGTAGGTGTCGTTGCCGGTGCCTCCTTGCAGGGAATCATTGCCGGCACCGCCATCCAAGGTATCGTTGCCTGCTTCGCCAACAAGCGTATCGTTGCCACCCAATCCATTGATCGTGTCGTCGTCAACCGTACCGCTTAGAACGTCGTCTGCGTTGGACGAAGCAAACATTCGAGCGACAAGGTCAGTTGCAGTCCACTCGGTTCCATCGGAAAATGCTACTCGCTCGATCTTGCTGGCGATCCCGCCAAACCAGTTCGACAGGGTCAATCTATCAGTTCCACCGTTGAGATTGAGGTAGAGGTTGTACAGATCGTGTGTCAACGTGACGTCGCCCGGCACCACTCCGTCCGCCAACCTTACGGTGTCAATATTGCCAACTGTGGTGTCGTTGTCGTAGATTGAATCCTGACCGGAGCCAGGGCCGAACACGTAGGTGTCGTTGCCAGCTCCCCCGTCGAGCGCGTCATTGCCGGCCCCCCCGTCCAAGGTGTCATTGCCGTCCTCTCCAAATAGCGTGTCATCGCCCTCCACGCCACTGATGATGTCGTTGCCGGTACCGCCGTGGAGCGCATCGTTGCCGGCTCCCCCCACTAATGTATCGTTGCCGCCAACACCAAACAGCGTGTCGTTGCCTCCCAAGCCGTCGATGTCGTCGTCACCCGTCGTACCCCACAAGACATTGTCGGCCTCAGAAGGGCTTGGCAGCAGAGCAAGTAGCTCGGCCTGCGTCCACACCGTGCCGTCGGCAAACGCCACTCTCTCGATTTTGTAGGCATCCGCGCTGAGCCAATATGACAAGCTCAGTCGGTCGGCTCCTCCATTCAGGCTCAAGTAGAGATTGAACTGATCGCGCGTTACCTCGACATTGCTCGGCGACACGCCTTCCGCCAAAATGACGGTGTCTATGTTGCCGACCGTTGTGTCGTAGTCGCTGATGCTGTCCCATCCGGAGCCCGAACCGAACAAATAGATGTCGTTGCCAACCCCTCCGTCAAGCGCATCGCTGCCAGTACCACCATTCAGCGCGTCGTTGCCTTCGTAGCCATACAGTGCGTCGTTGCCGGTGCCGCCCTCCAGCGTGTCGTTACCGGTACGCCCCTCAAGGCGGTCGTCACCTCCCAATCCGTTCAGGGAGTCGTCACTGGTGCTACCGACAAGCCAGTCGTTACCGGCGGTCGCTTCCAGAGATTTCGCCTTGATCGCCCCGTAGTCCCAACTCGTGTTGTCGGCGAACCGGATTGATTCGACGCTATACGGGTTAAAGCTGCCTTCATAGGAAAAGAAGTACCGCACCGTCAGTTGATCCGGCGTGCCGCCGATCTTCAGGATCAGATTGTCACCATAGCGGCTCACCACTACATCCGCCTGCGCTATCCCGTCTTTGAATTGGATCGCGTCCTGCTTGGTCTGGTTCGCCTCGTAACTCGATATCGTGTCTTGTCCATCGCCGCGACCGAACAGGTAGATGTCATCGCCCGCACCGCCGTCGAGCGCGTCGTTGCCCGCACCGCCGTCCAGCAGGTCGTTGCCGGTGCGCCCCTCAATGTGGTCATCGCCGCCCAATCCGCTCAGTATCTCGTCACCAGTGCTTCCAACTAGCCAGTCATTGCCCGCCGTCGCCTCCAGCGATTTCGCCTTCACCGCCGCATAGTCCCAGCTTGTGTTGTCGGCGAACCGGATTGATTCCACACTGTACGGATTAAAGCTACCTTCATAGGAGAAGAAGTACTGCACCGTCAATTGATCCGACGTGCCGGCGATCTTCAGGATCAGGTGGTCGCCGTACCGGCTCACGACGACATCTGCCGGCGCCACACCTTCCTTGAACTGGATCGCATCCTGCTTGGTCTGGTTCGCGTCGTAGCTCGCGATCATGTCCTGTCCATCGCCGCGGCCGAACAGGTAAGTGTCATCGCCCGCACCGCCGTCGAGCGCGTCGTTGCCCGCACCGCCGTCTAGCAGGTCGTTGCCGGTGCGCCCCTCAATGTGGTCATCGCCGCCCAATCCACTCAGGATCTCGTCACCCGTGCTTCCGACGAGCCAGTCGTTGCCCGCCGTCGCCTCCAGCGATTTCGCCTTCACCGCCGCATAGTCCCAACTCGTGTCATCGGCAAAACGGATCGACTCGACGCCATACGGATTAAAGCTGCCTTCATAGGAGAAGTAGTACTGCACCGTCAGTTGATCCGCCGTGCCGGCGATCTTCAGAATCAGGTGATCGCCGTACCGGCTCACGAAGACATCCGCCGGCGCCACACCTTCCTTGAACTGGATCGCATCCTGCTTGGTCTGGTTCGCGTCGTAGCCCGCGATCGTGTCCTCTCCATCGCCGCGGCCGAACAGGTAAGTGTCGTCCCCCGCGCCGCCGTCGAGCGCGTCGTTGCCGATACCGCCCATGAGTATGTCATTGCCGCCGCACCCATCGATAACGTCGTCGCCCCCTAGACCATCGATTTCCTCAGCTGCGTTGAAGCCTATCAGCCGGTCGTTGCCGGCGGTCGCTTCCAGCGATTTCGCCTTCACCGCCGCATAGTCCCAACTCGTGTTATCGGCAAAGCGGATCGACTCGACGCCGTAGGGATTAAAGCTGCCGTCATAGGAGAAGTAGTGCCGCACCGTCAGTTGCCCCGCCGTGCCAGCAATGCTCAGGATCAGGTGGTCGCCGTACCGACTTACTTCGACATCCGCCGACGCCACACCTTCCTTGAATTGAATCGCGTCCTGCTTGGTCTGATTCGCGTCGTTGCTCGCGATCGTGTCGTGTCCATCCTCGCGGCCGAACAGGTAAGTGTCGTCGCCCGCCCCGCCGTCGAGCGCGTCGTTGCCGATACCACCGTCCAACGTGTCATCGCCTTCCTTTCCATACAGGGCATCGTCGCCTGTATTTCCCATCAGCGCGTCATCCCCTCCCTGTCCCTCGATCACATCATTGCCACCCAGCCCGTCGATCACCTCCGTCGTGTCATAGCCGCGAATCCGGTCGTCCCCCGCCGTGCCCATGGCAGGCAGCATCGCCTTCACCGCCGCGAAGTCCCACGTCATGCCATCCGCGAACTCGACCGCCTCCAGGCTGCTGGCGGAACCACCGTCATTCGTGAAATATCCCGCCACCGTAACCCGCTCGCCGCTGTCCCGCAACGTCAAGATCAAATCGTCCACATTCCTGATCAGGTCGACATCGTTCGCCGTGATGCCAGCGCCGACTTTCAGGGTGTCCCGCTTGCCAGCCGTGGCGTCCTGACTCCAGATCGTGTCCTCGCCGTCGCCGCGACCAAACAGGTAGATGTCGTTGCCAGTGCCACCGTCGAGCAGGTCGTTGCCGGCACCGCCCTCCAGGGTGTCGCTGCCGTCTTGCCCATACAGTCGGTCATCGCCTTGTTCGCCGCGCAGGGTATCGTTGCCGCCGCCACTCTGGATAAAATCGTTGCCCCCCCAACCTGCGATAACCTCGTTGGTGCCGTCGCCGGTCAGTTGGTCGTTGCCCTGGGTGGCGATGAGGCCGCGCCAGGCCAGGGTTGCCACGTCCAGGACATCCTGCCCCAAGGCCGCCAGCCCTTCCTGAAAGCTGCGCGTGTCAAGTTCGGTGACCTTGTGGGTGACAAGCAGGTTGGTGATGAATTGCGCGATTGCTGTTTTGCCTTGTTCGCGGTCGGCGGCAAGCTTATCGGCGAAGAGTGGGATCGTTCCCGATAAGTCGGCCATGACGCTCTGGGTGCCAGCGTCCCAGGTGTAGCGAATGCCGCCGTAGAGATCTTTCAGTCGCGTCTGCTGCATGAGTTGCGCGGTAATTCCGCCAGCGTACTGATCGAAGGCCTTGAGCAGGACGGCTGCCGCCGGGCCGTGGGGATTGGGGTCTTTCTCGTTCCAGCACCAGATTCCTTCGTAGCCTTCGCCGAGCAGGGCTTCCATGGCGTAGAGCTTTCTGGCATCGCCGATGACGTTGCCGTAGGCGCGGTTCGCCCGGCTCAGGGGGTCCTTGTCTTCGACGCCGGTCCAGACGTAGATGATCTGGAGGGTGAGCGCCTGCCGGGCGACCAGGTCGGGCTCGGCGGCGAATTGTTCGATGAGGTCTTTGAGCTGCGTGCCGCCGTCGACGGCTTGCTGCGCCATGACTTGTTTGAGGCTGGCGACGTTGCCCATGCCTTTGATCTCGGGCAGGGCGCGGGTGTCGGTGGAGAGTTCAAGTGGGTTAACTTGGCGGGTGCTGGCGTTGTTAGTGCGAAACCAGAGGTCTTCGGTTTGGCCTGTGCTGCCGTCGCTCTTGGTGAAGCTACCTTGTTGCAGGTGCTGGTTGCCGTGGCTGTCGGTGGCGGCGATGGCGGTGTAGACAGTGGCGATGGACTGGATGCCGGCCTGATCCAGGGTCTTGAGCTCGCCGGCCTGGGTCAGGCCGTCGCTGTTGGCGTCTTGCCAGACCTTGAGTTCGGTCCAGGCGGCATCCTGGCTATCCACCTGGCCGTCGTGGGTGTCGTCGAGGTCGGCGAGCGCGGTGTAGCCGTTTCCGGCGAGGCTGCCGTTCTTGAGTCGGGTGTGGTTGCCGAAGAGTTCACCGCCGCTGTCGATCGTGCCGTTGGCATCGAGGTCGCGCACCAGCAGGGCGTCGCCGCCGGTGATCCAGCCAGTGCGCTCGGCGAAGCCGTTGCCATCAAAATCGAAGAAGGCGCCTTGGCCGATGCCGCGCGTACTGATGCCGTTGCCGTCGAGATCGAGGACCAACGGGGATCTGGTGACTTCGGCCTTCTTGAAGGCGTCCTTGAGCGCGGGATCGTCCGGGTCGTCGGGGTCGAGTTCTTCCTTGAGTTCGATGCCGAAGTCGCCAGAGGTAAAGTTTTCAATAACGAGCGGGTCGTTCACCAGCAAGCTGGTGCCGGTGAGAATGTAGATGTTGCCATCCGCATCCTGGTAGGCGGTTTCGCCTTTGTGGCGCGTGGCGAGGGTGAGAGTCTTGCCGTTGAGGATGACGGTGCCTTTGCCATCGGAGTCCCGGATCGTATCGCCTTCGTCGGCGTGGTAGGTGTCGAAACCGGTGCCGCCGATCAGGAGGTCACTTTCGCCATCGCGCCCGTCGAGTACATCGTTGCCAGAGCCCCCAATGAGAAGGTCAGTCCCACCGCCACCTTCCAATGTGTCGTCGAAAGCGCCGCCGATCAAAATGTCGGACGTTCCCCCTGCCCCCACCAGTGAGGCGCCACTTACGTTCGACACAGCCACGTGCCAAACATGGTAATCGCGTGGATCAAGACCGTTGTCACCAGAAATTTCTCTGATAGATGAACCCAGCCAGGCCATGCCTTTAATAGCGTTGTCTCCAGCGGTGAGCTTCCCGATGTCGAACGTGAAGCCGCCCGTAGCATCGTCAAAAAGTGGGCTCGTGACTTCTCCAGTCGTCTGCCAGTAGTACTGCATCGCCACTTCCAGCAATCCGCGCCCGAGCTTTTCGTTGGTCATCGGATATCCACCAACGCTGAGACGCGCTGCGTCAGCGACGAATTTATCCAGCATGCCATCGGCCGTAACGCCGTTGCCGCCGAACTGGTGCCGAATCAGATGGGTCAGTAGGTTCGGTACTGCACTGCCTCCTTCGTTGGCAAACAAGCTCTCGTCAAATAGCTCCGCCAAGAAATAAGGAATATCGTAGGTCAGGCTCCCGAAGGTCGGGCTTGCACGCAGAGCGATCGCGAGTTCGATGGCGTGGGCATCGTCGACACTGCTGATCTGGTTTCCTATTTTCAGTACAGGTAGATTGAAGCCTGCTCCCTGCTCAATCTGAGTGCTTTCTCCGATTCGCGTGACGCCCAACAGCCATGCGTCCATTGACAAGGTGCCGTTTGGCGATTCAGTTAGAAACTCGCCCTTGACGTGCCAGTCCTTGACGTTGGCCTCACCACGAATGCTAGTTACATACACTGGATTCAGCCCAGGCACTTCTATTTCAAGTCGCGAACTGTAAAAGCTCGTCAGTTCGAACAAGGTATCGGTTGAATATCCTTGTCCCTGAAGATACGTAACCAAAGCATCGCGGTTTGCTTCTGTGGCGGCTCGCCGGAGAGGCGCTTGATCGAAGGTAAATGCATGCCTGCCGAAAAAGCATCCCATCAGCGCCGCCAATCCGCCACCGAGGCTGTGCCCTGTAAACACGATGTCTGCGTTCGGATTCGCTGCCTTGATTTGCATGTAGTAGAGCGCAGCATCCTTCAATTGGTCATGGCAAGCACCATAGCCAAGCGTGCCATCGGCAACCAGATCGGCGGGAAATAAGGAGCCGCCGGGAAAGGTACCGGCAAACGAAATGACGATCTGGTTGCCTTGCTGGTAGGCGGCGGCTTCGAAACCGCTTGTCTTCGGTTGTTGATATCCAAGGGTGCCTGGTAACTGATTCCAACCCAACGGTACAGGTATTTTGTTAGTGCTACTTCTCGTGCTGTCATAGGCATTCCCAGACATCAGCATGTAGTCAAGAATCAAATCGCTCATTTTTCATCTCCCTTTCTTAGTATCCCAAGTTCAATAGCTTCCTGTTCATTCAATATGTTTGGTGTTGAGTTCGTTCCATATCGGTCCTGCAATTGTTTGGTCACGCCAGACCCATAGGATCTGTCGACTGACCCACGACAGAAAAACAGGGGATTCACTATTCGCCGGTCGATGACCCGCACTGCTTCCGACATAGGCGGCTTGAACTTGTCCTCAACCGCACCAGAGAACATTTTTCTGACGCCAGCATCAAGATTCCTCCGCGTCGAATCATCCAGGTATGGAAAGACATTCGATCTCTCGAACCGAGCCGGGAACAAATTGATTCCAATGCGCAGCCACTGCCCATTGGTATATCTGAAGAACGCATAGGGATGCGGCGGGCATCCCCATGAATGGTGTTTTCCGGATTTGATGGCGGTGGCGAGATAGGGACTTCCCTGATCGAAGTCGAGCAAGATCGGTTGAAGGTCGTACCGCTCCTTCCATCGAACGATTTCCCCGGTCTTCGGATGGGTAAACTCGAACTCCTCAAGTAAGGACCTGGCACTGGAGACCTGGGTGGGCTCGCCGAAATGCCCGAACGTGGTTCGCCGCTTGATCCACATCGTGCTGCCATCGTTCAAACGGACCTCCTGCTCCCATCCGAAGTGCTTGTCGCGCTCCCGGTGCTGAAGCAGGCCCCACACGGCAAGCACTCCGATCGCTAGAACCCCAAACCGTGCATAAATCCGGTACGCCGGCTTCACCTTGTCGGCTACGAGCAGCAATACGATAGCCACCACGAACACTAGTCCAAATTGAAGAAGCAATGGACCGAGATCGAATATCAATGCAATCACGCTACGATCCTCAACTGATCATCATTCATTGCGCTCAGACCTTTCGGCCATCGTGGCAAACCGTCCCGCCAGTGCCGACTTTTCAGCGTCCAACCGCATCCCATCAGCGCGTTATCGCCTCCCTGCCCCTCGATCACATCATTGCCACCCAGCCCATCGATCACCTCCCGTACGTCGCGACCGCGAATCCGGTCGTCCCCCGCCGTTCCCGTGGCAGGAAGCATCGCCTTCACCGCAGCAAAATCCCACGTCAGGTAGCCCTCGAGAATCTGACCACGTTGACCTTCAGCCAGGCTATCAACGTACACAGCATCGGCAAGCATGGCATTGATATAGATATGTTTGATGGTCGTCATGACTTGTCTCTGGAAATTACTTCGTTAACGTGAATCCGTAAGCCTCAGCAACTGCATGTCCGCCCAAGGGTGGTGAACATGCTGGCAATCCAATGGTGATAGGGGCGTTCCCTTCCGAAATGCCCAGCATCCGAATAAACCTGCCGCCTTTGGCGACATACCAATCGTTGCTCGCAACCTCTTTGTTGGTTGCACTATCTCGGAAACTTTCGTGCGAGTGATAGATCGTGATGGCCGTCCCCGACAAAATCTCGTTCGACGGTTCAATCACGACCTTCATCGTCCGCCCTCGCGCCTTCTCCGGATCAATGCGTAGTACAGCGTTTTCTCGACAAAGCTTGTTGAACTGGTAGCCACCGATGAGTTCGTCGGCCACAAGCAGCGTCATGAACGCGACCGTGAGTAGCACCGTAGCCCCCGTCCTCAACCAGGTATTTCGGATCGGTCGCGCAATCCGTCGCGCAATCCGTCGCGCGATCAAGATCGCGATGACACCAATGATGGTAATTACGGCCAGCAGATAGAGCCCACTCATGCCACCATCCTCCAGCAGCAATCGTCCACCGTCACGCCAGCGCCAACTTTCAGGCTAATCGGCACCTCGGCCGCGCGACAGGAACTGATAGCCAATGCATGTCGCGTGGACGCAGACAACCCGCAACACGCACCAGAATCACAACCAGCACCACCAATTTTGGCTTTCACGAAACCACCCTTCTGGAGATTGACTCCTCAACATGCATTGCAACTGCTTCAGTCGCGTATTGCGGGCCGCTCCCCGCATGGCGCGCCGCGAAAGCGCGGGCGTTTTCCTTGTACCGCGACTTGCTTAACAGCGACGACAATCCTGCGCGTATTCGCTCCGCATCGGGTTCGCCATCGATAACTAGGCCGACGCCAAGTGCCACCGCCTGCCTGGCACCGAGATACTGCTCGACCGTGGTCGGGATCATCAGGAGCGGAACGCCCATCTGCAGTGCCTCGGACATGACGCCGCTGCTGGCGTAGCTGATCATTGCTGCGGCTCCATCGAGCAGGGGGCCGAATGAGACCGGATGATCGACAATCCAAATCGAGGTGCTACGGTGCCGGGCCTTGAACTCTTCGGGTGCGCCCGGAACCACACAGACAGCGCAGACGCCCGCCGCGGCAAGCTCGGCGATGACAAGTGCGGTGGCATGGTGCCGCGGGCGCAGATACACGAGGACGCGGCGCCGATCTCCCGCCGGCCACCGCACTTCGGGCACGCCATTGAGGCCGTGGATGGAACCGACGTAGCGCCCGTTCCTGCGATCGCCGTAGTGATCGAGTTCGCCGAAAGTTGCGAGTACGGGATCTGCGCCGAAAATCTGCCCCAGACGCGCAAAGGGCTCACCGCCGAGCGCCGACATCGCGGCGTTGATGTCGGCCAAAACCCTGCGCTCGGATGACATGAGACGTTCCGGCAAGTATTGCTCCCAGGGGCGGATGCTTGGCATTGGCTCGACGTCGGGCGGAATCTCGAAGCCGCTGCCGAATGCTATGCCCACGCGGCCAGCAATCCGGGCAGCAATCAAGGCGCCCGGTGCGTGGTCGGCGACAACCGCGTCGATTGCGCCAAAGGAAATCAAGGTCGACCAGGCGTGCAGATGACCGAGCAACGCTGGCCGGTCGCACCAACCCTCGGCGGCCAACAGCTCGGCGTAGTTCGCCGGCGGCCTGGCGAGCCGGGTACGCCCGACGGCCACCGGCGACTGGACGAAGGCGAAACCTGCTGGGCTAAGAAGTTCGGCCGCGACGCGGGTATCCCTGGCAGCGAAAACTACGTCGTATCCGGCATCGCGCAGCCTTTGCGCGACAGGCAAATCGCGGGCCAAGTGCCCCCAATTGGCCCCGAGTTCCCAGGCGAAGAGCACTCGACTCATGCAGGTGCTCCGCCGATTTCCCGACAACCAACGCAAACTGTGGGGATTCGGGACGCGGCAAACTCGGCGCGCAGATGGTCATCCGACCGATAGCCTGAGACATCCTTGATGAAACAACAGGGCAAACTCACCCCATCTATATTGAAGTATCGTGTTGCCACATCGACGAGATTGCGACATGCGCCATGACGTGAGTTCTTGGCCAGATTCCAGCCGGGATAAAGCTTCCGGTAGTCCGCCTTGGCCTGAAGCGGCTGCACGATATGCCGCTTGACGCCGCGCTGTTTCAGGAAGGCGCGCAGCGGCTCCAGATTCTGTCCGAAGTCGACGCTATGCACATTGATTCGTTTCGGTCCGACGCGTCGGTAAAGGGCGTCGAAACGCTCCAGGACGCGGGTGAATTGGCGGCGCCCGATCCGTTCCGCTTCAACCGGATCGAGGGTGTCGAGCGAGACGCCGATGCTAGGAAAGAGTGGCTCGATCCGCGCCGGATCGAGCAGGCTGCCATTAGTGATGGTGTACGGTGTGAACCCCAGCCGGACAACATTTTCGGCCATCTCCCAGAATCGCGGATGAGCGAGCGGCTCGCCCTCTCCTTGCAGCGATACGACATGTCGACCGTGCGGCAATCGGCCGAGAATGGCCTCGAACAATTCGATTTCCATATGCCGCGCCTGCCAGGTACGACCGATGCAGTAAAAGCAGCGGAAGTTGCATACGGTGGTGACCTCGATCTGAAAAACATGGCGGAGACTGGGCCGCAGCGTGGCGACTCGTCTTGCGGCTGGCATCGAACTGTCGATCTGCGTCACGACGCTCTCGCATTCATGAAGATGGAGCGAGCGCCGTCCCGGGACGATGGACGACCGCCTTGCCGCCGTCCCGCCAGCGCCAACTTTTCATCCCCTTCATAGCGTTCATCCTGCCTCCATCGTATTCATTGGTTTCTTATCGCTCACGCAAACTCTCGCTGCCATACTGCAGCAGCGGACTCAGGAAATACTCAATCACCCTTCGCTTGCCGGTTTTGATTTCCACGGTTACGGCCATGCCAGCGGAGAGATTCACGGTCTTGTCCTCCACCTGCACCGTGGCGTGCTGCAACCTCGCCCGCGTCGAGTAGATCGGGCCGCGCTTTTCGTCGTTGATTGCGTCTCGCGAGACATGGGTCAGGCTCGCGGGAATCGTGCCGTACTTGGTGAAAGGGAAGGTCTCGATCTTGACTTCGGCTTCCTGCCCGGCATTCACGAACCCGATGTCCTTGTTTTCCAGGAATGCTTCGACTTCCAGCGCATCGTCTTTCGGCACGATGACCATCAGCGCCTGCGCCGGGGTGACGACGCCGCCGACTGTGCGCACGGCCAACTGCTGCACGGTGCCATCCACCGGTGCGGTCAATGTCATCAGCCGGCCGCGACTTTCGGTCTTGACCAGTTCCTGGCCGTAGCCGGTGGCTTTCTGCTCGGCCTCGTTGAGGGTGTCGAGTGCCAAGCGGCGCGTTTCGGCTACGGCCGAATTACGCTGCCCCCTGGCTTCGTCGATGGCGGCGGCGAGTTCCTTGAGGCGACTCTTCTGGGTTTCGAGGTCGGCCTCCTGCTCGATGCGGGCCTGTTCCTTTTCCAGATAGCCGTGTTTGGAGATGAAGTTCTTCGCCACCAGATCCTTGAAGTCCTCGGCGCGCTGGCGGGCGATGGGTACGGTCAGTTCGAGCTTCTTGACGATCTCCTGGGTCGAGCGCCGCTCGGCTTCGCGCTTGGCGATTTCGGCGTCGATGCGGGCGACCCTGGCCTGGTATTCGCCGTACTGGCCATCGAGGATGCGCTGCTCTTGCGCGAGGCGCTCGACACCTATATTGGCGGGGGGCTCCATGCGCGGTGGTTTGCCGTTCAAGAGCGCGGCCAAGAGACCCCGGGCTCGGGCGGCTTGCAGGGTCGCCGTGGTCAGGTCGTTGGCGGTGCGGATGCTGTCGGCGCGGGCCATGGTGGCATCGAGCTCGACCAGTACCTGGCCAGCCTTGACGGCCTGACCGTCGACGACGTGGATGGCCTTGACGGTGGCGGTCTCAATCGGCTGGATCAGTTTGCTGCCTTCGTTGAGCACGATCTTGCCCTGCGCCGTGGCGACTACATCGATCTTGCCGAAGATGGTCCATAGTACGGCGAGCAAGGCGAAGGCCATCAGCAGCCAGGCGACGATGCGCGGTGCGGGTGAGACTGGGGTTTCCTGCAGCTCGAGGGCGGCGGGTAGGAATTGCGCTTCGTGAGGGAGGCGCGGAGGCGGGTCGAGTTCTTTGCGGATTTTCCAGACGTGGCTGAAGACGGTGGCGTAACGCTTGAGGAGATCGAGGGTGGCTTGCAGGCGGAGGATGAGGGTCATGGCTTTCCTCCCACTTCATTCCGGCGAATGCCGGAATCCCGACGGAAACTCGGTGCCGCACCTGGATTCCGGGTCAAGCCCGGAATGACGGATGGCGTAGGTTCGTCATTCCGGCGGAGGCCGGAATCCAGTACCCTACGTGCATGAAGCAGCCCTGCGTCTATATCCTTGCCAACCAAAGGAACGGCACGCTCTACGTCGGCGTGACGTCCAACCTTGTGCAACGAATTTGGCAGCACAAGAACAATCGGGTCTTCTCGGAATAGTGTGGGTGAAATCGCATGACGATCAGATCGCGGGGGCGGATTGGCATGGGGTGCGGGATTGACGGCGGCGGCGGTCATGGCAAGAATTCGCCATGGCTACCACACCCAAACGCAAGCGTCTGCTCGACGCATACCGATTTCCCGGATTCGTTCCCGGCGCTGAAGTGCATGGCATCTTCGGTGATCCGCTGGCACGGGTCATTCCCCTTGTCCGCCGCTCAAAAAAACGGTCTGCAAGGAATGCGGGCAAGTGCATACGACCTGGTACGACCGCACCACGCGCCGGGCACGCGACCTGTCCAGCGCCGACACGCGGATCTACCTCGAATTCGACGTGCGGCGCATTCGCTGCCCTTGCAACGGCAAGGTGAGGCGCGAACACCTGGACTTTCTGGCCGACAACCCGCTCTATACGAAGCGGTTTGCCTGGTTCGTCGGACGCCGCTGCCGGAGCAGCACTATCAAGGATGTTGCCAAGGAACTGAACCTGCACTGGGGCGCCGTCAAGGAACTCGACAAGGAGTACATGCGCATCCAGTTGGAACGTGCCGGCACGCCGGGACCGAAGGCGATCGGCATCGACGAGATATCGATCAGGAAGGGGCACACTTACCGCATCGTGGTGAGCGACTTGATTCGCGGACGACCGATCTGGTTTGGCGGCAAGGACCGTTCGGAAGCCAGCATGAAGGAGTTCTACGACTGGCTGGGGCCGAAAAAGGCCAAGGGTATCCGTCTGGCGGTGATGGATATGTGGAAACCGTTTCGCACCGCGACCAATGCACAT
This sequence comes from Pseudomonadota bacterium, assembly GCA_043826925.1. Lineage (GTDB taxonomy): Bacteria > Pseudomonadota > Gammaproteobacteria > Burkholderiales > Rhodocyclaceae > Sulfuritalea. Next base: position 83,990 of record JBDRPN010000021.1, read on the forward strand.
GCGCCGCAGGCGGCGATCCTGTTCGACAAGTTCCATGTGATGCGCCATCTGAACGACGCCTTGGACAAGGTCCGCAAGGCCGAATATGCCCGGCTCTCCGGCAAGGATCGACGTTACATCAAGGGCCAGAAGTATGTCTTGCTCAGCCACAAGGAAAATCTGACGGTCGATGGCAAGAAGTCGCTGAAGACCTTGCTGGCGGCGAACAAGCGGCTGAACACGGCCTACCTGCTCAAAGAGTCCTTCGGCCAACTCTGGAGCTACAAAAGCGAAGCCTGGGCACGGCGCTTCTTCGAGAATTGGAAGGCCAGCTTGAAATGGCAGCGCCTGAAACCCTACGAGAAGTTTGCCGAGATGATCGAGCGTCATTGGGATGGTATCGCCGCCTATTGCAATCCCGAGAACAAGGTGTCGCTTGGCTTCGTCGAAGGACTCAACAACAAGATTCGCGTGCTCCAGCGACGGGCATATGGACTCCGCGATGAAGAGTATCTCCGCCTCAAGGTGCTCACCTCCATGCTGCCCGCGATCTGATCGTCATGCGATTTCACCCACACTATTCCGAGAAGACCC
>JBDRPN010000022.1:0-3239 GCA_043826925.1 Pseudomonadota bacterium
ACCACCCGGCCTACGCCGCTTCAGGAAAAAGCCTTCAAGCTGCTTGGAGTCAACCTTCCCCGTACCCAGTAGCGCCCCTGCGGCACGCAAGCAACCTCATGAAGAGCAACAGATTCTTTAAGCGATCAGATCAAAGTTCGGGCTAGCGATGACTCTCGCAACCACGATTCGCTGTACAGCCACAGCCTTGAGCTGCGATTTTTTCGCATGAACCTCAAATCGCCTATACTTACTATTCAGTTATCTATTCATAGATCAATTCAAACACATGTCACAGCACGCTGACACTATCCGCATGCGACTGTCCGCCGGGCCGCTGTCCGCACGCCAACTGATTGAAAGTCTTGATGTCAGTCAGCCGACGATCTCCCGCGCGTTGACCAAACTTGGCGACGAAGTCGTACGGATCGGAGCTGCGCAATCAATTCAATACACGCTACGCGACACTATGCGCGGATTGGCGGACATCCCAATTTATCGGGTTGATTCAGAAGGCCGAATCAGGCAACTGGGAACTCTGGTTCCCGTACGTCCAGAAGGGTTCGTCATGTGCCAGCACGACGGTGTGACTCTGCACAGCGACGGCCTGCCGTGGTGGTTGTTCGACATGCGTCCTCAAGGCTATCTCGGCCGGGCGTATGCTGGCCGTCATGGCGTTGAACTTGGACTGCCGGACCGGCTGACAGACTGGACCGATACCCATGCTTTGCGGGCGCTGCTAGTGCACGGCCATGATGTGGTGGGGAATCTCCTTCTAGGTGACATTGCGCGGGATCGATTCCTTGCCGCTCCCGTCCCTGATCCTGCCGCGGAGGAACAAAAGGCAGGGGAATACTCTCGGCTGGCACTTGAAGCCGCCAGGGGTGAGACAGCCGGATCGTCAGCTGGGGGGGAGCAGCCGAAGTTCACTGCCTACGCCATGACGCCGGATGGGCCTCGGCACGTCATCGTAAAGTTCAGCGAGCTGGAAGAAGGCCCTGTTAGCGAACGCTGGCGCGATCTGCTGCTGATCGAACACTTAGCGTTGGACACCCTGCGTGAGGCTGGCATCCCTGCCGCAAAAACACAGACATTAGACCGCGGTGGTCAGCGTTTCCTCGAAATCGAGCGTTTTGATCGCATCGGCGATCTGGGACGGCGTGCGCTGTTTTCTTTGGCCGCACTGGATTCCGAATTCGTAGGGGCAGGAGCAGGTAACTGGCCAATCATTGCACGTCACCTTGTTGATGACGGCCAAATTCGTCGAGAAGCAGCCGATGGAGCAAATCTCCTTTGGGCCTTTGGCACCCTGATCGGAAACTCTGATATGCATAGCGGCAATCTTTCATTCGTCGCGGAACATGGTCGGCCTTATGACATTGCGCCAGCCTACGACATGACATCAATGACCTTCGCGCCCCGAACTGGCGGCGGGATACCTGACGTCATCGCTGACGCGATCATTCACGCTAGTGTGGGTAACGAAACCTGGCAGCGGGCAGAAGAACTGGCGCGCGCGTTTCTTGCCCGGGTCATGGCGACAGCAGGGTTTAGCCACCGGTTTGGACCGTGCGTCACCGCGTTGGAACACCACATCGAAACGGCCAGCATTAAGATCGGACGGCTGGGGTGAGTCTGTGACAAGGAACTACCCCGGGAAAGTTGATGTACCTCAGAGACATTTAATTTTCAAATGTCTCTGACCCCTTCAACTGCTGAAGAAAAAGCCTGGGCCTATGCACCAGGAGCACGCCGATGGCCGTGTGCGGCCACAAGGAGTCACTGGGCATCGGTCTCCAATCTGAAACCATTGTACGGCGATTGAACACACGATATACTGTGCTTCAGTTAATCTCAAAGGTGACATCATGCTGGCTTCCTCGAAGACCCAACGAGTCGATTTGCGTATCTCGCCTGCCGCCAAGGAGATGATCCAGGCCGCGGCCCAAGCCCAAGACAAAACAGTGAGCGAATTTCTGCTGGACAGTGGCTTGACGTCTGCCGCCGAGACCTTGGCGGACCGGCGTTTGTTCATTCTCGATGACGCCCAATGGCAGGCATTTCAGGCCGCGCTTGACGCGCCGCCTCGCGCACGGCCACGTCTTTCCCGCCTGATGAAAACAGGCAAGTAGTGGTGGCAAAGAATGCTGGTTGGCTTATTCGGAAGCTTGATCGCATTCACATAGTCGATGATTTTGACTGCGGCTATGATGATCTCAATCGTTTCATTTCCCGTTTTGCCCTGCACAGCCAGTTGGCCGGCAGCACGCAGACCTATGTGGCGCTGGCTGATGAAAAGGTCGTCGGCTATTACAGCCTGGCAGTGGGAGCCGTTGCCCACGCTCAGGCCCCCGCCCGAATGGTGAAAGGTTTGGCTCGCCACCCTGTTCCGGTGATGTTGCTCGCCAGACTCGCTGTCGACAACCGGGCCAAACGGAAAGGATTGGGAGCGGTCCTGCTGCATGATGCTCTTGCCAGGACTCTTCAGGCCGCCGATATTGCCGGTATCCGCGCGGTCATTGTTCATGCCAAGGACAACGAGGCTCGACGGTTCTATGAGCATTTCGATTTTGATCCAAGCCCGACCGACCCGTATCACCTTCACTTGTTGATCAAGGATCTGCGGAGAGCAACCAAAGGGGCGTGACATTGATTTCCACGACAGCATGAATCGCCGTGCCGCCAGCGCCGACTTTCTGGAAACGACCCATGCCGCACAAACTAATCCGAACCCGACCCCTTGCTGCACAAACCCAGAGAAGAACAGCCGAATGCCGTTCAGCATTGAGCAAAGGTCTAACCAATCATTCGACACGGACTGGCGCGATAAAGCCGCGCCAGCCGGTTAATTCAATCGCTGGGCCCCACAAGATTGCTTCAATCGTCAATCGCCGTCTCACCAGCGCCGACTTCACTGTTGACCCTTTTGCCTCTGGCATAGCCCATGGAATTTCTTGACCATCCCAAGGTAATGCTGCTCGTTGCAGTACTTAGCATTCCAGTCTTTTCGACACTCGCCAAAATATTTTGGGGTGAGAAGTTCGAAACGCTCGGGGAGACTGTCAAGTATCTTCTTTGGCCTGATATCTACTCTCTCTTCAAGGGGCGCTACTGGGACGACAGAGGTGGCCCCATTCCTTAGGACAGAATTTGCTGGTTTCTTAAGTGAACCCTCTGCGGTTACGAGTTATCCACGGGGCGGCTTGCCGAAGGTCCCTCTAGACCGTAGGCGAGCTGCACGGTGGGTAACTCAACGTAGC
>JBDRPN010000023.1:0-4243 GCA_043826925.1 Pseudomonadota bacterium
CCGGTCGTACTCGGCAATCCGCAGGTCCAGACTGTCGGCGTGGGCCAGCAGGTCGCCGACGCACTGATTGATGTAACCCGGCAGATCCTCCAGGTGATCCATGAGCGCGCGGCGCAGGTTGGCGATCTTCTGCGGACAGACGATGCCGAATTCGCTGATCAGGCCGCGCAGCCGGTTGTAGGTGGCGGTGCGCTCTTCGACGAAGCCATTGCGGGTGCGGTGCAGGCTCAGTGCGTATTTCGCGTCATCGTGACCGGTGATTTCGCCAAAGCGTGACCGACGTTTCACGGAAGCGTGACCGCGATTTCGCGGATATCGTGACCGATGGTGGGTGTGCTGTATGGATAGTTGAAGGTAGCCTTCGCCGCTTTTTTGAAAGCGAGCGGGCATGCCCCAGGACAGACTATCCATGCGCAAGATACGAGACGTACTCCGATACCGGCATAGCACCGACCTGAGCCTTGAAGCCATCGCTCGGGCGCTCAACATATCCAAGGGCGTCGTCGCCAAGTACCTGAAACTGGCGACGGATGCCGGATTGGCTTGGCCGTTGCCCGCCGACCTGGACGATGGCGCCCTGGAACGGCAGCTCTACAGCCAGCCATCCGCCCGGGCATCCGCCTTCACCGAACCCGACTACGCGCGGGTGCATCAGGAACTCAAGCGCAAAGGCGTCACGCTCACCCTGCTCTGGGAGGAGTATCGGGCCACCGTGGGCGATGCCGCCTTCCAATACACCGCGTTCTGCACGCGCTACAAAGCCTGGGCCGGCAAGCTCAAGCGCTCCATGCGCCAGACCCATCGCGCCGGCGAGAAGCTGTTCGCCGACTATGCCGGCCCGACGATGCCGATCATCGACGCCGATACCGGCGAGATCCGACCCGCCAGCATCTTCGTCGCCGTGCTGGGTGCCTCCAGCTATACCTTCGCCTGCGCCACGCCGGGGCAGACGCAGGTCGACTGGCTCACAGGACTGGACCGGGCACTGCGCTTCATCGGCGGCGTACCCGAACTCATCGTTCCAGACAATCCCCGTGCCCTGGTCACCGTGGCCAACCGCTACGAACCGGAACTCAACCGCGCCACGGCGGAATTCGCGACGCATTACGGCACGGTGATCCTGCCGGCCCGACCGCGCAAGCCGCAGGACAAGGCCAAGGTCGAGGTCGGCGTTCAGGTCGTCGAACGCTGGATCATGGCTCGCCTGCGCCACCGGCAGTTCTTCTCGGTGGCCGAACTGGATGCCGCCGTCGCCGAGCTCCTGCCGGCGCTGAACACTCGTCCGTTCAAGAAACTGCCCGGCTGCCGGACGGACGCCTTCGAGAAACTTGATGCGCCGTACTTGCGTGCGCTGCCGGCTACGCGGTTCGTGATGGCCGACTGGAAGCACGCCGGCGTCAATATCGACTACCACGTCGAGTACGACGGACATTACTACAGCGTGCCCCATGCGCTGGTGCGCCAGCAGGTCGAACTGCGCATCACCCGCAGCACCATCGAGGTGCTGGCCAAAGGCCGCCGGGTCGCCAGTCATCCGAAGAATCCCCGCAAAGGGGGCTACTCCACCATCGCCGACCACATGCCGGCGGCGCATCGGGCGCACGCTGACTGGTCACCCGGCCGGCTGATGAACTGGGCCGCGTCGGTCGGACCCGCCACCGGCGAACTGGTCAAGCGCCTGCTCCTGGAGAAGCAGCACCCCGAGCAAGGCTACCGCTCCTGCCTGGGCTTGATGCGACTGGCGCGTACCGCCGGGCGGGATCGCATGGAAGCCGCTTGCACCCGTGCTCTGGCCATCGGTGCCCATCGCTACCGATCCGTGGCCTCGATTCTGGAGAAGGGCCTGGATCGCCAACCCGTTACCGGCCCGGCGCAAGCCGAGCTGGCTTTGCCGGACCACGCCAATGTGCGCGGTCCGGATTATTACCACTGACCCAAGGAGACAGGATGTTGATGGAACAGACGTTGCAAACCCTGAATGCACTGCGCTTGCCCGGCATGGCGACCGCCTTTGCCGAGCAGCAGACCAGTGCGGCAAGCATGAACCTGCCGTTTGATGAACGCTTCGCCATGTTGGTGGATCGGGAGCACACCTGGCGCGAGAATCGCCGCGTCACCCGCTTGCTGCGCGAGGCCAGACTCAAGTCCAGCCAGGCGTGCCTGGAGGATGTGCGCTACGGCGGCGGACGCAAACTGGACAAGGCGCTGATGGCCCAATTGGCCAGCTGCCAGTGGATTCGCGCCCACCAGAACTTGATCCTGACGGGGGCGACGGGTTGCGGCAAGACGTGGCTGGCGTGCGCGCTGGGGAATGCCGCCTGCCGGCAGGGGCTGTCGGTGGTCTATGTGCGCACGCCCAGGCTCTTCGAGGAACTGCGCATCGCCCATGGCGATGGCAGCTTCGGCAAGCGGCTCTCCAGTTTGGCGAAGACGGATTTGTTGATCCTGGATGACTGGGGGCTGGCACCGCTCAATCAGGCAGAGCGCAATGATCTGCTGGAGGTGCTCGATGACCGTGTCGGTACCCGCTCGACGGTGATTACCAGCCAGTTGCCGGTGGAGCACTGGCATGCGTATCTGAACGATCCGACGCTGGCCGATGCGATTCTGGACCGGGTGCTGCACTCGGCGCACAAGCTGGCGCTGGCCGGGGAGTCGTTGCGCAAATCCGAGAAAGCCAAACCATGACCGCCTGCACTCCGAGCACGGGTTACCCACCGCGCCGTCCGCTTCCGGTAGAGAGGGACCTCTCGCTCCCGGCGCCGTGGATAACCCTGCCGCATCACCAATTTCACGTCATCGTGACCGAGGTTTCGCCAAAGCGTGACCGCCGCTTCACGGCGAGCGTGACCGATTGAGGTAATATTTGAACCTATCCATGCAGCATCCCGCCATCGGTCACGATGACGTGAAATTAGCGGTCACGTTCCGCGAAATACGCAGGCTCAGGATGATCTGCTGGTGTTCTTCCTTGACCAGGACGAAGCGCATCTGCGGCCGCGTGACGGCTTCGCAAATCGCTGCCGCATCCGCCGCATCGTTCTTGCCGCGCTTGCCGGACATGCGGTAGGGCGTGACGAACTTGGGCGCCATCAACTTCACGGTGTGGCCGTACTGGCGGAACTGCCGCGCCCAGTGGTGGGCGCCGGAGCAGGCTTCCATGCCGATCACGCAGGGCGGCAGTTGCGCGATCAGCGGCAGAAGATGCTCGCGTGATACCTTGGGCTTGACCAATACCGCCTTGCCGTTATCATCAACGCCATGCACCGCAAAGACGTTCTTGGCCAGATCGATTCCAACAGTGATAATGCTCATGGACTTCCCCTTTCGTGGTTTTGATGTGATCGCGAAATCCCATCATGGCACTCGTTGCCGTTTGCGGCTTCCGCCGCAGCCTCGGGACGGGGAAGTCCCTTTCATTCGTTAGCCCCATCCATGCGTGTGTACCACTTTGTTCCTCAAAGCTATGGCATAGAGAATCTCAAACTGCGCCGGTTGAAGATCGCAACGATCCACGACCTCAACGACCCTTTCGAGCTGCTCTGCATCGATCTTTCCAATCCCGACCTGCGTCACGGTATGCTCGAATGGAAGGCCGAAGTGGCGCGGCGCTTTGGCATGCTTTGCTTCAGCCTTTCGTGGCGCAATCCGGTTCAGTGGAGCCACTATGCGGACAAACATCGCGGACTGTGTCTGGCCTTTGACGTTCCGGATGACTCAACGCAACCCGTAACGTATTCAGGCTTGCGCTCGCGTAAAGAAGCGTTCGACCTTCTCGAAGGAGGTATCAGCACCCTCAACGAAACAACAATGATCAAATTCTTGTCCACGAAGTACGCGCATTGGCATTACGAAAAGGAAGTGCGCGCCTTTCTTCGCCTAAACGAGCGAGATCCAGCGACTCAACTCTATTTCACGGACTTCTCGGATAAGCTGAAGCTCGTGGAAGTAATCGTCGGCTCTGAGTCCGATCTCACTCGCCAAGAACTAAACGAGGCCCTTGGTACACTTGCTCCGACCACTTCGCTTCGCAAGGCTCGCCTTGCGTTCAAGTCATTTCGTGTCACAACTCAGCACGACAAGAGGCTATGGGGCTAACCCTGCGGTCGACCCCGTTCGCTTCGCTCTCTGGACGCTGCGCGATGAAGCCGCGCAGCGCCGGTCACCTTGAACGTGTGCGCCAGGCATGGCGCGTTACTTCGTCGGTGAAAGTCCGATGGCCAGGTTTTGCAGAGCCGAAGGC
>JBDRPN010000024.1:0-13388 GCA_043826925.1 Pseudomonadota bacterium
CTGATCGAACAGAAGCTGGCCATCGCGCTGGACATCTCGGAACGCCTTTACCTGATGGGCCACGGCCGCATCGTGTTCGAAGGCACGCCGGCCGATCTCAAGAACAACGCCGCCATCCGCAAGGAATGGCTGGAAGTGTGACGTCAGAATCCTCACCACAGAGACACAGAGGCACAGAGAAATACATAGAAATTCGTTTTTGATTTGTTTCCTCTGTGCCTCTGTGTCTCTGTGGTTAAGCAGTTTTGTTTGAACCCCGATCGTCTCAGCAAGGAGTCAGCATGAGCAGCGCCAACTATGAATTGCACGGCGGCACCGCCGTCATCAAACTCGACAACCCGCCGGTCAACGGCCTCGGCTACGACCTGCGCTGCGGCATTGTCGCCGGCATCGACAAGGCCACGGCCGACCCCGCCGTCAAGGCCGTGGTGTTGATCGGCTCCGACCGCGCCTTTTCGGGAGGCGCCGACATCCGCGAATTCGGCTCGCCGAAATCCTATGCCGAACCCAACCTGCTGACCGTGATTCGCATCGTCGAGGCCTGCCCCAAGCCGGTCGTTGCAGCGATCGGCGGCGTCTGCATGGGCGGCGGACTGGAACTCACGCTGGGCTGCCACTTCCGCGTCGCCGTCGCCGGCGCCTCGATCGCCCTACCCGAAATCAAGCTGGGACTCCTGCCCGGCGCCGGCGGCACGCAGCGCATGCCGCGCATCATCGGCGTCGAGGCGGCGCTGAACCTGATCCTGTCGGGCAACCCGGTGCCTTCCGAAAAATTCAAGGGCACGCCGCTGTTCGACGAATTCATCGAGGGTGACCTGCTCCAGGGCGCGCTGGCCTTCGCCGACAAAGTGGCCGCCGAAAAGCGCTCGCTGAAGCGCATCCGCGACATCAGGATCGACATGCCGAACCAGGAAGCCTTCTTCCAGTTCTCGCGCAACATGGTCAAGGGCGTCGCCGGCCCCTTCCCGGCGCCCTTCAAGTGCATCGACGCCGTACAGGCGGCGCTGACCAAGCCCTTCGACGAAGGCATGAAGCTCGAGCGCAGCTACTTCCTCGAAATGATGGGCACGCCCGAGTCGCGGGCGCTGCGCCACGCCTTCACCGGTGAGCGCGCCGCCTCGAAGATTCCCGACGTGCCCGACGACACCCCGGCGCGCAAGATCGGCCGCGTCGGCGTGATCGGCGCCGGCACCATGGGCGGCGGCATCACCATGAACTTCCTCAACGCCGGCATTCCGGTGACCATGCTGGAAATGAAGCTGGAAGCCTTGGACCGCGGCATGGCCACGATCCGCAAGAACTACGAAAACTCCATGAAGAAGGGCAAGCTGACGCAGGAGAAGCTGGACCAGCGCATGGGCCTGCTCAAGGGCACGCTGTCCTATGACGATTTCAAGGACGCCGACCTGATCATCGAAGCCGTGTTCGAGGAAATCGGCGTCAAGGAGGCCGTGTTCAAGCAACTCGATGCCATCGCAAAACCCGGCGCAATCCTAGCCTCCAACACCTCGACGCTGGACGTGAACAAAATCGCCAATTTCACCAAGCGCCCGCAGGACGTGGTCGGCATGCACTTCTTCAGCCCGGCCAACGTGATGAAGCTGCTGGAAGTGGTGCGCGGCGCGGCAACGGCCAAGGACGTCATGGCCACCGTGATGCAGGTGGCGAAGAAGATCAAGAAGACCGCGGTGGTCTCGGGTGTCTGCGACGGCTTCATCGGAAATCGCATGATCGAGCACTACGGCCGTGTCGCCGGCTTTCTGCTGGAAGAAGGCGCAACGCCGGCGCAAGTCGACAAGGCGCTGGAAAAATGGGGCATGGCCATGGGCCCCTTCCGCATGGGCGACCTCGCCGGCAACGACATCGGCTGGGCGATCCGCAAACGCCGCTATGTCGAGAAGCCCTTGATCCGCTACGCCAAATTTGCCGACAAGCTTTGCGAGCAGGGCCGCTACGGGCAGAAGACCGGCAAGGGCTGGTACCTCTACGCGCCGGGCAACCGCAAGGCCATTCCCGATCCGGAAGTGGACAAGATGCTGGAGGACTACCGCAAGGAACTGGGGCTAACGCCGCGCAAGATCAGCGACGCCGAAATCGTCCAGCGCTGCATCTACGCGCTGGTCAATGAAGGCGCGCGCATCCTCGAAGAAGGCATCGCCGCCCGCGCTTCCGACATCGACATGATTTATCTCACCGGCTACGGCTTCCCGCTGTTCCGCGGCGGCCCGATGCTGTATGCCGACGAAGTAGGCCTGTACAACGTGGCGCGCAGCATGCAGGAGTTCGCCGCCAGTTCCGGCGACGCCTTCTGGGAACCGGCGCCGCTGATCGCCAAGCGCGTCGCCGAAGGAAAGTCGCTTACTTGAAAACCATTCACCACAGAGGCACAGAGACACAGAGAGAAACAACACAAGAAATTCGCCTTTGAAGTTCTCTGTACCTCTGTGTCTCTGTGGTTCGACTTAGGAGTTCCAAATGACTGATGCCGTTATCGTATCCACCGCCCGCACCGGACTGGCCAAGTCCTGGAAGGGCGCTTTCAACATGACCCATGGCGCCACGCTCGGCGCGCATGCCGTGAGGCATGCCGTGGCCCGCGCCAAGCTCGACCCGGCCGAGGTCGAGGATGTGCTGATGGGTTGCGCCACGCCCGAAGGCGCCACCGGCAGCAACATCGCGCGCCAGATCGCGCTGGTCGCCGGCCTGCCGGTGACGGTGCCGGGCGCCACCATCAATCGCTTCTGCTCCTCGGGTTTGCAGACCATCGCCATGGCGGCCCAGCGCATCATTGCCGGCGAGTGCGACATCCTGGTCGCCGGCGGCGTCGAAAGCATTTCCTGCGTGCAGCAGGAAGCCAACCGCCACATGATCGCCGACCCGGCGCTGCTGAAGATCAAGCCCGAGGTGTACTGGAGCATGCTGCAGACCGCCGAACAGGTGGCCAAGCGCTACAAGATCGCCAAGGAGCGCCAGGACGAATACGGCGTGAGCAGCCAGTTGCGCGCCGCCGCCGGACAGGCTGCCGGCAAGTTCGCCGACGAGATCGTGCCGATGACGGTGACCATGGGCGTCGCCGACAAGGCCAGCGGCGCCCTGGGGACCCGCGAAGTCACCATCGCCGCCGACGAGGGCATCCGCCCCGACACCACGCTCGAAGGCGTTTCGAAAATCCGCTCGGCCCTGCCCGGCGGCGTCATCACCGCCGGCAACGCGAGCCAGTTCTCCGACGGTTCCTCGGCCGCCGTGGTGATGAATGCCAAGCTGGCGGAACAGCGCGGCCTGAGCCCGCTGGGCATTTTCCGCGGCTTCGCCGTGGCCGGCTGCGAGCCCGACGAGATGGGCATCGGCCCGGTGTTCGCGATCCCGAAGCTGCTGAAGAAAGCCGGCCTCACGGTCAAGGACATCGACCTCTGGGAACTCAACGAGGCCTTCGCCGTGCAGGTGCTCTACTGCGCCGACACGCTGGGCATCCCGATGGATCGGCTCAACGTCAATGGCGGCGCGATCGCCGTCGGCCACCCCTACGGCGTCTCCGGCGCGCGCCTGACCGGCCACGCGCTGATCGAAGGCAAGCGGCGCGGCGCAAAGTTCGTCGTCGTCACCATGTGCATCGGCGGTGGCCAGGGCGCCGCCGGGTTATTCGAAGTCTGCTGAAAGGCAAGAATCCTTCACCACAGAGACACAGAGGCACAGAGAACTTCAATAGCTGTTCTCCCGTTTTCCTCTGTGTCTCTGTGTCTCTGTGGTTCAAGCACTTGAAAGGAATTCCATGAGCGTCAAACAACTATTCGATCTGACCGGCAAGGTCGCGATCATCACCGGCGGTTCGCGCGGCCTCGGGCTGCAGATGGCCGAGGCACTCGGCGAAATGGGCGCCAAGCTGGCGATCACCGCGCGCAAGGCCGACGAACTGGCGGAGGCCAAGGCCCATCTCGAAAAGCTCGGCATCGAAGTGCTCACCGTCACCAACGACCTGTCCAAGTTCGATCAGATCCCCGGCCTCGTCAGCGCCGTGCTCGACCACTACGGCAAGATCGACATCCTGGTGAACAACGCGGGCGCCACCTGGGGCGCGCCGGCCGAGGACCACCCGAGCGAGGCCTGGCTGAAGGTGATCAACCTCAACGTCAATGGCATGTTCTTCCTGACCCGCGAAGTCGGCAAGCGCGCCTTCATTCCGCAGCGTTCGGGCAAGGTCATCGTTACGGCCTCGATCGCCGGCCTGCGCGGCAACCCGCCCGACATGCAGACCATCGCCTACAACACCAGCAAGGGCGCCGACGTGAATTTCGTGCGCGCGCTGGCCGCCGAATGGGGCAAGTACAACATCAACGTCAATGCCATCTGCCCCGGCTTCTTCCCCTCGAAGATGGCCAGCGGCATCATGGAGAAGCTCGGCGACCGCATCATCGCCGGCACCGCGCTGGGCCGCGTCGGCGGCGACGAGGATCTCAAGGGCGCGGTGGTCTTCCTCGCCTCGGAGGCGGGGCGCCACGTCACCGGCCATTCCCTCGCCGTCGATGGCGGCAGCCTGAGTTTTTGACGCTCATGCCAGCAGGCTTCATCCGCAGAAGATGAAACACGCGAAAGACAAATTGAAGGCCCGCCCCCCCATCCCCCCTCACGGGGGGCTACCGATTGGCTCGCTTCGCTCGACGATTGCCAGTCGCTCCGAACGTGCAATTTCACGTTAAATGTCCGACTTTTTCGGTCTCAAGGTGCCCTTTCTCAAGCATCTCGGCGTCAAGGCCGAGATGGCCGAGGGCGGGCGCTCGCGCATCTCGCTGGAACTGCGCCCGGAACTGATGAACAGCTTCGAGGTATCGCACGGCGGCGTCATCATGACCATGCTCGACGTCGCCATGGCGGTCGCCGCGCGCACCACGCACGAACACGTCGGCGGCATCATGACGGTGGACATGTCGCTGAGTTTCATCCGCTCGGCGAAGGGCCGCATCGTCGCCGAAGGCCGCCTGCTGCGCGGCGGCAATTCGCTGCACTTCTGCGAGGGCGAGGCCTTCGACGAAAGCGGCGAACTGGTGGCCAAGTCGCTCGGCACCTTCAAGCTGCGCCGCGAGGCCCGCAGCAAGCTGGAACAGGCGCAAGATTCGCCGTAGCGCCAGCGCCAACTCTTGCAAGCAAACCAATAAAAGGAAGCTCCCCACCATGGAAAAGAACCAGAAGATCGTCCTCGCCAACCGCCCCGCCGCCTGGGTCGAGGAAAGCAATTTCCGCCTCGAAGAATCCGACATTACCGAACCCGGCGACAACCAGGTGCTGGTAAGGAATCACTGGCTTTCGCTCGACCCCTATATGCGCGGCCGCATGTCGGACGTCAAGTCCTATGCCACGCCGGTACAGATCGGCGAGGTCATGGTCGGCGGCACGGCCGGCGAAGTGCTCAAGTCGAATCATCCGAAGTTCGCCGTCGGCGACAAGGTGGTCGGCCCGCTGGGCTGGCAGCTCTATGGCGTGGCCGACGGCGGCGCGCTGCAGAAAGTCGATGACAGCGCGATACCGCTGTCGGCCTGGCTCGGCCCGGTCGGCATGCCCGGCGTCACGGCCTGGGTCGGTCTGCTCGACATCTGCGCGCCGAAGCCCAATGAGACCGTGGTGGTCACCGCCGCCTCGGGCGCGGTGGGCAGCGTGGTCGGGCAACTGGCGAAGATCCACGGCGCGCGCGCGGTCGGCATCGCCGGCGGCGCCGAGAAATGCCGCTACGTGGTGGACGAACTCGGCTTCGATGCCTGCATCGATTACAAGGCCGGCAATCTGCGCGGCGACCTCAAGGAAGCGACGCCCAAAGGTATCGACTGCCTGTTCGAGAACGTCGGCGGCGAGATTTTCGACACCCTGCTCGGGCGCATGAACCCCTTCTCGCGCATCGCCGTCTGCGGCCTGATCGCGCAGTACAACTCGGCCCCCTACCCGATGCAGAACATCGGCTCGGTGCTGATCAACCGGATCAGGATGCAGGGCTTCATCGTCTCCGACGACCTGACGCGCTGGCCGCCGGCGCTGAAGGAAATCGCCGGCCACGTCGCCGCCGGCCGCATCAAGTATCGCGAGAGCGTCGCCCACGGCCTGGCCAATGCGCCAAGCGCTTTCATCAGCCTGTTGAAGGGCGGCAACTTCGGCAAGCAACTGGTGAAGTTGATATGAAAATCAAATGCGAACCACAGAGACACAGAGGCACAGAGAAATGCAAAAGCAATTTTCTCGTCTTTCTCTGTGTCTCTGTGCCTCTGTGGTGAAAGATTTTAGATGACAGAAAAATTCACTGGCACCCGTCCCGTCACCGCACAGGATGCCTTCGACACCACCCGCCTCGCGGCATGGATGCGGAAGCACGTCGAGGGTTTCTCCGGCGAATTGCAGGTCGAGAAGTTCAAGGGCGGCCAGTCGAACCCGACTTTCCTGCTGACGGACGCCAAGCGCAAGTACGTGCTGCGCAGGAAGCCCCCCGGCAAGCTCCTGCCCAGCGCCCATGCGGTGGACCGCGAGTACCGCGTGATCTCGGCCCTGGCCGTCACCGACGTGCCCGTGGCGCGCACCTGGGCGCTGTGCGAGGACGACTCGGTGATCGGCACCATGTTCTACATCATGGACTGCGTCGACGGCCGCATCATGTGGGACCCCTCGCTGCCCGGCATGAGCCCCGCCGAGCGCGGCGCCATCTTCGACGAAATGAACCGCGTCATCGCCGCCCTGCATCAGGTCGACCAGGACGCCGTGGGCCTCACCGATTACGGCAAGCCCGACAAGTACCTGGAGCGCCAGGTGGCGCGCTGGAGCAAGCAGTACCGCGCTTCGGAAACCGAGAAGATCGAGGCCATGGACAAGCTGATCGACTGGCTGCCGCAGAACATTCCGGCGGGCGAGGAAACCAGCATCGTGCATGGCGACTTCCGCCTCGACAACACGGTGTTCCACCCGACCGAACCGCGCATCCTCGCCGTGCTCGACTGGGAGCTGTCGACCCTGGGTCATCCGCTGGCCGACTTCGCCTATCACTGCATGACCTGGCGCCTGTCGCCGGGCCAGTTCCGCGGCCTCGCCGGTTATGACCTCGCCGCGCTGGGCATCCCCGCCGAGGCCGATTACGTCGCCGCCTACTGCGAGCGTACCGGCCGCGATCCGATTCCGCCGCGCGACTGGGAGTTCTACATGGCCTTCAACATGTTCCGCCTGGCCGGCATTCTGCAGGGCATCCTGGCCCGCGCCCTGCAAGGTAACGCGTCGAGCACCGAAGCCATCGAAACCGGCAAGCGCGCGCGCCCCCTGGCCGAAGAAGCCTGGCGCCAGGTCGAGCGCCTGATTGCCGCCAACTAAACACCATCACCGAGGACACACCATGGATTTCGATTACTCCCCCAAGGTCAAGGACCTGCAGAAGCGCCTCAACGCCTTCATGGACCAGCACATCTATCCGAACGAGGATGCCTTCCACGCCGAGGTCGAGGCCAACCGCGCCAAGGGCAATCCCTGGGTGCCGACCGTGATCATGGAGCAGCTCAAGGACAAGGCGCGCGCCGCCGGCCTGTGGAACTTGTTCCTGCCGCAATCGGAACGCGGCGCCGGCCTCACCAACCTCGAATACGCGCCGCTGTGCGAAATCATGGGCCGCTCGCACATCGCCCCCGAAGCCTTCAACTGCTCGGCGCCCGACACCGGCAACATGGAAACCATCGAGCGCTACGGCAACGACGCGCAGCGCAACGAATGGCTGATGCCCCTGCTCGAAGGCAAGATCCGCTCGGCCTTCGCCATGACCGAGCCGGGCGTGGCCTCGTCGGACGCCACCAACATCGAAGCGCGCATCGTGAAGGACGGCGACCACTACGTGATCAACGGCCGCAAGTGGTGGACCTCGGGCGCGCCCGATCCGCGCTGCAAGATCCTCATCTTCATGGGCAAGACCGACCCCGACAATCCCAGCCGGCATAACCAGCAGTCGATGATCCTGGTGCCGATGGACACCCCGGGCGTGACCCGCGTGCGCGCGCTCAGCGTGTTCGGCTACGACCACGCGCCGCACGGCCACGGCGAAGTCGATTTCAAGGACGTGCGCGTTCCCGTTTCCAACATCCTGCTTGGCGAAGGGCGCGGCTTCGAGATCGCCCAGGGCCGCCTCGGCCCGGGCCGCATCCACCACTGCATGCGCCTGATCGGCCTGGCCGAACGCGCGCTGGAACTGATGTGCAAGCGCGCCTTGAAGCGCGTCGCCTTCCACAAGCCGATCGCCGACCAGGGCGTAACGCGCGAGCGCATCGCCGAGGCGCGCATCATGATCGACCAGGCGCGCTTCCTGACGCTCAACGCGGCATGGAAGATGGATACCGCCGGCAACAAGGTGGCCAAGCAGGAGATCGCCATGATCAAGGTCGCCGCGCCCAACATGGCGCTGCAGGTGATCGACTGGGCCATGCAGGCCCATGGCGGCGCCGGCGTCTCCGACGACTTCCCGCTCGCCGCGGCCTACGCCCAGGCGCGCACCCTGCGCTTCGCCGACGGCCCCGACGAAGTGCATCGCAACGCCATCGCCAAGCAGGAACTGGGGCGTTACCTGAGCAAGTAAGCCCAAGGACTTCACCACAGAGACACAGGGGCACAGAGAACGGCAATGCAATTCTCTTGTTTTTCTCTGTGTCTCTGTGTCTCTGTGGTTCAACAGGTTTTTTGGATCAAGGCAAAGCAAGAGAAAGGAAACCCATGTCCGACCGCCACTTCGCCTACTGGCCCAAGGGCCTGCCGCGGCACATGAGCGTGCCCGAGACCGACCTGTTCTACAACGTCGAGGTCTCGGCGCGGCGCTTCCCCAGCAAGCCCTACCTGGTGTTCTACGACACCCAGATCACGTTCGCCGAATTCAAGGATGAAGCCGAGCGCATCGCCGGCTGGCTGCAAAAGCAGGGCGTGAACAAGGGCGACCGCGTGCTGCTCTACATGCAGAACAGCCCGCAGTTCGTGCTGGCCTACTACGGCATCCTGCGTGCCAACGCCGTGGTGGTGCCGGTCAATCCGATGAACATGACGACCGAGTTGCGCCACTATGTCAGCGACAGCGGCGCGACCGTGGCCATCGTAGCGCAGGACATCTACCCGCAGATGAGGCCGCTGCTCGGCACGGGTGAAAGCCAGGGTCTGCAACAGATTCTCGTCGCCGCCTACTCCGACTATCTGAAAGCCGCAACCGACCTCAAGGTGCCCGACTTCGTCAAGGCGCCGCGCCAGGCCCTCACCGAGCCCGGCGTCACGCTGTGGTCAGACGCGCTGACGCAAGAACTTCAACCCGGCCCGATCACGGTCGGTCCCGACGACCTCTGCGTGATGCCCTACACCTCGGGCACCACCGGCCATCCCAAGGGCTGCATGCACACTCACCGCACGGTGATGCACACCATGATGGCCGGCTACCAGTGGTTCGGCATCCAGCAGGACGCCGTGTATCTGGCGGTGCTGCCCTTCTTCCACGTCACCGGCATGCAAGGCAGCATGAGCGGCCCGCTGCAGGCGGGATCCACCGTGGTACTGCTGCCGCGCTGGGACCGCGACGCCGCGGCGCAGTGCATCGCCCGCTACGGCGTGACTTCGCTAACCGCGATCCCGACCATGGTGATCGACTTCCTGATGAATCCGAAGCTCGCCGACTATGACCTCTCGTCGATCAGCCGCATGAGCGGCGGCGGCGCGGCGATGCCGGAAGCCATCGCACAGAAGCTGCTCGACATGGGCATCACCTACGTCGAAGGCTACGGCCTCTCGGAAACCATCGCGCCCTCGCACATCAACCCGCCCGACCGCGCCAAGAAGCAGTGCCTCGGCATCCCGATCTTCGACGTCGAATCGATGGTGGCCGACCCGAACACCTTCGCGGAACTGCCGGCGGGCGAGGTCGGCGAAATCCTCACCCGCGGGCCGCAGATGTTCAAGGGCTACTGGAACAACCCCGAAGCGACGCGCAATGCCTTCATCGAACTCGACGGCAAGCAATGGTTTCGCACCGGCGACCTCGGCCGCGTCGACGAGGACGGCTACTTCTTCATGGTCGACCGCCTCAAGCGCATGATCAACGCCTCTGGCTTCAAGGTCTGGCCGGCCGAGGTCGAGGCCCTGATGTACCAGCACCCGGCGATCCAGGAAGCCTGCGTGATCGGCGCCAAAGACCCGCATCGCGGCGAGACCGTCAAGGCCATCGTCGTGCTCAAGGAAGCCCAGCGCGGCAAGGTGACCGAGCAGGAAATCATCGCCTGGGCCCACGCCAACATGGCCGCCTACAAATCGCCGCGCATCGTCGAATTCGTCGACTCCCTGCCCAAGTCCGCCACCGGCAAGGTGATGTGGCGCGCGCTGCAGGAGAAGGAAGCCGCCGGGGTCTGAGCCTCCGCGCGACGGCCTCCGCCGTCGCGCCCCGCCAATCGCCGTAGCGCCAGCGCCAACTTTCAGGGCGCCGGCGCCGCTCGCTTGCCAAAATGCCGGATAATTCGTTTAATTCATCTCGGATAGGGCGGCGCGACGCCGAAGCATTTGTCCTGGCTTCGATGGAATGCAAAGGCAAACCCAACGCGCGACGGTAGCACTCCCCTTTATTAGGCTCCACGAATCGGAGGCAACACATTGATGCAATGCGCATTTGCCCGACAACAGGAATCGAAAGCGGCGCGCTCAATGGGTTGTTTGACATCTTTTGGGCAGCAGACTTTACGTTGGCCTCCAAACAGGAAGAGCCACATGCGCATCGCCGCCACAACTCTGAGCGTCACGCTCACCACTCTGCTATTTGCTACGCATGCTGCCGCTCAGGCGCTAGTGGTGCAGTTGTCCGAGCCGGCATTCACAGTCACGATTCCTGGCCTCCCGTCTATTCAACTCGGGCCTCATCCTGCCGCGGCACAGAATCCTGCCGCGCGGCTCTTAGGCACCTCGCCAGACGGCATCAACGTCTCCGCACTTACGCCAAAGGCCGAGGGCGCCTCAGCACAACAGTGCGCAAGTTGGCTTGCGGGTAGCACCATCTCGCGCTACACACCCGATCTGGCTTCAGTTCAACTCATCCCAGCTGGATCAAACGCTTGGGTGCTTGTCTATCCGTTCAAGGTTGCGGGCGTAGAGCAACTCAAGGCGCATATCTTCTCCGGCAACGGGAGAGGCCAATGCCTTGAAATCCACGTCTCTCGCATCGCAGCTAATGAGCAGCAGCGCCAAGCTTGGTTCTCTGGCTTTCGCGGTATCACCGTCAAGGCGGGCATCGACCGTGGGGCCCAACCCGCCGCTCCAGGGGACGCTGCGCGATGAAGCCGCGCAACGCCCTGCGCTTCGACATTGGAGATCATGAATTTCCCCTCCAATTTCGGCGTGACTATTCGAGCTTGCTAATATGTGGCGCAAAATAATTCTCGGGTTTTCCGTCTCAGCATTCGTAGGATTAGGTATTGGCACTTGGTATCAACATGACTATTGTTCCAATCTAAAAAGCGAACAAAGCCAAGAGGATGGCGGCAACGAAATCCCAAAGACACAAAGCCAAACTACCCAAGAACATCTGATTTCCGGTGGCCCACGCTCCACTTTCAACATTAGCTCCCCCCTGATACATCAGGAATATTCCGCCCATTTCACACAAAACCCAGAGCGCAAATGGAGCGAAACGTTTATATGTGAAGCCAAGGCCACTGATGTCTTTGTCGTTTGGTTTACTTTCTTTCTTGTTGGCTTTACCGGCTTGTTGTATTGGGTTGGATTGAATGCTGAACGATCCACAAAAACCATCGAACGCGCTTACGTAAAAATGTCCCATACTGAACCTGGAATAACGTGGTTCGGGATGGAAGGCGGTTTTACACTTGAAATGAAAGTCGAAAACTTCGGCAATACGCCAGCCGACGTTACTGATGTTCTGCTACGGCCCATCATATTGAAGGATGGGGAATTGCTTCCAAACATCCCCAACTACGAAAGACAACGAACCATAAATTCTTTTCACACATTTCTGGTCAAGGGCGACTATTTTTTCTATAGCAATCCAGAATTGTTGTCTGTCGGTTCTTCGGATGAACGCAACAAAATCATTTCCGGCGAGAAAATTCTGTACGTTTTTGGGTATGTCGACTACATCGACAAATTCGGTACGCGCCACCGCTCCGGTTATGCTAGGAGATACATCAAAGGAGCGAATGTTGTTAATGGGAGAGGCAATAATCTCGGCTTTGTCTCTCAGCGCAAATACAACTATGACCGTCCACGAAATAGGAAAGAGGGAAATGACTGGGATAAAGAATCCCATCTTGAATAACCAGCCTGTCGCTTGAAAATGATCTCTAACGAAACGCCAAAAGGGGTCGAGTTGAGGTAGACCGGCTTTTCCGGGGAAGAAGATCGTTTCGTCCTGCTCGGCCTGAGCTCTGCGCTACGGCTCTTAGTCGTCTGCCACTGCTACCGAGGCGAGGGCGGTGTAATTCGAATCATCTCCTCTCGCAAGGCAGCGGCCAAGGAAATCAACTCCTACTCGTAAAGGTGCCCCATGCGCAAGGAATATGACTTCTTAACAAAAGGGGTCGTCTTCGGATTCTTTTCCATAACAGAAAGAATCGCCGCGTTGCCAGCGCCGACTCGTTGGTAGCGATAAATGCCGTCCAAGTAAATTCGGAACTGCCCCGTTTCGTTTCCAAGTGCCATAGGGATCAGCATCACCCGACTTGAACATTTGGGCACCCCTCCCCGGTCCCGTGGAATAATGGCGCATGGAATTTGAGATCGATCCAGCAAAGGCCACACGAAACCTGAAGAAACACAAAGTCAGTTTCGAAGAAGCTGCCTCTGTGTTCGGCGATCCGACGGCGTACACTTTTGCCGATCCCGACCATTCGGTTGGTGAAGAACGTTGGCTCATGTTCGGCCTGTCGCGGATGGGGCGGCTTCTTGCAGTTATTTTCACTCACCGACGCGCAAAATTTCGCATCATCAGCGCACGGCTGGCGACTCGACACGAGAGGAAGATATATGAAGAAGCTTGAGGAAATGCGCGCCGAGTATCGGCGCGAAGACCTTGGAAAGGGAGTGCGCGGGAAACATTTTGCCGAATTCGAGAAGGGCAGCAATCTGGTGTTGTTGACGCCGGAGCTGTCAAAAGTCTTCCCCACCAACGAGGCCGTAAATGCCGCTTTGAGCTCATTGGTTAGCGTCGCCCGCTCGGTGACAGAAGTAACCCGTCGCTCAACCCGTACGCGGGCCGCAAAGCCGCCGGCGAACTAGGGAAACACTGAATAAGTATCAAACGCTGTGAACGATTTCTTTGTCATGGAGTCAGACAAAGAGTTGTGATCACAAGGGACAAGACGATGAAGCAAATGACGCTGGCAGCGACCAGAGGATTCGAGAAGCACAATCGG
>JBDRPN010000025.1:0-201744 GCA_043826925.1 Pseudomonadota bacterium
GCCGCCGGCGGTGCCGTTGGTGGTGCCCGTGATCAGGATGTTGCCGGCCGTGCCCGCACCGGTGCTCAAGGTCGGGCTCGCCGCTTCGGCGATCACCAGGTTGCCGCCGATCGTCAGGTCGGTGTCGGTGGTGGTGATGTCGCCGCTCAACGTCACCGTCGTCCCTTTAAGCGACACGCTTCCCAAGGTCCTTATCGTCCCGACGGAAACAGTTCCATCCCCTGTTCCGCCGCTGGTTGCTGCAATGGCATCAATCGACAAAGTGGCGGCGCCGGTCACATTGATGGTGTCAGTAGCGGCCATCGAGAATCCGCCTGCACCCGTTCTGAATTTGACCGCGCCCGTCTGGTCCAAGGTCAATTCGGCTTCGACCCCTCCTTTGCCGGCTGAAGTCAATGCGGCGATTGTTATCGAATTAGTCGCCTGCAAATCAATATCAGTACCGGCAGCAAGAAGTTCCAGCGCCCCGGCACTGACTGTATCGGCCGCACCACCATCTCCAAAAGCGATTGTCCCGGGGGTGGTAGTGTCAAACTGCGTGTCAAGGGATCCCGTTCCCGAAGCTGTATCGGAAATCGTCAGGTCCGTTGGGTCGAGGAGCAAGCTTCCCTGTCTCCCATTTGTTGCCTTGGTGCTTACAGAACCGTTAAACGCCAGAGCCCCCTTACCCGAAGTCTCAACGAATCCACCGTCTCCACGCAGGAATCCACCTTGCGCGCTTATGCCACCGTAGAACCGGGTGACGTCATCAGCCCACACGATAACCTTGCCACCATCGCCAGCGCCCACACCATCGGCATTGATGCTCACATCCTTGCCGACATAAGTCGCGCTGGCGTTCTGTTCCGGGCCCTTGCCCTGCCAGTTGCCGCCGACCAGCGCCGTGCCGCCAGCGCCAACTCCCGAAACGTCGATCTTCGCCTGAGCGAAAAGACCGACCTTGTCGCCCAGCACCTTTACCGTACCGCCCGCCTGCCCGGCCTCGGTGCCCGAGGCATCCAGTGTGCCGGTGACGCTGACCACACCCGAACTGCCGCCACCGAGCCAGATTTCACCGTTACGGCTTTCGAGGCTGCGCGCTCGAATGACGCCGTCGTTGTTGAGCACGGTCGACAGCAGCGCATCCTTGGCTTGTGCATTCATGACGACGCGGCCGCCGTCGGCGACGATGACGCCGCTGTTGTCGGCGCGCGCGGCAGCGGCGGCGACATTGACCTGGAAGCTGAGCAGGCCGTCGTGGTCGAAATCGAGATTCACCGAATCGCCGGCAGCGAGACCGACGCTACCGTTCGTTGCGGTGATCGTTCCGCTGTTGCTGACCTGCGGAGCGATCAGCGCGACGAAACCGCCATCGGCTGCAGTGAGGCGGCCCTGGTTGACCACCGTGCCGCCAGCACCAACTCTTTCGAACTGATATTTTCCAGCCAGGAAGTTGGCGTCCGATACACCCAGTGAGGAAGCCACCAGGCCGCCGACATCGACCTGCGCACCGGGAGCAAACAGGATGCCGCCGGGATCGACGATGAAGACGTTGCCGTTGGCCGTGATCCGGCCGAAGATCGCCGAGCCGCCGCTGGCACGATTGAGGATGACGGCGGAGGCATCCGGCTGGGCGAAGTTGACGTGGGCCTGGCTGCCGATGTTGAAACTGTCCCAATTGACGATCGCGCTGTTGGAACCCTGAGTAACGTCCATGCGCGCGCCGCTGCTACTGATACCGACCTGCCCGGCGACTACCTGACCATTGGTTGGCAACGCCGTTGGCGACGGCTCCCCGGCTGCCATTGCGGCGGCGGCGCCCAGCGCGAGCGCGGTAGCCATGGCCACCGCGCCGGAGGCGCGCTTGCCGCGCGTCCGGGCAAATTCGGCGACGGCAATCCAGGTATTGCGCAGCTCGCTCCAGACCAGGCGGTAGGCGCGATTCAGGGTGGCGTGCTTGAACATGACGATGTCCTCTAGCGTTCGATGCGTCCGGACGCAACGGTGTCCGGGGGGCGGGACGACATAACATTTTCGGCATTGCGTCCGCCGGTGGCGGACATCAGCCTGTTCTGGAACCTGGGCTTCCGGGCAGAGTGCACGGCGGCGCTTCCCAAATCAGAAGAATTTGCTGAACTGAAAATAGAAACGCGGATAGCGCAACAGGTGGTCCGCGGTGGCCTTGGTGGTGTCGCGGAAAGCCAGCGTGGTACGCAGATACCAGTCGTTGGGAACTTCCCAGTTGAGGCCGATGCCGGGACCGGCGACGCGGCGCAGGCGTTCTGCATTGGCGGCCAAATCTGCGGCGGTGGGGCGCTTGATCAGGATGGCGCGACCGAAATCGTAGAAGCCAGTAAGCACCACGCTGCCTGGGAGGGTCTCTTCGAAAGGCAGGCGGTAGCGGAGTTCGAGGCTGGCGAAGTAGCCTTCGTCGCCAGCGCCTTCACCCTGCGGATAGGCGCGCACGGCATTGGGGCCACCAAGACTGAACTTCTCGCTGGGATCAAGGTTCTTGTTGGTGAACTGCTGGCTGTAGGAGCCGAACAGCGCCAGGCGCTCGGAAACTGCCTGCAGGCGCGACATCGAGATGTTGGTCTTGCCGTAGAGGCCATTGGTCTTGCGGCCGGCCAAGTCGGCAGCTTCCAGGCCCGCGGTACCGAATTTCAGCTCGCCCAGGGTATAGGCGATATTGAAGACGTTGATGCCGCCGCCGCCGAGACGGTCGCGGAAGTCGCCGGACAAACCCAGCGAACTGACGTCGGTCTTCTTCAGCGTCTCCGCGCCGGACGCCAGCTGAATGTCGTAGAACTTCCTCTTGTCATACTGGCCGATCACCAGAAGATTGGTGTTGCGCGAACGAATGATCGGGTGAATGGCGATCAGCGAGTTGACCGCCGCCGCGCCATTGACCTTGAGCGCATCGAAAAGCGGCGTGCCGAGGCGGTACTTGAGCTCCGAGTAGGCCGCGCCCAGCTTGGTGCCCCAGGGGCCGAGCGGAAGCAGGATGGAGGCGCGGGCAAAGCGCAGGTTGCCGTCGATGGCATTGCTCGCGCGCAGGTTGATGAGTTCGCCGTAACCCAGCAGGCCGTTGCCGTCCACGCCGCCGCCGACGCGATGCAGGCCGGTGTAGATGGACCCGTTGGCGTCAAAGTCGAGATTGGCGTCGAGCTTCTTGCCGGGGCTGACTTTGATAGTCAGGTCGGCAGTCCCCGCAGCTGCACCTGGGGCGAAGTTGCTGCTGGCCACGATGCCGCGCAGGTCGTGAATCTGGAACAGGGCGCGCTCCACATCGGCGGTCTGGATCAGTCCGCCCTCCTCCAGCGACTCGATATAGGATTCCAGCAAGGAGCGGCTGATCGACACAGCCGGATCGACCTGCAAACGAACCTTGCCCAGACGCCCCTCGAGAACCCGCAGTTCGACGATGCCGTCGCTGATCTTCTGCTCGGGAACGATGGCGTCGGCAAGAAAGTAGCCGCGCCCTGCAAGTTCGCGCCTGACCGCCGCCGCGGCATCGAGCAGATCCTGAAAGCGCTTGTTCGGGCCGATGAAGGGAGCCAGCGCTTGCGCCATTTCCGCCTCGGGAACCACCGTCAGGCCGACGATGCGAAAGCCCTTGATTTCCAGTTGCATGCCCTCGACATCGGCAATGGCCCGTGCCTTGGAGAACCGGTCGTCGATGCTGGGACCGCTGTCGGGGCGGACCGCAGCCGGGGGCACGGTCTGCAGAACCTCGCCGGCACCGGGGGGCGTCTGGCCAAAAGCGGCCGCGGAGCCAAGCCAGAGCAGGGCGATCGAAATCTGTCGGAGGGCGCAGGACACACCCCGACCGCGGAAAACGGCGAACCGATGCTTCAAATTCATTGTTTTTGTTGCCCCTCCAGCCGAACCAGCCGCAAAGGCGCTCGGACAATTGCAAGACTATCCTGTCATTTCGCAATGTTTTCCATAGTCCGTCAGCGCCCCTACCAAGTCAATGCCATCCCCATGCCATCAACATCACTTCGACATCGGACGTAGTATTGTTACCACAAGTGTATGCCATCTGGCGCCCGGATGCCGAGGTCCGGCTTTCCGATCGGGACCAGCCGGGTCAATAACCCCGGGTAGGCAGTCGAAACGGCGGACGGTAGCCAAGCTCGATAGCGCGTTTTTCGAAACGCGCGGCATCCGCCACCAGCCCGCCGTAGTTGTAGTGCTCGGCAAGTTCCCAGCTCGCCAGGCCGCTGCCCAGTTCAGCGGCGAAACGCAACCATTGCTCCATGCGCCGTGAACTCGCCACGACGCCGGACGTGCCTAACCTGTAGGCGAGCGCGATAAGGTAAGCCGCGTCCTTGTCGCCCCGCACGGCCTTGCCCAGATTGCTCCGAAAGCTCGCATCGCCAATGGAATCCTCGAAAAAATCGCCGGAAAGACCTATGGAGCGCTGAATATCCAGCGCCCTGCGAGCATGCACCGCCACATCACGGATCTTTGCGGCATACCGACCATCATCGGGAAAATCACGCCCGCATTCCTCGCTCAGCCGGATCAATCTAGCCGGCTGTGAGGTGGCCTCGATCTGCTGCCAGCACTGTTCGATACCCGGGGTTTGCGTGCTCAACGGGACCGGCGGCGGGTGACGGTCCGCCCGGCTCGATTTGGCCTGAAACTTGACTTTGGTCTGGGCCTTGAGCTGGAGTTTGGGCTCACTTTTTGGCTTGGTCCGAAGCCTGGATTGAACTTTGCGGACATCCTTTTTCGCAAGGGCCTTGGGCTTGGGTCGATCCGCTGTGTCGCCAGCCACACCCGCAGCAGTGCCGCCGACAGCGGCGGGCGCAACCGGCTGTATCTCTCCAGTCCAGTTGCGGTTCTGACCGAGAGCCACACCGGCACCCAAAACCATCGTAAGGATGGTGCGGCACAAAAAACCTGAACCGAAGCGAATCACGTCCAGGCAAGCTGCAAGAGTTGGCGCTGGCGAGACGGCGTCCGGCATCGTGTCGTAACTGCTGGCCAAGCCGTTCTCAGTATCCGCGCGTCGCCAGCCGCGGTGGCGGCCGGTAACCCAGATCAAGGGCCATTTTCTCGAACCGGGCGGCGTCGCCGACCTGTCCGCTCTGGTTGTAAAGTTCCGACAACTCCCAACTGGCGATGCCGTTGCCCAACTCAGCGGCAAAGCGCAGCCATTGCTCGGTACGCCGCGGATTGGCCGTCACTCCCGAAGTGCCGTCCCGGTAGGCGATGGCGATGCGGTGCGCCGAATCCTTGTCACCACGCAGGGCCTTGAGCAGATCGTCGCGGTAGTCCTTATCGCCGACCGCCTCGGTGAACAGGTCGCTGGAAAGGCGGGCCGAACGCTGGCTTTCCAGGGCCTGCTGGGCGCCGACAATTGCCACCCGGATCTGCTGGCTGAATTCGCTGCCGGGAAAGTCCCGCTCGAAGTCCTTGCACAGGCGGATCAGGGTCGCCGGCCGCAGGGTTGCCTGTATCGCCTGCCAGCGCAGTTCCATTGCCGCGACGTCGACCCCGATCAATGCCGGCCCTTTTTGCGTACGGCGCAGTTCGAGTTCGCGATTGCGAATCACGAAGCGACCGCGCAAATTGCCGGTACTTTCGGGAAACTGCGGCGGTATCGTCAGCTTGACCTTGTCGAACTCCGCTTTCACCCGCGCCTGGCACTCGACGGCGGCGATCCGGAACAGGTCATCGATCGGCGTCACGCCATTGGCCTCGCGCAACACATCGACCACGGCACCGGCAAAGAAAGTATTGCGATCCGGGCTGATCGGCGCCAGGGCCGGACGGCCAGCCCGGGTGGCAAAGAACACCAGCATGCCCTCGGGCGCCGTAATCTGGTTGAAGTCATCGACGCCCTTGCGGATGAAGGGGTCGGTGCGACAGGCATCAATCAGCGCAATGCTGATGCCGGGATAGCGCTGGGGCAACGCGACCAGGATGTCTTCGTTGAGCCGCAGTGATGAACTCAGCGCCTTGCCCGAAGATGGATCGACGCCGGCCGGCACCAGATAGTTGCGGCCGTCCGACTGGAACCCGTGCCCGCAGAAATAAAACACTACGGCGACCCCGCCGGGAAGATTGGTTTCGCCTACAGTGCGCAGTTCAGCGCCGAACTCGGTCAGCACGCGCATCATTCCAAGCGCATCGAGGTCGCGATAATCCTTTACCTTGAACTCGTAGTATTGAAGAACATCCTTGAGGTCGGTGACGTTCTTGTGCGCCGGCGCAATGTCCTTGCGATTCGGGTAATCCCGATTGCCTATCAGCAGCGCATATTTGGCACGCGGCGCATAGATGTCCTGAATCGGCTCTCCGCCGGACTGGGCGAACAGTTCCGGAGCAAACGACAGCGCCCCGAGCGCCAGACCAGCACTGCCTCCGAGCAGCAAACTCCGCCGCAAGGGGCTGTAAGGGCCTTCAGGTGCCTGCAGCAACTTCGGGGGGCGACGGCCGGTCACGGCAGGGAACGCGCGACACGGAAACCCAGATTGTCGTGGCGCTCGTCCTTCGATGATCGATCCCGATAGGCGGCGCGCAAGGTGGATGGTGGGCTGTTCCAGGCACCGCCGCGAAACACGCGTTCCGTGCAGGAACCGGAAAGACGCGGCGCGGCCAATTCAGGCGCGCCTGCATAACCTTCATTCCAACAGTCCTCTATCCATTCCCAAGCATTGCCCAGCATATCGTGCACACCGAAGGAATTCGCCGGAAAGCGGCCGACCGGTGAGGTATAGGCAAAACCGTCGGAACACGGAAACATCGGTGCGCCGGGCGAAACACCCTTGTACGACGTATCGGCGACACTGGCGTAGCGACAGACGGCGGCATTGTCCGCCTCGGCCCAGTGACGGCTGCCGGTGCTACCGGCACGGGCGACATACTCCCATTCCGCCTCGTTCAGCAAGCGATAGGGCTTGACTGCCTTCTTGCTCAGCCACTGAACATAGGCCTGGGCGTCATCCCAACTGACGCAGACGACAGGCTCATTGTCCTTCTGCTCGAAACCGGGATTTTGCCAGGTGGCTTTCGGATTCTTGTGGAAGAACCCGCCGCGCGTGGAATTGCATCCGGGTTTGTGCTCGCGCCCGCTTTCCTTGACGAAAGCAGCATACTGGGCGCGCGTGACTTCGAACTTGCCGACCGCGACCGAAGCGGCAACGCGCACGCGATGGGCCGGTTCTTCGTCAGGCTCACGCATCCGTTCCTTCGGCCCACTTCCCATCGTGTATTCTCCCGCCGGCGTCGCGACGAGTTCGGGACATTCGGCACAATCCTGGATCAGCGTGCCGGGCGACGGAACCGCTGCTCCTGCTGCCACCGCGGCGACGCCAGCGGGTGGTGGCGCTGGCAGCACCGGAGCCGGCGAGGCCATCGTCAGTTGCTGCGACGCGGGCGGTGCCGCTGTCGCCTGGCGCTGAGCTGGTGCAGGCAACACACCGCCATATTTCTGCACCAGCCAGCGTGCATAGGCCGCGCGTTGCGCGCCGGAAAACTTCTCGAGATAGGCAAGAAAGTCCGCGGGGTTCCGGCTCTCCTTGATTCGCTCCCAGTGGGCCCGTTCCAGCACAGGGTCATAGGGAACCTGAGCCGCTTCTGCCGCCGCTTCATGCGTGGCAGCCACCGAAATCGTGGGACGCTGCAGCGCGGCGACGTCTTCGGCGACATTGAAATAAAAGCTGCCGACCACGGAACTGGATGTCCACGGTACCTGTTCGCCATTGGTATCCTGCACGACACCGGTGCGCACGCGACCGAAGACCTTGTCGATGTCGGTATCCTTGGTTTCGAGAGCGCGCAATAGATGCTTGGTGTAAAGACCGTTGCGTCCCGTGCCGTCAGCGGCGGTGGAACCCGGAGAAGTGGCGTAGGCAATGAAGGTGCCCTTTTCCGCCCGACCGACGTTCATCACCCCCAGGCCCTTGCTGATCGTTCGCCGCGCCAACTGCAAGGGGTTGTTGCGGCAGGCATCGAGAATCACCACATTGATGCGGTTGCCCGCCTCGGCCATGCGCGAGAGCACGTACTCGGCACTGATTGACTTGAAGGCGATATCGGTTTCGTTGTCGAAGCCGACATCCACGGGAAGCAAGAAGTTCTGGTCCTTCAACTGAATGCCGTGTCCGGCAAAGAAGAACAGTCCGATACCGCCCTTTTTGAGGTGCTTGGAAAAAACATCGACGGCTTCCTTGAGGCCGCGCTCGCCGACATTCTCGCGCACCAGGACGGTAAAGCCCTGCTTTTCCAGAGCATTGGCCAAGTCACTGGCGTCGTTCGCCGGGTTGTCCAGCGGAGCCGCCTTGTAGTCGGAATTGCCGATGATCAGGGCGACACGGGCTTCCTGCGGTTTCACCTGCCCAAACGCGTTGCCAAGGGTGCCAAGCACCATCAGTCCGAACGCGATGGCGCAACACCATCGGCTGAAGTGACCCGATGACTTCCAGGTTGAATTGGCTAACGCGCTGATCGGCATCGGAAAATGCTGAATAAGAATTATCCCGGGACTCAAGGTCCAACTTTTTTGATTATCCCACCCAAACTAGAAATTTCAACTATCCACGCAAGATTGACAGGGTTCGACTCTTCCGGTTCCCCTTGGCTGTCGATTCCTAATCGAACAGCACCTCGAACACTTCGATCGACTCGGCCTTGCCCTTGACATGAATGACTTCGCGACGCCCGGTGCGTATGCCCTCTCCCGCCGCCTTGATCGAGGCGGCGCTGGCAACCACCACGCAGCCGAGTTCCTTGGTCACCCCCTCCAACCTCGAGGCAGCATTCACGGTATCGCCGATCGCCGTGAATTCGCGGCGCTTGACCGAACCGATGTCGCCCATCACCGCCGGCCCGCTATGGACGCCGATGCCGATGCCGAATTCCGGCAGGCCGCGATCGGGAAAACGTTGCTTCATCCAGGTCTTGAACTTCTCCGCCTCGCGCGCCATGCCCTGCGCCGCGAGCAAGGCGCGGCGCGCGTGATCGTCATAATGCACCGGCGAGCCGAACACCGCCATCACCGCATCGCCGATGAATTTATTCACCATGCCGCCGTGTTCCAGGATCGGTTCGCAAGTCAGGCCGAAGTAGGCATTCAGCATTTCAACGACCTCTTCGGCATCGAGCTTCTCGGAGATCGTGGTGAAGTTGCGGATGTCGGAGAACAGCACCGACACCTCGAGTTTTTCGCCGCTCAGATTGGGTCGCTGGCCCTCCGCGATCAGCTTGTCCACCACCACATCCGACACATACTGGCCGAACATCGATTTGAGATGGGCGCGCTGCCTTTCCTCACCGGTCAGGCGCAACGCCAGGGTTCCCAGATAGGCCGTGGCCAGGGCCAGGTGAAAAGGCGCCACCGACAGCAGCAAATCCTTCTGGAATAGCGCATAGGCTGGAACGAGAACCAGCAGGGACAAGCCAACGCCGACGCCGAGTCCGCCGGCGGGATGCAGACGCAGATAGAGGGCGACCGCCGCTACCAGCACCAGCACCAGGGCTGGCCAGGCCGCCCATAGCGAAAGATTGCGCGGATAGATCCCGGAGAGAATCGTCTCGATCGCGTTCGCATGGATTTCGCCGCCTATCATCGGCTCGGCCGAATGTCCGGGCAGCACGCGCGAGTAGGGCGAAAAATGCCGGTCCGACGTGCCGATGTTGTTGGGCGCAATGATTACGGAACGGCCTTTCAGTTTCTTCACGTCCGGATCGCTCAGGGCATCGGCCTGCAGCAGCTTGCTCATCGATATGGTGAGCATGCTGCCCGGAGGGCCGACGTAGCCGATGCGGCGGCGCTCGCGCTGGCGCGGATAATTCTCGCCGGCAAAGCTCCAGCCATCGCCCAGCGTATCGCCGCCGGTGGCCCGCAGCACCAGCTGCATGGCAAAGCCGACGCCGGGAAACTGCTTGTCGGGAATCACCACCGGATAGAAGGTGCGCACCAGCTTGTCGTTGTCCGGATAAAGGTTGGCGATGCCGGTGTCGAAAGCGCCGTTGGGCATCATCAGCAGATGTTCCTGGGGCGGCCCCATCACCTCCATGTCGCCTTGCGAAGTCTCGACCAGTTGCGCGATCAGGATCGCCTTGCCCTGGGCCAGCTGGCCGCGGAAAGGGGCGTCGTAATTGCGCGAGACCTCGCTGTCGGGCAAATTGAGTTTGCGCAGCCAGGCTTCGGCGCTGACCGCGTAGATGAAGTCCAACCCTATGGACTTGACGCCGGCATCGGTGAGGTTCTGCATTGCCACGGCGAAAATCGGTTGCCAGAACGCCAGGGGATCATCCTTGTACTGCAGCAGGGTGTCGTCATCCACCGCGATCACGGCCGCATGTTGCGCCTCGCGCCGCTGGCCCGAGATCTGGTGCCAGTAGTCGTAATAGATGTTCTCGTAATCCTGCAGCCAGCCCAGCCGCTCACTGCCGAGCGAGACCAGCAGCGCAAGCACCGTCACGGCCAGAAATTGCCAGGTCTTGCGAAATCTTTCGGCAGACATCCAGTGCGGTAGCGTCATGGGCTTTCCTTATCGGGGTGCTGGCCAGCAGCCAAGCAGGGAAGGACCAGTCTGCCGGCACTCGCAGCGGGGCATCTTACCCATTCTCCGGCAGGAGTCGAGAGCCCGCTGCATGCTCTTAAGCTGAATGGTTGAAATCGCCCCCGGCATGCCAATCTATATAATTCATCACTCAACCACTCGCCGAAAGTACTCCGCCATGAGTTCCCGTCACGCCCGCCTGCTGATCCTCGGTTCCGGCCCGGCCGGCTACACTGCCGCCGTCTATGCCGCCCGCGCCAACCTAAAGCCGGTGCTGATCACCGGCATGGCCCAGGGCGGGCAGTTGATGACCACCACCGACGTCGACAACTGGCCGGCCGACGCCGACGGCGTGCAGGGCCCCGACCTGATGGCGCGCTTCGAAAAGCACGCCGCGCGCTTCCAGACCGAAATCATTTTCGATCACATTCACACGGCTGCGCTCAAGGAGAAGCCAATGCGTCTGATCGGCGACTCGGGCGAATACACCTGCGACGCGCTGATCATCGCCACCGGCGCTTCGGCGCAGTACCTTGGACTACCTTCCGAGGAAGCGTTTTCCGGCAAGGGCGTGTCGGCCTGTGCCACCTGCGACGGCTTCTTCTACAAGAACCAGAACGTAGCCGTCATCGGCGGCGGCAACACCGCCGTCGAGGAGGCCTTGTATCTGTCCAACATCGCCAGCCACGTCACGGTCGTGCATCGCCGCAACAAGTTCCGCGGCGAAAAGATCCTGCAGGACAAGCTGTTCGAGAAGGAGAAGGCCGGCAAGGTCACCATCAAATGGGACCACGTCCTGGATGAAGTCCTCGGCGACAAGTCCGGCGTCACGGGCATGCGCATCACGCATGTGACGACCGGCGCCAAGGAAGACATTCCGCTGATGGGCGTGTTCATCGCCATCGGCCACAAGCCGAACACCGATTTGTTCATCGACCAACTCGACATGGAAGGCGGCTACATCGTGACCCAGGCCGGCCGCAGCGGCAACGCCACGGCGACCAGCATTCCCGGCGTGTTTGCCGCCGGCGACGTGCAGGACCACATCTACAAGCAGGCCGTGACCAGCGCCGCGACCGGCTGTCAGGCCGCGCTCGACGCCGAGCGCTATCTCGACAGCCTGGAGTAGGCCGCCGCAACACGGCGTTTAGGACCCGGACCCGCTCCCGGCGCTGCCGTCAAACGTGAGCAAGCGCGCCACACCGTCGGCCGAAGAGCGTGCCGCGTTCCAACAGGCGATGGCCGATGTCGAGCGCCTGCAATGGGACCGCGTGCATCATGAACCGCCGCTGCCGCCCGCGATTCCACGCCAGCACCTGTACGACGAGGCCGCGGCGCTCGACGAATCCCTGCACGGCCCGGTGCTGATCGACCTCTATCTGGAAGGCGGCGACGAAGCCGCCTGGCGGCGCGACAGCCTGCCCAAAGCCTGGCTGCGCGATCTGCGCCGCGGGCGCTGGGTGACCCAGGAAAAACTCGACCTGCACGGCCTGAATCGCGATCAGGCGCGAACTGCGGTCCTGACCTTCCTGGCCGAATGCCGGCAGCACGGTTATCGCTGCGTGCGCATCGTGCATGGCAAGGGCCTGAGTTCGCCGGGCCGCGAACCGGTGCTGAAGAAGCTGGTGCTGGGCTGGCTGAGCCAGCGTCAGGAGGTGCTGGCCTTCTGCCAGGCGCGCGCCGCCGAAGGTGGCGCCGGTGCGGTGGTGGTGCTACTTGCTGCCCCCAACAAACGAGCGTAGCGAGCTAACTCGGTCACCCCTTTCCATGGGAAAGGGGTCGGGGGATAGACCCACCAATTTGCTGCCAAGCAGCGACCTGGCCGGCCCAAAGGCCGATCAGATCGCAGCTTCGTTCGACTCGCCGGTGCGGATGCGCACCACCTGTTCCACCGCAGAGACGAAAATCTTGCCGTCGCCTATCTTGCCGGTACGCGCCGCCTTGATGATCGCCTCGATGGCCGGTTCAACGGTCTCGTCGGCGACGACGATCTCGATCTTGATCTTGGGCAGGAAGTCGACCACGTACTCCGCGCCGCGGTACAACTCGGTGTGCCCCTTCTGGCGGCCGAAGCCCTTGACCTCGGTGACGGTCAGGCCGGTCACACCCACATCGGAAAGCGCTTCACGGACTTCGTCGAGCTTGAACGGCTTGATCACGGCTTCGATTTTCTTCATGTCTGGGTTTCCTCGATTCAGTACTCGTCTGGATAACGCGATGTTATCGGATAGCGCCAATCCTTGCCGAATCCGCGTTGCGTGACGCGAATGCCGACCGGCGCCTGGCGTCGCTTGTATTCGTTTTTCTTCAGCATGCCGACCACCTTGCGCACCTCCGCCTCGGGGTAGCCGCGGGCGATGATCTGGCGCGGGCTTTCGTCGCGCTCCATGTAGGCCTCGATGATGCCATCGAGCACTTCGTAGGACGGCAGGGTGTCCTGGTCGGTCTGGCCGGGTTTGAGTTCGGCCGAGGGCGCGCGCGCGATGATGTTCTGCGGAATCACATCAGAAACCGCGTTGCGCCAGCGCGCCAGGTCATAGACGAAGGTTTTCGCCACATCCTTGATCACCGCGAAACCGCCGGCCATGTCGCCGTAGAGTGTGGCGTAACCGACCGCCATTTCGCTCTTGTTGCCGGTGGTCAGTACGATGCGCCCGGTACGGTTCGACAGCGCCATCAGCAGCATGCCGCGAATCCGCGCCTGCAGGTTCTCGTCGGTGGTGTCCCAGGCCGGCTTTGGCCCCAACTGCGCAAATGTCGGCGCCAGCATGGCGGCGAACTGCTCCATTGCCGCCGCAATCGGAATCTCGTCGTACTGCACGCCGAGCCGCCGCACCATCTCGCGCGAATCGTCGAGGCTCATCTGCGCGGTCCACGGCGAGGGCATCATCACGCAGCGCACGCGGTCGGCACCCAGCGCGTCGACCGCGATCGCCAGCGTCAGCGCCGAATCGATGCCGCCGGAAAGCCCGATGATGGCGCCGGGGAAACCGTTCTTGCCGAGGTAGTCGGCCACGCCCAGCTTCAGTGCGGCATAGACCTCCGCTTCGCGCGAAGGCGGCTCGGCCACGGGGCCCGGCAGCAGGTTGCCATCGGCATAGTCGACGATTTCCAGGGCCTCGACGAAGGCCGGCAACTGATGGGTCAGGCGGCCCTGTCCGTCCAGCGCGAAGGAGGCGCCGTCGAATACCAACTCATCCTGGCCGCCCACCAGATTGGCGTAGATCACCGGCTTGCCGGTGGCCGCCACCCGGTCGCGCAGCACCTCGTAGCGCCGCGCCTGCTTGTTCATGTGGAAGGGCGAGGCGTTCAGCGTCAGGATCAGTTCCGCCCCGGCCACGGCGGCCGCCTCGGTGGCGCCGTATTCCCAGACATCGGCGCAGATCGCCAGGCCGCACCGGACGCCCTTCAGCTCGATCACGCAGGGTTCGCGGCCTGCAGCGAAATAGCGCTCTTCGTCGAAGACTTCGTAGTTGGGCAGGCGATGCTTGCGGTAGGTCGCCGCCACCCGGCCGTTCTGCAATAGCGACGCGGCGTTGTAGCGCTTGCCGGCCGACTCTTCGGGGTGGCCGATGACGATCGGCAGCGCGGCGACGCGTGCCAGGCGATCGAGCTGTGTCGCGCAGGCGCGATAAAAATCCGGCCGCATCAGCAGATCTTCCGGCGGGTAGCCGGAGAGCGCCAGTTCCGGCGTCAGCAGTACGTCGGCCCCCGCGTCGCGGGCGCGCGCGGCGAACTCCAGAATCCGGGCGGAATTGCCGGCAAGATCGCCGACATGGGCGTTGAACTGGGCAATGGCTACGCGAAGGCGACTCATGGCCTAACTATAACGGATACCCACGGATACCCGACCAGACGACTTGCCGCGAAAGCGGGCGCGGCATTGCCGCGCCCGGCTCAGAACGCCGGCTTGTCCTTGGCGCTCTCGTAGGCGGCGACGCCTGCCATGATTTCCTTCTTGGCGTCTTCGACGCCCAGCCAACCCTGCACCTTGACGAACTTGCCGGGTTCGAGGTCCTTGTAGTGCTCGAAGAAATGCGAGATCTGGTCGAGCATGATCTGCGGCAGGTCGCGCGGGCTGTCTACGTTCCGGTACATCGGCGTCAGCTTATCCACCGGCACGGCTAGCAGTTTCGCGTCCTCACCCGCCTCGTCGGTCATCTTCAGCATGCCGATAGGCCGGCAGCGCACCACCACGCCCGGCGGCAGGGCAAACTGGGACATCACCAGAACATCCACCGGATCGCCGTCGCCGGCGATGGTGTGCGGAATGTAGCCGTAATTGCAGGGGTAGTGCATGGCGGTGCACATGAAGCGATCGACGAAGATGGCGCCGGATTCCTTGTCGACCTCGTACTTGATCGGCTCGGAATGCATCGAAATCTCGATAACCACATTGAAATCATTCGGCAAATCCTTGCCGGAAGGAACGCGATCGAGACCCATGGCCACTCCTTTTTGCTAAAGCGCGAATTATAGCGCCGCAAGATTTCGCCTTCCTGACAGGCAGCGGGGCATCGGCATCGAGGGTTTCGGGACAACACCGCAAACTCCCTATTGACAACACGGCTCATATCAATGAGAATCATTCGCATTACGTTTTGCATTGAACAGCGACCCGCGATGAAGACCGAAACCCCGCCGACCAGCCTCAGGCCCGAACCGCCCCACGGCAGCGCCGAGACGCCGCGCCCGCTTGACAGCGCGGCCCTGCTCGGGACCAAGGGCGAGGTCGAGATCGCCCATCAGGGCGCAACCTACCGCCTGCGGCGCACGCGCCAGGGCAAGCTGATTCTCACCAAGTAACGCTCATGGTCAACGACCAGCGCCCACTAATGATGAAATACGCGAAAAGCGACATAAACGCCCGCCCCTCCCATCCTCCCCTCGCGGGGAGGCTATTGCCCGGCTCGCTGCGCTCGATGTCACCAGCGACCCTTCCTGTTGTTTCACGTTAGACCAGGAGCCATCATGTACGTATGTATCTGCAATGCGGTCACCGAAAGCGACATCGGCAGCGCCGTTGCCGAAGGTTGCGGCAGTCTGCGACAATTGCGCGAGCAACTCGGCGTCGGTGCCTGCTGCGGCCGTTGTACGGGTTGCGCGCGCGACGTGCTGAAAAACTCCCTGCACGCTCACACGCCCCATCGACCCGCTTCCGCCGGGCAACTGGCGGCGGCCTGAACGACGAGAGGCTCCCCATGAAAGGCGACAAGAAAGTCATCCAGCTCCTCAACAAGTGCCTGGTCAATGAGCTGACCGCGATCAACCAGTATTTCCTGCACGCCCGCATGTACAAGAACTGGGGCTTTGCCGCACTGGGCAAGCACGAGTACCAGGAGTCGATCGAAGAGATGCACCACGCCGACAAGCTGATCGAGCGCGTGCTGTTCCTCGAAGGCCTGCCCAACCTGCAGGCGCTGAACAAGCTGATCATCGGCGAGAACGTGCCCGAGTGCCTGGCCGGCGACCTCACCCTGGAGCAGGGTGCGCATGCCGACACCAAGGCGGCGATCACCTACTGCGAAAGCGTCCATGACTATGTCACGCGCGAGATTCTGGACGACATTCTGGAAGACACCGAAGAGCACATCGACTACCTCGAAACCCAGCTCGAACTGATCGAAAAAGTCGGCCTGCAGAACTACCTGCAGTCGGCCATGGGAGAGTCGCCCAGCTCCTGATACCCCGCTTTGCCGGGGCGGCCCTGCCGCCCCGGTCGCAACCCGCAACAGCAGCCAGCCAGCAGGCGCATCACGATGTGCGCGGCAAGCCAGCCAAGGATTTCCTTACCCTTTGGAGGTTTGCCATGTATCTCGTTCGTTCGCTGCTCGTCGCCTGCTCCGCCCTCTGGGCCACCACCGCCCTCGCCCTCGAATACCCGATCGGCTCGCCGCAGAATCTTGCCGGCATGGAAGTCGCCGCCGTCTATCTGCAGGCCGTCGAAATGGAACCTGACGGCCACATGAGGAAGGCCGCCGAGTCGGAGATCCACCTCGAAGCCGACATCCACGCCCTGGGCAACAATGCCAACGGCTTTGCCGAGGGCATGTGGATTCCCCACCTGCTGGTCAAGTACGAGCTGACCAAGCTGCCCGGCGGCGAAACCATCAACGGCGACATGATGCCGATGGTGGCAAGCGACGGCCCGCACTACGGCGACAACGTCAAGCTCAAGGGACCGGGCAAGTACAAAGTCAAGTTCATCATCTACCCGCCCAACGCGAAAGAGAACGCCGCCGGCAACCACTTCGGCCGCCACACCGACCGCGCCACCGGCGTGCGCCCCTGGTTCAAGGCGGTCGAGGCCGAATGGGAATTCACCTACGCCGGCATCGGTAAGAAGGGCGGGTATTGAGATGTCCTTGACCCGCAAACTCATGGTCGCGGCCGTGGCGGGCAGCATTGCCCTGCCCACGCTGCCGACGCTGGCCGCCGACGACATGGCCCTGCTCAAGGCCGAGCTGAAACGCCTGTCGGCACGTATCGAGAACCTCGAACGACAGAACAAGGACATGGAACAGGCGCTGACCACCGAGCGCATCAGCGAAAAGGAACCGGAGATCGCGACGCGACTCAAGGCCGTCGAATTCCAGACCCTCTCGATGCAGAAGCAGGCGCGCCAGATCGAGGCCCTGGAAGGCATCACGGTTGGCGCCAGCCTGACCGGCGTGCTGCAGAAAGTTGGCGCTGGCGACACGGCGAGCACTGCTGCCGAAACCCGCGCCAACTATCGCGGCGACGTCTCCGTGACCCTGCCGGGCGGCGAGATCGGCAATGCCGAAGGCAGGATCTTCGGCCACTTCCGTTTCGGCCAGGGCACCGGCATCGGCCTGCGCCCGACCTACACCAGCAGCGCCAACACCACCGCCTTCGAGGTCGGCAGCACACCCGCCGACGATTCCTTCGGCATCCTGGCGCAGGCCTGGTACCAGCTTAAGATTCCCTTGATGAACGACGGCGACCCGACACAAACGCGAGCCAACGCCCGCGAGCACCTGCATCTGACCGCCGGCAAGATCGACCCCTTCGTCTTCTTCGACCAGAACGCCGCGGCCGACGACGAGTCGGCGCGCTTCATGAACAATGCCTTCGTGCATAACCCGCTGCTCGACTCCGGCGGCGACATCCGCGCCGACGCCTACGGCTTCGCTCCCGGCGCCATCGTCCAATACGTCAACGAACGCCAGAAGGGCGCGGAGTGGGGCCTTTCGCTGGGCGTCTTCGGTTCCGGGCCGGGCGCCAACTTCACCGGCTCGCTGGCCGGCCCCTTCGTCATCGCCCAGACCGAAACCGCCGTGCGCTTCAACTACCTGCCCGGCAACTACCGCGCCTACTTGTGGCACAACGGCCGCGGCAGCGGCTACGACGGCATCGAGCGCAAGCATTCCGGCGTAGGCTTCTCGGCCGACCAGAAGGTGACGGACGAAGTGACCCTGTTCGGCCGCTACGGCCACCAGCTCAGCGGCAAGCTGCGCTTCGACCGGGCACTGACGCTGGGCGGTGAACTGGCCGGCAATCTCTGGGGACGCGCGGCCGACAGCCTCGGCCTGGCCGTAGGCAGCCTGCGTACCTCGGCCGACTTCCGCAACGATTCGCCGACCGTCGATGCCAATGCAGATGCGGTGCCCGACTTCGGCTACCAGGCGAGCGGCGCGGAAAAGCAGCTGGAGCTTTATTACCGCTTCAAGCTCAACGGCCACGTCGAGCTGACGCCCGACCTGCAGTGGATCCGCCAGCCCGGCGGCAATGCCGGCGCGGCAACGGTCAAGGTGCTCGGCCTGCGCGCCAAGCTCGGCTTCTGAGACCATGCGGCGCCTGCTCCCCCATCTGCTGTTCGTCGCCGCGCTCTGGCTGGGCCTGGGCTGGGCAGCGCCGGCCCGCGCCCAGTCCGCAGCCCTGCCGAGCTGGACCGTGACGGTCAAGGACGGCGTGTTCTCGCCCAGGCGCCTCGAAGTCCCGGCCGGACAGCGCATCAAGCTGATCCTGATCAACCAGGGGCCGGGGCCGCTCGAGTTCGAAAACACCGACCTGCACGTCGAGAAAATCCTGGCCGCCCAGGCCGAATCCTTCGTCGTCATCAAGCTGCCGCCCGGCGAACACATGTTCGTCGACGAGTTCAACATCGCCACCGGCGAACTGCTGATCGTCGCCCGCTAGCATGCAGGCCGCGCCCCTCCATTTCCATCCGCGCCGCCCGCCGCAGCCGCCGACCTGGCTAGCGCGGCTCGGCGACTGGATGGCCGACCATCGCCGCGCCATCGTGGCCGTGCAATGGATCATCGTGGTCTTCTACCTGGTGCTGGTCGCGCTGCCGGCCTTCCTGCCGCATCCGGGCGCCGAAGCCCGGCTGTTCTCCGCCGACATGGGTGCGGCGAGTTTCGTCGCGGTGGCCGACGGCCAGGCGGCGGCGCAGGCGGCGCCGCAGGACAAGCTGCCGGCCGCGGCGGCCTGGCGCGAGCGTCTGGTGCTGCTCGCGCAATACCTGTTCTGGGGCGTCTGGTGGCCCTTCGTGATCCTCTCCATCATGCTGATGGGCCGCGTCTGGTGCGGCGTGCTCTGCCCCGAAGGCGCGCTGACCGAATTCGCCAGCCGCCACGGGCGCGGCGGCTCGATTCCGCGCTGGGTGCGCTGGGGCGGATGGCCGCTGGTCGCCTTCGTGGCGACCACGGTCTATGGCCAGCTGATCAGCGTCTATGAATACCCGCAGGCCGCGCTGTTGATACTCGGCGGCTCGACCGTCGGCGCGGTCGCCATCGGCTGGATGTACGGCCGCGGCAAGCGCGTCTGGTGCCGCTACCTGTGTCCGGTGTCGGGCGTGTTCGGCCTGCTGGCGCGGCTCTCGCCGATCCATTTCAAGGTCGATCGGGACGAGTGGAAGCGCTACCCGCAACGCACCGCCGCCGTCGACTGCGCGCCGCTGCTGTCGGTCAGCCATCTGAGGGGCATGACCGAGTGCCACGCCTGCGGCCGTTGCAGCGGGCACCGCGACGCGGTGACGCTGACGGCTCGCTGGCCGAATGCGGAAATCCTCGGCGGCGCACCGGACGTAAACCCGCCCGGCACCGTCGAGGCCTTGCTGCTGATGTTCGGCATGCTGGGCGTCGCCATCGCGGCCTTTCAATGGACCGTCAGCCCGTGGTTCGTGCAGCTCAAGCAGGGCGCGGCGAACTGGCTGGTCGAGCACGACGTCCTCTGGATGCTGGAAGAAAGCCCGGCCTGGTGGCTGCTGACGCGCTACCCCGAGGTCAATGACGTGTTCAGCTGGCTCGACGGCGCGGCGATCCTGGTCTGGATTTTCGGCGTCGCGTTGGGGCTGGGCGGTATCGCCCTGATCGCCACCAAAGCCGCGGCGAAGCTCGCCGGCCTCGACTGGCGCCGTCTGGCGCTGGGCCTGGTGCCGCTGGCCGGCATCGGGCTGTTCCTCGGCCTGTCGATGATGAGCGCCACCCATCTGCGCGCCGAAGGCGTGGCGCTGGGCTGGCTGCCGGGCCTGCGCGCCGTGCTGCTGGCGCTGGGGGTGGCCTGGTCGCTGTGGCTCGGCCTGCGCCTGATAAGAGTTGGCGCTGGCGCCCCGGCGGCGCGCCGGCTGGCCGGCCTGATCTGGCTGCTGCCGCTGGGCGCGGTCGGCAGCACCTGGATTCTGTCGTTTTACGTCTGGTAAGGAGACTTATGAACCCGCTGGCGCAAATCATCAGCAGCGCTTTTCCTGGCAGTCCAGGCTGCCTGTGCTCGCCCGACGACGTTCCCGTCGCCGCCCTGCGGCGCCGGCGCAAGCTGTGGGATCTGCCCCACGCCTACCATTGCGCGCTGATCGGCACCTGCCTGCCGGTGGCCAAGATGCGTCGTCTGGCGCCGCAATCCGGCTTCGACGTCAGCAACATGAGCGACTACAGCCTGCATACCGTGGTCGTCGGCTATTGCGAGAACCGCTGCGCGTTGACCGAAGCCATCCAGCGCTTTTTCGACAAGCGCCATGCCCAGGCCATCGCCCGCTTCGCGCCGGCCACGGATGCCGCCAGCGTCGGCGCGATCTGGCACGAGTCGCTCGCCCGCGGCGAGGACATTCCCGGCGCGCTGTGGGCCGCCTGGACGCATGCGGCCACCGACGAAGACGTCGGCCGCGACATCCACGGCGGTATCCATATGCTGTCGCACCAGGCTGGCGCCACAGCGCTGGCCGATCTGCGCCAACTCGAACAGCACCGCGCCGACGCAATCCGCCTGCGCGGCGAAACCGACGCGCTGCGCCGCGACATGAGCGCAGCCCGGCAAGCCCGTGACCAGACCGTGGTCGCCCTGCGCCGCGACCTGGCGGCCGCCGAGCAGCGCGCCGCGCAGTACCAGGGCCGCGAACTTGAACTGGCGGCAGCGGCGCGCAGCCTGCAGCAACAGGCCGGCCTGCAGCAGCGCGCCGCGGCGCTGGCGGCGCGCGTCGAGCTGCTGGAACGGCGCGACGTGGCCGACGCACAGCGCATTGCGCAGCTCGAAGGCGAACTGCATGAAACCCGCGCCGAACTCGCCGCCGCCGAAGCTGCGCTGGTCACGGCGCTGGGCGACGGCGCGGCGGCACCGGTCTGCGGCCGCGACTGCCCGCCCGGACCGGCGCTGGAAGGGCGTTGCGTGCTTTGCGTCGGCGGTCGCAGCGGCCTGGTCGAGGGCTACCGCAAACTGGTCGAGCATCGCGGCGGCCGCTTCCTCCACCACGATGGCGGCCAGGAAGAAAGCCTGCATCGCATCGACGCCGCCATCGCCAACGCCGATGCCGTGGTCTGCCAGTCCGCATGCGTATCGCATGCCGCCTACTGGCGCCTCAAGGAAGCCTGCAAGAAGCTCGGCAAGCCCTGCGTGTTCGTGCAATCGCCGGGCGTCGGCAGCTTCGCCCGCAGCCTTTCGGCTCTGGCCGATGCAGCGCCGACAGACCAGGTCATACGCATTTCCTTCTAGCGCATGGCCACCCTCGCCGCCACTCTCAGCCAATCGCTACGTCCGCGCCTGTCCCCGCTCGGGCTGGGTGTCGTGGTGCTGGTCCACGTGCTGGTGCTGTTCGGCCTGGTGCAGATGAAACTGATCACCCTGCCGGCGCCGCTCGCCGTGCTCAGCGTCAGCCTGTTGCCACCGGCCGCGGTAGTCCAGCCGAAGCCCGAGATCGTGCCACCAAGACCGAAACCCGTCGCGCGCCGCCCGCAGCCCGTGGCGCAGCCGACCCAGCTCGCCGCGCCCGTCGAAGCGCCGGCGCCGACACCGATCGCCGTGGCGCCAGCACCAACTATTGTCGCCGCGCCGGCCCCGGTCGCACCGGCGCCGGTGGCGACGCAGCCGCGCTTCGACGCCGACTACCTCGACAATCCCAAGCCGGTTTATCCGGCAATCTCGCGCCGCCTTTCCGAACAGGGCCGCGTCGTATTGCGCGTCCAGGTCGAGGCCGACGGCCGCGCCGCCGAGGTCCAGCTGCATAGCTCCAGCGGCTCGCCGCGCCTCGACCAATCGGCGCTGGACACAGTGCGGCGCTGGCAATTCGTCCCGGCGCGGCTCGGCCCGACGCCGACCGCGGCCTGGGTGCTGGTACCGATTGCATTTACCTTGAAGGACTGACCATGGAAACAACACTGGGCTTCGGCCACTTTCTTGCCAATGCCGATGGCATTGCACGTTTTATCCTCGCGCTGATGCTGATCATGTCGGTCGGCACCTGGTACCTGATCGTGACCAAGGGCCTCCAGTCGATCCGCTCGCAACGCCTGAGCGCGGCCTTCCTCAAGGCCTTCTGGGCCGCGCCGAGCCTCGACGCCGTGGCCCGCCACCTGCGCCAGAGCGGCGTCGCCGAGCCTTTCTCGCACCTCGTGCATCACGGCTTCACCGCCATCGAACAGCACAAGGCCGGACGCGAGACGCGCGGCCTGGTGGATGCCGGTACGCCCGACGAATTCCTCACGCGGGCCATGAAGCGCGCCATCGCGCAGGACAAGTCGCGCCTCGAATACGGCCAGACCTTCCTCGCCACGGTGGCGTCCTCGGCGCCCTTCGTCGGCCTGTTCGGCACGGTCTGGGGCATCTACCACGCGCTGATGGCGATCGGCATCAGTGGCCAGGGCACACTGGACAAGGTCGCCGGCCCGGTCGGCGAGGCGCTGATCATGACCGCGGTCGGGCTGGCCGTGGCGATCCCCGCCGCGGTGGCCTACAACGCCTTCGCCCGCAGCAACCGCAACACCTTGGCGGAACTCAACTCCTTCGCCCACGACGTGTTCACCTTTCTCGCCACCGGACTCAAGAGCGCGCCGCAGCAGGGCGCGCAATTGGCCGAGGTGGCCGCCACCTCGGAGCGCATCATCGCCCGCGTCGAAGCTGGCACACGCGCTGCCAAACCCGCACGCGCCACCGCCTGAAGGAATTCATCATGAGCTTCGCCTCCCTCAACGACGACGACGGCAACGAAGCCCTGGCCGAGATCAACATGATTCCGCTGATCGACGTCATGCTGGTGCTGCTGGTGATCTTCATCGTCACGGCCCCCCTGCTGACCCACGCCGTCAAGGTCGATCTGCCGAAGGCTTCGTCCAGCGCCAACCTGACCAAACCCGACAACGTGCAGCTCGCCATCGACGGCGCCGGACAGGTTTACTGGAACGGCGAGGTAGTGGCCGTCGCCGTGCTCGAACAGAAGCTGCGCGCCGCCGCCGCGCTGGCGCCGCAACCCGAACTGCACCTGCGTGCCGACCGCATCACGCCCTACGAAAAAGTCGCCGATGTCATGTCGGCCTCGGCGCGTGCCGGACTGACCCGCATCGCGTTTGTGACAAATCCGGTGACCGATCCATCACGAAGGAATTAGCCACCGCCCTATATCCACCCGTAATCCGGCAAGCCAGGCGATTTCTCCCAGCCAGCCACAATCCCAGAGGAGTCGCACCCATGTCGTTCCACATCCGCATCAAACCCCTCGCCATTGCGGTCATTGCCGCCTGCGGCGCCATCGGTCAGTTGCACGCCGCCGACAC
This sequence comes from Pseudomonadota bacterium, assembly GCA_043826925.1. Taxonomy (GTDB): domain Bacteria; phylum Pseudomonadota; class Gammaproteobacteria; order Burkholderiales; family Rhodocyclaceae; genus Sulfuritalea. Next base: position 23,504 of record JBDRPN010000025.1, read on the forward strand.
GGCCCTGCCGCAGGTCAACGTCCAGGACCAGACCGAGCGCGCCAACGGTCCGGTCAAGGGCTACCGCGCCACGCGCTCGAGCACTTTCACCAAGACCGACACGCCACTCAAGGAAATCCCGGCCTCGATCAGCGTGATTCCGCAAGCCCTGATCAAGGACCAGGCCATGTCGGGCATCGCCGACGTCCTGCGCTACGTCCCCGGCGCCCATGGCGCGCAAGGCGAAGGCAACCGCGACCAGGTCATGCTGCGCGGCATCAACACCACCGCCGACTTTTTTGTCGACGGCGTGCGCGACGACATGCAGATCTTCCGCGACCTCTACAACCTGGAGCGTGTCGAAGTGCTCAAGGGCCCCGGCGGCATGGCCTTCGGCCGCGGCGGTGCCGGCGGCGTGATCAACCGCGTGGTCAAGCAGCCGCAGTTCGGCCATGTCGGCGAAGCCAGCGCCAGCCTCAACAGCTACGGCGGCCTGCGCGGCAGCGTCGACCTCGGCAACAAGGCCGGCGACAGCAGCGCCTGGCGCCTGAACGCCATGGCCGAGAGCGGCAAGAACTTCCGCGACGGCTTCGACATGAAACGTTCCGCCGTGAATCCCACCGTGACGGTCCTGGTGGCGCCGCAGACCACGCTGACCCTCGGCTTCGAGCATGCCCGCGACGAACGCACCGCCGACCGCGGCATTCCGTCGGCCACGGCCACCCTGGCCCCGTTCGAGACCGATCGCTCGACCTTCTTCGGCAATGCCGACCAGAGCGAGGCGCGCTCCACGGTCAATGGCCTCTCGGCCGTGCTCGACCACGATTTCGCCAACGGCAGCCATATTCGCAACAGCCTGCGCATCACCCACTACGACAAGTTCTACCAGAACGTCTTTGCCAATGGCGCCGTCACCGGCGCCGGCCTGGTCAACATTTCGGCCTACAACAATACCGACAAGCGCACCAACGTCTTCAACCAGACCGACCTGACGACGAAGTTTTCCGCAGGCGGCGTCGAACACAGCCTGCTCGCCGGCCTCGAACTCGGCCATCAGGACAGCAGCAGTGTGCGCAAGAACGGCTTCTTCGGCGCGGCCACCTTCCTCAACGTGGCGGCCGGTTCGCCCTATGCCGTGGCCACCGATTTCCGCGCCGCCGGCACCACCGCCGACAACGCAGTCAAGGTCGATCTGGCCGCCGTGTACCTGCAGGACCAGATCGCACTTTCCAAAGAATGGAAGCTGCTGGCCGGCCTGCGCTACGATCACTTCAAGACCAGCTTCGACGACCGCCGTACCCTGGTCGCCACCACCGATCTGGCGCGCACCGACAACGAGTTCAGCCCGCGCCTGGGCCTGACCTGGTCGCCGACCGTGAACACCACCTGGTACCTCAGCTACAGCTCATCCTTCCTGCCTTCCGCCGAGCAGTTGAGCCTGGCCGTCAACACCGCGCAGCTGGCGCCGGAAACCGCGAAGAACTACGAAGCCGGCGTGCATTGGGACCTGCTGCCGAAACTGACACTCTCCGCTGCCGTGTTCCGCACCGACCGCGATGACGTCAAGGTGATCGATCCGAATACTCCCGGACTGCTGATCCTCGCCGGACAGCAGCGCACCGACGGCGTCGAAATCGGCCTGCAGGGCGAAGTGACGAAGAACTGGGATATCTACGCCGGCTATGCCAACCTCGACGGCCGCATCGTCAAGGGCACCACGATTCCCGCCGGCCGCCGCGTCGGCCTGGTGCCGCAGGACAGCCTCTCGATCTGGAACAAGTTCGGCCTCGGCGGCGGCTGGAGCGCAGGCCTCGGCGTGATCCATCAGTCCGAGGTGTATGCCTCGACCAACAACACGGTCAAGCTGCCGGCCTTCGCCCGCGCCGACGCGGCGCTCTACTACGCCTTCGCCGACGGCAAGATGCAGCTCGCGCTGAATGTCGAGAACCTGTTCGACAAGAAGTACTACCCGACCGCGCACAACGACAACAACATCAGCCCGGGCGCGCCGCGCAACGCCCGCCTGACGGTGAGCACCCGCTTCTGATTCAAGCCCTGCTGCGCTGGCGACCTGCCGGCGCAGCAGCCTCGCCGTAGCGTCAGCGCCAACTCTTGCGGCCCTCTGCCGGGCACGGAACCCGGCAGAAGATGGCCATAGCCATTTACTATGTGATCGATAACCACAATTCAATTGAGCAATTGCTCCCGCGTCCGTAAGATTCACTCCATCGCATCAATCATTCAACCACCAAGGAGAAATCTCATGAACGCATCCCTGATCAACACCGAAATCCTTCCCTTCAAGGCCACCGCCTTCCACAACGGCAAGTTCGTCCCCGTCACCAGCGACGACCTCAAGGGAAAGTGGTCGGTGGTGTTCTTCTACCCGGCCGACTTCACCTTCGTCTGCCCAACCGAACTGGGCGACCTGGCCGACCACTACGCCACCTTCAAGTCGCTCGGCGTCGAGATCTACGCCGTTTCGACCGACACCCACTTCACGCACAAGGCCTGGCACGACACCTCCGAAACCATCGGCAAGATCAAGTACCCGATGATCGGCGATCCGACCGGCGCCATCACCCGCAACTTCGGCGTGATGATCGAGGAAGCCGGCCTGGCCGAGCGCGGCACCTTCGTCATGGACCCCGCGGGCAAGATCCAGATCATCGAGATCAACGCTGGCGGCATCGGCCGCGACGCCACCGAACTGCTGCGCAAGGTGCAGGCCGCCCAGTATGTCGCCAGCCACCCGGGTGAAGTCTGCCCGGCCAAGTGGAAGGAAGGCGAAGCCACCCTGGCGCCGTCGCTGGATCTGGTCGGCAAGATCTGATGCAAACAGCCTGAACCACAGAGGCACAGAGACACAGAGGAAACACAAAGACAATCCCGCATTCGCCTTTTTCTGTGCCTCTGTGTCTCTGTGGTGAGAATTTGAATTCAAAGACTTCAAGGACGCCCACCATGCTCGACGCCACCATCAAGACCCAACTTGCCGCCTACCTCGAAAAGCTCCAGGCCCCGATCGAACTCGTCGCCTCGCTCGACGCCAGCGATGCCGCGCGCCAGATGCGCGAACTGCTGGCCGACATCGCAGCGCTCTCGCCCAAGGTCAGCGTGCGCGAGGATGGCAAGGACGCGCGCAAGCCTTCGTTCTCCGTTGGTCGCCCCGGTGAAGCCGCGCGCATCCGCTTCGCAGGCATCCCGATGGGTCACGAATTCACCTCGCTGGTGCTGGCCCTGCTGCAGGCCGGCGGCCACCCGGCCAAGGTCGATGCCGCGGTGATCGAGCAGATCAAGGGGCTCGGTGGCAAGTTCCGCTTCGAGACCTACATCTCGCTGTCCTGCCACAACTGTCCGGACGTGGTGCAGGCGCTCAACCTGTTGGCCGTGCTCAACCCCGGCGTCGAAAGCGTGATGATCGACGGCGCGCTGTTCCAGGACGAGGTCAACACGCGCCAGATCATGGCGGTGCCGACCGTGCTGCTGAACGGCGAAAGCTTCGGCCAGGGCCGCATGACGATCGAGGAAATCCTGGCCAAGGTCGATACCGGCGCCTCTGAACGCGATGCCGACAAGCTCGACGCCAAAGACGCCTACGATGTGCTCGTCGTCGGCGGCGGCCCGGCCGGCTCGGCGGCGGCGATCTATGCCGCGCGCAAGGGCATTCGCACCGGCGTCGTGGCCGAACGCTTCGGCGGCCAGGTGCTCGACACCCTGGGCATCGAGAACTTCATTTCGGTGCAGCGCACCGAAGGCCCCAAGCTCGCCATGGCGCTGGAGCAGCACGTCAAGGAATACGAGGTCGACATCATGAACCTGCAGCGTGCCGAAGCCCTGATCCCGGCCGGCGCCGATGGCCTGGCCCAGGTCAGGCTCGCCAACGGCGCCACGCTGAAGGCAAAGAGCGTGATCCTCGCCACCGGCGCGCGCTGGCGCGAAATGAACGTGCCCGGCGAGAAGGAATACAAGGCCAAGGGCGTCTGCTTCTGCCCGCACTGCGACGGCCCGCTGTTCAAGGGCAAGCGCGTCGCCGTGATCGGCGGCGGCAATTCGGGCGTCGAGGCGGCGATCGACCTGGCCGGCATCGTCGCCCACGTCACGCTGCTCGAATTCGACAGCAAGCTGCGCGCCGACGCCGTGCTGCAGGCCAAGCTCGGCAGCCTGCCCAATGTCACCATCATCACCAGCGCGCTGACCACCGAAGTCACCGGCGATGGCGAGAAGGTCAACGGCATCGCCTATCAGGACCGCAACAGCGGCCAGCTCAAGCGCGTCGAACTCGAAGGCATCTTCGTCCAGATCGGCCTCCTGCCCAACACCGACTGGCTGAAGGGCACACTCGCTCTGTCCCCGCGTGGCGAGATCGAGGTCGATGCGCGCGGCCAGACCTCACTGCCCGGCGTCTTCGCTGCCGGCGATGCGACGACCGTGCCCTACAAGCAGATCATCATCGCCATGGGCGACGGCGCCAAGGCCAGCCTCAGTGCTTTCGACCACCTGATCCGCAGCCCGGCACCGCGGGTCGCAACGCCTTCCCTTGATCTGGGTCAGCCGGCCTGAATTGCGCCAAGGTATTCTTTCTGCATTATCGAAGCACCGAACCAACAAAGGAGACAGCCTCATGAAAGCGAACAAAGCCGTCAAGACCGCCAAGCTCGACATCGGCATTACCGACAAGGATCGCGCCGCCATTGCGAAGGGCCTGTCCGGCCTGCTGGCCGACAGCTACACGCTTTACCTGATGACGCACAACTTCCACTGGAACGTCACCGGGCCGATGTTCAACACGCTGCACATCATGTTCATGGGCCAATACACCGAGCAGTGGACCGCGCTCGACCTGATCGCCGAACGCATCCGCGCCCTGGGCCATCCCGCCCCCGGCACCTACAAGGAATTCGTCAAGCTGGCGACCATCAAGGAAGTCGAAGGGCAACCTCGCGCACTGGACATGGTGCGTCACCTGGTCGCCGCGCAGGAGGCCACGGCGCGCACGGCACGCAAACTGTTCCCGCTGGTAGAAAAGGCCAACGACCAGCCGAGCGCCGATTTGCTGACGCAACGCATCGAAGTACACGAGAAGACGGCCTGGATGCTGCGCAGCCTGCTCGAAGAGTAGTCGCCTCACCAATCATGAGCCGCAAGGAGAACAAACCATGAGCAACGAAAGCAAATGCCCCTTCGTCGCACCACACGGCGCCCGCACCACCGACAGCATGCAGTCGAATCGCGACTGGTGGCCTAAGCGGTTGAACCTCAAGGTCCTGCACCAGCACTCATCCAAATCCAACCCACTGGGCGAGGACTTCAATTACGCCGAGGAGTTCAAGAAGCTCGACCTGCCCGCGCTGAAGAAGGACCTCGACGCGCTGATGACCGACTCGCAGGACTGGTGGCCGGCCGACTGGGGCCACTATGGCGGCCTGTTCATCCGCATGGCCTGGCACAGCGCCGGTACCTACCGCATCTCCGACGGGCGCGGCGGCGCCGGCCACGGCAACCAGCGTTTCGCACCGCTCAATAGCTGGCCCGACAACGTCAACCTCGACAAGGCGCGTCGCCTGCTGTGGCCGATCAAGCAGAAATACGGCAACCGGATTTCCTGGGCCGATCTGCTGATCCTGGCCGGCAACGTCGCGCTGGAGTCCATGGGCTTCAAGACCTTCGGCTTCGCCGGCGGGCGCGAGGACATATGGGAACCGGAAGAGGACGTCTACTGGGGCGGCGAGGCCGAGTGGCTGGGCGACACTCGACACAAAAGCAGTAACAGCGGCGAGCACGAACTCGAGAACCCGCTAGCCGCCGTGCAGATGGGCCTGATCTACGTGAACCCCGAAGGCCCGAACGGCGTCCCGGATGCGGTCGCCTCCGGTCGCGACGTGCGCGAGACCTTCCGCCGCATGGCCATGAACGACGAAGAAACCGTGGCGCTGGTCGCCGGCGGCCACACCTTCGGCAAGTGCCACGGTGCGGGCGATCCGAAACTGGTCGGCCCCGAGCCCGAGGCTGCACCGCTCGAACAGATGGGACTGGGCTGGAAGAACGCCCTTGGTACTGGCAAGGGCGGCGACACCACCAGCAGCGGCATCGAAGGCGCCTGGACGCCGAACCCCACGCAATGGCATAGCGAGGATAGCGGTTACTTCGACATGCTGTTCGGCTACGACTGGAACCTGGTCAAGAGCCCCTCCGGCGCCTGGCAGTGGGTGCCGGTGAATCCGGCCGAGAAGGACCTTGCACCGGCGGCGCACGATTCGTCGAAGAAGGTCACCACCATCATGACCACGGCCGACCTCTCGCTGCGCATGGATTCAACCTACGCGCCGATTTCGCGGCGCTTCCACAAGGATCCGCAAGCCTTCGCCGATGCCTTCGCCCGCGCCTGGTTCAAGCTGACCCACCGCGACCTTGGCCCGCGTTCACGCTACCTTGGCGCCGAGGTTCCCGCCGAAGAGCTGATCTGGCAGGACCCGGTGCCCGCCGTCGATCACCCGCTGATCGACACGCAGGACATCGCGGAGCTGAAGGCGAAGATTCTCGCCACGGGCCTGTCGGTCCCCGAACTGGTGTCTACCGCATGGGCCTCGGCCTCCACATTCCGCGGCTCCGACAAACGTGGCGGCGCCAACGGCGCACGCATTCGCTTGGCACCCCAGAAGGACTGGGAAGCCAACCAGCCAGCGCAACTGGCCAAGGTGCTGGCCGCGCTCGCAGGCGTGCAGAAATCCTTCGCCAAGAAGGTTTCGCTCGCCGACCTGATCGTGCTTGGCGGCTGCTCCGCCGTCGAGCAAGCCACCAAGGCCGCCGGCCATGATGTCGCGGTGCCCTTCACGCCGGGCCGTACCGACGCGTCGCAGGAACAGACCGACGTCGAGTCCTTCGCGGTGCTCGAACCCGTCGCCGACGGTTTCCGCAACCACCTCCAGGCGACCGGCGTGCCGGCCGAGGAAAGGCTGCTCGACAAGGCGCAGCTGCTGACGCTGACGGCGCCGGAAATGACGGTGCTGGTGGGCGGCCTGCGTGCTCTGGGCATCAGCCAGGCCTCCCATGGCGTTTTCACCGCCAGGCCCGGCGTGCTAAGCAACGACTTCTTCGCAAATGTGCTCGACATGGGCACGGTGTGGACGCCGACCTCGGAAACCGGGGCCGTGTTCGAGGGCCGCGACCGCAAGACCGGCACACCCAAGTGGACGGCCACGCGCGTCGATCTGGTGTTCGGATCCAACTCGCAGTTGCGGGCGCTGTCCGAGGTCTATGCTCAGGCCGATGCGAAAGAGAAATTCGTGCGCGACTTCGTCACGGCCTGGAACAAGGTGATGAACCTCGATCGCTTCGACGTGAAGTGAGGGCAGACGGGCGGCGCGCGCTTCATGCGTCGTCCCGCCGTCTGTTCCCGCCATGAGTGACGGATGCAGCGCCCCGGCAACTGGGGCGCCCGCTACCGGGAGTAGATGCGCTTACTTGCTGAACGGCGTCGGACGCGGCGTCTTGTCCGAGGACGGCGGCAGGATCGGCAGCGCGAAGTTCGGTTGGTCGCCGGTAAGACTCTTCAGGAAGGCGACGATCTTCGCATTTTCGTCCTTGTTGTACTTCTTGCCCAGTTGCAGGCGACCCATGACATCGACGGCTTCGGTCAGGGTGTTGGCGGCGCCGTCGTGAAAGTAGGGATAGGTCATTTCCACATTGCGCAGCGTCGGCACCTTGAAGTTGAAGCGGTCGGCATCCTTGCCTGTTACCGCGCTGCGGCCTTCAGCCGGGCTGTTGGCCTTGTAGGCGGCAACCACGCCCATCTTCTGGAACGACGCACCGCCCACCGCAGGGCCATTGTGGCAGGCGACACAACCGGTTTCCTTGAACAGTTTGTAGCCGGCCTGCTCATCGGCCGTGATGGCGTCCTTCTTGCCCAGCAGCCACTGGTCGAAGCGGGCGTTCGGCGTGACCAGGGTCTTCTCGAACTCGGCGATGGCCAGCGTCACCTCGTCGATCGTGATCTTGTCCTTGCCGAAGACCTGCTTGAATTCGCGCACATAGGCGGGAATCGATTCCAGCACGCCCAGCGCCAGAGTGTGGGTGAAGGCCATCTCGCCGGGATTGGCGATCGGACCGCCGGCCTGCGCCTTGAGGTCGGCCGCGCGGCCATCCCAGAACTGGGCGACGTTGAGGCTGGAATTCAGCACCGTCGGCGCGTTGATCGGCCCCTGTTGCCACTTGTCGCCGATCGAGGTCGGAATGTTGTCGGTGCCGCCCATCGACAGGTTGTGGCAGGAATTGCAGGAAATGAAACCGGACTTCGATAGTCGCGGATCGAAGTAGAGTTTCTTGCCCAGTTCGACCATGCCGAGGTTGATCTGCGAAGCCGGCGTGATCGGCTGGATCGGTTCTTTGGATTGGGCGAAGGCGGCTGCGCCGACAGCCAGCAGCGATGCGGCGATGATGCTTAGTTTCATGGTTTGGCTCCTGATGATGAAAAAAATCGAAATCCGTGACCACGAAAGATATCCATATTAAAATCAGGGATGTTGACCTAACTCAATGATTTATAATTAGTTTTTTGCTATAAAGCATATAGAAACGGGCTATAGGTACAGATATGAAATTTTCAACTTTGCGTTATCTGGTGGCCTTCGGCGACGAAGGCTCCTTCAGTCGTGCCGCCGAGCGCTGCCACATCAGCCAGCCGACCCTGAGCGTGGCTTTGCAGAATCTTGAGACCGAACTCGGTGTCAGCCTGATCGAACGCGGCAAGAGCCACGTCGCGCTGACCGACATAGGCTGGCAGGTGGTCGCCCAGGCACGCAAGACACTCGCCGAGGCGCACCGCATCGAACTCGTGGCGCAATCCGGCAAAGACCCGCTGGCGGGCGATTTCCGCCTCGGCGTGATCCACACCATCGGCCCCTACCTCTTGCCTGAATTGATCGGCGCGATGCGCAAGACCACGCCGAGCACCCGCCTCTACATCGAGGAAAGCATGACGGCGCTGCTCACCGATGCCCTGAAGTACGGCACGGTCGATGCCGCCATCATTGCCCTGCCCTTCGACGTCAAGGGCCTGCAGGTGCAGCCGCTCTACGACGAGGCCTTCGAGGTGATCGTGCCCAAAAGTCACCGCTGGGCCAAACGCAAGAAGATCGCCAACCACGAGATGCGCGGCGAGGATGTGCTGGTGCTGAAGGCCGGCAACTGTTTTCGCGAACAGGTGCTCGATGCCTGCCCCGACATCAGCCATGCCGAAGGCTCGCTGCACGAAGGCCACTCGATCGAGACCGTACGCTGCATGGTGGCCTCGGGCTATGGCGTCTCGGTGCTGCCCGCCGGCTCGCTGGGCGGGATCTACCGGAACGGGATGGTGGTGGCGATCCCGTTTGAAACGCCGGCACCATCAAGGCGAGTGGCGCTGGCCTGGCGCCAGGGATTCACCCGGCCGCAGGTGATCAAAGCCATCGTCGCCGCCGTGAAGCTGATCGACAACCCGGCCTATCGCCCGATCGCGGGCTAGGCCGGGCGCTCGCTCAGGCGGCTTCGAAGCCCGCGTCTTCGATCACTGCCTTGAGTTGATCGCGCGTGAGCTTCGCCGCGTCGAACTCGACCACGGCCTGCTTCTGCTCCAGCGACACTTCCGCCTTCGCCACGCCGTCGAGTGCGGTCAATACGCCGGTCACGCTCTTGACGCAGCCGCCGCAGGACATGCCATCCACCTTGATTGTCGTCGTTTCCATGTCATCCGTCCTTGTTTGATTGCCACTTTCGCAAGAGCAGGGAATTGCTCACCACCGACACCGAACTCATGGCCATCGCCGCGCCGGCGATGACCGGATTCAGCATGCCCAGCGCCGCGAGCGGAATGCCGAGCACATTGTAGATGAAGGCGAAAAACAGATTCTGCCGTATCTTTGAAAGCGTCGCGCGCGACAGTGAAATCGCATCGGCCACGCTGCCAAGGTCGTCGCGCATCAGCGTGATGTCCGCCGCCTGCATCGCCACGTCGGAGCCCGCTGCCATGGCGAAGCTGACGTCGGCGGCGGCCAGCGCCGGCGCGTCGTTGATGCCGTCGCCGGCCATGCCGACCAGCCGGCCGGCACCCTTGAGCTTGTTCACCGCTGCCGCCTTGTCGCCGGGCAGCACCTCGGCCTCGAAATGCTCGATGCCGGCCTCCTGCGCCACAGCGCCGGCCGTGCCGGCATTGTCGCCGGTCAGCATCACCACCTCGATGCCGAGCCGGTTGAGGCGCGCCACCGCGGCGCGCGAGGTGGCGCGCAGCGGATCGGCGATGCCGATGAAGCCGAGCAGTATGTCGTCGGCCACCACCGCGACGACGCTGCGGCCGGCCTTTGCCAGTTGATCCGCCTGCGGCGCCGACCGGCCCTGCTCCTTCATCCACGTCACGGAACCGAGCTGCACGCGACGGCCGTCGACTTCGCCCTGCAGGCCTCGACCGGCTGTCGTCACGACGTTCCGCGGCGTCGCCAGAGACAGTCCATCCGCCTTGGCCCGCGCCACGATCGCGGCCGCCAACGGATGCGTCGAACCCTGTTCGAGGCTCGCTGCGAGTTGCAGCAAAACTGCCGCGTCGCCAGCGCCAACTTTCACCACATCGGTCACCACGGGCCGCCCCTCGGTCAGCGTGCCGGTCTTGTCCACCACCAGCACCTGCAGCTTTTCCGCCAGTTCCAGCGCCACCGCATTGCGGATCAGCACGCCGGCTTTGGCGCCCTGGCCGGTGCCGACCATGATCGCGGTCGGCGTCGCCAGCCCCAGCGCGCAGGGACAGGCAATCACCAGCACCGCCACGGCATTCACCAAGGCCTGGGTGAAGTCACCGGCCAGCGCCCACCAGCCCACGAAAGTCAGCAGCGCAATCGCCACCACGACCGGCACGAAGATCGCCGACACCTTGTCGGCCAGGCGCTGCACCGGCGCTTTCGACCCCTGTGCCTCCTCGACCAGTCGGATGATGCCGGCCAGCAGCGTGTGGCTGCCGACACCCGTGGCGCGGCAGCGCAACAGGCCGTCGCCGTTGATCGTCGCGGCGAAGACGCGGTCGCCCGCGGCTTTGGTCACCGGCAGGCTCTCGCCGGTCAGCATGGCTTCGTTGGCCGAGGATGCGCCCTCAATCACCTCGCCGTCGACCGGCATCGCTTCACCGAAACGGACCACGAAAACATCGCCCGGAATCAGCGTCGCCACCGCCACGTCGACCAGTTCGCCATTTCGTTCAATGCGCGCGGTCTGCGGCTGCAGTTTGGCCAGCGCCTCGATCGCGGCCGAGGTCTTGGCCTTGGCCCGCGCTTCGAGGATCTTGCCCAGCAGCACCAGCGTGATCACCGTCGCCGAGGCCTCGAAATACACATGCTGATGGTGCAGGTTCCACAGCGTGACGACCAGGCTGTAGGCCCAGGCCATGCTCGTGCCCAGTGCCACCAGCACATCCATGTTGCCGGCGCCGCCGCGCAGTGCGTTGAAGCCGCCGACATAGAAGCGCCAGCCGATCCAGAACTGCACGGGTGTTGCCAGCAGCAGTTGCAACCAGCGCGGCAGCACATCGTCATGGACGCCGGAGCCGAACATGAAAATCATCTGTGCCACCAGCGGCAGGGTCAGCGCGGCGGAAATCCAGAAACGGCGCAGTTCCTCGTGATACACGGCGAGCTTGCGCGCCTTCTCCTCGGCCCGCGTATCGTTATCGGAGACAGTCGCCGTGTAACCGGTCTTGAGCACCGTCGCCACCAGCCGCTCGGCATCGGCCAGGCCCGGCACGTAGCGCACATGGGCTTTTTCGCTGGCGAAATTCACGGTCGCCTCGACGCCCGGCAACTTGTTCAACTGCTTCTCGATGCGCGCCGCGCAGGCCGCACAGGTCATGCCGCCGATGGCGAGCTCGACGGTCGCCGGCGGCACTTCGAAGCCGGTCTTGCGTATGGTCTCGACCAACTTCGCCGCGCTGGTGTCGGCAGTCGCATAGCGCACAGTCGCCCGCTCGGTGGCGAAGTTCACCGTCGCTTCGACGCCCGGCAATTTGTTCAACTGCTTCTCGATGCGCATGGCGCAGGCGGCACAGGTCATGCCGGCCAACGGCAGCTCCAGCGCGTCAATTTCCTTGTCAGTGGCTGCGTTCATCGCCATCTCTCCAGTCAGGCCGCTTTGCGGCTGGAAGTTCCTTGGCAGCAAGTCTAAACTCTGTACCTTGGTACGGAGTCAAGGGATTTTCAATGAAAATTTCAGAACAGACGTTCACGATCGGCAAACTGGCGAAAAACGCCGGGGTCGGCGTCGAGACGGTGCGCTACTACCAGCGCCGCGGACTGCTCGCCGAGCCGCCCGCCGTCTCCGGCTATCGGCGCTACGACACGCTGCACCTGGAGCGCCTGAACTTCATCAAGCGTGCCCAGGGCGTCGGCTTCACGCTGGAGGAAATCGCCGAGCTGATGACGCTCAACGATACCCGCGACCACCGGCTTGCGCGCAGTCTGGCCAGCGAGAAGATCCGCAGCATCGAGACCCGCATCGAGCAATTGGCCAAAGTCGCCGACGCCCTGCGTCATCTGGTGCGCGAGTGCGAATGCGGCGGTCAGGAGATGCCCTGTCCGATCATCCGTATGGCGCTGACGCCTTGAAACCAAGCACTGTCGCCGTAGCGCCAGCGCCAACTCTTCAAACCTGACCGACCACTCCCTGCCAGAGTTTGCCGCCCAGGGTCGCCGCGTTGATCAGTCCATACACGCCGAAACCCAGCACCAGCAGGCCGGACCCCAGTCGCAGCGCACGTCCTTGCATCACGCTGCGAAAGCGCGCCAGCAAGAGTCCGGCGAGCATGAGGTTGGGCAGGGTGCCCAAGCCGAAGGCCAGCAGCGTTGTCGCGCCGCGCACTGCGCTGCCGGTCAGCAGGGCCATCGCCAGCACGCTATAGACCAGGCCGCAGGGCAGCCAGCCCCAGAGCAGGCCGAGCGGAAACGCCTGCGCCGGTCCGCGCACCGGCAGGAAGCGCTTGGTGGCGGGTTGGATGCGCCGCCACAGCCACTGTCCGGCACGTTCTGTGAACGCCAGCGTGCCGGTTATGCCGGTCAGGTAGAGGCCGAGCGCGATCATCATCAGGTTGGCGGCGACATACAGGGTCAGTTGCACCGGCAAGACGTTGTTGAGCAGCAGACCGAGACTCCCCAGCGCACCCATCAGGGCGCCGGCCAGGACATAGCTACTGATACGGCCGAGGTTGTAGGCGAGGTGGATGGTCCATGCCGGGCCCGCAGCGCCCGGCTTGCCCGGCACTTGCAGCGTGAGCGCGGAGACGATGCCGCCGCACATGCCGGCGCAGTGCACCCCGCCCAGCAGGCCGATCAGGAATACCGCGAGAAAACCGCTGTCGGGCACCGCAGCGGCTTAGATGACTTTGGAATAGCGAACGCGTTCGCGGTCGGTGCGCAGATAACGGTCGAAGGCCATGGCGATGCCACGCACCAACAGGCGGCCGCGCGGCTGGACGCTGATCCACTGGTCGTCGATGGTCAGCAGGCCGCCCTTTTCCATTTCGCGCAAATCCGCCAGTTCTTCCGCGAAATACGACTTGAAGTCGATCAGATGGGCGATTTCGATGGATTCGATCGAAAGCTCGAAGTGACACATCAGCGCCTGGATGATGCTGCGGCGCAAGAGGTCGTCGGCATTGAGTTCAATGCCGCGGAAGATCGGCAGCACACCCTGGTCGAGTCTGTCGTAGTACTCGTCGAGCGTGCGCACGTTCTGACAGTAGCTCGGTCCGACCTTGCCGATCGCGGACACGCCGAAGGCCATCAGGTCGGCTTCGGCATGGGTCGAGTAACCCTGGAAATTGCGATGCAGCCGGCCCTGGCGCTGGGCCACGGCAAGTTCGTCGTTCGGCTTGGCGAAGTGGTCCATGCCGATGAAGACGTAGCCCGCCTCGGTCAAGCGGCGGATCGCCAGTTGCAGGATCTGCAGGCGCGCATCGGGCGAGGGCAGATCGGCTTCGTTGATGCGCCGCTGCGGCTTGGCCAGGCTCGGCAGGTGCGCATAGTTGTAGATCGACAGACGATCCGGATCGAGCTTGAGCACCTCGTCCAACGTATGGTTGAAGCTGATCACGTTCTGCTTGGGCAGGCCGTAGATCAGGTCGACCGAGATTCCCTTGAAGCCGAACTCGCGCGCCGAATCGATCACCAGCTTGGTTTCTTCGAGGCTTTGCACGCGATTCACGGCGACCTGAACTTCGGGCGAAAAATCCTGGACGCCGACGCTCATGCGGTTGAAGCCAAGTTCGCCGAGCAACTTCACAGTTTCGCGATCGACCTTGCGCGGGTCGACTTCGATCGAGTATTCGCCACCGGGCAGCAGACGGAAATGCTTGCGGATGATATCCATCAGCCGGCGCATTTCGTCGTTGCTGAGGAAGGTCGGCGTACCGCCGCCGAAATGCAGTTGAACCACGTCGCGGCTACCTTCCAGAGCAGCTTCCTGCATGGCGATTTCCTTGCCCAGGTACTTGATGTACTTGGCGGAACGCCCATGATCCTTGGTGATGATCTTGTTGCAGGCGCAGTAGTAGCAGATCGTGTTGCAGAATGGGATGTGGACGTATAATGATAAAGGTCGACCTATGCCACCCACCGTTCTCCTGCCCAGCCAGCGCACGTAATCGTCGGCGCCAAAGGCCTCAACGAATCGGTCGGCAGTCGGATACGAGGTATATCGCGGGCCATTTACGTCGAAACGCCGAATGACTTCCGGGTCAAAAATGAGTTCCTGATAATCCATTGGCTAAAGGTACGAGATTGAGGCAAGGGTGGTACATCCACCGCAAGTCTATACGATGCCGCAATCACGAATAAGTTGCATTGATAAATATCAAAGGGCTACCCTTAAACCGGTAGCGCGACAAGCGTGCATGCAAACGTCAAACACAATGTAGTCCCGCTGATCACTCCAGGGCTCAAGGTCGCCTGTTCGCAGTGCAACCTGCGCGAATTGTGTCTGCCGTTCGGCCTGTCGGATGAAGACATGGCCCGCCTTGACAATCTGATCGGCGGTGGGCGCAAGTTGAAGCGTGGCCAGCACCTGTACCGTGCCGGCGAAGCCTTCGAATCCATTTTTGCGGTCAAGGCCGGATTCTTCAAGACCGACGTACTGACCGAAGACGGTCGCGACCAGGTGACGGGCTTCCAGATGGCCGGCGAGATTCTTGGCATGGACGGCATCAGCACCGAAGTGCACACCTGCAATGCCGTGGCCCTGGAAGACAGCGAGGTCTGCCTGATCCCGTTCACCGAACTGGAAATGCTGTCCAGCGAAATTCATTCACTGCAGCATCATCTGCACAAGGTCATGAGCCGCGAGATCGTACGCGACCACGGCGTCATGATGCTGCTGGGAACAATGCGCGCGGAGGAACGCCTGGCGGCCTTCCTGCTGAATCTTTCGCAGCGCTTCAACGCTCGCGGCTATTCGCCGGCAGAGTTCCATTTGCGCATGACGCGTGAGGAAATAGGCTCCTATCTTGGCCTCAAGCTCGAAACCGTGAGCCGTGCCTTTTCCAGATTTCAGGACGAAGGCCTGATTTCGGTGCAACAAAAGCATATCCGGATTCTGGACATTCCCCGCCTCAAGACCCTGCTGGCGCCACCCGACGGTCGCCTCGGCTAGGCCATAGCCGCCAGAAAGCCCAGCGGCTGGCGCGTCAGCGCCACCGAGACGATCCAGCCGAAAACAGCCATCGAGGCCAGCCAGCAAATGACGCGCATCCACCGCGTGCTCGCCTCCCGCAGCGCCAGGATGCCGAGGATTATGTAGGCGATCACGCCCAGCACCTTCGCCGTGACCCAGTCGACGACGAAGGGATACTGGCCGGACATTGCCGCCAAAGTCAGCGCAGCGACCAGCAGCAGCGTGTCGTTGATATGGGGCAAGACCCTGACCCAGCGCGCTGCCAGCAGCGGCGAATCGCGAATCATCAATACGCCACGCAAGAAAAAGCCGGTCAGACTCAGGGCCACGCTGATGACATGTACGTACTTGACCAGGATGTACATGATTGCTATCCCGATCTGCCGTCGGAACGCGAACGCCAGAAGGCCGGCGCATAGCGTCCGGCCCAAAGTGCGAAAGCCCCGAGCCAGAGCACCGACGACAACCACATCAGGACGTGCGCGCCGGGCAGTTCCGGCAGTTCGCTGGCGACGCGCAATATTGCCGCGCCCTGCATGATGCAGAAGGCAGTCCACATCACCCGGTCGGCCGCCACCGGCTGGCCGGAATGTCCCAGCGTTACCCGCGATGCCATGCCAAGCAGCATCGAGGCAAAGAACCCCAGGGTCAGCGCGTGCAGCGGAGCCTGTCCGAGCAGGCCGGGCATCGTGGTCCACAACAGGCTCTGCATCGCAAACAAGGCAAATGCCGGGGCCACCCAGGCAAAGGCGACATGCAGGACAGCCAGCATGCGGTTATCGATTGCCGCACGGTTCCACCATAGCCAGCTCAAGCGACCTGCGGCAAGCATCGCCGGCAGGTCAGCCAGCCAAAGCCATTGCGGTCGATCGAGCATGGCCAGTGTCCCGTGCGCCACGCTGGTTCCCAGCAGGACGCGCAGTGCCCACGCCGGGCGGTGCAGCACATAAGGCCGCACCATTGCACTGGTGAAGAAAGGCAGCATGCGGTGCGCCACGGTGAGGAAAACCGGAAATAGGAACCCCCAGACAACCAGCGAAATCGCCAGACGCGCCCAAAGGATCGCGCCACCCGCGGCAAACCCCAGGAAAGCTGCCAGCCCAGCCGCGCCAAGCCAGGCGGCAAGTGCAACATAGAAAATGTGCTCGCGCTCGGTCGTCCGCAAGCGTGCAATCCGCGTCAGCGTCAAGGCCACCGCGACCCAGCCACCCAGTGCCGACGCCAGCCCCACCACCAGCAATCCCGGCAGCATCAAGGCCGCCCAGACCACCAGCCAGCCGCTGGCCAGCAGCAGGAAAGCCGGGACAAAATCCCGCTGCGGCAAATCGCCGCTGCCCTGCCAGCGTGGTCCGGCGGTCAGAATGAAACCGAAAATGAACAGCGGAAAAACGCCGCAGGCGGTCAATATCGCGTGCAGTAGATAGGCGGGGAAATGGGCCAACAAGGGCCACGCCGGCGCCGGCCAGAGTCCGGCATAATGCGCACCGACATCCAGCGACCAGAACGCCATTACCGCCAAGGCCTGCACCGTTCCCGAGAGGAACATCACGCGGTGCGGTGCGGCGATGAATACCGACCACCGCATCATGATTGTCGACACCGGGGCGATGCGTGGTATGGTTCCATTGATAAACGACGAGTATTCCTTTGCACGAAAGCATGCACGAAACCATGCACGAAACTAAGCTCGACATCCCCCAGATACTTTCCCGCCTGCCGCTGTTCCAGGAACTTGCCCCGGAGCAGATCGCCGCACTCGAAACAGCGTGTCGCGAGCGACGACTCGCAAAGGGTGAAATGCTGTTCCAGAAAGGCGACCCGGCAAAGGGATTTTTTGTGGTCGTGTTCGGCCAGATCAAACTGGCCTTTCCTTCGTCGCAAGGCAACGAAAAGGTGATGCAGATTGTGGGGCCGCGCCAGAGTTTCGGCGAAGCGATCATGTTCCTTAATCGCCCCTGCCCGGTATTTGCCGAAGGCCTGGTGGACAGCCTGCTGCTCCACATTGCCAGCGGGCCGGTATTCGAACTCCTGGAAAACGATCCGCTGTTCGCCCGCCGCATGCTGGCGGGACTCTCTATGCGACTGCATTCGCTGGTGCAGGACGTCGAAACATATTCCCTGCGGTCCTCCGCGCAGCGCGTGGTCGGCTATCTGTTGCAACAGTGTCCGCAGAGTGAATCCGGCAATGGTTCCTTCGACATTTCGCTGCCGACCTCGAAACAGGTGATTGCCTCGCGGCTGAATCTGACGCCGGAAACTCTTTCGCGAATTTTTCACGATCTCTCAAGCAACGGTTTGATCAACGTCAGCGGCAAGCAAATCACCATCAACGACGTAAAGCGACTTCGCGAATTTGATCTCTGAAGCTCCGGTAGCGCCTGGCAGCTCCGATCAGATTCCAGCCCAACCAGGCGCACGAGGCCGCAAAGGCTATGCCGGCCAACCGGGCCAAGCCGGGTTGCCAGACCGCGACCAGCAGCAATAGCACTGCGAGCACATGCAGGCGCAACTGGCCGGTCATGGCCTCGGCCGGAATCATCTTCTTCATGTTGGGCACCGCGTTCATCGGGGCGCCCAGCCGCTGCAGGTGCAACCAGTTGAGGAAAGGCGCGATCTTGTACATCATGCCCGTGATGGCGGAAACGAAGACTCCGGCGAAAGCCAGCATTCCCAACCAAACATCGGCACGGGGATCGTTACCGAATTCCGGGTAGGACAGAAACGCCGCACCGGAAACGGCGAAAGCCAGTAGCGCAAGCATCGCCACGCGAAAGTACATCGATGTCGCATCATGGACTTTCCTGCGGCGGGTGTACTGCAGCCACAGGGTCATGCCGGCATAGACGGACAGGATGGTCAGCAGGGGTAGTGCGATCGCCAGCGTCCACCACGCTTCGTCGAGCAACAGCCGCGAGGACCAGGCGATTACCAAGAGCAGCAGGACCGGCCCAAACCAGTGGGTGAACCACAGCGGATAGGGCCGCGTCAGCTGGAACATCGGCACCACATGGTAGGACACACCCGCCAGCAACATCAGCGCCCAGCCGCCGAGGCCCCACGCCAGATGCACATTGGTCAAATCGATGATCGGCAGTGCGAGGCCATGCGCCAGCGCCTCCGCCAGCAGCGAACCGAGCAACACGGTAACTGCCAGCGCGCCGATCGCCATGCGCATCGACCATAAAGTCATGCCGGTTGCGGGTGTTTGCCACAGTGCCAGCGCGACCACCGCGACGAAGCCCCCCAATGACAGCAGGAACAGGGGAACCGCGAAGGATAGAAACACCGGACGGCTGAACAGCAAACCCGCGACCAACAGCAGCGTGGCCAACAGCAGCATCGGTTGCACGATATTGGCGACCAGTTTCGGGCGCCAGACATTGCCGCCGACGGCAACCGGAATGAACTGGAACAGCGCCCCACACATTGCCTGGAGCATGAAGCCGACCCCGACCAGATGCGTCAGCGCCAAGGCCTCCGGCGTCCACCGCGAGGCCAGGGCTGCGTCACCGGACAGCGCCAGCAGAAGCCCGGCCACCACGCCGAACCACGGCGCCGCTATGAAGAAGCGGTAGGGCACCGATATGGGAGGCGCCTGATCGAAAGAAAGGCTGGCGTGCATCCGATCAGCGGCGCTCAGCCCGGAGCTCTACGAATCCGGATCTCGCGCGTTCCGTCGGGCTGAACTTCCTCGTTCCAGGCATAGCCGCTGTTTCTCAAAATGTTGAACAGCGGATGAGGCTGGCAATACAGGAGAAGCAGCACATCGTCGCCTTCGGCGAGCTTGTCCAGAGCCTCCAGAGTGCGCTCCATCGGCTCCGGAGGCTGCAGTTCGCGGCCATCGATTACCGTAGTCATGACGCGTTCAGACGCTCCACCAGCGAAGCACCGACGTCAGACGCACCCAGGGCGTTGTCGCACATTGGATACAGGATGTTTTCTTCCTTCATGTTGTGCTGCTGCATAAGAATGAGCAGCGTCTCGGCAGCTCCACCGAAGGCATCGCCGTCGCGGGAAGCGACGGCGTCCTGCATCTGCGCCAGAAGGTCGCGCATCTGGCGATGTTCGCCGCGCATGACTTCGGTCGGGCCTGAAGTCATTCCGGTCGCTTCCTCAAAGGCGGGGAACAAAAGCTCCTCCTCGCTGGTGAAATGCGTTTCGAGCTGGTCGCGCAGAAGCGTGAAGGCCTGCTCGCCAGCCGCCCAATCGCCATTCGCGCAGGCATCCTCCGCGTCAGCAAATATCTTGTCGCAATGTTTGTGATGCTGGAAGAGCGGGTCAGTGATCGACATGGTGGCAAACTCCGAATGAACTGAGACAGATTCTGGGTGTTGCCCTAGCGTGAGACATTGACCGCAATCAAGAGCACATTCAGGATTTCAATACCCCGACAATAATTCGGGATACTCGGTCTACCAGACTCCGCATCGCGATACCTCGTGCATAGGGCCCGGTTCAAGGCTCGATTACATAGGTCCCGGGTGCGTCCGCCAGTGCCGGGAACTTCTGTGTCGCGACAGCCGGAGCCGCCACCAGGCGGCCCGACTGTGGCTTCAGCCAGGCCATCCAGTCCTCCCACCAACTGCCATGATGGCGCTCCGCCCGCTCGTACCAGTCGTCCGGCGTATCGTGCCTTTCAACCAAACCCACCCGGTAATCGCGCTTTGGCGGATTCACCACTGGATTCACGATACCGAGGATGTGTCCCGAACTGGACAGCACATAGCGGCGCGAACCAGCAACGAAGTTGTTGATGCGGAAGGTCTGCCGCCATGGAGCGATGTGATCATCCTCGGCCGATACGGCATAGAGCGGCTGCGAGATCCGCCCGAGATCGATGTTCTCGCCTGCCAGGTGCAGCGCATCCTTCTTGATCAACAGGTTCTCCAGATAGAAGTTGCGCAAATACCAACTGTGCATCGCCGCCGGCATGCGGGTCGCATCCATGTTCCAGAACAGCACATCGAAAGGCGGCGGGGCCTCGCCGAACAGGTAGCCACGCACCACGTAATGCCAGACCAGGCTGTTCGACCGCAAGAGTCGAAACGCGGATGCCATTTCCTTGCCGTCGAGATAACCCTTTTCCGCCATGGACTTTTCCAGCCACTTGATGCTGCTCTCGTCGAGAAACACCTCGATGTCGCCCGGCTTGTGATAATCCACCAGCGTGGTCAGCAGCGTCGCGGTAGCCACCGGCACCTCCTGCGCTTCATAACGCGCGTTGGCCCAGGCCAACCAACTCGCCAATGCAGCACCGCCTATGCAGTAGCCGACGGCATGCACCTTGGCCGCGCCGGAAATGCCGCGCGCCGTTTTGATGATCTGCCCTATGCCGTCCAGCAGATAATCATCGAACGTCACATCACGCATGTCCGCCGTAGGATTTTTCCAGCTGGTGATATAAACGTCGAATCCCTGGTCGACCAGGAACTTCACCATGCTCCTCCTGGGATTGAGGTCGAGAACGTAGTATTTGTTTATCCATGGCGTAACGATGACGACAGGCGTTTCGTACACTTTGTCTCTCGTCGGCGTGTAATGCAGAACCTCAAGCAGACGATTGCGGAATACGACCTTGCCAGGCGTGGTGGCCAAATCCTTGCCGACCACGAAATCCGTCGGTCGCGCCATCTGAACGTCACCAGCCTGAAAATCCGTCAGAAAATTGTTGAATCCCTTCAGCAGACTTTCGCCGCGCGTCTCCATGGCTTTTTGCATGGCCGCCGGGTTGGTGGCCAAGAAATTTGTGGGTGCCGCGGCGTTGAGCCACTTGCGCCACCAAAACGCCGCTCTGCGGCGGTCGCGGCTGGATAGGCCCGGCGTGTCATAGAGCATGTCCTGCACCTGACGGGTGATCATCAGGTACCACTCCTTGACAATATCCCAGCTTGCCGAGTCGCTCCAGATCGGATCGGCGAAGCGCGTATCGTCGGGATTCGGCGATACGACGTCCTTGCTCGGCATGCCCAGTGCCCGGTGCCAGGAATGCGTCTGCAATTCCCACAATTTGCTGGCGAAGCCTGCCAACGCCTCGGACATTTCCTGTGGATGGGACAACCACGCAAGTTGTGCGTGTATCAGAGGGGTTGCGATCCCGATCGGATCGATCTTGGCCTCAACGGCCTCATTGACCGCACGCCACGCGGCCTGGGGAGTTGCGGGGGTTTTGGACTGCTTCATCGTGCTCATGACCATTCCTTCCACTTCACACGGGGCCGCGCAATCTCCTGCAACCGCCTTACTGGTATTCTGCCCGATGCCGGGCGCGTATAGTTCGGGTTGCTGTTGATCTTGATCAACGCTGCCCTTCTTTAGTACGCTACGATGGTTCAAACACTGAGGATCACATTCCATGTTCAAGCACATACTCGTTCCATCCGACGGATCGCAGTTGTCATCCGACACAGCGACACGTGCGATAGCCTTTGCCAAGGAAACCGGGGCGAAGGTTACCTTTTTCTTCGCCAAGCCCGATTACCCGGTAGCTTTCTATGGTGAAGGTGCCCTGATCGACCCCACCACGCCGGACAAGTTCGCGGAAATGGCGGAACAGCAGGCCAAGGAGATTCTGGCCGCCCACGAGGCCGCCGCCAAAGCCGAAGGTGTTAGCTGCGCTTCGATCAGTTCCGTCAGCGACATTCCTTATGAGGCGATCATCGCCGCGGCCGAGGACGCGGGGGCCGACCTGATTTTCATGGCATCGCACGGACGACGCGGCATCAGCGGACTCCTGCTCGGCTCGGAGACGCAGAAGGTATTGACGCACTCGAAAATTCCGGTGCTGGTCTATCGTTGATCGTTAGCCTGCAACGCGAAGATCATGCTGAACTCGGCTCTGGCGATCATCTGCGACGAGCACCGGTCGCTGGCAGCCGTGGTGCACGGGCTGCGATACCTGATCCGCGAAATGCGCGAGCGGCAGGCGGCGCCTGACTTCAGGCTGCTATGGGCGATGATTTTTTATCTTGAGGAGTTCCCCGAGAAACTGCACCACCCCAAGGAAAATGCCTACCTGTTTGCCAGGCTACGCGAACGCACCGATGAGGCCGACGAGGTGATCGCGCATCTGGAACAGCAGCACTTCGATGGCGCTGGACACATTCGCAGCCTGGAACTCGCCTTGGGCCATTTCGAGGCCGGATCGCCCGACGGACTGGAAAGGTTTTCGGTAGCAGTGGAAACATTTGCCGAAGAAATTATGAGGCACATGGCTGTCGAGGAAAGCACACTGATTCCCCTGGCCAAAAAACATCTCACACCGAAAGATTGGGTGGAAATCGGCGCGGCATTCAGTGAAAACGGCGACCCGCGCTTCGACGCCGACGTCGATCACGAGTGTCGCGATTTATTCTCACGCATCGTCAATCTTGCTCCGGCCCCCATAGGCGTGGGTCCGGCCAGAAAGTAAGCAAGGCCGCGCATCAAGCTGCTCTGCAGCTTTTGCGGGGACCTTATCTCAAGACAAGCCTTCGGTGCCGCCGTGGGCACCAATGCCTTTGTTGACCTCCCTGGCGCTGATCTGCAAGAGACAGGTCATCATGCTGGACGCAGCACAAACTGCCCAGAAGCCGAAGAAGCCTATCGAATAAGTCGCAATTTTCGAGAACTCCACCGCTTGTCCAAATAGATATAGCTCCTGGGGGTCGACTACGGTGAAGAAAATGCCCTCGGCGATTCCGGCGACGACAAACGAGGGCCATAGCACCCATAAGATCCTCAGCATTTTGCTCTCCTTCGGTTTGGGGAAACCGCCTACTTTGCGTTACGCGCGTCCTCCTCTGCTTTCTTCTTATAAAAACCAATCATGAAGAACGCCATAACTACGACGAAGCCTATCGTAAACAGACTGAGCAAGCCAATGTCACTACCGAGCAAGAGTTTCCAGGCTTCCATAACGCTGCCTCCCTGCATTGAAAAGAATTAGTTCCGGATGTCCGCCGGCGTTGCCGCTGTCGAGGAACTGCCGATTAGGGTTTCGCCATTGGCGGGAAGTACCATGTTCCCCATCAGTCGCCAGATCTTGCGCTCGTCCTCAAGCAACACCAGCCAATGTCCGGCGGCCGGCAGGCGCACTTCGCCCGAATAGATCTCGCCATCACGCACCAGCACGCGCGACTGATCCAGACCGGCTCGGGTCGGATGCGAAATTGTTACGGCCAGGGTCGGTGGCAGAACGAAATTCTTATCGCTCGCCCGGAGCCGCACCGACAAAGTATCGGCGGTGACACGGACACCGGCGGCGAGGCCGATCTTGGCGGCCTGTTCGCTGCGCGCGATGGTCTGGTTGGCGGCAAGGCCCTTCCTGTAATAGTCATCGGTTACCAGTCCATCGTTACTCGTGACGGCAAGCCATGCCGTGTAAATCCCGGCGACGACAACGATAAACGGCCCCGTAGCCAGGATCCATGGCCAGGGTTCGCGGTACCAGGGTCGTACGACGGCGTTATGCATGCTTTTTTCCCTCATGGTTGCAGGAAGCTGGCCTTTTCATGCACCGCCACCTTCTCGTCGGCCAGCGACTTGACGTCGAAGAATATCTGGTTCGAGCCTTTCTTGCCGGACTCCGGCGGCACCCGTACCTGTACGGTGAGCGTTCTGGCCGCGGCGGCCGGGACTTCCACGATGCGATCGCCAATCAGGTCGATACCGGCCAGCCCCGTTACCCTGATAGCATAGCGGTGCGGGGTTTCGGAAACATTGATCACGTGCAGCCGATAAATATTCTCCACCAGACCGCCCTCCACCTCGCGCGCCAACGTCGCGCGGTCGCGAATCACGTCTACACGCAGGCTTGCCTTGTTCGCGATGCCCCAGACAAAGGCCACGCAGATCGCGCCGAGAATCGCCGAATAAATCATCACACGGGGCCGCACCACGTGACCGAGGATCTCTTTCCAGCCCCAATGCGCCTCGATTGCATGTTCGGTGGAATATCGGATCAGGCCCTTCGGATAATCCATTTTTTCCATCACCTGATCGCAGGCATCGATGCACGCAGCACAGCCGATGCATTCGTATTGCAGGCCGTCGCGGATGTCGATGCCCGTGGGACAGACCTGCACGCAGATGCCGCAATCGACGCACTCGCCCTTGGCGATCGATCGTGGATCAAGCCCTTTCCTGCGTGCACCGCGAGGCTCGCCGCGTTCGGTATCGTAGGTGATGGTCAGCGTATCGGGATCGAACATGACACCCTGAAAGCGGGCATAGGGGCACATGTGCTTGCAGACCTGTTCGCGCATATGGCCGGCAAACAAGTAGGTAAATGCGCCATAGAAAAACATCCAGAAGGTTTCCCATGGGCCCAGCGAAAAACTCCATACCGAATCCCAGAGGGATTTGATCGGGGTGAAGTAGCCGACGAAGGTGAAGCCGGTCCACAATGCCAGGAGCGCCCAGGAAGCGTATTTGGCGCTGCGCAGCCACAGCTTGCGTGCGCTCATGGGCGCCGCATCGAGCTTGATTCGTGCGTTGCGCTCGCCCTCGATCTTCTGCTCGATCCAGGTGAATATTTCCGTGTACACCGTCTGCGGGCAGGCATAGCCGCACCACAGCCGTCCTCCCACCGCGGTAAACAGGAACAGCGAATAGGCGGAAATAATCAGCAGGACGGAAAGAAAAATTACATCCTGCGGCCAGAAAACCAGGCCAAAAATGTAGAACTTGCGCTCGACCAGATTGAACAATACAGCTTGCCGGCCATTCCACGGCAGCCAGCACAAGCCGTAGTACACCAACTGGGTAATCCAGACCAAAGCCCAGCGCCACGAGGCGAAGTTTCCGCTGACCGCGCGCGGGTGTACCTTCTTGTGAACTTCGTAGAGGCTTTCCTCGACGAAGTTGGGCTTGCCCTCCGGCAACTGCTTGGTGGTGATCGAGACCATGATTATCGTATTACGATATTCTGATGAACATTAGCGAAAATTCCCCGGCGCCGATTGACTCGGCACCGGGGATTTTAGCTAAATTTACTTCCTTTCCGCTGGCATCGCTTCGGCGGGAGCGGCCGGCGCAGGAACCGGGGCAGCACCCTTGACGCCGCCACCAAGTCCATAGACATAAGCGGTCAGCAGATGCACCTTGGCATCGCCGAGAAATTCGCCGAAGGAGGGCATGCGATTGGTGCGGCCCTTGGTAATAGTCTCGGTGATGGTTTCCTCGGAACTGCCGTAGAGCCAGACCTTGTCCGCCAGGTTCGGTGCCACGCCGACCATGCCCTTGCCGTCAGGGCCGTGGCAGGCGGAGCAAGCGGGAGCAAACAGTTCCTTGCCACGCTGGGCGCGAATCGAATCGGAAGCCAACCCGGACAGGGAGCGCACATAGCTGGCAAGATCCTTGATCTGGTCAGCGTTCAGGTCCGGTTTGACTCCCTTGGCCGGCATCATGGCGTCGCGCCCCTTGGTGATCGACTCCTTGATCTGCTCCGGCGTACCGCCAAACAGCCAGTCGCCATCGGCCAGATTGGGGAAGCCGCGAGCACCTTTGGCATCCGAACCGTGGCACTGCGAACAGTAGGTCAGGAACAGGCGCTGGCCCATTTCCTTTGCCTCGCTGTTGACCGCAACGGCCTGGACATCCTGACTCTGGAACTTCTTGAAGATCGGCCCGTACTGATCGTCGGCCTTCTTCATTTCCCCGTCATACTGGCCGGCGGAAGACCATTTGAACTGGCCCTGATAGTTGCCGAGACCCGGATACATCGCCAGATAGAACAGCGAGAAGAAGATGGTGATGTAGAACAGCCAGCGCCACCAACTGGGCAGCGGGTTGCTGAACTCCTGCAAATCCTCGTCCCAGACGTGACCGGTTGTCGCGCCTTCGGCATGCGTGGCGGTACTTTGCGACCAGAGGAAGACGCCACAACCGATGACGCTGACGAGCACAATGCTCACTACATAAATATTCCAGAAGCCGCTGACAAAATCACTCATGATGATTTCCTTTCCTGATTCTCCGGAACCTGTGGCACGAACGGGCTGTCGTCGTCGAGCGGCAGCATCGCCGCTTCGTCGTACGTCTTCTTGCGCCTATCCGAGTACGCCCACCACACGATGCCGATAAAGGCGACGAACGCCAACACCGTGAAGAGGGACCGCAGGTCGTTGATGTCCATTTGCTTACCTTGTTTGCTTGAGCGCGGTGCCCATGCCTTGCAGGTAAGCGATCAATGCGTCGAGTTCGGTCACGCCCTCGATGGCCTTTTTCGCGCCGGCGATTTCGGCGTCGGTATAGGGCACTCCGACGGCGCGCAACGCCTTCATCTTGGCCTCGATGGCATCGTCCTTGAGCGGACGATCCAGCCAGTAATAGGCCGGCATGTTCGACTCGGGCACGACATCACGCGGGTTCAACAGATGAGTGCGATGCCATTGGTCCGAATAGCGACCGCCGACCCGGGCCAGATCCGGGCCGGTGCGCTTGGAGCCCCACTGAAACGGATGGTCATAGACGAACTCGCCGGCCACCGAATAATGACCATAGCGCTCGGTCTCGGCACGGAACGGACGAATCATCTGCGAGTGGCAGTTGTAGCAGCCTTCGCGAATGTAGATGTCGCGTCCCGACAGGCGCACGGGACTGTAGGGTTTGACCAGTTCGTTGGTCGGCGTGGTCGTGGATTTCTGGAAGAACAGCGGGACGATTTCGAGCAAGCCACCCACACTCACGGTGAGGATGGTGAGGACGATCAGCAGCCCTACGTTCCGTTCAATCTTGTCATGCGTCAACATGATTTATAGCTCCTTAATCTGTGCAATCAGGCTTAATGGGCCGCTGCGGGTGCGAGTACCGGCGCATTTACCGCCTTGCCACCAGCCATGGTCAGGAACATGTTGTAGGCCATGATCAACATGCCGGAGAGGAACAGCAGGCCGCCAAGCAGACGTATGGTCCAGAAGGGGTAGGTCGCTTTGACCGACTCGACGAAGGAGTAGGTCAGCGTGCCGTCCACGTTCGTTGCTCGCCACATCAGGCCCTGCATCACGCCGGCGATCCACATCGAGGCGATGTAGAGCACGACGCCGATGGTGGCAATCCAGAAGTGCACCTCGATCAACTTCTTCGAGGCCATCTCGGGCTTGCCGAACAGGCGCGGCAACAGGTAGTAGATCGAGCCGATGGAAATCATCGCCACCCAGCCCAAGGCGCCGGAATGCACGTGACCCACGGTCCAGTCGGTGTAGTGCGACAGTGCATTGACCGTCTTGATCGACATCATCGGGCCTTCGAAGGTCGACATGCCGTAAAAGGACAGCGAAGTGATCATGAACTTGAGGATCGGATCGTCGCGCAGTTTGTGCCAGGCGCCCGACAGGGTCATGATGCCGTTGATCATGCCACCCCAGGAGGGAGCCAGCAGGATCAGCGAAAAGATCATGCCGACGCTCTGCGTCCAGTCGGGCAGGGCCGTGTAATGCAGGTGGTGAGGACCTGCCCACATGTAGGTGAAGATCAGGGCCCAGAAGTGCACCACCGACAGACGGTAGGAATACACAGGTCGCCCGGCCTGCTTCGGCACGAAGTAGTACATCATGCCGAGGAAGCCTGCTGTAAGGAAGAAGCCCACTGCGTTGTGGCCGTACCACCACTGCACCATCGCATCCTGCACCCCCGCGTAGGCGGAGTAGGACTTGAACAGCGTCACCGGAACAGCGGCGCTATTCACCAAGTGCAGCACAGCAACGGTCAGGATGAATCCGCCGAAGAACCAGTTCGCGACGTAGATGTGCGAGACCGTGCGCTTGACGATGGTGCCGAAAAACACCACGGCGTAGGACACCCAGACCAAGGTGATCAGGATGTCGATCGGCCATTCGAGTTCCGCATATTCCTTGCCGGAGGTTATGCCCAACGGCAGGGAAACGGCTGCTAGCACGATGATCAGTTGCCATCCCCAGAACGTAAATGCCGCCAACCCCGGCGCAAACAGCGGGGCATGACTGGTTCGCTGCACCGCAAAATACGACGTGGCAAACAGCGCGCAGCCGCCAAAAGCAAAAATCACGGCATTGGTGTGCAACGGGCGCAAGCGGCCGTAGCTCAACCACTCGTGCACATTCAACTCCGGCCAGACCAATT
The DNA here is from genome assembly GCA_043826925.1 of Pseudomonadota bacterium. Taxonomy (GTDB): domain Bacteria; phylum Pseudomonadota; class Gammaproteobacteria; order Burkholderiales; family Rhodocyclaceae; genus Sulfuritalea. The sequence goes on from JBDRPN010000025.1 coordinate 52,235, forward strand.
GGGCCGCAATGATGACGCCGACCAGCATGCCGACGATGCCCCAGATTACGGTCATCACAGCGAACTGGCGCACGACTTTGTAGTTGTAAGTCGCTTGCGATTGCATGATGGATTCACCTCACATTAACAAAAAGAAATCAGTCACGATGCTGCATTTGATGCGGTGCAGTATCCGTATTTTTTCGGCAGATTACACGCGAAATATTAGAGTAGTTTGATACAGGTCAAAATATATCCGACTTAAACAAAAATAACAATAATATCAACATGGTTTATAGGTGTATGGGCATACTTGACGTCGCCAAACGATGTGGCCCCGCCGCACCCCGCAGGCATACACCACATGGCGCATCAATTCAGGGAAGCCGCAGCGACAGCAGTCCGGCCCAGCGGATATAACGGTCGCCTCACCAGAACTTCCAGGACCATTTCTTCTGCATCGTCTGTTCCACTTGATGCGACCAGTCGGGCGACATGCCTTTTTCGAGGAAGAAGCCCGCATAGCGGCGATCGCTACCGGCGATATGTTTGGTCAACCAGACCTTGAGAAAATGCAGCAGTTCGAAGGTGATGGTGGCCTGCCCCGCAGCCAGCTTCTGTTGCAGAGCCACGACCTGCGCGACCAGTGCTTCGTGCTCGGCCTTGTGCTGCTCGAATTCCGGGTAGTGAAGGATACGCATCAGGCTCTCTTCGACAATGAAATGCACCCGCGTGTATTCGGCCAGCTGATTCAGAATTTCGCTGCACGCAGTCGATCCATGATGCGACACCACAGCATCGTGGAGGCGGTTGAGCAGATTGACCAGTTCCTTGTGCTGCTCGTCGATCTCCTGGATGCCGACACTGAGGTCATCCGACCAAGTAAATAGGGTTTCCATGACTAGCTCCTAATCTAAAGATATCAAGATACTGTTATCTTTTTATAGCATATCAATAGACTCAGCCCAGTTTACTGACGAGGGTCAACCTCGCTGTCCAGAGAGGCGCCGAAGAAGGTGACGCAGGTCAACCTTAGTGCTTAAGCAATACGCCTATAACAACCGGGCCAGGATTCAGGACGGACCTGCAGCGAACGCCCTACGCGGCGAGCGCCACGTGGGCCAGGGCGCCAAGCCGCTTGAGATCCTTCAGGCAAACCTGCCGGCGATCGGCGGTGATAAGTCCGTCCTCCTGGAAACGACCGAGGATTCGACAGACGGTTTCTTCGGCTATGCCGAGATAATTACCGATATCGAGACGTGACATGCTCAAGCGGAATTCCGTGCCGGAGTAGTTGCGGCTGGCAAAGCGCCTGGAAAGGCCGACCAGATACTCGGCGAGTCGCTCTTCGGCGCTGCGTTTGCCGAGCAGCAGCATCAATTCCTCGTCGTGCCGAATCTGCCCGCTCATGATTCTCAGCATCTGGTAATGGATCGAGGGTATTTGCCGGGCGATTTCGTCCAGACGGCTTACTTCGACCTTGCACACAGATATGGTTTCGAGTGCCTTGGCCTCTGAACTGTACTGTCGCGACGCCAGCGCGCTTAGACCCAGCAGTTCGCCGGCGATATGAAAGCCGGTAATCTGCACCCGGCCGTCGTCGGTGCTGACATAGGTCTTCACCGAACCGCTGCGAATCGCGTACAGAAAATCGAATCGCTCTCCGGGCCGAAACAGCACCTGACCACGCTTATATACCTCCTTGCGCTTGACGATGCTGTCCAGCAGCGACAAGTCGGCCTGGTTGAGGCCCAAGGGCAGGCAGAGCTGATAGATTCCGCAATTGTTGCAAGTGATCGGCTCGCAAGCCGGTTGTGTAGAAGTACAGACTGCAGAAACCTTGGGGCCGGACATGGTCACGCCCCGCCCGACAGAAGGATGCCCGCGGTCGGCGGCATCGCAAAGGCGGCGTCGGGCAACTCGGTCAGCCTGTATTTCCCGCTTTTTACGGCCGTCGCGAGCATTGCCAGCGTCTGCTGGTGCAGCAGTTCGACAATTCTGGTCTTGATCGGCTTCCATTGTTCATGCATGGGGCAGGCAGTTTCGTCGCTGCATATCTTAAGTCCGATGACGCAGTTCTCGGTCAATCCCGGGCCTTCGACCAGAGTGAGTATCTGCATCAGGTCGGTGTTCTCACAGCCGTCGCGCAAGCAGAATCCGCCCTGCCGACCACGGAAGGAATGAAGCAGCGTTCCCCGGCTCAAATTCTGCATGATCTTCGCCAGATACGCCGGCGGCACATTGAGATGTTGCGCAACCGTGCGATTGAGAACGGGAACCCCAGGCGGCTGGGTCGCGATGTAGATCAGCGCCTGAATGGCGTACTGGCTGGTGCGGGATAGGATCATGAAACCGAATATGCCATAAGATTAGTCTGGAATTGATCGCCCGATGCTTCCCGGCGCGGCACAAGTTTGGAGTATAGCCGCAGACTTTGCCGTCCTCGGCGGGATGGCCGGGGTGAAAAAAAAGGGTGCGCAGCGCGCACCCCCAACCCCAACAGAGAGCCTTTGGGCAACAGCGCGAAGCCGTCACCATAAAACCCGTGCAGAGTATGGTTACTTGCGAACATCCGCACTTTGATCTGAGTCAACGGTTTGCTCTTTTGCGCGACGACCACTGGGCTTTTCGTCGGCGCCGGCCTCCTCTGAAACGCCGCTCTCCGCCAGATCGGCCTTGTCGTCGTCCATCAGGAGACGGTAGCCGGGCCCTTCGAGATCCTCGAACTGGCCGCTCTTCAACGACCACCAGAACACCGCGGCAATCACGAAGACCAGCACCAGGGAAAGCGGGATCAGCAGATACAGGATATCCATTCGAATCATTGCTCCCGCTGTAAACGCAAGGCATTGAGCACCACCAGCAGCGAACTGGCGGACATGCCGATGCCGGCCATCCAGGGTGTCACCCAGCCGGCCATGGCCAGCGGGATAGCCAGGAAATTGTAGGCGAAGGCCCACACCAGGTTTTGTTTGACGATGCGCAGGCTGCGCCGCGCCAGCGCCAGCCCGTGCGGCAGCGCCTGGAGGTCATTGCCGAGCAGCACAATATCGGCGTTGGCCCGCGCCAGATCGGCGCCGCCGCCCATCGCGATCGACACCTGCGCCTGCGCCAGCACGGGGGCGTCATTGACTCCATCGCCGACCATGGCGACCGTCTCGCCGGCATCCTGCAGCGCCTTGAGGGCCGCATGCTTGTCCTCCGGCGAGAGCCCGCCGCGGGCATCCGCGATGCCCAGCAAGGCCCCGATGCGCGCGGCGGCGGCGGCCGCATCGCCGCTGAAGATGGACAGCCGGATGCCCGCCGCGGAGAGTTTCTTCACCATGGCGGACGCCTCGGGGCGCAGACCGTCGCTGAGGCGGAAAAAGGCCTGCCAACCCGACGCATTTCCCAGCGCGATCACCGTGTCGCCAGCGCCAACTATTGCCTGCACCGGGGCCGGCACCTCGCGGCCATGCAGGCCGGCGACGAACTCGCGGCTTCCCAGTCGCCACGGGTCGCCCGCGATCAGGCCCTCGACCCCGGCGCCGGTGGTCGCGCGCAGTCCATCGACCTCGATGACCGCTGCCGTCCCCGCGGCTGCCGCGCCCGCCGCCAAAGCCTTCGCGATGGGATGCTCGGAGCCGCGTTCAAGCGCGGCCGCCAGCGCCAGCGCATGCCCGGCATCGCCTTGCATCGGGATCGTTTCGACAAGCGCCATGCGCCCCACGGTCAGGGTGCCGGTCTTGTCGAAAATGAAACGATCGGCCCGCGCCAGCGCCTCAATCGCGTGGCCGCGCGTCACCAGCACGCCGCGCGCGGCCAGCGCACCGGTGGCCACGGTCAGTGCCGCCGGCGTCGCCAGGGACAATGCGCAGGGGCAGCTCACCACCAGCACGGCGACGAAAATCCACAAGGCGCGCGAGGCATCGATCCACCACCAGGCCAGCGCGGTCGCCACCGCCAGCAGCAGCAGTGCGGCGATGAAGCGCCCGGCGACGCGGTCGGCCATTTCCACCAGGCGCGGCTTTTCCGCCGCGGCGCGCTCCATCAGGCGCTGGATCGCCGCCACGCGCGTCGCCTCGCCGACGCGTTCGACGCGCATTACCAAGGGACTCGCGGTATTCACGCTGCCGCCGATCAGCGCGTCGCCGGCCCGCTTGGGCACCGGCAGACTCTCGCCGGTCACCAGGGATTCATCCGCCGCGCTCTCCCCATCGAGCACAAAACCATCGGCCGGGACCGTCTCGCCGGGCTTTATCTGCACGGCATCGCCCGCATGCAGTTCGGCCACGGCGACGCGTTCGCCCGCGATATCGGCGGTGGACAGCGGCCACCCGGGCAAACGGGTGGCGAAGGCCGGAATTGCGCGGGCCAGGGTCTCGACGCTGCGCGCGGCTTTCTGCCGCGCCATCATTTCCAGATAGCGGCCGGTAAGCAGGAAGAAGACGAACATGGTGACAGAATCGAAATACACCTCGCCCGCCGCGATCAGCGTGGCCCACACGCTGGCCGCGAAGGCCGCGCCGACGCCCAGCGCCACCGGCACGTCCATGCCGACGCGGTGCAGCTTCAGATCGCGCCAGGCGCTCACGAAGAAAGGCGCGGCCGAATACAGGATCACCGGCAGCGTCAGGATCAGGCTGGCCCAGCGCATCAGTTGCTCGATGTCCGGCGTCATGTCGCCGTCGGCCAGGTACACCGGCACCGCATACATCATCACCTGCATCATGCCGAAGCCGGCGACGAACAGCCGCCACAGCGCGGCCTTGCGTTCCTTCTGCGCCAGCTCCTCGGCGCGCCCGATGTCGTAGGGATGTGCGCGATAACCGATGGCGGCAACCGCTTCGAGGATGGCCGAAAGCCTGGTGACGCGCTCGTCCCAGCGCACCCGCGCCCGGCGCGTGGTGTAGTTGATGTCGATCGCGGTCACGCCGGGCTGGCGGCGCACATGCGCTTCGTTGAGCCAGACGCAGGCGGCGCAGGTAATGCCTTCAAGGATCAGCGCGGCTTCCTGCTCGTGTTCGCCCGCGGCGCCCTCGGCGCGGCGCACGAAGTTCTTCTGCACATCGGGATGATCGAACAGGCCGAACTCGGCCAGCACCTGCGGCAACGCCTCGCGCGGACTTTCCGGCATGGCGTCGCGATGCCGGTAGTAGTCGGCCAGGCCGTTATCGACGATCGCCTGCGCCACCGCCTGGCAGCCCGCGCAGCACATCTCGCGCCGCTGGCCGTCGATGTCGACCGAGTAGTCGGCATCCGACGGGATCGGCAGGCCACAGTGGTAACAAGCTTCGGCAGCGGCCATGTTCAGGCCGGAACAGTCACAGCGTCAGGGCTCGTAATGAAATCGTCGCGCAGTGGATTTCACTTCGGCGCCATGCGGATGGCACCGTCGAGGCGGATCACCTCGCCATTGAGCATCTCGTTCTCGACGATGTGGCGCACCAGCGCTGCATATTCGGCCGGCTTGCCCAGGCGCGGCGGGAAGGGAACCATCTTGCCCAGGGCGTCCTGAATCTCCTGCGGCATGCCCAGCAGCATCGGGGTTTCGAAGATTCCCGGCGCGATGGTCATGACGCGGATGCCGAAGCGCGCCAGCTCGCGCGCGATGGGCAGCGTCATGCCGACCACACCGCCTTTCGACGCGGCATAGGCGGCCTGGCCGATCTGGCCGTCGTAGGCGGCGACCGAGGCCGTGCTGACGATCACGCCGCGTTCGCCGGCGGCATTCGGCTGGCCCTTGCTCATGGCCTCGGCAGCCAGGCGGATCATGTTGAAGCTGCCGACCAGATTGACCGTCACGGTCCTGGCGAAGACATCGAGCGAATGCGGTCCGTTGCGACCCAGCACCTTCTCGGCCGGCGCGATGCCGGCGCAATTGACCAGGCCATGCAGGCCGCCGAACGCCGCCACGGCCGCCACGACGCAGGCCTGGGCGCTTGCCTCGTCGGCGACATTGGTGGTGACGAAGCGCGCGTTGTCGCCCAGTTCGGCGGCCAGGGCATTGCCCGCCGCCTCGTTCAGATCGGCCAGCACCACCTTGGCGCCGGCTTCCACCAGCATCCGCCCGGTACCGGCACCGAGGCCCGAAGCGCCGCCGGTGATGATGAATACACTGTCCTTGATCTGCATGAACGCCCCTAAGAAACAAGGCCTGCCGACCGAAATGGAGGCAGGCCCTGAAATTTGGTGCTGTTGGCCGGAATCGAACTGGCGACCTACTGATTACGAATCAGTTGCTCTACCAACTGAGCTACAACAGCGTCCTGAGAGGCCGCGAATTATACCTGTTGGTCCCGGCGCATGGCAACGCGCTTGCGCCCGCCGCAGGGAGGATTGCCTTGCACCATTTTGCGCACTTGCTAGACTGCCCGGATGATCAAGTCGATATCCCTCCCACGACGCGACGGCGCGGGCTTTACCTTGATCGAGCTGGTCACGGTGATGCTCATCATCGGCATCATGGCTTTCGTGGTGCTGCCGCGCTTCGACCTGCTGCGGGGCTATGACGAGATCGGCTATCGCGACAAGGTGAAATCGACGCTCGAATACGCCAGAAAGTCGGCGGTGGCGCAACGCCGTAACGTGCGCGTGATCCTCGCCGCAAACAACCTGACGCTGACCATAGACAACGACATTCCCGAGGGCGCAGGCGCCGGCGGCTTCCCGCGCAACCTGGCGCTGCCCGCTGCCGACGGCGCCTGCGGCGGTGCGACGAATCAGGTCTGCGCGCCCGCCAACGTCACGCTTGTCGGCACTGCCGTGCTGAGCTTCACCCCGCTCGGCGCGCCGTCGGCCGCGGGGCTCTACACCGTGACCGGCGACTCGCCCTATACCATCACGGTCGAAGCGGAGACCGGCTATGTGCATTAGCCGCCACCAGCGCGGCCTGACGCTGATCGAGCTGATCGTCTTCGTCGTCATCGTCAGCGTCGCGCTGGTCGGCGTCATGACCGTGCTCAATGTCACCGCCCGCTCCAGCGCCGACCCGATGGTCAGGAAGCAGGCGCTGGCGATCGCCGAAGCGATACTCGAAGAAGTGATGCTGCAGCCCTTCACCTGGTGCGACCCGGACGATCCGAATGCCGCGACGGCGACGAATTACGCCGGCTGCAGCGTGGCCACTGCCGCGCAGAACACCGCCACGGCCAAGGCCGGCGAAGCAAGGGGTACTGCGAGCTCGCTGGACAACGTATTCGACTACAACGGCGAAACTATCGGCACCAGCATTTCCGGCGGCGGCGCCACGCTCTTCAACGCCAACGTCACGGTCGTCCCGGCGGACCTCAACGATATCGCGGCGGCCGGCGAAGCGGCCCTGCTGATCAGCGTGACGGTGGTCTCGGGCAACGAAACCATCCAGCTGCAAAGCTACCGCACCCGTCATTCGCCCAATGCCCTGCCATGACGCGCCGCCCCGCATCCGCCGCCGGCTTCACCCTGATCGAAGCCGTCATCGCCATCGTGATCACCGGCGTCCTGGCCGGCATGGTGGCCGTGTTCATCACCAAGCCGGTGGAAGGCTATGTTGACGCCGTGCGTCGTGCCGAACTGACCGATGCCGCGGATGTCGCACTGCGCCGGATGACGCGCGACATCCGACTGGCGCTGCCCAACAGCCTGCGCGTCACCAACGCGGGCGGCGTGAATTACATCGAATTCATCATGACCAGCGTCGGCGGGCGCTACCGCGATCCGGCGGACGGCTCCACCGGCGGCGACTTTCTGAGCTTCACCAGCAGTGCCGATCTGAGCTTCGACGTGCTCGGCACCATGCCCGCCAACCCGGCCATCGCGGTCAACGATTACCTCGTGGTCTATAACCTCGGTCCCGGCTACGAGCCGGGCAATGCCTACCAGCGCGACGCGGCGCATTGCGACGGGACACCGGCCAACCCCGGCTGCAACATCGCCCTTATCAGCAATATCCTCGGCAACGCCATCACCCTCGACGCCAATCCTTTCGCTTTCCAGGCGCCACCGCTGCCATCGCCAAGTGCACGCTTCCAGGTGGTGCCCGGCGCGATCCGCGCGGTCTCCTTCGCCTGCCCGGCGGCGGCTAGCGGCAACTTGACGCGCCACTGGAACTACGGCTTCAATGCCGTCCAGGCCACGCCGCCGGCGGGCGGCAGTTCGGCGACGCTGGCCGGCGGCGCCAGCTGCGTGGTCGAATACACCGCCAATGCCACCGGCCGCAGCGGATTGCTGTTCGTGCAGCTTACTTTGACTGCGGGCGGCGAAAGCGTCACGCTGTTCCAGCAGATCCACGTCGATAACGCGCCATGAGATCGCACGCCGAACGCATCCGCGGCTTCGCCATCGTCTCGGCCATATTCATCCTGGTCGTGCTGGCGGCGCTGGGCGCCTTCATTGTCAATATTTCCACCAGCCAGCAGATCGGTTCGGCACTCGACGTGCAGGGCGTGCGCGCCTATCAGGCGGCGCGGGCGGGACTCGAATGGGGTCTGTACCAGGTGCAGGCGACCGCGGCCTACAATTTCGGCTACACCTCGACCGACGCGAACCTGCGCGCCTGCCCGGCATCGCCGACTTCCTTCGTTCCGACGGCGGTCACGCTGGCCGATTTCACGGTCACCGTCGACTGCGCGGCGACAGCGGACGCCAGCAGCGGTCCGACCATCTACAGCATCACCGCCACCGCCTGCAACCAGCCTGACTCCGGCGCCTGCCCCAACACCGTCAACCCGGGCCCGCTCTATGTCGAGCGCCGCCTTTCGGTTGCCTTCTGACCATGAACCCGCCGCCTGATCGCCGTGCCGCCAGCACCAACTTTCCTGGTCCCGCGCCGAACCGGGCCGGGGATCACAGCATGAACTCACAGCCTTCGCAATTCCGGAAAACCTGGTCTGCCTGCGCACAAATCTGCGGCGCACTGATGAGAGCGGTCGCCTTCGCCGCACTTGTTGCCATTGCACAGAGTCCGGCACATGCGGCGATCACCTATTTCGCATCGGCGTCGAATCCTGCGGACCCCGGCAATCTGGACCTGACCGCAGTGCCCGTCACGCCTCCCGGGGCGATGCTGGCCGGCGATCTGGTGATCCTGGTCGCCAACTCGCGCGAAGCCGGCAATACGCTGACTATCTCGGCGGACGGCGGGCAAACCTGGACCGCGCAGGCCGCCAACACCACGAATACCAGCTCCAGGATATTCTGGGCGCGCTTCAACGGCACCTGGTCGACCGATCCCAGCGTTACCTTTCCCGGGGGGGCGAACGCCACGACGGTGGCGATGCACGTATTCCGGCCCACATCGGCGGTGAATGGCTGGGCGCTGGACGTGGCGCAAACTAATGCCGGCTTCGCTGCGCCGGGTGGCGCATTCGACGACGTGACCATTGGCGGAATCACCACCGTCACCGACGGCGCAATGGTTTTTGCAGCCTGGGCGAGCACCGACAACAACACATGGGCTTTACAGACGGGCGGCTGGACCAACGCAGGCGACGCCCAATACCGCAACTCCGACGGCAACGACTCTTCGCAATCTTCCGCCTACAGGATATTGGCCACGGCGGGAGCATCCGGCAACGTCACCAATCGACAGACAGCCGTCGGCGGCGATCCCGGCAACAGTTCCATCCTTGCCTTCAAGGAAGTGCCCGCGGCCACCCTCGCCACCGGCACCGACCCGGCGGCGGCGGCCATCGCTCCCGGCGCCGGCGCCACCGACGTCAACCTGTTCACCCTGCAGACCAGCGCCGGCACGGAGGCCATCTCTTCCGTCACGGTCAACTTGTCGACCAACAGCGGCATCGCCCTGCTGGCGATCACCGACAACGCCAACACCGTGCTGGGTTCCACTGCTGCGCCACTGGCCGGATCCAACACCATAGCCGTCGCGGGCATGACGGCTACGACAACGCTGACGAGCTTCAAGGTCCGCGTCACGCCCCTGAGCCATGCCGCGATGCCCGCGGTGCCGGGCGCCGACTACGCCATCACCGCCCCGGTGACCGCCTGGGCCGGGCCCAACAACCACGCCGGCAGCGATACCAACGCGAACGCGCTGACCATCGACAACCTCTCGCCGGCGGGCGCGACTGCGGCCAGCGGCGTCGCGGGCAACAGCCAGACCACGCTGAGCTGGACGACCTCCGCGGCAGGCGACTTCGTCACCACGGCGGGCTCGGTGATCTATCGCTGGACCGGCGCGTCTGCCGGCAGCGAGGTACCCGCCGAAGGCTCGACCCCGGCGTTCGGCGCCACCGACGGCACCGCCACCGTCGCCTGCGTGGTCTCGTCGGCCGCATCCACGGCATTGTCCAGAATCGACGGTCCGGGCAGCAGCTCGGGGGAATGCACGACCGCGGCCCTGACCGCCGGCCAGGCCTATACCTACAAGGTGTTCCAGAAGGACAGCCACGGCAACTACGATGCCGGCGTGGCGATGGGAACCCTCACCCCCCATGGCGCGGTCAGCGCCGCCACGTCGACCGTGGTCGCCGTGCCAACCTCGGTACCGGCCGATACCTACACCACGGCGACGATCACGGTGACGCTGAAGGACAGCGCGGGCACGCCGGTGCCGGGCAAGACCGTAACGCTCGCCGCGGGATCCGGCAGTTCGGTGATCACCACCATCAGCGGCACCACCGATGCCAGTGGCATCGCGACCTTCAGCGTCACGAACGGCACCACCGAGGGGCCGATCACCTACACCGCGACCGACACCACCGATTCGATCGTCATCACTCAAACGGCGCAGGTGACCTTCACTGCGCCATCGCTGTGCTTCACCGACGATTTCAACCGCAGCACCCTGCTCGGAACCGGGAACTGGACCCGCACCAAGAGCGTCGGCACCACACTCGACGCCGAGATCGTCAGCAACCGCCTGCGCCTGACCGATGCCAGCGGCAACCGGGCCACCGCGGTGCATCTGCAGCGCCTGTTCCCCGGCGCCGGCAACAAGGTGGTGGCGGAATTCGACCTTCTGACTTACGGCGGTAGCGGCGCGGACGGACTGGTCCTGACCTTGTCCGATTCCTCGATCGCGCCGGTGGCCGGCGCCTTCGGCGGCTCGCTCGGCTATGCGCAAAAGAGCAACCCGGGTTCCGACTGCACGACGCCGGGCGGCTGTCCCGGCTTTGCCGGCGGCTGGATCGGCGTCGGCCTCGACGAATACGGCAATTTTTCGAATCCCACCGAGGGCCGCGTCGACGGCCCCGGCGCGCAAGCCGATTCGGTCACCATCCGCGGCTCCGGCTCCGGCCAGAGCGGTTACAACTTCCATACCCAGTCGGGCGTGCTGAGCCCCGGCATCGACCAGGCGGTGGCGCTGCCGGCGATCACCCATGTCGGCGCCGGCGCCCTGGCGGCGGCAAACGGAGGCAATGTGACGCCGACCCTGCCCGGCCACCAGACGGACGACCTGCTGCTGTGCGCCGCGACATCGAACGACGACACCGCCCACAGCGTCGCCACCAGCGGTTGGGTCGAGGTCTATCAGCTGGCGCAAACTGGTTCCGGCAATCCGCGTTCGTCGCTGTTCTACAAGAAGGCCGCGTCTGCCGCGGAAACCAATCCGACGTTCACCCATACCGGTGGCGGCGGCATCGTTGCCGGCTGCACCGCGTTCCGCGGCGTCGATACCACGACGCCCTTTGACGTGGCCTATGCCGCCAGCCATTACGCCGACACCGTCAACAGCAGCAACGTGACCTCGGGGTCGATGACCACCGTGACCCCCGACGCGATGATGCTGTTTGCCGGCCACATCAACAACAACCGCTGCAATCTGAGCACTTCGGTGACCGGCGGGCTGACCTGGAACGAGTCCCTGTGCTTCGAATCGAACCAGGGCAATGACGAAACCATCGCCATCCACTATGCGACACAAGCCGTAGCGGGGGCCATCGGCCCGATCACCTTTACCGAAGGCGGTACCGACGAAAACCGCGGCGTCCTGCTCGCGCTGCGCCCGGCACCGGCAGCGGTGGCCGCCCACCGCTACCGGGTCACGGTGGATCACAGCGATGGCGTCAGCGCCTTCGTCACCGTCGATCGCGACCTCACCGGCACCGGCACCAGCTATGCCGCCGTGATCCCGACCTACGACGCCAAGGCAATCGTGACCCAGGCCGCCGTGCCCCCCTATTGGTTCTTTTCCTTCACCGCCTCGACCGGAGGAGCGACCAACGTCCATGAAATCGACAACCTCACGGTGTGCACGGCGCAGCCCATCGCGACGCCGGTGCTCGACCACGTGCGCATCATTCACGATGGCAGCGCCCTGACCTGCGCGCCCGAAACAATCACCATCAAGGCCTGCGCCAACGCTGCGTGTTCCGCGCTCTATCCCAACAGCGTAACCGTGGACCTGACAGGCATTGCCGGCGCCACCTGGTCGGCCGACCCGGTCACCTTCAACAGCGGCCAGGTACAGGTGACCCTGAGCAAGCCGACCACCGGCACCGTGACCCTGGGCGGCAGCGCAACGGCGCCCAGCAGCATGACCGCGATTTGCTACAACGGCGCCACCAGCGGCGACTGCTCGCTCACCTACAGCGCGAACGCCTGCGCCTTCGACGCGGTTGAAACGGGAAACAATCCCAGCACGCCGATCTACACCAAGCTTGCGGGTACCGCATTCACCGTCGATGTGCTGGCCCTGACCGCCGGGGTGATCAACACCGGCTTCACCGGTGCGGTCACTGTGGATCTGGTCGATCAAACCGGCGTCGCCCCCGGCACCTGCAGCACGACCTCACTGGCCAACCCCACTGCGCCGGCCTCGCCCTATACCTTCACCGGAGCAGATGCCGGACGGCGGACCTTCAGCTTCAACCATGCGAATGCCGCACCGGATGTTCGGGTGCGCATGGTCAGCGGCGCGACGACGGCCTGCTCGTCCGACAACTTCGCGATCCGGCCGCCCAGTTTCAGCCTGAGCTCTCCCGATGCGAGCAATACCGGGATCAGCGGTACGCCGACCGTCAAGGCCGGCACCAACTTCGGTCTGGACGCCGCCTCGGTCAACGGCTACACCGGCACCGCGCTGATCAACAGCAACAGGCTCGAGGCCCACGCCGGCGCCGTCCAAACCGGCACCCTCAGCGGCAGCTTCGCGCCGGCGACGCTCGCCAGCAGCTGGATTTCCAAGGGCACAACGTTCAGCTACGCCGAAGTCGGCAGCTTCCGCTTCTTACCCTGGGGCATTTACGACGATGGCAGTTTTGCCGATGTCGATCGCAGCAAGGCCACGCCGGAATGCTTCATCGACAACAAGGTCGGCACCGCCGTCGATCCGGCCGATCCGAACGTGCTGGACGGCAACGGCAAGTACGGCTGCTATTTCGGCGGCACCAATACCTCGGGCGGGACGATCACCTCGCCCTACTTCGGCCGCTTCACGCCGGATCACTTCGCCCTCACTGTGCCGACCATCACCCAGGCCTGCGCCACCGGACCGACGCCCTTCACCTATTTCGGCCAGGATGGATTCACTACGGTGTTCACCCTAACGGCCCAGAATGCGGGCAATGGCACGACCCAGAATTACGTGGGCGACGGCAGCAGCAGCTGGGCCAAGCTCCCGCTGCTGGTCTGGGGTGCGGCGCCGGCCTCCGCCGCCAGTCCCGGCTACGGCTTTGCCGTCAGCACCTGGGCGCCATCCCAGCCGGCCGGCGCCGCCCTGACCGCCAGCGCGACCGCGCCAGCGGCTGCAGACTGGGCTGCCGGCAGCACCACCGTTACCGCCCTGCACGAGATAAGCCGGCCGACCGATCCGGCGCTGCCGACCACGGTGACGGTAACCACCCTGCCGGTCGACTCGGACGGCGTGACGCTGCCGAGCGCCGCTTCGCTCGGCAGTTCGGAGCAGCGCTTCGGCATCCTGCGTGTAGACAACGCCTATGGCTCGGAACTGCTGCCGCTGCGGGTTACCGCCCGCACCATGTACTGCGCCAGTGTGGTCGGCACCGCATGCACCCAGTGGCGCACCAATACCGACGACAGCTGCACCAGCTTCACAGCGGCCGAGGGCAGTCTGGCGAACTACCAGGCGCCGACGGCGGTCACCAATCCGCTCGCCGCCACCAATTTCCGCATCACCGGGACCGATCCCAATACCGGTGCCGGCACCACCGGGAACTGGACCGCCGCCTCCAACCCGGTCACCACGAATTCCGGCAGCGGCACGATCATCCTGAGCAAACCCTGCATCGGCGGACCCGGCCCGGCCTGCACCTCCGCCGTCGGCAGCGTCGACCTGACCCTGGATCTCGCCGCGATGCCCTGGCTCGAAGGTAGCTGGACCAGCGCCGGTGCCTGGGACCAGAACCCCACCGCCCGGCTTCGCTTCGGCTCGCCGAAAGCGCCCTACATCTACCTGCGCGAACGCTACTGAGTCACCGCCGCGCCCGCGGGGGTCGGCGTCGCCGGCTATTCGGCAAGGAGTTCCTTCGGCAGGGGGAAGTTCACGTTTTCTTCCACCCCGACCAGGGTCTCGATGCTGCCGGCACCGAGCGCCTGCAGGCGCTGCACCACGCCATTGACCAGCACCTCGGGTGCCGACGCGCCAGCGGTGACGCCAACGCGAACGTCGCCGACGAGCCATTGGGCCTCGATCTGTTCCGCCCCATCGACCAGATAGGCCGGGATGCCGCCGATCGCCGCGACTTCGCGCAGGCGGTTGGAGTTGGAGCTGTTCTTCGAGCCGACCACGATCACCACGTCGACCTTGCCGGCCATCGCCTTGACCGCGTCCTGGCGGTTCTGCGTCGCGTAGCAGATGTCGTCCTTGCGCGGGCCGACGATGTTCGGAAAGCGCTCCATCAGTGCGTGCACAATGACGCGCGCATCGTCCACCGAGAGGGTGGTCTGCGTCACATAGGCCAGCGGCGCCGGGGCGCAAACGCCAACTTTCAATTGCGCGACGTCGTCGGCGCTTTCCACCAGGTACATCGGGCCGGTGGCCTGGCCCATGGTGCCTTCGACTTCGGGGTGGCCCTTGTGCCCGATCATGACGATCTCGTAGCCCTGCTTGTGCAGGCGCGACACTTCGAGATGCACCTTGGTCACCAACGGACAGGTGGCGTCGAAGACCTTGAGTCCGCGCGCCTCCGCCTCGCGGCGTACCGCCTGCGGCACGCCGTGGGCGCTGAAGATCACCGTGGCGCCGTCGGGCACCTCGTCCAGTTCCTCGACGAATATGGCGCCCTTGGCCTTGAGGCCGTCCACCACGTATCGGTTGTGCACCACCTCGTGGCGCACATAGATAGGTGCGCCGAATTTTTCCAGCGCGCGTTCGACGATGGCGATCGCGCGTTCGACGCCGGCGCAGAAACCGCGGGGATTGGCGAGCAGGATGTTCATTACGGGCCTCCGCCGGGCCGTCCCAAGGAGGCCTCGGCAAAAATCGGTTGGACGCCGCCTCGCGGCGGAACCGTGGTCACCCCTTTCCTTGGAAAGGGGCTTGGGGATAGGTCATAGAATTCCTATGATCTCGACTTCGAAGCGCACCGGCTTGCCGGCCAGAGGGTGGTTGAAATCCACCAGCACCGCTGCGTCGTCGAGTTCGCGCACGATGCCGGTGAACTTGTCGCCATTGGGCGCGGCGAACTCGATCAGGCCGTGCAGCTCCGGGCTGGCATTGGGCGGCAGGGCGGAGCGCGCCATGCGCTGCGTGAGTTGCGGGTTGTGCGGACCGAAGGCCTGGTCGGCTTCGAGCAGGAAGACGTGGCGCTCGCCGACCGGGATGCCGATCAGGCAATGCTCCAGCGGCGGCGCGAGTTCGCCGCTGCCCAGCTGCAGCGTCGCCGGGGTCGAATCGAAGGTGCTGACCAGCTCGGTGTCGTCACCGGTGGCGACGCGGTAGTGCAGCGTGATCAGGTTGCCGGCGCGTACGGTTTCGGTCATTCGGGGCTCTTTTCAGTTTCCTTGCCGTAGCGGAACTGATGCCAGAGCATCAGCGCCACGCCGACGGTGATGGCCGAATCGGCCACGTTGAAGGCCGGCCAATGATAGCCCGCCAGGTGAAAATCGAGGAAGTCGACCACGGCGTCGAAACGCAGCCGATCGACCACATTGCCGATGGCGCCGCCGAGGATCAGCGCCAGCGATGTCGGCAGCAGGCGCTCCTGCGCGTGACTGCGCAGCAGGCTGACCAGCCAGACCGAAATCGCCAGCGCGAGCACGACGAAGAACCACTTCTGCCAGCCGCCGGCTCCGGCCAGGAAGCTGAAGGCCGCTCCCGAGTTGTAGACCAGCACGAGGTTGAAGAAGGAGGTCACGACCTGGCTCTCCATGAGGCGAAAGCTCGCCAGCACCCAGGCCTTGCTGGCCTGGTCGAGCACCAGCACCAGCGCCGCCAGCGCCAGCCAGGAGGTGAGCCTAGGCAATCTCGCGCGCCTCGCCGGCGCCGAACAGGTTGGACGCGCAGCGTCCGCAGAGTTCGGGGTGTTCGGCATCCCGCCCGACGTCCTCGCGCCAGTGCCAGCAGCGCGCGCACTTGACGTGGGCGCTGGCGCTGGCCTCGATGCTGACGCCGCTCGCGGCATCGGCTTTTTCGAGGCTCACCTTGGAGCAGATGAAGACGAACTTGAGGTCGTCGCCGAGCGAAGTCAGCAGATCGTAGGTCGCGGCGTCGGTGCGCAGGCTCACTTCGGCCTGCAGCGACGAGCCGATCTTGCCGGCCGCGCGCAGGTCTTCGAGGACCTTCGCCACTTCGGCGCGCACCGCGCGTATCGCCTGCCACCGTGTCGCCAACGGCAACTCTTCGGCCTGCGGCGGCAGTTCGTGCCAGGTCGCAAGCATCACGCTGTCGCCATGCTTCAAAGTCACCCAGATTTCTTCGGCAGTGAAGGACAGGATCGGCGCCATCAGCCGCGTCACGCTTTGCAGGATGTGCCACAGCGCGCTTTGCGCCGAACGCCGCGCGCGCGAATTCTCGGCCGCCGTATATAGCCTGTCCTTGAGGATGTCGAGGTAGAAGGCGCCGAGATCTTCCGAGCAGAAATTCATCAGCGCCTGCACGATCTTGTGGAACTCGTAGCGCGCGTAATCCGCCGTGCACTGCTCCTGCAGCCGGCGCGTGAGCGCCAGCGCATAGCGGTCGACTTCGAGCCATTCCGCCGGCGGCAGCATCTGCGTGGCCGGATCGAAATCCGCCGTGTTGGCGAGCAGGAAGCGCAGGGTGTTGCGCAGCCGGCGATAGACCTCGACCACGCGCGGCAGGATGGTCTTTTCGTCGATCGACAGCTCGCCCGAGTAGTCGGTGCTGGCGACCCAGAGGCGCAGGATTTCGGCGCCCAGCGTGTCGGAGATCTTTTGCGGCGCGACCACGTTGCCCTTCGACTTGGACATCTTCATGCCCTTGCCGTCGACCACGAAGCCGTGGGTCAGCAGCGCCTGGTAGGGCGCGCGGCCGTCGATCGCGCAGCCAGTCAGAAGGCTGGAATGGAACCAGCCGCGATGCTGGTCCGAACCTTCGAGATAAAGATCGGCCGGATAGCTCAGCTCGTCGGCGTGCGAGCCGCGCAACACCGTGCGATGCGTGGTGCCCGAATCGAACCAGACATCGAGCGTGTCGCGCATCTTGTCATACTGCTCCGCCTCGGCGCCGAGCAGTTCCTGCGCGTCGAGCACGAACCATGCCTCGATGCCGCCGCCCTCGATGCGCTGGGCGACCTGCTCGATCAGTTCCAGCGTGCGCGGATGCGGCTCGCCGCTTTCCTTGTGCAGGAAAAAGGGAATCGGCACACCCCAGTTGCGCTGGCGCGAGACGCACCAGTCGGGACGATTGGCGATCATCGCGTGCAGGCGCGCCTTGCCCCAGGCGGGGAAGAACTCGGTGGCTTCGATGGCTGCCAGCGCCGCATCGCGCAGGGTCGCGCCCTCATTCGGCTGGCGATCCATGCCGACGAACCATTGTGTCGTGGCGCGATAGATGATCGGCGTCTTGTGGCGCCAGCAGTGCATGTAGCTGTGGGTGATTTCGCCGCTGGCCATCAGGCTGCCGACTTCGGCCAGCTTCTCGATGATCGCCGCATTGGCCTTCCAGACATTCATGCCGCCGAAGAACGGCAGGCTCTCGGCGAAGCGGCCGTCGCCCTGGACAGGGGTCAGGATCTCGTCGTTCTTCATGCCGGCACGCTTGCAGGAATCGTAGTCCTCGACGCCGTAGGCCGGCGCGCTATGGACAATGCCGGTGCCGGTATCGAGCGTGACATAGTCGCCGAGATAGACGGTCGACGTCCGATCGTAGAAGGGGTGGCGGAATACCATGCGGTCGAGCGCTATGCCGCGCGCCGCACCGAGCACCTTGCCGTCGAGGCCGTAGCGCTGCAGCGCCTGCGCGCGCAATTCGGCGGCGAAGATCAGCAGGCCTTGCGCCGTATCGACCAGTTCGTAGACAAACTCGGGGTGCACATTCAGCGCCTGGTTGCCGGGAATGGTCCATGGCGTGGTGGTCCAGATCACCGCGTAGGCCGTCTTCTCCGGCAGCGCGGCGAGACCGAAGGTGCCGGCCAGGCGACCGCGCTCGGCAGGGTCGAGCGGAAATGCGACGTCGATCGCCGGCGACTTCTTGTCGGCATATTCGACTTCGGCCTCGGCCAGCGCCGAGCCGCAGTCGAAGCACCAATTGACCGGCTTCAGGCCCTGGAACAAATAACCGCGCCGATACATCTCGCCCAGCGCGCGCACCTCGTCGGCCTCCACGCGATATTCCATCGTCTTGTAAGGGCGATCCCAGTCGCCGAGCACGCCGAGGCGGATGAAGTCGTTCTTCTGCCGCTCGATCTGCTCCTGCGCAAAGCTGCGGCAATGCGCGCGCGCCTGTTCGGCGGCCAGGTGCTTGCCATGGGTTTTCTCGATCTGGTGCTCGATCGGCAGGCCGTGGCAGTCCCAGCCCGGCACATAGGGCGCATCGAAGCCGGCCAGCGTCTTGGAGCGGACGATGATGTCCTTGAGGATCTTGTTCACCGCATGGCCGATGTGGATGTCGCCGTTGGCATAGGGCGGGCCGTCGTGCAGCACGAAGCGCGGACGCCCCTGGGCCGCGGCGCGGATCTTCTGGTAGAGCTTCTGCTGCTGCCACTGGGCGATCCAGCCCGGCTCGCGTTTGGCGAGGTCGCCGCGCATAGGGAAGGGCGTGTCGGGCATGTTGAGGGTCTTGCGGTAATCAGCCATGGGTCGTGCCATCAATTAGCGTAAAGTACACCGGCAAGCGCGCTTGGTAACAATCGAGCGCAGCGAGCCAGACAGGAAGCCCCCGCGAGGAGGATGGAGGGCGGGCAAAACCTACCAGCCCGTGGCGTGACGCAGCATAGGGATTTCATGTCTCGGAGCGGGTCATCGAAGCCATGGGCGTTGAACGGGTGTTGAAATAGGCGCGCACGTCGGCGACGTCGCGGGCGATCTGCGCCTTGAGTGCATCCAGGGAATCGAACTTGGCCTCGTCGCGCAGCTTGTGCAGGAAGTTCACATCGACGTGCAGGCCGTAGATGTCGCGGTCGAAATCCAGCAGATGGACTTCCAGCACCGGTTTGAGGCCGGCCTCCACGGTCGGCCGCACGCCGATGTTGGCGGCGCCGGGAATCGGCTGCGGTCCAATGCCCGAAACCGAAACGGCATACACCCCCGAGAGCGGCAGGCGCTTGCGCCGCACCTGGATGTTGGCGGTGGGAAAACCGATGGTGCGGCCGAGCTTCTTGCCGTCCATCACCCGGCCGGCGATGACGAAAGCGCGCCCCAGCAGCGCTTCGGCCTGCTCGATGTTGCCGCTGGCCAGCGCCGCGCGCACCGCCGAACTGGAGACGCGGACACCGCCGAAATCCACCGTGTGCATCGCTTCGACGACGAAGCGGTGCTCCTGGCCGGCCTGCTGCAACAGGGCGAAATCGCCGCTGCGGCCCTTGCCGAAACGGAAGTCGTCGCCGATGATCAGATGCCGCACCGACAGTCCGCGCACCAGGATTTTCTCGATGAACTGCTCGGCGGTCAGCGATGCCAGCTGGCGGGTGAAGCGGCAGACATGCACGCGGTCCACACCGGCCTCGGCCAGCAGTTCGATCTTGTCGCGCAGGCTGGCCAGGCGCGCCGGCGCCTGATCCGGGGCGAACAGTTCGCGCGGATGCGGCTCGAAGGTGAGCACCGTCGCCGGCAACGCGAGTTCGCGCGCCTTGGCAGTCAATTCGGCCAGCAGCGCGCGATGGCCACGATGCACGCCATCGAAATTGCCGATGGTCAGCACCGTAGACGTCGTCGCCCGCTCGGGAACACCGCGAAAAACCAGCATGGGGTTGAGACAGCAGGGAAAGCGGTCGATTATATCAAGCTCGGCGGGCACTTCCGGAAGCGCAACAGGCTACGCGGCGCGGGATTCCGGCCGGCTCAATCCAGTCGCGCCAGCTTGGACTTGGCCAGCGGCGGGTTCTTGGCGAAGTAACGGCGGATGCCCTTGAGGATCGCTTCGGCCATGCGGTCCTGGTAGGCCTCGTCGTTGAGCCGCGCCTCTTCCTCGGGATTCGAGATGAAGGCCGTCTCGATCAGGATGGAGGGAATGTCCGGCGCCTTCAGCACGGCGAAACCGGCCTGCTCGACATGCGCCTTGTGCAGCGTGTTGATGCGGCCCAGTTCGCCCAGCACGTCCTTGCCCAGCTTGAGGCTGTCGTTGATGGTGGCGGTCTGCGACAGGTCGAGCAGGGTGCGCGCGAGGTAGGGGTCCTTGACGCCGATATTCACGCCGCCGACCAGGTCGGCCGAGTTTTCCTTGTTCGCCAGCCAGCGCGCGGCCGAACTCGAGGCGCCGTTTTCCGAGAGGACGAAGACGCTGGAACCGCGCGCCGTGCTCTTGATGAAGGCGTCGGCATGAACCGAAAGGAAGAGATCGGCCTGCACCCGGCGCGCCTTCTGCACGCGCTGATTGAGCGGAATGAAATAGTCGCCGTCGCGCGTCAGCACCGAACGCATGTTCGGCGTCGCATCGATCTTTTGCTTGAGCCGCCGCGCCACGGACAAGGTGACATGCTTTTCATAACTGCCGCCGCGGCCGATCGCACCGGGGTCTTCGCCGCCATGCCCGGGATCGAGCACGATGGTGATGAGGCGCGCGATCTCGGGTTCGGGCTCCGGCTTTTCGCTTCCCGTTTCGGGCTGCGCCGGCCGCTGGCCCAGCCCGGGTTCGGCCTTCAGCGGCGGCTCGGTGGATTTTTCCAGCAGCGCCATCAAGGGGTCGACCGGCTCCGCCGGATACAGGTCGAGCACCAGGCGGTGGCCGTATTCGCCGACCGGCTTCAGCGCGAACACCTGCGGCTTGACCTCTCCCTTGAGCTCGATCACTACGCGCACCACGCCCGGCTTGTTGCGCCCGGCGCGGATCAGCCTGATGTAGGGATCGGCGTCGATGATCTTCGAGGGCAGCATCTGCAGCACCGAATTGAACTCGACGCCGTCGAGGTCGAGCACCAGGCGCTCGGGATCTTTCAACAGCAGATGGGAATAGCGGATCGCCTGATCGTGCTCCAGCGTCACCCGCGTGTAGTCGCGGGCCGGCCAGACGCGCACGGCGAGTATGCTGCTGGCCGCCGTGGCGCCGGCGCCAACTCTTGAAACCAGCAGGGTCAGGCTGGCCGCAGCGAACTTGAGGACATCACGCCGGCCAGGCATGTCCGTCCCCTTGCGCCGGCGGCGGCGATGCGGGCCGTACGCCCTTCACCGCCTGCGCCCGGCGCCACGCGCAATTCAATTCGCATATCGGCGGCAGGCAGGTAAGGCGCGGCCTTGTCGGGCCATTCGACCAGACAAATCCCGCTTCCTGAAAAATATTCGTCGAGCCCAGCATCGAGATATTCTTCCGCCTGATTGAATCTATAGAAATCAAAGTGATAGAAGTGTAATCCAGAAACCACGTGAACTTCAACCAGTGTATAGGTGGGGCTTTTCACGGGACCGCTGTCGCCGGCCTCGCGCAGCAGTCCGCGCACCAGTGTGGTCTTGCCCGCACCGAGGTCGCCTTCGAGCCAGATCACCATGCCCGGCGCCTGGTTTTGGGTGATCGATGCGGCGAGCGCGGCGCCCAGCGCCAGGGTGGCGGCTTCGTCGGGCAGGGCTAAAGTAAGATGTTCGGCATGCATGAGTACGCTAAGAATCCGGCGGAACTGAAGGACAAGATACGGCGCTGGGGCAAGGACCTCGGCTTCGACGCGATCGGTTTTTCCGGCATCGAACTCGGCCATGCCGCCGAGAATCTGGAAGCCTGGCTGGCGGCCGGCTGCCATGGCGAAATGGATTATATGGCGGCGCATGTCACCGCCACGGGAAACAAGCGCGCGCTGCCGGCCGAACTGGTGCCGGGCACGAAGAGCGTCATCACCGCGCGCATGAATTACCGTAGCGCCAGCGCCAACTCTGCCGCCGCGCTGGCCGACGGCGAGCGCGCCTTCATTTCGCGCTACGCCCTGGGCCGCGACTATCACAAGCTGTTGCGCAGCCGCCTGCAACAGCTTGCCGATCGCATCACGCAGGAGATCGGCGAGTTCGCTTACCGCGCCTTCACCGATTCGGCGCCGGTCATGGAAATCGGCCTGGCGCAGAACGGCGGCCTGGGCTGGCGCGGCAAGCACACGCTGCTGCTGGAGCGCGACGCCGGTTCGTATTTTTTCCTCGGCGAACTATTCACCGAGCTGGCGCTGCCGCCGGATGCGCCGGTCACCGATCACTGCGGCAGTTGCACGGCCTGCATTGCCGCCTGCCCGACCCAGGCCATCGTCGCGCCCTACCGGGTCGACGCGCGACTGTGTATCTCCTACCTCACGATCGAGCACAAAAGCAGCATCCCCGAGGCCCTGCGGCCTCTGCTGGGCAACCGCATCTACGGCTGCGACGATTGCCAGCTGGCCTGTCCATGGAACCGCTTCGCACCCTTGACGCGCGAGGGCGATTTCGCGCCGCGCCACGGCCTCGACCGCGCCACGCTGGTCGAGCTGTTCGCCTGGGAGGAAAGCGATTTCAACGAACGCCTGGCCGGTTCGCCGATCCGCCGCATCGGCTACGAGCGCTGGCTGCGCAATATCGCCGTGGCGCTGGGCAATGCGCCGACCGGCAACGAAGTGCTCAATGCCCTGCGTTCACGCGCCGACCATGCGTCGGCGCCGGTGCGCGAACATGTGGCCTGGGCGCTCCGGCGCCATGACGCGGAAACCTCAAGCTAGCCGCGCGCCACGGGACGCGCCGGATCGGCGCACCACTCGCTCCACGAGCCCGGATACAGCTTCGAACCGGACAGGCCGGCCAGTTCCATCGCCAGCAGATTGTGGCAGGCGGTGACGCCGGAGCCGCACTGCTGGACCACCTGCGCCGCCCGCCTGGCGCCGAGCAGCGCCATGAATTCGCTGCGCAGTTCCGCGGCCGGCTTGAAGAAGCAGCCGTCGTCATCGAGGTTGTCGAAATAGAAGCGATTCACGGCCCCGGGAATGTGGCCGCCGACCGGATCGAGGGTTTCGTTTTCGCCGCGGAAGCGTTCCGGGCTGCGCGCGTCGAGAATCAGCATGCGTGGCGACTGGAGATCGTCCAGCACCTGGGCGGTATCGACGGTCATGCCCTGTGCATGCGCTGTGAATCGGCCTGGCGCGACCGTCGGCACGGATTCTTCCAGCACGCGCTTGCTGCGCTTCCATCCCGCCAGGCCGCCGTCGAGCACCGCCACCTGGTCGTGACCGAGCCAGCGCAGCAACCACCAGAGGCGCGACGCGAAAATGCCGCCTTCATTGTCGTAGGCCACCACCTGGGTCGCCGCATCGACGCCGCAGTCCGCCATGCGCTGTGCGAAGACGGCCGGCTCGGGCAACGGATGGCGGCCGTTGCGACCATTTGCCGTGCCAGAAAGATCCTCGTCGAGATGCAGGAACAGCGCGCCAGGGATATGGCCGCGGGCGTAAGCCTGGCGGCCGTATTCGGTATTTCTCAGGTCATGCCGGCAATCGAAGACGCGCCACTCGGGATGGGCGGCAAGTTGCTCGACACTCACCAGCAGGCTTGCCGGCGTATGCGTCAGCGCTTCGCTCATGCCTCGCCTTCGGCCAGCCAGCGACGGGCCTCGGCTTCATCGGCGAAGACCGTCAGGTCGGCATTGACGAAGAGTTGTTCCAGCCACGCACTCCAGGCTACCCACTGGCTGTCGGTGACGACCGCGATGCGCTTGAAGTCGCCGGCATGCTGCCGCGAAAAGCGGATTTCTTCCCAGGCCACGTCCACCGTGAAGTCCGCCATGTCGCGCAGATCGACCAGCAGATTCACGGGGCCGGAAAACTTGATCTCGTGAAGGACCAGTTCCTCGAATTCCTTGAAGTCGGCCAGTGTGAATTCGCCGAACACGGCGAACTCGACGAGATGCTCCTTGTTTTGTGTCGTGATCATTTTGAATCTCCTTGGCAGGGAGAATAATCAGCGCGGGCGGAAAAGACAATGGAAAGCCGAAGGGAATTTGCTGCCGGTGGCCGAAATGCAAAGGGCCCGCAAGCGGGCCCCCTCAAGCGAAAGCTGTTGCGCGTTTACTTCTTGGCTTTCTTGCCCGACACGGCCAGCTTGAAACCGGCGCCCGCGCTGAACTTCGGCACGGTGGTCGCGGGGATCTTGATGCTGGCGCCGGTCTTCGGGTTCTTGCCGGTACGCGCAGCGCGCTTGGCCGACTTGAAGGTGCCAAAACCAACCAGCGTTACGGTATCACCCTTCGATACCGCCTTTACTACGGCAGCCATGATTCCGTCGAGAGCCTTGCCGGCGGCAGCCTTGCTTATGTCGGCTTCCTTGGCGGCAATTTCAATCAGTTCAGCTTTATTCATACTTAAAATTCCTCCGGAAATTTTCGGGCGGCCCGCCCAAAAAATATTCTAAACCCGATCCAGAGGGCTTGTACAAGGAATTTATGCACACTGAGCCTGCCGTGTTGCGATGATGCCGCCGCCCAGACACACCCTCGATTCGTAGAGCACCAGCGATTGTCCGGGGGTCACTGCCCATTGCGACGCAGCAAACAATACCTCGCACTCCGCATCGGAAACCCGCTCGACCTCGCAGGCCGCATCCGGCTGGCGATAGCGCGTCTTCGCCGCATAGACCCAGTGCGTATGCGGCGCCCGGCCGGCGATCCAGGACAAGTCCTGCGCCACCAGGCCGCCCGACAGCAGGGCGGGATGCTCGTGGCCCTGCACCACCCAGAGGATGTTCTGCGTCATGTCCTTATCGGCGACAAACCAGGGTTCCTCCGGCGCGCCTCTGACGCCGCCGATGCCCAGCCCCTCGCGCTGACCGAGGGTGTAATACATCAGGCCCTCGTGGCGACCGACCACGCGATCGGTGCCCAGCACGCGGATCTCGCCGGGCTGTTTCGTCAGGTAGCGCGCCAGGAATTCGCGGAAGGGCCGTTCGCCGATGAAGCAGATGCCGGTCGAGTCCTTGCGCGCATGATTCGGCAGGCCCGCCTCCGCGGCGATCTTGCGCACGTCGCGCTTGTAAAGATGGCCTACGGGAAACAAGGTCTTCGCCAGTTGCGCCTGGTTCAAGCGATGCAGGAAATAGCTCTGGTCCTTGGTACCGTCCTCGGCCTTGAGCAACTGCCATTCGCCAAGAAACTCGCGCACCTGCGCATAGTGGCCGGTGGCGATCTTGTCGGCGCCGAGGGCCAGCGCGTGGTCGAGAAAGGCCTTGAACTTGATTTCCGAATTGCACAGCACATCCGGGTTCGGCGTGCGCCCGGCCTGGTATTCGCGCAGGAAGTCGGCGAACACGCGTTCCCGGTATTCGGCGGAGAAATTCACCGCCTCGAACTCGATGCCGATCACATCGGCCGCCGCGGCCGCATCGATCAGATCCTGGCGCGAGGAGCAGTATTCGTCGCTGTCGTCGTCCTCCCAGTTCTTCATGAACAGGCCGATCACCTCGTAGCCTTCGCGCTTGAGCAGCAGCGCCGCGACCGACGAATCGACGCCGCCGGACAGGCCGACGATGATTTTTCCTTTGGACATGGTATTCAGTCGTAGTGTCTGAGGAGATCGAGCGGAAAGCGCCGGCCGGCCAGATAGTCATCGACGCACTGCGCCACCAGCGGGCTGCGATGGCGATCCGTGGTGGCGCGAATCTCGTCCGATGTCATCCATATCGCGCGCAGGATGCCGGCGTCGAGCGTGCGGCCTGCCTCGTGCGCGCCCAGTTCGCCGGCAAAGGCAAAACGCAGATAGGTGACGTCGCCTTGCGGCCGCGGCCACTGGTAGATGCCGACCAGCGCGGTCGGCGTGAAAGCCCATGCCGTCTCCTCCAAGGCTTCGCGGGCGCAAGCCGCGAGCAGCGATTCGCCTTCGTCGAGATGTCCGGCGGGCTGATTGAAGCGCAGGCCGTCGTCGGTTTCCTCCTCGACCAGCAGGAAGCGGCCTTCGCGCTCGATCAGCGCGGCGACGGTGACATTGGGTTTCCAGATACGATTCATCCGCGCATTTTAGCGTCCCTGCTAAAATCGCGCCTTCACCCAAATCAACGCTGGAGACCCCCCATGTCCATGGCCGACCGTGACGGCTTCATCTGGTACGACGGCAAACTCGTGCCCTGGCGCGAAGCCACCACCCATGTGCTGACCCACTCGCTGCACTATGGCCTCGCCGTGTTCGAAGGCGTCCGCGCCTACAAGACTGTTTCCGGCACCGCGATCTTCCGCCTCAAGGAACATACCGACCGGCTGTTCAACTCGGCGCACATCTACCGCATGCCGATGCCTTACGACAAGGCGACGCTGATCGAGGCGCACAAGGAAGTGGTGCGCAGCAACAAGCTCGAATCCTGCTACCTGCGCCCGATCGCCTTCTACGGCTCGGAGAAAATGGGCGTCAGCCCGCGCGGCGCGGCGACCCATGTCTCGATCGCGGCCTGGCCCTGGGGCGCCTACCTCGGCGAGGAAGGCATGGAGAAAGGCATTCGCGTCAAGACTTCGAGCTATTCGCGGCACCACGTGAACGTCAACATGGCGCGCGCCAAGTTCGCCGGCACTTATGCCAACTCGATCCTGGCCAACATGGAAGCCACCGAGGACGGCTACGACGAGGCCCTGCTGCTCGACGTCGATGGCTTTGTCGCCGAAGGCGCCGGCGAGAACCTGTTCGTGATCAAGGACGGCGTGATCTACGAACCGGAAATCGCCTCGGCGCTGATGGGCATCACGCGCAACACGGTGATCACGCTGGCAGCGGAACTCGGCTACCAGGTCGTCGCCAAGCGCCTCACGCGCGACGACATCTACATCGCCGACGAAGCCTTCTTCACCGGCACGGCGGCGGAAGTGACGCCGATCCGCGAACTCGACAACCGCAGCATCGGCGCTGGCAGCCGCGGCCCGATCACGGCCAGGATCCAGAGCCTGTTCTTCGACGTGGTCAATGGCAAGGTGCCCGCACACGCCGAGTGGCTCTCCTACATCTAATAGAACGCACGAGGTTGAACATGTCCACACTCGACGAATCCCAGCGCCAGGTCGCCGTCACCGCCCACGATCTGCCGCTGGCCTGTCCGCGTCCCGGCGCCCCCTTGTGGGCCCGCCATCCGCGCGTCTTCATCGACCTGTTGAAAAGCGCCACAGGCGAGGCCGCCTGCCCCTATTGCGGCACGCAGTACCGCTTTACCGGCGAGCGGCCCAAGGGCCACCACTAAGTCTCGTCGCGCGATCCGAGTTTTCCTCCGGCGTGAAGATCCTCGTCGTCGCTCCATCCTGGATCGGCGACACGATCCTCGCCCAGCCGCTCTTCGCGCTGCTCAAGCGCAATGACCCGACGGCCCGCATCGAGGTGCTGGCAGCGAGCTGGTCGGCGCCGCTCTTGGCGCGCATGGCCGAGGTCGATGCGGTCATCGCCAACCCCTTCGGTCATGGCGAGTTCAATTTCCGGGCGCGTCGCGCGCTGGGTCGCCGCCTTGCCAGCGCCAACTTTTCAGCCGCCTATGTCCTGCCGAACTCGTGGAAGTCGGCGCTGGCGCCCTATTTCGCCGGCATACCCCGACGCATCGGCTATCGGGGCGAGAGCCGCTACCTGCTGTTGAACCAGCGCCATCGGCTCGACACCCTGAGCCACCCGCAACTGGTGCAGCGTTACGCGGCACTGGCCGGGACGCTGCCCGCCAGCCTGCCGCCGCCGCACCTGACCTCGACCATGGAACAGCAGCAGGCCGTGCGTCGTGCCCTGAAGCTGCCGCTCGACGCGAGCCCGGTGATCTTTTGCCCGGGTGCCGAATTCGGCCCGGCCAAGCGATGGCCGGCGCAGCACTTTGCGGCACTGGCGCGCCTCATCGCGACGCCGCGGCAGCCGGTATGGCTGATCGGTTCGGACAAGGACAAAGCCGTGGGCGACGAGATAGCCGCGGCGGCGCAAGGCGCGGCACTCAACCTATGCGGCCGCAGCAGCCTGGAACAGGCGCTCGACCTGATCGCCACGGCCCGCTGCGTGATCAGCAACGACTCCGGCCTGATGCACGTCGCCGCGGCACTTGAGCGGCCGCTGGTGGCGCTTTATGGTTCGTCGTCGCCGACCTATACGCCGCCGCTGTCCTCGCATGCAAGAGTCATTTCCAGAAACCTGCCGTGCAGCCCCTGCTTCCAGCGCGAATGCCCGCTGGTGCATTTCGACTGCATGAACGGCATCACGCCGCAGCAGGTAGCGACCATGATCGACGCAACTCTGGCGAACTGACCATGCCCAGCGAGAAAATCTTCGCCAGCCCGCAGGACGTCGAAACCGCCTTCTACGAGGCACTCGAACGCTGCGACCTCGAAGCCATGATGGCGGTCTGGGCCGAGGACGAGGAAGTGGTCTGCGTGCATCCCGGCGGCCCGCGCCTGGTCGGCTACAACACCATTCGCGAAGCCTGGCAGCGTGTCTTTGCCGGCGGCAACAAGCTTACCGTGAGGCTTTCGCAGCAGACCACGGTGAACACGCCTTTCGCCATGGTCAGCACCCTGCTGGAACACATCGCCACCGCGGACAACGACAGCCAGAGCGCGCCCGTGGCCGCCACCAACGTCTATGTGCGCGGCGCCCTGGGCTGGCGCATGGTCGCCCACCACGCTTCGCCGGTGCCGCCCAACAGCGTCGCCGAGGCACCGCGCATCCTGCATTGAAGCCGCCCCTGGCCGCGCCGCATTACCGGGCGCCGGCATGGCTGCCGGGCGGCCATGCGCAAACCATCTGGCCGCTGCTGATCAGGGGGCCGCTGCCGCGTTACCGGCGCGAGCGCTGGGACACCCCGGATGGCGATTTCATCGATCTCGACTGGATCGGCGCCGCCGCCGACGCGCCCTGCGTGGTGCTGTTCCACGGCCTCGAAGGCAGTTCGCGCAGCCATTACGCGCGCCGCCTGATGCATGCCGTGGCGCATCGCGGCTGGCATGGCGTGGTGGTGAATTTTCGCGGCTGCTCGGGCGAGCCCAACCGCCTGCCGCGCGCCTATCATTCCGGCGACTCGGCGGAGATCGACTGGATCCTGCGCCGCCTGCAGGCGCGCGGCTATCCGGCCCTGTTCGCCGCGGGCGTTTCGCTGGGCGGCAACGCGCTGCTGAAATGGCTGGCGGAACAGGGCAGCCAGGCATCCGGCATCGTCAGCGCGGCGGCTGCGGTGAGTGCGCCGCTGGATCTGGCTGCGGCCAACACGGCGCTGTCCTCCGGCTTCAACCGGGTCTATGCGCGGCATTTCCTGCGCACGCTGATACCGGCGGCCATGGCCAAGGAGCGCCGCTTTCCCGGCCGCATGGACATGCGCCGGGCACGCGCCGCACTTACCCTGCGCGACTTCGACGATGCCGTCACGGCGCCGCTGCATGGCTTTCTCGGTGCCGACGACTACTACGCGAAAAGCAGCGCCGGACCGTTGGTGGGCGCGGTGCGTGCGCCGACGCTGCTGCTGCACGCCGCCAACGACCCCTTTCTGCCGGCATCGGCGTTGCCGCGGCGCGAATGCCTGCCCGCCGCGGTGCTGCTGGAAGTTCACGCCGGCGGCGGCCACGTGGGTTTCGTCGACGGCGCCCCACCCGGCCGCATCGACTGGCTGCCGCAGCGTCTGTTCGCGCACTTTTACGCATGTATGCCGGTATCCATCGGCATGCGATAATTTTCTTCCCGCCACTCGAACACATCCGCCATGCAAACTCCCGCACCCGAGATTTTCAAGGCCTACGACATCCGCGGCATCGTACAGACCACCTTGACCGCGGAAACCGTCTGCCAGATCGGCCTGGCGCTGGGCACCGAGGCCGTGGCGCGCGGGGTCAAGGCCATCGTCATCGGCCGCGACGGGCGGCTGTCGGGACCGGCGCTGGCCGGCGCGCTGGCCGACTGCATCACGCGAACCGGGATCGACGTGATCGACATCGGCCGCGTACCGACGCCGATGACCTACTTCGCGGCGCACGAACTGGGGGCCGACAGCTGCGTCTCGGTCACCGGCAGCCACAATCCGCCGGAGTACAACGGCCTCAAGATGGTGCTGGGCGGGCAGACGCTCTATGGCGAGATGATCCAGGACCTGCGGCGCCGTATCGTCAGCGCCAACTATTGCGAAGGGCGCGGCGTGGTGCGCCACGCCAACGTGCGTCAGGCCTACATCGATCGCATCGTCGGCGACGTCAAGCTGTCGCGGCCGATGAAAATCGTCATCGACTGCGGCAACGGCGTGGCCGGCAGCGTCGCGCCGGAACTGTTCCGCCGCATGGGCTGCAGCGTGACGGAACTGTTCTGCGAGGTCGACGGCAATTTCCCGAATCACCACCCGGACCCGTCCAAGCCGGAGAACCTGGTCGATCTGCAGCGCGCGCTGCGCGAAACGGGCGCCGAACTGGGCCTGGCCTTCGACGGCGACGGCGACCGCCTCGGTGTCGTCACACGCGACGGCGAGATCATCTATCCCGACCGCCAACTGATGCTGTTCGCCGCCGACGTGCTGACGCGCAATCCCGGCGCCCAGATCATCTACGATGTGAAGTGTTCGCGCTGGGTCGCCGAGTCGATACGCCACCAGGGCGGCCGGCCGCTGATGTGGAACACCGGCCACGCCCTGATCAAGACCAAGCTCAAGGAAACCGGCGCGCCGCTGGCCGGCGAGATGAGCGGCCACATGTTCTTCAAGGAGCGCTGGTACGGCTTCGACGATGCGCTCTACACGGGCGCGCGCCTGCTCGAAATCGTCTCGCGCTGGCAGGATTCCAATTGGCCGCTGAAGAATCTGCCCAATGCGATCTCGACGCCGGAACTCAACATCAAGATGAACGAAGGCGAACCGCATGCGCTGGTGGCCAAACTGCGTCAGGGCGGCAAAAAGCTGCTGCCCGGTGCGCGCGAACTGATCACCATCGACGGCGTGCGCGCCGAGTATGCCGACGGCTTCGGCCTGGCGCGCGCCTCGAACACCACGCCAGTCGTCGTGCTGCGTTTCGAGGCCGACACCCAGGCCGCGCTGACGCGCATCCAGCACGAGTTCAAGGCGGCGCTCAAGTCCGTCTGGCCGGGCATAGAGACCGGCTTCTGAAGCGACTACGGCGCCCGATGCAGGCGCCGTAGTCCGTGTGGCGGAAAAATCGCCGTGTCGCCAGCGCCGACTCTTACAGCTTGGCTTCGACCCAGGCCGCAACCGATGCCAGCGCCGCAGGCACGGCTGCCGGATCGGTGCCGCCGGCCTGGGCCATGTCGGGCCGGCCGCCGCCCTTGCCGCCGACCTGCTGGGCAACAAAGTTGACCAGCTCACCAGCCTTGAGCTTGCCCGTGAGGTCCGCCGTAACGCCGGCGATCAGGCTGACCTTGCCCCCACCGGTGCTGGCCAGCACGATGGCCGCGCTCTTCAGCTTGTCCTTGAGCTTGTCCAGAGTCTCGCGCAGCGCAGTGGCGTCGGCGCCTTCCAGATTCGCGGCGAGTACCTTGATTCCCTTGACCTCGACTGCCTGACTCAGCAGGTCGTCGCCCTGTGAGGCGGCGAGCTTGGACTTGAGCCGCGCCAACTCCTTTTCCAGCACCTTGGCATGGTCGAGGATCTGCGCCACGCGCGCCGCGGCTTCCGCCGGCTGCGCCTTGAGCTCGGCCGCCACCGCATCGAGCAGCGCCTGCTGCTCCTGCATTTGCGCCACCGCAACGTCGCCGCAGACCGCCTCGATGCGCCGCACGCCGGCTGCGACGCCGGCTTCCATGACGATCTTGAACAGACCGATGTCACCGGTGCGGGCGACATGGGTGCCGCCGCAGAGCTCGCACGACGACCCTATGTCGAGCACGCGCACTTCGTCGCCGTACTTTTCGCCGAACAGCATCATGGCGCCGGTCTTCTGCGCTTCGTCGATAGCCATCACGCGCGAACGCGTCGCCGCATTGGCGATGATTTCGTCATTGACGAGGCGCTCGATGCGCAGGATCTCGTCAGCCGTCACCGGCTGGGTGTGGGCGAAGTCGAAGCGGGTCTTGTCCGGATCGACCTGCGAGCCCTTCTGCTGCACATGGGCGCCGAGCACTTCGCGCAGCGCCTTGTGCATCAGGTGCGTCGCCGAATGGTGGCGCACGGTGCGGGCGCGGGCCAGCGTGTCGACCTTCGCCGTCACGCCATTGCCGACTTTCAGGGTGCCGGTGCGCACCACGCCGTGATGGCCGAAGACGCTGGCCTGGATCTTCTGCGTGTCTTCCACGGCGAAAATGCCGTGCGTCGAACGCAGTTCGCCGACGTCGCCGACCTGGCCGCCGGATTCGGCATAGAAGGGCGTGTCGTCGAGCACCACCACGCCAAGTTCACCTTCGGCCAGTTCATTGACTGCCGTGCCATCCTTGTACAGGGCGAGGATGTTGCCCTTGGCTTCCAGCGCCTCGTAACCGTGAAAGGCGGTGGCCGGCCCGGCGTAGTCGAGATTGGCCGTCATCTTGAACTTGCCGGCAGCGCGCGCCTGGTCTTTCTGCCACTCCATAGAAAATTCAAAGGCCTTTGTGTCGACGACGAAACCGCGCTCACGGCAGATGTCGGCGGTCAGGTCGAGCGGAAAGCCGTAGGTGTCGTGCAGCTTGAACGCGGTTCCACCGTCGAACAGCGTGACGCCGGTTTTCTCCATGAGTTCCAGCTCGGCTTCGAGGATGGCCATGCCATGCTCGATGGTGGCGAAGAAGCGGTCCTCCTCCTGCTTGAGGATGTCCATGACGCGCGTCTTGCCGCTGACCAGTTCCGGATACGCGGCGCCCATTTCGGCCACCAGGTCGGGCACCATTTTGTGGAAAAAGGCGCTGCGAGCGCCGAGCTTCCAGCCGTGGCGGATGGCGCGGCGGATGATGCGGCGCAGGACGTAACCGCGTCCCTCGTTGCCGGGAATCACGCCGTCGGCGATCAGGAAGGAACAGGCGCGGATGTGGTCGGCCAGCACGCGCAGGCTGGGGCTGTCCATGTCGGCATCCGAGGTTTCTCTCGCGGCAGCCGCGATCAGCGCCTGGAACAGGTCGATCTCGTAGTTGGCATGAACATGCTGCAAGACTGCCGAAATCCGTTCGAGGCCCATGCCGGTATCGACCGAAGGCTTGGGCAGCGGATGCATGACGCCGGCCTCGTCGCGGTTGAACTGCATGAAGACGTTGTTCCAGATTTCGATGTAGCGGTCGCCGTCCTCGTCCTCGCTGCCGGGCGGGCCGCCCCAGATATGCTCGCCGTGGTCGTAGAAAATCTCGGTGCAGGGACCGCAGGGGCCGGTGTCGCCCATCATCCAGAAATTGTCCGAGGCGTAGCGCGCGCCTTTGTTGTCACCGATGCGGATCACGCGCTCGCCAGGCACGCCGATTTCCCTGGTCCAGATGTCATAGGCCTCGTCATCCTCGGCATACACCGTGACCCAGAGCTTGTCCGCGGGCAGTTTGTAGACATCGACCAGCAGTTCCCAGGCGTACTTGATGGCGTCGCGCTTGAAGTAGTCGCCGAAACTGAAATTGCCCAGCATCTCGAAGAAGGTGTGGTGCCGCGCCGTATAGCCGACGTTTTCCAGGTCGTTGTGCTTGCCGCCGGCGCGCACGCATTTCTGCGAACTCGCTGCGCGCGTGTAGCTGCGCTTGTCGAAGCCGAGAAACACATCCTTGAACTGGTTCATTCCGGCGTTGGTGAACAGCAACGTCGGATCCTCGTGCGGCACCAGCGAACTGGAGGCGACGATCTGGTGGCCTTTCGAGGCGAAAAAGTCGAGGAACTTCTGGCGGATTTCGGAGCTTTTCATGGCGGGAGCGCAGCCTGGAACGCAAAGGAGCGGATTTTACGCGATCAAGCCGCAGGCTGCGTGCCGGCGGCCTTGCTGCGGGCCCGCGACGGCCGCTGCACCGGCGCAGCGACGGCCTACATCTCGGGGCTTTGCCAAAGATCTGGCCGGTCGGTAAACACCGCGTTGACGCCCAGCGCAAACAGGCGCTCGGCATCGTCGCGGCGATTGACCGTGTAGCAGGCCAGGGGGAATCCGGCCGCGCGCACCGCCTGTGCCGCCTCGGCGCTCAGCGCACGCGCCGAGGCATGCAGCGCCAGCGCACCCGATGCCAGCATGCGCTCGCGCCACTCGCCGGGAATCGCCTCAACCAGCAGCGCACGCCGCAGTTGCGGTGCTTCGGCGGCGGCGGCGCCTAGGGCCTCCGCAGAGAACGAGGACAACACCAGCTTGCCCGGCGCCGCCGCCGCATGCCGCGCGACGACTTCACCCGTCGCCAGTTCCTGCCCGGCGGATGGCTTGATTTCCACGTTGGCCCACAAACCCAGTTCGGCACAGAGCCGCAAGGCGGCATCAAGAGTTGGCGCTGGCTCCCCGGCGAAGGCCGGATGGTGCCGCCTGCCGGCATCGAGTTGCGCCAGTTGCGCGGAATTCATGGCAGCCACGGCGCCGCGCCCCGAGGTGGTGCGTTCCAGCGTCTCGTCGTGGATCAGCACCGGCACGCCGTCGGCGCAGAGCATGGCATCGAACTCCACGCCGCGGCAACCGAGGCGCGCCGCCAGCCGCAGCCCGGCCAGGGTGTTTTCCGGTGCCAGCGCGCCGCCGCAGCGATGGGCGATGATGCGCGGATAGATCATCGTTTGCCCCGAGCAGCCGCCTTGGCCGGTGGCGCGATGGCCTCGTTCACCCGGCGCACCGTGTTGTCCAGCGCCTCCTTCGCCGCGCGGCCGGTGGTCCAGACGAAGTTCACTTCCTCGCCGAGGAACTCGTGCAGGCGGTCGCGGATCGGGCCGTGCTTGGGCCGCGTACTGCCCTTGCGCGAGACCGAGAGGCGCTTCTGCGTCGCGTCCAGCAACTGCTGCGGCATGCCCGAACCGCGCAGCGCCGTCACCGCCCCCGGCGTCATCGGCAGATAGCTGGTCGCCTGTACCCACTCCTTCTGCACCTCGGGACGCAGCAGGAAGCTGATGAAACTCGCCGCCAGCTTGTACTCCGGCTTCTTGTGCCCGGCCAGCACCCACAGCCCGGCGCCATCGGGCAGGACATCGGCCGGCCTGGGGGCGTACACGTCGTCATAGTGCGGCAGCACCGTAATGCCGAAATCGATTCCCGCACGCTTGGCATCGGCATAGAGCGACGACTCGCCGGTCAGCAGCGCGCATTCGCCGCTCAGAAAGCGCCGATTGCCTTCGCGTCCCGGTCCCGAATAATGGAAATAACGGCTTTTCTGCCAGCTCGCCAGCAGGGCCAGGTGCTTGACATTGACCATGCCGTTGGCCAGTACCTGCTGCGCGCTTCCCTGCCTGGCGACCAGCGGCTCACCGGCCTGCGTCGAGACGTTTTCCGAATGTATCCAGGCAAAGCGCACCGTGGTCAGGGGACATTTCTCGCCGTGGTCATAAAGTTCGCCGGCCACCTTCTGCAGATCCAGCCAGGTCTTGATCGGTTGGTCCGGATCGAGCCCGGCCTTGCGCATGGCGCTGCGATTGGTAAATAACACCGGCAAGGCGAGTCCCATGGGCAGCGCCTGGATGCGTCCGCTGGCGTCGTCCGCCGCATCGGCCACCTGCGGATAGAACGTCGCGGCATCGAGCTTTTGTCCGCCTTGGCGCATGACCTCGTGCAAGGGGCGGAAGCGTGGCCGGGTGCCGAAAAACTCCATGCTGTCGTCGGGATCGAGCAGGGCCAGGTGCGGCAGGACCTGCCGGTTTTCCAGGCCGCGCGCGTCCTGCAACAGCACCCGGCCCTTGCCCTTGAGTCCGTCGTTGAAGCGCAACACCAGCGTTGCCAGGGTATCCAGCGCCTTGCCGTCGAGATCATGGCGCAAGCTGATGTCCTGGGCGCAGACCGAAAATGCCGCGCCGCAGCCGAGCAAAGTCCAGAAAATTCTTCCCATGTGGCAGCCTCTCATGCATGCATTCGAATCCAGTCTATACGCGATCCACGCCAGCCCAAAACGCCGGACCGACACGCCGGCCCTATGCATTGCGCCGCCATCGGTTCTCGACTAACCTAGATGCATGAGTCAGGCAAGGAGGCGAGGGCCGTTCGAGCTCACCGCGAAAGCACCATGAATAATGCACAACGAATCGCCCTGATCCTTGCAGCGGCCAACCTTGCCCTGCTGCTGATTTTTCCGCCTTACGACTACGTCTCGCTGCAGTACGGCAACATCGCCACCTTCGACGGCTTCTACCTGGTCTTCGGCGTCCATCAGAATCGCGTCTTGAACGCGAGCTTCCTTGCCCTTGAGATCATCGTGGTGCTGATCAATACCTGCATCGCCCTGCTCCTGCTGCGCCAGCCGCCGCTAAGGCAGCTCAGGCGTCCGGGCGGCAATAGTCGGCAAAGAGCGGTCCTGGCGCTGGTGGCAATCAATCTGGTGCTGGCGCTCCTGTTTCCGCCCTTCGAATATTTCTCGGCCATCACCAAGGCTGCGCTGCCGACCTTCGAAGGCTTCTATTTCGTGTTCGGCGACAACTCCCTGCGGCAAATGGTGACGCCGATCCTGTATCTGGAAGTCGCCCTGATCCTCATCAATGGCGCGCTACTCTGGCTGCTGCTCAGGGACAAGACGCCCGAGGAGATCTCGGCAGAGCAGGCCAGGGCTTTGGCGCAACGCGTCCGGGCCGCCCAGAAGAAATAGCCACGGGCGGAACCCCACCGCCGCCGTCGCACTCCCTTCGTCTTGTTTTCGGCGTTTTCTTCGGTATAATCCGCCCCTCTCAAGCGCCCGTAGCTCATCTGGATAGAGTACTTGGCTACGAACCAAGGGGTAGGGAGTTCGAATCTCTCCGGGCGCGCCAGTAAAAAAATCAACGGGTTAGATCGCATCGATCTAACCCGTTGTTGCTTTCAGGAGGACCTTCCGGGAACATCCCGCCCTCCGGCGGGCAGTCCAAGGGCGGCCAAGCCCGGCTCGACCAGCGTCGCACCGCAAACACCTACACCACGTAATTCAGGATCGCCACGTAATGGCTGACGCTGCCGGCGATAACAAACAGGTGCCAGATGCCGTGGCCGTGAGTGACGCGGGTATCGAGCGCATAGAACACGATGCCTATCGTATAGAACAGGCCGCCCGCCGCGAGCCAGGCGAAACCGGGCAGCCCCAGGCTGCGCAGCAGCGGAAGCAGGGCGACCAGGGCCACCCAGCCCATCACGACGTAGATCACCACCGAGCGTATGCGCGCCCCGCTGCTCGGCCACAGCTCCTGCAGGCTGCCGAGGACCGCCAGACCCCAAACCGTGCCGAGCAGGGACCAGCCCCATGGGCCGCGCAGCGTCACCAGGCAGAACGGCGTGTAAGTGCCGGCGATGAGCAGGTAGATGCCGTGGTGGTCCAGTTTGCGCAGGATGTTCTTGGCGCGCCCGCGCAAGCTGTGATACAGGGTGGAGAAACTGTAGAGCAGGACCAGCGTCCCGCCGTAGATTGATACGCTCACCAGCTTCCACGGATCGCCATCCCGCGCGGCCAGCACGATGAGCACGACCGCACCCAACAGCGCCAGGATGGCCCCGACGAGATGAGTTACCGCGTTGAATTTCTCGCCGTAGTGCATATGACCGGGCGCGCTTCAGATCGAGGGACGAAGATTGCCCCAAAATTTCCGCAACAGGCAGCCCGCACCTCACCGGAGGCGCCGGGACCGCGAAACCAGACGGATATTGCGTTTATCATACGCATTTCAGATAATATCCTTGCCATATGTGAAATATGTCACGGATATGACGGGATCGATAAGCTAGGATTGATCGATTGAAAAAAGTCCAGGGAAAGCCATGCCATGGAACCAGATCTCACATCTTGCACGCCGGATGAGATTCACGCATTCATCAAGAAGGATGCCGCGCGGCGGGATGCCATCTGGCAGGACAAATATGACCACATCGTTCGGGCCAAGAATGCCAGTTGGCTATTGTTGCTGGTCGTGGGTTTTTTGCAGGTTTACCTGATCAACGTCATGATCGAGGCAACCACGCTGGAGACGCGCACCTTGGTAAATACCGCCAGCGCCAAGCCGATCGGCTGCCGGCCTTATTTTACGCAACTCTAGCTTAACGCATCCTGCGCGCGCTTCCTTGCCGGCCCTATTCCCTTGCGCGCTTGCTACCATGATGGGCCGCGGGCGCCAGGAATCCGCCCGGACACGCCGAGGCCGCGCCATGAGCACTCTTGATTTTCTCGTCCGCAGGGACCAGCTGGCGACAACCGAACTGCGCGAGACAGCCGAGGTCCCGCTCGCCGAGGGGCAGATCCGTCTCAGCGTGGACAAGTTCGCGCTGACCGCCAACAACATCACCTATGCCGCCTTCGGCGACGCCATGAACTACTGGAGTTTCTACCCGGCGCAGGCGGGCTGGGGACAGATACCGGTGTGGGGCTTCGGCACGGTGCTCGAATCGGGCTGCCCCGAAATTGCCGTGGGCGAGCGCTTCTACGGCTACTACCCGATGTCGTCGCAAATCGTGCTGCAACCGGTTCACCTGTCGCCCACGGGATTCTTCGAGGGCGCCGCCCATCGGGCCGCGCTGCATGCGGTGTACAACAGCTATTCACGCTGTGCCGCGGACCCGTTCCACACGGCGCAGACCGAGGACGTCGAGGCCCTGCTGCGCCCGCTGTTCATCACCTCCTGGCTGATCGACGATCTTCTCGCCGACCAGGACTATTTCGGTGCCGGTGCCGATGGCAATGGCGTGGCGCTACTCTCCAGTGCATCGAGCAAGACCGCCTACGGCACGGCATTTCAACTCGCGCAACGGAAGGAGATCGAGGTGGTCGGCCTCACCTCGGCCGCCAACAGGGAGTTCTGCAACAGTCTGGGCTGCTATCAGCAGGTTCTCACCTACGATGAGCTCGATTGCCTGACGGCCGACATCGCCTGCGTCTTTGTCGATTTCGCAGGCAATGCCGCCCTACGCAGGGAGATTCATACCCGCTTCGGGAACTTGAAATACAGTTGCTCGGTCGGCGGCACCCATGTCGAGCAACTGGGTGGCGCCAAGGATCTGCCTGGCCCGCGCGCCACGCTGTTCTTCGCCCCCGCGCAAATCAAGAAACGCACTGCCGAGTGGGGAGCACCAGAACTCGGCCAACGCCTGCTGCACGCATGGCAGGCCTTCGTCGGCAAGGTCTGCGATCCGCCTGCGCCGTGGCTGGTGGTGCAGCACCACTCGGGGCCGGCAGCGGTCAATGCCGCCTACGCCGAAGTCCTCGGCGGGCGCGGCGACCCACGCACCGGGCACATGCTCTCGCTGACCCCAATCTCGCCGGTCTGATTCCCGGCGTTTCCCGGCGCACGCGCCACCGTCGGCACTCTCGGCGAACCCGGCACACCCGGCGCATCTTTGCCGCGCGCGCTCCCGATCGCCGACATACGAGCGTGCGCCAGCGAACGGACCCGCAAGCGGAACAGGCATACCTTGGATCGGCAAGGCAGCGCGCCCGCAGATCAGTTCAGGTAAGCGGTATCCCTAAATCAATCAAAAGGAATTCTCATGAAGTACTCGATCGTTTTCTCAGCGGCGCTTGTTGCGCTCAGCCTGAGTGCATGCGACAGGGCGCCTGTCGTCGTGGCGCCTCCCGCAGTGATTGCAGTTCCCGGACCGGCAGGCCCGGCAGGCGCAACAGGCGATACCGGATCGACCGGCGCAACGGGCTATACCGGCGCGACCGGTGACACCGGTGCCAAAGGCGCTTCCGGCGCGACCGGATATACCGGAGCAACAGGAGACACCGGGGCTACCGGAGACACCGGGGCTACCGGTGACAAGGGTGCAAAGGGCAATACCGGCGGCGACACCGTCGTGATCGTGCCGGCGCGCTAAGAGCCTTCGAGGCGAACCATGAACCCCGGTTCATGATTCGCCGGCTCTGGGCCTGCAGGGTTGCAGCAGCGTCCCAGTCTGCGACGCACCAACAAGAAAGCCGGAAACCCTTGCTGTTACTGGAGTTTCCGGCCTGGTCTGGAACAGTTCAAATAAGCTGATGGTGGAGGTGAGCGGGATCGAACCGCTGGCCTCGACGTTGCGAACGTCGCGCTCTCCCAACTGAGCTACACCCCCATCGAGGCGGCGGATTATAGCAATCGGTCTGCGGCAAGGGAAGCCGCCCTCAGGCCAGGCTCACCTCGTCCAGGGCGCATTTGGTCACGCCAAGCGCCGTGCGCACCACCAGCGGATAGGCATGACCAAGGTAGCGGCCCACGCCGGCGATGTTGTAACCGACCACGATGCCGGGAACGCGGCCCACCAGCACCTCGCGTCCGATGACGAAGCCCCGGTTGATGGCAATCGTCACTGCGGATCCGATATCGCCGCCCGCCTGCCCGGCGACCTGCTGGACTTTCCCCGGGTGTGAGCCTTTGCGTTGCTTGACAGCCATGATGCTCTCCGATTGGCGGAAAACCCGCCTCCGGAAAATTATCGGCCGCCAGGGAAAAACTTTAGGCCTGAATGACAATAATGTTTCACCCCTTATTTCGATCCCGCCGCGGCACGGCGCAGGCGATCGGCGACGGCGCGCCAGGCATCGTCAAGGGGCGGTGTAGCGACGAGGATCATGTCGCAAGCCAGCGCATCCAGTTCGCGCAACCGAGCGTACAGGTCGTGGGCGCATTGCTCGGGAGCGGCGCCGGCGGCGCGCCAGACAAGGTTTTCGTGGTCGAAGTCGAGCGGCTGCGAGGACAGCACGGCGACGCGGCGACCGCCGGCCAGTGTCTGGCGCGCCCTTGCGGCGAGCTCTGCCGCAGCGACCAGTTGCAGCGACGTGCGCGGAGCGTAGTGGGCTTCGAGACTGCCTGAAACGCGCGGTGCATCGGGCCTGCCGCCGAAAGCCGGGACAAGGCCGAGAACCCTGCCGATGGCGGCGGCGTCGAGCATGCCGGGGCGCAGGATGCGCGGATCGCCGGCGGACAGGTCGAGGATGGTCGATTCGATGCCGACCGCGCAGGGACCGCCATCGAGTATCAGCGCGACGGCGTCGCCGAGTTCCTCGCGCACGTGCTCGGCCGTGGTCGGGCTGACGTGGCCGAAACGATTGGCCGACGGCGCCGCCAATCCACTACCGCCCGCACCGTCGAACTCGCGCAACAACTGCAGCGCCAGCGGATGATTCGGCACCCGCAGGCCGACCGTGTCCTGGCCGCCGGTGATGGCATCGAGCACATCGGGATGGCGCTTCAGGATCAGCGTCAAGGGGCCGGGCCAGAAGGCGGCCGCCAGCCGGTGCGCCGCTTCGGGAATATCCACGGCCCAGCGGTCGAGATACGCGGCGCCCGCCAAATGGACGATCAACGGATGGTCGGCGGGCCGCCCCTTGGCCGCGAAAATCCTGGCGATGGCCTGCGGATTTCTGGCGTCGGCACCGAGGCCATAGACGGTCTCGGTAGGAAAGGCGACCAGCTCGCCGGCGCGCAGCAGGGCCGCCGCGCGCGACACCTCATTCATCGGCGATGCCGATCAGTCGCCGTGCCGCCAGCGCCAACTCTTGCACCTGCGGTGCGTCGCTGCCGATCACGGTGAAGTGGCCCATCTTGCGCCCCGGGCGGGCGTGGTGTTTGCCGTAGAGATGCAGCTTGAGGTTCGGCACGGCCAGCAGTTGCGCCCAGTCGGGCTCGTGGCTCACATTCGGATCGCGCTGATACCAGAGATCGCCCAGCAGATTCACCATCACCGCGGCCGAATGCGCGCGTGCCTCGCCCAGCGGCAAGCCGGTCAGCGCCCGCACCTGCTGCTCGAACTGGTTGCTGACGCAGGCATCGATGCTGTAGTGGCCCGAGTTGTGCGGTCGCGGCGCAATTTCGTTGACCAGCAGTTGGTCGCGCACCACGAAAAACTCGACCGCCAGGGTGCCGACATAGCCCATTTCCTGGGCGATGCCCTCGGCGAGTTCCTGTGCATCGCCGGCCATGCATCCGGTAGTGCGCGCCGGCACGACGGATACGTCGAGAATGCCGTGGCGATGGCTGTTCTCGGTAACGGGGAAGCACTTAACCTGGCCCGCTTCGTCGCGCGCCAGCACTACCGAAACCTCGTAATCGAGCGGCAGCATCTGTTCCAGCACGCAGGGCTCGTTCTTCAACTGGCGGAATGCCAGCAGGGCTTCGTCGCGATTCGCGACCCGCACCTGCCCCTTGCCGTCGTAGCCGAAGCGCGCGACCTTCAGAATGCCGGGGAACAGGCCCGCATTCGCCTGCGCGATGTCCGCTTGGCTGCGGATGTCGACATAAGGCGCGTGCGGAAAACCGTGCTGTTTGAGGAAGCCCTTCTCTGCGCTGCGGTTCTGGCTGATGGCGACCGCCTCGGCACCCGGTCGCACCGGGAGGAATTTCGACAGGTAGGCAAGGCTGCCCGCCGGCACATTCTCGAATTCGGTGGTCACTGCGGCGCAGGACTCCGCCATCTGGTTCAGCGCATCCTCGTCGTCGTACTCAGCCACCAGATGCTGGTCGGCAATGCGTCCCGCCGGACTCTGCGCGTCCGGATCGAGCACCACCACGCGGTAGCCCAGTTCATGGGCGGCAATGACGAAAAAGCGGCCCAACTGGCCGCCACCGAGCATGCCCAGCGTGGCGGGTGGCAGGATCATTGTCTTAGCGCTTGATCGCTCTAAACCCGATGTCGCGCCGGCACTGCATGCCGTCGAACAGGATCGGGTCGAGCACCTCGTAGGCGCGCTTCTGCGCCGCCTTGACGTTGTCGCCCAGCGCCGTGACGCACAGCACGCGCCCGCCGGACGTGACCACCTCGCCGTTCCTTT
The DNA here is from genome assembly GCA_043826925.1 of Pseudomonadota bacterium. Lineage (GTDB taxonomy): Bacteria > Pseudomonadota > Gammaproteobacteria > Burkholderiales > Rhodocyclaceae > Sulfuritalea. Next base: position 95,368 of record JBDRPN010000025.1, read on the forward strand.
CCGCGGTGCCGGCGTGAAACACGTGACTGTCGGCGCTGGGCGCCGGCAGGCCGTGAATCACGTCGCCCTTGCGCGGAGTCTCCGGATAATTCGCGGCGGCCATGACCACGCCCAGCGCGACGCGGCGATCCCACTCGGCTTCGACCTCGTTCAAGCGGCCATCGATCGCGGCGTCCACCAGTTCGACGAAATTGCCCTTCAGCCGCATCATGATCGGCTGCGTTTCGGGGTCGCCCATGCGGCAGTTGAATTCGAGCACGCGCAAGGACCCGTCGGGCTTGATCATCAGGCCAGCATAAAGAAAGCCGGTGTAGACGATGCCGTCCGCGGCCATGCCGTTGATGGTCGGCATGATCACTTCGCGCATGACGCGGCCGTGAATTTCCGGTGTCACCACAGGAGCCGGCGAATAGGCGCCCATGCCGCCGGTGTTCGGTCCCTGGTCGCCATCCTGTAGTCGCTTGTGATCCTGGCTGGTGGCCAGTGCCAGCGCATGGCGGCCGTCGGCCATGACGATGAAGCTGGCTTCCTCGCCGTCGAGGAACTCCTCGATCACGACACGAGCGCCGGCATCACCGAGTTTGTTGTCGGCCAGCATCATGTCCACCACGGCATGGGCCTCGGCGACATCCATCGCCACCACGACGCCCTTGCCTGCCGCCAGGCCATCGGCCTTGATCACGATCGGCGCGCCCTCGGCATCGATGTAGGCGTGCGCCGCCTTGATGTCGGCGAAGGTGCGGAATTTGGCCGTCGGAATGTTGTGCCGGATCATGAAGCGTTTGGCGAAATCCTTCGAGCTCTCCAGCTGCGCGGCGGCCTTGGTCGGCCCGAAGATGCGCAGGTTGCGGGCGCGGAAAACGTCGACGATGCCGGCCGCCAGCGGCGCTTCGGGGCCCACCACGGTGGCATGGACTTTTTCGCGCTGCACCCAGTCGGCCAGCGCGTCGATGTCGCTGAGCGGCAGGTTTTCCAGCTCGTGTTCGCGCGCCGTGCCGGCATTACCGGGCGCGACATAGACCTTCTGCAGACCCGGTGCCTGAGCCAGGCGCCAGGCCAGTGCATGCTCGCGCCCGCCGGAACCCACCACCAGTATCTTCATGGCACCTCCGCCGGGCCGCCCCAAGGAGGCGCAGTCAGCCAGAGTGGAGCGGAGCGAACCGTTGTCGCCCCCTTTCCCGGAAAGGGGGTTGGGGGGATTGTTGTCATGGTCAGTGGCGGAAATGGCGGAAACCGGTGAACACCATGGCCAGATTCTGCTCGTCGGCCGCGGCGATGACTTCGGCATCGCGCACCGAGCCGCCGGGCTGGATCACGGCCGTGGCACCGGCCTTGGCCAGCACGTCGAGACCGTCGCGGAAGGGGAAGAAGGCATCCGACGCGGCGACCGAACCGACCACGGTCAGACCGTTGTTCTCGGCCTTGATCGCGGCGATGCGGGCGGAATCGACGCGGCTCATCTGGCCGGCACCAACGCCGACCGTCATCGCGTCCTTGCAATACACGATGGCATTCGACTTCACGTACTTGGCAATGCGCCAGGCGAACAGCAGGTCGCTCATTTCGGCCGGAGTCGGCGCACGTTTGGTCACCACCTTGATCTCGGCCGCGGTGATGCGAGCTTCGTCGGCGCTTTGCACCAGCAGCCCGCCGCCGACGCGCTTGTAATCGAGGACGCCACTGACGCGCCCCATGGGGACAACCAGCACGCGCAGGTTCTGCTTGGCGGCGAACACGGCGCGCGCCTCGGCGGTAATCTCAGGGGCGATGATGACTTCGGCGAACTGGCCGGCCACGGCTTCGGCGGTGGCCTTGTCGATGGTCCCGTTGAAGGCGATGATGCCGCCGAAGGCCGAGGTCGGATCGGTCTTGAACGCCTTGCGGTAGGCCTCTTCAACGCTGCGGGCGGTTGCTACGCCGCAGGGATTGGCATGCTTGACGATGACGCAGGCGATCTCGCCGTCGAAGGCCTTGACACATTCCCAGGCCGCGTCGGAGTCGGCGATGTTGTTGTAGCTGAGTTCCTTGCCCTGCAGTTGCTGATAGCTGGCGATGCTGCCGGGAACGGCGAGGTTGCCACCGGTGGTTTCGCGGTAGAACGCCGCCTGCTGGTGCGGATTCTCGCCGTAGCGCATGGTGTCCACCTTGTCGAAGGCCAGTTGCAGCCTTTCGGGGAACATGCCGGGCTTGTTCTGCTCGTCGAGCGATGTCAGCCAGTTGGCGATCGCCGAGTCGTAGCGCGCGGTGTGGGTGAAGGCTTTTTTCGCCAGGGCGAAGCGCGTCTTGTAGGACAGCGCGCCGCCGGCCTTGAGTTCGTCCAGTATCGGCGCGTAGTCCTCGGGATCGGTGACGACGCCGACGCCGCCCTGTTCGTTGCCATGATTCTTGGCCGCGGCGCGGACCATGGTCGGGCCGCCGATGTCGATGTTCTCGATCGCGTCGTCGAGCGTGCAGCCGGGCTTGGCCACCGTCTCGCGGAAGGGATAGAGATTCACCACCACCAGGTCGATCGGCGCGATGCCGTGCTCGGCCATGACAGCCAGATGCTCCGGCAAGTCGCGGCGACCGAGGATGCCACCATGCACCTTGGGATGCAGAGTCTTGACGCGGCCGTCGAGCATCTCGGGAAAGCCGGTGTAGTCGGAGACGTCGGTGACGTCGAGGCCGGCATCGCGCAGCAGCTTGGCGGTGCCGCCGGTGGACAGCAGCTTGACGCCGAGCTGGGCCAGGCCGCGGGCGAAATCCACCGTGCCGCGTTTGTCGGAAACGCTGATGAGTGCCTGTGTGACTTTATTCATGAAAACCCCGGGAAAGTTAAAGCAATTCGTGTTCGACCAGCATGCGGCGCAAGGTGCCGCGACTGATGCCCAGCATGTCGGCGGCGATGGTCTGGTTGCCTGCCGCCTGCTTCATGACCACTTCCAGCATCGGCCGCTCGACGCACTTCAGCACCATGTCATAGACGGCATGCGGCGCCTGGCCGTCGAGATCGCGAAAATAGCGATTGAGGCTGCGCCGCACGCAGTCGTTGATTTCGCTGCTCATGCGGCCTTCATTTCCGGATCGCGATCTTCGTAGCGCAACAGTTCGTTCGCTGCGGCGTGGCCGAGGAAGAACTCGTCGGCGGCGTCGAGCTGCTCGCCGACGGTCTGCAACTGATTCATGGCATGGCGGAAGTTGGCCGAGCCGATCAGCCCCTTGGTGTACCAGCTGATGTGCTTCCTGGCGATACGCACGCCGGTCACTTCGCCATAGAAACCGTAGAGCTCGGTCAGGTGGCCGCGCAGGATGCGGTGGATCTCTTCCACGCGCGGCGGTGCCAATTCCTGGCCGGTCGCCAGGAAATGTTCGATCTCGCGGAACAGCCAGGGCTTACCCTGCGCGGCGCGGCCGATCATGACGCCGTCGGCGCCGGTGTAGTCGAGGACAAAGCGCGCCTTGTGCGGCGTGTTGATGTCGCCGTTGGCGATCACCGGAATCTTGACCTGCGACTTGACCAGGGCAATCGTGTCGTATTCCGCCTCACCCATGTACTGGTCGGCGCGCGTGCGGCCGTGGATGGCGATGGCGCGGATGCCGGATTCCTCGGCGATACGCGCGATGCGCGGCGCGTTCCGGTTGTCGCGGTTCCAGCCGGTGCGGAACTTGAGCGTCACCGGCGTATCCGGCACGGCCGCCACCACCGCTTCGAGGATTTTCGCCACCAGCGGCTCGTTCTGCATCAGGGCCGAGCCGGCCATGACGTTGCAGATCTTCTTTGCCGGGCAGCCCATGTTGATGTCGATGATCTGCGCGCCGTTGTCGGCGTTGTAGCGTGCGGCCTGAGCCATCATGGCCGGGTCGGCACCGGCGATCTGTACCGAGATCGGATCGACCTCGCCCGCATGCTCGGCGCGGCGCCGCGTCTTGGCGCTGCCATAGAGCAGGGAATTGGAGGTGACCATTTCCGATACCGCGAGCCCGGCGCCGAGCTTTTTGCACAGCTGACGGAACGGACGATCGGTGACCCCGGCCATGGGCGCGACAAACAGATTGTTGCGCAACTGAAAGCCGAGGAAGTCCATGTCGGGAAGGGAATGCGGTCGGGAAGGCCGCGATTTTAGCGCAAAGCGCGCCGGTGGGAATCGAGGCTTTTTATTGAGGTGTCGACATTCAGGGCCAGGCCCGCGCACCAAAAATCATGCGCTTGGCGATGAAGCTGCGCAGCGGCGGCAGCAGGTCGAGCGCCAGCAGTCCGGCGCCCCGCGCATGCTTCAAGGGCCCGAAGTCGGAGCCGAAGCTGTCGATCAACAGATCGGTGAAACCGATCGCGCCGCGCCGGTCGGCCTGCCGTCCGCGCGCATAGGCGGCGAGCACCTCGGGCGCCCCCGGATCGGCGGCCGCGCCCAGGACCTGGGCAAGTTCCCAGATGTCGCGCAGCGCGAGGTTGAAACCCTGCCCGGCTACCGGATGCAAGGTCTGTGCGGCATTGCCGAGCCACACCTGGCGCGCGCCGACCGTCTGCAGACGGTAGCGCAGACCGAGCGGATAGGCAGTGCGCGGACTGGCGGAAGTGAAGCGGTGACGCGTGCCGAAACGCTGCTGCAGCAGCGCGAGAAAACCCGCGTCGTCCAGCGCCATGACCTTCGCCAGAATCTCGTCGGCACAGGTCAGCACCACGGCATAGTCTCGACCCAGCGGCAGCAAGGCGACCGGGCCGTCGCCGGTGAAGCGCTCCCAGGCTACGTTGCGGTGTGGCTCGGCGACGCCGGCGCTGCACAGCACGGCGTGCTGGCCGTAGTCGCGCCTCTTGCCGGCAGCGGGATCGACGGCGCCCTCGGCAAACGCGGTGAGCGCGAAATCCACCGTGTCGCCAGCGCCAACTCTCGTGTTCTCGCGATAGGCAATGCCGGCGGCGCTCACGGCGGTGTCGAGGGCGGCAATCAGATCGCTCGCGGCGACCACCCAGCCCAAGGCCGGCAGATCGAGCTCCTCGGCGCGCAGGCGGCTGCGGCCGAAGCCGCCGCGCTGGGAAATGTGTATGGTGGCGATCGGCGTCGCGGCCAGTCCGGACCAGACGCCGAGCCAGTCGAGTATCTGCCGCGCCCCGTCGGACAGCGCCAGCACGCGCGCATCGTGGCGCACGGCGGCGCGTTCGCGGGCTTCAAATATCTCAGCGCCGATGCCGTGACTGCGCAACGCGAGTCCGAGAGCCATTCCGGCCGGCCCCCCACCGACAATGGCGACCTGGCGGTCGCCATTGTCGGCGGTATCTGATGGGCCATCCCCCCGTCCCCCTTCCCGTAGAAGGGGGCTACCAGTCTGGCTCGCGGCGCTCGCCGTGTTAACTGTTGACACGGGCATCCCGCATCAGGGCTTCGATGTCGGCGATGGTCTTCGGCGCGGCGAGGGTGATGATCTCGCAGCCGTCGGCCGTCACCACGGCGTCGTCCTCGATGCGCACGCCGATGTTCCAGAAGGCCGCCGGCACGTCGTCGGCCGGGCGGATGTAGCAGCCGGGCTCGATGGTCAGCACCATGCCCGGCGCCAGCGGCGCCCAGTGTTCGCCTTCCTTGTATTCGCCGGCGTCGTGCACGTCCTTGCCGAGCCAGTGACTGGTGCGATGCATGAAGAAGCGCTTGTAACTCTCGGACTCGATCACGCCGTCGAGCGAACCCGACAGCAGTTGCAGGTCGATCATGCCCTGGGCCAGCACCTTCAGCGCCGCCTCATGCGGCTCGACGAAAGTGGCGCCGGGCCGCACCGCCGCTATCGCCGCCGCCTGCGCGGCCAGCACCAGCGCGTAAACATCGGCCTGCGGCCCGCTGAAGCGGCCGCTGACCGGAAAGCTGCGCGTAATGTCGGAGGCATAGCCGCCGAGCTCACCGCCGGCATCGATCAGCAGCAGATCGCCGTCACGCAGTACCTGGTCGTTGCCGACGTAATGCAGTACGCAGGCATTCGCCCCGCCGGCGACGATCGAGGTATAGGCCGGGTACTCGCAGCCATGACGACGGAATTCGTGCAGCAGCTCGGCTTCGACTTCATACTCGAAGCGCCCCGGCGCGACGAAGCGCATGGCGCGGATGTGGGCGCCGGTGGAAATTTCGGCGGCGCGATGCATCACCGAAAGCTCGGTCGCGTCCTTGACCAGGCGCATGGTGTCGAGTTCGGCGCGCACGTCGCGGATCGTCGCCGGGGGGCGCTTGCCGGTGCGGCTCTCGGCGCGCAGCTTGTTCAGCGCGGCGGCGATGCGGCCATCCCAGCCGGCATCGTGGCCGATGGAATACCAGAGGGCCGGCTGATCGGTCAGCAGTTCCACCAGTTTGGCATCGAGTTCGCCGACGGCATACGCGGCATCGAAGCCGAATACCTCGCGGGCGCCTTCCGGGCCGTGGCGGAACCCGTCCCAGATTTCCCGCTCGAGATTCTTCTCGCGGCAGAACAGTATCGATTGCGGCGCCGCATCGCCGCGACCCACCGCGATCACCAGCACCGCCTCCGGCTCGATGAAGCCGGTCAGGTACTGGAAATAGCTGTCGGCGCGATAGGGAAAATGCGTGTCGCGGTTACGCGTCTGCTCGGGCGCGGTGGGGATCACGGCGATGCCGCCACCGCCGCGCGTCATGCGCTCGATCAGCAAGAGTCGGCGCTGGCGATACGCCGCGAAACTTTGGCCGACGGCAGGCGGTGAGGTATCCATCAATTGATTATATGTCCCCGCGCGCAGGCGCCGGGGACGGAGCTTTGCACGCCGGGGCTTCCGCTTCGCGGGCCGGCGTCCCCTGGTGGGATAGCGAGCGCAGTTCCTGGTCCAGTTCCGCCAGGCGTTGCGGGGTGCCGACATCGACCCAGCGGCCGCCGTGAAGTTCCCCGGAGACGCCTCGCGCGGCCATCGCGGCGCGCAGCAGCGGGGCCAGTTTCGCCGACTGCCCGCGCGCAATCCCGGCGAATATCTGCGGGCGATAGACGCCGATGCCGGAGAAGGTGCAACTCTGCGCGTCGCGGCCTGCCGCCGCGATGTCGACCGCGACTTCACGTCCGCGCAGCGCGAAATCACCCGCTGGATGATGCGGCGGATTCGGCACCAGCACCAGATGCGCCAGATCGCCGGGCGCAAGCGCATTGTCGGCGCGCGACACATCCCAGTCGCACCAGATGTCGCCATTGATGACAAGGAAGGGCTCGTCATTGCCCAGCAAAGGCAGTGCGTTGGCAATGCCGCCAGCCGTTTCCAGCGCACCCTCGGGCTCGGGCGAATAGCGGATCGACAGACCCCAGGGCGCGCCGTCGCCCAGCGTCGCCTCGATCTGTGCGCCAAGATGAGCGTGATTGATCACCACCTCGCGCAGCCCGGCCCCAGCCAGTCGTTCCAGATGCCAGGCGATCAGCGGCTTGCCACCCACTTCCAGCAGAGGTTTCGGCGTAAGGTCGGTCAGCGGCCGCATGCGCTCGCCGCGTCCCGCCGCCAAAATCATCGCTTTCATTGGGCGCGGACCAGCCTGACTACTCGCGACGCCCGCTGAGGCTGCCCGCGTCCATCGTGTAGCCGAGCACGGTGACCTTGTCCTCAACCCGGTCGAGCAGCTTGCGCAGCGGTGAGAGTTCGCCGTAACGCTCGCAGGCCTTGCGCAGGTAGCGGGCCACCAGCGGCAAGTCCTTGAGGTAGGCGTCCTTGCCGTCGCGGTGATAGAGCCGGGCAAAAATACCCAGCACCTTGAGGTGGCGCTGCACGCCCATCCATTCATAGTCGCGGAAGAACTCGCCGAAATCGGCGGCGACCGGCAATCCGGCCTTGCGCGCCTGTTCCCAGTAACGCACCAGCCAGTCGAGCGCCAGGTCTTCATCCCACTCGATATAGGCGTCCTTCAGCAGCGAGACCATGTCATAGCTGAGCGGGCCATACACGGCATCCTGGAAATCGATGATGCCCGGATTGCCGGCACCGGACGGGGCGATGTGCATCAGGTTGCGCGAATGATAGTCGCGATGGACGAAGACCTTCGGCTCGGCCAGATTCACGGCCAGGATGCGCCCGAATACAGTTTCCAGAGCCTGTCTCTCGCTGTCCGCGAGAACTATGCCGTGGTGCTTTGCGAGAAACCATTCGGGGAACAGATCGAGTTCCCGCCGCAACAGCGCTGCGTCATAATCGGGCAAGGCGCCGGGGCGGCTGACCAACTGGATTCTCACCAGCGCGGCAATCGCATCGGCATAGAGCGGGGCCGCGTTGTCGGCGTCGAGCGCCTGCAGATAGGTTGCATCGCCGAGATCCGACAACAGCAGGAAGCCGCGCCCGAGGTCCTGTGCCAGAACTTCGGGGACATGGGCGCCGGCCGCCAGAAACAGCTGCTGCACATGCAGCCAGGGCCGGCAGTCCTCGTTGGCCGGCGGCGCATCCATGACAATGCGCGTCGTGCCGTCGCCCAGCGCGACACGAAAATAACGGCGAAAACTGGCGTCAGCCGAGGCCGGCGCGAGCGTGAAACCGTGCCCCGGCCACATCGCGGCCAGCCACGTCCTGATCTGTTCCTGACGTTCCATAGGCAAGATGCGGGAAAAGGCGCAAAAGCTTGATCGGGCAGCGCGTTCCGCGGGCATGAAGTGTTAGAATTTGCGATTCTAGCATCGGCCGACAACGGCTACTCCGGCATGCAGTGCGCGTAGTTTGGGCCTGCCTGGTTCCGTCACCGCTGCGCCAACTTACCGATACGGCATGTCTCAATCGCATCGCGGACAATTCGGCCCCGTTTCACTGCTTGTCGTGCTGGCGCTTCCCGCGGGCTCCGTGGCGGCGGAACCATTGCCGCCCTTGCGCATCAATCCGGCCCTGCTCGGTGCCGGCACTCCGCCACCGGCCGCGCCCGCCAGTGCCGAACCGGTTGCCGCGGCAAAGCCTCGGGTCCCCGTCGCGGTGCCGATCGAGCCGGCGCCGACGAAGCCTGTCGATCTGACCACCGAGCAATCCCGCAGCGCGACTCTATCCGCGCCGCCATCTGCGCCGGCCCGCGTGGCCCTGCCGGCACAGCCGGCTGCGACCAGTCCCAAGACAAGCCCTGCCGCACCCGCGCCAGCGCCCACCCCCATCCCAGCACCGCTGGCCGTCGCTGAAGCGCCGCGTCGTCCGCCCGAGCCGCAGCCGCTACCGCAGGTCGCGACGCAACCGGAAGCAATTCAGAAGCCCCAGGAACCGCCGCAGGTTGTCGAACGCGTGGTCCTGCCGCCGCTCTACTCGGCCCATGTCGCCGCAGGGGAACTGCCGGAGCCCAGGCTGCAGGCTTCCACAGTGGTCTTGCCCCACCTCAAGCAAGCAGGGGAACTGTTGCCGACCTTCATCACGGCCGACCAGATCGCCGGCAAGAAGGATGTCGAAGTGGTCGCCGACGGCGACGTCGAACTGCGCAAACGCAATTCGATTCTGCAAGCCGACCGCCTGACCTACTGGCAGGAAACCGACGAGGTCGAAGCCGCCGGCAACGTGCGTCTTTCGCGCGATGGCGACCGCGTGCAGGGTCCCAGGATGCGCATGAAGATGGACGACAGCACGGGATACTTCGAGCAGCCCGAATACAGCATCCGCCGCATCAAGACCGGATCGGCCGCCACACTATGGACCGGCACCGAGGCGCGCCCATCGGCGGATCTCACTACCGGCCAGGGTTCGGCCGCGCGCATGGAGTTCGCGGGTGAAGGCAAGTATCGCCTCACCGACGCCACCTACAGCACCTGCACGCCGCCGGCCGGCAAGGACCCCGACTGGTTCGCGCGCACCACCGACTTGCGCCTCGATTACGAAACCGAACAGGGTTCGGCGCGCAATGCCACGCTGTATTTCAAGGGCACGCCCATCCTCTACTCGCCCTGGTTGAGCTTCTCGCTCAACAATGAGCGCAAGAGTGGACTGCTGACCCCCACCTTCGGTTCCACCAGCAGCGGCGGCGTCGAGTTCACCCAGCCCTTCTACTGGAACCTCGGGCCGAACATGGATGCGACGATTGCGCCGCGCATCATGGCCAAGCGCGGCACCTTGTGGAACGGCGAGTACCGCTACCTGCAACCGAACTACAGCGGGGAGATGCAGGGAAAATACCTGCCCAACGACAAGCTGGTGCACACGCGGCGCTATTCCTATTCGCTGGCCCATCGCCAGACCCTGGCCTACGGGGTCGGCGCAACGCTGGATCTCAACGGCGCCTCCGACGGCACCTATTTCAGCGATCTGGCGAGCGGTTCCAGCCTGATTTCCCAGACCAACCTGCTGCGCCAGGGCACGCTCAGCTACAGCGGTGGCTGGTGGTCGGCCAACCTGCTGGCACAGAGCTACCAGACCCTGCAGGATCCTTCCCTGCCGACGGTGATCGAGCCCTACCGGCGCCTGCCGCAGGTGACGGTCAGCGCCAATCGCAGCGACCTGCCGTTCGGCATGAATTTCGCCTTCAGCGGCGAGCACGTCAACTTCCGCAGTCCGACGCAGGTCGAGGGGCGGCGCTTCATCATGTACCCGCAGCTCTCGCTGCCCTTGCAGACCGAAATCCTGAGCATCACGCCCAAGATCGGCCTGCATGCCACGCGCTACGACCTGGACCGCCAGGCGGCCGGAACACCTCAAAAGATCAACCGCAGCCTGCCGATATTCAGTGTCGACTCGGGGGTGACGTTCGAACGCGACGTCGACTGGCTAGGCGCGGCCCTGACACAGACGCTCGAACCGCGCCTCTACTACCTGTATGTGCCGGTGCGCGACCAAAGCCAGATCCCGGTGTTCGACACGGCGGCAACCGGATTCGATTTCGCGCAGATATTCGCCGAGAACCGTTATGGCGGCGGCGACCGAATCGGCGACGCGAATCAGGCCACGGTCATGCTGACGTCCCGCCTGCTGGACCCCTTGACCGGCGCCGAAACCATGCGCGCCGCCTTCGGCCAGCGTTTCTATTTCAGCACCCAGAACGTCGGTCTGCCCGGCGAGGTGCTGCGCAGCGACCGCCAGACCGATTTCCTCGGCTCTTTCTCCGGACGCATCCTGCCCAAGACTTATGCCGATGTCGGTGTCCAGTACAACCCGCGGCTGAACCAGATGGAGCGCATCAACATCGGCGGACGCTACCAGCCCGAAGCCGGCAAGGTGCTGAATGCCGGCTACCGCTACACCCGCGATCAACCCGGCCAGGTCGGCCTCGGCCAGATCGATATCTCCGGCCAATGGCCCTTGTTCGGCGGCTGGCATGCGGTGGGACGCTTCAACTACTCGACCAAGGACCGGCGCATGATCGAATCCGTCGCTGGCCTCGAATTCGATGGCGGCTGCTGGATCGGGCGCGTCGTCATGCAGCGCCTGGCGACGCAGACCCAGCAATCGAACACCGCGCTGTTCTTCCAGCTTGAGTTGAACGGATTCGCGCGCGTCGGATCGAACCCACTCGATATCCTCAAACGCAACGTGCCCGGCTACGGTCTGATCAACCAGCAGGGCACCGACGCCCCACTGACCGCGCCATGATCTTCCGCATCCTGCTGCTTTGCCTGCTCTCCTGGTTCTCCCTTGCCCTGGCGCACGCCCAGACCCCGCGCGCACAACCGCTGGAGATCGACCGCATCATTGCCGTGGTCAACGAGGAAGCCATTACCGCCTTTGAACTGCGCGCCCGGCAGGCCGCCGTGGAACGCCAGCTACGCGGACAGAACGTGCAGCTGCCGCCGCGCGAAGTACTCGAAAAGCAGTTGCTCGAACGCATGATCACCGATCGCGTGCAACTGCAATTCGCCCGGGAAACCGGCCTGCGCATTTCCGACATCGAACTCGATGCCGCCATGCGGCGCATTGCCGAAGGCAACCGCATGTCATTGCAGGATTTCCGCGCCGCACTGGAAAAGGACGGTATCGTCTGGTCCAAGTTCCGCGAAGAAATCCGCAACGAGATCGTGCTCTCGCGCCTGCGCGACCGCGAGGTGGAAAGTCGCATCGTGGTGTCCGACGGCGAGATCGACAACTACCTGGCGAATCCCGACCAGGGCGCCGAGATGGGCAACGTCGAAGTGCAGACGGCCCACATCATCCTGCGGGTGCCGGAACAGGCAACGCCGGATCAGTTGATGCGCATCGGCGCCCGCGCGCAGGCCGCAATCGACCAGTTGCGCCGCGGCGAGAACTTTGCCAAGGTGGCCGCCAGCTATTCCGATGCCCCCGACGGGCTCACCGGCGGACTCATGGGTGCCCGGCCGCTCGACCGCCTGCCGGCGCTCTACGCCGACGCCATCAGGAAACTCAAGCCCGGCGAGGTCAGCGACATCCTGCGCAGCCCGGCCGGCTTCCACATCGTCAAGCTCATCGACAAGCAGGGTGGCAGCAGCGTCAAGGGCGGCGTGGCGCTGAAGCAAACGCGTGCCCGGCATATCCTGATCAAAGTTAACGAACTCGTCTCCGAAGCCGAGGCACGGCGCAAGCTGGTCGTGCTCAAGGAAAGACTGGACAACGGTGCCGATTTTGCCGAACTGGCGCGCCTCAATTCCAACGACCTGTCCGCCACCAAGGGCGGCGATCTGGGCTGGCTGTACCAGGGCGACACCGTCCCCGACTTCGAGAAGGCGATGGACGCGCTGAAGATCAACCAGATCAGCGAGCCGGTGCAGTCGCCTTTCGGCTTCCACCTGATCCAGGTGCTGGAGCGTCGCACCGAAGATGCCACCGCCGAACGCCAGCGGCTCAGCGCGCGGCAGGTGCTGCGCGAGCGCAAGGCCGACGAGGCATATCAGGACTGGGTCCGGCAAATGCGCGACCGCGCCTATGTCGAATACCGCAACGAAGAACGCTAGTCGTTCAATGCCGCCGGTGATCGCGGTCACCTCCGGCGAACCCGCGGGAATCGGCCCCGACATCTGCCTGCGCCTGGCCGAGCGCGCATGGCCGGCACGGCTGGTGGTGCTGGGCGACCGCGATCTGCTGGCGGCGCGCGCGCAGCAGCTTGGCATGAACGCCGAACGCATCGAAATCCGCCATGTGCCGCTGCGAAAGTTGGCGCTGGCGGGACGGCTCGATGCCGCCAACGCGCGCTACGTGCTGGATATGCTCGATGCTGCGCTGGCCGGCTGCGTGAATGGCGACTATGCCGCAATGGTCACCGCCCCGGTGCATAAGGGCGTCATCAACGACGCCGGCATCGCCTTCAGCGGCCATACAGAATACCTGGCCGAACATACGGCAACGCCGCGCGTGGTGATGATGCTGGCGGGCGCGGGATTACGCGTGGCACTGGCGACCACGCATCTGGCCTTGAAGGACGTCCCGGCCGCGATCACGCGCGACGAACTGGAAACCACTATCCGCATCCTTCACGCCGATATGCAATCCAAGTTCGGCATCGGCGCGCCCCGCATCCTGGTAGCAGGACTCAACCCGCATGCCGGCGAAGGCGGCCACATGGGCCGCGAGGAGATTGAGGTCATCGCGCCGGTGCTGGACAAGCTGCGCGCGGAAGGCATGAATCTGATCGGCCCCTTGCCGGCGGATACCTTGTTCACAAGAAACGTGCTGGCCGGGTCCGACGCGCAATTGGCGATGTATCACGACCAGGGCCTCGCTGTGCTCAAGTATGCGGCCTTCGACGAAGGCATCAACGTCACGCTCGGCCTGCCGATCATCCGCACCTCGGTCGACCACGGCACGGCCCTCGATCTGGCAGGCACCGGCAAGGCCTCACCGACCAGCCTGTTCGCCGCGATCGACGCAGCGATCGACATGACCTCACGGCGGATCTGCTGAAATGTGCCAACTGCTCGGCATGAACGGCAACACGCCGACCGACATCTGCTTTTCCTTCGAGGGCTTTCGCACCCGCGGCGGGCTCACCGATGTGCATAAGGACGGTTGGGGCATCGCCTTCTTCGAAGGCCCCGGTTGCCGAATGTTTCTCGACGTCGAGCCTTCGGCGCGGTCCGCCGTGGCCGAACTGGTGCGCCACTACCCGATCCATTCGAAAAACGTCATCGCCCACATCCGCAAGGCGACCCAGGGCCGCGTCGCACTGGAGAACACCCATCCCTTCCAGCGCGAACTGTGGGGCCGCTACTGGCTGTTTGCCCACAACGGCAACCTCAAGGATTTCGCGCCGACCCTCGACGGCAGCTTCGTCCCGGTCGGCGACACCGATTCCGAACTGGCCTTCTGCTTCCTGCTGCAACGCCTGCGCGCCGAATTCGGCCATGCCATGCCGCTGCGCCGCCCGATGTTCGAATTCCTCGCCGGCATCACGCGCGAAATTTCTCGCCACGGCGAGTTCAATTTTCTGCTCAGCAACGGCAACTGCCTGTATGCCCACTGCGCCACCAAGCTGGCCTACGTCGTGCGCCAGGCGCCCTTCGCCACCGCCCACCTCAAGGACCAGGACGTCAGCATCGATTTCAGCAAGGTGACCAATCCCGACGACCGCGTCGCCGTGATCGCCACGCAGCCGCTGACCGACAACGAGACCTGGACCGCCATGGAACCCGGCACGCTGATGGTATTCCACAGCGGCGTGGCGGCGGCCACGGCGCGCACCGCATGAAATCCTTCGCCGGGCACATCGCCCGCAAGCGGTTCGGCCAGAACTTCCTGGTCTCCGAGGGCGTGATCCGCAAGATCGTCGAGGCCATCGCGCCGCATGCCGGCGACACGGTGGTCGAGATCGGGCCGGGGCTGGGCGCGCTGACCGAGCCGCTGCTGGAGCGCATCGACCATCTGCACGTGGTCGAGATCGACCGCGACCTGATCGCGCGCCTGCGGCAGCGCTACCCGCCCGAACGCCTGAGCATCCATGAGGGCGACGCGCTCGAATTCGACTTCGGCACGCTGAAGGCTGCGGGGCCGCTGAAAATCGTCGGCAACCTGCCCTACAACATTTCCAGTCCGCTGCTGTTCCACCTGGTGCCGTTCGCGCCGCTGGTCCATGACATGCATTTCATGCTGCAGAAGGAAGTGGTCGACCGCATGGTGGCTGAGCCCGGCAGCAAGGATTTCGGCCGCCTGTCGGTGATGCTGCAATACCACTACCACATGGAGCGGATGTTCGTCGTGCCGCCCGGTGCCTTCAATCCGTCGCCCAAGGTCGACTCGGCCATCGTGCGCATGATCCCGAGGCAGGAAGTTGGCGCTGGCGGGCTCTGCATACCTGGGATGTCGCTTCGCGAGCAGGTAACGGCGACTGACCCGGCGCTGTTCGCCAAGGTGGTCACCGCGGCGTTCTCGCAACGGCGCAAGATGCTGCGTAACACGTTGCGCGAATTCATCAGCGAAGCCGCTCTCGCCGCGCTGGGCATCACGCCGACGGCACGCGCCGAGGACATCGCCGTGGCCGACTACGTGCGCCTCGCCAATACGCTGGCCGACCTTGCCCGCCGCTGAACCGCAGCCGCGACCCATCGCCGTCATCGGCGGCGGCCCGGCCGGTCTGATGGCCGCGGAAGTATTGAGCAAGGCCGGTATGCGCGTCGAAGTCTTCGACGCCATGCCTTCGGTGGCGCGCAAGTTCCTGCTGGCCGGCCGCGGCGGCCTCAACCTGACGCACGCGGAAGCGCCCAGGAAATTCGTCGCGCGCTACGGTAAGCGCCGCGAGGAAGTCGGCCGCTGGCTCGCCGAACTCGGCCCGCAGCAGCTGCGCGACTGGGCCCACGCGCTCGGCATCGAAACTTTCGTCGGCAGCTCCGGCCGCGTCTTTCCCCAGGAAATGAAGGCCGCGCCGCTGCTGCGCGCCTGGCTGCACCGGCTGCGCGGCGCCGGCGTGAGCTTCCATGCGCGCCATCGCTGGCTGGGCTGGGATGGCGACGGCAGCTTGCGCTTTGCCACGCCGGCCGGCGAATTGAAAGTTGGCGCTGGTGCCACGGTGCTGGCGCTGGGCGGCGGCAGTTGGGCGCGCCTGGGTTCGGATGGCGCCTGGGTGCCGCTGCTGGCGGCGCGCGGCGTGGCAATTCAAGCGCTGCGGCCGGCCAACTGCGGCTTCAATGTGGCCTGGAGCGAGCATCTGCGCCTGCGCTTTGCCGGCACGCCAGTAAAGACCGTCAGCGCCAGCTTCGTCGCGCCGGACGGCTCGGTGACCAGGCAGGAAGGCGAATTCCTGGTCACCGAGCACGGCGTCGAGGGCAGCCTGATCTATGCAATGTCGGCGCCGCTGCGCGACTGCATCGAAGCCGGCGGCGGCGCCGTGCTGCACCTGGACCTCGCGCCGGGGCGCGACTTGGCGCGCCTGACCCGGGATCTGGCACAGCCGCGCGGCCGCGATTCGCTGTCGAATCACCTGCGCCGCCGCGCCGGCATAGCCGGCGTCAAGGCCGCGCTGCTGCACGAGTCTGCCGCGCCGGACGATCTCGCCACGCCCGAACGGCTCGCGGCCCTGATCAAGTCGCTACCCTTACGCCTCGAATCGCCGCGTCCGCTCAACGAAGCCATCAGCAGCGCCGGCGGCGTCGATTTCGCGGCGCTCGACGGGAACCTCATGCTGAAGGCGCTGCCGGGAACGTTCTGCGCCGGGGAAATGCTGGACTGGGAAGCGCCGACCGGCGGCTATCTGCTCACCGCCTGCTTTGCCAGCGGCCACGCCGCGGCGCAGGGCCTGTTGCGCTGGCTGGGCGAGGCGAAAACTGCAGACGCGCGATAATGCGCAGATCCACCGTGACACCCGGCTGTTCGTCGGCAACCCGATGTTTCGCGCCCTAGCCCTCATCGCCATTTTCCTTGCCTGGACTCCCTCGGCCGGCGCCCAGCTGCGTCCGCCCGAAGGCAGCGAATTCCAGCTGTTTATCGAGAACGACCTGCTGGCACGCACCGACCGCTACTACACCCATGGTTTCAAGTTCGGCGGCGGCGTGCCCTTCGAGCTGCTGCAGTTGCCGGCCACGGAGCTGCTGCAACAAATGGGTCCGAAGGGCGGCGGCGACATCCATCTCGGCCTGTTCATAGGCCAGAACCTGTACACGCCGAAAGCGATCAGCATCAGCCAGCCGCAGCCTTTCGACCGCCCCTGGGCAGCCTGGCTGTATCTCGGCGGCGTGGCGCAACGGGCCATGGGAAATCGCCTCGACACGGTCGAAATCGACCTCGGCCTGGTCGGCCCGTCGGCCTTGGGCCGCGAAATCCAGTCCGGCTGGCACCGCCTGATCGGCGCGCCGCAGCCCATGGGCTGGCAGCACCAGATCCCCAATGAACCGGCCTTTCTGGTCTCCTGGCTGGCCAAGAGCAAGCATGTCCTCGGCAGCCGCGAGGGTGTCGACCTGGAACTGATTCCCCATGGCGGCGCGACCGTGGGCACGGTGATGACGCTGGCGCGCGCCGGCGCGTCCCTGCGCCTGGGTCGCCACATGACGGGCTTCGGCCCGGACACCATCGAACCGGGCGGTTCCATGCTGCAAAACATGCGCCGCGAGATCGAGCCGGGGCGCGCCCAGGGTGTCGAATGGTATGTCTTCGCCGGGCTCGATCACCGGCTCATTGCGCACAACATATTTCTCGACGGCACGGTATTCCGCGACAGCCCAAGCGTGCGCAGGCGGCCGCATGTGTATGACCTCACCGCCGGCATCAGCCTGCGCATCGAGGCCGTGCGCCTGTCCCTGACGCGGGTGCGGCGCAGCGAAGAATTCTTCAGCATCGCCGGCAATGGCGGCTCCCAGACCTTCGATTCGATCAATCTCGGCATCGAATTCTGAATCCCGGGCTCAAATCCCGCGAGGGGATACCGTCCGCGCCTTTGGCGCTGGACAAATCCCGCCAGGGGATACCGTCCGCGCCTTTGGCGCGGACATAAAAAAGCCGTGCCACCTTGCGGCGGCGCGGCTTCCTGTGGCCAAAGAAAACTCAGGCCTGCTTTTTCACGGCGCAGGTGCTGAAGCCGAAAATCGCATAGGGCGGACACCAGCCGATGGCGCCGGTGGCCAGCGGCACCACGCCGATCCACGCCCACACCGGACCGCCCATGGCAGCCCAGCCAACCAGTCCGAGACCCGCAGCAATACGCAGTACGCGGTCGATGCCGCCGACGTTCAGTTTCATGGTGTTCTCCTTAGGGGGTTGTGCAAAAGTGAGCGCATTACACCAGTTCGGCCGGCGCCTGACTGTAACCTAAGTCACAGAGGCGGTCCGCCGCAGGCCCGCGGGGTCGAGCACTTCCACCTGCTCGCGACCTAGCCGCACCAGGCCCTGCTCGGCAAAGCCCTTCAACAGCCGGCTGACTATTTCGCGCACGCTGCCCAGTTCGTCGGCCAGTTGCTGGTGCGTGACATGGACGAGGCGGCCCTTGCCCAGCAGCAGGGCCGCCAGACGCTGGTCCAGCTTGCGGAAGGCGACCTCTTCCACCAGTTGCATCAGGTCGGCGATACGCACGGAGAAGAGCGAGAAGACAAAATCGCGAAATACCGCCTCGGCCATCATTTCGTCGAACAAGGGACGCGGCAGCAAGGCCAGTGTGGTCGCACCTTCGCTGACACCGCGCGCATTGTAGTCGGCGTGGCCGAGCAGGCAACTCGAACTGATGATGCAACTCTCGCCCGCCAGCACGCGATACAGCGGCAATTCGCGGCCGCTGGCGCTGAGCTTGACGACGCGAATCGCGCCGTCGAGCACGAAGGGAAAGCCGCGGCAGGGCTGGTGTTCGTCGAACACCGTAGTGCCGGACGGAACCGACAGGGTCTGCATGGCGTCGACTATGCGCTGCAACAGACCGGCTGGCAGTTGCGCCAGTACGGGATAGAGTGCAACCAGTTGCGCTGGATTCATGGCGGTGAAAGTTCCAGCGTTGCCGCCACGGGCGCATGATCGGAAGGCCGCTCCAGCTTGCGCGGCGCCTTGTCGATGGTACAGGCACTGCAGGCGGCGGAGAGCGGTGGCGAGACCAGGATATGGTCGATGCGCAGGCCGCGATTGAGCCTGAATCCCATCTGCCGGTAATCCCACCACGAGTAGAGCTTCTCCGGTTGCTCGAAGAGGCGGAAGGCGTCCGCCAGACCGAGATCGAGAAAAGCCCGGAATGCGGCGCGCTCGGGCTCGCTGCACAGAATCTGATCCTTCCAGGCCGCCGGATCGTGCACGTCGCGATCTTCCGGCGCGATGTTGTAGTCGCCGAGCAAGGCCAGCCGCGGGAAGCGCTGCAGTTCGTCCCTCAGGTAAGCCGTCAGCGCAGCCAGCCAGCGCAGCTTGTACTGGTATTTGTCTGAACCGACTTCCTGACCGTTGGGCATGTAGGCACAGACCACGCGCAGGCCATTCACCGTGGCGGCGAGCACGCGTTTTTGTTCGTCGGCGAAGCCGGGAATATCGGGGCGGATGTCGTGCAAGGTGCCGCGCGCCAGGATGGCGACGCCGTTGTAGGTCTTCTGCCCGTTGTGTGCGGAGTGATAGCCGGCGGCTTCCAGTTCGGCATAGGGGAAGACCTTGTCCTCCATCTTGGTTTCCTGCAGGCAGAGCACGTCGGCCTGGGTCGCCGCGAGCCAGTCGAGCACGTGCGGCAGGCGCACCTTGAGCGAATTCACATTCCAGGTCGCGATCTTCATGCGGCGATGATACCCGAGCAGACGCACTGTCTATAATCAGAACGTAGCTAGCGCAAGTCCGTCAAGCGGAGGTAGCCCATGTTCGATTCGCCGATTGAACCCTGTCCGGTCTGCGGCCAATTGGTGCTGCTGGACCAAACCCGGGTCGAGTGCGCCCGCGAGCACGGTTGCCCGGCGGGAACGCCATGCCCGCTGCAGAATTATTTCACCGGTATCGATTTCGGAGTCGCCGTGGACAAGGAAGCGTTGCGTGACAAAGGCTACTGAACGTCGCAATTTCTGGCGTGCCGTGTTTCATTCACCGGTACGCCTCGTCACGCATGGCGGCGACGCTTGCGCCCGATTGCTGGACATATCGCTGAAGGGTGCGCTGCTCGAAACCGGCAATGCCTGGCAGGGCAAGGCCGACGAGGAATGCAAACTGAGCCTTGACCTCGCGCCGGATACCACCATCACCATGCTGACCAGGGTGGTGCATGTGGAAGGGCCGCACGTCGGCCTGCGCTGCATCAGCATCGATCTCGACAGCATCACCCACCTGCGCCGCCTGGTGGAACTCAACAGCGGCGATCCGGCAATTCTCGATCGGGAAATCGGCAGTCTGATCAGAGAAGCTTGACGCGGCACGGCGCCCCACAAAGTTGGCGCTGGCTCGCTCTGCCTACCTGGGATTCCGCTTCGCGGGCAGGTAACGGCGATTGAGGCCGCCGATTCAGGCGGTTGCGGCCATCCCGTTATGCCGCAACAAGGCATCGGGTTGCGGCTCGCGGCCGCGGAAAGCCCTGAAGGATTCGAGCGCCGGCCGCGAACCGCCGACCGACAGGATCTCGCGCCAGAAGCGCTCGCCGGTCGCCGCATCGAGCGTGCTGCCACTGGTCCTGGCCGCCTCTTCGAAAGCCTCGTAGGCGTCGGCGGAGAGTACCTCGGCCCATTTGTAGCTGTAGTATCCGGCCGCATAGCCACCGCCGAAAATGTGCGAAAAACTGTGCGGAAAGCGGTTCCACTCGGGCGGTACCAGCACCGCCACTTCGCGGCGCACCTCGGCCAGCAAGTCCATGAAGCTGCGGCTGCCGTCGGGCACGAACTCGCTGTGCAGCAGCAGATCGAACAGGCCGAATTCGACCTGGCGCAGGATCTGCAAGCCGCTCTGGAAATTCTTCGCGGCGATCATCTTGTCGTAAAGCGCGCGCGGCAAAGGCGCTCCGGTTTCGGCGTGCGCCGTCATGCCGGAGAGCACGTCCCATTCCCAGCAGAAGTTTTCCATGAACTGGCTCGGCAGTTCCACCGCATCCCATTCGACGCCGTGTATGCCCGATACCGGCAGCTCGTCCACCTGCGTCAGCAGGTGATGCAGGCCGTGGCCGCATTCATGGAACAGGGTGATCACGTCGTCGTGGCTGAAGGTGGCGAATTTGTCGCCGACCGGAGCCGGAAAATTGCAGTTGAGGTAGGCCACCGGCGTCTGCACGCCGCTGGCGACGCGACGACGGGTGATCGCTTCGTCCATCCAGGCGCCGCCGCGCTTGGTTTCGCGCGCATAGAGATCGAGGTAGAACTGGCCGATCAGCTTGTCCTCGCCGCCGTTGTCACGAGTGATGCGAAAGAAGCGCACGGCCGGATGCCAGGCCGCTGCGGCATCGGGAGCCAGCTTGACGGCGAACAGCGACTCGATGACGCGGAACAGCCCGGCCAGCACCTGGGGCTCGGGAAAGTACTGCTTTACTTCGTCGTCGGAGAAACTGTAGCGCTGCTGCTTGAGTTTTTCCGCGGCCCAGGCCAGATCCCAGCTTTCCAGCGTGTCCATGCCGAGTTCCTGCCGGGCGAAATCCCGCAGCTCGGCGATGTCGCGCTCGGCAAAGGGGCGGGCCTTTCTTGCCATGTCGCGCTGGAAGGCGGCCACCTGCGCCGGCGTGTCGGCCATCTTGGTGGCCAGCGAGACCTCGGCGAAGCTGGCGTAGCCGAGCATCGTCGCTTCTTCGTGGCGCAGCGCGAGCAGACGCTCGATCAGTGGACCGTTGTTCCAGCCCTCCGGGCCGAACTCGGACGCACGCGTGGCAGATGCGCGATACATGCGCGCGCGCAACTCGCGGTTGTCGCAGAACTGCAGCACCGGCATGTAGGACGGCGCATGCAGGGTGAATTTCCACCCCTGCCTGCCGTCCTTTTCAGCGGCGGCCCGCGCCGCCGACTTCGCATCCTCGGGCAGGCCGGAGAGCTGGGCCTCATCGGTGATCCACTCGCTGTGCGCGTTGGTCGCATCCAGCAGGTTCTCGGAAAACTTCGCACCCAGCGCCGACAGCTCTTCCTGGATTTCCTTGAAGCGCGGCTTGCGGTCTTCGGGCAGTTCGGCGCCCGACAGCCGAAAATCGCGCAACTCGTTCTCGATGATGCGGCGCCGGGCCGGCGACAGCGTTGGGAACTCCGGCCCAGCGGCGAGCAGCTTGAACTTGGCGAACAGGGCCAGATTCTGCCCAAGATCGGCGTAGAAACTCGACACCTCGGGCAGCATGGCGTTGTAAGCCTCGCGCCAGGGCGGCACGTCATTGACCGAATGCAGGTGACCGACGATGCCCCAGGCGCGCGACAGGCGCTCGCCCGCGTCGAGCATCGGCTGCGCGAAGCCATCCCAGGTCGCGGCGGTTTCCGGCGCGATCAGGCGATCGATCAAGGCGCGGTTTTCATCGAGCAACTGGCGGATGGCGGGGGTGACGTGTTCGGGCTGAACAGCATCGAAGCGGGGCAGGCCGCTGAAATCGAGCAAGGGATTCATGGTTTCGAGATGGGGGCAGAAAACTGGGCTTCAATGCCCCATCAAGTCTCTTCGACGAGGTCTTTGTAGGCGTGAAAACTGGCGTGGCCGAGCCAGGGCATGACCAGGATCATCCCGATCAGGGCCGTGGCGAAACCGAGACCCGTCAGCAGCATGATGATCAGCGCCCACAAGGCCAGCGGCAACGGGTTCGCGGCCACCGCGTTGAGGCTTGTCGCCAGCGCGCAAAGCAGATCGCAGCGGCGGTCGACCAGCATCGGCATCGAAACCACGCTGAGGGCGAATACCAGGGCGGCAAGGACACCGCCGGCACCCAGGTAGATAAAGAACATCAGGTAGTGCTGCGGGTTGATCAGCACCTCGATCATCATGTCCAGCGGCGCCAGGGCCGGGCCCTTGTAGTACACCGCCACGATCACCGCCGAGATCACCTGCCACACCGTACCGGCCAGCGTCGACAGCAGGCCGAAGCTGACCAGCGCCGACGGGTTGCGCCGCCAGGCCCGCATCGAATCGAACAGCGTGGCAGGCTCGCCGGTCAGATAGCGGCGCGAAAGCTCATAGAGTCCCGCGGCCAGCATCGGTGCCACCAGCAGAAAGCCGGTGATGGCGGCGCCGAACAGGTAAGGCAGGCTCGCCGTCACGCCCAGGATCACGGCGCCGGTGACGGCCACGGCGACACCGTAGAACAGGCTGGCCGCGGGCTGCCGCCAGAGGTCGGCCCAGCCGCGCCGCAACCATGTCAATGGCGCGGTTATACCGATCTGGCGTACCTGGGGAAGCCTTATGTTCCCGGCGGAGTCGGGGCCGCTACCCCCTGCGGGAGGCGCTGGCGGGACGGCGACGGAGTGATTCATCGGCCAAAGGTGGTCGTCGAATTCAGATCGTCCGCGTGCCGGTCAGGCGGGTCAGCGCTTCGAGATAGTTGGCCGCGGTCTTGGCTATGATGTCGTGCGGCAGCTTCGGTCCCGGCGCCTGCTTGTTCCAGTCCAGGGTTTCCAGGTAATCGCGGACGAACTGCTTGTCGAAGCTGGGCGGACTGATGCCCACCCTGTATTGGTCGGCCGGCCAGAAGCGCGAGGAATCAGGCGTCAGCACTTCGTCGATCAGGTACAGCCGGCCGTCGGCGTCCTGACCGAATTCGAACTTGGTGTCGGCGATGATGATGCCGACCACGCGCGCATAGGCGGCCGCCTCGCGGTAGAGGCGCAGCGTGGTGTCCCTGACCGTCTTCGCCAGATCGGCGCCGATCAGTTTCTCGACAGCCGCATAATCGATGTTCTCGTCGTGGTCGCCCATCTCGGCCTTGGTCGCCGGAGTGAATATGGCGGCAGGCAGCTGCTGGGCCATTTGCAGGCCGGGCGGCAAGGCATTGCCGCAGACGGCCCCCGTCGCCTGATAATCCTTCCAGCCCGAACCGATCAGGTAGCCGCGCGCCACGGCTTCGATCGGCAGCGGCTTGAGGCGCTTCACCACCAGGGCACGGCCGCGCACCTGGATTCGCTCCGCGTCATCGGCCACCACGGTTTCGGGATCGATGCCGGTAAGCTGATTGGGCACCACATGGGCCAGCTTGCCGAACCAGAAGTTGGCCACCGCGGTGAGCACCGCGCCCTTGCCGGGAATCGGGTCGGGCAGGATCACGTCGAAGGCTGACAGGCGATCGGTGGTGACGATCAGCAGCTTGTCCTCGCCGACGGCATAGATGTCGCGCACCTTGCCGCGGCCAATCAGCGGCAGGCTCTTGATGGTCGATTCGAACAGCGGCGGAGTCGTGATGGGCATGAAGATGCTCGAAAAAGGATTTATTCGCGAACGTAGGCTTTGCCGCGATTCTCGTCGGCATCTTCGCGATAGGGATAGCGTACATGGCCGTAGCGAATCGCCAGCACGGCGACCGTCAGCAGGAATATCGCAGCCGTGACCGCCAGCATGCGCCATTCGGTCATTTCCTTGAGGTCGAGGATCAGGTAGCGCGCCAGCGCCACCATGCCGATGTAGAGCGGAAAGCGCACCGGCAATTGTCCGGATCGGAAATACTGGCCGATCATGGCCAGCACCTCGAGGTAGAGGAACATCAGCAGCAGGTCGGCCAGCGCGACCCGGTGCGACTCGATCATCACCAGCGCCTCCTGGTACATGGCGACGGTGGTGGCGAAGGCAATCACCAGCAGACCGGCATACTCGACCAGGTCGAGACCACTGCTGAAGAATTTGCGCAGCCGATCGAAGGTGTGGGATTGGATGTTCATGCCAGAAAAGGAAAGGCCGCCCGAGCGGGGCGGCCCCTTAATTTACCGCAAATCGCCGCTTACTTCACGATCGCGTTGAGTTCGCCCTTCTTGTAGCGCTCGGCCATCTTTTCCATTGAAATCGCCTTGATCTTGCCGGCCTGGCCGGCGCAGCCGAAGGCCGTGTAGCGGGCAATGCAGATTTCCTTCATCGCCTTGCGCGCGGCCGCCAGGTATTTGCGCGGATCGAAGTCCTTGGTGTTCTCCGCCAGGTACTTGCGTACCGCGCCGGTGGAGGCCATGCGCAGGTCGGTGTCGATGTTGATCTTGCGCACGCCGTGCTTGATGCCCTCGACGATCTCGGAGACTGGCACGCCATAGGTTTCGCCCATGGTGCCGCCGTACTGGTTGATGATCTTGAGCCAGTCCTGCGGCACCGAGGAAGAACCGTGCATCACCAGATGGGTATTCGGGATGCGGGCGTGGATTTCCTTGATGCGGTCGATGCGCAATACCGCGCCGGTGGGCGGCCGGGTGAACTTGTAGGCGCCGTGCGAGGTGCCGATGGCGATCGCCAGGGCGTCGACGCCGGTGGCCTTGACGAATTCGGCGGCTTCGTTGGGATCGGTCAGCAGTTGGTCGTGCGACAGCGCGCCTTCGGCGCCATGGCCGTCTTCCTTCTCGCCCATGCCGGTTTCCAGCGAACCCAGGCAACCCAGTTCGCCTTCGACCGAGACGCCGATGGCGTGGGCGATATCGACCACGTGGCGGCTCACGCGCGCGTTGTATTCGAAGCTGGCCGGGGTCTTGGCATCTTCCATCAGCGAGCCGTCCATCATCACGCTGGAGAAGCCGGAACGCATCGACTGGATGCAGATCGCCGGGCTGGCGCCGTGATCCTGGTGCATCACGATCGGAATGTCGGGATGGGTCTCGATCGCGGCTTCGATCAGGTGGCGCAGGTAGGGTTCGCCGGCATATTTGCGGGCGCCGGCAGAGCCCTGCATGATCACCGGACTGTTGGTCTCCTCGGCGGCTTCCATGATGGCCTGGATCTGTTCCAGGTTATTGACGTTGAAGGCCGGCAGGCCGTAGCCGTTTTCGGCGGCGTGGTCGAGCAGTTGACGCATGGAAACCAGGGGCATGGCAATCTCCTAAGTATGAATTTGTTGTGACTCGTTTGACGGCTTATTGGTTCGAGCGATGCTCGCCCACTTTGACGATCTTCATGGTGTTGGTGCCGCCGGGCTTGCCGATCGGCTCGCCGATGGTCAGCACGATAAGATCGCCGACCTCGACGGCGCCGGCGGCGATCAGGGCTTCCTCGGCATCGAGCAGCACCTGATCGCGATCCTGGCCGCTCTGCCGCATCATGACCGGAAACACGCCCTTGAAGATGCTGACCTTGTAGCGTGTCCTCACTTCCTGGGTCAGGGCATAGATCGGGATGCCCGTATTGAGGCGCGACATCCACAGCGCGGTCGATCCCGACTCGGTCAGCGCGGCGATGGCCTTGACCTTCAGGTGATGCGCGGCAAACAGCGCTGCCATGGCGATCGACTGGTCGATGCGGGTGAATACGCGATGCAGGAAATGCGTGTCGAGCGGGAAGTCGGAGGACTTTTCGGCTTCGACGCAGATGCGTGCCATGGCCTCGACGGTCTGCACCGGATAGTCGCCGGTCGCCGTTTCCGCCGACAGCATCACCGCATCGGTACCGTCGAGCACGGCATTGGCGACGTCCGACACTTCGGCGCGGGTCGGCACCGGGCTGTGGATCATCGACTCCATCATCTGCGTCGCGGTGATGACGAACTTGTTGAATTCGCGCGCGGTGCGGATGATGCGCTTTTGCAGGGCCGGCACGGCCGCGTCGCCGACTTCGACCGCGAGGTCGCCGCGCGCGACCATGACGCCGTCGGTGGCTTCGAGGATGTTGTTGAGGTTATCGATCGCCTCGACGCGCTCTATCTTGGCCACCAGCAGGGCATTCGAGCCGGCCGCCGTCAGCAGCGCTCGCGCCAGACGCATGTCGTCGCCCGATTTGGGAAAAGACACAGCGACATAGTCGATGCCGATGCTGGCCGCGGTGCGGATGTCCTCCATGTCCTTGGCGGTCAGGGCTGGCGCCGTGAGCCCGCCGCCCTGTTTGTTGATGCCCTTGTTGTTGGAGAGTTCGCCGTCGTGGCGGTTGCGGCAAAAGATTTCCTTGCGCTGAACCTTCAGCACGTCGAACACTGTGCGCCCGTCATCGAGCAACAACACGTCGCCGGCTCGCACGTCCTTGACCAGATCCGGGTAGTCGAGCCCTACCCGCCCCTCGTCACCCAGGGTGCAGGCGGCATCGAGGATGAATTCCTGGCTGGCCTTGATCTGCACCGGACCGGCAGCAAACTTGCCGATGCGGATTTTGGGGCCCTGCAGGTCCGCCATGACGCCCACGGTACGTCCGGCGTCGTGCGCCGCTGCCCGCAAGGCGTCGACACGCTGACGGTGGTCGTCGGCCGTGCCGTGGGAAAAGTTGATGCGGACTACATCCACCCCCGCCGCGACCAGCGCCAGCATGCGCTCCGGACTGCTCGACGCAGGACCGAGCGTGGCAACGATCTTGGTCGAGCGCTGAAGCGAAGCCGTCATCCAGCCGCCCGTTGTTCGAGCATCTCGACCGCCGGCAATTTCTTGCCTTCGAGGAACTCGAGGAAGGCGCCACCGGCGGTCGAGATGTAGGACACCTTGTCATAGATGTCGTACTTCTGGATCGCCGCAATGGTGTCGCCGCCGCCGGCGAGCGTGAAGGCCTTGGTATTGGCGATGGCCATGGCAATGGCCTTGGTACCCTCACCGAACTGGTCGAATTCGAAGACACCGACCGGACCGTTCCACACCACGGTACCGGCCTTCATGATGATATCGACCAGTTCCTGCGCCGACTTCGGGCCGATGTCGAAAATCATGTCGTCATCGCTCACGGCACCGGCATCCTTCTGCACTGCCGGCTCGGCGGCATCGAACTTCTTGCCGCAGACCACGTCGACCGCGATCGGAATCGTCGCACCGCGCGCCGTCATCTTCTTCATCAGCGCCTGCGCCGTGGGCACCAAGTCGTCCTCGCACAGGGACTTGCCGACATTCCTGCCGGTGGCCTTGAGAAAGGTGTTGGCGATGCCGCCGCCGACCACCATCTGGTCGACCTTTTCGGACAGGGATTCGAGCACGGTGAGCTTGGTCGACACCTTCGAGCCGCCGACGATGGCTACCATCGGCCGCGCCGGAGTCGCCAGCGCCTTGGTCAGCGCTTCGAGTTCCTCGGCCACCAGCAGGCCGGCGCAGGCCGCCGGCGCGAACTCCGCCACGCCGTAAGTGGAGGCCTCGGCGCGATGTGCGGTACCGAAGGCATCCATGACGAACAGATCGCAAAGCGCGGCGTACTTCCTTGCCGTCGCCTCGACGTTTTTCTTCTCGCCCTTGTTGAAGCGGCAGTTTTCCAGCACCACCACCTCGCCCGCAGCGACCTCATTTACCCATGAGCCGCCATCGACCCAGTCGCGGATCACGCGCACCGGCTTGCCCAGCTTTTTGGCCATGACTTCGGCCACCGGCTTGAGCGAGTTTTCTTCGGCATACACGCCCTCTTCCGGACGCCCCAGATGTGAAGTCACCATCACCTTGGCGCCGGCCTTGAGGCACAACTCGATGGTCGGCATCGAGGCGGTGATGCGCGCGTCCGAGGTGACCTTGCCGTCCTTGACCGGGACATTGAGGTCGGCGCGGATGAAGACGCGCTTGCCCGCCAGGTCGAAATCAGAAAGACGCTTGAACGTCATGCGTTTCTCCCTGATGCCTTACTTGGCGACGTGCTTGACGAAGCGCAGCATGTTGCAGGTGTAGCCATACTCGTTGTCGTACCACGACACGACCTTGACGAAGGTGCTGTCGAGCGCAATGCCGGCTTCGGCATCGAAGATCGAAGGCATCGAGCAGCCGCGGAAATCGGTGGCGACGACCTTCTCTTCCGTGTAGCCCAGCACGCCCTTCATGGCGCCCTGCGAGGCGGCCTTCATGGCGGCGCAGATGTCGGCGTAGGAAGCTTCCTTGCTCAGCTCCACGGTCAGGTCGACCACGGATACATCGGAAGTCGGCACGCGGAAGGCCATGCCGGTCAGCTTCTTGTTGAGTTCGGGAATCACCACGCCGACGGCCTTGGCCGCGCCGGTGGACGACGGGATGATGTTTTCCAGGATGCCGCGGCCGCCGCGCCAGTCCTTGTTCGACGGGCCGTCGACGGTCTTCTGCGTCGCCGTGGCGGCATGCACCGTGGTCATCAGGCCGCGCTTGATGCCCCAGTTGTCGTTGAGTACCTTGGCCACCGGGGCCAGACAGTTGGTGGTGCAGGAAGCGGCGGAGACGATGGTCTCGCCGGCATACTTGGCATGGTTCACGCCGAAGACGAACATCGGTGTGTCGTCCTTGGAAGGCGCGGACTGCACCACCTTCTTGGCGCCGGCCGCGATGTGCTTCTCGCAGCTTTCCTTGGTCAGGAACAGGCCGGTGGACTCGATCACCAGATCGGCGCCGATCTCATTCCATTTCAGTTCGGCCGGATCCTTGACCGCCGTCAGGCGGATCTTCTTGCCATTGACGATCAGGTTGCTGCCGTCGACGACGATGTCGCCCTTGAAGTTGCCATGCACCGAGTCGTACTTCAGCATGTAGGCCAGATAGTCGGGCTCCAGCAGGTCATTGATGCCGACGATCTCGATGTCCGAGAATTCGGCCTCCTTGGCGACGGCGCGAAACACCATGCGGCCGATGCGACCGAAACCATTGATACCGACTTTGATAGCCATTTGGATACTCTCCTGGTAGTGATTTAAATGAATTGCTCGACGGTCTTCACCACATTCGCCACGGTGAAGCCGAATTCCTTGAACAGCTGGCCGGCCGGGGCCGACTCGCCGAATCGATCGAGGCCGATGACCGCACCCTGCCCCGCGTCGGCGGCGCCGACATACTTGTGCCAGCCGTCGGTGACGCCGGCTTCGATGGCGACGCGCGGCACGCCCCTGGGCAGCACGGACTCGCGGTAAGCGGCATCCTGACGGTCGAAAATGCTGGTGCAGGGCATCGACACCACGCGTACCGGAATCTCGGCTTCCATCGCCGCCTGCGCCTTGAGCGCGATTTCCACTTCGGAACCGGTGGCGATGATGACTGCCTTCGCTTTGCCGTTCTTCGCTTCGGATATGACGTAACCGCCGCGCGCGATGCTGGCGATGGTCGCCGCGTCGCGCGGTACGAAAGGCAGATTCTGGCGCGACAGGCACAGCGAGGTCGGGCCGGTGAGTTTTTCCACCGCGGAAGTCCAGGCCACCATGGTTTCCACCGTATCGCAGGGACGCCAGACGTCCATGTTGGGGATCATGCGCAGCGTGGCGGTCTGCTCCACCGGCTGGTGGGTCGGACCGTCCTCGCCGAGGCCGATCGAGTCATGCGTGAACACGTGGATCACGCGCTGCTTCATCAGTGCCGCCATGCGCAGGGCGTTGCGCGAGTATTCCGAGAACATCAGGAAGGTGCCGCCGAAGGGCAGCACGCCGCCATGTAGCGCCATGCCGTTCATGATCGCCGCCATGCCGAATTCGCGCACACCGTAGGAAATGTAGTTGCCCGTGCTCTTGCCGGAAACTGCCTTGCAGCCGGACCAGTTGGTCAGGTTGGAGCCGGTCAGGTCGGCCGAGCCGCCGAGGAACTCGGGCAGCGCCGGCGCCAGGGCATTGATGGCGATCTGCGAGGCCTTGCGCGTGGCCACGGTCTCGGCCTTGGCATTGACCGCCTCGATGGCCTTCCTGGCATGTTCGGCCCAGTTGGCGGGCAGTGCATTGGACATGCGGCGCTTGAATTCGGCGGCTTCGGTGGGGAAGGCCTTGGCATAAGCCTCGAACTTGCGGTTCCACTCGGCCTCGCGCTCGGCGCCCTTCTGCTTCGCATCCCAGCCGGCATAGACATCCTGCGGAATCTCGAACGGGGCATGCGCCCAGCCGATGTGCGCGCGGGCGGCGGCAATCTCGGCATCGCCCAAAGGCGCACCATGGACATCGTGAGTACCTGCCTTGTTGGGCGAACCCAGGCCGATCACCGTCTTGCAGCAGATCAGCGAAGGCCTGTCGGTAACGGCCTTGGCGGCCTCGATGGCGGCATTGATGGCCGCCGGATCATGGCCGTCGACGTTCGCCACCACGTGCCAGCCGTAGGCCTCGAAGCGCTTCGGGGTGTTGTCGGTGAACCAGCCCTCGACGTGGCCGTCGATGGAAATGCCATTGTCGTCCCAGAACGCGGTCAGCTTGCCCAGACCCCAGGTCCCGGCCAGCGCGCAGGATTCGTGCGAGATGCCTTCCATCAGGCAGCCGTCGCCGAGGAAGACGTAGGTGCGGTGATCGACGATCTCGTGACCGGGCCGGTTGAACTCGCTGGCCAGCAGCTTTTCCGTCATCGCCATGCCCACGGCATTAGTAATGCCCTGCCCGAGCGGACCGGTGGTGGTCTCGACGCCGGCGGTATAGCCGTATTCGGGGTGACCCGGGGTCTTGCTGTGCAACTGGCGGAACTGCTTGAGGTCGTCGATCGACAGATCGTAGCCGGTCAGGTGCAGCAAGGAATAAATCAGCATGGAACCGTGGCCGTTGGACAGCACGAAGCGGTCGCGATCGGCCCACTTGGGATTGGCCGGATTGTGCCGCAGATGGCGGTTCCACAGCACTTCGGCGATTTCCGCCATGCCCATGGGGGCACCGGGGTGTCCCGAATTGGCCTTTTGCACTCCGTCCATGGCGAGGGCGCGGATGGCGTTGGAGAGAACCGAGCCCACGGGGGCAGCGGCAGGTGCGGAGACGATCGACAGATTTGTCATGGCAGCTTCACTAGATGGTTGACGGGATGGGTTCCGTCCGGGTAGCCCGGTATTATCGGCGAAACCGGGCGGATCGCGCTAGGTAGACAGCTAGGTGCTTGATTCGCTGACGGTCATGCCCGTTTGCGATTTTCCATCAAGCGCAGAATCAGGGGCGTGAAGATCAGTTGCATCGCCAGTTCCATCTTGCCGCCGGGTACCACGATGATGTTCGGCCGCGACATGAAGGAACCCGCCACCATCGACAGCAGGTAGGGAAAGTCGATGCCCTTCGGGTTGGCGAAGCGAATCACCACGAAGCTCTCGTCGGCCGTCGGAATATCGCGGGCGATGAAGGGATTCGAGGTATCGACGGTCGGCACCCGCTGGAAGTTGATGTGGGTGCGCGAGAACTGCGGCGTGATGTAATTGACGTAGTCGGGCATGCGGCGCAGCACGGTATCCACCACCGCTTCGGTCGAGTAGCCGCGCTGATGCTTGTCGCGCTGGAGCTTCTGGATCCACTCCAGGTTGATGATCGGCACCACGCCGACCAGCAGGTCGGCCTGCTGGGCGACATTGACCTTGTCGGTGACCGCCGCGCCGTGCAGGCCTTCGTAGAACATCAGGTCGGTGTCGCCGGGGATGTCCTCCCAGGGGGTGAATTCACCCGACTGCTGGCCATACGGTGCCGCCTCTTCGGCATTGTGCAAATACTTCCGCACCTTGCCCATGCCGGTTTCGCCATAGGTCTTGAACAGACCCGCCAGTTCCTCGAGCAGATTGGCTTCAGGACCGAAATGGCTGAAATGGTTATTGCCCTGCAGGCGCGCGTCCTCCATCGCCACTTTCATGGCCTTGCGGTCGTAGCGATGGAAGGAATCGCCCTCGACGATGGCCGCCTTGATGCCTTCACGGCGAAACACCAGATCGAAGGATTTGGTGACCGTGGACGTGCCGGCGCCGGATGATCCGGTGATGGCGACAATGGGATGCTTGACCGACATGCGAACCTCCTGGTTTATTGGGTCCTGAACAACGAGCGCGTGGAAAACAGCGGTGACTTCAAGGTATCCGGCTCCTTGCCGCGGGCATACTCGTCATGATAGTGGGTAAGGCGCTCGACTTCGTTCTTCGAACCGAAGACCAGCGGCACGCGTTGGTGCAGGTCCGTCGGCGTCAGGTCCATCACGCGCTCGCGGCCGGTGGTCGCTGCGCCGCCGGCCTGCTCGATCATGAAGGAGATCGGATTCGCTTCATACATCAGGCGCAAACGGCCCGACTTGGAGGGATCCCTGCTGTCCTTCGGATACATGAAAATGCCGCCGCGGGTGAGGATGCGGAAGGTTTCCGCCACCAGCGAGGCCACCCAGCGCATGTTGAAGTCCTTGCCGCGGGGGCCCGTCTTGCCGGCCAGGCACTCTTCCACATAACGCTTCACCGGCGGTTCCCAGAAGCGCTCGTTCGATGCGTTGATGGCGAACTCGCGCGCATCGGCAGGAATGCGCATCTGCGGATGGGTCAGGATGAAGGCGCCGATGTCGCGATCCAGGGTGAAGCCGTCGACGCCGTCGCCGGTGGTCAGCACCAGCATGGTCGCCGGCCCGTAGAGCGCAAGACCGGCGCAGACCTGCTCGGTACCCGGCTGCAGGAAGTCTTCGAGACTGGCATGGTTGCCGGGATTCGGCGCGCGCAGGATCGAAAAGATGCTGCCCACCGTCAGATTGACGTCGATGTTGGAACTGCCGTCGAGCGGGTCGAAGACCAGCAGATACTTGCCGCGCCGGCAATGATCGGGAATCTTGTATACGTCTTCCATTTCCTCGGAAGCCATGCCGCTGAGATAGCCGGTCCATTCATTTTCCTGCAGCATGACTTCGTTGCTGATGACGTCGAGCTTCTTCTGCACTTCGCCCTGGACGTTGACCATTGCCCCGTCCTCGCCGGCGTTGCCCAGTGCTCCCACCAGGGCACCCTTGTTCACCTGGTTGGAGATGACCTTGATGGCCGTAGCCAGCGAATTGAGCAGGCCGGAGAACTCGCCAGAGGCACCCGGATGCTTGTGTTCCGCCTCGATGGTGTAACGCGTCAGCGTGATGCGCTTCTGGTGCATGAGCCCCACTCCCTAAAGTTTTGTCGAAGTATCCGCAGCCCGCTACCGGCCCGCGTATCCCCGCTTGCTTAGCGGCCAATGTAATCGTATCGACCTATAAGCACCATTCACTTTTTCTTATCCTTCAAATAAGCCCGCTATTTTCCCGCAGACAGCGTGGGAGAGCCTGCGGCGATAGCCTCTAGCGCGTCAGCTCCAGATACAGGCTGGGCAGCGTTTCGGGCAGGCGCTCGATGCGGTCGAGCACGCGCCAGCGCTTGCCGAAGATGTCGCGCACATAGTCGTCGGCCCGCGGATCGAGGCTCAAACAGAAAGTCGTGACGCCCTTCGCCGCCAGTTCCTCGACGGCCCTGCGGGCGTCGGCGCGCAGATGGCCGGGCTCGCTGACGTCAATGTCCGCCGGCTCGCCGTCGGTCAGCAGCAGCAGGATCTTCTTGTCGGCCTGGCGATGCGACAAATAATGGCCGGCATGACGCAAGGCCGCGCCCATGCGCGTCGAGTATCCCGCTTCCATCGCCGCCAGCCGCGCCTTGACCGTGTCGTCCCAGCGCTCCGAGAAACCCTTGATGTGCTGGTAGCGCACCTCATGCCGAGTGTTGGAATGGAAGCCGGCGATGGCGTAGGGATCGCCGAGGCAATCGATGGCCCAGGCCAGCAGCGAAACGGCTTCCTGGCTCAGTTCGAGAACCGTCTGCCCGCTCGCCGTGCCGCCAGCGCCAACTCTCTCATTGAGCGATGCCGACAAGTCGAGCAGCAGCAGGACCTCGATGTTGCGGCCGTCGCTGCGGTGGCTCATGTTGATGCGTGGATCGGGGGTGGTGCCGCTCTTGAAATCGATCAGCGAGCCGACCGCGACGTCGAGGTCGAGCTCGCTTCCCTCCTCCTGATGGCGGATGCGCACCTTGTCCTGCGGCTTCACCAGATCGAGCAGGCGCTTGAGATGCTTGGCCAGCGCGGCATGCTTGGCCAGCAGGCGGTCGATCTCGGCGGGATTGCCGCTGGCATGCATGGCTTCATAGACGCTGACCCAGTCCGGCCGGTAGGTCTGGCTCGCGCCGTCCCATTCGGGGTAGCGGCGCGGCGGCAGGCCGTGCAATTCTTCGCCGGGTTCCAGCTTGCGCTCCTCGTCGAAGGCCTCTTCCTCGTCGCCCTGCTCGATGAATTTCCACAACTGGCGGTTGTCGTCGCGGTAGTCGATGACGGTGTCGTCGAAATGCATCTTGGCCAATTGGTCGCTCTGGCGGCGGGTCCGGGTGACATAGGCCAGCGCCAGTGCGGCGCTTTCCGCGGTGCTGGATTCACGGCCGGCCAGCATCTGGTGGAAGCGCCGGACGAAATCGAGCAGCACCGGATCGCCGTAGCCGTGAGCGGGATCGAGCAGGGCCCGCGAGAGCATCGCCAGGCGGTGGCGCAGGCAGGAGGTGGTTTGCGGATCGCAGGCATCTTCCAGCGGCTTTGGATGCAGGGCCAGAAAGATGCGGGAGAGGCCTGGATATTCACGCATCAGCAGCATCTCGATGCGACAGTCCTCGAAGAACTCGACCGCCATGCGCTGGAAGGGGCTCCAGTTGTCGGCGATCTGCGCCTGGCTCCAGCGGCGATGGCCAACCATGTGCGCCAGCACGGC
Source organism: Pseudomonadota bacterium (assembly GCA_043826925.1). Classification (GTDB taxonomy): domain Bacteria; phylum Pseudomonadota; class Gammaproteobacteria; order Burkholderiales; family Rhodocyclaceae; genus Sulfuritalea. Next base: position 130,489 of record JBDRPN010000025.1, read on the forward strand.
GCGGTAGCGGTCGAGGCCACTGACTTCGCCATTGGGGCCGCGAACGTCGTCGAACACGTCGGGCACGCGCATGCCCAGATGATCGTAGTAGGGCACGGGCTTGCGCAATTCGCCGCTGGTCAATTGCGCGGTCGAATACGGCACCAGTTGTTCGCTGTCGCGCCACAGCGCGCGCAAGTACAGATCGAGTTGCCGTTCGACGTCGGCGAACAGCGTGCCGTGGCGTTCGCGCTGCAGCACGGCGTGGCTGTCGGCCGACTGCAGGCTGAAGTAGTCGACCTGGCGCTCAGGGTGATTGGCGTAATTACGAATGCCGTACTCGGTCCAGTTCCGCAAGCCGGTGGTCGACAGCATGCCGAGCAGGCGCGGTGCCTGGGCAAAGAACTCGGGCAGGGCGGGACTGGGAAAGGTGGTGTGGTGGCCGTGGATCGATCCCGAGGTGCGCGCCATCAGATCCTGCGAGATGTCAAGGTAGATGCGCAGCTGGTCGGCCGACGGCAGGCGCCGTGCGACCGCCGCCAACGTCTGCAGGAAGGGCGTGATGGCCTTGCTGTTGGGCGACTGCTGCATTGCGCGAATGGCGCTCATGACCGACGGCAGCAGGTCTTGCTGATCGACTCCGGCGGCGGCGACCACCGCCGGCCATTCTTCGAGAAAGGCCAGCAGCGGCTCCGGCCCGCGACCGAGCTTGCCGATATAGCGCGCGGCCTCGATGAACGCCTCCATCTGCGGCTTGCTGAAGCTGCTCAGCGCTTCGTACAGACACTCCTCGAAGACATCGGCCACCGGTGCGAAGCCGCAGTCGAGCGCCTGCCACCATGTCTGCGCCTGGGGATGCGCCATCTGCCGCTGACGCGCGTCGGTGACGGGGCGAAATCCGGTCGCCATGGTTCGCTGCTGATTGAATGGGCTCTTGTCGCGCCGTGTCGCGCCGTGTCGCCAGCGCCAACTCTTCAGGCGAAGACTGCGTCGATGGCGTGATCGAGCGTGGCGCGGATGTCGGCGTCGTCGGTGATCGGCCGCACCATCGCCATGCGGCAGGCGTCGGTCGGCGCCACACCGCGCCGGATCAGCGTCGCCGCGTAGACGATGAGCCGCGTCGAGATGCCTTCGTCGAGGCCATGGCCCTTGAGATTGCGCGCCACCTGGCCGATCTTGACCAGCTGGCTGGCGACGGCTTCCTCGATCCCGGTTTCCCTGGCGACGATGCGGGCTTCCAGACTCGCCTCCGGATAATCGAAATCGAAGGCCGTGAAACGCTGCTTGGTCGACTGCTTGAGATCCTTCATCAGGCTCTGATAGCCGGGGTTGTAGGAGATGACGAGCTGGAAATCGGCATGCGCCTCGATCAGCTCGCCCTTCTTGTCCAGCGGCAGTACGCGGCGATGGTCGGTCAGCGGATGGATTACCACCGTGGTGTCCTGGCGCGCCTCGACGATCTCGTCGAGATAACAGATCGCGCCGATGCGCGCGGCGGTAGTCAGCGGGCCGTCGAGCCAGCGCGTGCCGCTGGCGTCAAGCAGGTAGCGGCCGACCAGGTCGGATGCCGTCATGTCCTCATTGCAGGCTACGGTGATCAGCAGCTTGCCCAGCTTCCAGGCCATGTATTCGACGAAGCGCGACTTGCCGCAGCCGGTGGGGCCCTTGACCATCACCGGCAGACGGGCGTGGTAGGCCGCTTCGTAGAGCGCCACTTCCTTGCCTTGCGCCTCGTAGTAGGGTTCCGCCCTGACCAGAAACTGCTCTTTGTTCGACATGGCTAATTCCGATAAATGAGCCGACAAATAAGCCGATAAGAATAGTCGGGTTTAAGGGATGGAAAATCCCCGCCGCGGCGGGGATTCCGATCCGGATGGACTATCTGTGCGAACCGATCTTCTCGCGCCAGCCCGGATACAGTTTGTCGGCATCCTTGGGGAAGGACTCGAAGGCGCGGGCGAATTCCTTGTGCTCCTTCGCATACTGGACCGGATCGGCGCCGGACTTCCAGCACTCGTAGGCCTGGCGCAGCGACTTGGCACCGGCGGCCGGGCTGTCGATGTGGCCGTAGGCGCCGCCGCCGGCGGTATTGATCACGTTGCCGTGGCCGAGGTTCTCGAAGAAGCCGGGCAGGCGCAGCGCATTCATGCCGCCGGAGATGATCGGCGTGGTCGGCTTCATGCCGAACCATCTTTGATAGTAGACCGGGCCCTGGCACTCGTCGCGTTCGATCATATAGGCGATGATCTTGTCGTCGCCCTCGCCTTCCATCTTGCCGTAGCCCATGGTGCCGACGTGGATGCCGGAGGCGCCCTGCAGACGCGACATCTTGGCCAGCACGAAGGCCGTATAACCCCGTTTGGCACTGGGGGACGTGACCATGCCGTGGCCGGCGCGGTGATAGTGCAGGTACTGGTTCGGATACTGGCGCCGGGCGGTGGTGACCATACCGGGGCCGCCGACGAAACCGTCGACCAGGAAGGCCAGTTTGTCGGCATCGGGGCCGAAGGTTTCCAGCGCGAAGTCGGCGCGGGCGCACATTTCGTAGTGGTCGTCGGCGGTGATGTTCATCGAGAACAGCTTGGCCTCGCCGGTTTCGTCCTGGGCGCGCTTCATCGAGTCATAGACCAGCGGCAGCACCTTCTTGATCGGGGCGAAGACCTGGTTGCCTTGCGGCTCGTCGTTCTTGATGAAGTCGCCGCCAAGCCAGAACTGGTACGCGGCTTGGGCAAACGGCTCGGGGCGCAGGCCGAGCTTGGGCTTGATGATGGTGCCGGCGATGTAGCCGCCGTCCTTGACCGGGCGGCCGAGGATGCGCCAGAGGTCGGTGATGTCCTTGGCCGGGCCGTCGAACATCTGGATCACGCGGTCGGGCATGTAGAAGTCGATCATCTTGGCATGCTCGATGTCGCCCATGCCCTGGTTGTTGCCGATCACCAGCGTCAGAAAGGAGACCAGCATGAAGCGACCGTCGGTGACGTTGCGGTCGAACAGCTCGATCGGATAAGCGATGCGCATGTCCTCGGTGGCTTCGTCGATGTAATACACCAGCGCATCGACGCCCTTGGTGAAGTCGTCGGTGGTGCAGACTTCGACATTGGTGCCGGTGGAGGACTCGGCGGCGAAGTGGGCAGCGCCTTCCAGGTAGCCGGTACCGGCCTTGGGCTTCATCTTGTAGGCGACCAGGATGTGCCGGCCGCCCTTGATCAGGTCCTCTTCCTTGAGGCTCAGGTCGGCGTATCGATTCGATTGATCCATTCGGTTCTCCTCATTCTTTGCGTGGTGAAGTATTGCATTCGTGGGTGGCTTCAGGAGACATCTTAGTCAGCCTCAACCATAACTAACAGTCACGTCTGTTTATCATTACCATCATTTTTTACTGATCGTTTCCTGGTGCCAGGTCCTGAGCAGATCGATATCGACGCAGGACTTGCCGTGCATGTCGCCGCGCCGCACCCGTGCCGGACAATCCGGCACGCCCAGATCGGAAAGCACGGCCAGCGCGCCGGTGAAATCGTGGTCCATGGTGTATTCGCCGTCGGTCACCACGGTGGCCAGGCCCGCGCCCAGGCTGGCCTTGAGCCCATTGCCGGAATCCTCGAAGACAAGGCAGGCGCTGGCCGGCAGTTGCAGCTGCTGCAACGCCCACAAATAAATGTCGGGCGCGGGCTTTTTGGCAGGCACCACGTCCCCCGCACCGATCACCTCGAACCAGCTTTCGGCATCGTGGGCCAGGCTCGCGCGCAGCAGCGCCGCGACGTTCTCCGGCGAGGTCGTGGTGGCGATCGCCAGGCGCAGGCCGGCGGCGCGGGCGGCGCGGATCAGTGGTCCGACACCCGGACGCAGGGGCACATGTCCGGCATGCACCAGTTGCACGTAGTGCTCGGTCTTCAGCGCATGCAGCTTGCGCACCAGGTTGTCGAAGCCGGATTTGGCGGCCAGGTCGGGAGCGTATTTTTGCGCGTAGTGGATCATGCGCTCCTTGCCGCCGGTCACCGCCAGCAACTCGCCGTACAACTCAACACCCCAGTGCCAGGGCAGTCCGGCCGCCTTGAAGGCGGCATTGAAGGCGGGACGGTGGCCGTCACGCTCGGTATCGGCCAGTGTGCCGTCGACGTCGAAGATCAGGGCTTGCAGCATGAGACGCAGGATAGCCCGCGGTCAGCCATAAGCGCCAGTCATGATTTTTTATGGCGGTGATAAGATCGGCCGGGTTCCGCCGCCTCATGCAACTGGTCCCGGAAGGCCCTTGTCGATGAAAAACATCACCCTGCGTCAACTCAAGATATTCGAGGCCGTTGCGCGCCATCTTTCGTTTTCGCGCGCAGCCGAAGAACTCCACCTGACCCAGCCTGCCGTGTCGATGCAGGTGCAGGCGCTGGAAGATCAGGCCGGCCTGCCACTGACCGAACAGGCAGGAAAGAAGGTGCGCCTCACCGCCGCCGGCGAAGAGGTGGCGCGTCAGGCACGGCGCATCGCCGAGCAACTGCGCGAAGCCGGCGAAGCATTGGCCGCGCTGAAGGGCGTCGAAGCCGGACGCCTGAAGATCGGCGTGGTCAGCACCGCCAAGTATTTCGCACCGTCGTTGCTGGCCGAATTTCGCCGGCGTCATCCGGGTGTCGAACTGCAGCTCACGGTCAACAACCGGGGCACCATCGTGCGCCACCTGGCCGAGAACGACATCGACCTGGCGATCATGGGCACGCCGCCGGCCGAGTTCGAAACCGTGGCGAAGATCTTCGCCGAGCACCCGCTGGTCTTCATTGCCGCGCCCGGCCACCGCCTGGCGGACAAGCGGCGCATCGACCCGCAGCGGCTGGCGGAGGAAACCCTGCTGATCCGCGAGCCCGGTTCGGGCACGCGCGGCGCGCTGGAGCGCTTCCTCGATGAGCATCATGTGACAGCCGGCACGCGCATGGAACTGGGCAGCAACGAGACGATCAAGCAGGCCGTCATGGCCGGCCTCGGCCTGTCCTTCATTTCGGAACACACCATCGGCCTCGAACGCGCGGTCGGCCGTCTGGTCGAGCTAAACGTCGCCGGTTCGCCGGTGAAGCGTCAGTGGCGCCTGGTCTATCGCACCGACAAACGCCTGATGCCGGCCGCAACCGCCTTTGTACAATTCATGGACAGCGAGGGTTCGCGCCTGATCGAGGCGCAGGTCGGCAAGCCGAAACCCACGGTCGCCGAACCCGCCTCACGTGGCGGCGAACGCCGGGCGCCGAAGAAGCCGCCCCCAGCGTAAGTATCGATGTGCGGTAAAAATGTGCCTGCTGACCTCGATCAGCAATGGAATATGCCCCGGAGGATGCCGACAGATGACCCAGCCAGTTCCCACCCAGCAATCGCAGCTCAACGCGCTGCAGGACCGACTCGACTTTGCGAAGAAGCTGCAGGCCCTGTCGACCCGGATTCATGCGACCGACAATATTTCGCAGATCATGCTCGACCTGGCGCCCGAAATTTGTGCGCTGTTCCAGTGCGAGCGTCTGACCCTCTACGTGCTCAACAAGGAACAAGGCACCCTGATCTCCAAGGTAAAAACGGGCATCGACTCGGACAAGGAGCTGGTCTTGCCGATCAGTCGGCAAAGCATCGCCGGCTATGTCGCGCTGACGCGCAGCACCCTGCGCATCAACAACCTCGACGACCCCGCGGAACTGCACGGCATCGACCCGGAATTGCGCTTCTTCAATGATGTCGACCGCGCCACCGGCTTCAAGTCGAAGCAGATGCTCGTGGCGCCCTTGTTGCAGGGGATAGCCAAGGAACTGGTCGGCGTACTGCAACTGATCAACCATTGGGGCGACGGGCGCTTCGACAGCATCGCCGAGGAAGGCTTGGAGACCCTGACGGCCACCCTGGCGCTGGCGTTCTTCCAGCGCATCAGGACCGGCGCCTTGCTGCCCAAGCGCTATGAAGTCCTGGCCCGCCAGGGTGTGATTTCAGCACCTGAGCTGGAACTGGCCCAGCGCTGGGCACAACGCAAGAACAAGGACCTGGAACAGGTGCTGGTCGAAGATTTCCAGGTGCCGCTGGCTGCGATGGGCAGCGCCCTGGCCAGGCAGGCGAATCTCGCCTATCAGCCCTGTGACGCCGGCTGGCGCCCGAACCCGGAACTGGTGAAACGGCTGAGCCGGGCCACCTGCCAACAGTATCAATGGTTGCCCCTGTCGCAAGAGCAGAACCTGTTGGTGGTGGTCACGACCGACCCGGACAATCGCATCGGCGGCGACAACCTGCATCGAAGCTTTCCCTACAACGAGATCCTGTTGCGCTACACCACGCGAACCGAATTCGACAAGATGCTGGAGAAATACTTCCCGACGCAAAAGTGAAGCAGCGGCACGCCCGCTCATGAAGCCGGCTGCCGCCAGGCGCAACGGACTGACGCGGCGCGCGGCCTATTTTCCCCGAGGAATCGGCCAGAGCGTCGCCGTCACCCCGAACGGGGTGATGAAGGCCTTGACGTGATAAGGGCCGATGGTGAGTCGCTTGCCGCCCTCGGGCAAGGCGCTCATGAAAATATCCGTAATCTGGTCGTCAGAGAGCGTGGTGGTGCCGGCGGCATGCCATTGCCTGACATGGCCGCAATTGTCGCGATCGAGCAGCAGGACCTTGTCCTTCCTGGCGGCAGGCAGGCGAATGGTCACGCCGTCGCCGTTCTCGTAGGCGCGGGCGGGGCCGAAGCTGGTCGGAACTTCATCACCGCCACCGGGCTTTGCGGCCGCCTCGAGGGTCATGACCTCCTCGTCGGACAGTTGGCTCTCCCCCTCGGTGTGCCAGACCGTATAGCCGCCGCCCGGCCGCAACTGGATCAGCAGCACGTTGTCGTTCGCCCAGCCCGATGTCACCAGCATCAATGCGGCGACGAACAGCAGGATTCTCATGGATTCCGCCACTTGATCGAGCACCCGATGCCGGCGATTTGCTGCGCGGGACCGGTGCCGCTCAGGGCGACCTGCCGCATCGCCTCGAACAATTCGCGCCGGGGTCGCCCGTCGGCGCCTCCGCCAGCGGTTTCCTTGCGCGACTCGTCGAGCCGGCCGCGGTACTGCAGTTTCAGCTGCGCGTTGTAGCCGAAAAAATCCGGCGTGCACACAGCGCCGTAGGCTTTCGCCATGTCCTGCGACTGGTCCAGCACATAGGGAAAGGGGAACACCAGATCGCGCGCAAGCTGCGCCATGTTGTCCCACGAGTCTTCCGGGTAGTCAGTCGGGTCGTTGCTCATGACGGCAATGCTGCCGACGCCCAGCGCCGCCAGTTCCCGCGTGTCATCGACGATGCGGCGGATCACCGCCTTGACATAGGGACAGTGATTGCAGATGAACATGACCAGCAGGCCCTTGGGGCCGCGCGCGCTGGCCAGGCTGTGACGCCGGCCGTCGACCCCGGGCAGCTCGAAGTCGATGGCGGGACGACCGAAGTCGCAAACCGGCGGCGAAAGACTGACCATACCTTGGCTCCCTAATTTAACGTGAAATACATTGCCAAGCGCGACTTGTGGGGTTCGAGCGTAGCGAGCTGATCAGTAGCCTCCCCGTGAGGGGGCGAGGCGGGGTTTCGCACCGCATGCGGTGCGCCGCCGCAGCCGGCAGGCCGTGCAAAGCCTGCCGCGGGCCGCGCAGCGGATGGGAGGGGCGGGCCCATTTGCCATCTTGGGGTCCGTCGAAGGTGAGAGATTTCATAAAGTGTAGTGTGGCTTGCCGAAGCCAAGAGCGTTGGTGATAATCGCTGCATGATACCGAGATTTTTCTGCCCCTTCCCGCTCCACCCCGGCGCCACGGTCGAGCTTGCCGCCGAAACGGCCCACCATGCGCTGAAGGTCTTGAGAGTTGGCGCTGGCGATACGGCGACGCTGTTCGACGGACGCGGCGGGCAATGGCGGGCCACGCTCAACCCGGCCGGCAAGAGCTTGCGCGCGACGCTCGAGGAGTTCGACGACAGCGACTGCGAGCCGCCGCTGGCGCTGACGCTGGTGCAGGCGCTTGCGGGCAGCGACAAGATGGATTTGGTGGTGCAGAAGGCCGTCGAACTCGGCGTGCGGCACATCCAGCCGGTGGCGGCGAAGCGCAGCCTGATCCGGCTTGCGGGCGAACGCGCCGAGCGCCGCGTCGAGCACTGGCGCAACGTCGCCATTGCCGCCTGCGAGCAGTGCGGGCGCAACCGCGTTCCCGGCGTAGCGCCGATTCTTGATCTGCCGCAATATCTTGGCCTCGCAGCGCAGGACAATGCGATACGCTTCGTCTGCGCGCCGGGGGCCACGGGGCTTCTGCGCGACTTGGCCGCACCCGCGCTACCGGTCAGTCTGCTGATCGGCCCGGAAGGCGGCTTCGAGGAAGGCGAATTGTTGGCGGCGCGGGCCGCCGGCTTCCAGCCCATCAGACTGGGGCCGCGCATACTGCGCACGGAAACCGCCGGACTTGGCGCTGTGGCGGCAATGATGGCACTTTGGGGAGACTGGTGATGTTCGAATCTGCAGAAATCGGCCACAAGATCGACAAGGACACCTACAAGAAGGCGGTGCCGGAACTGCGCGCGGCCTTGCTCGACGCCCAGTTCGATCTGAAGGAAAACGGCAAGATCCCGGTCATCGTGCTGGTCAGCGGCCAGGACGGCGCCGGCAAGGGCGAAACCATCAACATACTTTACGAGTGGATGGACCCGCGCTTCATCTCGACCCTGGCCTTTTCGGCGCCAACCGACGAGGAGCGCACGCGGCCGTTCATGTGGCGCTATTGGCGGGCGTTGCCGCCCAAGGGTCGGGTCGGCATCTTCGCCGGCTCCTGGTATTCGAGCCCGATCCACGACCGCCTCGAAGGCGACATGAGCAAGGCCGACGTGGATGCGCGCATCGACCAGATCAACCGCTTCGAGGCCATGCTGGTGAATGAAGGTGCGCTGGTGCTGAAGTTCTGGTTCCACCTGACCAAGGACGGCCAGAAACGTCGCCTGAAGGCGCTGGAAAAGAACCCGCAGACGGCCTGGCGCGTCACCAAGTGGAACTGGGAACGGCTGAAGACCTACGACAAGCTGCAGGACGTGGTCGGCCATGTGCTGCGCATGACCAACACGCCCTGGGCACCCTGGATCATCATCGAAGGCGAGGACGACCGCTATCGCTCGCTGATGACCGGCAAGATCCTGCTCGACGCGATCCGCCACCGTCTGGACAATGCCGGCATGCAGACCACGCCGGTGGCGCCGCCGATCCGGGTGAGCATCGACGGCCGCAATGTGCTCTCGGAACTCAACCTGAAGCGAAGCCTGACCGACAAGGAATACGACGAGCAACTGGCGAAGTGGCAGGGTAAGCTGTCGGAACTGGTGCGCGACCCGCGCTTCAAGGGCCGTTCCCTGATCTGCGCCTTCGAGGGCGCGGATGCGGCCGGCAAGGGCGGCGCGATCCGCCGCATCGCCGCGTCCATGGATGCGCGCGACTACCAGATCGTGCCGATCGCCGCGCCGACCGAGGAAGAGCGAGCGCAGCCGTACATGTGGCGTTTCTGGCGCCACATCCCGCGCAACGGCCGGGTCGCGATCTTCGACCGCACCTGGTATGGCCGCGTGCTGGTCGAGCGCGTCGAGGGTTTCTGCGCCGAGGCCGACTGGCTGCGTGCCTATTCGGAGATCAACGACTTCGAGCACGAGCTGTCCGAAGCCGGCGCCATCGTCTGCAAGTTCTGGCTGCAAGTCAGCCAGGAAGAGCAATTGAAGCGTTTCAAGGAGCGCGAGAAGATCGAGTTCAAGCGCTTCAAGATCACCGAGGAAGACTGGCGCAACCGCGAGAAATGGGATGCCTACCAGCAGGCGATCTGCGACATGGTCGATCGCACCAGCACCGGCACCGCGCCGTGGACCCTGGTCGAAGCCAATGACAAGGGCTATGCCCGGGTCAAGATCCTGCGCACCCTCTGCGAACGACTGGAAGCCGAACTGGAAGGCAAGGCGATCCCGACCGCGAAGCCCGACAAGCCGTCCAAGAAGGACAAGAAGGCGAGCAAGGAGGCCGCCAAGGCAGCGCCGGCGCCGGTCAAGGCCGCTGCGCCCGTGCCGAAACCGGCGCGGCCCAAGGCGCCGCCCGCTCCTAGGAAAGCCGCGCCAAAACCAGCGACAAAACAGGTCACGCCCAAGAAAGGCAAATCCGCCACATGAGCCTGGAAACCCGTAGCAGCCAGCCCGACACGGACGCCCGCCTGGTGGCCTGGGTGCGCCAGGCGGCGCCTTACATCCATGCCTTTCGCGGCCGCACCTTCGTCGTCGCCTTCGGCGGCGAAGTGCTCGAAGCGGGCGCCGCGCAGGCGCTGATCCACGACATCGCACTGCTCGACAGCATGGGCATCCGCCTGGTGCTGGTGCATGGCGCGCGACCGCAGATCGATGCCGAAATGCACGCGCGCGGCCTGACGCCGAAGTTCCACAAGGGTTTGCGCGTCACCGACGCGGAGGCGCTGGAGTGCGTCAAGCGCGCCATGGGCGTGACCCGCATCGAGATTGAGGCGCTGCTCTCGCAAGGCCTGCCCAACACGCCGATGGCCGGCGCCTTCCTGCGCGTCACCGGCGGCAACTTCATCACCGCGCGTCCGGTCGGGGTCGTCGACGGCATCGACTTCCAATACACGGGCGCGATCCGCAAGGTCATCGCCGAAGAGATCCAGGCCGACCTGGCGCAGGAAAACGTGGTGCTGATCACCCCGATCGGCGCCTCGCCCACCGGCGAGATTTTCAACCTGGCCTGGGAAGAAGTTGCCGAGGCCGTTGCCGTGGCGATCAAGGCCGACAAGCTGATCTACCTGTGCGACGCGCCGGGACTGGCCAATCCCAAGGGCGCACTGATCGACGCCCTCACCGCCGACGAGGCGCAGAAACTTGCCACCAGGCACATGTCGGCGCAAGCGCCCGAAATCGCCCGGGTCCTGCCCAGCGCCATCCGTGCCTGTCGCGCCGGAATCGGTCGCGTGCATTTCCTCGACCGTCAGGCCGACGGTGCAATGCTGATGGAATTCTTCACGCGCGATGGCGTCGGCACCGTGATGACCAGCGTTCCGCTGGCGCAACTGCGCGACGCCACGATCGACGACGTCGGCGCGATTCTGGGCCTGATCGAACCGCTGGAGGCCGACGGCACCCTGGTCAAGCGCGGGCGCGAACGCCTGGAAATGGAAATCACGCGTTTTTCGGTGGTGGAGCACGACGGCGTGATCGTCGGTTGCGCCGCGCTCTATCCCTTCTCCACCGAAAAATCGGCCGAACTGGCCTGCCTTGCCGTGGTACCGGATTTTCGCCGCAGCGGCTATGGCGATCAGTTGCGCAACCACATCGAGGCGCGTGCCCGGAGGATGAAGCTCAAGCGCCTGTTCGTGCTGACCACCCGCACCGCGCACTGGTTCATCGAACGCGGCTTCGTCGAGGCCGGCGTCGACGAACTGCCCGCCGCGCGACGCGAACTCTACAACCTGCAGCGCCGTTCGAAGGTACTCGTGAAGTCCCTTTAACGTGAAATAACTCGTTCGGAGCGACGGGTGATAGTCGAGCGAAGCGAGCCGATCAGAAGCCTCCCCGTGAGGGGAGGATGGGAGGGGCGGGCCTTCAATTCGCCTTTCGCGTGTTTCACAATCGGGGGCGCTGCGTTACTGCTGCAGGAAAGTTAGCTCGCGGTGCAACTAGAGGTAAACTGGGCGCCTTCTTGTAGTCTTTGCGAAAGGAAACACCGTGGCACGCATGGTCAATTGCATCAAACTGGGACGCGAGGCCGAAGGCCTCGACCTGCCGCCCATGCCCGGCGAAATGGGCAGGAAACTGTACGAAAACGTTTCCAAGGAAGCATGGCAGCAATGGATCAAGCTGCAGACGATGATCATCAACGAGAACCGTCTGAGCCTAGCCGACGCCCAGCACAGGAAGTATCTGGCCGAGCAGGTGCAGAAACACTTCTTCGGCGACGGGGCAGACCAGGTCGGCGGCTACGTGCCACCCGCCAAATAACCGTGGACCGATGACTGCAAGATTCGCGGCGCCCGGCGCCGGCGAGCTTCTGTCAGCGGTCCACTGTCATTTCGAGGCGACTTCCTTTTCCATGGCCTCGAGGCCTATGTGGCGCACGTCGCGCCCCTTGACCAGATAAACCACGTACTCTGAAATATTCTTCGCGTGGTCGCCGATGCGCTCGATGGAGCGGGCGACGAACAGCAGATCGAGCGAACTGGAAATGGTGCGCGGATCCTCCATCATGAAGGTGATCAGCTGGCGCATCGCGGCCTTGAAGCCGGCATCCACTTCGCGATCCTGACGCACCACTTCGGCCGAGGCATTGACGTCGAGCCGGGCAAAGGCATCGAGCGCCTTGCGCAGCATGGCCACGGCAATATCCGCCGGCGGACGCAAATTGACACGCGGCACGACGCGGGAGTCGCCGCCATGGATGTCGCGTGCCATCTTGGCAATTTTTTTCGCCTCGTCGCCGATGCGCTCGAGATCGGTGATGGTCTTGACCACGGTCATGATCATGCGCAGATCGACTGCTGCCGGCTGGCGCCGGGCGATGACGTTGTTGCAGGCTTCGTCGAGTTCGACTTCGTGCCGATTGACCTGACGATCGTTGGCGATCACCTGATCGATCAGCGCCATGTCGCCCGATTCCAGCCCGTCCATGGCGCGCAGCAGCTGCTGTTCGACCAGACCGCCCATTGCTAGAACGCGCGTGCGCAAGCCTTCGAGATCGGCATCGAAGCGCCGGCTGATGTGTTCCTGGTTCATAACGTCACCTGTTCGTCCAATGCCGACACTATAGCGAACGCGCGTGAAGGAATTGTTTCAGCGCACAGCGTCGGCGTAAAAGGTCTGCACGCCCTCGGCGCCTGCCAGCAACAGGACATCCGCACCGCGCTCGGCGAACAGTCCGTTGGTGACGACGCCGACGATCTGGTTGATGCGCGTCTCCAGGCCGACCGGGTCGGTGATGGCCAGTCCATGCACATCGAGGATCAGGTTGCCGTTGTCGGTCACCATGCCTTCACGCAGTTTCGGCGTGCCGCCGAGTTTCGCCAATTCGCGGCTGACGTAGGCACTCGCCATGGGAATCACTTCCACCGGCAGCGGAAATCGGCCCATGGTCTGTACCCGCTTCGATGCGTCGCAGATGCAGACGAAGGTGCCCGCCACGGCTGCGACGATCTTCTCGCGGGTCAGCGCGCCGCCCCCGCCCTTGACCATGGCCATGCTGCCGTCGATCTCGTCGGCGCCATCGACATAAATGCCCATGGCGTCGATGTCATTGAGATCGAGCACGCGTATGCCATGGCCGGCCAGGCGCTGCGCCGTCGCTTCGGAACTCGCCACGGCGCCGCCGAGCCGGTCCTTGATGGCGGCAATCTCGTCGATGAAAAAATTCGCCGTGGAGCCGGTGCCGACCCCGAGGATTTCGCCGACCGGCAAGCGGTCAGCCACGTAGTCACGCGCCGCACGGGCGACGGCCTGTTTCAATTCATCTTGTGTCATAAGATCCTTCAGGAAATACGGGTAAATTCGATCCGGTCATAGTCGGGTCCGCGGTCGAGCAGGGATTCCAGCCGCAGCCGCCAGCGCCCCACTTCGCTGCGCACATCGACCTCGATCTGGTCGACATAGGCACCTGCCGGCAGGATCAACTCCCTGCCCTCCTGGCTGACGATGATGGCGTCCGACCAGCCATGGCCGCCGCCATCGGCCGCGCGGGTCCAGGCGCTCTCCTCGCCGACCGGTTTGGCCAGGGCGCAAATCGACGGCCAGGCCAGGGTTTCGATGCCGACGCTGGGACGATTCGCGGCATCGCGGCCGATGCGGCGGATCAGGCCCAGTCGCCAATCCATGCCCTCGGCCTCGCGCAGGCAAATCAGCAGGCCGATGCGATGGCGCGGCAACACGGCCGGCATCGCGGCGCCGAGCCCTGTCGCGCTGGCATCCACCTGGGTCCAGTTTTCCATCTGGGCCTGGTCGCCGCCGGTTTCCAGCCGGCGCAGGATCTCGATCGGCGTCTTCGCTGCTGCCGGTTCCTTCGCCGCAACTGTTTCCGTTTTCAATCCGGCGTCTTCCGGCGCAACGGTGCCGAAACGCGTTTCATCGAAGAGCCGCAGCACATCCTCGCCTTCGTATTCGAAACTGCGCCCCATGCGGGCAAATTGTGCCGACGCGATCATGCGCCGGGCAAGGCCGAAACCGAGCACCACGCGCAATTCGCCTGGCTGGCTGACGCGATCGTTGGCGCGCGTGGGAGGTGCCTGTGCCCAGTGGTTCATCAGAATCAGGATGGTGCTTTCGATCTGCTCACGACTGGCGGGAACCTGCGCCAGCCACTCGGGCGCATCGTTCGGCTTTTTTACCTGGGCGGCAAGGCGCAGCACGGCGCCACGCAGTTTGCGCACCGAACAATAGCGGATGCTGCCGCCGCCCGGATCGCCCTGCTTCAGCCGCTGCGGTCCCAGCGCCGCGGCCAGGTCGATGCGATCGGTGCTCAACTCGTTGGGCTGCGACATCAGGTCGAGGCCGTCGGTGGCGCGCAGGAAGCGCTCGGCAAATTCGAGTTGCTGCGGCACCACGTTGCCGACCGGCACGAATTCGAGATACAGCCCGATCAGGTACTCGCCCAGCGGCGTCGATGCGGCCTCGTTGCGATAGGGCACGACGCTGGTTTTCAGCAGGCCCAGCCGATTCAGCACCTGCAGCAAGTCGTGGGCTTCCTGCCACAGTTCGGCTCCGGGGGTGCGGTAGCGGAAGCGCTGCAGCTTCTTGCGCAAGGCCCAGGCCATCAGCGCACGTGCGGCGCAGCGGGCGGTGCGCACTTTGTCGTCGTCCGTCGCCAGCTCGATCGAGGTATTCAGAAAGGAGCGGTAGCAACGGAACTGATGGGCGGCATGGGTATCCAGCGCCGACCAGGCCGAATCCGCCAGGTATTCGCGTTCCCCAATCGAAAGATAACGCGTGAGCAGGTGCACCACGCTGGGCCGGGAAAACTGGTCCAGCCGGGCCAGCGCCCGCAGCGCCAGCTTGGGGCCGATTTCGGCGACGGTGGCATCGAGCCCGGCCAGCGATTCATCGACGTCGAACAACAGGCGGCGCGGATCGGACTGCGGAATCTCGGCCATCAGCGCGTTCAGACTCGCGTCCGAAGCCCATGGATGGTCCGACGTCTTTTTTTCCTGGAACCGTGAAAGGAACTTGTTGAACACAGTACCGGGAGTGTACCCGGATCAGCTCACTTTTTGCGCATCGGCGGCAGGTCGGTGCAGCTGCCGTGCGCCACTTCGGCCGCCATGCCGATGGTTTCGCCCAGGGTCGGATGCGGATGGATGGTCTTGCCGATATCCACCGCGTCGGCGCCCATTTCGATCGCCAGCGCGACTTCTCCGATCATGTCACCGGCATTGGGGCCAACGATGCTGCCGCCGATCAGGCGATGGCCGCTGTTGCCATCACTGTCGTCGAACACCAGCTTGGTGAAGCCGTACTCGGCGCCGTTGGCGATCGCGCGCCCCGATGCCGCCCAGGGGAACTTGGCGACGCTGACCTTGCGTCCGGCTTTCTTCGCCTCGTCCTCGCCGACGCCGACCCAGGCCACTTCGGGATGGGTATAGGCCACGCCCGGAATCACCGTGGCGTCGAAGTAACTCTTCTGGCCCGCCGCCGCCTCGGCCGCGACATGGGCCTCATGCACGGCCTTGTGCGCCAGCATCGGCTGGCCGACGATGTCGCCGATGGCGTAAATGTGCGGCACGTTGGTGCGCATCTGGTTGTCGACCGGAATGAAGCCGCGCTCGCTCACCACCACGCCGGCCTTGTCGGCGTCGATCTTCTTGCCGTTGGGCGCGCGGCCGGCCGACTGCAGGATCATGTCGTAGCGCTGCGCCTCGGCCGGCGCCTGAGTTTGCCCATCTGCGCCTTCGAACTTGACCCAGAGGCCGTCGGGCTTGGCGTCGACGGCAACCGTCTTGGTCTTCAACATGATCTTGTCGAAGCGCCTGGCGTTCTGCTTTTCCCAGACCTTAACCAGATCGCGATCCGGCCCCTGCATCAGGCCGTCGAGCATTTCCACGACATCCACCTTGGCGCCCAGCGTCGAATACACGGTAGCCATTTCGAGGCCGATGATGCCGCCGCCGATGACCAGCATTCTCTCCGGTACGAAGCGCAGTTCCAGCGCGCCGGTCGAATCGACGATGCGCGGATCTTTCGGGATGAAGGGCAAATGAAAGGCGGCACTGCCGGCGGCGATGATGCATTTCTCGAAGCGGATCACCTTCTTCTCGCCTGTCTTCTCCTGTGCGCTGCCGGTCATGGCCTCGACTTCGAGGTGATTGGCGTCGAGGAAGTGGCCATAGCCGCGCACGGTCTCCACCTTGCGCGCCTTGGCCATGCCGGAGAGGCCGCCGGTGAGCTTGCCGACCACCTTGTCCTTGTGCGCGCGCAGCTTGTCAATGTCCACCTTGGGCGCGGCAAAACTGACGCCGAGGTCGGCGGCATGTTCCGCTTCCTCCATCACGGCAGCGACATGCAGCAGCGCCTTCGACGGAATGCAGCCGACATTGAGGCAGACGCCGCCGAGTGTCGCGTAGCGTTCGACGATGACCGTCTTCATGCCGAGGTCGGCAGCGCGGAAGGCCGCCGAATAGCCACCGGGCCCGGCGCCGAGTACCAGCATTTCGCATTCGAGGTCGGCCTTGCCGGCGAATTTGCCGACGGCGGCAGCAGGAGCCGCAATAGTTGGTGCTGGCGACACGGCGAACGCCGCTGCTGGAGCGATTTTCACTGCCCCCGCTGCGGCTGAATCGGTTTTCACCACCGCCACCGGCGTGCCTTCCGCCACCTTGTCGCCGACCTTGAGCTTCACTTCGGTGACCACGCCGGCCACCGGCGAAGGCACATCCATGGTCGCCTTGTCGGATTCGAGGGTGATCAACGAGTCCTCGGCCTTGACCACGTCGCCGACCTTGACCAGCACTTCGATGACCGGCACATCCTTGAAGTCGCCGATGTCGGGAACGTTCACTTCAACGATGTCACTCATTGGGCTTTCCTTCCAGTTTGAACTCATGGACCACGATCGGCGGCCCGGACGAGGTATCGAATTCGATGCCGGCGGCGACACCGGCTTCGGCAATTTGCGCCGCCGACAGTGCGCCGTCGTAGAGCGCATGCATCGCGCCGAGCGCGAAGCTGCGGCCGGAACCGGCGGCCCAGACCCGGTCGAACTCGAACACCTCGCGATACGAATAGACGCCGTAGATGCCGGTGGTATTGGCGATCAGCGCCGTGATCTGCGAACTCTCGTAGGGATCGTCCTCGTCTTCCTTGGTATTCAGGAAGGCGTGCTCCTTGAGGATGGGATGCAGGCGGCGGAAGGTTTCATAGACTTCCATGCGCGTGCCGAGGCGGATCTCCTCCAGCTTTGAAAACGCCGAGAGCAGCACCAGATGGTGGGCCGAGGAGCCGCAGATGCCGATCTTCGAGCCGGCGATGTCGAGGATCTTGTCGTGCTCGCCCTTGTAGCTGCGCGCCAGGCGCGTATCGCCGAAGGTGGTGAGGCCGTCGGCGGCAATCGCGACTTCGTCGCCCTTCTTGACCACGGTCAGCGTGGTCACAGCATGCTTCTCCGCATGTCGGCCAGGAGCTGCGCCAGATAGACATTGAAGCGCGTCGCCAGTGCACCGTCGATGACTCGGTGATCGGCTGTCAAGGACAGCGGCAGGATCAGGCGCGGGACGAATTGCTTGCCGTCCCAGACCGGTTTCATCGCCGACTTGCTGACGCCGAGGATGGCCACTTCCGGCGCATTCACAATGGGCGCAAAGCCGGTGCCGCCGATGCCGCCGACGCTGGAAATGGTGAAGCAGGCGCCCTGCATGGCGGCCGGCTTGAGCTTGCCTTCGCGCGCCTGCTTGGCCAGTTCGCCGGTCTCCCGCGCCAGTTCGAAGACGCCCTTGCTGTCTGCATTCTTGATCACCGGCACCATCAGCCCGTTCGGCGTGTCGGCGGCAAAGCCGATGTTGAAATACTTCTTCAACACCAGATTGTCGCCGTCAATCGAGGCATTGAACTCGGGATATTTCTGCATGGCCTTGACACAGGCCTTGATCAGAAAGGCGAGCATGGTCAGCTTGGCCGCCGATTTGTCGCCGCCCTTCTCGTTTTCCTTGTTGATCTCGACACGGAAGGCTTCGAGGTCGGTGATGTCGGCGTCCTCGTGATAGGTGACGGCCGGGATCATGATCCAGTTGCGCGACAGGTTGGCGCCGGAAATCTTCTTGATGCGCGACAGCGGCTGCACCTCGATGGCGCCGAATTTCGCGAAGTCGATCTTCGGCCACGGCAGCAAATCCAATCCACCCAAACTCGCAACGCCCGACCCTGAAGCAGGCGCGGCAGCGGGTGCCGCCGCGGCACTGACCACGCCCTTGACCCAGGCCTGGACATCGCTGTGCATGATGCGTCCCTTGGGGCCGCTGCCCGGCACCTTGGCGATGTCGACGCCCAGCTCGCGCGCGAAGCGGCGCACCGACGGGCTGGCGTGGGCCGCATGGCCGGACAGCCGGTCCACCGGCGAGGGCATGGCGACACGGGGAGGCGCGGCGACCAGGTCGGCGTCGCCGGGCCGGTAGTCGGCGCCGACGGCGGCGGCGGACGTGCTTGCGGGAAGCGCCGCCGGACTCGCCGGCGGCGCCGCGACGGCCATCGCAGCCGCAGTCGGCGCCGCCGCCGCAGCGGTCGCCGTGGCGTCAGCGCCAACGGTTACCAGTGCCAGCAAGACGCCTTCGGCGACCTTGTCGCCGACCTTGACCTTCAGCTCGCTGACGACGCCGGAAACCGGCGAGGGAATATCCATGGTCGCCTTGTCCGACTCCAGGGTCATCAGCGAATCCTCGGCCCTGACCTCGTCGCCGACCTTGACCAGCAATTCGATGATGGGCACTTCCTTGAAGTCACCGATGTCGGGAACCTTGACCTCCACCACGGCGGTCCTGCCGACAGCGGCTGCGCCAGGCGCGGGAACCGCTGCGGCAACCGACGCAGAATCAGGCGCGGGAACCGGCGCCGCCACGGGTGCCGGCGCCGTGGCGTCAGCACCAACTTTGCCGGCCGCGGCGGCGACTTCGATCAATGCCACCAGCGTACCTTCCGCCACCTTGTCGCCGATCTTCAGCTTCAGTTCGGTGATCACGCCCGAAACCGGCGAGGGCACATCCATGGTCGCCTTGTCGGATTCCAGGGTCACCAGGGAATCTTCGGCCTTGACCGTATCGCCGACCTTGACCAACGTTTCGATCACCGGCACATCCTTGAAGTCGCCGATGTCGGGAACCTTCACTTCGACTATCTGGGCCATGGCTTACACCTTTACCGGGTTGGGCTTGTTCGGATCGAGGCCATATTTCTTGATCGCCTCGGCCACCTTTTCCCGCTTCAAGGCACCGTCCTCGGCCAGCGCCGAGAGCGCCGCAACGGTGATCCAGTAGCGATCGACCTCGAAGAAGTGACGCAGCTTTTCGCGCGTGTCCGAACGGCCGAAGCCGTCGGTACCCAGCACCGTGTAATGGCGCGGCACCAGGGACCGGATTTGTTCGGCGAAGACGCGGATGTAGTCGGTCGCGGCGACGATCGGCCCGCGCGTCTCGGCGAGACAGGCGGCGACATGCGCCACGCGCGGCTTCTCGGTCGGATGCAGCAGGTTCCAGCGCGCGCAGTCGTTGCCGTCGCGCGCCAGTTCGTTGAAGCTGGGGCAGGACCAGAGGTCGGCCTCGACGCCCCAGTCCTTCTTCAGCAGATCGGCGGCGGCGATGGCTTCCATGAAGATGGTGCCCGAACCCAGCAGTTGCACGCGCGGGCCGTTGGAAGCGGCGCCCTTCCTGAACTGGTACATGCCCTTGATGATGTCCGGCGCCGCATCGGCCGGCATCGCCGGGTGTTCGTAGTTCTCGTTCATCACCGTCAGGTAATAGAACACGTCTTCCTGCTCCGTCACCATGCGACGCAGGCCGTCCTGCATGATCACCGCGACCTCGTAGGCGAAGCTCGGATCGTAGGCAACGCAGTTCGGCACGGTCCCGGCCAGCACTTGCGAGTGGCCGTCCTCGTGCTGCAGGCCCTCGCCGTTCAGCGTGGTGCGCCCGGCCGTGCCGCCGACCAGGAAACCGCGCGCGCGCTGGTCGCCGGCGGCCCAGACCAGGTCCATGGTGCGCTGCATGCCGAACATCGAATAGCAGACATAGACCGGAATCATCTGCACGCCGTGCGTCGAATAGCTGGTGCCGGCGGCGATCCAGTCGGCCATCGCGCCTGCTTCGTTGATGCCTTCCTGGAGGATCTGGCCGTCCTTCTTTTCCTTGTAGAACATCATCTGGTCGGCGTCCTGCGGCACGTAGTTCTGGCCGTCCTGGTTCCAGATGCCGATCTGGCGGAACAGGCCTTCCATGCCGAAGGTGCGCGACTCGTCGACCACGATCGGCACCACGCGACGGCCGATGATCTTGTCCTTCAACATGACGTTGAGGCCGCGCACGAAGGACATCGTGGTGGAGAACTGACGCCCCTCGCCGCCCGCCTTGAGCAGCGCGTCGAAGGCCGACAGCGGCGGCACCGGCAGGGCCTCGGCCTTGCGTCGGCGCGCGGGCGAATAGCCGCCCAGCGCCATGCGCCGCTCGCGCATGTAATTGAGTTCCTTCGAGCCCTCAGGGAAGGTCAGGTAGGGCAGCTTTGCCAGGTCTTCGTCCTTCACCGGCAGCTTGAAACGGTCGCGGAAGGCCTTGACCGAGGTGGTGCCCATTTTCTTCTGCTGGTGGGTGATGTTCTGCGCTTCGCCGGCTTCGCCCATGCCGTAGCCCTTGATGGTCTTGGCCAGGATCACGGTCGGCTGGCCGCTGTGCGCCACGGCAGCCGCATAGGCGGCGTAGACCTTGTGCGGATCGTGGCCGCCGCGATTCAAACGCCAGATGTCGTCGTCGGACCAGGTCGACACCAGTTTCAACAGTTCCGGGTACTTGCCGAAGAAATGCTCGCGCACATAGGCGCCGTCCTTCGACTTGAAGGTCTGGTAATCGCCATCGACGCATTCCATCATGCGTTTCTGCAGCAGGCCGGTCTTGTCCTGTGCCAGCAGCGGATCCCAGTAACTGCCCCAGATCACCTTGATCACGTTCCAACCGGCGCCGCGGAAATCCGATTCCAGTTCCTGGATGATCTTGCCGTTGCCGCGCACCGGACCGTCGAGACGCTGCAGGTTGCAGTTGATGACGAAAATCAGGTTGTCCAGGCGCTCGCGCCCGGCCATGCCGATGGCGCCCATCGATTCCGGCTCGTCCATCTCGCCGTCGCCCATGAAGGCCCAGACCTTGCGGTTGTCGGTGGGAATCATCTCGCGGTGCTGCATGTATTTCATGAAGCGCGCCTGATAGATCGCCTGCAGCGGGCCAAGACCCATCGACACCGTGGGGAACTGCCAGAAATCCGGCATCAGCCAGGGATGGGGATAGGAGGACAGGCCCTTGCCGTCGACTTCGCGGCGGAAGTTGTCCATCTGCTCCTCGGTCAGGCGGCCGAGCATGAAGGCGCGCGCATAGGTGCCCGGCGCCGAATGGCCCTGCGACAGCACCAGGTCGCCGCCGTGCGTGTCGGAGGGCGCATGCCAGAAGTGATTGAAACCGATGTCATAAAGCGTGGCCGCCGAGGCATAGCTGGCGATGTGGCCGCCGAGGCCGGAGTCGTCCTTGTTGGCCCGCAGCACCATGACCAGCGCGTTCCAGCGCGCGTAATTGCGAATGGTCTGTTCCATCTCGTAGTCGCCCGGCGTGATCGGCTGCTGGTCGGGCGGGATGGTGTTGGTGTATTCGGTATTGGCGCTGTAGGGCATGTTGATGCCCGTCTGGTGACCCAGCGCAATCAGCTGTTCGAGCAGGAAATGCGCGCGCTCGGGGCCTTCCTGGGCGATCACCGCCTCCAGCGCATCAAGCCATTCACGGGTTTCCTGCGGATCGGCGTCGGAGGACGCGATTTGGGGGGCAGCCATGACAACTCCTCGTACTATGTTATTGGAGTCCGCAGCAACTTATCGCAACGGACTGTCTTGGTCGCGGCCGCTTCGCCTGGCGCCGGTCACGCTGGCGTTAGTCTGCACTGAAGCTCCGCTTTGTTGCTCAAAGCATAGACCTAGTTTATGAAACGACATACTGCAGTGATTGCGCATTGTAAAACACCACTTCACAATACGCAATATGTGGAATTCCACGATACAAAGGGGAAGGCCGGCGACAGGGAAAAAAGCTCCCTGCCGCCGGCCTTCGAAACTTGGCACATGCTACTACGAAGCGGCAACGCCGCCTGCTGCAGGGCGCGGCCGGCGCGCTTCAGCGCGAATGGAACTTGACCACCGCGCGGCCGTCGGCAAGCTGCCGCGGCTCGGGTTTCCAGGCGTGGCCATAGACGATTTCAAAAGTGGCGGGCAAGCGCCGCTCGGCATCCTGCGACCAGGCGCCCAGCAGCCGGCGCCAGTCGCGCCAACCCTGTCGGCCCAGTAGCGCATCGCGCACTCCAAGGTGGCGCTGATCGGCGAGGAAGGCGCGCGGCGTCGGATAGCTCAGGGTGATCATTTCCATGTCCATCACCGGATCGCCAAAGCCGGCCGCGATCAGCATGTCGCCCAGATCGTGCATGTCGAGAAAGCGCCGCACCGTTGCCGGCGCGCGAAGCGCCATTCCCGGCAGGCAAAGCCCGCCGGCGCCGACTTCTGCTGCGGCCGCACGCAACTGCTTGAGCGTATCGGGACCGAGCGTGGCGAAGCTGAGCAGGCCGCCGACTTCCAGCACGCGGTGAAGTTCCTTCAGCGCCCGCAGCGGATCGTCCAGCCATTGCAGCATCAGATTGGACCAGACCAGGCCCAGGGAATTGGCGGCCAGCGGCAAGGCGCGCACGTCAGCATTGACCAGGCGCGGCCCGCGTCCCGCCAGCCGCTGCAGGCGCGGCGTGCGGCTGCGCACCGCGTGCAGCATGGGCAAGGCGTAATCGACGGCCAGCGGCAGCGCCTTGGCATAGCGTCGTTGCAGTTCACGGATGCCGTCGCCGGTGGCGCAGCCGATGTCGGCCACACGCTGCGGAGCGATCTTTACCAGATCCAGCCGGGCCGCCATGCGAGCGCCCACTTCGCGGGCGAGGACCGCGGCAGAATCGTAGGTCGCGGCCGCGTCAGCGAAGTCGCTGCGCACGAGGTATTAAGCGGCCATGAGTCCCAGCCGCGCAAACAGGGCTTCGTCGCGATCGGCCTCGGGGTTGCCGGCCGTCAGCAGCTTGTCGCCGTAGAAAATCGAATTGGCGCCGGCGAGGAAGCACAGCGCCTGCAACTCGTCGCTCATTTCCTGGCGGCCGGCCGACAGCCTGACCATGGAGCCGGGCATGCTGATGCGCGCCACGGCGATGGTGCGGACGAACTCGAAGGGGTCGAGCGGCGGCGCATTTTCCAGTGGAGTGCCGGGCATCGGCACCAGTTCGTTAATCGGCACCGACTCGGGCGGCGGGTTCATGTTGGCCAACTCGACCAGCAGCGAAGCACGCTGGCGGCGCGTCTCGCCCATGCCGACGATGCCGCCGCAGCAGACCTTGATCCCGGCCTCGCGCACCTTGTCGATGGTATCGAAACGCTCGCTCTGGGCGTGGGTCTTGATCACCTCGCCGTAGAACTCGGGAGCGGTATCCAGGTTGTGGTTGTAATAGTCGAGCCCGGCGGATTTCAGGCGCTCGGCCTGGCCGTCCTTGAGCATGCCCAGCGTAACGCAGGTTTCCAGCCCGAGCGCCTTGACCGCGCCGATCATGTCGGTGACGCGATCGAGGTCCTTGTCCTTCGGTCCGCGCCAGGCGGCGCCCATGCAAAAGCGCGTGGCGCCCTTGTCCTTGGCGGCCTGTGCGGCGGCGACGACTTCTTCGGTTTCGAGCAGGGCCTCGCGCTGCGCCTCGCCGTGATGAGCCGACTGCGAGCAGTAGCCGCAATCCTCGGAACAGCCGCCGGTCTTGATCGACAGCAGGGTCGAGCGCTGCACCGCATTGGCGTCGTGGTGCTCGCGATGCACCTCTTGGGCGCGGAACAGCAGATCATTGAAGGGCAGCTCAAACAGGGCGACCAGGGCCTCGATGGTCCAGCGCGGTGCGGGAACGAAAGAGGGGGCAGCGGGATGGACGGTAGTAGTGACAGTCATCGCAGCGGACTCGCTAGAATGCGGGAAGGCGCGAATCTTGGTGGAAGGAGCCCGGCTTGTCAATTGCAGCGGATCTGACGCTCGTGGCTTCGAAAAGCCACCCTGCGTTTTGAAATCTCGCATCTTCGATGGGCCCCAAGCTGGCAAATGGGCCCGCCCCTCCCATCCTCCCCTCACGGGGAGGCTACTGATCAGCTCGCTGCGCTCGAACCTGTCACGGCGCGCTTGGCGATGAATTTCACGTTAAAGAATGCCTGCCGCAACACCGCCGCCGCCTTGCTGCCGCAGGACTGTTTTCTCTGCGCCGCCGCGAGCGGCGACAGCCTGCTGTGCCCCGCCTGCAGCGCCGGCCTGCCCTATCTGGGCGCCGAGCGCTGCCCGCTCTGTGCGCTGCCAACCCCGGGGGCCGCCGTCTGCGGCGCCTGTATCAAACAGGCGCCGCATTTCGACGCCACTCAGGCGGTTTTCCGCTACGAGTTCCCGCTCGATCGCCTGATCCAGTCGCTGAAGTACGCTCACCGTCTCGCCAGCGCCAACTTTCTCGGACAGGCGCTGGCGCAACTGGCCAGCCCGCCGCGCCCCGACCTGGTGCTGCCGGTGCCGCTGGCGCCGGCGCGCCTGGCGGAGCGCGGCTTCAATCAGGCGCTGGAACTTGCCCGACCGCTGGCACGCGCCCTCGGCGCTCCGCTCGAACTCAACCGCATTCACCGCCGCCGCGACACCGTGCCGCAAGCCAGCCTGCCGTGGAAGGAACGCAAACGCAACATCCGCCATGCCTTCGAATGCGAAATCGACCTGACGGGAAAAACCGTGCTGGTTGTCGACGACGTCATGACCACCGGCGCGACGCTCGACGAACTGGCGCGCACGCTCAAGGCGCACGGCGCCGCACGGGTCGTGAACCACGTGCTGGCGCGCGCGCTGAAGGACTGACGGCGACGGTACAATCCCGCTTGCTCAAGCCCGGACCAATTTCATGGCGTTCCGCGATCCCGTCGACAAGAACATGCTGCGCATGGAAGCGCGACGCTTCGCCGCACGCTGCGACGGGCAAGTCTCGTTGATCGAGCGCGCCGACACGCTGCGGGAAATTTCGCGGCTGGCGACTCTGATTTCACTGCCGTTTTCCCTCACCGACGACGACACGGCACGGGATGGACTGCGGTTGGTGCAAACGCGTGCCGAAGACCGGGCACGCGAACTGATCATGGAGCAGTTGCAGAATTTCTCGCGCGCCGAGGAATACCAGCACGAGAAACTCAAGCGTTCCATGCTGGATTCATGGACCAATCTCACCGGCCCGTTGGGACATTTGCGCACCTGGGCGTACAACAAGCTCCAGGCGCTGGAACAGCAAACCGGTTAACGACGCGCCGAAGGTCCTAGCGCAGTCGCTGCTCGATGTGCAGGGCCAGATCGGCCGGCAAGCCGGGCAAGGCGCGCGCCTTCTGGTAGGCCTCGCGGGCATCCGGGGCCTTGCCCGCCGCATCGAGGGCGATGCCGAGTCCGGCCCACCACCGGCCTTCGTTGGGCGCCAGGCGCGTGGCCGCCCGATAGTGTTCGA
The DNA here is from genome assembly GCA_043826925.1 of Pseudomonadota bacterium. GTDB lineage: Bacteria > Pseudomonadota > Gammaproteobacteria > Burkholderiales > Rhodocyclaceae > Sulfuritalea. The sequence goes on from JBDRPN010000025.1 coordinate 156,238, forward strand.
CCGCTTCGGCAGTGCGGCCGGCACGATTCAACAGCGCCCCGGCAAATCCCTGATACTCGGCGCTGCGCTCGCCCGACGCGGCATTTTTCAGCAGCAGATCCAGCGCCGCGCCAGCCTGGTTGCGTTCGACTTTGAGGCGGGCCAGCGCCAGCGTCGAAGCCAGACGCACCGACGGCAGTTCGGCGCCCTTGCGCAGGAGTTCCTCGGCTTCGTCAAAACGCCTGGCGTCGATCAGCAGCGCCGCCAGCGTCTGGCGGGCCGCCGCATGTTCCGGATAATTCTCCAGCGCCGCACGATAGCTGCCCGCCGCACCGTCCGCATTGCCCTGGCGTTGCGCCAGCAGGCCCCGGCGGTAATCCGCCTCGGCACGCTCTGCCGCCGACGGCAGACGCACCTGCTTGTCGATTCGGGATTCCACCGGCTCGATCGGCTCCTTGACGGCCGGCCTGGCGGCCAGGGCAGCCACTTGCGACGACGGCTGTACCAACTTCGGCGACTTCGGCGCAATGGCCGACGCAATGGCCGGCGCCTTGGGTTCCGTCTTGGGTTCCGTCTTGGGTTCCGTCTTGGGCTCCGGCTTGCGCTCCGTCTTGGGCGGCGTCGCGGGCGTCGCGGTCAATTCATCGGCCATGCGCAAGGACGACAGTGCGGCGGGCGCCGGTGCATTGGCGGAAGACGGGGCCGGCGCGGTGGCAGCGGCTGTCGCTGCCTGGGTCGCAAGCGTGGCGGGTACGGGCGCCGCGGGTGCAGCCGCGGTCACGGCCGGCGCCGCGGACTGGTCGCCGTCTTGAATGGCGTACCAGGCCCCCGACGCGGCAAGTAACAGAACCGTTACCAGCAGGATTGGCGTCCGCGCCCTTGGCGGCTCCTGGCGCGCGGCCAAGGGCGTCACTGCCGCAGGCAGCGCCGCGCGATCGCCATCGCCGGCGCGACGGGCATCCAGATCGCGCAGCATTTTGTTGACCAGGCTCACTGAAACACCCTCTCCCCGGTTCCCTCGCCAAGCGTCGATAGCATCGGTGGCTTGCCGCTGCGCGGCTCGATAGATTGGCAGCGCCGCCCTGGCGCTGCCTGGCGCACGGCGCCCACTGTCACCACCCTTGCCACCAGTGCAGTACGGGCAGGCCTTCGGTATCGCGGCCGGCCAGCTTGACGTGGTCGCGGCTGACCCGGGTCTTGCCCTCGCCGTAGGCCAGCAGCATGGCTTTGTGCGCCAGCACGTTAACCAGGCGCGGGGTACCGCTGGACAAGCGATACAGCAAGCGCGTGCTGGCCGGTGGGAATACTTCGCCATCGCGATGACCCGCGACACGCAGGCGGTGCGCCAGGTAATGCCCGGCCTCGTGCTGGCGCAGCCCCGGCATCCGGTAATGGAACACGATGCGCTGGCGCAACTGGCGCACGGCGGGATCCGCCAACTTCTGGTCCAGTTCGGGCTGGCCGAACATCACCACCTGCAGCAGCTTGTGCTTTTCCGTTTCCAGGTTGGACAACAGGCGCAACGCTTCCAGGCTCTCCAGCGGCATGGACTGCGCCTCGTCGATGCAGATGATGACTTTCTTGCCTTGGGCCGCCATGTCCAGCAGGTGTCCGTTGAACTGCTTCAAAAGACTGAATTGATTGTCGTGGCTGAGCAGCTTGAGACCGAGTTCCTCGGCGATCGCCAGCAGCAGCATGCGCGGTTCCAGCATCGGATTCGGCAGGTAGGCGACTATCTGGTCTTCGCTCAGCGTCGCCAGGAAACGCCGGCACAGCAGGGTCTTGCCGGTGCCGACCTCGCCGGTGATCTTGATGAAACCTTCACCGGTGTTGAGTCCGATCAGCAGCGTGTTGAGGGCTTCCTGGTGGGCGTCGGCCGAATAGATGAAGCTGGTGTCCGGCGTGATGCCGAACGGCAGTTCATGAAGCCCGAAATGATTCAGATACATGGCTCGCCGCGCAGGATCACTGGCCTGACTGACTCGACGGGTAATCCCGTACGCGTTCCTGAACGTCCTTGATGTCCTGCGCCCAGACGCGGTCATTGTCGATCAGGGTCGGTTTGATCAGTATCACGAGTTCGCGCTTGCGCAAGGCCGAGGAACGCTGCCCCAGCGCGTTGGCAATGAACCCCGTGGCGCCGGGCAACTGCGAGCGGTCGGAGGCCTGTTCCTGGCGCATCAGCCCGCCGATCGCCACGATGTTGCCGTCCTGGACCCGGACGATGCTGTCGGTTTCATTGATGCTGCTGGCCGCCAGCGGCAGCCTGAAGATGCCCAGCGAACCCAGATCGATGATTTTTTCCTTTTCGGCCACGGTGCTGACCGCCGGATGCACATGCAGAATGATATTGCCGTCGTCGTCGATCTGCGGCGTGACGTCGAGCGAGATGCCCGAGAAATACGGCTGCAGCGTCACGCTCGGCGATGAAACCGAACCCGCGGCGGTGGTCGTCGTCGCCGAAGTGACATTGGTGACGAACAGCTCATCGGTACCGACCTTCAGCACGGCCTTCTGGTTGTTGAGCGTCGCGATGCGCGGCGAGGACAGGACAGAAACGCTGCCCTGGGTTTCAAGGAAATTCAGCAGCGCGGCAAAGTTCGAGGTCCTGAAGGCGAGCCCGATGAAGCCCTTGCCCAGCACCGAGGCGGCGATCGAACCGAGTTCTCCGGGCGTCACGGTAAGCGTCGGCGAGGCGGTCGCACCGATGGTCTGCGTGGCATTGCCGGCGCCTATCGTGGCCCCCGGCTGCGCCACGCCGATGCCCAGACGGCTGTTCGCACCGCTCGCGAAGGCACCCCAGTTGACGCCCGCCTGGAAATCATCGGACAGCGTCACGTCGATGATCTTGGCCTCCAGCATGACCTGCCGCTCGGCTATCAGTTGCGTCGCCTTTAGGTATTTCTCGACATTGCGCAGCTCGTGCGGCAGAGCGCGCACCAGCACCACGCCCGACGACGCATTGACCACGACGCTGCGTCCCTCGCTGGTGCCGACGATGGTCGCCAGCGCACGATTCAGGTCGCCCCAGAAATCGCTCTCGGTGGTCATGCTGACGCGGCTGGTGTCGCTGCCGCGCGCTGCGGTCGGCGTCCCGGTGCCGGTCGGCGAAGCCTGGCCGGTCGTCGAGCTTGCGGTCCCGCTCGCGGTACCGGGCGCCGCGGTGCCGGCGGCCGTCATCGAGCTCCCGGTGACCCGCAGGTCGCTGCTGCCCTGGCGTCGGCTCGACAGGTAATTGATGTGGAAGACCCGCGTCTGGACCGTGTTGGGCTCGATGAAAATGCGCTTGTCCTGGATGCGATACTCGTAACCGTAAAGCTCGCGGATGGTTTCGAGCGCCTCGATCACGGTCACATCCTTGAGATTGACCGTGAGGTTGCCGCTCACGTCGGGCGGTAGCAGCATGCTGTAACGGGTTCCCGAGACCAGGGCCATGAATACTTGCGTGGCCGGCGCATTGACTACCGATAGATCAAAGCGGGACTCCGCCACAGCGGCATCGACCGCCGCCGCTGGCGCAAGCGGCGGCATCAGCGACTTGTCGGTGACATCGACAGCATGCAACTTGCGGTCCGTTGCGGATTTCAACAGCACGTCGTTGATCTCGGTCAGCACCGGGTTACCAGCGCGTGGCGGCACGGCACAGGCACCCAGGGCGCCGGTGAGGAGCAGCAGTACACAACGCGCATGGATTGCGTGTCTCATTTTTGGGTGGTTCCCGTCATCCGCCGTTTTGCAGCCTTCTTCTTGGTCGGCACTTTTTCAATGGCGGGCGTCATCTCGATAACTTCGCGCCCGCTCTCCCCTATCAGAACCACTTCGCTTTCGCTGATCTTCAACACGCGCTTGTCGCCGAGTTTGTCCCCTTCCTCGACGTACTGTCCGTTGATCACGGCAGCCGACTTGCCCCCGGGACGCAGTATCACCGTCTGCACCCCACTCATTGCCGCCACGGCCGCAGTAGCGCCCACCTCCTGATCGAACACGGCTGCGGGCGGACGCGTCGGATCCGGCACCTGGGCGACAGCAAGACTCGATCCAACGAAACCCGCCAGGAAAATCGCGAGCAGATCGCGCCCCATCATACAACCAACCAATTTCTGTCGAGACTCAAGGTGTACACCCGTACCACCATGATATTGCGCGGATACTTTTCCACCGTGAAGTGGACGCTGTTCCACAACAGACGTTGCGGCATGCGCTCGAGTTCCGCCAGATAATTCAACAGCCCATTGTAATCGCCCGCCAAACGGATTTCGATACCGTGCTGGTAGATGCCATCGCCCGAGCCCGGGTCTGCTTGCGCTTGCGTCGCCTTGTCCTTGCCGGCATCCCTGACGGCCGGCAAGGGCGTTCCCGCCTGGATCTCGATCTTGGGCGGCGCCCCGACCAGCGTCACCGGCAGGGTTTTCAGTTCCAGCAATTCGATGGCCCGATTCCTTGCCAGCAATGCCTGCAAAAAGGCCTGCATTCGGGCGGGCGGCACCATGCCGGCCTCGAAGTCCGCGAGCCGCTCGCTGACCGCCGCCAGTTCCTGTTTCACCTGCGTCAACCGGCCCCGGTTGGCGGCATCCGGATCGATATTCTGCGCCCCGAGTGCGGCCACCTGCGCCTGCTGCCGGGCGAGTTCGGCACGCGCCGTGGTTTCGGCATGGACCGCGCTGCGGGCTTTCAGCACAAACGGCTCGACTGCGAAATTGAATATCAGCAGGGCACCGCCAAGTATCAGCACCGCGGCGACAATCACTCGCTCGCGGCGCGTCAGCGCGGCGAACTTCGCATTCCACTGCGCCCACTGGGCGGCCAGCGCCTTCATTGTCCGCCACCCGTTGGCTCGGCCAATTTTGGCAGCAGGACAAAGTCGATCGGACGCGGGCCGGAAGTTGGCGCTGGCGCCACGGCGACGACGCCCGGCGCAGCGGGTCGTGGCGAAGCGGGCGGCGCAGCCCGATTCATGGTCAAGGAAGCGAAACTGCGTCCCTGAAATACCTTCTCGGTGCCAAGGCGGCGGATGTACTCGGGCAAGACCACGGGGTCCAGCATGCTGCCGCGAATTTCCATGTCGCTGCCGCCGGACTTGATCGTAAAAGCCGTCAACCAGAGGCCTTCGGGTACCTGACGGGCAAAGCCACGCAGATACTCGGCAAAGCCGCCGGTGTTGCCGACGGTCCCGCTTTCGAGCAGGCGCGCGATGTCGCCGCGCCGGCGCAGCATGCCTTCGGCGCGCTCCAGTTCGCTGATCAATTGCGGGCTGGGTTTGCGCACGCCGGCGGCCTTGGTCGCGGCGTCGACCTGGGCCTTCACGGCCTTGAGTTGCAGTTCGGCGGCCGTCGCGGCCTGACTTCGCTTCGCCGCGTTCTGCCAGGCCCAGCCGCCCGCCGCGGCCAGCAACAGATACACCGCCGCCGCGGCAAGCACCACATTGCCCAGCGTCAGCAGCTCACGCTGCCTGAGGTAGCGCGGATGATAGAGATTGATCTGGGCGCTCATGCAGCCGCCGGTTCGTCGCGCAGCGCCGCGCCGATTGCGCGCAGGCATTGAAACTGCCGCAGGGGATCGAGCAGGGCCGGCACGGCGCCGAGATCCAGCGCACCCGACAGATCCAAGGACACGACCGGGACCGTCAGGTTGGCGCGCAGATGGCCAAGGAAACCATCGACACCCGGAATCGGCGCCACCAGGAGATTGGACAAGGTAATCGTGCTGTAGATACGGTCGAAATTATCCAGCGAGCGCTGCACGTCCAGGGCGATGCGCTCGAACAAGATGCCGCGGCGGTCGTCATCGGCCCTGACCAACTGTTGCGCAGTGATTTCGACATGGCGCACGACCAGCAATTCACCCTGCACGGTAAAGGTCAGCAGGCCCTCGTCATCGTCGAAAATCAGCGTGGCCAGGCCACGTCCCTCTTCCTCGAACAAGGCCGCCAGATTTCGCTGCGAAATTTCGGGCACGTCGATCGCCGTCAGCGGCACCTTGGCCGCCTGAAACGCCTGGATCAAGGGCGCCACCGTCGACTCGGGCGACAGCGCGGCAAACACCTGCGGCGCCCGGCCATCGGAGGGGATCGGCAACAGGTCGATGGCCGCCGCATCGACCGGGAACTCGACCTGATCCTTGAGCTTCCAGCGCGCCACGTCGCGTGCCTCGTCGGGCGCGCCGGAAACTGCATCGGTCTGGATGAACTGATAGCTGCCGTGCTGGAGCAGGGCCGTGCAGCGATAGCGGTCAAGGCGCATTGGTTTTCTCAATGCGCTGAGGGTTGCCTCGGGGCTGGCCCCCGCCTGCACCGAATTCGCCAACAACACACGCGGCTGGCGACCCGGCTCACGACAGACGTGGATCAAGTCGACGCGCTCCCCCCGCATCACCACGGATAACCAGCCTGGTTCAATTCTCGATTTGACAAATTTTGGCACTGGACGCATCGGGACTCATTTTCGTCTGACTATACTGGCCGTAAGGCATAAGGCAAGCGCCGATTTCAAGGCCTAAGGGCTTGTATTTGGTCCATTCGGAATTACCCCAGGATTTCCTGCGGGTTCCGCATGGCGTGTTGCGCTAGCCGGGCGGCCTGGGGCTTCTGCGGCCCGGGTCCGAATCAAGCAAACTCAGTTGGTGCAGCGGCACGATTTCCGGATGCTTCTGCGCCGCTTTGGCCAACTCATCGATGCTGGTGTCGCGCAGTGCCGGAAATGCGCGCAATACCTTCAAGACCAGTTCCTGCGCATCCCGCTCCCGCCCCGCGATCGCCAATTGCATGGCGCAGCGCAGCAGCAGCCAGCGGGCCGGTGAAAAGCGGATGCCCTTTGCGCACAGAGTCGCTCTATGCTGCGCCTGCTGCCGACTCGGTTCGGCCAGCATGGCAAAGCCGAGCAAGGCCCAGGGCGAAAGCAGGGATTCCTGATGCAGCTTCAGCAGCCGGTCCATGGTGATTCTCCAGGCCTGCTCCCGCTCCGGATGCGCGGCCAGCGGCGCATAGACAGCCACTTCGAGCGTGGCGTAGTCCTTGCGCAAACCGGTAAGTATGAAAACTCCCGCGACTGCAAACAGGCACAGATAGACGGCCACGCGCCGTGCGGACAAGGCCATGATCGGTCGATTGTCGGCCGCACCCAGCAGCAGCGCCGTCGGCCCCAGGAAATACGCATACCACAACGGATATTCAAGCAGCGCATGGACCGCGCCAATCGCCAGAACCGCCGCGCACCAGGACTGCTCCAGCCCCCATGGTTTGCGGAAAAAACCCTTGAGCCAGATCCCGAGCACGACCAGAACAATTCCCGTCACCGGTGCGCCGAACTCCGCCAGCAACTGCAGGATCAGATTGTGCGCGTGCTCCGTCACCGCGTATTGCTCGGCCCCGGCATGAGCGGAGGCCGCGACGAAGCTAGCCCAGGAATAATTGCCTGCGCCCTGCCCCAGCCAGGGCTGTTCGAGAAAAGCCGACCAGGCCGAGCGCGCGATCTCCAAGCGCGTGCTGGGTCCGGACGCGATTTCGTACAAGCGCGCGCCTGCCGTGATCGGGGCCGGACCGCCCGCGAGTTCCAGGCCGAGCCGGGGCGCCAACTCGGCAAGGTGGGGCGTCGCCCAACTGCCCAGCATGCTCAGCCCGATCACCACGGGCAACAAGAGCACTGCATCGGCCAGCAGACCTGCCGCCGCGCCATCAGCCTGCCGCAATCGCGACCAGCCGAGCACGGCGACGAGCACCAGCGGGTAGACGAACACGCTGCGCGAACCGCTGAGTACGCTGCCGAAGGCGACGAACGAAATCACTGTCCACAGCAGCGGCCTGGACAGCAGTCCGCGGCCGCGCAGGTAGAACACCGAGACGATGCCGAGCCAGGAGTAATGCGCGTGATGGTTGGTCTGGCCGAGATTGCCGTAAATGCTGCCGCCCAGTTTGGGAAATATCCATTCCCGGCCCGCGCCGACGCCCAGCCACTGCGCCAGGGCGATTGTCGCGCCGATCAGCGCAGCCAGCGCCACGGCGCCAGCCAGGACATCGGCGAGGCGGACCAGGCCGACCGTTGCGGCCAGATGTCGCCCGAGTATCATCAGCATCCCGGCCCACAGCAGATAGGCCGCGTAGAGCAACCCGATCTGCGGAAAAGCCAGGCGCTGCAGCCCGAACTGGAGCAACAGGGCCAGCAGCAGGACAACGGGCAGCAGCAGCACGGAGGGCAGCGACAGGGCGCGGCCGCGAATCTCGACCAAGCCGGTCGCCATGGCCGCCAGCCCCAGGGCTGCGGCCCACCATTCGCTCCAGAAACCCGGCAGAGGGTCGCTGTGGAAGGGCCAAAGAAATGGCCCGCTCACCATCAGGGCGAGCAGGCCAAGACTTGCCGCTGTCGTCACGACCGGGCGGGCAAACGAATCCCGCGTCAAGCTAGGCTTGGGAAATCCCCACCCGAGCCACTCCGCCGCAACTGCGCCAGCCGTGCCACGAAATCCATGTCAATTCGGCAGCGTGACCGACGACGAACCGCTTCCGCAGGTAACCGTACAGTTAACATCGCCAGCGGTGCTGCAGTTGGCGCTGATCGGCGTCTGCATATAGGAACCACCGCATGCCGCGCCCGCTGAGTAGCCTCTGCCGGCCGATGCCAGATTTGCCGCGAACTGAATCGACGCCGAGGAAGCAATCCCCCCCGCCGTGCCTTCGGCCGCTGCCTGCTCCGCATCACCCGTCAGATTGACAAACCTCGGCAAGGCCGTCGCCGCCAGAATGCCAAGAATCACTATCACTACGACCAATTCGATCAAGGTGAAACCTCTTGCTTTCATTGCTATCTCCTTAGTAATACCGCGTCCTGCTATAGGGTCAGTTTAGCTCTAACAACCGGAAGTTACCACCGAAATCACCGGCGCGACGATGACGCCGCCACTGAGCGTCGCCTCCTGATAGGTGATGCGGCAGTTGGGCACCGTGCCGCCGGCGACGTCGAAGGTCCGCGCGGTTCCGGTGCCGCCAGCAGTCAGGCCATCCGCCGCGAGGTTGAGGGCTGCCGCGGCATCGATGCCGGGCGCCGTGGCGGCCGGATAGCGATTGACGATATCGACCATCAGGCCGTCCATGTTTACCTTGGGTGGGGTCGAGGTGCAATTCGTCAGGGTGAGGCTGGGCGCGGTGCCGGCGAGATCCAGTTCGCAGCGCGAGCGGGCCAGGCCAACGGCGGAACGCATCGAGCCGTAGATCGCATTGGCCTTGGCCACCCGCGCGTCGCGTTGGGCATCGATCAGGCGCGGCAGCGCCACGGCGGCGAGTATGCCGATGATGGTAATCACGATCACCAGTTCGATAAGCGTAAAACCACGTACCTGCGGAGTACTGAAGCCTGATTTCATGGTCGCGGGGACTTTCTGTGCGTGGACTGGCGAAAAATAGCAGATCGGATCGAAGCCGTTAAGGCGATTATCGGCCCCGGAGACACTCAGTTTAGGCCCACCAGGCTGGCGCCGACGGTTTTCCCCGACGCGTCGACGCGGGCCACGTAGCGCCAGCGCAACTCCCCGACATGGTCGAATGCCTGCGGCAGGCGCGGCAGGTAGCTGAGTTCGCGCGTGAGCGGATCGTAGGCCCATTGCCCGGGAGTCTCGGCGACCCGTCCCGCGGTGAAGCCGGGCGGGCGATGCCCGAGAAAATCCATCGGGCTGGCCTCCGCCACTTCTCCGATGCGACCTTCCTCGCCGCGCATGATGCGCTCGCCGATCGCCAACTGTATGCCGACGCGCATGTTGCGCACCGTCAGGGCGACCTCGGTACGCTCCGCCTCGGCCTGGATCGCGTCCAGACGCACCAGCAGGGCGGCGGCGAGTACGCCGAGGATCGCGACCGTGATGGCGAATTCGAACTTGCTGGCTCCGCGCTGGCGCTTCATGTCGAAGCTCACTTTTTCATGGTCACCTTGCCCAGGTCCCACAGCGGCAGGAAGATGCCGAGCGCCAGAATCAGGACCATGATGCCCAGCGAAATGATCAGGATCGGTTCGATCTGCTGCGCCAGGGTCTTCAGTTCGTATTCGACTTCGCCCTGATACATGTCGGCGACTTCCTTCATCATGTCGTCCAGCGCGCCGGACTCCTCGCCCACGGCAATCATCTGCAGCACCACGGGGGTAAACACGCCTGCGGCAATCGACGTGCGCAGGATGCTTTCGCCGCGCTCGACGCCGTCCCGCATTTTTTCCACCTTGTCGGCGATATAGGCGTTGTCCACCGTTTCCGCAACATTGGTCAAGGCCTGGATGATCGGCACCCCGCTGCGCGATGCCAGGGCAAAGCTTGCCGCAAAGCGCGCCAATGTGGCTTTGCGGACTATCTTTCCGGCAATCGGAATTTTCAGCTTGAACCGATCCCAGTCATAGCGGCCCTTGCGCGTCTTGCGCCAGGCATTGAAGGTGAGCACGGCGGCAATGATGCCCAGCAGCAGCGCAGGCCACCAGTTCAGCATGAAATCCGAAAAGCCGATCAGCAGCCGTGTCATGAACGGCAGTTCGGCGCCGAAGCCCTTGAACACCTTGGCGAAGGCCGGAATCACAAAAATATTGACGACGATGAGGGCCAGCGCCATCGCGGCGACGACAAACGAGGGATAGCGCAGCGCCGACTTCACCTGATCCTGCATGAAACGCTCGAAGGCCAGGTGATCGAACAGGCGGATGAAGACTTCCTCCAGGCGACCGGTCATCTCGCCGACGCGCACCATGGACAGGTAAAACGGCGAGAAAACCTTCGGATGGCGCGCCAGCGAGAGCGACAGTTCGCGGCCTGAATCCAGACTTTCGCGCACATCCTGCAAGACCTCTCTCATCGCCGAATTGGTGCTGGATTCCTGCAGGCCGGCCAGCGCACGCATGATGGGCACCCCGGCGCGCAGCAGGGTGTGGATCTGCCGTGAAAACAGCAGCACATCCATGTGCTCGACTTTTTGCCGGAACAGCCTCCGGTTCATGCCGAGATCGTTGTCGGACCGGTCCAGGGCGGCCGTCGTCGGCTTGATCTCCATCGGCGTGGTGCCCTTGCCGATCAGCAGGTCGGCCACGGCCCCGGCGGTCGCGCCCTCCATGATGCCCTGCACGATTTCCCCGGCGGCGTTGCGGCCGCGATAGGCGAAGTTGGGCATCTGCCTGCTACTCGTCCAGCTGCGTGCTGATGCGCATCGCTTCTTCGATGGTGGTACGGCCGCTGACGACCAGCCGGACGGCATCCCGGCGCAGGGTGTTGCCGGCCATTTGCTCGCGTCCGATTTGCATGAATTCGTTGGGATCGCCGCGATTCACCGCCTCGACCAACGCATTGTTCATGTCGAGAATCTCATACACCGCCTGGCGCCCCTGATAGCCGGTGTTGGCGCAGTGGCTGCAGCCTTCGCCATGTCGGTACTCGACGCTGTCCACCCGGTCGCCCAGCTCGGCCTTCAACCATAAATGCTCGTGCGGACTCGGCGCGTAGGGCGCCGAACAGTTCTGGCAGGTGACGCGCACCAGGCGCTGCGCCAGCACCATCTGGATCGACAAGGCCACCATATAGCGCGGCACGCCCATGTCGAGCAGGCGAATCGGCGTCGACAGCGCGTCGTTGGTGTGCAGGGTCGACAGCACAAGGTGGCCGGTCATGGCCGCGCGCATGCCGATTTCCGCCGTTTCCTGGTCACGCATTTCACCCAGCAGGATGATGTCCGGGTCCTGGCGCAAGGCGGTGCGCAGCACGCGCGAGAAGGAGAGATCGATCTTTTCATGCACCTGCACCTGGTTGAGTCCGGGCAGACGATATTCGACCGGGTCCTCGACGGTGATGATCTTTTTTTCCGGCGTGTTCAGTTCGTTCAGCGCCGCGTACAGCGTGGTGGTCTTGCCCGATCCGGTCGGGCCGGTGACCAGCACGATGCCCGACGGCCGCGCAATGGCGTGGCGAAAGCGCTCCAGAATGCGCGGCGGCATGTGGAGGCGGTCGAGCTGCAGCAGGCCGGTATTCTGCGCCAGCAGACGCATGACGACGGATTCGCCGTGCTGGGTCGGCATCGACGAAATACGGATGTCGATCGCGGTAGTGCGCAGCTTGATGTTGAAGCGTCCGTCCTGCGGCAGGCGCTTTTCGGAAATATCCAGGCCGGACATCAGCTTCAAACGCAATACCAGCGCCGTGGATATCTTCGCATCGGCCTCGGTCTGCACGTGCAGCACGCCGTCGATGCGAAAGCGGATCAGCAGCGATGCTTCCTGCGGCTCGATGTGAATGTCGGAAGCGCGCATCTTGAGCGCCTCTTCGAACACCGTGTTGAGCAGCTTGACCACCGGCGCATCCTCGGCACCGGCGGTCAGGCCCAGGATGTTGCCGAACTCGGTCGACACGTCGCCCATGTCGGCCGTGAGTTCCTTGGCCAGACCGCTGATTTCCGCCGCGCGGCTGTAGACGCGGTCGATCGCGGAAAGGAGCTGACTTTCCGTCACCACCGCAAGGTCGATCTCGCGCTTGAGGTTGCGCGCCAGTTCGTCGAACGCGCCAAGATCTGTCGGATCGGCCATGCCGACCACCAGCATCCCGGCACGCTCGCTCAATACCAGGGCACGATGCCGGCGCGCCTGGGCTTCGGGCAACAGCCGGATCAGTTCGGGCTGCAGACGGAAGGTCTTGAGATCGACGAAATCCGTGCCGAGTTGACGCGCCAAAGCGACGGAAATGCCGTCTTCCGTGACAAAACCGCTGTCGACCAGAACCCGCCCCAGCTTGCGACCCGAGCGCTTCTGTTCGTCGAGCGCAAGCTTGAGCTGCTCTCCGGTAAGGAGGTTCTGCTGCACCAGCATGTCGCCAAGGCGAATCTTTTCCGGACGTGCCATCAGGCAATCTCCAATGCGGCCTTAGAATCCCGGCCGTGATTTTGTGATTTTGCACGAAAGTTTTTGTCTAATCAGCTGATTCTTCAGAAACCAGTGCTTTTCGGAGGTCCCTGCAAGTGTTCCATGTTGTCCTCGTGGCCCCGGAAATCCCGCCCAACACCGGGAATGTGATTCGTCTTTGCGCCAACACCGGCGCCCGGCTGCACCTCGTCGAACCGCTCGGCTTCGACCTGTCGGCAGCCCAGTTGCGCCGCGCCGGTATGGATTACGCCGAACTGGTGAAGGTTTCGGTGCATCCCGACTGGGCGGCCTGCCGCTCGGTGCTGGGCGATGCCCGGCTGTTTGCGCTGACGACGAAGGGCAGCTCCAGTCACTACGATAAGGTCTTTCAGTCCGGCGACGTCTTCGTCTTCGGTTCGGAATCGCGCGGACTGCCGGCCGCGGTACTGGCCGACATCGAGCAGGACCACCGCCTGCGCCTGCCCTTGATACCAGGAAATCGCAGCCTGAATCTGTCGAACGCCGTGGCGATAGCGGTCTATGAGGCCTGGCGGCAGCAGGGATTCACCGGCGGCGTCTAGCCTGCCGCCGGGCCGCCCCAAGGCAGGCCATCGTAGTCACCGCGAGCGTAGCGAGCCAATGTCACCCCTTTTCGCGGAGAAGGGGCAGGGGGATGAGCAGTTCACTCGTTCTTCGCCTCGCGCGCCATCAGTTGTTCCACGGCGGCGCGCGGCGTGATGCGGCCGTCGAGCACGGCGGTCACCGCCTTCGTGATGGGCATTTCGATGCCGAGTTCGGCGGCACGACGGGCCACCTCGCGCGCGGCGGGAACACCTTCCGCGACATGCCCCAGTTCGCCGGCGATTTCGGGCAGGGCCCGGCCCTCGGCGAGGAGCAGGCCGACGCGACGATTGCGCGAAAGCTCGCCGGTGCAGGTCAGAATCAGATCGCCCATGCCGGCCAGCCCCGTGAAGGTTTCACGTCGGGCGCCGAGCGCCTCGCCGAAGCGGGTGATCTCCACCAGGCCACGGGTGATCAGGGCGGCGCGGGCGTTGAGCCCGAGACCGAGTCCGTCGCAGATGCCGGTCGCGATGGCCAGCACGTTCTTCACCGCACCGCCTACTTCGGCACCGATCAGATCGTGATTGGCATAGATGCGCAGGTTGCCGCCATGCAGGCGCTGCGCGGTGGTCTCGGCAAAGGCGGCATCGCTCGACGCCAGGGTGATGGCGGTAGGCAGGCCGCGCGCCACTTCGAGGGCAAAACTCGGCCCGGTGAGCACGCCGCAGGCCGCATCTCCCATCACTTCAGCCACCACCTGATGCGGCAGAAATCCGCTGCCGGCTTCGAGCCCCTTGCACACCCAGAGAAATGGCAGGGCCGGTGCGTCGGCCTTGAGTTGTTCGAGCAGGGAACGCAGACCGGCCAGCGGTGTGGCGAGGATCGCCAGATCGGCGGCGGCCAGGGCGGCCCTGAAATCGGCAGTGAGCTGCAAGTCGGCGGGAAACGGGCAGTCCGGAAGATAGCGCTGGTTCTCACGGCGGCGGGCCATGTCCGCGACGCGCTGCGCATCGCGCGCCCAGAGGATCACCTGATGCCGTGCGGCAAATGCGATGGCCAGCGCCGTACCCCAGGCACCGGCGCCCAGCACCGCTATCCGCATCGCACATCCGTCATTTGCAGGCCCCCTGTCGCTGACTTCACAGGCCCCAGACTTGCGGCACCTTGAGAAAACCGCTTTGTCCGTCGCGATGCCTGACCTTGACCCAGCCGCCCGGAACGGATTCGACGAATTCCAGCACCACGTCGCGCTCCGCCTCGAACACCAGCGCCGCCTGGTCTTCGGCGGCGGCGCGGACCTGCGCCCGCTCCACGCGCACGATGACATTGCGCTTGTCCGTCAGGTGTTTCTTCTCGATCCAGATCAGCTCGCCCCGACTGTCGCGTACCTTGGACCACCCGTCGAGGCCGACCACGAGTTCCACCGGGGTACCGGCGAGCACCACGAACAGGGGCCGGGCCTTGGCCGACGGCGCGTCGTAGGCCGGCGCCGCCTCGGCCAGCGACAGGTAATCCAGCGCATGCGCCGCGGACGCGGCGGCCAGGGCCACCAGACCGACTACAAGCACTGGAAATCGGCGTGCCGCCATCATCAACTATTGCAGCTGAATCTTGCTCTCGGCCTGCTGCTGCTCCATCAGGCGCTGCTGATACAGCGACTCGAAGTTGACGGGAGCGAGGATCACCGGCGGAAAGCCCGCGCGGTTGATCGCGTCGGAGACCGTTTCGCGGGCATAGGGAAACAGGATATTGGGGCAGGCCACGGCGAGTATCGGTTCCATGTCCTGCTCGGGCACATTGCGGATCTGGAAAATGCCGGCCTTCACCACCTCGACCAGGAAGAAGGCCTTTTCGCCTTCCTTTGCATTCACGGTGACCGTCAGCGCCACTTCGAACATGCCCTCGCCGATGGCGGTCGCTGCGCTCTGGATCTGCACCTCGATGCTCGGCGTCTCGCGCTCCAGAAAGATCTGCGGCGCATTGGGCACTTCGATGGACAGATCCTTGACGTAAATCTTTTCGATGCTGAAAACCGGCTGCTCGTCGCTCATGATGATTTGGATAGTGAGGGAAAGGGTCGAATTCTACGCGGCCAGCAGCGGATCGAGCTTGCCCTGGCGCTCCAGTTCGTAGAGATCGTCGCAACCGCCGACGTGGGTCTCGCCGATGAATATCTGCGGCACCGTGCGGCGACCGGTCTTTTGCATCATTTCTTCGCGCCGGTCGGGTGCGAGGTCGACGCGGACCTTTTCAATTTCGGTGACACCCTTGCGGGTCAGCAGCTGCTCGGCGCGCACGCAATAAGGACAGACGGCGGTGGAATACATCAGGACTTTGGCCATTCGAGTTTCCCAGCTCAGGACTTGGTGGTCAGGGGCAGACTGGAATCCCGCCAGCCGGCAATCCCGCCGGCAAGGCTGAATACCTTGGCAAAGCCGCTTTTCTTCAATTGGCCGCAGGCCGACGAGGAACGGTTGCCCGACGCGCAGATGACAATGATCGGCTTGTCCTTGAATTTCTCCAGCTCGGACATGCGCTTCTCAAGCTGACCGAGAGTGATGTGGCGCGCCCCGGTGATGTGGCCGGAACTCCACTCGGCGGCTTCGCGTACGTCCAGCACCAGCGCGTCTTCCCGGTTCATCAGCAGGGTCGCCTGCGCCGGCGTCAGATTGTCGACACCGCCGCCGGCCACCATCGGCCACAGCAGCATGCCGCCGCTGACCAAGGCCAGCGCCACCCAAATCATGTTCTCTTGCACAAATTCCATTGTCGTCTATTCCCTGTGTGCCGAAACGCCGCAGAACACCTCACGCATCATGGCGATGAGCTGAAGCGTGCGCTGGTCGGCAATACGATAAAAAACCCGATTGGCATCCTTGCGGGTCTGCAGGACGCCCTTGTCGCGCAAAATGGCGAGGTGTTGCGAGATATTGCTCTGTGAAGTGCCGACGGCCTCGACGATATCCTGCACGCAGGTTTCCTGGTCGCCCACCACGCAGAGTATTTTCAGGCGCAACGGATGTGAAATCGCCTTCAGCGCCCTTGCGGCCGTTTCTATGTGCTCCTGCTTTCCTATCAACTCGTTGATCGCTGTATCCATGCCGTGCTACCCCTAATTGTGATTTATCCAGCTTTTTGTCGCGGCAATTTTGAATATTATAGATTACTGTTGGAAGCGTGTCGGATCGCCAATTCGTCACGGCAGCCATCGGATTGGCCCGGGTCGGACGATGATGCGGGCGGTACAATGGCGTTTTTGTGCGCTAAGGCTTACCCCATGTACAAGATCGTTCTGCTTCGCCACGGCGAATCGACCTGGAACCAGGAAAACCGCTTCACCGGCTGGACCGACGTCGGCCTCACGGAAAAAGGCCAGGCGGAAGCCGTGGCCGCCGGCCAACTGCTGAAAAAGGAAGGCTACGCCTTCGACATCGCCTATACCTCGGTGCTGCGCCGCGCGATCAAGACACTATGGACAGTGCTGGAGGAAATGGACCGGATGTGGATTCCGGTGCAACATTCGTGGCGCCTGAACGAACGCCATTACGGCGCGCTGCAAGGCCTCAACAAGGCCGAAACCGCGGCCAAGTTCGGCGACCAGCAGGTGCTGGTCTGGCGCCGCGCCTACGACACGCCGCCGCCGCCGCTGGCCGAGGACGATCCGCGCCTGGAGACCGGCAACCCGCGCTATGCGGACCTGCCGCCCGCGCAGTTTCCGCGCACCGAGTGCCTCAAGGATACCGTCGAGCGCTTTCTGCCCTACTGGCATGAAACCATCGCGCCCATGGTCAAGTCGGGCAAGAAGGTGATCATCGCGGCCCACGGCAACAGTCTGCGGGCGCTGATCAAATACCTCGACAAGGTATCCGACGCCGACATCGTCGGCCTCAACATCCCGACCGCACAGCCGCTGGTCTATGAACTCGACGCCGACCTGAAACCGATCCGCAACTACTATCTGGGCGACCAGGAAGCGATCAAGGCAGCGATGCAGGCCGTGGCGAACCAGGGCAAAGCGAAGGCGTGATTCCTCGACGCAAAATTTGCGTCAATGCCTTATGCCTTGCAGCCCTCCTCGCTTCGACGGCGTTCGCCGCGGGCGTCGATGCGAAAAAGGGCGAGCTGCAGGATCTGAAAGGCCGTATCAAGGCCTTGCAGCGCGACATGGCGGCCGCCGAGGAATCAAAGACCTACGCCGCCGATCAGTTGCGCGAGACCGAATCGGCGATCTCGAACACCAACCGGCGCCTGCATAAGCTGGCTGCCGAACGCACCGACCTGAAATCCCAGCTGGACGAGCTCCTGGCACAGAGCCAACGGCTCGACCGTCATGCCGGCGCGCAACAGAACCAGCTGGCACGCCTGCTCAACCGCCAGTTTGTCGGCGGCGATGCCGACGCGCTGAAGCTGCTGTTGTCGGGCCGCGACCCCAACCAGTCGGCCCGCGACAAATATTTCCTGACCCAGCTCTCGCGCGCCAAGGCCGACCTGATCAACCAATTGCGCGCCGTTGCGACCGAGAAAAAGCGTCTGACGGATGCGGCGCAGGCACGCCAATCGCAGTTGGCCGAAATCGAACGCCGGCAACAGGAAAGCCGCGCCCAGTTGATCGACCGCAAAAAGCAGCGACTGACCAAGCTGATCGCGATCGCCGACCGGCTCAAGGCGCAGCGCCGTGAAATCAACACCCTGAAACGCGATGAGCAGCGGCTGAAAAAACTGATCGATGGACTGGCCCGCATGGCATTGAAGCGCGCCAGGCCGAAAGTTGGCGCTGGCGGCACGGCGACCAGGGCGCCGAAGCTCAAAAGCCATGACCCCGGCAACGTCGGCGGCGCCTTCGCTGCGCTGCGCGGCCAACTGCGCCTACCGGTCAATGGCGTCATCGACGGCCGCTTCGGCAGCCCGCGTCCGGAAGGCGGCGTCGCCTGGAAGGGCCTCTTCATCCGTGCCGCCGAGGGCGTCGAGGTCAAGGCCGTGGCCAGCGGCGCCGTGGTTTTCTCGGACTGGCTGCGCGGCTTCGGCAACCTGCTGATCATCGACCATGGCGATGACTTTCTGTCAGTCTATGGCAACAACGAATCCCTGCTGGCGGCGGTGGGTGCCAGCGTCAGGGACGGCGAGCCCGTCGCCACCGTGGGAAACAGCGGCGGCAACCCCGACTCGGGTTTATACTTTGAACTCAGGCATCGGGGCCAGCCGTTCGATCCCCTGAAATGGGTCGGCAAGCGCTAGACGACCCCAATCCCGGCAAACCCGCCCTTATCCGTTCGGAGTTCCTATGAGCAGCAAGCTGCAACAAGTGGGTCTGGTAGTCACCGGTCTGATTGCCGGCGTATTGGTAAGCCTGAATTTTTCCGCCAGTGCCGGCAAGGAAGCTGCGACGTCGCCGCTGCCCATCGAAGAGTTGCGCAGCTTTGCTGACGTCTACAATGCCATCAAGCAGGGCTATGTCGAACCGGTCGATGACAAGAAGCTGATCACCCATGCCATCAGCGGCATGCTGGCCAATCTCGATCCGCATTCGGCCTACCTGGATGCGGACTCGTTCAAGGACCTGCAGGTCAGCACCCAGGGCGAATTCGGCGGCCTCGGCATCGAGGTCGGCATGGAAGACGGTTTCGTCAAGGTGGTGGCGCCGATCGAGGACACGCCGGCGCACAAGGCCGGGCTGAAACCCGGCGACCTGATCATCAAGATCGACGACACGCCGGTCAAGGGGCTTTCGCTGAACGACGCCGTGAAGAAGATGCGCGGCAAGCCGAAGACCCAGATCCGCCTGACCATCGTGCGCAAGGGCGAGATGAAGCCCTTCGAAGTCACGCTGGTGCGCGAGAAGATCAAGGTGCAGAGCGTCAAGTCGAAGCTGCTCGAAGGCGGCTACGGTTATCTGCGGGTCACCCAGTTCCAGGAAGAGACCGCGCCCGACGTGGTCAGGCATCTGGAAAAGCTGGCGAAGGCGGATCAGGACGCCAAGGGCACCGGCATCAGGGGTCTGGTGCTCGATCTGCGCAACGATCCCGGCGGTCTGCTCAACGGGGCGGTCGGCGTTTCCGCCGCCTTCCTGCCGCCGCAGACCCTGGTCACCTCGACTGACGGCCGCACCGAAGATGCCAAGCGACGTTACCTGGCGAGCCCGGAAGACTACCAGCGCGGCCACAAGGACGATTTCATGAAAAACCTGCCGGCTTACGCCAGAACCACGCCCATGGTGGTGCTGGTCAATGCCGGGTCTGCCTCGGCCTCGGAGATCGTCGCCGGCGCGCTGCAGGACCACAAGCGAGCTGTCGTGATGGGCACCCAGACCTTCGGCAAGGGCTCGGTGCAAACCGTGCTGCCGCTGTCCAACAATGCCGCGATCAAGCTCACCACGGCGCGCTATTTCACACCCTCGGGCCGCTCGATCCAGGCCAAGGGCATCACGCCCGACATCATCGTCGAGGAAAGCGCCAACGGCGGATCGCGCGAGCGCATACGCGAAGCCGACCTGGAACGGCATCTCGGCAACGACAAGGAGAAGGCCGCGGAACCGGCTGCGCCAAAGCCGCAGACCAGGAACGACAAGAAAGGCAAGACCGACGAAGCGGAAGATTCGCCACACGCGCCACTCGAATTTGCCTCGCCGAAGGACTATCAACTGGGGCAGGCCGTTAATCTGCTCAAAGCCTGGCAGATCATCAAGCGCTGAGAGCTTATGAATAAATCTACTGCGCGTGCCGGATCGGGGTTTGGGCTGCTCATTTGGCAAACCCGGCTATCCTCATGTACAAAAACGTACATTCCGGTAGCTGTGCTCCGGCCGCACCCCGCTGCGGCCCGCTCGCTACGATTTCTTCACAAGCTCTAAAGGCGGAGAGCAGGCGATGAGCCGGATGAACCCCGAAAAGGCCCGCGAGTTGCGCGATGAAAAGCGCGACGGCAAGCCTCGCCAGCGTCCGGCAGCCTTTGTTCCGCAACCCGGCACGCGCAAGCACCGCGAACTGCGCTTCGACCACCAGCATCCGGAACATGTCGAGGAGGCGCGCAAGCTCTTGGCCGGGCTCGATGGCATGGAAATCGATACCGGGTTGGCGCCCTACAGCCTGTCGATCTGGTACGAGATCAGCGACTACTCGCTCGAAGGCCTCGAAGCCGCGCTGACGCGCCAGGGCTTTCATCTCGACAACAGCATGTACAGCAAGCTGATGCGGACCGTGGTGTATTTTTGCGAAGAAACCCAGATGCGCAACATGCGCGTACCCGAGCGCCTGATCAAGAAATCGCACGAGATCTATTCCAAGGCCTGGGAGCATCACCCGCATGGCGACCACGACGAAACGCCGCCCGAGTTGAGACAGGAACGCTAGGCGCTGCCGTGACCGACGAGCAACTGCTGCGTTACAGCCGCCACATCCTGCTGCCGCAGATCGGCATCGAGGGTCAGGAGAACATCGTCAAGGCACGCGCCCTGGTCATCGGCGCCGGCGGCCTGGGCTCACCCGCCGCCTACTACCTGGCCTCGGCCGGCATCGGTACCCTGGTGCTGGCCGACGGCGACACGGTCGACCTGACCAATTTGCAGCGCCAGATCCTGCATCGCACCGACTCCATTGGCATGACCAAGACCGCCTCGGCCAAACGCACACTGGGCGAGATCAACCCCGAATGCCATGTGATCGCCCTCAATGAGCGCCTGTCCGGACAGCGCCTGGACGAGGAAGTCGCGCTGGCCAACATCGTGCTCGACTGTTGCGACAACTTTGCCACGCGTCACGCCGTCAATCGCGCCTGCGTCAAGTTCGGCAAGCCGCTGGTTTCGGGCGCCGCGATCCGCTTCGACGGCCAGGTCGCGGTATTCGATTCGCGCCAGGCGGAGGCGCCCTGCTACCACTGCCTGTTCCCCGAAGGGCAGGATGTCGAGGAAGTGCGCTGCGCCGTGATGGGCGTGTTCGCGCCGCTGACCGGCATCATCGGCACGGTGCAGGCGGCCGAAGCGCTCAAGCTGGTGATCGGCTGCGGCACCAGCCTCGCCGGACGCCTGCTGCTGCTCGATGGCCTGGGCATGGAGTGGCGCGAGATTCGCGTGCCGCGCGATCCGGGCTGCGCGGTATGCGGGACTGCCGCGACGGCCGCTTAGGCTCGGTAGCTCAGAACAGCTGGCGGTGCCGATAGCGTCCCGGCGCGTGACTGAGCGAGACTGAGAAGGCCAGCACGAACCAGAACAAGGGCAGGCGACCAGGCTCCCAGAGCACCAGCAAGCCGACCAGCGCAATCTTCAACAGCGTGCCCAGGCCCTTGACCTGTCTGAAGTAGGCGGGATTGGCCCAGGCATCGAGGGCGACGATGCCGAGCCCCGAGACCAGCATCAGGCCGCCCCACCGCTCGGCATTCGCGGCACCGGCCAGCACCACCGCCGAGACCCCGGCCAGACCGGCGATGTGGACCACGCGCAGAATGTTGATCAGCAGACCGCGGCCGGGGAAATCGCGATGGCCGTCGTCGTCCTTTTGGCTACGCAAGACGGGCCCGTATGCGCAAGTCGGCGCCGACGACGCGGCGCTCGATGATGTTGAGCCGTTGCGCGCCGGCCAGATCAGTCAGTTCCGCCAGGCCGAACATGCCGCGCGCAGCATCGCCGATCAGGATCGGCGCCTGGTAGATCAGCAGTTCATCGACACAGCCTTCGCGCAGCAGCGAGCCGTTGAGCCGGGTGCCGGCTTCGGTCAGCACTTCGTTGATGCCGCGCCGGCCCAGTTCCTGCAGCAACGCGGCAAGATCGACCTTGCCCTGCGCATTGGGCAGCAGCACGATTTCCGCACCGCGCGCCTGCAGGGCCGCACTGCGCACGGGATCGTCCTGGGCCGCGGCAATCAGCACGTTGCCGCCATCCAGCACGGCCGCATCGAGCGGCGTTTCGAGCCGGCTGTCGATCACCACGCGCAGCGGCTGGCGGGAGGTGGGCACCTCGCGCACGGTGAGCCGCGGGTTGTCGTCCTTCACCGTGCCGATACCGGTCAGCACCGCGCAGGACCGCGCGCGCCAGGCGTGGGCGTCGCGCCGCGCATCCGGGCCGGTGATCCATTGCGAGACACCGTTGTTGAGCGCGGTCTTGCCGTCGAGGCTGGCCGCCACTTTCAGACGCAGCCAGGGCCGGCCGCGCGTCATGCGCGAGACGAAGCCGATGTTGAGTTCGGTGGCCTCGGTGACCAGCAGTCCGCTGGCGACCTCGACGCCGGCCGCCGCCAGCTTCGCCAGGCCCTGCCCGGCCACCAGCGGATTCGGGTCCTGCATCGCCGCCACCACGCGCGCAACACCGGCGGCGATCAGCGCGTCGGCGCAGGGCGGGGTGCGGCCATGGTGGCCGCAAGGTTCCAGCGTGACATAGGCCGTGGTGCCCAGCGCCGTATCGCCGGCGCCGACTATTGCCGCCAGGGCGGCGGCTTCGGCATGCGGCTGGCCGGCCTGCTCGTGCCAGCCTTCGCCGATCACATCGCCATCACGGACCATCACGCAACCCACGCGCGGATTGGGCGTCGTGCTGTAAAGCCCGCGCTGCGCCAGTTGCAGGGCGCGCGCCATGAATCCGTAGTCGGCCGCGGAAAAGCTCATGCGCGGCCTTGGCTCACGATTTGGCCCGGGGCTGCCGCGGCTTCTTGATTTCGCGGATGGCGTCGGAAAACTCGTCGACGTCCTCGAAATTGCGATACACCGAGGCGAAGCGAATGTAGGCGACCTTGTCGAGCTTCTTCAGCTCGCGCATCACCAACTCGCCGATGCGGTCCGAGGCGACTTCGCGCAGCGCCAGTTGCACGAGTTTCTCTTCGATGCGGTCGAGCGCCAGGTCGATGCTCTCGGTGGTGACGGGGCGCTTCCTCATCGCCAGCATCATGCTGGCCTTGAGCTTGTCGCGGTCGTAATCGGTGCGGCTGCCGTTTTTCTTCACCACCTGCGGCAGTTGCAGTTCCACCCGCTCGTAAGTGGTGAAGCGCTTGTCGCAGGACAGGCAGCGACGGCGGCGACGCACGGTGTCGCCGTCCTCGTTCTCGCGGGTGTCCACGACCTGCGTGTTTTCGTCATTGCAGTATGGACACTTCACGACGGGCTCCGCTAGCGGCGTTCAGCCATACACCGGAAACTTCTTGCACATGGCCGAGACTTCGCCGCGCACTCGATCCAGCACCGCTTCGTCATGCGGCGCATCGAGCACGTCGGCGATCAGGTTGGCCACCTGCTCGGCCTCGATCTCGGTGAAGCCGCGCGTGGTCATGGCCGGCGTGCCGATGCGCACGCCGCTGGTGACGAAGGGCTTTTGCGGATCGTTGGGAATCGCGTTCTTGTTCACCGTGATGTGAGCCTTGCCCAGCGCCGCTTCGGCGTCCTTGCCGGTGATGTTCTTGGCCTGCAGGTCGACCAGGAACACATGCGACTCGGTGCGCCCGGAAACGATGCGCAGGCCGCGGCTCTTGAGTACCTTGGCCATCACCTGCGCATTGTCGATCACCTGTTCCTGATAATCGCGAAACTCGGAGGTCATCGCTTCCTTGAAGGCCACGGCCTTGGCGGCGATCACGTGCATCAGCGGGCCGCCCTGAAGACCGGGGAAGATCGCCGAGTTGATCGCCTTCTCGTGTTCGGCGCGCATCAGGATCAGGCCGCCGCGCGGGCCGCGCAATGTCTTGTGCGTAGTGGATGTGACGACGTCGGCATGGGGTACCGGGTTGGGGTAGAAGCCCGCGGCGACCAAGCCGGCGTAATGCGCCATGTCCACCATGAAGATCGCGCCGACCGCCTTCGCCACCTTGGCGAAGCGCTCGAAGTCGATTTTCAGCGCATAGGCCGAAGCGCCGGCGATGATCAGCTTGGGCTTGTGCTCATGCGCCAGTCGCTCCATCTCGGCGTAGTCAATTTCCTCGTTCTCGTCGAGGCCGTAGGGCACGACGTTGAACCACTTGCCGGACATGTTGAGCGCCATGCCATGCGTCAGGTGGCCGCCGGCGGCGAGGTTCATGCCGAGCACCGTGTCGCCGGGCTTGAGGAAGGCCATGAACACCGCCTGGTTGGCCTGCGAGCCGGAATTCGGCTGGACGTTGGCGGCATCGGCGCCGAACAGCTTCTTGGCGCGGTCGATGGCCAACTGCTCGGCGACGTCGACATGTTCGCAGCCGCCGTAATAGCGCTTGCCCGGGTAGCCTTCGGCATACTTGTTCGTCAGTTGCGAACCCTGGGCTTCCATGACCGGCCAGGAAACGTAATTCTCCGAGGCGATCAACTCGATGTGATCTTCCTGGCGGCGGTTTTCGTTTTGAATGGCGGCCCAGAGATCTGGGTCGGTCTTGGCGAGTGTGTTCTGCTTCAGAAACATGGCGGAATCCGTGGATGGATGGGAACGGGCGATTTTAGCATCGGCCCACAGCGATCCAAAATCCGGCCGCCGTGCTTCCCTATTCGAGGATTTCGTCGAGCGCCCGGGTCAAATGACTGCAATCGGCCCACGAAACCAACCGCCAGCCATGGTCGTCGCGTTCCAGCCAGTTGAAGGCGGCGTTCGCCACCGGGAAATCGCGCGGCGCGTCGAGCGCCCGGCCGGTGGCGGCGCGATAGGCGACATCCAGCACGCCGCCGTGCGTGAAGGCCAGCACGCATCGTCCGGCGTGGCACGCGGCGATCGCATCGAGCCCGGTCATTACTCGTGCCGCGAAATCCACCAGGGATTCGCCGGTCTCGTAATCATGGTCCGGAGTCCGCGCCAGATGATGACGATGCACCTCCGGATGCTTCTGGCTGGCTTCGTGCAGGGTGGTGCCCTGCAGCACGCCGAAATGCCTTTCGCGCAGAGTTGGCGCTGGCGCCACGGCGAGGCCGAGATCCGCTGTGGCGATCTGCGCCGTGCGCCAGGCGCGCAGCAAGTCGCTGCTGTAAATCGCGGCGAAGCCGTGCTGCGTCAGCCCCGTCCGCAAGGCCCGGGCCTGGGCTTCGCCGGTCGCATTGAGATCGATGTCGATCTGCCCCTGGATCCGTCGCTCGCCATTCCAGTCGGTCTCGCCGTGACGAACGAGGCAGATTTGGGTACGCGGTGAACTTGAACTTGGCATGAGCGGTATTCTACCGTTCCGCCCGGGGCGGAATCATCCTTGACGCACCCGCAGCCGCAAGAGCAGGGGGCCGGTTTCTGCTTATAGTGTCGCGAAACATCGCCCGCCCTGCCTGGGGAATCGGGACGGAGGAAAGGAATGCAAGCCATGTCGTCGCCACCCACGGGAATCAACTCGGCCACACCGCTGGCCGCCAGCGAAGCCGAGCATCTGCTGAAGATCGCCACCGAATCGCTGCTCGGTCATTTTGCGGAAATCTGCGAGGGCGCCGTGATCGTCGACCGTCATGCGCGCATCGTCTGGATGAATGACCGCTACCCCAAACGACTCGGCGTTGCCGACCCCGCCGCCGCCATCGGCCAGCCGGTGGAGAGCATCTTGCCCAACAGCCTGATGCGCGAAGTGGTCGAAACCGGGCGCCCGATCATGCTCGACATCATGGACTTCGGCGAGGAGTCCTTTGTCGTCGTGCGTCTGCCCTTGCGCGACAAGGCCGGCAAGGTGGTCGGCGGCATCGGCCTGATGCTGCTCGACGACGCCAAGGGTCTGGCGCCCTTGGTCTCGCGCTTCAACCGCCTCAAGGTCGACTTCGCCGACTCCCAGCGCCGACTAGCCGAGGCGCGGCGGGCGAAATACACGCTGTCGAGCATCGTGGGAACGTCGGACGCCTGCGTCGCGCTCAAGCAGCAGGCGCGGCGGGCCGCCCGCACCCGAGCCCCCGTGCTGATCCAGGGCGAGACCGGAACCGGCAAGGAACTGCTGGCACACGCCATCCACAATGCCAGCCAGCGCGCCGATAAAGCCTTTGTCGCGGTGAACATCGCGGCAATTCCCGACACGCTGCTCGAATCGGAGTTCTTCGGTACCGCGCCCGGCGCATATACCGGCGCCGACCGCAAGGGGCGCGACGGCAAGTTCAAGCTCGCCGACGGCGGCACCTTGTTCCTCGACGAAATCGGCGACATGTCCAGCGCGCTTCAGGCCAAGTTGCTGCGTGTGCTGCAGGAGGGTGAATTCGAAGCCCTGGGTTCCAACCGCCTGGTGCCGGTCGACGTGCGCATCGTCGCCGCCACCAGCCGCGATCTGGAGGCCGAGATCGAGGCGGGACGCTTCCGCACCGATCTCTACTACCGCTTGAATGTCGTCACCTTGTCGATGCCGCCGCTGCGCGAGCGACTCGCCGACCTGCCCTTGCTGTGCGAGCACATGCTTGAAGCGCAGTGTCATGAACTCGGCCTGCCCTTGCGTGAAATCTCGCCCGAGGCACTGCAGTCGCTTTACCGGCACGTCTGGCCGGGCAACATCCGCGAATTGCAGAACGTGCTCGAGCGGGCGCTGATGATGAGCGACGGCGAAGTCCTGACAGCTGCCGATATCGATGCCGTCCTGCCCGTCGCCAGAGCCGCCCCGACTGCCGCTGAACCTGTCGGCCTCGGCCTTGCCGGGGCGATCGCGGAAGCGGAGCGGGCCGCCATCCGCAAGGCGCTCACGGCATGCGGCGGCAACAAGGCACGCGCCGCCGCCGAGCTCGGCATTTCGCGCACCTCGCTCTACGAAAAAATCGCGCTACTCGGACTGGGCTGACGCCGACGCCGTGTCGAGCACTGGGTGTCCGCCGTGCCGTACCAACTGTTCGGCCAAGCGAACACTTAGTCATCCCGGTCGCCGCCGGCCGGTCTCGCTAACTCGTTTTCCCCTGTATTTGGGGGCATGGCCCACTCCTTGCGTTAGCTCGCGGGCCCCCGACCATTCCGATCGATGCCCGGGGCGAACACCGCGGCAACTCTCCGCGCCGGCTTTTCGACCCGAGGAAAATGTCTTGGCCCAGCATCCGCTCATTGCATCCTTGCGCGCCGTCGATACCGGCAAGATCGTCACTGCGCGCCAAGCCGTGCAACTGATCCGCGACGGCGACACCGTCGCCACCAGCGGCTTCGTCGGCATCGGCTTCGCCGAAAACATCGCCGTCGCGCTCGAAGCGCTTTTTCTCGAAGAAGACGAAGCAGGCATCGACGGCCACGGCCGGCCCCGCAACCTGACGCTGGTGTATGCCGCCGGACAAGGCGACGGACTGGCGCGCGGCCTGAACCATCTCGGCCACGACGGCCTCGTCAAGCGCGTGATAGGCGGCCATTGGGGTCTGGTGCCCAAGCTGCAGCAACTCGCGGTGGCCAACCGCATCGAAGCCTGGAACCTGCCCCAGGGCGTGATCTGCCACTTGTTCCGCGACATTGCCGCCGGCAAGCCCGGCACGCTGACCCGCGTCGGGCTCGATACCTTCGTCGATCCGCGCCACGGCGGCGGCAAGCTCAACGAGATGACCATCAGCAGCGGCGTGGATCTGGTCCGCCTGATGGAAATCGACGGCGAGGAATACCTCTTCTACAAAGCTTTCCCGATCAACGTCGGCATCATCCGCGGCACCACGGCAGATTCCGCGGGCAACATCACCATGGAGAAAGAAGCATTGACGCTGGAAGCTCAGGCCATCGCGATGGCCGCGCACAACTCGGGCGGCATCGTCATCGCCCAGGTCGAGCGCATCGCCGAAAGAAATACCCTGAACCCGCGCCAGGTGAAGATCCCCGGCGTGCTGGTGGATTGCGTGGTGGTCGCGGAAAAGCCCGAGTACCACATGCAAACCTTCATCGAGGCCTATAGTCCGGCATTTTCAGGCGAAATCCGCGTACCGATGGCGCCCGCGTTCGGCAACGACGCGCCGCTGGCGATGGACGAGCGCAAGATCATTGCCCGACGCGCGGCAATGGAACTGGCGGCCAACAGCGTGGTGAATCTCGGCATCGGCATGCCGGAGGGAATCGCCTCGGTCGCCGCGGAAGAAAAGGTCGTCGACCTCATCACGCTCACCGCGGAGCCCGGAGTGATCGGCGGCATACCGGCAGGCGGCCTCAACTTCGGCGCCGCAACCAACACCGAGGCGATCCTGGATCAGCCCAGCCAGTTCGATTTCTACGATGGCGGCGGGCTAGATATCGCGTTTCTCGGCCTGGCCCAGGCCGATCGCGAAGGCAACCTCAATGTGTCGAAATTCGGACCCAAGCTGGCCGGCGCCGGCGGTTTCATCAACATCAGCCAGAACGCCAAGAAAGTGGTGTTCGTCGGCACCTTCACCGCCGGCAAGCTGCAAATTGCCCTTGAGGCGGGCTGCCTGCGGATTCTCGCCGACGGCAAGGCCAGGAAGTTCGTGCAGGAAGTCGAGCAGCGCAGTTTCAGCGGCCAGGTTGCCGCCCGCAGCGGCAAGACCGTGCTCTACATCACGGAACGCTGCGTATTTCGCTTGAGCAAGGATGGCCTGGAACTGATCGAGGTCGCTCCCGGCGTGGATATCGAGCATGACATCCTGGAACGCATGGAGTTCGCCCCCATCCTGCGCCGCGAGCCGACACTGATGGATGCGCGCATCTTCGCTCCCGGCCCGATGGGCCTGCGCAGCCAAGTCTTGGAGATGCCGATAGAAGACCGCTTGAGCTACGACTCGGAGCAGAATATATTCTTCGTCAATTTCGAGGGGATGTCGGTGCGTACCGCGGAAGACGTCGACCGCGTGCTGCGCGCCGTGGAAGGCCGCCTGGCGCCGATCGGACACAAGCTGGCGGCGATCGTGAATTACGATCGCTTCAGCATTGCGCCGGAACTGATCGACGACTATACGGGAATGGTCAAGGGCCTCATGGACCGCCACTACAGCGAGGTGACGCGCTATACCGCGAGCGCCTTCCTGCGTGCCAAGCTCGGTGAGTCCTTCGGCAAGCGCGTGACCGACTCCAACTTCTTCGAAACCCGAACCGAAGCCCAGCAGCACCTCCAGGCAATGGGACGGTAAACCGATGCAAATCCGCACTGCAAATCGGAGATCGCCATCGGCCCTGGGCGCCCCGCGTGGTGCAATGGCGGATCGATCAGGGCTTGTGGCGCGCGTCGCTGCGCAGCATGCGATTGAGATTCTGGCGCACAAAACCGATATGGTCGGCCGCCACGTCCCGCGCCTGTTCGGCGTCGCCTTGTTCGATGGCCCGCCACACCGCGCGATGCTGGTCGAGCAGGTTCTCCTTCGCCGCCGGCACCTGCATCAATTCGCTGAGGTTGCGCCGCAGATTGTCGCGCAGCAGTCGCAGCAGGCTGGCGGTCAAGTGGCCGACGATGACGTTGTGCGAGGCCTCGGCAATCGTCTGATGAAATGCCAGATCGGTATCCACCTGGGCATCCAGATCGCTTCCGGCAAAGGCTTGCTCAAGCTGCGCCAGGCTCAGGCGGACGCGCTCGCGGTCGGCCGCGGTGGCGCGGCGCGCGGCACATTCCGCCGCACGGCCCTCCAGCATGTGGCGAAACTCGAGCAGATCGTCATGGACGGCCGGATGGTCGCGGAGAATTTCCTCCCACGGATTGGCGAAACTCGTATCCAGCCGGTCGGTGACAAAGGTGCCGCCCCCCTGGCGGCTTTCCATCAGACCCCGCGCCACCAGCTTCTGGATGGCTTCCCGCAACGAAGCCCGCGAGACCCCCAGTTGCGCAGACAATTCACGTTCGGACGGCAGGCGATCGCCGGGCTTGAGTCCGCCTTCAAGCATCCGCCGTTCAATCTCGCGCGCAACCACATCGGCGAGTCGCGGCGCTATCATTTTTCCGTCCATCTTTTCAATATAACATTGGTCTGACCAAGATATCAACCAGAGCATATTGACCTGGAAGTTTCAGCGACTTCGCTTGACAACGCCGATTGCGGCCGTTAACATAAAAAAACTTTGGTCTGACCAATGATCCATTGATGACGATTCACCGATTGGACGCAGCGTCCAATCGCCTTGGTCATCCGCTACAAAACACGTCTGAAATCAAGGAGAAGTTCTTGAATCAACGAATGTTGACGGCTCAGGTTAATATTGCTTCGGGCAATGCCGAAATGCAATCCGGAACAAGCTGGGCGCCCGCTCTGCTTGCACCACCCCCAAGCCCGCGCCATGACGGTAGTTCATCGCCCGGGCGCCCCGAGGAGACGTCATGCAAGGCCTGCTGAAACTGTCACGCCTGGTCGACTGGTTGAACGATAGGCTCGGACGCGGCCTGAAATGGCTGATCCTGGCCGCGGTGCTGATTTCGGCCGGCAATGCCATCGTGCGCAAGACGCTCGACATGAGCTCGAACGCCCTGCTGGAAATCCAGTGGTACCTGTTCGCCACCGTGTTCATGCTGGGTTCCGGCTTTGCCTTCCTGAAAAATGCCCACGTCCGCATCGACTTCATTTCCAATCACCTCTCGGCACGCACGCGCAACCTGATCGACATCGTCGGCATCGTCGTGTTTCTGCTGCCGCTGTGCTACATGATCATCACCCTCTCCTGGCCGCTCTTCATGAACGCCTGGACCAGCGGTGAAATGTCGCAGAACGCCGGCGGCCTGATCCGCTGGCCGATGTACGGCCTGATCCCGCTCGGCTTCGCTGTGCTCGCGCTGCAGGGCCTGTCCGAACTCATCAAGCGCGCCGCCTTCATCAGTGGCGCCGGTCCGGATGTCATCAGCCACATCGAAACCGCGGCTCAGGATGAGATCGGCCACGAGATCGAGGAACACGCGGCACACGTTCGAGAGGAAGTCCGCTGATGGAATTCATAGTCCAGAATTTCGTACCGCTGATGTTCAGCGGCCTGCTGCTGTTCCTCCTGACCGGCTTTCCCGTCGCTTTCGCGCTGGCCGCCACCGGCCTGTTCTTCGGCTTCATCGGCATGGAAGCCGGCTTGTTCCCGCCCGAGCTGTTTCAGGCGCTGCCGCTGCGCATCTTCGGCATCATGCAGAACGACACGCTGCTGGCGATTCCCTTCTTCACCTTCATGGGCATCATCCTGGAGAAGAGCGGCATGGCCGAGGACCTGCTGGAAACCATCGGCCAGGTGTTCGGGCCGGTCCGCGGCGGTCTGGCGCTGGCCGTGATCTTCGTCGGCGCGCTGCTCGCGGCGACCACCGGCGTGGTCGCCGCGGCCGTGATATCGATGGGCCTGATTTCGCTGCCCATCATGCTGCGCAACGGCTACAACCGCACCATCGCCACCGGCGTGATTACCGCCTCGGGCACGCTGGCGCAGGCCATCCCGCCCTCGCTGGTGCTGATCGTGATGGCCGACCAGCTTGGCCGTTCGGTGGGCGACATGTATGCCGGCGCACTGGTTCCCGGCCTGATGCTGGTCGCCTGCTACGCCGCATTCGTGATCGTCGTGGCCATCGTCAAGCCGGCCTGGGTGCCGGCCCTGCCGCCCGAAGCGCGCATCTACAAGGAGGCCAATGGCTCATCCGGCCACAAGTCCCTGCTATTCCTGATGCTGCTTGCGGCCGCTGCCGGCTACGGCTGGAGCCATGTGCATGACTCGATAATCGGTGCCTGGACCGGCCGCGAAGATCCGGCGCCGGCCGACGAGGTGCTGATCCTGTCGATGACGATCTCCTCCTTCGTCGCGCTCGGCCTGGCGATACTGAACCATCTGTTGAAGCTCGGCCTGCTCTCGAAGCTGTCGGAACGCGTGACCTTTGTGCTGATTCCGCCGCTGGTGCTGATTTTCCTGGTGCTCGGCACCATCTTCCTCGGCCTCGCCACCCCGACCGAAGGTGGCGCGATGGGCGCGCTCGGCGCCTTCATCATGGCGCTGGCGCGGCGCAAACTGGAGCTGAGATTGCTCAAGGAGGCACTGGAGAACACCGCCAAGCTGGCCATATTCGTGCTCTTCATCCTGATCGGCTCGACGGTGTTTTCCTTCACCTTCAACGCCGCCGACGGCCACATCTTCGTCGAACACCTGTTCAGCAAGCTGCCGGGCGGCGCGATGGGCTTCCTGATAGTCGTCAACTTGCTGGTCTTCGTGCTCGGCATGTTCATCGACTTCTTCGAGATCGCCTTTATCGTGATTCCGCTGATCGCCCCGGTCGCCGAAAAGATCCTGCCTGCCCTGCTGCCGGCTGGCAGCGATGCGCTGATCTGGTTCGGCGTGATCGTCGCGATGAACCTGCAGACCTCCTTCCTCACGCCGCCTTTCGGTTTTGCGCTGTTCTATCTGCGCAGCGTTGCCGCCAAGAGCGACTACAACGACCGCATCACCGGCAAGCGCATCCCTGCGGTCACGACCAACCAGATCTACAGCGGTGCGATCGCCTTCATCGTGCTGCAGGTGATCATGATCGCCATGGTGGTGATCTACCCCAAGCTGGTGCTCGGCGGCCTCGATCAGACGCCGACCGGCAATGTCCAGGACATCCAGCTCGAACTGCCGCCACCGGTCGACCTGGAAACGACTGCGGAAGAAGGCGAAAAGACCGAATCAAACGACGAAGAAAACAAGGCGGAGGCCAAGGAGGATGAAGCGGAAGCCGACGATGCCGCCAAGGCCTTGCAGCAGTCCATCGACAAGAGCAAGTAGTTCTGAAAGTGTAGTGTTGTAGTATGCGGCGACGGACCAGTCCGGCCCAGTCGTCATGTCTGAATCACATCGAGGAGATCAATACATGGAACGTCGCAAGTTTCTGCAAAACGCCGGCATCGCCGGCATCCTGGCAGCCGGCGTCGCACCGGCGGTGCATGCGCAGGCCCCCGCCATCCGCTGGCGTCTGGCGTCGAGCTTCCCCAAGGCGCTCGACACCATTTTCGGCGCCGCCGAGACCTTCTCGAAGATGGTCAGCGATGCCACAGGCGGCAAGTTCAACATCTCGGTTCATGCCGGTGGCGAATTGATGCCCGCTTTCGGCGTGGTGGATGGTGTGCAGCAGGGCACCGTCGAGTGCGCACACACCGCCCCGTATTATTTCTTCGGCAAGGACGACACCTTCGCCATCGACTGCGCGATTCCCTTCGGCCTCAACAGCCGCCAGATGACGGCCTGGATGTACGAAGGCAACGGCCTGACGCTGCTGCGCGAGTTCTACAAGAACTACAACATCGTCAATTTCCCGATGGGTAACACCGGCGCCCAAATGGGCGGCTGGTATCGCAAGGAGATCAAGAGCCTGGCCGATATCAAGGGCCTCAAGATGCGCATCGGCGGCTTCGGCGGCAAGGTGCTGTCGGCCATCGGCGGCGTGCCGCAGAACATCCCCGGCGGCGAGATCTATCAGGCGCTCGAAAAAGGCACCATCGATGCCACCGAGTGGGTCGGTCCCTACGACGACGAAAAGCTCGGCTTCCAGAAGGTCGCCAAGCACTACTACTACCCGGGTTGGTGGGAGGGTGGTCCGCAGCTTTCGCTCTACGTCAATCAAAAGGCCTACGATGCGCTGCCCGCCGACTACAAGGCGATCATCGCTTCTGCCGCTTCGCACGCCCACGTCGTGATGCAGGCCAAGTACGACGCCAAGAACCCGGCCGCCCTGAAGCGTCTGGTGGCAGGCGGTGCCAAGCTGCATGTGTTCGACAAGAGCATCCTCAAGGCTG
The DNA here is from genome assembly GCA_043826925.1 of Pseudomonadota bacterium. Lineage (GTDB taxonomy): Bacteria > Pseudomonadota > Gammaproteobacteria > Burkholderiales > Rhodocyclaceae > Sulfuritalea. Next base: position 190,119 of record JBDRPN010000025.1, read on the forward strand.
CCCACGATGCGGCGATGTCCCTGTACTCCGACCTGTCGGCCAAGAATCCGGCCTGGAAGAAGGTCTATACGGACTATGCCGCGTTCCGCGACGATCAGCATCTGTGGTTCCGCTTCGCCGAAGCCGGCTTCGACAACTTCATGCAGTCCGGTCGTGGTCCTGCCAAGAAGGCCGCGCCGAAGAAGAAGTAAGTCCGCGGCGATCCGGCCGGCAACGGCCGCTACCCAGGACAACCCCGCCACGGCGGGGTTTTTCTTATGTCCGCGCCGCGAGGCGCCAGAGCGAGGTCAGCTCGGCAGCGCGTGCCGCGTGCAGCGGATCGCTGCGGTCTGCACTGCGCGGATGGCTCGGCTTTGCGTCGAGCCGCCCCACCAATCGCAGTCCGGCAGCATCGATGGCCGCCAGCAGCTCGTCGCGCGTGCGCAGTCCCAGGTGTTCGGCAAGATCGGAAAGCACCAGCCAGCCCTCACCGCCCGGCGTCAGGTGTGCGGCAAGCCCGCGGATGAAGCCAAGCAGCATGCGGCTATCCGGGTCATACACCGCGCGCTCCAGCGGCGAAGCGGCGCGGGCCGGCAGCCAGGGCGGATTGCAGACGATCAGCGGCGCGCGGCCCGCCGGGAACAGGTCGGCGGCGATCACTTCGACGCGGGACGCCAGGTCGAGTCGCGCCATATTTTCGGCGGCACAGACCAGCGCGCGCGGATCCTGGTCGGTGGCGACGATGCGGGCCACGCCGCGTTGCGCCAGCAGCGCGGCCAGCACACCGGTGCCAGTACCGATGTCGAAGGCGAGCGGACAAGCGGCATGCAGCGGCGCGGCGGCCACCAGGTCGACATACTCGCCGCGCACCGGGGCAAACACGCCGTAATGTGGATGAATCCGCGCGCCGAGCGCAGGCACCGCGACACCCTTCTTGCGCCACTCGTGCGCGCCGATCAGGCCCAGCAGCTCGCGCAGCGAGGCGACGAAGGATCCGGCGGACGGGCCGTAGGCCGCGGCGCATGCCTCGCGTACATCGGGCGCCCGGCGCAGCAGCACCTGGTAATCGTCGCCGAAGGGCAATAGCAGCATGCCCAGCGTGCGTGCGCGCTGCGACTGCGCCAGCCGATAGCGATGAAAAGCCTCGGCGGCGGTCGCAGGCGTCGCGGGCGCCCGGCGCGGCTTGCGCTCAACGCGCCGCGCAATGGCCTGCAGCAGCTGGCGCGCGTTCTGGAAATCACCGCGCCAGAGCAGCGCCGTGCCCTCGCAGGCCAGGCGATAGGCCGCATCGGCGTTGATGCGATCGTCGGCGACCAGCACGCGCTGGGGCGGCGGAACACCGCCTTCCGAGTGCCAGCGCCCGGTATGCGCCGCGCCATCCTCGTTCCAGCAAATGAGTGGTGCGTTGCTCACCACACTTTGCCGCAAGCGGACCGGGCTAAAGACAACACGAGCGTCCCCTGATCAACATCGAAGGGCCGCATGGTACGTGCCCAGCGACCGGCTGTAAATTTTTCCACCGCGAACGCGCATTTGGTCGGCAACTCGCCGCATCGCCAACGCCAACTCTTGACCGGCTTTTCGCGCCGGCAATGCCGCGGCGCGGCCCGGCGTCAGTTGCCGGCTATCGTCATGCGCTCGACCAGCATCGAGCCGACCTGTTTCGAGCCGCGCACCTCGGTGTCGTTGCCGATGGCGGCGATGCCGCGCAGCATTTCACGCAGATTGCCGGCGATGGTGATCTCCTCCACCGGATAGGCGATCTCGCCGTTTTCCACCCAGTAGCCGGCGGCGCCGCGCGAATAATCGCCGGTCACATAGTTCACGCCCTGGCCGAGCAGTTCGGTGACCAGCAGGCCGGTACCCATTTCGCGCAGCAGTCCCTTGAGGTCATGCTGCCCCGGTTGCACCAGGAGGTTGTGCGAGCCGCCGGCGTTGCCGGTGGTCTGCATGCCCAGCTTGCGCGCCGAGTAGGTGGACAGGAAGTAGCCCTGCAGCACGCCGTTGTTCACCACCTCGCGGTCATGCGTGGCGACGCCATCGTCATCGAAGGGCGAGGAAGCGAAGGCACCGCGAATATGCGGGCGCTCGCTGATCTGGACGAAGTCGGGGAAGATCTGCTGGCCCAGGCTGTCGAGCAGGAAGGAGGTCTTGCGATACAGCGAACCGCCGGAAATGGCATGCACGAAGCTGCCGATCAGTCCGGCCGCCAGCGGCGCCTCGAAGATCACCGGGCACTTGCGCGTCTTCAGTTTGCGCGCGCCGAGCCGGGCCAGCGCACGCCGCGCCGCGTAGTCGCCGATGCGGGCGGCATCGGGAAACTCGTCCGCATTGCGCCGCGTCGCGTACCAGTCGTCGCGCTGCATGTCCTCACCCTCGCCGGCAATCACTGAGCAGGAGACATAGTGGCGCGAGGTGGCGAAGCCGCCCATGAAGCCCAGGCTGTTGGCCGAAACGAATTGCGACTGTTGCGCCGACACCGTGGCGCCTTCGGAGTTCTTCACCATCGGGCTGACGTCGAAGGCGGCCTGTTCGCAGCGGCGCGCAAGCTGAATGGAGTCCTCCACCGAAATATCCCAAGGATGGAACAGATCGAGATCCATGCCTTGCGTCGCCAGCAGCTTCGCATCGGGCAGGCCGGCGCAATCGTCCTCGGCGGTGAAGCGGGCGATCGACAACGCCGCCTCGACCGAGGCCCTGACTGCCGCCGGCGAGAAGTCGGAGCTGCTGGCATGGCCACGACGCTGGCCGAGGTACACCGAGACGCCGAGCCCCTTGTCGCGGTTGTACTCGATGGTTTCCACTTCCTGCCGGCGCACGCTGACCGACTGGCCGAAACCCTCCGAAACATCGACCTCGCAGGCGGTCGCGCCTTTGCTGGCCGCGTGATCGAGGACGGTCTGCGCCAACGCGCGCAACACCTCTTGAGAATGAGCGAAACCTTGGGACATGCGGGAACCCTTCGATTGGCGAAGCTATAATCATATCCCACAGGGGGATACCGTCCCCTTCGCCAGCTCCGGGGACATAACCGTGGACGATATCGATAACGACCCGGACGAATATTCCGGTCCCAGCAAGTCGCAACTGAAGCGCGAAATGACCGCGTTGCAGGACCTGGGGGCGGAACTGGTGGCGCTGTCGAAGGAGCGCCTGGCCAAGATAGACATGCCGGAACGCTTGCGCGACGCCTTGCTCGAAGCACAGCGCATCACCAAACACGAAGCCAAGCGCCGCCAGATGCAATACATCGGCAAGATCATGCGCACGGTCGATGCGGCGCCCTTGCGTGCGGCGATGGACGAAATCAACGGCGTGTCGAAAGCCGCCACGATTCGCCAGCACCAGTTGGAAAGACTGCGTACGCGGCTGATGGAAGACGAGGCGGTGTTCAGCGAAGTCGCCCGCGATTTTCCCGCGGCGGATATGCAGCATCTGCGCCAGTTGCGCCGCAATGCGCTGAAGGAAGCCCAGCAGGGCAAGCCGCCGCGTGCCTACCGCGAACTTTTCCGCGAACTGCGCGCCCTCGAAGGCAGTGCCGCAGACGAAACGGCGGGCCAGGCGGCGGACGAAGACGCCGCTTAACGGCGCTTAGGCAAAATCCTTTTGCGCCGCGGCTACCGGACTGGTGCTCGAGGTCAGTATGGTCAGCACCGCCTGCGCGTGTTCCGCCGCGTCGCGCCCCAGCCCCGTCAAATAGCCGCCGTCGACCAGGGTCAGCAGACCCTTGGCATGCAAGCGCTGCGTGGCGGCAATGACCTCCGGATCGGCTGTCTTGTGCACCTTGATGCCATGCTGGCTGGTCTCCAGGTCGAAGCGGATCAGGGTATTCAGTTCATGGACCAGATCGGGCGTGTAGGGCATGTCAAACCTCGCTCTTGAATGTACGGCAATGGGCGCATTCTAGCTTCCGCAGCCGCAGGCGCAGGCTTTTGCCGGAACGAAATCTGCGCGGGTTCGTGAATCACAGGCCGGGATCGGCGCCTTCGCCCTTTAAGGTGGCCTCGACCATGCGCCGCGTCAGATGCGGCGCCAGCAGTTCCATGAAGTCGTATTCGTAGCCGCGCAGCCAGATGTCGCGGCGAAACGCGATGCGCGTGGTGTTGCCCTCGAACAGGTGGGTGGCCGGCAAGGCGGCCAGCGCGGCGTCGCGCTGCGGGTCGAAGGCCATTTCGGCGATGATGCCGACGCCCAGGCCCAGTTCGACATAGGTCTTGATCACATCGGAATCGATCGCGGTCAGCATCACGTTGGGGTGCAGGCTCTGGCGCTCGAAGGCGCGATCGATGCGCGAACGCCCGGTGAAGGTCGCGTCGTAGGTGATCAGCGGATGGCCGGCCAGCGCGGCCAGCGTCAGCGGCTGGTGTTCCAGCAGCGGATGCCGCTTGGGTGTCACCACCAGATGCGCCCACTGGAAGCAGGGCAGGGTCAGCAACTCGGCATGACGGTCGAGTGCCTCGGTGGCAATGCCCAGATCGGCGCTGCCGTCCAGCACCCAGTCCGCGACCTGCAACGGGCTGCCCTGCTGGATGTGCAGGCGAATCTGCGGGTGGCGCTGGACGAAGCGCTGGATCACCGGCGGCAAGGTGTAGCGCGCCTGGGTGTGGGTGGTCGCGATCGACAGCATGCCGCTGCTTTCGGCAGCGTAGTCCTCGCCCACCCGCTTCATGTTCTGTGCCTCGGTCAGGATGCGCCGCGCCATTGCCAGCACGATCCGGCCCGGCGCGGTAACTGCGATGAGGCGCTTGCCGCTGCGTTCGAAAATCGTCACGCCGAGCTCTTCCTCGAGCATGCCGATCTGCTTGGAGACCCCCGGCTGCGACGTGAACAAGGCCTCCGCGGCGGCCGACACGCTGAGTCCGCGCCGCTCGACTTCGACCAGGTAACGCAGCTGCTGGAGTTTCATGGTTTTATTATATACCTGTTGCTTCTATCTAAATACATACTAAGTATTTTTCAGGCCTATATGAACTCGCTACGATGGCCTCCATCATGGAATTCACCTTCAACCCCGCCCTCTCGATTTCCGGCTTTGCCGTTGGCCTGCTGGTCGGCCTGACCGGCGTCGGCGGCGGCTCGCTGATGACGCCGCTGCTGGTGCTGCTGTTCGGCTTCAAGCCGGCGACCGCAGTGGGCACTGACTTGCTGTATGCGGCGATCACCAAAAGTGGCGGTTCCTGGGTGCATCACCGCCACGGCAATATCGACTGGGCGATCACCGGGCGACTCGCCCTGGGCAGCGTCCCTGCAGCCGGCCTGACCGTGCTGCTGCTGGCGCAGCTCGGCGTCCAGGGGCATGGCAGCGAGGGCCTGATCTCTGTGGTACTGGGCATCGCCCTGCTGCTCACGGCCGCGTCGCTGATCTTCCGCCGGCGCCTGCTCGAACTCGCGCAGCGCCGTCCCGCCAGCGCCAACTTTCAAAAGCACACTGCGGCGCTGACAATTCTCGTCGGCGCCATCGTCGGCGCGCTGGTGACTATTTCCTCGGTCGGCGCAGGCGCGTTGGGCGTCACCGCGCTCGCCTTCCTCTACCCGCAACTCGCCACACGGCGCATCGTCGGCTCGGACATCGCCCATGCCGTGCCGCTGACCCTGGTCGCCGGCCTCGGCCACTGGTGGCTGGGCACGGTCGACGTGGTGCTGCTGGTCTCGCTCTTGATCGGTTCGCTGCCCGGCATCACGCTCGGCGCCCATTTCGCCGCCAGGGTGCCGGAACGCGCGCTGCGCTGCCTGCTCGCCTCCGTGCTGCTGCTGGTCGGCGGCAAGCTGATTTTCGTCTAATCCCAGGGAAATACGCGCCATGTACAAATACGACGACTACGACCACGCGATTGTCCAGGCCCGCGTTGCCCAGTTCCGCGGCCAGACCGAGCGCTATCTTGCCAGTCAATTGAGCGAGGACGAGTTTCGCCCGCTGCGCCTGCAAAATGGCCTCTACATTCAGCGCCACGGCCCGATGCTGCGCCTGGCCGTGCCTTACGGCCTGCTCGCGGCCGCGCAACTGCGCCGCTTCGCCGACATCGCCCGCCGCTACGATCGTGGCTACGGCCACTTCACCACGCGTCACAACCTGCAATTGAACTGGGTCAAGCTGCCCGAGGTGCCGGCTATCCTGGCCGAGCTGGCGCAGGAGGAACTGCATGCGATCCAGACCTCCGGCAACTGCATCCGCAACGTGACCACCGACCACTTCGCCGGCGTCGCCGCCGACGAGATTGCCGACCCGCGACCCTGGGCCGAGATCCTGCGTCAGTGGTCGACGTTCAACCCCGAGTTCGCCTACCTGCCGCGCAAGTTCAAGGTCGCGATTTCGGGCGCGACCGAGGACCGCGCCGCGATCCAGGTGCACGACCTAGGCTTGCAGGTGGCCAGAAGCGATGCGGGCGAGATCGGCTTCAAGGTCTATGCCGGCGGCGGCCTCGGCCGCACCCCGCTGATTGGCCAGGTGGTACGTGAGTTCCTGCCCTGGCAACACCTGCTGAGCTACACCGAAGCGCTGGTGCGCGTGTTCAACCGCTATGGCCGTCGCGACAACGCCTACAAGGCACGCATCAAGATCCTGGTCAAGGCGCTCGGCCGCGAGGAGTTCGCGCGGCAGGTCGAGGAGGAATGGGCGCGTTTGCAGGATGGCCCCTCCACCCTGACGCAAACCGAAGTCGACCGCGTCTCCAGGCAGTTCGCCGCGCCGGCCTACGAAACCCTGGCCGGGGACGATCTCTGCCACCTCGCCCACCTGCGCGAGGACAAGGCTTTCGCACGCTGGGTCGAGCGCAACGTACATGCGCACAAAGTCGCCGGCTACGCCGCCGTCACGCTGTCGCTGAAGAGACCCGCAGTTGGGTTCAATTCCGCTCCGGGCGACGCCAGCAGCGAGCAGATGGAAGCCGCCGCCGACCTGGCCGAGCGCTACAGCTTCGGCGAAATCCGCGTCTCCCACGAACAAAACCTGATCCTCGCCGACGTGCCGCAGCGCGAGCTTTACACCGTCTGGCACCGCGCCAAGGCCGCCGGCCTGGCCTCACCGACGGTCGGCCTGATCCAGGACCTGATCACCTGCCCCGGCGGCGACTTCTGCGGTCTGGCCAACGCCCGCTCGCTGCCGATCGCGGCGGCGATCCAGGAGCGCTTCGAGGATCTCGATTACCAGCACGACATCGGCGAATTCGAACTGAACATTTCCGGCTGCATGAATTCCTGCGGCCACCATCACCTCGGCGCGATCGGCATTCTCGGCGTCGACAAGAACGGCGAGGAATGGTACCAGGTCACGCTCGGCGGACGCCAGGGCAATGCCACCCGCATCGGCGAGGTGATCGGCCGGTCCTTCGCCGCCGCCGAAGTGCCGGATGTCATCGAGCGCCTGATTGCCGCCTACCTTGCGCATCGTCACGCCGACGAGCGCTTCATCGACACCCTCGACCGCATCGGCGAGGAACCCTTCCGTAACGCCGCATACCCGCATCCCCATCAATCAAGGAGAGTCGCAAATGGCTAACAAACAAATCATCAAGGAGCGTCGCCTGCAGGATGACGCGTGGAAAGTCGTGACCCTGGTCGACGGCGAGGCGCCGTTCGACGTCTGCCTGCCGGTCGGCCCGCTGCTGGTGCCGGTTGCGGTCTGGAAAGCGAGGAAGGCCTGCCTGATCCGTCGCGAATACGAGCACGGCACGCCGCTGGGCATCTGGCTCGCGCCCGAGGATGATCTCGCCGAGATCGCCGCCGACCTCGACGACTTCACGGTGATCGCCGTGCATTTTCCGAAGTTCACCGACGGCCGCGGCTACTCGACCGCGCGCCTGCTGCGCGAACGCCATGGCTATGACGGCGAATTGCGCGCCTTCGGCGACATCGGCCGCGACCAGATCTTCTTTCTCAATCGCGTCGGCTTCGACGCCTTCGTGATCGGCGAGGGCAAGAGCGCCGAAGATGCATTGGCCGCCTTTGACGATTTTCCCGAGAACTATCAGGGCAATGCGGTGCAGCCGCTGCCACTGTTCCGCCGACGGGCCGCCTGAACCAAGACTGGAAGGAAGCTGCCATGCTGCGTGAAAACCTGCCCGCCATACCGGATCTGGCCGACCTCGAACTGGTCGCCGCCGTTGCCGAAAAGGCCGTCGGCGTCAAACAACTGCTGCGCGACGTCGCGCGCGACTACGCGCCCGCCGTGTTCGCCAACAGCCTCGGCGCCGAGGACATGGTGCTGACCGACATGATCTGGAGCGAGGGCACTCAGATCGGCATCTTCTCGCTCGACACCGGACGCCTGCCGGCCGAGACCTATGAGCTGATTGCACGTGCCGAGCACCACTACGGCCGCCGCCTGGAAGTGTTTGCGCCGCGCCACGACGCGGTGCAGGACTTCATCACGGGCTTCGGCATCAACGGCTTCTACGACTCGGTGGAAGCGCGCAAGGCCTGCTGCCATGCACGCAAGGTCGAGCCGCTGCAGCGCGCCCTGGCCGGCAAGCAGGCCTGGATCACCGGCCTGCGCGCGGCACAGTCGCAGACCCGCGAGAAACTCAAGACCGTGAGCTTCGACAGCGTGAACAACCTGGTCAAGATCAGTCCGCTGGCGGACTGGAGCGAACGCGAGATCTGGGTTTACCTGCGCGCCAACAAGGTGCCCTACAACGCGCTGCACGACCGCAACTATCCGAGCATCGGCTGCGCGCCCTGCACCCGCGCCATCCAGCCCGGCGAAGACGTGCGCGCCGGCCGCTGGTGGTGGGAAAGCGCGGACACCAAGGAGTGCGGCCTCCACAGGAGGCCGGACGGCACTTTTGTTCGCGCTTCGGCAGAGGCTGACGTCGGCGAAGCCGCGGTTAAGGCACCTTCAGGTGCCGGCCGAAGCCAAATCGAAGAGACCAAGGAATGCGGCCTGCATCTGGTCGAAGGCCGCCTGCAACGGATTGCGAAGCAGGGAGCGGAGGCATGAGTGGCTTGGCACTACAACAACACGCAACGCTGTCGCACCTGGACTGGCTGGAGTCCGAATCCATCCACATCCTGCGCGAGGTCGCCGGGCAATGCGCCAATCCCGCGCTGCTGTTTTCCGGCGGCAAGGATTCGCTGGTGCTGCTGCGCCTGGCGGAAAAGGCCTTTCGTCCGGGACGCTTCCCGTTCCCGCTGCTCAACATCGACACCGGCCACAACTACTCTGAAGTTATCGACTTCCGCGACTTACGCGCCTGCCAATTGAACGAACGCCTGATCGTGCGCTCGGTCGAGGATTCGATGCGGCGCGGCACCGTGGTGCTGAAGTCGCCCGGCGAGTCACGCAACAAGCACCAGTCGGTGACGCTGCTCGAAGCCATCGAGGAATTCGGCTTCGACTGCTGCATTGGCGGCGCGCGGCGCGACGAGGAGAAGGCGCGGGCCAAGGAACGCATCTTCTCCTTCCGCGACGAGTTCGGCCAGTGGGACCCGAAGAACCAGCGCCCCGAGTTGTGGGATCTGTTCAATGCACGGGTGCACAAAGGTGAGAACATCCGCGCCTTTCCGATCTCGAACTGGACCGAACTCGACGTCTGGCAGTACATCGAACGCGAAGAGCTGGCGCTGCCCTCGATCTACTTCGCCCACCGGCGCGAAGTGATCCGCAGGAACGGCTTGCTGCAACCCGTCACCGAGCTGACGCCGGCGCGCGCCGGGGACGCGGTCGAGGAACTCACCGTGCGCTTTCGCACCGTCGGCGACATCACCTGCACTGCGCCGGTCGAATCCAATGCTGACACGGTCGCCCGCATCATCGCGGAGACCGCGACGACGACCATCACCGAACGCGGCGAAACGCGGCTGGACGACCAGACGTCGGAAGCCTCAATGGAACAACGCAAGAAGGAAGGTTACTTTTGATGAGCGCGATCGAACACCTGCCCGGCATCGACAACGGCCTGCTGCGCTTTCTCACCTGCGGCAGCGTCGACGATGGCAAGAGCACCCTGATCGGCCGGCTGCTCTACGACACCAAGACCATACTTGCCGACACGCTGCATGCGATCGCCCGCACCTCGGAACGGCGCGGGCTGGAGGCAGTCGACCTGTCCCTGATCACCGATGGCCTGAGCGCCGAACGCGAGCAGGGCATCACCATCGATGTCGCCTACCGCTACTTCACCACGGGGCGGCGCAAATACATCATCGCCGACGCACCGGGGCACGAACAGTACACGCGCAACATGGTCACCGCCGCCTCGACGGCCAACCTCGCGATCATCCTGATCGACGCGCGCAAGGGCGTGCTGACCCAGACCCGGCGCCATTCCTACCTGGCGCACCTGGTCGGCATTCCGCACATCGTGGTGGCGATCAACAAGATGGACCTGGTCGACTACGACCAGGCCACCTTCAAACGCATCCGCGGCGAATACCGGGAATTTGCCGCGACGCTGGGCATCGGCGACGTCAGCTTCATCCCGCTTTCGGCGCTCAACGGCGACATGATCGTCGATCGCGGCGAACGTCTGGCCTGGTATTCGGGCCCGACGCTGCTCGATATCCTGGAAAATGCGCCGACCGCGCACAGCGAGCGCGACGAACGCTTCCGCTTTCCCGTGCAATATGTTTGCCGGCCGCAAAAATCGGGCGATCCGAAACTCCACGACTACCGCGGTTTCATGGGCCGTGTCGAGTCCGGCGAAATTGCCGTGGGCGACGAAGTGTTGGTCCTGCCGTCGGAGCAGCGCAGCCGCATCAAGGCGATCGAGATCCATGGCAGCTCGCTGCCACGCGCGATTGCCGAGCAATCCGTCACGCTGCTGCTCGAGGATGAAGTGGACGTTTCGCGCGGCGACATGATCGTGCGCGCCCAGGAGTTGGCGCTGGTGACACGGCGCATCGAAGCCATGCTCTGCTGGCTGGGCGACACGCCACTCGATCCGCAGCGCAAATACCTGATCCGCCAGACCACACGCGAGGCCAAAGCCATGATCGAGGCCATCGACTACCGGCTTGACATCAATACCCTGCAGCAACTGCCCGCCGAGCGCCTGGGCATGAACGACATCGCGCGCGTGACCTTCAAACTGGCGCAGCCGCTGTGCGTCGATGCTTATGGCGAAAACCGCTCGACCGGCGCCTTCATCGTGATCGACGAGTCGAGCAACAACACCGTCGGCGCCGGAATGGTTCTCTGATCGAGGAAAAACGCCGCAGGCTGCAGGAAGCTACCGGGGCATACCGTCTGCGGCAGGCGCCGCAGGCATAAAGAAAGCGCGTGCTGGAAACAGCACGCGCTTGCTAAACCACTTGGCACCGCGACCAGTCCCGCAGGACCGGGCGCAGGCCGATGCTACCGTCAGGGACGGGAACCGGTGGGGAACGGCCAAGCGGCGGCCGGATTCAGCGACGACTTGATGCCGGGGGCAGCAGCGGTTGACGGCGCTGCGGCAGCGGCAGGCTTTGCTGCGGGCTTCGGTGCAGCCTTTTTTGCAGCAGGCTTGGCAGCCGGCTTCGCGGCGGGCTTCTTCGCAGCGGGCTTGGCCGCAGATTTCTTCGGCGCAGCCTTCTTCTCTGCGGGCGTGGCAGCAGCCTTCTGGACTGCCGGATTCTTGGCCGCTGTCGGCTTCTGGGCCGCAGTCTTGTTAGCTGCGTGCTTAGCCGCAGCCTTCTTTGCGGCCGGCTTCTTGGCTTTCTTGGTATCAGCCAT
>JBDRPN010000026.1:0-2576 GCA_043826925.1 Pseudomonadota bacterium
GGTCAGATCAACGGCGCCATGGGGCAATTGAACCAGGCCACGCAGCAGAATGCTTCGGCCTCCGAGGAACTCGCCGCCACCGCCGAGGAGATGGGCGGCCAGGCCGCGCAGCTGCAGGCGCTGATGGAATTCTTCACGATCAAGACGCAGGGCGGCGGCAATGTCGATGCGAAAGTTGGCGCTGGCGACACGCCGCCGCCGCGTCCGTCTGCTACCACGGCCGTCGCACCCGCACGGCGTGCCCCGCGTGCGCCGGCCGTGGTAGCGGCCGACGGCGACTTCGAGCGGTTTTAATGCTTTGCTTGTGACTGCTTTCCGGGTTTATTCGGTCGGCAGCTTGCGCGCCTTCCAGTCGGGGAAACCGTTGCGATACCAGAAGATATTCTTGTATCCGTTCTTGGCCAATACCACGGCAGCCTTGTAGGATTTCCAGCAAGTTCCGGAATTGCAGAACACGACTATCTTGGCGTTCTTGTCGGTCAATTTTGCGAGGTCGAACTTGTCCTGAGCGGAATCGAACTTTGCGTCCTTGGCGCTCTTTTCCGGATCGTAGGGCACGGAGATGGCGCCTTTGATCGTGGCCTCGGAATATTCGGCTGCCTTGCGCGTATCGACCAGAACAGCCCCCTGTTTCTGTAGATCGGCGGCCTCCTTGGCCTCGACGATCTTGACGCCGGCGGGGGCCGTTGCCGGAGTTTCCTGGGCCAGCGCCGCAGTTCCTCCTACCATGAGACAGCAACCAGCGACGGAGAGCAGCAGATGCTTGATTGTCTTCATTAAAACCTCCAGATCTAGTTTCAAGTTTATTGACGTTTGGCAATCCCTCATTAAGCGCAGACCATGTTTGGATTCAGCCAAGAAGGCACACTATAAAGGCTTTGTTTTCGCGCGGCACCGAGCTACGTAGATGCCGCAGTTTGCCGCGTGATTCACGGATTAACACGGCGCCGCTCGTTTGCGATCATCCCGGCACGTGGAATCCCAAGCGTATCGCCGACTCGCGATTATCCCGCCCTTGCCTGCAGCGAGAACATCCGCAGAGCGGTGTGCGTCGATCGAGCGAAACCGCCCAGCCACTTCCGTAGCGCATCCACTGGCTGCAGCTTCGACTCCCGATAGGGTCCGTATATGCTGAAAAATATTTCTGTCCGCGCCCGGCTGTTGGGCAGCACGATCGTCGCGATCGCGTTTCTGACGCTGTTGGCCGGCGTCAATTTCTACGCCCAGCAAAGCTCGATGGCCGCGCTCGACGAAGTGCTGCACGGCGGTGTCGAGCCCCTGCTGGCCGTCAGCAAGATCGAAAGCCAGCTCAAGGAGGTGCGGTTTCGCGCCGCCGCCGTCGTCCTCGATATCACTTCGGTTACGGGCGCCAGGAATCACCTGAAGGAAACCCGTGGGCAGTTGCCCCTGCTCTGGAAGGATTTCCTCGCGGGCTATCAGCCGCAGACGGCAACCGAGGAGGAACGCAAGCTGGTCGATGCGATCGGCAAGGAACTGTCGGGACTGCCCGCCTTCTTCGATGTGCTCGATGCCGCCTATGCCAAGGATGACCGGGATGCGCTGACAGCGCTGCAACAGGAGCGTTGGCCGAAAATCAACAAGCAATTGATCAGGCCGCTCGAACAACTGGTTCCGTCGCGGGTTGCCGGCATAAGCGCGACCTTCGAGCGCAGTGCCGAGGCGGGAAGCCGCCTCGAAACCACTTCTCGGGTGGGCTACTTGGTTTGCGTGGTGCTCCTGCTGCTGCTGACCCTGCCTCTGGTCCGCTCCCTGTCGCAGGCCCTGATCGACCTGAAGAAGACTCTGGCCCGCGTTGCCGAGGGCGACCTCACTGCGCGAGTCGATACCCGTCGCGGTGATGAATTGGGCGATATGGCTCGCTCGCTGGACGCCACGTTGGCACGGCTTGAGGAAACCATCCACGGCGTCAAGACGTTCGGCGACACGATTTCCGGCGCTTCCGGCCAGGTCTCGACCACTGCGCATTCGCTATCCCTGTCCTCCAGCGAACAAGCGGCCTCGGTCGAGGAGTGCACGGCCTCCATTGAGCAAATGAGCGCCAGCATCACGCAGAACACCGAGAACGCCAGGATCACCGACAACATCGCCGCCAAAGCCTCGGCGCAAGCCGTCGAAGGCGGCACGGCGGTCAGGGACACGGTCGCGGCGATGAAATCGATCGCCGGCAAGATTGGCATCGTCGACGACATCGCCTATCAGACCAATCTGCTGGCCCTGAACGCGGCAATCGAGGCGGCCCGCGCCGGCGAGCACGGCCGGGGTTTTGCCGTGGTCGCCGCCGAAGTCAGGAAGCTGGCCGAGCGCAGCCAGATCGCGGCGCAGGAGATCGGCCAACTGGCCGGCTCCAGCGTCACGCTGGCCGAACAGGCGGGCCGACTGCTCGACGAGATGCTGCCCAGCATCAAGAAGACATCCGACCTGGTGCAGGAGATCGCCGCGGCAAGCCAGGAACAAAGCCAGGGCGTGGGCCAGATCAACGGCGCCATGGGTCAGTTGAACCAGGCCACGCAGCAGAACGCCGCGGCCTCCGAGGAACTCGCCGCCACCGCCGAGGA
>JBDRPN010000027.1:0-11680 GCA_043826925.1 Pseudomonadota bacterium
AGCTACGTTGAGTTACCCACCGTGCAGCTCGCCTACGGTCTAGAGGGACCTTCGGCAAGCCGCCCCGTGGATAACTCGTAACCGCAGAGGGTTCACTTAAGAAACCAGCAAATTCTGTCCTAAGGAATGGGGCCACCTCTCTGGGCGAGTCGCCGCCGTACCCGGGACAGCCGCTCATCGCCGATGCTTCCAATGCTGCCCACCAGCAATGCGGCATCCAGCACGGCGAGACGAGACAGGCGTAATACGCTCGGGACTTTCAGCCCGCTTGCCGCAGCATCAGGACTGGTCGCAGTTTGGCGCCGGATAGGTCGGTGTAAGGGAATGGCGTGAGGACGATTTGTCCCGCTCGCTTCACTGCCACTGTTCCCGCAAATCGTTGCGGGTGTAGGCAACGGGGTCGTCCTCGATACCGCGTAGTGCCTGCGCCATCGCCATTCTTGAGAACTCGGCGTCCGTCCAGTCGCCATGACCAAGAAGCGCCTCACCCGCACTGCCAAAACGAGCGGATAGAAACTCCACAAAGTCGAAGACTTCAGTTTGCTTGTCTTGCGGCAAGGCTTGCAGCCGCTCGATTAATTCGGCGTATCCCATGATTTGCTCCTCTAGGCCGTGGCTATCGGCTTATCGATCCGCCATTGTGCCACCGGCAACACACCGAATCAAAATAGTGCGCCATTGCGGTCCGGGTTCGCAAAATCACGGTACCGCCAACGCCAACTCTTGTCGCGGGCCGCGCCCTACTCCGTCCTTAGCGCTTCGACCGGATCGAGCAGCGCTGCGCGCCGCGCCGGCAGCACGCCGG
The DNA here is from genome assembly GCA_043826925.1 of Pseudomonadota bacterium. GTDB lineage: Bacteria > Pseudomonadota > Gammaproteobacteria > Burkholderiales > Rhodocyclaceae > Sulfuritalea. The sequence continues at coordinate 806 of JBDRPN010000027.1, forward strand.
CGGCGAGGCCGATGGCGGCGGCCAGGGCTTCGGCCAGCAGCACGAATGATATCGGCGTATGTACCGGCAGCGCCGGGACGAAAAGGCCGATCAGCTGCGCCAAGCCGACGCCGAGCAGCAGGCCGACCAGGCCGCCGATCGCGGCGAGCGCCACGGCCTCGCCGAGGAACAGGCCGAGGATGGTCTGGCGCCGGGCGCCGAGCGCCACCAGCAGGCCGATCTCGTTGGTGCGCTCGGTGACGGCGATGGTCATGATGGTGACGATGCCGACGCCGCCGACCAGGAGCGAAATGCCGCCCAGCGCGCCGACCGCCATGGTCAGCACGTCGAGGATGCCGCCCAGGGTGGCCAGCATTTCCTCCTGGCTGATGATGGTGACGTCGTCGCGGCCGTGGCGCGCCTTGACGACTTCCTTGATCGTCGCCACCACGCTGGCGGCGGCCACCCCTTCGGCGACGGAAATACTGATCTCGTTGAGCCCCTCGCGGTTGAACAATTCCATGGCGCGCGCCGCCGGAACATAGGCCGTGTCGTCGAGATCGATGCCGAGGAACTGGCCCTTGGCTTCCATGATGCCGATCACGCGAAACTGCAGGCCGCCGATGCGCACGCGCGCGCCCAGCGCGTTTTCGGCGCCGAACAATTCATTCTTCAGCTTCGGTCCCAGCACCACCTGGGCACGCGCGGCGCCGGCCTCTTCTTCCGGCAGGAACTGGCCGCTGCGCACCTTGGCGCGGAACACCACCAGCAGGCCCGGACCGACGCCGTAGACCGAGACGCGCCGCACGCGGCCGTTGCCGCTGACCTCGGCATTGCCGAATACGCTGGGCGTGACCGCGACCACGTTGGGCAGGCGCTTCAGGGCTTCGGCATCCTCCAGCGACAGCGGCCGCGCGCTACTCGGAAAACCGGTGGTGGCGCCGCCGGTCTTGGTGCGACCCGGGTGCACGCCGACGACATTGGTGCCGAATTGGGTGAATTCGGCCAGCACGTAGCGATGGATGCCCTCGCCGATCGAAGTCAGCAGGATCACCGCGGCGATGCCGACGGCAATCCCGAGCAGGGTCAGGAAGCTGCGCAGGCGCTGGGCGGCAATCGCGCGCAGGGCAAGGGCAAAGAAGTCGGTGAACACCATAATTCAGTGTTTCATCAGCGCCTGCACCGGATCGAGACGCGCCGCGCGCCGCGCCGGCATGATGCCGAACAGCATGCCGGTGCCGAGCGCCGTGCCGAGCGCGGCGATCACCGCCCAGTCCGGCGGATAGGCGGGAAACACCGGGTACATCTGGCGCAGCACGAAGGCGCCGAAGAGGCCGAGGCCGTAGCCCGTAATCGCGCCCACCAGGGACAGCATCGCGGCTTCGGCCATGAAGGCATTGCGGATCGTCGCCGCGCGCGCGCCGAGCGCCTTGAGCAGGCCGATCTCCGCCGTGCGCTGGGTCACCGCCACCAGCATCACGTTCATCACCAGGATGCCGGCCACCGCCAGGCTGATCGCGGCGATGCCGGCCACCGCAGCGGTCAGCGCGCGCAGCAGCTTGTCGAAGGTCGCGAGCACGGCGTCCTGGGTGATCACCGTGATGTCCTCCTCGCCGCCATGGCGGGACTTGAGCATGGCGGCCACCTCGCGCTTGACGACCTCGATCTCGTTGCGGCTCCGGGCCTCGATCAGGACCCGGAACAGGGTATTGGTATTGAACAGGCTCTGCGCGACGGCGACGGGAACGAAGATCACCTCGTCGGTATTCATGCCCAGCCCCTGACCGACCGACTTGAGCACGCCGACGATGCGCAGGCGCCGGTCGCCGAGCCGGATCAGTTCTCCCACCGCCGGACGATTGTCGAAGATTTCCTCCTGCAGCTTGGAGCCGATCACGGCCACCGGTGCCCCGCGGTTCCAGTCCGCTACCGGGAGGAATTGACCCTGCGCCATCTTGAAGCTGCGGATGTCGAGATAGGTCGAGGCGGTGCCGGCCACCACGACTTCGCGCAGCCGTCCGTTGGCGTTGATTTCCGAGTTGCCCGCGGTCAGCGGCGCCACGCGGCGCACCGAAGGCAGGCGCGTCAGCGCGAACGCGTCGTCCACCGTCAGGTCGCGCGGCGTCGTGGTCAGCGCGTTGGCCGGGCTGAAACCGCCGGTGGCCGAGCGTCCCGGCAGGACGATGACCAGGTTGCTGCCGAGCGCGGAAAACTGCTCGACCACATAGCGCCGCGCGCCGTCGCCGAGCGAGGTCAGCACCACCACCGCGGCCACGCCGATGGCCATGGCCAGCACCGAGAGCGAAGTCCGCAGCGGGTAGCCGGCCGCCGCATCGCGGGCGAAACGCAGGACGTCGGCATTGCGCATGGTTTTATCTCACGGTGCCGCAGCCGTCTGCAGCGCGCTGTCGAACTTGAGTTCACCGTCTTCCATCATCAACTGCCTTTTTGCCCGCGTGCCGATCTTCGGGTCGTGGGTGACGATGATCAGGGTCATGCCGCGTTCATTGAGTGCTTCGAGCAGGTGGATCACGTCGTCGCCGGTGGCGCGGTCGAGATTGCCGGTCGGCTCGTCGGCCAGCAGCACCGCGGGCTGCATGATGGTGGCGCGGGCGATCGCGACGCGCTGCCGCTGGCCGCCGGAAAGCTGGTCGGGCCTGTGGTCGGCGCGCTGGTCGAGGCCGAAATCCTTGAGCGCCTGTTTCACGCGCTGCGACCGCTCGGCCGCTGGAATCCCGGCCAGCATCATGGGCAGGCCGATGTTCTCCGCCGCGGTCAGGCGCGGCACCAGATGGAAGCTCTGGAACACGAAGCCGATGCGCCGGCTGCGCACGGCGGCCTGCTCGTCCGGGGACAGCGTGGTGACGTCGCGGCCTTCGAGTTGGTAGGAACCCGCATCGGGATGATCGAGCAGGCCCAGCAGATTGAGCAGCGTCGATTTGCCGGAACCCGACGGCCCCATGATCGCCACGTATTCGCCGGACTCGATGGCGACGTTCAACCCGGTCAGCGCGTGCACCACGCTGTCGCCCAGATGGAAGACGCGCTCGATGCCCGCGAGGCGGATCAGGTCCACGCGCTCAATCCTTCCGAACGCCGCGCAGCGGCGCAAACATTGTCACCCCCTTGCCAGGCAAGGGGGCTGGGGGGAATGCCGTGTCATGTGCCGTCATTTGGCGGCGGCGCCAGCCGCCGCCGTGGCGCGAGCGCCAACTTTCACGCCCTCGCGCTCCAGGGAGATGACGATGCGCTCGCCCTCGGCCAAGCCTTCGACGATTTCCGTGAACTCCCAGTTGGCGGTGCCGACCTTGACCTTGCGCTCTTCGAGCTTGCCGCTGTCCGCGTTCAGCACCATCACGCGGTTGCCCTCGATCAGCGCCGCGGTGGGAACCCGCAGCACGTTGGCGCGCGTGGCGAGCACGATCTCGACGTCGGCGCTGTAGCCGACCAGCAGATTGCCGGTGGCCGGCATGTCGAAATCGACTTCGACATCGACAGTACGCGCCTGCTTCTCGACGGCCACGACATAGGGCGCGACGCGCCTCACCTTGCCCTGCAAAGGCTGCTTGGGCAGCGCATCGAGCGTGACGCGCACCGGCAGGCCGGCCCTGATCTTCGGCGCATCGATTTCATCCATCGGCGCGTTGATGTAAAGGCAGGAATCGTCGATCAGATCGATCGCCGGCGGCGTCGGCACGCCCGGCGGCGAAGGCGTCGAGTACTCGCCGAGTTCGCCGACGATGTTCGCCACGGTGCCGTCGAATGGCGCATAGAGCGTCATGCGGCCCTGTTCGATTTTCGTCACGCCGACCCGCGCCGAGGCCTGGGTGACATCGGCGCGCGCCGTTTCGCAGGCTGCGCTGCGGACATCGGCCTCGCTCTTCGCTGCATCCTCGCGCGCATCCGAAACGAAGCCCTTGTTCTTCAACGAAGTCTGGCGCTCGGCTTCGCGGCGCGAACTGGCCGCCGTGGTGCATACCTCCTTGACCCGCTGCGCGGACACCGCGCGCTGGGCTTCGGCCAGGGTCTGCTGCGCCTTCTGGTCGTCGTTCCAAAGCTTCATCAGCAGCTGGCCCTTCTTGACCTTGTCGCCTTCCTTGACGCCGAGGAATTCGATGCGGCCGCCCATGATGGTCGACAGCTTGGTGCGCTGACAGGCTTCGACCGTGCCGGCACGGGTATTCACCACCGTGGACTCGACGTTGCCGCGATCGACGGACTTCAGCACCACGACCACCGGCTTGGTGCGCGTAAACCAGAAAAAGGCGCCGATGGCAAGGGCGACGACGATGAGCGCCGGCAGGACGCGGCGCAGCAGGATGGATGTGTTCATGACTGGCGATTATGCCTTGTTGCAGGCGGATTCGGCCCTCACTGCGGCGTGAATCAGGGTTGCGCGGCCACGGCTTCGATCCACGGCTCCAGGCGCTGGCCGAAGGCGATGGTGGCCTCGAAACGCGCGCCGGGCTCGTCTCTCGTGCGCCGCTGGCTGCGCAGCGCGGGTTCCAGCGCCGGACGCAGGGCATGCGGCACGTTGATCTGCGAAACCGCCAGGGCGCTGAGGTAGCCGCCGATGCGGGTCTGCTTGTCCCGCGTCACCGTCCGCGGACGCAGCGTGGCCTTGACGATCAGGTAACGGCCGCGATCCGGGTATTTGGCGCGCAGTGCCGCGCGATCCAGTCCGGCATCGATGGCAAACAGCCGGCTGTTCGCGTTCTCCTCGCGCTTCACCTGTTCCTGGGCGCGCTTCGCCTTGGCGGCAAACTCCTTGCTGTCGGCATTGGCCAGCAGCGCCGCCTCGTGGCGCGCGGCATTTTGCCGCGTCCGCTCCAGCGCCTGCTGCCAGGCCGGGCCGCCGAGTTCCAGCACCAGCAGCACTTCGCGCGGCAATTGGCGCTCGAAGCGGCGGCGCTCGGCCTGGTCGGCAGCCACGGCCGCGGTATCGAAGCCCAGCGCCGCCATGCGCGCCTCATCGAGCCAGTCCGGCGTGCCGCCGTTGGCGCCGAAACCCGAACCGAAATATTCGCCCGTGCCGGTTTCGATCACGCGCCAGTTCAGCGCCAGCGCCAGGCCGCTGTTCTCCCTGACCATGGCGCCGCGCCAGGGCATGGACAGTTCGCGTTGCGAGAGCGTCATGCGGCTGTCCGCCTCGCCGCTGCGATTCAGATAGACGCCCACCAGCGCCACGGCATTGGCCAGCAGGATCAGCGCCGCGCCGGCCGCCAGAACCTTCCAGGGCGTGAGCTTCATGGCGCAACCTCCACGGTGCCGCGTCCGATGCGGCGCAGGCGTTTCAACACCAGCAGGATCAGGATCGCGGCCAGGCCCAGCACCAGGAAGAACAGGTATTTCGGCATGATTTCCCACCACCAGTCGAAGAACTTGGTGTAGAGAAAGATGACGAAGAAAGTGATGCCGGTATTGACCGTATCGGGCCACTGCCGGCGCGCGCCGATCCAGATCGCCAGGGCGCTGGCGACGAAGCCGGCAAGCTCGTAGGCGCCCTCGATGCTGCGCGCTTCGATGTCGTAGTTGGTCAGGTAGCTGCCGTAGCCCCAGTGGCCCAGCACCAGCATCGGCAGCAGCAGGCTGAGCAGGCCGAAGATCCGGTAGATGGCGGCGAAGCCCGACAGGCGGCGGTGTTCCAGCAGCGCCGGCACGGCGAACAACAGCGCTGCGACCGGGAAGAAATTCTCCGGCCGCTCGCCGAAATGCAGCCAGTAGATGCCGCGCCACTCGCCGACGCGCGCGGCGACGTAGGCGATCACGCAGCAGATGCCCGCCGCCAGCAGCAGACGCAGATCGCAGGCATAGGCCAGCAGCAGGGCCAGCGCCGCCCAGGGCAACAGGGCGCGGTCGGTCGGCGTGATGTTGAAGATCTGGCCGAGCATGGTCAGGTTCAGCACGAAGCAGGCGAAGGCCACCATTGCCGCCAGCTTGGTGAAATAGCCCGAGGCGTCGCGAGTCTGAATCCACACCGTCAGCCCGAGGCTGGCCAGCGCCGCGCCGAGCAGGATCGCGACCTGGGCGGTCTCGTCGAAATTGCCCCAGAACTGGTAGAAGAGGAAGAACACGCTGGCCGCCAGCGCCAGCGCGCCGAGGAAGGAGGCGACGCGCATGCCCAGCGACAACTGCCTGGCCTGCGCATCGCGGTCGATGTCGAAGCGCCCGGCGAAACTCGCCAGCAGCGCGGCATGGTGCTCGCGCAGCGCCTGCTGCTGGGCGGGATCGAGGCGCAGCACGCCTTCGCTGTCGAGGCGTTCCAGCTCGACCTGGAAGATCGCGATCTCGTCGGCGCGTCGTTGCGCCTCGCTGCGAAGAGGGGTATTCATGGCCGGCGATTATGCCGCGTTTGTTATGATTCGGCTCTCTTTCACCGATTCGACGATATACATTGCAATGGTAAAAATCTTCGGCATCAAGAATTGCGACACCATGAAGAAGGCCTTCGCCTGGTGCGAGTCCAATGGCATCAGCTACGAGTTCCACGACTACAAGAAACAGGGCGTGCCGCACGAGCACCTGGTCCAGTGGTGCCGCGCCATGGGCTGGCAGACGCTGGTCAATACCAAGGGCCCGACCTGGCGCAAGCTGACGCGCGAACAACAGGCGATCACCACGCAGGGCCAGGCCGTGGCGCTGATGATGGAACACCCGAGCGTGATCCGCCGCCCGGTGGTGGAGAACGACGCCGGGCAATACCTGGTGGGTTTCGACCCGACCATGTTCGACAGCTTCGTGCGCTAGGAATCCGATGGATGCGGTGCACGGCTTTCTGCTCGAAGACCTCGACATCCGCGGCGCGCTGGTGCAGCTCGGCCCGTCCTGGGCGGCGATCGCCGCGCGACGCAATTATGCGGCGCCGGTGCGCGACCTGCTCGGCGAGCTGGCCGCCGTCACGGCGCTGATCGGCAGCAACCTGAAGACGCCCGGACGCCTGAGCTTCCAGGTACAGGGCCACGGCCCGGTGTCGATGCTGGTGATGGACTGCAATGAACAACTGCATCTGCGCGGCATGGCGAAAAGCGAACTGGCGGCCGACGCCGAAGCCCATATCGCCGGCGTCGCCGACCTGCTCGGCGACGGCCGCCTGGTGCTGACCCTGCAGCCGCAGTCGGCGCAGACGCCCTACCAGAGCGTGGTGCCGCTGGTGGGCAACACCCTGGCGACGATCTTCGAGCACTACCTGGCGCAGTCCGAGCAGCAGCCGGCGCGGCTGTGGCTGGCGGCGACCGCCGACACCGCCTGCGGCCTGTTCCTGCAGAAGCTGCCGGGCGCCGACCTGCGCGACGCCGACGGCTGGAACCGCATCGAAACGCTGGCGGCCACGGTGCGCCCCAAAGAACTCGCGCTGCCGCCCGAAATCCTGCTGACCCGGCTGTTCGCCGAGGAAAGCGTGCGCCTTTACCCGCCGCGGCCCGCCGCCTGGCACTGCCCGCGCGACGAGGAAAAGGTGCGCAACATGCTGCTCTCGCTGGGCCGCGAGGAAGTCGAATCCATGCTCGCCGATGCCGAGGCGATCGCCATCGAGGACGAAATCTGCGGCCACGAATACCGCTTCGGGCCCGAGATCGTCGACGAGCTGTTCCCGCCCGCGGGCCGCATTCTCCATTGAACATCGACATCAGCGAGGAAGCCGGCGTCCGCTACCTGCATTTCGGATCGAGCTGGGTGCAGGGCGCGATGCGCATCGCGCGGCCCTTTGCCCTCGAACTCGATTACACCCGCGAGATGATGGTGCCGCTGCTGCTGCACGGCGCCGACTGGCCGCGCAAGGTGCTGCAGGTCGGCCTGGGCGCGGCTTCGGTGACCAAGTTCCTGTATCGCCACCGGCCGCAGGCGAAGCTCACGGTGGTCGAAATCGAACCGCGCGTGGCCGCCGCCGCGCGGCAGTTCTTCAAGCTGCCCGAGGATGAGCAGCGCATCGACATCCGCTACGGCGACGGCGCCGACTTCGTCATCGAAAGCCGACAGCGCTACGACCTGATCCTGGTCGACGGCTTCGATGCCGACGCCCGCACCGGCCGCCTCGACACCCTGCCCTTCTATCTCGACTGCCGCGCCCGGCTCGCCGACGACGGCCTGCTGTGCGTGAACCTGCTGTCGCGGCGCAAGGATTTCGGCAAGAGCGTCAAGCGCCTGGAAGAAGCCTTCGCCGGTCGCGCCATCGCCTTTCCCTCCTGCGACAGCGGCAATGCCATCGCGCTGGGCGCCGTCGGCGGGTCGCCAGCGCCAACTCTTGACGAGCTCAAGGTCGCCGCCAAGCGCCTGAAGCAGGAAAGCGGACTCAACCTGCTGCCGACCCTGGCCCGCCTCGCGCAGTCGCGGCACCTGGCCGGCGGCACGCTGCAGCTATGACGCAAGCACAACAAGCACACAGGGACCACCGCCGCGGCACGCTCTACATGCTGTTGGTGATCGCCATCTGGGGCGGCTTCCTGCCGGTCGGCAAATCGGCGCTGCAAATGGTCGATCCCTACTGGCTGACGGCGATGCGCTACGGCACCGCGGCCCTCATCTTCATCGGCCTGCTCTGGGTGCGCGAAGGCCGCGCCGCGCTCGCCACCGAAGGCCAGTTCTGGAAAATCGTGCTGTTCGGCAGCGTCGGCTTCGCCGGCTTCGGCGTCTGCCTGTTCGAAGGCCTCAAGCTGACGCGCCCCGAGATCAGCGGCATGATCCTCGCGCTGGGCCCGATCCAGGTCGCGCTGTTCCAGTGGTGGCGAAGCCATCGCCGGCCCGACAACTTCACGCTCGCGGCGATCGCGCTGGCGCTGGTCGGCGAACTGTTCGTCATCACCTCGGGCGAACTCGCGCGCCTGACCGGCGGCGACGCGCGGGGCAACGGCCTGGTCTTCCTCGCCTCGCTGTTCTGGACCGCCTACACCCTGGGCGGGCAGCAGTTCCCCGGCTGGTCGCCGGTGCGCTACACCGCGCTGTCCTGCGCGCTGGGCTGGTTCGCCATCATGGCCGCGGTCGCCATCGCCACCCTGGCCGGCCACAGCCAGCCGCCGCGCACCGAGCAACTACTCGCCGTCTGGCCGCAGCTCGCCTTCATCATCCTCTGCGTCTCGGTGTTCGGCATCCTGTTCTGGAACATGGGCGTGGCCAAGCTCGGCCCCCTCAACGCCGGCCTCTTCGCCAACTTCACCCCCGTCATCACCTACCTGATCGCCATCGCCCAGGGCCGCATCCCCGGCACCCTCGAACTCATGGGCGCCGCCATCGTGCTGATCGCCCTGATCGCCAACAACCGCCACCAGCGCAGCAAGGTCGGGCGGATCGAAGTCTGAGCAAGAGCAGTCTTGCGTCGCGCGAGTCCCGCCGACTTCCTGAAAGTTGGCGCTGGCGACACGACGATTTAGGGCCACGGCAGGGATTCCGATGCACTTGCCAAGATGCCGGATAAATCGTTTAATCCAATCGACGTAAGTACTTTCGGTGTGCAAACCGCGGTATTCGATGTGATTCCTGCAGCTTGGTTCGTCCTGTAGGCAGTGCTTTGCAAGCCTCGATACGCGCCGGTATAGACCTCGATTTTTAGGCTCCACTAAATTTGACTAAGCTACTGATGAAAACTGAGAACCCGCATCGTCGATTTCTTTCTACTGCCTCATTGATGATTTTTCCCCCATCTTTTAGGCGGATGACTTCACTACAAGGGCTTCCCCACTTTAGGCAAGCGTTTTGAAGCTTTTGTCTTGGGAAACACTGAATAAGGTACAAACACTGTGAACGATCTCTTTGTCATTGGGTCAGACAAAGAGTGTTGATCACAAGGGATAAGACGATGAAGCAGATGACGCTGGCGGCGACACGAGGATTCGAGAAGCACAACCGGGCGACGCGCAAGGCGGAGTTTCTGGCGCGCATGGACCGTCTGATGCCGTGGGCCGAGTTCTGCGCCGTGATCGAACCGCACTACCCGAAGGCCGGGAATGGGCGGCCGCCGGTGGGTCTGGAGCGGATGCTGCGGATGTACTGCGTCGCCAACTGGTTCAACCTGGCCGACGAAGCCTGTGAAGACGCCCTCTACGATGTCCCCGTGTTTCGCGATTTCTGCCGCATCGACCTGGGCCGGGAGCGGGTGCCGGACGCCACGACCCTGCTGCACTTTCGGCATCTTCTGGAACGTCACGATCTGGGAGCCGCCATGTTCGCCAAGATCGGCGAATTGCTGCTGGCCAACGGCATGAAGCTCTCCGGCGGCACGATTGTCGATGCCACCCTGATTGCCGCTCCGCCCTCGACCAAGAACCAGGAGAAGAGCCGCGACCCGGAAATGCACCAAACCAAGAAGGGCAACGAGTGGCACTTCGGCATGAAGCTGCACATCGGCACCGACAGCCAGACCGGTCTGGTCCATAGCGCCAGCGTCACGGCCGCCAACGTTCATGACAGTCACCAGGTACCGAACCTGCTGCATGGCGAAGAGACGCGCTTCTACGGCGACAGTGCCTACCGGGGCAAGGAACAGCGTGAGCGGTTGAAGGTCATCGCGCCGAAGGCAAAGGACTTCACCAACAAGCGCGCCTATCGGAACAGCCCGCTGACCGAGGCCGACAAGGACACCAACCGCCGCAAGTCCAGCGTGCGATCCAAGGTCGAGCATCCGTTCCTGACCTTGAAGCGCCTGTGGGGCTTTGCCAAAGTTCGCTATCGCGGTCTGGCGAAGAACGCCAACCGCGCCTTCGCCATGCTGGCGATGCTCAACGTCAGCAAGTGGGGACGACCATTGACGGGAGAGGTGCGTCCAGCATGAGCAAGACAAGGGGGAATTCCCCCGTATCTGCCCTTGAAGGGACCGGATATCCAATGAATATGGCATTTCCGTCACAGTTTCGTCTCGATTTCAGTTTGTCGCTGTTTTTTGCGGCGGCTTGTTCAGTGTTTCCCTAG
>JBDRPN010000028.1:0-59285 GCA_043826925.1 Pseudomonadota bacterium
CATCACCGGCCTCACCGGCGACAAGCGCGCCTTCGGCGGTGACGGCAACGACCAGATCACCTTCACCACGGGCGATCACGTCGTCATCGGCGACAACGGCATGGTCACCTACGTCGCCATGGACCTGGTGGGCGAGGGCAAGGCGCTCTTGTACGAAACCACCGATATCCTCGCGCTTACCGGCGGCATCGACACCATCACGCTGGGCGATGGCAACAACACCGTATTGGGTGGCATGGGCGCAGACATCATCAACACGAGTGCCGGCAATGACACGATTCTGGGCGACAACGGCTTCGTCCAGATGGATGCGGAAGGCAACAATTTTGCTCAGGTGGCCAGCAATTCGCAGAGTACGACTGGCGGCACGATCACGGATCTGGGCGGTGGCGACGTCATTAGCGGCGGCACGGGTGACAAGACCGTGGTCGGCGGTGACGGCGCCGATACCGTCACCATGGCGACGGGCAACCATACCGTGCTTGGTGACAATGGCGCGGTGACTTACGTGACGCTGGGCGCAACCGGCGCCGGCAACACACTCAGCTATACGACGACAGACACGGTGGCGACTACCGGTGGCGGAGATACCGTTACCTTGGGCGACGGCAACAATGTCGTGCTGACCGGCACGGGTAGCGATGCGATCACTACCGGCACGGGTACCGACACGATAGTTGGCGATGGCGGTACGGTGACAATGAACGCAACCGGAACCTTGTTCGAGTCCATTGACAGCACGATGCCAATGCTCGGCGGGAACGATGTGATTACATCCGCCGACGGCACCAAGACGATTGTAGGCGGGGTCGGTGCCGATACCGTTTCGGTTGCCACCGGTACCCATTACGTGTCCGGCGATAACGCAAGCCTGAGTTATTACACGAGCGGCGTTTTGGGCGGAATCGTGACGACCAATCCGGGCGTGGGCGACTCTGACGTCATAACCGCGGTGGGCGGCGACACGGTAGTTCTCGCCGGCGTGGGCAACGACAGCGTGACGACAGGCCCCGGCAAGGATGCGTTGCTTGGCGACAATGGCTTCGTGACGTTCGACGCTGCGGGTATCTTGGCAGGTGTCGAAACCACAGATCCATTGATTGGCGACAATGATTTCCTGTCTTCCGGGGACGGCAGTGGGGTATTGATCGGCGGCAGCGGCGCCGACAACCTCCTCGGGGGAGGTGGGCAGGACCTGATGATCGGGGATAGCGGACGGGTAAGCTACTCCACCGGCGGCGTTCTCCGTCTCGTCGAGACTCTTGATGCGATGACCGGCACCCTGGATCAGATCAATGGCGGCGGCGGACAGAACGTCATCTTCGGCGGTGCCGAACTGGACATGATTGTCGGAAACCTGACCAACGACATCCTCGCTGGCGATTACGGCAGCGTCACGTTTGATCCTTCGGGTTTCGTAACCTCGTTCATTCGATACTCGCCGGGCACGGCAGACCTGATCGCCCAGATACAGGAGGAACTGTTTACCTACACCACGACCCCGAGCAACACCATCCCGGTGGGTACGGTTTATGTTGCCAGCGAGCCAGAGCCGGCCACCACCGGTGCCACCTCCACCGTTACCGTGCTCCTGGCTGATTTCGTGACGCTGAGCAGCATATCCGGCTACGAATTCACTCACAACGGCGCCAGTGTGCAATCGGCCGCAGCGGTGGCCGGCGAAACCGGTGGAGCACCTGGAACTCAAGGTGGTGGTGCATTCGAAGGCGGCGCATCGGAAGAGTTGGGCGAAACTTCAGGCAGGCGGCGTGGCGCCGGCGGTCAGGGCGAAGTGCTCCAAGGCGAGGGCGGCAAGACTGGCGAAAGCAGCGAGCAGCCTCGCGGGCAGGGGCAGGGCGAGACGCCAACCGAGCCCGATGCCGGCACGACACCGCCTTCCGGTGAGCAGCCCAATCCGCAAGACTCACCGCGGACCCCGCCGACCGGATCGGACGAATTGCCTCCTGGCGCCGAACTGCCTGACGAACTCGACGGCGTACCGCGTCCGCAGCAGTCCGGAGATCAGCGCCCTGCTGGAGTTGGCCTCATTTCATGGGATATGGCGCCGGCGGCCTCAGAAGCAGATATCGCAGCAGGACGCGGCAAACCCATGGAAATGCTGCTGGCCGGCCTGCTCGGAGCCCAATCCTGGTATTCGCGGGTCCTGGACAAGCGCGCGCAGCCGGCTAAGGCGGCTTCAGGGATTGAAGGGACTAAGGGGATAAGCGGCGATGCGCGCCGTGGGCAGTGGCTGCGTACCGCGGGCGCCGATCAGGGCAAGCCCGAGGTGCTGCTTGATCGCCGTGCCCGGCCTCGTCCCGAATCCGACCGCAAGCTGCCGTCGGGCGCGATCGAGAAGACCGCGCAGAAATGGATGGACAGCGGATACGGCTTGCATTCGAGCGTCCAAAACGCCCACTATGGCGATAAGATAGCCAGCCGTGCTGTTATCGACTGGGGCAGCGAAGTCGAGCCACAGCCGGTCAAGGGCGAGGAAATTGCCAGCACTGCAGGATCGCAGAAATCAAACTGAGGATGAAATATGGCCAAGAGCAATACCGGAGAAACAGTGGCAACTGAAACCACGAAGCAGGCGAGCGACGTGCAGAAGGTTGTTTGGGATGATTCGCGCATGAATACGTCCTATTCGAACGTCTGTAACGTGCTTGGGTCACGCGAAGAAATCACCCTGCTGTTTGGCGCCAACCAGGCATGGCATTCGGCGCAGAAGGAAGTGAAGGTGTTGCTTTCCGATCGGATCGTACTCAACCCCTACGCCGCAAAGCGTTTGGCGGGATTGCTCGATCGCGTACTCACGGAATATGAGGCACGTTACGGACAACTCAAAACCGACGCTTGAGCATAGCGACGTCCACCTGTAAATCGGGGCACGGCCCTTGCGCCGTGCCCCCTTGATCACCAAGTAAACGCTCATGGCTCCGATGGACCACCCCGCATCATGAAATACCGTGACGTCGCAATGCCTCAGGCTGGCAAATATGCCCGCCCCTCCCATCCTCCCCTCACGGGGAGGCTACAAATTGGCTCGCTGCGCTCGAACCCGACTAGTCGCGCTTGGCGATGTATTTCACGTTAAAGAATCGTTGAACCCCCACCTGCCTTCCCCTGTGCTGGATGCGGAGTCGTCCGTTGATGCCACGGCAAGCGATGCGGATCTGCTTTGGCAGGCCTGGTCGAACTGCGCTTCAGTAGAAGCGGCTGGCCAGGCGTGGTTGGCGCTGCAGTGTTCGCAAATCGATGGCGCATTGCACGGCGTTCTGGTTCTCGGCGCGCCCGACACGGGTCCCTATGTTCCGGTAAGCGTCTGGCCTCCGGGTCAGGCCGCCACCGCGTTGATGGCCGAAGTGGCCGACAATGCCCTGGCACAGCGACGTCCGCTGATCGTCAGCAAGCATCCGCACGCGGTTGTAGCGTCGCCCGTGCTGGTGGGCGGTCATTTGCACGGATTGGTTGCCGTCGAAAGCTCGGCCCGGCAGGAATCCGAGTTGCTGCAGCAGTTGCAGCAGTTGCGCTGGGGCTGTGGCGGCCTTGAGGCCGTTCTGCGACGCGAGCAGTCGCAAGACGAGCAGAAAACCCGTGAGCGTCTTATGGCCACGCTCGACATGGTGGCATCGGCTCTGGCGGAAGATGGTTTTCAATCCGCCGCCCAGGCCCTGGCAACGGATCTAGCCATTCGACTCGATTGCGACCGGGTCAGCATCGGCTTTGTGCGGGAGCGCAACACGCATGTCGTGGCGGTCTCGCACAGCGCCGAGTTCGGTGAACGAATGAACTTGATTCGGGCTATCGGCATGGCCATGGACGAGGCGCTCGACCAGCGTTCGATCATGGTGCTGCCGGTGCGTGACGACGAAACGCTGGTCACCCGGGATCACACGGCGCTGGCGCGGCAATTCGGCAGCGACCATGTGCTCACCATACCGTTTACCGCCGGTGAGCTGACTACCGGAGCCTTTACCTTCGAGCGATCGGGTGACCAGGCTTTCGATGCGGCGACAGTGGAGCTGTGTCAGGCGGTAGTCGCTCTCGGCTCGCGGGTGCTCGAGGCCAAGCGCCTGAACGAGCGTCTTCTGGCGGCCCGCATCAAGGATGCGGCGCAGGGGGAGCTGCGCAAGATCATCGGTCCGCGACACTTCGGACGCAAGCTCGCCGCGTCCGTGGCGATGCTGCTGGCCGTGTTCTTCAGCTTTGCCAGCGGCGAACATCGCGTCGCGGCAAACGCCACTCTCGAGGGCGCGGTGCGGCGCGTGCTGGTGGCACCCTTCGACGGCTATGTGGCAAGCGCAATGCATCGCGCCGGTGACGTGGTTGCCGCGGGCGACGTGCTGGCGACACTCGATGACCGTGACCTGCGACTGGAATACTACAAATGGACCAGCCAGCGCTCGCAATACGCCAAGCAGTATCAGGAGGCCGTCGCCCAGCACGACCGGGCCCAGAGCAGCATCACCTTGTCGCAGGTGCAGCAGGCCGATGCCCAGATGAATCTGCTCGTGGAGCAGCTTTCGCGCACTCAAGTTGCCGCCCCCTTTGCCGGCATCGTCGTCAGCGGCGATCTGCACCAGTCGCTCGGCAGCACGGTGCGTCGCGGTCAGGTGCTGTTCGAGGTCGCACCGCTCAACGCCTACCGGGTAATCCTGGAAGTCGATGAAAGCGACATTACTTCGGTGGCCGATGGTCAGGCAGGCTCGCTGGCACTCACCTCGATTCCGGGCGAAGTCTTCCCGCTGACCGTCACCCAGGTCACGCCGGTCGCCGTGGCGCGCGAAGGGCGCAGCTATTTCCGCGTCGAAGCCATGCTGGCGCGCAGCTCGGATCGTTTGCGACCCGGCATGGAGGGCGTGGGCAAGGTTGAAGCCGGCAAGCGCAAGCTGATCTGGATCTGGACCCACAAATTCGTCGATTGGCTGCGTCTGACGCTATGGTCCTGGTTCTAGTACTCATCCCGCAGGCGAGGCCATGAGCCAATCCCTGTTCAGCACCTCCTGGTATCGCGTGGCGTCGATCCGTCCGCGCCTGCGCAACCATGCGCAGATACACCGCCATATATACCGCGACAGCGTCTGGTATGTGCTGCAAAACCATTCGACGGGAAAGTTCCATCGCTTCACCCCGGTGGCCAACCTGATCATCGGCCTGATGGACGGACGGCGTACCCTTCAGGAGATCTGGGACATCGCCTGCGACCGGCTCGGCGACGAAGTGCCAACCCAGGACGAAGTCATCAAGTTGCTTTCGGATCTGCATCGCGCCGACGTCCTGCAAAGCGACGCGCCGCCCGACCTCAAGGAACTGCAGCAACGACGCGTAAAGCATGTGCGCATGCGCTGGAAGCAGTACCTGGGCAATCCGCTTTCGCTGCGCATCCCGCTGTTCGATCCCGACCGCATGCTCAACCGGCTGATGCCATTCATCAGGCCGCTGCTTGGCTGGCGGGGAACAGCCCTTTGGTTTGCGGTCGTCGGCTGGGCTGTGATCCTGATCGCCATGCACTGGACCGAATTGTCCGGCGATGTGATCGACCGGGTGTTTTCGGTGCAAAACCTGCTGCTGATCTGGTTCGTGTTTCCACTGATCAAGGCCCTTCATGAACTCGGCCACGCCATTGCGACCAAGATCGACGGTGGTGAAGTGCATGAGATGGGCATCATGTTGCTGGTGCTGATGCCGATCCCCTATGTCGATGCGTCCAGCGCGACTGCGTTTCGCGACAAACGCAGCCGCATGCTGGTCGGCGCTGCCGGCATGCTGTTGGAAATATTCATCGCTGCGCTCGCGGTCTTCGCCTGGGTGAACCTCGAACCGGGGATCGAGCGTGCCATTGCCTACGACGTGATTCTGGTTGCCGGTGTTTCGACCCTGCTGTTCAACGCCAACCCCTTGCTGCGCTACGACGGCTACTACATCCTTGCCGACTGGCTGGAAATTCCCAATCTGGCGCAGCGCTCGAATGAGTATCTCGGCTATCTGGTCAATCGCTACCTGTTCGGATTGGAAGGCGGACGCTCGCCGACGGCCGCTCGCGGCGAACCGGGATGGTTCGTGTTCTATGCAATCGGCTCGTTTGCCTATCGCATGTTCATGATGGTGTCCATCGCCCTGCTGGTCGCCAGCCAGTTCTTTTTTCTCGGCGTGGTACTGGCAATCTGGGCCTTTGCCACGATGCTGGTGATCCCCGCGGTGAAGAAACTTCACTATCTTTTCGCCAGTCCCCAACTCGATAGCCATCGGCAACGCGCGCTGCTATCGAGCGGCGTCATCGCGCTTCTGGTCCTGGTGATCTTTGCCTGGGTTCCGGCGCCGTCCTCGACGCAGGCCGAAGGCGTCATCTGGGCGCCCGAGGAGGCCATGGTGCGCAGCACCGTCGATGGCTTCATCACGCGAGTCGTCGCCAAGCCCGGACAGCAGGTTCGTCGCGGCGATGTCCTCATCGAATGCGAAGATCCCGAGCTTGCCGCGCGTACCCGGGTTCTTCAGGCCCAGCTCGACGAACTGGAGGCCCGCTACAACGCGTCGATCATCTCGAAGCGGGTTCAGGCCGACATGATCAACGAACAAAAGTCCCACTTGCTCGCCGCGCTGGAACTCGCCTACAAGCGCCAGGCCGACCTGCAGGTGCGCAGTCGGTCGGACGGCATTTTCGTCATGGAGGATGTGCCGAATGCCCCGGGAAAATTCACCCAGCGCGGCGAGATCCTCGCCTACGTTACCAACAGTGCCGCCAGCCGCGTGCGCGTCGTGGTCGCGCAGTCGGCCGAGAATCTTGTCAGCCAGCGCACGCGCAAGGTCGAGATTCGTCCGGCGGGGAGCGTGGGGCAACCGTTCGAGGCGCAGATCAAGCGCGAAGTGCCGGCCGCGACGGATGAACTGCCGAGCATGACCCTGAGTCTTCAGGGTGGCGGCAAGATCGGTCTCGATCCGAGCAAGCCGGGCGACAGCAAGGCGCTGGAAAAGCTCTTCATTCTGGATCTCGATCTATCCGCCGGCGCGCCGACAAACTATATCGGCGGACGCATTTACGTTCGTTTCGAACATCAGCCGGAACCGCTGGCCGATCAGTGGTATCGCGAAGCCCGGCGTGTCTTTCTCAAGCGCTTCAATGTTTGACGCCGTGGCGCCAGCGCCAACTTTTGACCAGATCTACCCGGAACAGGGCGAGATCGGCAACGACGAATGGCTCGATCGCCTCGGCGTCGCTGCGACCGGACGCATCCGCCGCGCCTTGCGCGCGCGACCCGGGCGCATCAACTCCATTCTCGACCGGGTCGCCCTGGTTGCCGGGCACTACGAGGGCCTGGATCGGGATGGCTTGCGCGAGGCGGCCCGCGAACTCAAGCGGCAACTACGGCGTGACGGACTGCGCGACGAACTTGTCGCCAATGCGTTTGCCCTGGTCCGGAAGACAGCCGACCTGTTGCTGGGCATGCGCCACTTCGACGTGCAACTGATCGGTGGCTGGGTGCTGATCAACGGCATGATTGCCGAAATGCACACGGGAGAGGGCAAGACCCTCACCGCCACCCTGCCAGCCTGTACGGCGGCACTGGCGGGGATTCCGGTGCACGTCATCACGGTGAATGATTACCTGGTCGCCCGCGATTGCGAACTGATGCGACCGATCTACGAGGCACTCGGCGTAAGCGTCGCGGCGGCTACCGCCGACATGGACCAAGCGACGCGGCAACGTGCCTATCGGGCCGATGTCGTGTATTGCACCAACAAGACCGTGGTCTTCGATTACCTGCGCGATCGCATCCTGCTTGGATCAAGTTCGAGTTCGCTGCACCTCAAGCTGGAAAAGCTCTATGGCGCCGATGCCCGTATCCGGCGCTTGCTGCTGCGCGGACTGAATTTCGCCATCGTCGACGAGGCCGACAGCGTGCTGGCCGACGAGGCGCGTACGCCGCTGATCATCTCCGCCGAGGTGAAGACCGACGACGAAGCTCTGGTGGCGCGCCAGGCGCTCCAGTTGGCCGAGCAACTCGTCGTCAGCGACGACTACCTCATCATCAAGGCCGAGCGGCGGATTGCCCTGACGCAAGCCGGGCACCAGCGCATCATCGACCTCTGTAAATCCTTTGGCGGCGTCTGGGCCGGCGCCCTGCGCCGCGAGGAACTGGTGACCCAGGCACTGACCGCGCTCAGGCTGTTCGTCCGCGACGAGCACTATCTGGTGCGCGAAGGAAAAATCCAGGTGGTCGACGAATTCACCGGACGCGTGATGGCCGACAGATCGTGGGGGCAGGGCCTGCATCAACTGATCGAAACCAAGGAAGGCTGCGAACTCACTTCGCGCAAGGAACCACTGGCGCGCATCAGCTACCAGCGCTTCTTCCGCCGTTACCTGCATTTGTCCGGCATGACCGGAACCGCGCGGGAAGTGGCCGACGAACTCGGCACCGTGTACGGCCTGGCCGTGGTGCCGGTGCCGACGCATCGTCCGAGCAAGCGGATCTACGTGCCGGATCGGATTTTCGACACCGAGGAAGAAAAATGGCGCTGCATCGCCGATCGGGTCGCCGAACTCAACGCCATGGGTACGCCGGTGCTGCTGGGTACCCGCTCCGTGGCGGCGTCCGAGGTGGCGAGCCGGCTGCTTGGCGAGCGCGGAATCGAACATAAAGTGCTGAGCGCCAAGCAGGACCACGAGGAAGCGGATATCGTCGCCGCGGCAGGCGATCTCGGCCGCATCACGATCGCCACCAACATGGCCGGACGCGGTACCGACATCAAGCTCGGACCGGGCGTCGAGGAACGGGGCGGCCTGCATGTCATATTGTCCGAACGTCATGAAGCCGGGCGCATTGACCGCCAGTTGGGCGGGCGTTGCGCGCGCCAGGGCGATCCGGGCCATTTCGAGGCCATCCTGTCACTGGAAGATCCGGTGGTGCTGCCATTCCGGGGCGGTTTGCTGGAATGGCTGCTGCGCCGCCTTATCCTCAGCGACGGCCCAAGTGCCCAGGCGGCGAAGAAACGCTTCATCGATTACGTGCAATGGCGCACCGAAAGAACGCAATCCGCAGTCCGGCGCAAACTGCTCAAGTCCGACAAGCAGCAAGGCGATATTCTGTCCTTCTCGGGCAGACCCGAATAGCCACATGAGGAAAAGCACATGCAGCAACTATCCATCGCGGTCCTGACGGCGGCGCTATTGCAGCTCAGCCTGCCAGCGGCCCAGGCCGCCGACCTGCCGCCGCCACCGCGGCCGGGCGTCGCATCCGTCGCGCCGCCACGGCCGATGATCGCCGTGCAGAGCGGCAATACCGGGAAGAAGCTCGGCGACGAGATGGAATGCCTGCTCGAACCGCACCTGGTCGCCAATGTCGGCAGCCCGGTCGAAGGCACCCTGAACCAGGTGCTGGTCGATCGCGGATCTGCGGTTGGCAAGGGGCAGGTGGTGGCGCGCCTGAATTCTTCCGTGGAAGCGGCCAATCTCGAATTGCGCATGGCCCAGGAGGAATTCGGCAAGCGCAAGGTCGAACGCAACAAGGAACTGTTCAGCAAGGAACTGATTTCGGCCAACGAAAAGGACGAGATCGAAACCCAGACGCGGATCGCCGGGCTCGAAGTCAAGCAGCAGCAGCAAGTGCTCGAACAACGCTCGATACGCAGTCCGCTCAACGGCGTGGTGGTCGAACGCTTTCTCGGCCCCGGCGAGCGCGTCGCCAATGAAAGGCCGATACTCAGGATCGCGCAGATCGATCCCCTCAATGTCGAAGTCATAGCGCCGGTCGAACTGTTCGGCGCCATCCGGCCGGGCATGGCAGCCGAAGTCAGACTCGATCCGCTGCTGAGCGGCGTGTACAAGGCCAGGGTGGTGGTGGTCGACCGGGTCATCGACGCCGCCAGCGGAACCTTTGGCGTTCGCCTCGAACTCGCCAACCCAGGCAACAAGGTCCCGGCCGGCATCAAATGCAGGGTCCGTTTCCCGGCCCGATGAGCGCATCCGGCCGCGATGCGGCAGCGCCGGTGTCGGCGCCGGCTGCGAGGGCAGGGCGCCTGCTCGCCCGCCTGCTGACCGAGCCGCTCGAAGGCTACGAAAAGTCCTTCAAGATGAGCGCAGGGCGGCTGCTCGGAAACCGCTTCCTGGTCGGCATACCGGCCGCGCAGATGGCGCCGCCGAAGCTGTTTGCCCTCTGCGACGAACTCGACATGCCCGACGATTTTCATTCGCGCCTGCAGCGTGAACTGGGCGGGGCCGACACGATTCATTTCGGTTTCGAGGAAGGTCAGGGCAGCGGGTTGTTCAAGCTTTACCTGGAGTACTGGAAGCGGCTGGATAGCGCGCGGGCCGGCGGCGAGGAGTCGGTGCTGCTGCATCGGGCCTTCAAGTGGGATGCGCTGGACCACAGCCGACGCGCCGTGGCCGACTACCGCTGCTTTCTGCGCCTGTCGCGCGAGCAGACGCTGCAGCGGATTGCCGGCATCTACCGCGACGACGCTCATCCCGCATTCGGGCTGGCGCGGCAACTGGTCGGGCTGGCGGCAACACGAACCAGCGAGAAATTGATGTATCTGGAGGTCAGCGAGGAAGGCAATCCGCGCGCGTCCTTCGACCTCAATTTCCATGCCGCCGATTTCAAGCTGCGGGAGATCGAGCCGCAACTGATCGCAATGTCCCGCCACTACGCGCTCCCCGCGGAGGAGTTTGCAGGTTTGTGGCGCGGCATCGCGGACCAAACACTGGGACACCTGTCGGGCGGCCTGAGTCGCGACGGACGCGACTTCATGACGATTTACTATGATCCGCGCGGCTGATCCACTGCCGCGAATCGCGCGGCGCAAGGCGGCAAGGCGCGGACCGGAGCAAGCCGGATGACCTTCATCATCGCCGTCGCGGCGCCCATCGGCGGTGGCAAGACTGCCCTGGTCAAGGGTCTCGCGCAGGCCTTGAACGGCGCGTCGACGCTGCATTTCGATCACTACGAACTCGCCACCCGGAAAACGCCGGAGGAACTGGCCCGCTGGCTGGCGGCGGGCGCCGATTTCAACCAGCTGCGCGCGCCGGGCCTGCTGTCCGCCGTGCAGGCCCTGCAGCGCGGGGAACCGGTGAGCGATCCCGCCGGCGGCGAAATGATCCTGCCCGGCGACTACGTGATCCTGGAAATGCCGCTCGGCCGCGCCTATGCCGAGACCGCCGATCTGATCGACGCCGTGATCTGGCTCGACATTCCGCTCGACGTCGCGCTGGCGCGCAAGCTGCGGGAATTCACCGCGCAGGCGCTCGCCGACGACACTGAAGATCCGCGCGAATTCCTGCGCTGGCTGGATGCCTACCTGGACCAATACACGGAACAGGTGCGCGCCATCCTGCAGTTGCAGAAACAGCGGGTGGCCGCCGGCGCGGACATCGTCCTCGACGGCATGCGGCCGCCGCATGCCCTGATTGCCGATGCCCGCCAGGCGCTCGACGGCTTCCGGGCGTCGCGGGGCCGGGGCTAGCCGGGATGCCAACGGCAACTCCCGGCAAACCGCCGCGCCTGTCCTTCCTGGCGGGCCTGCTGCCCTTCCTGCTGCCTTATCGGGCGCGCATCGCGCTGGCCTTCGTGCTGCTTTGCCTGGGTTCCGCGACCATCCTGTTGGTGCCGCTGGCCTTTCGCGACCTGCTCGATTTCGGCTTCGGGGCAGGGCAGCGGCCGGCGGGCGGACTGTTCGGCGCCTTGAGCCTGAACGGGCACTTCATCGCCCTGTTCGGCCTGGCGGCATTCTGGGCTCTGGTGGTGTCGGCGCGTTTCTACACCGTATCCTGGGTCGGCGAACGGGTCACCGCGGACCTGCGCAGCGCCGTCTATGCGCGCGTGCTGGCGCAGTCGCCGCAATTCTTCGAGACCCTGCAGACCGGGGAGGTGCTGTCGCGGCTGACCGGCGACACGACGCTGATCCAGACCGTCGTCGGCAGTTCGATTTCCATGGGTCTGCGCAGCCTGTTCCAGTTCGTCGGCGGCATGGTCATGCTGGCCGTCACGAGTTTCTATTTGTTTTCGCTCAACCTGGGCCTGATGGCCTTGCTGACGCTGCCCATCATCGCCATCGGGCGCAAGGTGAAGAAGCTTTCGCGCGAATCCCAGGATCGGATCGCCGATGCCTCGGCGCTGGCCGGCGAGATCCTCAACGCCATGCCGACGGTGCAGGCCTTTACCCAGGAAAAGCAGGAAACCCGGCGCTTCGCCGAGCGCACGGAGCAAAGTTTCCTCACCGCGATCCGCCGCAGCCGCGTGCGTGCGGCGCTGACGGTGCTGATCATCACGGCGGTGATGGGCACCATCATTTTTGTGCTCTGGATAGGTGCGCGGCAGGTGCACGAAGGCAGCATGAGCGGCGGCCAACTGGCGTCCTTCGTCCTCTATGCGGCGCTGGTCGCCGGCGGCGTGGGCACCATGGCGGAGGTCTGGGGCGACGTGATGCGCGCCGCCGGCGCGACCGAGCGCCTGCTGGAACTGCTGCACGCCGAAACCGCCATCCGCGAGGTGCCGGCGCCGCTGCCGCCGGCGCATCCGGCGCAGGCAGCGATCAGCTTCGACCATGTCTGCTTTTCCTATCCGGCCAGGCCGCAGACGCGCGCGCTGGACGACATCTGCCTGGAGATCGCCCCTGGCGAGAGCGTCGCCCTGGTCGGGCCTTCCGGCGCCGGCAAGACCAGCATGTTCCAGGTCCTGCTGCGTTACTACGAAGTGTCGACCGGCGGCGTCCGGCTCAACGGGCAGGACCTGCGGCAGTTGAGCCTGCGCGACCTGCGTCGCGGCATCGCCATCGTGCCGCAGGACCCGGTGATCTTTTCCGCCAACGCCCTCGAAAACATCCGCTACGGCCGCGCCGATGCAAGCGATGCCGAGGTCATGGAGGCGGCGCGGGCGGCCCTGGTGGACGAATTCATCGAGCGCCTGCCGGAGGGTTATCAGACCTTTCTCGGGGAGCGCGGCACGCGCTTGTCCGGCGGTCAGCGCCAGCGCATCGCCATTGCCCGCGCCATCCTGAAGGGCGCGCCCCTGCTGTTGCTCGACGAAGCCACCAGCGCCCTCGATGCGGAATCGGAAATCCTGGTGCAGCGCGGTCTCAATGCGGCGATGGAGGGCCGCACCACGCTGGTCATCGCCCATCGTCTCGCCACGGTGCAAAAGGTCGACCGGATCGTGGTGATGGAACGCGGACGCATCGTCGAAACGGGGACCCCGGAGGACCTGCGCAAACAGGGCGGCCTGTATGCGCGGCTGGCGACGCTGCAACTGGATCTTTGAATATCGTCGCAAACCCGACAATTCCTCACCGAGTCTGTTTACTTATTTGATTTAAAGCAGGTTTTTTCTCGGCACCCAACTTGCTAGTCATGGCCTGACCACCATGACTACGACACACCGACCCCACATCGTCATCAACGACACCACCCTGCGCGACGGCGAACAGTCGGCGGGGGTGGCCTTCAGTCTCGACGAAAAACTGGACATCGCGCGCGGGCTCGATGCGCTGGGCGTGCCGGAACTGGAAATCGGCATTCCGGCCATGGGCGAGGCCGAGCGCGAGGGCATCCGCGGCGTCGCGGCCCTGGGCCTGAAGGCGCGGCTGATGGTCTGGAGCCGCATGCATCGCGCGGACATCCTGCTGGCGGCGAATCTCGGCGCGCAACTGATCGACATCTCGGTGCCGGCCTCGGACCAGCACCTGCGTTCCAAATTGCAGAAAGACCGATCCTGGCTGTTGGCCTCGATCAGCGAGCACGTGCGCCTGGCGCGCGACCTCGGCTTCGAGGTCGGCGTCGGTGCCGAGGACGCCTCGCGCGGCGATCACGACCTGCTCGCGGCAATCGCCGAGGCCGCGCAGGCCGCCGGCGCGCGGCGCATCCGCTTTGCCGACACGCTGGGCGTGCTCGATCCTTTCGCCACCTACGAGCGCATCGCCGCGCTGCGCGCGGCCTGCGACCTCGAAATCGAAATGCATGCGCACGACGATCTCGGCATGGCCACGGCCAATACGCTGGCGGCGGCGAAGGCCGGCGCCACGCACCTCAACACCACGGTCAACGGCCTCGGCGAGCGTTCCGGCAATGCGCCGCTGGAGGAAGTCGTACTCGGCCTGCATGTCTGTCACGGCATGGACACCGGCATCGAGCTGAAGGGCTTCCCCGAGATCTCGCGCCGCGTCGCGCTTGCCTCGGGGCGGCCGCTGCCCTGGCAGAAGAGCATCGTCGGCGAGGGCGCCTTCACCCATGAAGCCGGCATTCACGTCGATGGCTTGATCAAGGACCCGGCCAATTACGAAGGCTTCGATCCAGGTCTGGTCGGGCGCCGCCATCGCATCGTGCTGGGCAAGCATTCGGGTGCGCGGGCGGTGCAACTGGTGATGGCCGAACTCGGTCATCCCTTGTCGGAAGCCGCCGCGCGCGAGTTGCTGCGCCGGGTGCGCGGCTTCGTCGCGAATGTCAAGCATCCACCGACGGATGCGGACCTGCTGGCCCTGCTGGGAGCCGGCGCATGAGCCTGCCCATGTCGTCCACCCTCGCGCTGGCGCCGGCCGAAGTCGAACCCGCCCCCGGCCTGCTCGCCCTGGCGCGCGAGGACATGGCTTGCGTCTTCGAGCGCGATCCGGCGGCGCGCTCACGCCTCGAAGTAGTGCTGACCTATCCCGGTCTTCATGCCATGCTCTTGCACCGCCCCGCGCATCGGCTGTGGTGCAATGGCTGGCGCTTCAGCGCGCGCTGGCTGGGCTGGCTCGCGCGCCTGCTGACCAATGTCGACATCCATCCCGGCGCCATGATCGGCCGCCGCTTCTTCATCGATCACGGCGCCGGCGTGGTGATCGGCGAGACCGCCGAAATCGGCGACGACTGCACGCTCTACCACGGCGTCACGCTGGGCGGCACCACCTGGAATCAGGGCAAGCGCCACCCGACGCTGGGCGCCGGCGTGGTGGTCGGCGCCGGGGCCAAGATCCTCGGCGCGATCCGCATCGGCGACGGCGCGCGGGTCGGCGCCAATTCGGTGGTGGTCGGCGAAGTGCCGGCGGGGCGCACGGCGATCGGCATTCCGGCGCGGCTGGTCGGCGTTGGCGCGATCGAATCCCTGCCAAGAGTTGGCGCTGGCGCTACGGCAATCAACCTCGATCACCACCTGATCCCCGATCCGGTGGGCAAGGCCATCCAGTGCCTGCTCGACCGCATCGACACGCTGGAAATACAACTGCGCGAGCTGCGTGGCCTGCCGGCACTGGTCAAGGTAGCGGGCTGCGTTGCCTGCGCCGCCGGCGAACTGTGTTGCGAGGAGCATGGCCGTGGCTGAGGGCCTCGACCTGCTGGAACTCGGCGAGGACGGGCTCTACTTCGACGAGCCCTGCCTGCCGGAAGTCGAGGCGCTGATCGTCCAGGCCGCCCATGACTACGGCCATGTGACCGCCGAGCAATACCTGCTGCGCGCCTATTTCCTTGCGCCCGAGCAGTTGTCGGTGCTGGTTGCGCTTTACCGCTACTACTTCTACCAGCACCGCATGGAGGACGCGCTGATCGTCGCCGAGCGTGCGCTCGATGTCACCGCGCGGCGCCTGAATCTGGTCGGCGGCTGGCGCAGCATCGGCCATGTCGCGCTGGGCGAGGCGGTGATGCGCTCGATGGGCCTGCTGCGCTTTCACCTGCTGGCGCTGAAGGGATCGGCGGTGATCCTGCTGCGCCTCGGCCGCCTCGACGAAGCGCGCCTGCGCCTGGCCAAGATCGCCGAGATCGACGAACGCGACGTACTTGCCGTCGCTCCGCTGCTGGCCGTCATCGCGACGCGCCAAGCACAGGAAACCGAAGAAGTTTCACTTTGAGACAGGAGCACATCATGGGATGCGAAGCCGACAGCTTTGAAGACGACCTGGCCGACCTGGGCAGCGCCGAGGAATTTCTCGATTACTTCGGCATAGCGTTCGACGCGCGCGTGGTCCAGGTCAACCGCCTGCACATCCTGCAGCGCTATCACGACTACCTGGCCAAGCAGGAGGCCGGCAAGACGCCCGAGTACCTTGCTTGGCGCGGCTGGCTGCTGCGCGCCTACGAGGACTTCGTCGACTCCAGCGCGCAGCAGGAAAAAGTGCTCGCGGTGTTCCGCAAGGCCGAGGGTTCGTCCTTCGTGCCGCTGTCATCGCTGACGGGTTAGAAAGCCGATCATGCTGCCGCGCTGGGATTACGGCGATGCCGTGCGCGTGACGCGCAACGTGCGCAACGACGGCACCTTCCCCGGCATCGGCACCGGCGAGCTGCTGGTGCGCCGCGGCCGCGTCGGCCATGTGCGCAATGTCGGCACCTTCCTCCAGGACCAGATCATCTACTCGGTGCATTTCCTCGACGAGGGCCGCGTCGTCGGCTGCCGCGAGGAAGAACTGATCGGACCGGACGAGCCCTGGATCGAAAGCCGCTTCGAGGTGCGGCAGAAAGTCCGCGCAGCGCGCGCGCTGGCGATCCGCGGCGAAGTCCGGGTGCCCGTCGCCAGCCGCGGCGAGGTGCTCAACATCGACCGTGACGAAGCCCGCGGCGTGCTCTACCACGTGCATTTCGACTGCCTGGCAGGCAACCCGCTGCTGGTGCCCGAATCCGCGCTGAGCGAAGCGGAGGCCGCCGATGCCTGAGCCGGCCGGCGTCTACCTGGCGCTCAAGCTCGCCGAGCGGCTGTTCAAGAAGCCGCTCGAAGCGCTGGCGGCCGACGAGCGGCGGCGTGTCGCCAGCGTCGCCGCACAGCAGCAGGAAATCGAGACCCTGATCCTGAGCACCACGGAGGCCGGCAGCGTGATCCTGCCCGCGGCCTCGATCGAGGCCTGCCTCGCGGAGATCCGCAGCCGCTACGAGAACGAGGAAGATTTCCGCGCCGACCTCGAACGCATCGGCCTCGACGCCGCGGCGCTGCGTCAGGCCGTGGAACGCGACATGGTGGTCGAGGCCGTGCTGGAGAAAGTCGGCGCCCGCGCCGCGGCGGTCAGCGACACCGAGGTCGAGATTTTCTGGTTCATGCACAAGGACCGCTTCCGCCGCGCCGAGACGCGCGAGCTGCGCCACATCCTGATCACCATCAACGAAACGCTTGCCGGCAACGAGCGCGATACAGCACACGACAGGATCGAAGCGATCCGCGAACGCCTGCTGAAGAATCCCGAGCGCTTCGCCGAACAGGCGCTCAAGCATTCCGAATGCCCGACCGCGATGAATGGCGGCGTGCTCGGCCGCGTGCCGCGCGGCCAACTCTATGCCGAACTCGAAGCGGTAGCCTTCGCATTACCCGAGGCGGCGCTGTCAGAGCCGGTCGAATCGGAACTCGGCTGGCACCTGATCCGCTGCGACGCGATCAACGAGGAACGCCAGTCGCAACTGGCCGAAGTGCGTCAGACCATCCGCGAGCACCTCGAACAGCAGCGCCGCGGCGTGTGCCAGAAGTCCTGGATCAATGCCCTGCGGCGACAGGCGGCGGCGCAGGTAGTCTGAGGCTTGCCGCCATCGGCAAGCTGCCGCTGCCGTTCGCCGGCTGCGGCCGTCGCCTGTCGCGGGGCTGTGGGGCGGCAAGTGCATTGCTGCGGCAAATCCCATTCGGGGGATAATTCCCGGCCGGGGGCGGCCCCCGTACCGCAGCCCATACAAGGAGAACGAGATGACCCAACCGATTGCCACTGCCATCGCCGGCAGCCTGCCCAAGCCGGCCTGGCTGGCCCAGCCGGAAAAGCTCTGGGCGCCCTGGCAGCTTAGCGGCGAGGCGCTGCAGCAGGCCAAGCTGGACGCCATGCGGCTCGCCGTCGACGACCAGTTGCGTGCCGGCATCAGCGTCGTCGGCGACGGCGAGCAGACCCGGCAGCATTTCGTGACGACCTTCATCGAGCATCTCGACGGCGTCGACTTCGACAAGCGCAAGACGGTGCGCATCCGCGACCGCTACGACGCCGAGGTGCCGGTGGTGGTTGGCCCGGTGTCGCGCCGGCAGCCGGTGTTCGTCGATGACGCGCGGCACCTGCGCCTGCTCACCGGCGGCCCGATCAAATTCACCCTGCCGGGGCCGATGACCATGATCGACACGCTCTACGACGATCACTTCAAGAGCCGCGAGAAGCTGGCCTGGGCCTTCGCCGAAATCCTCAACCAGGAAGCGCGCGAACTGGCCGAGGCCGGCGTCGATATCGTGCAGTTCGACGAACCGGCCTTCAACGTGTTCTTCGACGAGGTCCGCGACTGGGGCGTGAAGACGCTGGAACGTGCCGCCGCAGGGCTGCCCTGCAAGACCGCGGTGCATATCTGTTATGGCTACGGCATCGAGGCCAACATCAAGTGGAAGCAGGGCCTGGGCGCCGAATGGCGCCAGTACGAGCAGACCTTCCCGCTGCTGGCGGCGAGCCGCATCGACCAGGTCAGCCTCGAATGCCAGAACTCGCATGTGCCGATGGAACTGATCGGTTTGCTGGCGGGCAAGGACGTCATGGTCGGCGCCATCGACGTTGCCAGCAACCGCATCGAGACGCCCGAGGAAGTCGCGGCGACGCTGCGCCGCGCCCTGCAGTGGGTCAAGCCGCATCAACTGATCGGCTGCACCAATTGCGGCATGGTGCCCCTGCCGCGCGCCGTCGCCCGCGGCAAGCTGCATGCCCTGGCGGCCGGCGCCGCCATCGTGCGCAGCGAGCTGGGCTGGGGCTGACGGATTCAAGGCGGCGCCGCTTGCGGCGATTTGATGCAGTCATGGGTCAACGCGCTGCGCAGGCACGCAGTGGCGGCGGGCTGAAGACAGCCAACATCGACGCGGGCTACGGCGCCTTGCTGCCCCGCTCCCGCTCCGCATAACCTGCCTCACGCTGGCTGCGTATGGCAAGAACGAATACGGTATCGATTTCGGCAATGTAGCGATACAGAGCGATGTAACCATGCGACCGCCTGCCGATCACCAGTTCGCGCTTACCCTTGGCAACAGGGCGGCCGATCCTCGGGTTGTGTTCCAGCACGTCGAACGCATTCACAATTTCCCGAATCCGCAATTCGGGGTTTTCGACCTGGTAGTCGGCGAGGTGATCGAGGATGCGATCAAAATCGTCCCGCAGCTCGGGCGCCAGCTCGATGCGCGACACCTCGACGCAACCTCAGCGCGCCAGCTTGCGGGCTGGCGGACGCTTGACGGACTTGCCGGCCAGACGCTGCTCCAGATAGACGCGCATTTCGTTCCAGGAAATCGATTTTCCCGAATCGACGATGCGGGCATAGCGCTCCTCTGCCACCGAATCGAAATCGGCGCGAAGTTCGGCCTGTTCAGCCTTCTCCGCAATCGCCTCCAGCATGAAGCCGTGCGCCGTCTTGCCGGAACGCTTCGCCGCCGCCGCGACGCGGGCCTTGAGGTCTTCCGGCATGCGTATGGTTGTCGTGCTCATGGGCGTCTCACGAGGGAGTTGAGATTTGCAACGACTGTAGCACATTGGTGACACCTCCGGCCACTCGACCATTACTCTGAAACACACTCCTTGTTGTGGAACCCTGATCCGGATGCGCATATAATGCGCATCGGAGGAATGCGATGAAAGCCACATTCAACAGCGAAGCCCGCAAACGCCCGGTAAATCTGACCCTGAATGAAGATTTGGTGGTTCAGGTACGCGGCCTGACCAACAACCTTTCCGGCGTGGTCGAGTCCTTGCTGGCCGACTACCTTGAGCACGAACGACAGCAGCGTCTTGCCAAGGCAAATACGGTGGAGGCTACCGTTTCGATGTGGAATGCCTTCAACGCCAAACACGGCTCATTCGCTGATGAGTATTCATCCCTCTGAGCTGACAAGATGGCTCAATTCGATGTGCATCGGAACACGGGAAAACATCGGGACGATATTCCCTATGTAGTCCTGGTCCAGTCGGCCCTGTACGACAGCTACCGCCGCCGGGTTGTCGTGCCCCTGGTCAAAAAGACCGTGCTCGGCAAGATCGGCAATCCGCGCTTTAACCCGAGCTTCCGGATCGAGAAGAACCAAGTGGTTTTGCATCCGCTCGAAATTGTTTCCGTCCCCAACGAGCAGCTTGGCGAGTATGTGGCATCCCTCGACCATGAGGGCGGTCGCATCATGGACGCTCTGGATGAATTGCTGACCCAGGCTTGGGGATAGCGGCGCCTCTGCTCCTTTCGGCCAGGAGCGGACAGTCAGGACTGTCGCCAGATAGCAGCCGTCCGGATAACCAATCACCAGCATATTGCCAGCAATCAACAGCCTTACTATAATGATGAACGTAAGGACAAAAGGAGGTTGCAATGTCAAACGACGCTACACTTACCAGCAAGGGTCAAACAACGATTCCCAAGGAAATTCGGGATAGCCTTTCCATGAAAGCCGGAGACCGGATGACGTTCACCTTGATGCCTGACGCCACAGTAGTCATGCGAGTAAAGACCAAGAGCGTCACCGAACTGGCGGGCGTGTTACACAAGAAAGGTCGCAAACCCGTTCCGGTTGAGCAGTTGTCGCGGTGATGCTGGGGGTCGATACCAATGTTCTCGTTCGCTTTCTGGTTCGGGATGACGAAGTTCAGTTTGAGAAGGCACGCAAACTGATCAAGCGTGAGATCGCGGCAGGGCGCCGCGTTTTCGTAAGTCAGCTGGTCCTCCTGGAAACCGAATGGGTTCTGCGTAGCCGATACAGCCTACCAAAGAATCTGATCATTGAAGCCATCTCGGGCTTGCTCGATGCGGCCGATGTTCGATTCGAGGATGAACCGGCCATCGAGGAGGCTCTTTTCATCTGGAAGGATACGACTGCCGATTTCGCTGATTGTCTAATCGGTGCCAAGAACCGACGGCTTGGCTGTCGAGCGACGGCAACCTTCGATGTGAAGGCTTCCAAGTTGCCGGGTTTTATAGCTGCCTAACGATAATCGGCGAAGCGTGGTCACATCGCATTTGCTGGAGGCGTTCCTGGCCTGCCCTGTCAAATGCCATCTCCTGTCCGAGGGAGAGTGCCCAGTGGGCACCGAATACTCAGCATGGGCCACCGCGAGGGAGGAATCCTACCGGCGTGAGGGCATCCGGAAACTGACCTCCCAAGAGACGAACACGGGCATCGCGTCTCCAGAACCCGGTCTCTGGAAATCCGAGTCTTGGCGATTCGCCGTTGGCGAAACCGTACGCGCCCAAGGATGGGAGGCCGAGGTCGCGCTGATCGAGCGGATCCCGCAGACGGTGGCGCCGTCCCGATTTGTGCCAATCCGTTTCGTGGCGAACAACAGGCTGTCCGCTTCCGACAAAGCCATGGCAGCGTTCGAAGCGCTCTCACTCGCGAAGGCTTTGGGTACGAAAACCGGCACGGCGAAAATCGTGCACGGCGAGAAACAGGCGACCCTTTCGGTGAACGCGTCAGCGTTGTCACGCGCCGTGCACAGAAAAGTTTCCCAGGTCGCATCCCTGCTGTCCGCCCCCTCTCCGCCCGACACAGTTGTCAATCGGCATTGTCCCGAGTGCGGGTTCCATGAACGGTGCAGGAAGGACGTGGTCGGCAAAGACGATCTCAGCCTCCTCTCCAATCTGACGGGAAAGGAACGGGCAAGGTACAGAGGCAAAGGCATTTTCACCGTGTCCCAATTGGCATACACTTTCCGTCCGCGACGGCGTTCCAAGCGCCTGGCAGCAAGGCCCGAAAGGTACCACCACGCCTTGAAGGCCCTTGCCATCCGCGAGCGGAAAATCCACGTAGTCGGGAAACCGGAACTACCAATGGACGGCACGCCGGTGTTCCTTGACGTCGAGGGGCTCCCCGATCGGGATTTCTACTACCTCGTCGGGGTCCGCGTGGAGGTATCTGGTGGCGCGGTACACCGGTCCCTCTGGGCCGACTCGCCAGCCGACGAGAAGCAAATTTGGGAGGAATTTCTGGGCATCCTTTCGGAAGCCGACCGGCCGATGCTGCTGCACTACGGCAGTTTCGAAAAAACGTTTTTGAAAAAGATGTGCGAGCGCCACGGTGGGCCGCCGGAACCTTCCGCCGCGGCTACGGCCATCGCGTCCTCGACAAACCTTCTGGCAGTAATTTACGCCCAGATCTACTTCCCCGCGTATTCCAACGGCCTTAAGGAAATCGCCCGTTTACTCGGTTTCGAGTGGTCGGATCCCTCTGCCTCAGGACTCCTATCGATCGCCTGGCGTTCGCGCTGGGAAGAGTCGCGGAGCGCCGGCCTACGGGACAGGCTGATCGCCTACAACGCCGACGACTGCGAGGCGTTGAGCCTCGTCGCCCACACCATCGCAGGGTTCCAGTCGCCGGAAGTTCCCGCCGACAATCCTGGGGCCGTTCAGGAGGTGGTCCACGCCGAAGAACTGGGCAGGAACATCCTGTCGAAGTGGCGGACCTTCAAGAGTCCTTTGCCGGACATGGAGAAAATCAACGAAGCGGCGTATTGGAACTACCAGCGGGACAGGGTTTTCGTGCGGACGGGAACGGAAGTGAGGCGGAACCCGAAACGGCCCAAGCGGACCAGTCGATGCCGAAGAAAGGCGGAAAAGATCATCGTGGCGAAACCCCCGTATTCCTGCCCGGAGTGCGGCAAGCGGGGCCGGATGAAAAGCCGACTTCTAACGCGAACCGTCGAGGATCTGGTTTTCGGCAGGGACAGCGTGAAACGGCGCGTGGTCCGGTACATGTTCCAAGGATACCGGTGCCGGAGTTGCGGGCATGAGTATGGGCTGAGCGAATGGTATCTGCACGCCCGCAAATGGGGCTGGAACGTCGTGGCTTATTTCGTTTACAACATCGTGGGGTTGCGCGTCCCGCAACTCACCATGCAACATAGCCTCAACCGGCTTTTCGGTTTCAATCTGGTGCGGAGCACGCTGAATAATCTCAAGATCAAAGCCGCCGATCGCTATTTGTTTGCTAAAAGAAAGATTCTGGAGCGTATCGTTGGCGGAGATCTCGTCCATGCCGACGAGACCCGTGCGAATATCAAGGGTCGCTTGGCCTACGTCTGGGTTCTGACCAACATGACTGAGGTGGCTTACGTCCTGGCGGAGAGCCGCGAGGCCGAGATCGTCCATGATTTACTCAAGGGCTTCAAGGGAGTTCTGGTGTCCGACTTTTATGCGGCCTACGAGTCCATTCCTTGTCCGCAACAGAAATGCCTGATCCACCTCATGCGCGATCTGAACGACGAGATTCTGAACAACCCGTTTGACCAGGAAATGAAGTCGATTTGCACGGGCTTTACCAGATTACTGAAACCGATCGTGGAAACCGTTGACCGCCATGGGCTGAAGAAGCGTTTTCTCCGGAAGCACCTGGCCGACGTCGACAGGTTCTTCGGATTTCTCGACGCCACGCAATTCACCAGCGAGGCGGCCTTGAAGTGCAAACAGCGGTTCGAGAAGAACCACGACACGCTTTTTACGTTTCTGCGTTACGACGGCGTGCCCTGGAACAACAACAACGCCGAACACGCTATAAAAGCCTTCGCCCGGCTGCGCGACGTTATCGCCGGCACGTCGTCGCGGAAAGGCGTCGACGAGTATCTAACGCTACTGAGCGTGGCGGAGACCTGCGAATACCGGGGAATCGACTTTCTCGATTTCCTTCGTTCCGAGGAACGGGATGTTGACGCATTTGCCAAGCGGCGCAAACGGACGCGGGTTCATCGAATATCCCCAGCAGAGCATTCGTAACATCCCTGATCGGCCGCTTTCGCGTCTTTCGAACGACTGTTCAGGGCACGAAGCTGTCCCACAACTCCCAAGCGTCATGGGTAAGGATTGGATCGAAAGCGATGATTCATCCCTCGACCGAAACCTCCGCCACTCCAGTCAGGAGCTTTGCTCCGGAGCTACTCATCCTCGTCTCCACCCGCGCCATCGCGCCGCGGCACGGTTTGCGGGTCGCAGGTGATGGGGCGGTAGATCTCGACGCGGTCGCCGGGGCGCAGCGGCGCATCGAGCTTGACCAGCTTGCCGAAGACGCCGACCTTCTGCGTCGCGAGGTCGATGGTCGGGAACATGCGCAGGATGCCGGACTTTTCGATCGCGGCCTGCACCGTGCTGTCGTCGGGCACCTCGGTGGTCAGCCAGATCTGGTTGGCGGCTTCGGAATAGGCAACGCCGATCTGCATGTGTCGTCTCCTCTGCTTCGGGCTACTTGCCCGGCTCCAGCGCCGCGCCCTTGCGGTCGCGGCCGTAGATGCGCGGCTTGACGTAGCTGTCGATGATCGGCGTCAGCGAGTTCATCAGCAGCACGGCGAAGGCGACGCCCTCGGGGTAGCCGGCGAATGTGCGGATCACCCAGGTCAGCAGGCCGCAGCCGGCACCGAAGATCAGTTGCCCGCGCGGGGTGTTGGGCGAGGTGACGTAATCGGTGGCGATGAAGAATGCTCCGAGCATGGCGCCGCCGGATAGCAGGTGGGTGCCGGCATCGAGGTAGCGCGCCGGATCGACGGCATGCAGGATCGCCGCCGGCACGGCGATGCCGGCCAGCATGGCGAGCGGGATGTGCCAGGTGATGATGCGCAGGGCCATCATCGCCACGCCGCCGCCGGCGATCAGCCAGGCCGCGGTTTCGCCCAGGCTGCCGGGGTGGCTGCCATACCAGCCCGGCGCCGGTGCCTGCACCAGCGAATGCAGCAGGTCGATCCCGCGCGAGAGTTCGGTCTTGGTGAAGCCGAGCAGGCTGGCGCTGGCGACCGCGTCGTAGCCGACCGGCATGCCGTTCAGGGTGATGCGCAGGCCGTCGATCAGGCCCGGCGCGCTCGCGCTGAACAGCGGCAGCGGCGCGACCCAGGCCGTCATCTGCAGCGGGAAGGAAATCAGCAAGGCAACGCGCGCCACCATCGCCGGGTTGAACAGGTTCTGGCCGAGGCCGCCGAACACCTGCTTGCCCAGCACCGTGGCGAACAGTCCGCCGAAGACGCCGATCCACCACGGCGCCCAGGGCGGCAGCGAGACCGCCAGCAGCCAGCCGGTGAGGATGGCCGAGCCGTCCTTCAGCACCGGCGTCGCCTGGCGGCCCTGCAGGCGCAGGCAGAAGGCTTCGCCGAGCGTGGCGGCGCCGACGGTGATGAACCAGAGATAGACCGCCGGCCAGCCGTAGAGCCAGAAGCCGAACAGCGTGGCCGGCGCCAGCGCGGCCATGACCGTGGCCATGACGCGGCCGGCGCTGTTGGATGTGGTGGCGTGCGGCGCGGCGACGGGTATGCCGATGACGTGGTTCATGCTGTCGCTCCCTGAGCCAGTTCGGCGACGGCCTTGGCCTGCGCCGCGGCGGCTTTGGCGGCATCGCGCTCGGCTTTTCGCCGTGCCGCCAGCGCTGACTTTTCCTTGGCCTCGCGTTCCAGCCGGGCGATGCGTTCTTCGGCCAGGCGCCGGGTGGCATCGGTACGCAGCCGCGCGCGTTCGCGTGCCGCGAGTTCGCCCTTGGCGTGGCTGAAGTACTGCACCAGCGGGATGTGCGAGGGGCAGACATAGGCGCAGCAGCCGCAGGATATGCAGTCGCCGAGCTTGAAGTCGACCGCGGCGTCGAGCTCGCCGGCGCGGATGCGGGCCGCCATTTCCAGCGGCAGCAGGCCCATCGGGCAAGCCTTGGTGCAACTGCCGCAACGGATGCAGGGGCCGGCCGGCGGGATGGTCGCCTCGCGGGCGTCGAAGGCGAGGATGCCGGAGGCACCCTTGACCAGTGGAATCCGCCCGTGCAGGAGCGGCGTGCCCATCATCGGCCCGCCCAGGATCAGACGCGCCGGCCGCGCCTTGAGGCCGCAGAAGGCCAGCAGTTCATCGACCATAGTGCCCAGCGGCGCCAGGATGTTGCCGGGCTTGTCCACGGCGCCGCCGTTGATGGTGACGATGCGCTCGACCAGCGGGCGGCCGAGGCGGATCGCCTGATGCACGGCGGCGCAGGTGGAGACGTTATGCACCAGCACGCCGACTTCGGCGGCGCGTGCGTCGGCCGGCACTTCCTTGCCGGTCAGGGTCTGGATCAACTGCTTGTCCGAGCCCATCGGATAGCGCGCCGGCACCGGGCGGATTTTGACTTCGGGATAGGGCGCCGCAGCAATGCGCATCGCGGCGATGGCCTCCGGCTTGTTGTCCTCGATGCCGACCAGCGCCTCTTTCGCGCCGATGGCGTGCATCACGATGCGGGCGCCGTCGATCACCTGGTCGGCAAAGTCGCGCATGACGCAGTCGTCGGACGAGAGATAGGGCTCGCATTCGCCGCCGTTCACGATCAGCGTGCCCACCGCCAGGCGCTTGCCCAGCGCGAACTTGACTGCGGCGGGGAAGGTCGCGCCGCCGAGGCCGACGACGCCGGCCGCCGCGGTGCGCAGGGCGATTTCCTCGGGGGCGAGAGTGAGTGGGTTCGCGACCGGATCGGTGTCTATCCAGCGATCGGCGAAATCGTTGTCGACGGTGATGGCGGCGAAAGAAAGGCCGGAGGGATGCGGTGCGGTCACCTCGCCGATCGCCGTCACCATGCCCGAAACCGGCGCGTGGATCGGCGCCGAGATGTTGCCCTGGGCTTCGGCCAGCAATTGCCCTTTCAGCACCTGCTGGCCGACCAGCACGATGGGCCGCGCCGCGCCGCCGACATGCTGGTGCAGCGGCATATACACCCGCGCCGGCGGCGGCAGGATGCGCAACGGCACGTCGGCCGCCGGGCGCTTGTGGTCGTCGGGATGCACGCCCCATCTCGGTTGGAAGAATCGCTCGAAGAATCCCATCACTTGCTCCATTCAGCCGCGCAGACTAGGGTGTCTCCCTCCGCTTCAAGGGGAGGGTTGGGGTGGGGATGGGGCAAACCGGCGGTGACATGCCAACGGAACGCACGCTTCGTCCCCCATCCCCCTCCCGGCCTCCCCCTTGAAGGGGGAGGAGTTGGCGATTCATGCGATTGCGCTGGGGCGAGGGTGCGGCGGGGCAGCGTGCTCATGATGTCAGGCCGCCGCCGTGGCGGCAGGCTTGGGCCAGATCCAGTGCTGCAGGCTGACCGGTACCGGCACCAGCGACATGGCCTCGGTCGGGCAGCGGTCGATGCAGGCGGCGCAGCCGGTGCAGGCCTCGCGGATCACGTTGTGGATCTGCTTCGCCGCGCCGACCACGGCATCGGTCGGGCAGGCCTTGATGCAGCGGCAGCAGCCGATGCAGATTTCCTCGGCCACCACGGCCAGCTTGGGGCCGTCGTCGACCACGGCCGAGAGGTCGAGCTTGACGCCCAGCATCGCCGCCAGCGCTTCGGCCACCGCCTTGCCACCGGGCGGGCACAGCGTCGGCGGGGCGGAGCCGGCGGCCAGCGCCGCCGCCGCCTGGCTGCAACCGACATAGCCGCACTGGCCGCATTGCGAACCGGGCAGCATGTCCTTCAGCTTGCCCTCGATCGGATCCTCCGCGACCGCCAGATAGCGCGCCGCGGTGCCGAGCAGGGCCCCGAGGGCAAGGCCCATCAGGGCGAGGGTAGCGACGGCGATCAGCATGGCGACGCTCCCCGTGTTCCGAAAGCCGAAAGACCTTCACCACAGAGACACAGAGACACAGAGGAGAAACAATGCGTTGAGCAACATGCGGTTGTTGCCTGGTCGCGTCTTTCATTCAATTCGGAATTCATCGATGTCCTGCCTTTCTCTTTGCCTCTGTGTCTCTGTGGTGAAGAATTTCCTAACCGGTACTGATGCCCGAAAACCCCATGAACGCCATCGCCAGCAGGCCGGCGACGATGAAGGCGAGCGGCGGTCCGGCGAACAGGCGCGGCACCTCGGCCAGCGCCAGGCGTTCGCGCAGGCCGGCGAAGATCACCATGACCAGGCTGAAGCCGAGCGAAGAGGCGAAGGCGAACATGGTCGAGGCGACGAAGTTCATTTTCTGTTCGACCACCAGCAGGGCGAC
This sequence comes from Pseudomonadota bacterium, assembly GCA_043826925.1. GTDB lineage: Bacteria > Pseudomonadota > Gammaproteobacteria > Burkholderiales > Rhodocyclaceae > Sulfuritalea. Next base: position 27,833 of record JBDRPN010000028.1, read on the forward strand.
GCCGAGCACCGCGCAGTTCGTGGCGATCAGCGGCAGGTAGATGCCCAGCATGCGGAACAGGGCCGGCGACAGCTTGCGGATGACCAATTCGGTGAATTGCACCGTGCTGGCGATGACCAGGATGAAGCTGATGGTGCGCAGGTATGCCAGGTCGAAGGCTTCGAGCAGGTAGCGCTGCACGGCCCAGTCGGCGATCGCCGAGACGGTCATGACGAAGGTCGTCGCCAGGCCCATGCCGGCGGCGGTGTCGATGCGCGTGGTGACGCCCATGAAGGAACACAGGCCGAGGAAGCGCGCCAGGATCACGTTGTTGACCAGGGCCGCGCCGATCATCATCAGGGCGAACTCCTTCATGTCCGCTCCCCGGCCGTGGCGCAGGTTTCGCGGGGAAACACGCCGGGCCGCTCCAAGTGTTTCTGGCCCCCTGGGGGGAGGTCGCCGTCAGGCGACTTCGGGGGGAGGCTCGCTGTTGCGCGGCGCAGGAACAGCGGCGTCAGGTCGCCGCGGGCGGCGAGGCGGCGGGCGGCCAGGTGTGCCGCGACCAGGCCGAAGCCGAGGCCGGCCAGCATGGCCGCCATGCTGATCAGGTCGCTGCCGAAGGAGGCTTCGGCGAGGCCGCCGGCGGTCAGCATCGCCGCCAGCGGCAGGGCATAGGCCGTCAGTGCCGCCCTGAGCAGGGCGCCGTCATTGACGCCGACCATGATGCGCTCGCCGACATGCAGGCCGTCCGTGTTGGCCAGGGCGAAGCGCCGCGTCGCCAGGCGCTCGGCGAGCTTGCCGGGGTCCGCCGGCAGGCAGGCGGAGGCCGCCGCGCAGCCGCCGCAGGCCTTGGTCTGCTCCGGCTCCAGCCAGGCCACGGCGCCCTCGATGCGCACCACGCGGGCGATGCCTTCAACGGTGTGCAGATCACGCGACACTGTGCGCCCCTCCCATCTGGATTTCCTTGCCGACGCGCTGGTCGAGCAGGCGCTTGACGACCACCAGCAGGCCCGTGGCAAGAAAGGCGCCAGGCGGCAGGATCATCATCAGCACGCCCGTGTCGGCCGGCAGCAGGCGCAGTTCGATGGCCTTGAAGGCGGGGCCGAGCAACAGCGAGGCGTCGGCGAACAGCGTGCCGGAGCCGGTGATTTCGCGGATGGCGCCGATCGCGACCAGGGCCAGGGTGAAGCCCAGGCCCATGAACAGGCCGTCGATCAGGGCGGGAAGCGGCGACGACTTCGAGGCGAAGGCCTCGAAGCGCGCCATTGGCAGGCAGTTGACCACGATCAGCGGAATGAACAGGCCGAGCACCTTGTACAGCTCGTGCATCCAGGCGTTCATCGCCAGGTCGACCATCGTCACCATCGCCGCGCTGATCAGGATGTAGACGGGGATGCGCACCTCGCGGGTGATCAGCTTGCGGAACAGCGAAACCAGGCTGCATGCGGACGCCATCACCGCCGTGGTGGCAAGCCCCATGCCAAGGCCGTTGGTGGCGCTGGTGGTCATCGCCATTGCCGGGCAAAGCCCCAGCATCATGCTGAAGACGCCGTTGTTGCGCCACAGGCCGTCCCGTACCAGGGTCTTGTAGTCGTCCGTCATGTCAGTCCTCCGCGGTCAGGCGGGTCCGGTTGGTGGCGAAGAACTCCAGGCCCCGGCGCACCGCCAGCACCACTGCGCGCGGCGTGATCGTGGCGCCGGCGAACTGGTCGAACCGCCCGCCGTCCTTCTTCACCTTCCACAGGTCCGCCGCCGTGTTGGCGAGCGACAGGCCGTTGAAACCCAGGATCCAGTCGCTCTTCCTGGCTTCGATCTTGTCGCCCAGGCCCGGCGTTTCCTTGTGCGCCAGCACGCGCACGCCGAGCAGGCTGCCGTCGGCGGCAATGCCCATGACCAGCCTGATCTCGCCGGAATAGCCGGGACCGGATATCTCATAGGCGAGCCCGGTTACCCGGCCGTTGCGGCGGGCCCGGTAGATGGTGACCGGCCTTGCCTGTGCGTCGGTCATCTGCAGGGTGTCGGTGACCGGATCGTTGTCGTGGATGTCCGCGGGGATCACCTGACGCAAGGAGTTCTGGCGGTCTTCGAGGGCGCGCGCGGCGATATCGTCGCGGGTGTGGCGGTAGGTCAGCGCCAGCAGCAGCCCAAAGCCCAAACAGAAAGCGCCGAGGATCACGCCGTGGATCAGGCTGGGCGGCTTGATCGCGACGGTGTCCGGCTGGAGGGCGTGAGGGCTGTTCATGGTTTGACGATGATTCCTTTGCCCATCGCTTCGCATCTTCCGTGCCATCGCATGTTGCAGCGCACACCAAAGCCGTGCATGCGCGCCCAAGTCCGCACCAGCATGGGGGTTTTCGCCTTGCGGGGAGGCCTCGCCGTGTCGCCAGCGCCAACTCCTGGCTGTGTCGCAAGTCCTACAAAACACGAGGTAAAACCTCCAAATCCGGCGTGAAATCAGACTCGGCACGGAACCTGCTGAATGGGGCACAGGCATTGGATCCGGAGATGGTGCGCCATGGCGAAGAAGCAAGTTGAGACGGTGGGCGGCTGGGCTGAGGGAGCGCAGGCTTCCGCGGCAATTCATCCGCGCGTGTTCCAGCAGACCGTGGACCAGGCCGATATCGCGATTTCGATCACCGACATCGGCGGCAACATCCTTTACGTCAATCCCGCCTTCTCCCGCGTCACCGGTTACGCGGCGGACGAGGCGGCCGGCCGCAACGAATCCATGCTGTCCAACAAGACCACGCCGCCCGAGCTGTACAAGGCGCTGTGGCAGCACATCTCGCGCGGCGAGGCGTGGAACGGGCGGCTCATCAACCGCCGCCGCGATGGCAGCAAGTATCTCGCCGAACTCTCGATCTCGCCGGTGGTCGATGCCGGCGGCGCGATCGTCAATTACCTCGGCATGCATCGCGACATCACCGCGATGCACCGCCTCGAATGCGAGGTGAAGAACCAGAAGGCGCTGATCGAATCGGTGGTCGATGCGGCGCCGATGGTGATCGCGGTGCTCGACGTTGATGACCGCGTGCTGCTCGACAACCAGGAATACAAGAAGCTGCAGGCCGACCTGGGCATGGCCGAGCCGGCGCCGATGCTGATGACGGCGATCCGCGCCGGGCTGGAACTCGAGGCGCCGAGTGTGAAAGGGGGGCGGCGCAGCTCCGGCTACGCCTTCCTCGACCGCGAGGTGCGCCTCGACCTGCCCGGCGGCAAGCCGCCGCGCTGGTTCTCCTGTTCCGGCAGCCGCGTGCGCGAGGACGACAGCGGCGCCGACGCCTTCTTCGAGGGCGGCGGGCGCGACTACCTGCTCCTGGTGGCGAAGGAAATCACCGGCCTGCGCGCCGAGCAGGAGAAGGGCCGCGTCGCCGCGCTGCAGGTGGTGATGGCCGAGGAGGACCGCGTCTCGGCGCTGCGCGAAAGCCTCTCGGCGGCAAGCTTCCGCCTCGAAGGGCCGCTCAACATGATGTCGTCGGTGGTCAGTATGCTGGCGCGGCGCAATGGCGAAAACGACGCCATGGCGGTGGCGCTGGCCGATGCCATCGCCGCCGGCGAGCAGGCGCTGGCCGAGTTGCGCGCCATGATTCCGGCCGAGACGCGCGAACCCGCCGGCGCCATCAACGTCAATGAACTGCTGCGCGACGTGCTCGATCTCAGCACCAAACGCCTGCTGGCCTCGGGCATCAGCGTGGGCTGGAAGCCGCAGGCCATGCTGCCGACCTTGCAGGGCTATCCGAACCAGTTGCGCGCCATGTTCAAGGCGCTGATCGACAACGCCATCGAGGCCATGAGCGCGCGCGGCTGGCGCGAACGCGACCTGTCCGTGATCACCCGCGCGCAACTCGGCGGCATCGACATCGTGATCGAGGACAGCGGCCCCGGCATTCCGGCCGGGCAGCAGCTCAAGGTTTTCGAACCCTTCTACACCACCAAGCGCGAGGGCAATCGTCATCTCGGCACCGGCCTGTCGGCGGCGCAGCAGGTCGCCGCCGACCATGGCGGCACGATAGAGATCGACCCGGCCAAGGTGGGCGGCTGCCGCGTGCGCGTGCTGCTGCCGGTGAAGCGCCGATCATGACGGAGACACCTTCCTCGATCCTGCTGCGCGCCCATTACCAGATGCTGTTCCGCGTCTCGCAGGCCTTGTCGCGCTCGCTGGATTTTCACCAGACCCTGCGCGAAGTGCTGCGCACTCTCGAAGTCACCGGCCACTTGAGCGGCGGCATGGTCGGCGTGGTCGATCCCGACAGCGGCGAACTCGCCGTGCATGCCGTGCATGGCGTGGACAGCGAAGTCTATGAACCGGTGCGCTACCAGCCCGGCGAGGGCCTGGTCGGCATGATCCTCGAAGGCGGCCGCACCATCGCCGTCCAGCGCCTGGGCGACGAGCCGCGCTTCCTCAACCGGCTCGGCCTCTATGACAAGGAGCTGCCCTTCATCGCCGCGCCGATCCAGGTCGGCGGCGCGCTGCAGGGCGTGCTCGCGGTGCAGCCCGACGAGCCCGACGACGGCCTGCTCGTCGAGCGCGTGCGCTTCGTCGAAATGGTGGCCAACCTGATCGGCCAGAGCGTGCGCCTCTCGCTCGACGTCGACCGCGAACACCAGGCGCTGGCCGAAGAGCGCGACACCCTGCGCCGCACCGTGCGGCAGAAGCACGGCTTCGACAACCTGGTCGGCCATTCGATGCCGATGCGGCGCATTTTCGAGCAGATCCGCATGGTGGCGAAATGGCCGACCACGGTGTTGATTCGCGGCGAGACCGGCACCGGCAAGGAACTCATCGCCAACGCCATCCACTACAACTCGCCGCGTGCGCGCGGGCCCTACGTACGGCTCAACTGCGCCTCGCTACCGGAAAACCTGCTCGAATCGGAACTCTTCGGCCACGAGAAGGGCGCCTTCACCGGCGCCGTGGCGGCGCGCAAGGGCCGCTTCGAAACCGCCGACGGCGGCACGCTGTTCCTCGATGAAATCGGCGAGATTTCGCCGGCCTTCCAGGCCAAGCTCTTGCGCGTGCTGCAGGAAGGTGAGCTGGAGCGGGTCGGCGGCAGTCGCACGATCAAGGTCGACGTGCGCCTGATCGCGGCGACCCATCGCGACCTCGAAGCCGCGGTCGAAACCGGCGAGTTCCGCGAAGACCTCTACTACCGGCTCAACGTCATGCCCATCCTGCCGCCGCCGCTCAGGGAGCGCATGGAAGACCTGCCCGAGATCGCGCGCTTCCTGCTCGAACGCCTGGGCGGCATCCAGAGCCGGCCGCTCTCGCTCACCGCCGCCGCGCAGCGCCGGCTGGCGCAGCACAGCTGGCCGGGCAATGTGCGCGAGCTGGAAAACTGCCTGGAGCGCGCCGCCGTGATGTCGATGAACGGCGAGATCGACGCCGAGCTGATCCGCATCGACAAGCCGCGCGCCGGTCCGGGCCGTGGTGGCCACAGCACCGTGTCGCCAGCGCCAACTTTCAGGCCGCCGGCCGACGCGGACGGCGACGCGATCGAGTCCGGCAGCGAGCAGAGCGAACACGTGGACGAACGGCGGCGCGTGATCGCCGCACTGGAGCAGGCCGGCTGGGTCCAGGCCCGCGCCGCGCGCCTGCTGGGCATGACGCCGCGCCAGATCGCCTACCGCATCCAGACGCTCAACATCGAAGTGCGGCAGATATGACGAACAAGATAGCCGTCTATTTCGGCACCGACACCGGCCGCACCCGGCGCATCGCCAAGCTGATCGCGCAGAAGCTTGGTGATCGGGCGCTGGCCCCGATGAATATCGGCCGCACCAGCGTCGACGACTTTCTCGCCCATGAGCTGCTGATCCTCGGCGCGCCGACCTACGGCGACGGCGAGCTGCCCGGGCTTGCCACCGGACTGGTGCAGGAAAGCTGGGCCGAATTCCTGCCGCGCCTGAAAGGGCTGGACATGCGCCACCAGACCGTCGCGCTGTTCGGTCTCGGCGAACAGGAAAAGTACGGCCACGAGTTCGTCGACGCGCTGATCCTGCTCCATGACGCCGTCGTTGCCTGCGGCGCGCGCGTGATTGGCGCCTGGCCCATCGACGGATACTGCTTCAAGGCCTCGCAGGCGGTGATCGACGGCCGCTTCGTCGGCCTGGCGCTGGACCCGGTCAGCCAGCCGGCGCTGACCGAGGCGCGTATCGCAGCCTGGCTGCGGCAACTCGACGACGAATTGCAAACCCTGGAGCTGCAAAATGTCCACACATGAAGCCTATGAAATCGGCGAGATCGTGTTCAGCCGCGAACTGCTGGTGAACGACGGTGGCATTACCGATGTCGCCGCCGGGGTGTGCTCGTCACGCCGGGCCGGGGCGAGCTCGGGCCTTCGGCGAGCTGCCTGGGCGCAAGCGCAGGAAGGTCGCGACAGGGCAGGTTGAGGCCGTCGTACCCGTACGCAAGGACAAAGGAAAGCGGAGAAGCGACACGGGCCTCAATTGAGCGTAGCGATTGAGGTCGGGTTTGCGCCCGATTGCGGCCGGTCAGCTTTCTCCAAAGCGGCCGGTCAGCCAAATCCACCTTCTACGAACCGGCATTCTACGAAGCGGCCGTTGGCGACTTCAACCTACCGGCCAGGAGCAGCCACTCACCAATTCACCGTAAAGCGGACATAAGATCCATGTCCGTATGATTGTTGATTGATAAGGAGACCGGGATCGGATAATCTGCACGTCATTCAATACCTCAAGGGCATTCTTATCGTGTCCGTATTATTAGCAATAACCCGGACGCTTTTGCGTCTGAATAACTGTTAGGGCTTTCGCATGAAATCACTCTCTGAGCTTCTAGCCGATGCGATACCTTGCAAGGCTCGCCTGGTTTGCGCTGCCCGTATACGCGCTCGGATTCATAGCGTGGCCGGCGGGCCTATTTATGGTGTGGAGCGCGCGTGATCCATCAATCAGCAGGGCGTTAGAGGCCCAAGGAGTAAGCGTATGGGAAGAAGACGCATGGTTTTCGCAGCCGTAGGGATTGGTCTGATTTCGGTTGGACAGGTTTATGCGGCCGACAAGGGGCCCGCAACACAACCGACGATTGAACTCTTTGACAATGTCGTTCGAGATATCTGGGAAAAAAGAAATAGATCGCAGCAAGCCAGCCGTAGGATCGGCGAAAAAGCTACCAGCCTGTGCATTACCGCTCCCCCTTACCTGAGCCCGGATGCCAGATCAAAAGCGCAATCTCCGCTTGCTTGGCACATGGACTTCTTTTCGGATACTCCAACGCCGAAAAATCGTGAACACCAATTCCGGCAACTGGACGCCCTTGTCAAGGTGGGCCTACTGAAGAAATCCAGCACTACGATTGATTCTCATGGTGAGGCAAGGAAGGTCACTCGCTATGGCCCCACCGCAAAAGGCTGGGCAGCAAGTGGCTATAAGGGAGAGAGGTCGTGCTTCGCGTATGGCACATCAAGCTATCTTGGAGTCACCGGATTCGAGCCCAAAGTTGTACACAACCAGGCAGGGATCGAGTTGTATGAGGTGCACGTCAAAACAGGGATAGGCTCTGCGGATGATCTCGCGCCCTGGGCGAAAGATCCGGAGCTTCAGGACTCGTTCCCGGAAATCAAGGAGAACGTCAAAGGGCGGGAATTTGTTGTACTGCTTGTTCGTGGCGGGGGCGAATGGGTCGATTATGAAACCGTGCTTACAGAAGGTGTCCTCAAGAAAACCCCAACCCCACCCCGGTCTACGCAGCCCATCGCGCGCCCCTTCCCCGACGACGTAAAACGCCAGATGGCCGAACTTGACGCGCTACCGCCGCCGACGGTCGATGAAGTAAAGAAGGTCCTTGAAAAAACCCACGGAGTCGGCCAAGCCATGCCATGGCCAATACCTTGCCTCGATCTGCCGGGCAGCGAGAAGTTGCCGGTGGACAAGGAGTTGTTTGGCCGCAACCCTTCGCGCTATTCAGTGGCAATTTTCACAAATAAAGCGCGTACAGCTAACGACATCGTGGCAACCAAGACGATCCCACTCATGAATACGCTTCAACAACTCGGAATTCTAAGGAAGGTCGCCGCAAAGCGCATGTTGAGTGGAGGACGAGGAGCCCCCGCCGAGTTTGACGCAGAGGTCTATGAACTTACCCCGGCCTACGAGAATCGCATTGGTTCCCGTTATCCAGCCTGCCTCCCACTTGGCGACCCGACGGTTGAATTCATCGATGTTCAAGTTGCCGAGAAGGGCGAGCTTGGATATTACGGCTCTTCGTTTCGATACAAGCTCAAGGTCGTGTTCAAGAACCCTCCTGCCTGGATGAGCGATCCTGCGCTAAGGGCCGGTTGGCCAGAATTGCGAGGAGTAACGGAGCAGGGCATGGCGTGCGAGGGTACATTTGGTTTTAACAGAAAAACTCGCGACAAGTCTGGTGGTGGCGGTTCGTGCTGGTGGGCCTTTGATAGCTATTACGAAAACTACTGAGCGTACGGGGTCGCCTCGCCCGGTGCGCCTAGTTTCATACAGATCGCTACTATGAATTCACGTCAAATTGCAGTTCTTCTCTTTTACAGCGAATTCATTTTTGGATGCGCCCAGCCAGAGCAACCTGTCATAAGCGCAACCGTCACCAATGATTTGACAAACCAAACCGAGGTGAACAAGTGTCTTGCCAAGTTTAATTTCAATAAAGGTAGTGAATTCAACAAACAGCTAACCAAGGAGTGCTTTGACCTGATTCAAAGAAACAAGACGCCAACTGAGTAGATTGTTATAGAGCAACTGATGGCTATCCTTTTCTTTGACGGCCAAACGTTAGATTTTTAGGGAGAGATACAAGTGAAATCAAACCGACGATTCAGATTTATTGCGGTATTGTTTTGGCTCGCAGCAATTGCAGGTTGTGCGACCGCACCCACAACACTTCACGGCATCGGTGTATATGAAGGTAGTTACCCGTCTGGTGTGCTTCACTCTTACGGTTACCATCCTGATGGGAGTATTGACGTTTCAGTTCACACCAAAGGACGTCCAGTTATTCTTGCTCTCTCCTCCTACGAGCCAGTTGTATGGAATATAAAGTTGGATGATGGAGTGGTAATCAAGGAAATTATTCTTAGTGGTCATCACCCATCCAAGGTAGTTGGGGTTGAAAGCAACGTCCGAATCACCAGGCAAGGGTTTGGATTTGCTTACGCACCTGACGCAAGACACTCTGAATTGGCAAAAAAATTAAAGGAATATACCGGGTTGGATGTTGAGAACTTTCAGGGAATGTATACAGGCAAAGAATTTTCCGTGCATTGAAACCTAGCCCATCGCCCCACCTGCTCGCGGTGCAGCCGCACCGCTCGCAGGTGAACTCAACCGTTCCTGAACGTCCGCTATCTCAGTCGGCGTATGACCGCAACGGGCACCGATGCGACTATCCACTTCCAAGATTGATTGAAGGAAAGCGGCCAGTGGAATTTCGCTTCATGGAAGCGGCCGGTCGTCACTGAGTGTCCAGCGCCCATTTTTGCCATTCAGGTGCATACGTACTGAGCGGCAAGTCACAAAGCTATTTCATGTCGTCGATCAGCCGGAAGATCATCCGGTGCCAGGGACCCCAACTTTTCTCCCGCATCTGCCTCGCCACGTCCAGGCGCGCGTCCAAGGACAGGTTTCCTGCCTCGAGCGGCGAACGATCCGGCGACGAGAAGAATCCTGCCAGTTCGACGCACTGATCACAAACGCCGCGCTTGGTGATGAGCGCACAGGTCACGCCGTAACGATGATTCATATAGGTGCGCGCTTCCTGGAGCCAGTTCTTCACCTGAACAAAGCTTGCACCAAGAATTTCTGCGATCTCTTCGTTCGAGAATTCGTGGATCTCCTTCAGGAGCAGGGTCGCTGCCTTTTGTTCCGGCAAGTTGCGGAGCGTGCACGCCATACAGGCGACCAGGTGCTCCTTTGCGATTGCCTTGGTTTCAGGCGTTCCCGCAAGCTCCATCGAATTCGCGACCAAGACTGCGTCGGCCTCGGCGGCGATGCGGATGTCGTCGAGCATGTTTTCCCGCCAGGTTGAATGGCGCTTCAGTTCATCGAACGCGAGATTCGTTGCAACCTTGAAAAACCACGCCCGGTTTCCGGTTTCCGAACCCGGCATTCGATCAAGTGCCTCGAAACACCGGAGAAAGGTCGTCTGGACCAGGTCTTCCGCAATCTGTGGGCGGACCACCAGGCGGCAGAGGTAAGCCAGAAGCTCTGGTCGTGCGGCTTCGAACTGGATCGCAATGGAAGAGTTCATCCGAAATCCGGTCGTCGATCGTATTGAAGGTAAGGACACTCTAAGTAAAGGCGGCGTCCGTGACAACAGACCGTTTGCCCGAGACATGCAATCGTCTGTGGTTTCGCCTGATCGGCTGGTGCAGGCTCGAGTCACTAATTGTTGTCGACGCGAGAAAGGAGATAGGAATGTGGAATTCAGGATGCAGATCAGTTGTTAAGTCGCTGGCGGCTGGCTGGGTTGGCGGATTTATCGGCAATGGATTCCTGGGCGCCATGTTCAGCATGCCGTTTGTCCTGGCGATCCTCTACGACCCGAACCTCCAGAGCGAGCTGTTCCGGACTGTGACGCCCACGCGGAACATCCCCGTGTCGGTGGTCGGGCTGGTCGTTCTCAGCGGTTTGCACGGGCTGTTCTTCAATGTCCTGAGGAATTCGATTCCCGGAGACACCTGGGTCAAACGGGGGCTCTGGTGGGGCTTCTGTCTTTGGGCAGTGTTCTGGCTCGCCCAGGAATGGTTCATCTATGTCACGCTTTTGCGCGAGCCGGTGTTGCTTGCAAGTCTCGAGCTCGTCATCCTGCTCGGTGGATCCCTGATCGAAGGCGTCGTGATCGCGGCCATCCTCGATCGGTCCAGGACCTGAAGAAATGTCCTGTCGCACGATATTGGCCGGCCTCATGGGTGGACTGGCAATGCTGGTCGCGATGGCGCTGACCTTCCGGTTGATCGGCTTCGGTTGGAATGGCGGAGGGATCCTGCTCGATCCGGCGCTGCAGAGTCCGAAGCTGATTGCGGTGTGGACGTCGATCGCGCCCCAACCGCTTGTCGTCGGGGATCCGATGAAGATCTTCCCGCTGCTGATCGGCCTTTCCATTATTCACGCTGCGGTTTATGGCTGGCTTGCGCCGCATTGGCCCGCTGGCGCGTGCGTGCGTGGGCTACGGCTGGCGGGAGTGACATTTCTCTTCTCCTACCTGTTTTGGGAAATCTTCACGCCGTACAACCTGTTCGGCGAGCCTCCAGCCTTGATGGCGCTTGAACTTGCATTTTGGGCCTCGATCGCGGTCGCAGAAGGGTTGGCGATTGCTTGGGTGATGGAGCGTTGAACATTGATTTACGTATTCGCAATCTGCCGCTGACCGCGGATCCGCTCAGTTCCCACAGGTCGAGAGTCTGCCGCACTCGCAATCAGGTTCGGCACTGTTTCCCAGGAGCTGGCCGAGGCGCATGTCCATGTCACACGTCACATGGGTTTTCATGAATCACTTTGGACACGGAGCAGGCGGGCATGCGCACGCTTCATCGGCGTCTCGCCAGCGCCAACTCTTGGGCGATTGCGTCACCCATCGGTGCAGAGTCCCGGCTTATCCTTCCAGCATGGATTGCCGGGCTTTGTCGCGCAATGCCGGGACTAGTCCGGGCGGAACTGCTTGCGGTATCTGAAGGCGGCATCGAACAGGTTGGCGCCTTCGCCGATATCGGGATTGGCGTCGATCAGCCGGTCGAGCCAGGCCGATGTGTCGTGCTGCGGCCAGCGCTGGGCCAGTTCGCGGCGCATGGTGCTGACGCGGCGCGCCAGGTGCAGCCAGCGGTCGGGCGCCGTCTGCTTCAGGTAAAGCAGCGAGCTGATATCGGCCAGGGCTTCGCCCCAGGTTTCCAGCGCGCCGCTTTTCACCACCGAGATATAGCCCTGGACGCTCATGTCGGATTGCCTGTAGGTATCGGGCAGAACCTTGTCGAAGCGCTGGCGGACATAGGCTTCGCGCTGTTCGACGCAATGCGCGATCTCGTGCACGGATATGGCGCGCATGATCGGTGGCAGGTCGCGCTGGCCGAGGCTGGCAAAGAACTGGGTCAGGCCGTCTTCCGGCCGGGTGTTGAAGAACACTATGCAGGTGTTGGCTTCGATATTGAGTCCGGCCGATAGCAGCGGACGCGTCAGGCCTTCCTTTTGCGCATCGAGCACCTTCAACTCCATGCCTTCGGCACGAACCACGCCGGCGACCTCGTCCAGCGCCTGACGGAACTGAAGCTCCGTGGGATAGCCAGCGGCGTTCGCGCCCATCGCGCAGCACAGGCCCAAGGCCACGATCAGGCTGCGCGCGGCTGGCATCACTGCATCTCCGGCGTGGCGGGGGCGACGCCGCTGCGCGCCAGGCGGGTGTCGGCGCGCGCCGGCAGCAGTTGGGCAAGCACGCCGCGTCGCGCTTCCTTGTCGAGCGCCGCCAGGCTGCGCACGCGTTGGTAAAAACGCGGCAGCTCGCGATTCTCCTGGTCGAGCAGGGCCTCGAAGGCCGGCACCAGCGCGCTGTAGAGCGAGAGCGACACAAGTTTGGCGTTGTTGAGATCCTCGGCAAAAAACTTGTCATAGCCGGAGTAGCCGCCCCAGCTTGCCTTCAGATCGGCGTAGTCGCGCCGCAGCGCGGCCAGCAATTCGGCCTTGGCCGGGCGCAGCCGATCGACCGGGGCGGCGGTCTGGTAGAGCGCGTGAACCTGCTTGCGGTAATCGCGCATCAGCCTGGCGAAAGCTGCCTTGCGCTGGCGCTGCGCCTCGAAGGCCGGGCGCCGGTCGAGCGTAGTTGAGCTTGCCAGCCAGCGCCGCATGCCTTCGTTTTCCACTGCCGTGGCGAAGGATTCGTTGAACGCCGAATCGTCCGCGACGAAGACCAACTGGTGCGCCAGTTCGTGAAACACGGTGCGCGCGACTTCCGGCGTGCCGTGGCGCAGGAAGGTGCTCAGCACCGGATCGTCCAGGTAGCCCAGCGTCGAGTAAGCGGGCACGCCGCCGACATGGGTGTCGTAACCCTCCTGGCGCAGTTCCGCGGCGAGGCGTTCGGCGTCCTCCCTGGCGTAGTAGCCGCGGTAATTCACGCAGCCCACCAGCAACATGCACCAGCGCTTCGGCTCCAGCGAAAACTCGGGCGCGGCAAACACGTTCCACACTACGTAGGGACGCCCGACGTCGGCGTAGCTGCGGTAGCTGTTGTTGTCGGGCAGCCCCAACTCACGGCTGGCGAACTCGCGTATGGCCTGCACTTCCTCCAGCTTCTTCCGGAGCTGCGGATCGCTGGCCGGATCGCGCACCAGTTCGCTGATCGGCTGGGCCGCACGCATCACCTCGAAGTGCCCGCCCATGGCCTGGACGTAGTAGCCGAGATTGCTGCAGCCCGTCAGGGTACCGGCGAGCAGGACGGCCTGCAGCAGCGGGACGACGAATTCTGGAAACCTGCGCATCGGGTGGAGTCTCCATAAATGCCGCGATCCGGGCGGTGCATGTGGGCGTCGCGGCCCTTGTGCCAGCCTGCACATCGCAGTGAAACCGATGCTGCGCCGATTGGCTTGCGTGCCATATCAGCAGGCAGCGCGACCTTCTGTGAGCAGGTGAGAAACCCGGCGTAGGAATCACCCTACACAGAGGCGGGGCCCTTGCTCCGCTGCCGCCACGTCCGGCCGATGGGAACTGTGCGCCAGCGCGCAGACCGGCGCCGGGATATGCATCAGGCTCAACTTGCTACAGGTTTGCTGTTTTTCCTTCCGTATTGCGGTGCATGCTTTGAAGGGATATCCCCATGCAAGACCTCGTCCCGCCTCCGACCGACGTCCACGCCACCACGACGCTCAAAGCCCTGCGCCGGTCGGAAGCCCGCTATCGGCGGCTGTTCGAAGCCGCGCAGGACGGCATCCTGCTGCTCAACGCGGATACGGCCCAGATCGAAGACGTCAACCCCTATCTGGTGGACATGCTCGGCTATTCGCACGCCGAGTTTCTGGGAAGGAAATTATGGGAGGTGGGGCCGTTTGCCGACGTCGCCGAGAGCAAGGGCATGTTCGCCGAGCTGCAGGCCACCGGCTATGTGCGCTACGAAGACCTTCCGCTGCGGACCAAGGCCGGCGCACTGATCGCGGTCGAATTCGTCAGCAATAGCTACGACTGCGAAGGCATCAAGGTGATCCAGTGCAATATTCGCGACATCACCCTGCGCAAGCAGGCCGAACGCGAACTTGGCGCAAGCAAGGCGCACTTGCACCAGCTCACGATTTTTCTGCAACGGGCGCGCGAGGACGACAGGGCGCATTTTGCCCGTGAGCTGCATGACGAACTGGGCCAGAACCTGACCGCGTTGCGGATCGACTTCAACGGCCTGGCCGACAGCCTGGCAAGCACCGACCCCGCCGTCACCGCGCGGCTGGCCGCCATCGACCGGATGATCGACAGCACGGTCGACGCGACGCGTCTGATGTGCGAAGAATTGCGTCCCGGCATGCTCGACGATTTTGGTTTTGAAGTGGCGATCGCCAGCTACGCGAGGAACTTTACCCATCAGTTCGGTGTCCCCTGCGATCTGTTGCTCGACAGCGAGGACTACGGGCTGGACGATCTGCTATCGACGGCCATGTTCCGCATCGTCCAGGAATCGCTGACCAACATCGCCCGCCATGCAAATGCCTCCCATGCCATGGTGGCTTTGACGGATCGCGGCGACGACCTGCTGCTGACCATCGCCGACGACGGTTGCGGCATGCCGGCCGAGCTGACCGGCGCGCGAAAAACCTACGGCATGCTGGGCATGCGCGAGCGCGTGAACATGATCGGCGGGCACATCGCCATCGACAGTGCGCCGGGGCGCGGCACGCACATCGAGGTGAGCATCCCCAAAAGCCAGCAGCCAGCCCCATGATCCGGATTCTGATTGCCGACGACCACACCCTGATGCGCGACGGATTGAAGCAGATCCTCGCCACCGCGGGCGACATGGTGGTCGCCGGCGAGGCCTGTAACGGCTTCGAGACACTGGACCGCGTGCGCGGCGACGAATGGGATCTGCTGCTGCTCGATATGTCGATGCCCGGCCGCAGCGGGGTCGAACTCATCCGCCAGGTCAAGACAGAAAAGCCCCGGCTGCCGATCCTGGTGCTCAGCATGCACAAGGAAAGCGAGTATGCGGTGCGCAGCATCCGTGCCGGCGCGGCAGGCTACTTGTGCAAGGACAGCGCTTCGCAGCAATTGCTGACCGCGATTCGCGCCGTGGCCGGCGGTGGCCGCTTCATCGGTCCCGAAGTGGCCGCAGACCTGGCTTTCGGCCTGATTCAGCGCGACGACAAGCCGCTGCATGCCCTGCTGTCGGATCGGGAGTTCCTGATATTTCGCAAGCTGACCGCCGGCGATGCAATCAGCGAAATCGCTCAGCGCCTCAACCTGAGCGCGAAGACGGTCAGCACCTACAAGGCACGCGTGCTGCAAAAAATGCAAATGTCCAGCGTCGCCGACCTGATCCGCTATGGCCTGAAACACAACCTGCTCGACGACCCGGCCGATCCCTGAGCGCCGGGGCGGACCGTTGCAAAGAACCTGTTGGCTGTAGGGCGATTCCTACGCCCGCTTTCCCTGTCGCTCACGACATGTCGCGCCCGCCGCCGATATCTCTGAATGCCTGATCGGCGCAGCATCGCGCCCACTGAGATCCTGGATATGTGGACGCTGATGAAAATTCTGCTGGTGGAAGATTCGCGGATCCTGCGCGAGCGCCTGCGTGGCCTCATCGGCACCATTCCCCTGGCAAGCCTGGTCGCCGAAACCGACAATGCCGACGAGGCCAGACGCCTGCTGGACCTGCATCAGCCCGATGTCGCGGTCATCGATCTGCGCCTGAGAAGCGGCAGCGGCCTGTCATTGCTCGGGCATGCACGGGCCTCGCATCCGGCGATGACGCTGATTGTGCTGACGAATTTGGCGCAAGCCGAATACCGGGCGAAGTGCATCGAACTCGGCGCGCATTATTTCTTCGACAAGTCCAAGGGCATAGCCGCATTCACCCGCCTGTTGGCTGATCTGAGCCGGCTCCCGGCCGAGCCGCCGGGTGCCGATCGGAGCGATGCGCCATGGGCCGGCTGACCCTGTGGCCAGGATCGAAACCACAGGCGGCATCGCCGCAATCGCCGGCATTCCACGGCACTGCATTCCACATGGGTACCTGCGGCTATGCGCTTGCCACCAAACGGGTGGCGGCAGTGTGCCCTTAGCCGACACTGACGAAAATTGGAAGCGGACCCTCGCCGCGAACTCGAATTTCCGATAAGCGGCCACCGTCCCAATAGGGTAAGTTCTGGTTCGCCCTACGCGATCAACTTTCGAAGTTACTTCGTCGTACTGACAGGTGTCGAAGTCATTTGTTCGGTAAATACTTGGTTGTTTCTGTCCCACTTTAAATAATCACGCGGCGGTTCCGTGTTAATTGCACTCCTGACGTAAAGGTTGTATCCATCTTGGTCGCTTGGCCGACTTAGTTCCAGAACGTAGTCGCTAGCCTGGACCATTGCATGTAACAGTGGCAAGTGCGTTCGCAGCAGGAAGTCCGACACCTCAAGTGCATCAAAGGATCTATTTTCGCCAGTCTTATTTTGCGACAACGACAACGTAGTAAACGTACTAATGATCGTTACATTAGAACGAACAAGCGTTCCGTACATTATTGGCCAAAGCACTGTCGAGTCCCGAGCACCAGGGAACTGGAGCTCGAGATTGTGTAGGCCATCGATTACGACCACTGTATATGGCGCTCCTTCCAACCTTGCACCATCCAACGCCCTTACAAGCTTTGAATACAAGTCCTCGTCAGCGAGAAAACCCGGTGCGAAACAAAGGTAGCCGGGTTTAGGAGACCATTCCGTCATATCGGGAGAATATGATTCGCCAGTAAGGCACCGATGGCTTTCCTCCATTTCTCCCGGTTGTAGCTTCATGACTTTCTTCCGAAGATTTTCATAATATTCTTCAGGATAAAGGAAGGACATAACCAGCACCCGGGATCTCGCCTGACCTGCCACTATTCCATTATTTACTGAGCACCTCGGTGCCAGCGCCATCTTCATCGCCAGTCCCGCCTTGCCCGAGCTCCCGCGTCCATGAATCAATATCTGACTTCGGGTATGCACATTAAGAAAATTATTGCGTTCAAAGTGGCCGCGCGCTTTCCTTCTCAAATTCAGCACATCAAGGAACACGTCTTCATCCCAAAGTTGATGCTTCAGCACATGACGAGCGTCAATTTGAGACGGCAGTTGCGGGGCTAACCGGAAACCATGTTCCGTCGAAAGGTGAAACACGTGGGTTCCATGCCGCGCCATTTGATGGCGCGATTTTGACAAGGTAAAGGTCCTAAGGGGCTTCTGAGTATGGTTTGCCCCGTTTTCGACCTGGAGCGTAATAACCACGTCCACCAAGTATTCCAAGACACCAGAGAATTCGTTCGCCGACGATGAAAGCAGGACAACCATTGCCCCAACACTGCGACATCTATCGACAAAAGCTTCTAGACGCTTCCGCCTATAAGCAATAGATTCAACACCATGCGGACAAAAACCAACATCCTCATCCCCTGACTCGGATGATTCAATCCACAAGGCCGCAACGCTATCCACGACGACCAACAGCGGGATAGGCGGAGCCAATGAGCGATCGCCGTCCCCACTATGAATGGTGTCAAGGTAGCCTTGGACTTGTGTCTGTAATGCACCCAACACGGAGTCCTCGAAGTTCTCCAGCCTTCCGCCTGGCATGCGGTGTGGGATAAACCAATCCATGGAGCCTTGTCGGAAGCTCAGCCGCCTTAAACGTGGTTGGCTCAAAGTCTCCAATTTTGTCCTCAAGTCCTTGGGATCTTCCTCGAATGTCAGGTAGACAGTCCGCGTATCCAGCGGAGACAGCGCAGCAGCCAAGGCTAGCGCGAA
Organism: Pseudomonadota bacterium; assembly: GCA_043826925.1. Lineage (GTDB taxonomy): Bacteria > Pseudomonadota > Gammaproteobacteria > Burkholderiales > Rhodocyclaceae > Sulfuritalea. Next base: position 45,760 of record JBDRPN010000028.1, read on the forward strand.
GGAGGTTTTTCCAGTTCCCGGTCCCCCGGATACCCCTACGACCAGTGACGTACTGGGTCCCGCTCTAGGTGGCTCAGCACGATCTTTTCTTGCCCGCTTCCCTTCCAACTTCCGCTCTACGCCGAGGGAATCAGCCCCAACATTCGACGAGAACTTCAACCCGTTAAAAAATACCGTGTCGGCGCCCCTAATTGGAAGGGGGATCCCGAGCATCTCATTAATGAAGCTCGTCGCTTCCGGCAGATGAGGATAGCGATCGGACAGTCTGAATTCAGGTCTGCCGCTCATACGGCCACTCGACCGTGCCTTCTGCCCCGGGTTGTTAGTCGCTCTCAGTTGTCCGACTTTCAACCAATTGCAAGCAGATTTCTTATTCTCAAACCGCAAATGCAGGAATCCTCTAGCTGCAAGAAAGTGTGCAACAAATTCTTTGATCGCAATAGTCGGCGAATAGTTATCCCGATGGTCGACAAACGTCTTCAACGATCCTATTTCCCGGACAATCATCGATTCGGAAATCGCCTCGAAGCCAGATGGCTGATCTCTCACCTCATCCGCGACAACAGGCCACACTTTGAACCTTCGACACAAAGCCGTACGAACTGCAAGAAGTGCATACGCCTCAGTTGCGGTATCGTCAGGAGCCGTAAGCGCTGACACAGCTATTACTGCCGGGGAAGGAATCAACGTCTTCTTGTATTGACGCGAACGAAGTGCCTGATCCTCCGCCTCGTTGCAATACATTAGTAACAAGTCGACCAATCGCGGGCGTGTTGTTTCGTTTATTCGTCGAGGATCGCCCAAGAAAATCGCCTGGCCGCTGTCACCATTTCGCTTTCCCCATGCAGTCGCCAGACCTTGCGTCAGGAAGTCATCCTTGATCTGCGTGCGTTCCCATTCAGCGTTGAGACGTTCGTAAAAGAAATGCGCCAAGTCCGAGACGCCCGCGACGGAATTGCGTCTCTCTTTAGTCATGCCCAGAGCCATGATCATACCGTCGGCAATGGCGTCAAGAAGGTCTTCGGCCCTCGTCACCATACTGGCATAACCCTGCCTGTCGATCGACCGCTTCCCACCCTTCCGAGTATCAGCCATATGAAACCCTCAGCGAATTAGTTAGCGCTTGCGCGGCGGCGCGATTGGCCTATTCTCGTCGGCTGCTGGCCGATCGGGAGCCTATGCGCGACGACATTCAACTGGTTTCTAAGACGTTCTGCTGGAAACGCCCCTACTAGTCCAACCATATTCAGTTTTTTTGATACCCGTTGCTGCGTCACGCCCCATAGTTTCGCCAACTCAGCAACTCTCCGATCAAACTCGGCGCTGAAGTCGCTCGTTTGACGCAGCAACAAGATATCTTCTATTAAAGAGTGCTCTGAATATTCGTTCTCCGACACTAGGCCTTGCACCGCCATCAAGGCATCCACTAGTAGCCAGGACGGGGCCTTCTTCATTAGTTCGCGAAAAACCGGCAGCCAGTATCCTGCCGCGGACTTCGCTGGCGGCTCCGCCGTCCTCATAATTCCAACGGCGAACTGGATCGCGTTCTCGTCACCCGCTCGTAGTCGAGCGTCCACATAGCGCTGCACCGTCTCACGAACGGCTCGTGAATCATCGATTAGTTCAGTCTCATTTAGGAGCACACGCAGCTGAAAGACCGCGCTCTCGTCCAACGACGAAAGTGAATGGGTGATAACCGCATCCACGGCACTTACAAGCTGCTCTCGCAGCTTGTCCGGCCGCTTATCGCTCGCATAGAGATCTAAGAGATCATACAAGCGAGGCGTCGCGTTCCCTCCGTAGGTGTCACTCGCCGCCTCGTTGAGAATGTCAATTAGCCGCTGAGGAGACAATGGGAACACGGAATATTTTGCGGACATCTTTGCCGAACTCATCGTTGGTCCTCACACCGATCTGTTGAAGAAATGGGGCTCAGCGGCCACACAGCCCAAAGTAACTCCATTTGTCACTGCCTCATCAAACCCAGACAGTTCCGCGGGGCACCCCTCAATTGGGTAAGTTCTTCCGCCCGGGCGCCAATAAGGATATCCATTTGAATCCGCAAAACGCGGGACACTTGCATCCTTGGGGATTTTCAATTGCAACAACACATATTTGCGGTCGATGTCCGGCGCCAGTCCCGCACGCGCTGGATAGTATGTTTTCTTAACGGAGGGATGCGGCTTCCCGGAATCTGGGTCTGCAATCCAAAATGGCGCCCCAAAAAAATGAAGGGCTACTCCACTATTGTTCGTCACAGCAACCCGCCACCGGTCGAAAGCCCTTAGTTGATTCATTATCTCATTTGCTTCTTTGAAGGCCCTGTCATCTGAGCCCTTCGCTTTCTGGCCGATCGACTTCGCGAGGCTGTACCGTAACCGCCCCTCCTGCTTCGTATGCCAGACGTAACGATCTTTGTGGAAACTCGACGCTGCACCCCGAAAATACATTCCTTTCGACATCGCCCATTGCGAAAGTGCCCTCATAACCGCGTCAATTACGTCCTGCTCCCCGGGATGCCGCCCAACAACGCCCTTGATCAACGCGTCGAGTTCACGCCTTTCGTCTTCCGTTGTCTGGAGACATCCTGTCAAGTTCGCCAAGACCTGTTCAATTTCGGAACTTGCTCCCTGTCTCGACTCACTTGACGCCGCGTTAACCACCTTCTTTCGTGGCTTATTGCTAACCCGCTTTGGTTTAGCGTTCTCTCCTTGTACGTCCATATTTTTGTTACCCGCTATGGAATACTATCGCCGCAGATGGACAGAACCTCCGCCCCTCGCTCACCATTAAGTCATCCTTTACCACCATCATGAGTCTGGGGTGGTTCTTTAGATAGCACGACGCCGCGTCGGGATCGTTCTCTATCGCTGCAATCACGTCGAACCACGCCTTCCTAAGCCCAAGCGTCGCTCCCCCACATCCAGAAATAGGTCGATCGCACTTAGTCTGCCAGCCACAGCCGCACGAAGACATGGAACAGCGACAGAATGACATACCCGTTACAGTTCTTGCAACTCTTTATGAATTTATCGTATATCGGTGTTCCCCGTACCCCCCTCTGAGCCTGTTCGATAAGTCCTTGGATGTCTTCCACCCCCCAGGCAGTAATACGAACCCCCAGAGTCCGTATCGCCTGAGGATAGCGTCCAGACTTCACACCCGCCCATTAGGTCGACTTGCTCACAGGAATCACGGGAGGGATCGCCGGCACAGCCTTCGGGTTGCCCCCTGCCCGGTTTCGGAGGCGATGCGTGCCAATTCATATGGATTAGGAATGGTCCGCTTGTGGCGGGAGTCGCAATTCCGTTGTACCGCAACCGTCGCAGTCTAATTCTGGGCCTGCGGTTTCTCGTGCGCCTGGAATTCCAGGCCGATTCTTGATAGGTTTGCCCCCAGGCGTTGCAGCAGGTTGAGGGCATATTCGTAACGAAGTTGCGCAACAACTTGGCCTTCTGTGAAATTGGCCGCAAGTTCGCCATTACCCGCTGCGGACAAATCCGCTATCGTCAGAAGGCGATCGGAATCTTCAAATCGGCCGCTGTTCTTTGCAAACATCTGCTCCCACTTCGGGTTGCTCGCAGCCGAGGTCGGCGGCAAGAAACCGAAAGCTTGCGAGGAACCGTCGATCCTGAGAAACAGATGATTGCCTCTTGTCGCGTCCACTAATGCGTTGCCTGGCTTTTGCGGAAATAGCTGAACGGCCTTGAACGGCATCCATGTGCCGAGGCGGGCCATCCATCCCGATTCCTTTTGCCCGGGCACCAGGTCGCAGGCCGGAGTGAGGCATATCCAATACAGATCCTGACCGCTGCGTTGGATCTTGAGTATATGGCCGACCGCGAGATGGCTTCCGCTAACACGCTTGCTGCAGGCGTGAATGTTCGATTCGAGGCTGACATCGCCCTTCTCGCGTTCGTAATCCAAAGGGGCCTCGCCTTCGAAGCGGTGTCGCCTGATATCGGCGATATCAAGCAGCGATTTTGCTAGTTGGGCGGAATAATTCATCACCTCCGGCCTGATGGCGTCCCCCAGACTCTCCCAATGGCGCTCAATCGTAATGCTGGTAGGTATCGCCTGGCCGTTTTCGTTCAGGAAATCGTCAAGCCATCCTGCCTGAAGATGTCTGTTCGAAAGTATTTCGTTTTCTGCATTGGTGCCCGCCGCGTCTAGTTCGGTTTGCAGCTTCGAAAGAATCAGCCTTTGCGGAAGCGGATCCCAGGATCGGAGCGCTGTTGAAAGCCTCGATGGCAATTCCGCCGTAGGCTGCGTTTTTGAAACTACCGTAACAAAGAGGCCGCCGGTCCGGATCCAGTTGGTCTCTGCGTCAATGCTTACGGCGACTTTTCCCAGATCCTCTGGGGAGAGCGATTCGGCAAGGTTCTGTTGAAGCTTACTAAGGCACCATTTAAGTACTACTGAAGGGGCAACCTCGACGCCGATACCCTCTGCAGAGCTGGCGATTGCCTTGAAGGAGGCCAAATCGCTTCGATCGAGTTCGATCTTTAGATTGCGTTTCTCATCCCAGCGGATTCGGAGAAAAGTTTGCGGATCAAGCGCGCCGATCAGCTGGTTTCTGATATTGATATCGGGTACCTTGTCGCCCCATTCATCCAGGGCATCCTCGACAACTTTGGCACCGGGAAGTGGCCAGTCGAGTTTTGCATCCTTGCACGTTAGTCCAAGCGCTATCTCTCCGACGGTTCGATTAATGTCCGCGGCTGTATAGACGATAACCAGGTTGAAGTGAGGGCTCTTGGCCAGTTCTCGAAGTATGCCTATCGCCTTTTCGCCACTATCTGAAGGCCACTCCAGATGGTAGTCGAGAATCAACAGGTCAGAGTGGTGGAGATGGCCCGCTACCGCCATGCCCTCTTTGTTCGACTTTCCGTCATGGATGTCGACAAGCCATCCGCGACTTTCATCTCGGCAGAAGGCCAGGATGTCTTGGACGCGCCGCATATTTCCGCTCTTCTTCTTATCCAGTGCCTGCTCGATCGCCAGGAAATCATCGAGGGTCGGAAACTCGTCATCAACCACCATTACGGTTCGAATGGGCTTGATGAAAACTTCATCAATTAGTGCGGAACGGGACGTCATATTGTTGGCCTCAATGTGCTCACTCGTACTTGGCGCCCTTGAGATCGAGTATGAAATTAGCTCCAGGGAGCCTACCGCGCAGCCCATCGGCGTATTCGATGGTGTGTCCGCCAGCGGCGAGGTTGGTGCGGCAAAGGTAGAGGCCGACGCCGCGCCCGCCTCGGACTTTCCGCGTGAAGAAAAGCTGGAATAGGCGCTTTCGATCCTCCTCATCCACTCCCGGACCGGTATCCGAGACCACCACCTTGCCATCCGCTGCATCAAGGAGAATTTCCTTTGGTTCATGGTTCGAGTGATTGACCCAGTAGGCGGCGTTGTTTACCAGATTGATGAATACCGGATAGATCCGGGCCGGCTGCTCGAAAACGGAGAAGGCCAGGAACGCGGGCGTTGCGTTAAGACGGATGCCCGCCCGCTCCAGATCGTTCCCGAAGAATTCCAGCACGTAATTGAGGATCAGGTCGCCTGTCAGGTTGATGCGCGTCTTTGGACCGGAGAGTTTTAGCGGGGATAGGAATCGTAGGCGTCCAGCTAATGCCTCATAACTGTCTCGCACTGCGGCGAAGGAAACCGAGTTCTTGACGTCGGCCGGTAAACGTTCGAGACCGGCTGAGATTGTTTGCTCTAGGGCCTCGATCTCGTGGCCAATGATTTCCACCGTAATGCCGAGCTGGGCAAGCCCATGTATTCGGGCGACTTCCTCCCGCAACTCGTCGGCCTGATCCTGGCTGAAACGGGCCAGCCCGGCCAGATCGATGCTCTCCTTAAGACTGTTTAGGGCGGAAATGTAGGGCTCGAACAGTTCCGCGTTTTCGAAGTCTTGACTGATGCGTTCTTCTTCAAGCAGCTCGGACGCTTTCCGAAGCGATATTCGTCCTTGTTCCACGTCGTCGATAAGCGGAAGCATCTTGGCGTGATAGAACTTGTTGCGTTCGTCCTGCACCTCCGCAATACGCTCCAGTTCGGACCCCAGAAGCCCTTTGGCTTCCTGAGCCCATGCGCGTAGCCGCCTATGAAGAAATGCTGCGTTTGCACTTAACTCCGAGAATGCAATGTCCTTTGCGGAACGTGGTTTGATCCGTTCCAGCGCGCTATTGAGCGAATCGGTAATCGACTCGAGCTGTTGCTTGGCGCGCTTGGAATCCCTGCGGAACTCAAGATAGCGTTCTTCCTGTGTCCCGAGGTTGTGCGGCGCCTCTCCGAGGGAAATCTCCTGATGGCGGCGCTTCAATTCCTGCGAGGCGCTGCGCAGAGCAATAACGTCATCTTCGTGCTTCAGGTCTGCGCCGCGCAGGCGTTCCTCCATCTGTTCGATTTCGCCAAGAAGATTTGCGAGAATCGGGGCGTACTTGTCGAGATTCTTACGGAATTTCTTGCGATTGAGGGTGCGCTCCTTGTTTCGTGCTTCTTCGGCCTTCCGTTTCTTGTATTCGGCTTGGCGATCCGGAATGATCTTCTTCCGCAGTTCGGAGTCGCTGCCGAAGTAGATTTTCGCGGAAGTCCTGAGAATATGCTCTACAAGGTCCCGGAAACACTTGGCGGCCCGGTTGTCGATCAAGCCTTCGCGGCCCGCTTTGTCCCGCAGATTGGGGTTTTCCTCCTTGCGGAGTGCTACCCGGCCGAATAGACGCCGCAGGGACCAGAACTCCCGTCCGGCATGCTTGGTTCTGCGCTTCTCGATCTCGAAGAAGTCATTGCCCTCGCGTCCGTATGGCAGAACGCGAAGGCCGTTTCGATAAACCAGAAGACCGCTGTATTTTTCCGCTTGGCTTTCGAGGAACCGGAATGTCTCGTCGTCGAGCGCGGAATTTTCGGGATCAACCTCGAATGTACCGATACGAAAATGAAACGGCCCAACAAGAAGTTCCTTCTTGGTCGGAACGTCGATTGCGGGTTGAATTGTTACAAGCTCTTCCTGCGATAATCCGTAGGCCTTGATTCGTCCCCTGAAAACTCCGTGGTCGTCCACTTCGCCATCGACTACATGTTCAAGTGCGAACAATGCCTCGAGGTCGAATGGGTGACCCTCATCAACAATCCGGCGTTGTAGATGTCCCTCCCAGGACGTTACTCGAGATGAGAAATCAACAGTGCCATATCCGGCCTTCCGCTCATCCGCATCCAGAAACGGATCGGTGAAATTTGCCAACGTTTGAAACAGCCGATCACGTGCTTGGCCTACGGCACTGTCCAGTTTTGGGTCACGATGGGAAAGCTGGGCCTCAAGATCAAACTGGATGTCCGATATGGCCAGGATTGTTCCCTGATCCCTTTCGTCTGTCCACAGCGGCCACTCGGCAAGATGGCGTTCTTCGAACACGGTGCCGATCACCGTATGCTCGATGCGGGACTGCGTAGTCTCGGATTGCCGTTCCGATATTTCCTGTTCTGAGAACTGCTTCCAGGCCATCTCGATGCGCATATCCCGGTCACTTCGAACCTTGGGATTTCCGTCGCCCCAGATGTTGCCCATTAGCCGGTCGAACATTTCCGGAAGCAAAGGCAGCAACTCGTGCTTATGGTCGAATTCGACGACCGGAATTTCGATGTCGCGCAGGAAGAGATAGGGGTTCTCGAAGAGCCGCCAATCGATCAGTGCCGCGACGAATCGATTGGCGCGGCGCTTCGATACCACCAGCAGCAGCGGTCCCAGATTCGCGGACGATAGCCGGCCGATCCCCTTTTGGCCCTGCTTGGTGCGGACAGGCAGCCCGTCCCGGTCTTCTTCCGGAGTTTCCGCTTGGTCCGCCTTGGATTCCGTACCGACAACGAGCCATCGTCCGACGAATTCGTCACGATTCATTCCGTGGCCGTCGTCAACGATGGTGGCAATGGCAGGTTTTCCGTCGTAGATGTTGAGCGCTACGTTTCGCGCGTACGCATCGTAGGCGTTCTTCCACAACTCGGAGACCGCCGTCGGGCAGTCGGCGATCTGCTCGCGGCCCAGATGGTCGATGGTGCGTGCGCGTGTTTGGAACGCGAGTGACTCAATCATCAGAATCTTTCTGGGCTAAAAGCGCTTTCTTGATGGTCTGGATGAGCGCCTCCGCCAGGCAGACTGGAACGGCATTTCCGATCTGCTCGCCGCCAGCCATCAGACCTCCCTTGAACACAAACGTATCCGGAAAGGTCTGGAAACGCGCAGCATGCCGAAGGGTGATGCCGTGGTGCTTGGTCGGATGGACAAAGCGGCCCTTGGAGGGATTTATACAGGCAGTCGTCATGGTCGGACCTGGCTGCGACGGGTCGATGCGCCCGTATACGTCGCTGTGGCCGTCATGGCCCGTGTGACAGGAGAGGGTGCGCCCCGATTCGCGGCGGCTGCCTCCGTTGGGCGGCGTACGCCGGAAAACCGCCACAAGTTCGGGCGAGTGGTTCATGTGGATGTCGTTCTCATCGTTGACCGGAAGGGGAGCACGGAAGACGGCGGTAGCGGTAACCCACGGAAGAAGATTCGGATCCATCTCCCGCGCCATGGCGTTTCCGTGGGTGGGAGGTGGCGGCCAATCGATAGTGAGATTTGCGTCCTTGCGGATACCAAGCACGAATACTCGCTTTCGCCTTTGCGGCACGCCGTAGTCCCTTGCATCGATGACGACTGGAGCATACAGTTTGTAGCCGGCCGCTTTCCCCTTCCTATAGAACGCATCGAGAAACGATTTGTGGCGGTCCCAGAGCAGTCCGGGAACGTTTTCCATCAAAAAGACTCTCGGCTTGAGGTGGCGTACGAACTTGAAATACCGCAGTATCAGTTCATTCCGCGGATCATCGACGCCAGCGTCATTGAGTCGGTGAACTGAAAAACCTTGGCACGGCGGGCCGCCGAGCAGAAGATCGCATTCCGTTCCTTCCGGAAAATGGTTCCTCGCAATGTCGGACGGTTCCAGCTTTCGTAGATCCTCCTGGTAGAGTTGCGTGCCACCTTCCTGTACCAAATTGACCGTGTAGGTTTCGCAAGCCTTAGGATTTATTTCTACTGCAGCAACGACATTGATGCCGGACTTCTTCGCCGCCAGCGAAAAGCCTCCCGCGCCAGCGAACAGGTCGATGCAGTTCAGCTTGGCGTGCGCAGAGGAAGGTATGGCTTCGGGTCCGAACCCGCCGGACGCGGCGGTCTCATCCGTTGTTGAATCAAGCCCCGAATACTGATCCAAACGGTCCATGTCGCTCTTGAGTTTTTCCGCTTATTTGCAATGGGTTATCCGGTACCGGCAGTGTGCCAGCGATTCTATCCCGGCACTGAAGACAGGGGGAAGCATTGTTTGTCATGCCAGCAAGTAGGTTTCGACACTGCCCCTGGATGAGCGCCTCCAACCATGGCAGGCGCTAAATCTTGTCCAGAGCGTTGTTTTGATCGACGGGCTTCCCCGACTTCTCGCCGAACACGAAGATGCCTCCGCGGCCGTTCACCATCGTCGTCGGTATCGAATCCCTAGCCGAAAAAGCACTTAAGCTTTGATTCGAGCAGGTCAGGATGTTTTATCTGGCATTCCCAGATGGTGAGGCAGGACCACCCGAGCGAATTCAGTTTCCGCCTCACTCGACGGTCGCGTGCTTTGTTCGTTTGTATTTTTGTCAGCCAAAAATCGGCTCGTGTTTCGGGAAGGCGGCCTTTTCGGCAAGTGTGGCCATGCCAGAAACAACCGTGTACGAAGATAACCTTCATGCGTGACCTAAATACGAGGTCGGGCTTTCCGGGGAGATCCTTGCCGTGTAGCCGAAATCGATATCCAAGACGGTGGGCGACCGACCGTACAGTCAATTCCGGGGCGGTGTCCTTTGAGCGAATGCGGGACATCAGCCTGCTTCTTTGTTCCGTGGTCATTCGGTCCATATCGGTCGAATTCTGCTTTGTGCGCTTACGGTGCGGGAGATCAGCCCTCCGCACAAGGTATTGTGCCATTCAAATGAATGGCCGCTATCGAGCGCAGCGACGGAACGGCTGCTCCTGGCCGAGTCCGGCAATGTGCCAAAGTCGGCGCTGATGAAGCCCCTGCGCAGCAAGGCGGTCGAGCAAAGTACGCTCTCCTCGCCGCTGCGGATGGCGGGACGGCGGCCCGGGCTTTAGACTGCCAACATGTGCACTCGCTACGTCTCTCCCGATCAAGCGGCCATCGAGCGCTTTTGGCATATCGGCCGCCACAATCAGCCGCGCTGGGCTGACCAGGTTTTTCCGCGCGCGCAAGGCCCGTTCGTGCGCCTTGGCGGAGAAACGCCGGAACGTGAGCTGGTGGTCGGGCAATGGGGCTTGATTCCCTGGTTCGCCAAGACTGCGAAGCTGACCTACTCGACCAACAATGCCCGCTTCGAGGAAATCGCGAGCAAGCCTTCCTACAAGGAATCATGGCTGCATGGCAAGCGCTGCATCATCCCGGCCTGGTCCTTCGACGAGCCGTGCTGGGAGACGGGGCGCAACGTCTGGTGGCGCTTCCGCCGCGCGGATGGGGCGCCGTGGGGATTGGGGGGCCTTTGGAATGCCTGGACCGACCGGGAAACCGGCGAAGTGCTGCAGAGCTACACCATGCTGACCATCAACGCCGACCCGCATCCGCTGATGTCGCGCATGCATCGCCCCGACCCGAAGCTGCCGCCGGACCGGCAGGACAAACGCAGTGTCGTGGCGATCGAGTTCGGCGACGTCGATGCCTGGCTGCGGGGTTCGATCGACGAAGCCGCCGGGTTGATGCGCGCACCTGCGGTCGATCTGATCGAGGGGTAAAGCCGGGATTAAGCAAATATTAGGACATTGCGTATGTATGTATCTGTTATAGAACCAATTAAATTGAAATGGCTTAGCTGGCTTCTTGCGTTGGGAGTAAGCTGCTGTTCTCGTCAAATCTGTCTGGACGGCTATGGCAACGATAGAAAGAACAGCCTACCCTACGTTTCCCCGCACGATCACAGCCAAAGATGTTGCTCAGGACTACTCCATTTCTGAGATTGAGCAAAGCTGGGTGGATAAGGTGGCGCAGTCGCCTTCCAGTCGGCTCGGTCTAGCAGTTCTATTGAAAGTCTTCCAGCAGCTAAGGTATTTCCCGGATATCTCGCAGATTCCAACTGAAATCGTAGCCCATGTCCGCAGGCTCTTACGCTTCGGCGAACGTGTCACCATTGAGTACAAAACTCCTCGGACACTCTATCGGCATATGGCTGCCATTCGAGGTTACTGCGGTATTGCGCCATTCTATGGAAACAAGGCAGTTGATCTTGCTGACAAGATTGCCCACGATGCTGCGGAGATACTTGATCAACGGGTCGATATCATCAATATGCTGGTTGACGAGCTTGTATTGCGCCGGATTGAGTTGCCGGCTTTCTCTACTCTCGACAATCTTGCCGAGCAAGCCCATGCCGCTGTTCAGGACGATCTATTCAATCGGATCGCAACTCAACTGTCGACGGATCGTATTGCCGGTCTGTCTAGGCTTCTCGATACCGATTTCGGTAACCGGCAGAGCGATTTTAATTCTCTAAAGCAGATCCCGAAAAAGCCGTCTCGCAAGCATCTGGAAGTACTGATCGACCATTTGTCGTGGCTCGAGTCCTTTGGTGATCTCGACAAAATGTTTGACGGGATTCGGGAAAGCAAAATCCGGTATTTTGCCAACCAAGCCCTCGCGTATGACGTTTCTGAACTCAAGGAGTGCGCTCAGGCGAAGCGCTTTACCTTGATGTTGGCTCTGATCTATCGGATGCGCGTTCGAGCTCGAGATCATTTGGCCGAAATGTTTATTCGCCGCATGGCGACAATTCACAAGCGGGCCAAGGACGAGTTACAACAGATCCAGATCCGGCAGCGTAATCAGGCTGAACAACTGGTAGCCACCCTGGCAGGCGTGGCAGAAATATTGGCGCAGGAATCGGATGACCTAGAGGCTGGCCACCAGATTCGAGCATATCTTTCACCCCAAGGCGATATTAATGTTCTCAGACAGGCATGCGCTGAGGTACAGGCTGTTAGCGGTGACAACTACCTGCCACTCCTTTGGGGGTATTTCCGTAGCCACCGCTCCCTGCTATTTCGTTTGGCTGATCTGCTGTCACTAGAGCCAACGACCCAAGATCGATCACTGGTTCGCGCGCTGCAGGTCGTCATGGAGAACGAGCAGCGCCATCGTGAATGGATCGACGAACATGTCGACATCTCCTTTGCATCGGAACGGTGGCGCAAATTAGTTCGCAGATCGCCGGAAGAGGGGCCGCCAACGAATCGTCGTTTTCTGGAATTGTGCGTATTTTCCTACCTGGCGGACGAGTTGCGATCTGGTGACATTTGTGTTGCTGGATCAGAGGCCTTTGCAGACTATCGGAAGCAATTGCTCCCCTGGGAAGAATGCCAAGCGATGCTTCCAGAGTATTGCAAGAAAATCGGTTTGCCAGACGATGCTGAAGGTTTTGTCGCTGGCCTTCGAGAATGGCTGACCGAAACTGCCGATCAGTTGGATAAGAAATTTCCAAGCTGTAAGGCAGATGTCGCGATCAATGCAGATGGCGAACCTGTGCTCAAGCGTGTTACCGCTCGCGACATTCCGCCTTCAGCGATATCGTTGCAGACAACGTTGCTTCAGCGGATGCCGACTCGTCACTTGCTCGACATCATGGCGAACATCGAGCATTGGATAAGCTTCACCCGGCATTTTGGTCCGCTGTCTGGGAATGAGACCAAGCTTAAGCAGCCGGCTGAGCGGTACCTAATGACGATCTTCGCCATGGGCTGCAATCTTGGTCCCACGCAGGCAGCACGTCACTTGACCGGGGATGTCACGCCCCACATGCTGTCGTTCGTGAACCGACGCCATCTTTCCCGTGAAAAGCTGGAAGTCGCCTTGCGTGAGCTGACAGAACTCTATTTGAGGCTCGACCTTCCGAAGATGTGGGGGGACGGCAAGACCGTCGCCGCCGACGGCACGCAGTACGATTTTTACGATGAAAATCTCCTTGCCGGATACCATTTCCGCTATCGCAAAATGGGTGCCGTGGCCTATCGGCATGTGGCGAACAACTACATCGCGGTATTTCGGCACTTCATACCACCAGGCGTCTGGGAAGCTATCTACGTCATTGAAGGGCTTTTGAAAGCCGGCCTCAGCGTAGAGGCCGACACGGTGCATTCAGATACTCAAGGCCAGTCCGCGACCGTTTTTGCCTTCACATATCTGCTGGGCATCAAGTTGATGCCGCGCATTCGGAACTGGAAAGATCTGAAGATGTACAGGCCAAGTCGCGGCGCAAAATATCGGCATATCAATCGGCTATTCACAGAAGTTGCTGACTGGGAACTGATCGAGAGGTGGCCCCATTCCTTAGGACAGAATTTGCTGGTTTCTTAAGTGAACCCTCTGCGGTTACGAGTTATCCACGGGGCGGCTTGCCGAAGGTCCCTCTAGACCGTAGGCGAGCTGCACGGTGGGTAACTCAACGTAGCT
>JBDRPN010000029.1:0-23441 GCA_043826925.1 Pseudomonadota bacterium
ACATTGATTACCGAGGTCGACGCCTGGCAGTCGCGCCGCAATGAGGACCAGCGAGGTATCGCTTGGTTGTTCACTCGGCAGGATGCAGATCAGAAAATGGCTCGACATTATGTTTCGTAATTAATGGTTCGCGATACTAGGCGGACGATGTGGCCAATGGCCCCGGGGCCTGTCAAGCCAACGTGCGGTGCCCACATTCGCAAGAAAACACGGCGAGATGCACTGGCGCCGCGGTCCTCATGAAGATACCGGGCAAGTGCCTCGCCAATGTCGGACAGCAGCGGCACGTGCTCGACCATTTGCCCCTTACCGTGGATTACGAGTTCCCCTGAACGCCAGCGGATATCGCCGAGTTCGAGAGCGACGATCTCTCCCGCGCGCAGGCCAAGCCGCGCCAGCAACAGCAGAATCGCGTAGTCACGGCGCCCAGTCGCCGTCGATCGATCCGTGGCCGCGAGAATAGATTCTTCCTGCTCAGGCGAGAGGAATGCCGGCACGGACGATTGGCGCCACCTTTTAACTGTCGGCACGAAATGCGAGTGATCGCGAACCGTATCCCCATGAAGAAAGAGGAAGCGGCAAAACGAACGGAGCGCTACGGACAGAAGCCGCACATACTCGCCTGATCGACCCTTGCTGCGAATCAGGAGATAGTTACGGAGCGTCGCGGCGTTGAATGCGCGACACGATATACGGCCGCTCTCATCGTTCTGGCTCGCGAGAAAATCACGGATGAAGGGGGCGTAGACATGCACTGAATTCTCCGCCAGGCCTCGATCCTGACGCAGGTACTCCACGTATTGGCGATGGATGCAATCAACTTCTGGCTCGGCATTCGGCGCCGGCGCTCGCACCAGAGTCTCGGCACGCAGATAAGCAAGGTGGAGCCGCAGTACAGAAAGTTTGAATTGAACGTAAGACGCTCGCGCACCCGGCGGGTTCTTGGCGAACTCGGCGAGATCGGAATCATCCAAATGTTCTAGAACGATCGACTTACTCCGCATCCATCGCGAAAAGGCGTTCAGTACCCGTCGCTTTTTACCCAGAGTTACTTCGGAGTAGCCGGCGTGGCGCAGATGCGCAAGAAATGCGTCAATATGATGTTTGCGCAGCCCGGGGGACGCGCCATCTTCGACTGTGTCGTTCGTGGTCATTAGATTTCTCCTTAGCCGGCATGAGCGCCAGCCCGAAGAAATCATATGAATTATGCCGAGCCCTAAGTCATCGAACGCTAGTTGCCATCAGGGTCTTCAACCCGTGAATCGGCATAATCCGGGAGTCGGCATTACCTCGCTCATGCCGTTATCGGCATGAACCGGATTGTTGTCGATCGGCAGCGCTCCGTTTTCGGCGTAACGTTGCAATGCTTCCCAGCGCTTGAGGCTGTAATCGATCGCCTTGGCGGTGCCGCCACCGTTGGCCACGGTCACGCGCGTGGCTTTCAACCAGTCGTGCATCGACGCCAGCAGTGGAAGCGCTTCCCGTTGCCGCAGCGTTGTGCGCTCGGCAATCGACATTCCCCGTCCCCGCGCCTCGATCTCGTACAGCGCCGCAATCCTGAGCAGCGCCTCTTGGGCGATCGGATTGGCCTGCGCCTCGTTCAGCTCGAAATACTTCCGGCGCGCATGGGCGAAGCAACCCAGTTCGATCACCTCCTGGCCGAAGAGCGCTTTGTAACCGCCGTAATGTTGTGCACAACATTATGCAGAGGGTTTTTAGCCTGGCGGACGCGGCGTGCAGAGTTCGGTGAGCGGCGCGGCGGCGCCACCGCGACCGGTAGGCTAAAAATCCTGTTGGACTGAACCGCCGCGCAGGCGGTGACGCTATGGGGATTGAATCAATGCGGCAGGGTCGAAGCGTTGCATTGACGGTGGCGCGAAGCGCGCAGTCGAAACACGGGGATGAATTTCCTGGCCGCGCGTCGGCCGTCGGACCGATGCGAAGAACCATTTGAGGGGCGCACCCGCCTCGACCAGAGCGCATTGCGGTGGAATGCGTCCGTGCCGACAAAAGGAAGGCCGCCGTTCCCCAAGGAAATGCCGGAAGCGTTCAGTCGCGATGCGTTGAAATTCATCCATGATCGCGCGGTGGCCCCCGTGGCATAGCGCCCGGCAGAAAGGTTTCGATGCAGAGCATGTGGCCATGGCCGCATTTCGGGCAGTCGCGCAGTGACTTGCCGGTAAGCAACTGGTAGCGGTCGCGGTAGTCCAGCGGCACATCCGGAAATTCGACAACGGGTGCGGGTTCGGCGAGCAACTGCCGGCATCGGGCTAGTTTGACCGCACGGTAACGATTGGCGAGAAGGCCGTAATGCCGAATCCGCTGGAATCCACTCGGCAGAACGTGTAGCAGGAAGCGGCGTATGAACTCCTGCCCCTCCAGGCGCATCACCTTCTGGCGCGACTCGTGGCGGTAGTCCTTCCAGCGGAAGGTGACCTTGCCCTCGCCGAAGTCGATCAGGCGATTGTTGGAGATGGCCACTCGATGCGTGTAACGCCCGAGGTACTCGAGTACGTGCTTGGGGCCACCAAAGGGAGGCTTGGCATAAACCACCCACTCGGCGCGTCGTGCGGGTGCCAGATGTCGGGCGAACGCGAGGGGAACCTGAAGCGGTTCAAGCGCGTTGAAGAACCGGAGGTGCCCGGCGTCAAAGGCCGCCTGCAGCTGCGCCAGAAACAGCCGACGAAACAGTCGCGAAAGCACGCGCACTGGCAGGAAGAACCCCGGACGACAGGAAACCCAGCGCTCACCATCGAGACTCAGCCCGCCACCCGGAACCACGCAATGCAGATGCGGGTGATGTAGCAGATTCTGGCCCCAGGTATGCAGGATCGCGATGAAGCCGATCTCGGCACCCAGATGTTTGGGATCGGCCGCGATCGTGCGCAAGGTTTCGGCGGTGGCGTGAAACAGAATGTCGTAGACCACTGCCTTGTTCTGGTACGCGATCGCCGCGATCTCCTCGGGCAACGTAAATACCACGTGGAAATAATCCACGGGAATGAGGTCGGCGTGGCGATCTTCCAGCCATTGCGCGCGCACCAGGGACTGACACTTCGGGCAGTGCCGATTTCGGCAACTGTTGAAGGCAATGCGTTGGTGACCACAGGAATCACACTGCTCGACATGTCCGCCTAGCGCGGCCGTGCGGCACCGCTCGATCGCGCTCATGACGCAACGCTGCCCGCGACTGATGCCGTCAGCGTGGTGCTGTCGGTAGCTGGGCCCGGCCTGGCGAAAGATGTCCGCCACCTCGAGCCCGGTGGCACGCACCGTCCGTCTCAGAAATGCGCGGGGGGCGGTGGTGGCGGTGGTGGCGGTTCAATCTTGGGGAGCAAGTCGAAGGGACTGGCCGTGGCGCACACGGTGCTGGTGGCAACCTTCAGGTAGCGCGAGGTCGTCGCCAGACTGCGGTGCCCGAGCAGGAGTTGGATGGTGCGGACATCGGTGCCGGACTCAAGCAGGTGGGTGGCGAAAGCGTGACGCAGCGAGTGCGGGGTGATCGGTTTGGTAATACCTGAAGCACGGTGCGCTTTCTGGCAGGCTTGCCCTACGGCATCGCGGGTGATCGGCTGACCAGGCATATCGCCCGGAAACAGCCACAGCGTCGGATGGGTGGCTTTCCAGTAGGCGCGCAACTCATCGAGCAATCGCGGCGAGAGCATTACATAGCGATCCTTCCGCCCTTTGCCTTGATCGACCCGGAGCATCATCCGCTGGCTGTCGATGTCGGTCACCTTGAGGTGGGTGGCTTCCGAGATGCGCAAGCCCGCCGCATAGGCCGTCATGAGAATCGCTCGATGCTTGCGGTTGGCGATCGAGTCCAGGAAGTGCATCACTTCTTCGCGACTGAGAATCACCGGTAACTTGAAGGGCCGCTTGGGCATCGGAATCTCTTCGACACCCCAGGGACGCTTGAGCGTTACCTTGTACAGAAAGCGCAGCGCGCCGGTCGCGACGCTGACACTGCTGGCCGAGAGCATTCGGGTCTGCGTCAAATGGATTTGATAGGCGCGAATCTCCTCCGGACCGAGTTCTGCCGGTGAGCGGTCAAAGTGTCGCGCGTAAGCGATGACCTGCTGGAGGTAGGCCGATTGGGTGTTATCGGCAAGGTTGCGGATCGCCATGTCTTCGAGCATCCGCTGGCGTAGAGGCGTCATGGTCAAGCTCCTTATCTGGATTGAGTGAAGTGCTGCACGCAGCAACTTCATCGTTCTCCGTCGGGAGCTTTCTGTAAATCTGGCCCAGTAGACCCGGCCGTCAATCCGCGACTACCGCGTTAGCGGTTTAGTCCAACGGCGGTTATGTTGCGGCCAGAAATATGTGGCGCCAGTCCCGAGTCGCTTTGTCTCCAGGCGGTTGCTGACCGATTGACAGTACATAACTGGTAGTCCTTGCTGGCAGTCCTTCTTCACTTCAAAGGACTGACATGTTCGAGACTCTCTTCAGCGCGAACTGCGCGCTCACACGCCATCGCGATGGCCCGCTGGCAACGGAACGTCATCGGTATCTTCAGCACTGCTCTGATCAAGGTGGCACCCGAGAATCGCTGCGCCTGAGAGCACGGTCGATTCTGTGGGTCGCTGAACACATGGCACCCTGCGACTTCGGGAAGGTCGACGCATCCCGGTTGCATGAGATCGTCTGTGGAACAGGCTCGCCGGTAACATGCGCGCCGACGACAGCAATTACGCTCGTAAACTTCGCGCGACCGTGGTTCAAGTATCTGGGTTGGTGGCCGCAGACAGAGGAGTCAGTCCCATTCGCGCCAGTTCTCGACCACTTCGTTACCTGGATGCGCGACGAACGTGGTCTGACGCCATGCACGATAGACCAATGGCGGTACCGCACGTCAAAGTTCCTCCACTGGTGCAGTGACACCGACCGTAATCTGGCAACGCTCCTGCCGCAGGACATCGACGCGTATTTCGTTATCTACGGGGCGCAACGGTGGTCCCGCATCTCGGCCGGCAACATCGCCAAGATGCTGCGGGTGTTCCTTCGTCACGGCGCCACTACCGGCGCATGCAGCGCCGCGCTGGCCGGCTCGATCCAAGGAAGTCGGCAATATGCGCTGGAGTCGTTGCCGTACGCGTTGAGCTGGGACGATGTGAGGCGCGTAATTGCCACCGCCAGCGGCGACACCGAGCACGACATCCGCGACCGCGCAATCCTGCTGCTGTTGGCCGTCTACGGTCTGCGGCGTGGAGAGGTTGCATCCCTTCGGCTTGACCAGATCGACCAGGTCGACGGACTTCTGCACATCTGGCGACTCAAGCGTCGCCAACCTCAGGTCTACCCGCTCGTGCCGTCCGTGGCGGAGGCACTTCGGCGGTACATCGACGACGCTCGGCCAAACGTGCCACACGCCGAGGTGTTCATCCGGACACTGGCCCCGCGATCACCCATTCTCGCCACGGCAATCTACACCATCGTCAGCCGGCGGCTTCGCGCACTCGATATACAGGCCGCTCACTTGGGACCTCATGCCCTGCGTCATTCATGCGCGGCCAAACTGCTGGCTGATGGACTGACCCTCAAGGAGATCGGCGACCACCTTGGCCATCGCAGCACCTCGGCCACGATGACCTATACGAAGATCGACCTGGCATCTTTGCGCCGGGTGGGTGACTTTGACTTGGGAGATCTGCAATGACCACCAGCGATGTCATCACAGAGTACCTCGCTGCCCGGCGGGCTCAGGGCGTCCAAATCCGCAGCGGCGCACGTGCGCTGCGTCAGTTTGCACGCGAGACCGGGGATCAGCCGTTGCACAAAGTGACGCCGCACATGGTCGCCACGTTTCTACGCGGCCACGGTGCGCTCAGCGCCGCCTGGACGGCCAAGTTCGGACTGTTGGCGGGCCTGTACCGCTTCGCTATGGCGCGCAGTTACGTCGCGGCATCGCCTTTGCCAGAGATCAAGCCGAAATTGCCGCCGCCGCAGACACCCTATGTGTACTCGCGCGACGAACTGCAGCGCCTGGTCGACGCGACCGCCGCAGTGAGATCGCCGTTAAGCCGTCTTCAGGCCATGACGTATCGAACCCTGCTTCTCATGCTTTATGGCGCAGGATTGCGGATCAGCGAGGCGATCGGGCTCACGGTGGCTGACGTTGATATCGCCGAGCGCATGCTGATCATTCGGAACACGAAGTTCTACAAGAATCGCCTGGTTCCGATTGGACCGCAACTGGCGTCAGTGTTGGCAACCTACTACGAGCAGCGCAGCACGCTGCCCATGCCGACGGCACAGGACTCTGCGTTTCTGTGCACACGCACGGGTTGTTGCCTGGCCTACCCGGAAGTCGTCACGCTGTTCCAACGAATCCGCTCGGCGGCTGGCATTGCCTGCCCACCCGGTGAGCCACGACCTCCGCGACTCCACGATCTGAGGCACACCGCAGCGGTTCATCGTGTCTTGGCCTGGTACCGTTCGGGCAAGGACGTCCAGCAACTCCTGCCCCATCTGGCGACCTACCTCGGACATGCCAACATCGCTTCGACGCAGCGGTATCTGCAAATGACGCCGGAGTTACTCCATGAGGCCAGCGGTAGGTTCGCGTCGTATGCCCAGGCCGAGGCAGGACAGGGGGAGGTTGATCATGGGTGATCACAGCCTTCTTGGGCCTTGGGTGCGGCGTTTCCTGCTGGAGTACCTGGTCGCCGAGCGCAACCTGGCGAGGAACACACAGGTGAGCTACCGCGACACGTTGATCCTGCTGCTGCCATTCGTCAGCAGACTGGCGGCAGTGCCGATCGATCGTCTTGCGGTGCATGACGTGTCAGCAGACAGGGTGCGAACATTCCTCGATTACATCGAGCGCGAGCGTGGCTGCAGCGGCGTCACGCGCAACCAGCGACTCGCCACCATTCACTCATTGGCCCGCTTCGTCGGGACGCGTTCGCCTGAGCATCTGGATTGGTGCTCGCAGATTCGTTCGGTGTCGTTCAAGAAGGTTGCCAAGACGGTCATCGGATACCTTGACAAGCCCGAAGTGGAGGCTCTGCTGCGCGCTCCGAATCGATGCACGAGCCTGGGTTCGCGAGATCATGCGCTGCTGCTCTTTCTCTACAACAGCGGCGCTCGCGCTGACGAGGCGGCGTCTTTGCGAGTGAGCAACCTTCAACTGGGCACTTCGCCCTCTGTTCGCATTCTCGGCAAGGGAAACAAGTGGCGAATCTGTCCTTTGTGGCCCGTCACGGTCGCTACGTTGCGACCGCTTGTTGCCGAGAGAGGCGCCGACGAGCACGTCTTCCTCGGGAGAACTCGTGACCCGATCACGCGTTTCGGGGTGCATCGCATCGTAAAAGCCTACGCCACGGAAGCCGCCAAGTCGGTCGACTCTATGCAGGGCAAGCGCATCAGTCCCCACTCGATTCGGCATACGACAGCCGTCCACCTGCTTCGTGCCGGGGTCGACATCAACACCATCCGGGCATGGTTGGGCCACGTCTCCCTGAACACGACCCACGTTTACGCCGAGGTCGATCTCGACATGAAGGCCAAGGCGCTGACCAGTGTGGACATTACCGACCTGCCAGCCGCTGCGCGGACAAAATCGTCGGGGAAGTCGGCCACGATCATGAACTTCATGAAGCAACTGTAGCAGCCAAGCGCTCGAAACTTATGTGCGTACCAGCCCGACGGTCGAGTGGATCGGCTGTCGGTGCTGGGGTCGCCGCCACATATTTTTGGCCGCAACATAACCGCCGAAGTCATCGACCATGAGCGCACCTTTCCACTCCCCCAGGAAGTTTCGCGCATGTGCCCCCGATCGACTGGTCTGGTAATCGAACACCACCATCGGCGGTCCGGTTTCCAGCACGTTGCTCATGTAGGCCCACAGGTAGGCGCGTTTGGTCTTGCCGCTGCCCGGATCCAGTTGCTGCACCGGTGTTTCATCGGCATGCAGTATCTGTCGCTCCAGCAGAAGTGCCGTCAAGCGATCCACCAGCGGTTGTAGCGCCACGCCGGTGCGTCCGACCCATTCGGCCAGGGTCGAGCGGGAGAGCGTCACCCCGTCCCGGGCCGCCATCCGTTCCAGGCGGTACAAAGGAAGGTGATCCAAGTATTTGCCGATGATCACCCAGGCCAAGAGGCCCACTGCGGCCATCCCGCCATCGATCACCGCCGGCGGGATCGGCGCCGCCGTGACCGTCTCGCAGGCACGGCAGGCGTACTGCGGGCGGATGTGACGATGGACGAAGAACTTTGCCGGTTCGACGTCGAGTTGCTCGCTGACGTCTTCGCCGATCAGCACCAGATCCTTGCCGCACTGGCCGCAGGTGCAGGATTCCGGCTCATGGCGGTGTTCAATCCGAGTCAGATGCTCAGGCAGGGGTTGGCGGCCGGCCCGGTCACGCTTTGGCCGCGGGATGGCCGGCGTCTCTTCCGCTTCCGTCTGGCGTCTGGCGAGTTCCGCTTCGGCGGCCGCTACATCGCTGCCCAGTGTTTCCTGGAACAGGTCGCGGGTTTCGGCATCGAGCGTTTCGCTCTTCACGCCAAAGCGCATTCGCCGCAGATGCGCCAGTTCCAGCGTCAGAGCCTGAATCTTGGTCTGGGCGGCATGCAGTTCGATATCGCGGCGGGCGATTTTTTCGGCCGCGCTGCGCTGCGCGTCGTCGATCAGATTGCGAATCGTCCGCACCACCGTGTCCGCTACTGCGGAATCGGCCATGACGCGTTCAAGTTCAGCATGTAAATCCATGCCGCGATTGTATCGGCCAACCGCCAGCCAGGCCCGATGAACAGGTCGTTCCGGCGATGATTGTTCTGTCGTTCATCCACTGATTTTGCGTACGGTATTTGCATGACGGCGCGGCGTCATCAGACGCGCCAATGCACCGGTGCCGGGGCATCGAGCCGCTGCCAGTCGACGCCGGTGACGAGCCAGTCCCATTGCCGTGTCGACAGGCTCACGGTGCTCGTTGCCGCGGTCGGCCAGACGAAGTGCCCGCGGTGCAGTCGTCGATGGCACAGCCACACGCCGGTGCCGTCCCAGATCAACAGCTTCAACCGCGTCGACCGGCGATTACGGAAGGCGTAGGCGTTGCCGTCGCAGGGGGATGTCCCCAGGAGATTCTGGATTCGTTGCGACAGGCTGTCGATGCCGCCGCGCATGTCGACCGGCTCGACGGCCAGCCAGACCTGCTCGGGCCGGATCATCGCAGCAGGTCTTTGAGTACGCCACCGAGCAGCGCGGCATGCGTTGCGGGCCAGGCCATCTGCACCGCCGTCGTGCCGCGACGTAGGTCGATCCGGATTTCACCGGTCTCCCTGGCGACAGGGGGCTCTATCGTCACCGGCACCAGCGCCGTCGGTTTCACGGGGCGCGATACGACCACCGCGCCCTTGCCCGTGCTTTCTGAGGTTTGCTCACGATGTTCCTTGACCCAGCGCCGCAGATAGTTGGCGTTGAGCCCATTTGCCAATGCCACGCCGGCCACCGATACGCCAGGTTGCAGGCAGGCTTCGATCACTTGCGCCTTGAACTCCGGCGCGTGCGTCCTGCGCGTACGCCTCGCCGCCGGCTTCGCCACCTTTGTGTCCATGTGTCCACCTCAAAATGCGTGGACACTATCCGCGCAATCCCGCGGTCAGCAATATGGATCGGCTGGAGGCATACGCTGCCCCTTGCGAGAATGCAGGAAGAAGGTCTCATCCGCCTCGGCAATCCCCGCAAGCGACTGAGCCTGGACGGTCTTGGGTACTGCCATGAAGCGGTGGCGCCACCGAAATGCCGTGCTCCGCGCCACCTTCAGAGTAAGCGCACGGGGAAGTCATCTATGCCCAGACGATTGAGTTGAGCACCATGGTGTCCGCTAAGGACGATGGTGGACACTATGGGAATCGAGAAGGCGCCGCGCCGCAAGCGCAGGCACAGCGAGGAATTCAAGGACGAGCTGGTTCGCGCATGCAGCGAGCCGGGGGTATCGGTGGCTGGGATTGCGCTGGCCAACGGGGTCAATGCAAACCTGCTGCGCAAGTGGATGGGGGCACGCGGCGTCACGGCACCGAGCCTGCGTCGGTCGGCGGAGTCCCCCGCACCGGTGGCGCACTCTCCGGAGTTTTTGCCGGTAGCGATCACGCCCACAGGGCCAAGTCTGCCCGAGATCCGAATCGAGGCCCGGCGCGCAAACGCGGTGGTGAAGATTGAGTGGCCGGTCGTGGCGGCAGCGGAATGCGCAGCGTGGCTGGCTGAAATGATCCGGACCGAAGCGGTGTGGATGTCGGTCGTGCCGATCGACATGCGGGCCGGGACCGACACACTGCTGGCCAGAATTGTTGTGGTCTTCGGCGAAGCCCGCCCGCACCACGCGTATCTGTTTGCCAATCAGCGGGGGACGCGGATGAAGGTCGTGGTCCATGACGGTATCGGCATCTGGTTGGCCAGTCGTCGTCTGGACCAAGGCCGATTCGCCTGGCCAAAGGAGGGAACCACGGTGTCACTCAGTCGTGGCCAATTTGACGCGCTGGTCCTTGGATTGCCGTGGCAACGTCTCGGCGAGGACGGCGTGATTCGATTGCTATAGTCAAGGGCGATGACGGGGAATAAGCCCGCGATGCTCGACGCATAATCATGGCGCGGCGCCGGTATCATTCGGGACATGGTCGATGTCGCCACGATTTCCGAACTGAATCCTGAGCAACTGCGCGAACTGGCGCACCAGTTGATCACGCAGATTGCCAGCAAGGACACCCTGATTGCCCAGCAGACAAGCGAACTCACTTGGCGCCAGGGCAAGATCGACAAGCTGACGCAGGAACTGGCCCTGTACCGGCGCTGGAAATATGGCGCCCAGGCCGAGAGGCTGTCGGCCGAGCAGATCAAGCTGTTCGACGAAACCTGTGCAGCGGATATCGCCGCGATCGAGAAGGAAATCGAGAAGCTCGGCCCGCCTGCCAAGGATCCTGAGAAGCGCCAGCCCAAACGGGCGCCGATTCCGCCGCACCTGCCGCGTACCGATATCCATCACGAACCCGAATCGACGACCTGCCGCTGTGGCTGCATGCTCAAGCGCATTGGCGAAGATGTGGCCGAGAAGCTGGACTACACCCCGGGCACGATCAGCGTCGAGCGTCACATCCGTGGCAAGTGGGTCTGCGATGACTGCGAAACCCTGACTCAGGCGCCGGTGCCGGCGCAGGTGATCGACAAGGGCCTGCCGACGGCCGGGATGCTGGCGCATGTGGCGGTGTCGAAGTTTGCCGATCATTTGCCCCTGTACCGGCTGTCCGGCATCCTGGGGCGCAGCGGTCTGGTCATCCCCGCCTCGACGCTGGGGCAATGGGCAGGAGAAACCGGTGTTGCGCTGCAGCCCGTGGTGGATGCGCTCAAGAACGCGGTACTGACCCGACGCGTGCTGCATGCGGACGAAACCCCGGTGGCGATGCTCGATCCGGGGGCGGGAAAGACCAAACGGGCGTACGTGTGGAGTTACTGCACCACGGTCTATGACACCCTCCAGGGGGTGGTCTATGACTTCGCCGAGAGTCGCGCCGGTCAGCATGTCAGGGAGTTCCTCGGCGAGTGGAAGGGCGTCCTCGTCTGTGACAACTACTCGGGGTATAAGCAGCTCCTGACCGACGCAGGGGGTGGTCGACGCCGGATGCCTGGCCCATTCGAGGCGGAAATTCTTCGATCTGTACGCCAATCACCAAAGCCAGGTTGCTGCCGCGGCGCTGCCGTTCTACAGCCACCTGTACCAGATCGAGAAACGGGCGATGGATCTGACGGCCGATGAACGACGGCAATTGCGGCAACGCGAAAGCCGGCCGATTGCCGAGGGTAAGCGCTCGGCCGAACCATCTTGCTGAGGTCAGGTTTTGGTGACCGCGCCGTTGACGGTTGTTTCGGAATCCTGATTCAGGACCCGGTGGAGAAGGGCGTAGGCGACACGCCACTTTTGTCCATCGCAGTGGAGGGTGACGGTCTGGTCATTGAGTCGTATGACCTTGCCGCTGCGTTGGCGGTGCTCGTGGTCCAGGAATCCGACGGTATCGCCGATCGCCACTTCATTGCGACTCAAGCCCCGCTGCGATGTTTCGCGCACGCTGACATCGATACGATTGACATTGATGGCGGGATAGGCGAGCCACCATAGCTGCTTCGTATCGGTCTGGCGCACCAGGACTTCCTTGGTGCGGAACTCCAGAATCTGGCCGGGACACAGGCGATTGGCGCGAGGATCGAAATACTCGATCTCCTGACCGATATGCAACTGCGCGCGAATGGCTACCGTCCATTTGGGATCCGTCAAGACACGATCAATCGCTACCCTCAGCCGGTACAGCTCGAAGGCCGACGCCTGATTCAACGCCTCCAACAGCGCCGAGAAATTCATGGGCCCCGCCTGGGAGCGGCAGAAGCTCATCAATCTGGCTGTTGAGGCAGGTCGGCAGTTTCTCCAAGGTAGTACGCAGCCAAGCCGCTGGATCGAGTCCGTTGAGGGCCGCGGTCGCCAGCAAGCTCTGGATCGCAGCGGCACGCTTGCCGGCCCGTTCGGAACCCGTGAAGAGCCAGTTCTTGCGGTTATGGAAATGTTTTCATAATGCAGAGGGTTTTTAGCCTGGCGGACGCGGCGTGCCGAGTTCGGTGAGAGGCGCGGCGCCTCCACCGCGACCGGTAGGCTAAAAATCCTGTTGGACTGAACCGCCGCGCAGGCGGCGAAGCTATGAAATGGGATTGAACCTAAGCCGGACGAGCCGGAACCAAACAAGTACTACGATAGGTGCCTGACCGAAGATGAGGAGAGCGATCATGACGGCTGCGGCATTGACGGAACGCTATGCGGCGAATCTGCATGGGGTGCTGTCGTGTTTTGATCGACTCCTCATCACCGGCACGTTGCCCGGTGCTTGTTACGCCGGGGGCATGACGAGTTTTCTGTACGCGCACGACATCCGTATCTTCGACTACCTGCGTTTTGCGGAACCGCTGCGGGATCGCATCCGGGAGCGGGCGCAAGAAGTGTGCGTCGCGGCGGGCATTGAAATCGAGCACGTGCGTACAAGTCAAATTCGCAAGGAAGCGTTGGTGGCGAACGTGCTTGCCGTGCGCGGTGATGCTCCAGGGCTGGTGCATGTCCTGTCGGCCATGGAGGCTTGTCCGAGTTACAAACCCTGGCACGACAAGGCCAGCGGCAAAACGTATCTGCGTCCCGAACAGGGCAAGTGCCTGCACTACTACTTCTATTTCATCGACGAGGAACTGGGCTTGTGCTACCTGCGCGTGCCCACGTGGGCACCGTTCGGCCTGCAGTTCTACTGCAACGGCCACAGCACCTTGGCGATGGCGCTCAAACGCGAGGGCATTGAGTACGCGCAAGCTGACAACGCCTTCCTTCGTATCGCCGATCTCGAGCGGGCGCAGGAACTGGCCGACAGGTTCAGTCCGGATGTGCTGCACCGGCGACTGGATCGCTACGCGCAGTGGTTGTGCCCCGTGCTTGACGTGTTCGGGCAAACCTACCATTGGAGTATCCGTCAGGCCGAGTACTCCACCGACTTGATGTTTCGCAGCGAGCACATCCTGGTGCCTCTGTATGACGCCATCTCGCGCCAGGCCGTACTCGCCGCCAATGCGGATCGGGTCTCCGGCTTCCTGGGCAAGAAGGTGACGCCGCAGTTGGCGCAGGAGATTGGTTCGCGGCTCTCCACCCGCATCGAGGGGCGCTGCATCAAGCACTACATGGGGGCCGCCGGGGTAAAGGTGTATGACAAGTTCTCCCGTGTGCTGCGGGTGGAGACCACCGTCAATGACCTGAGTTTCTTCAAGCACCACCGCAAGGTGGAACACAAGGACAGGCACGTCACACGCGAATTGGCTCCGTTGAAGAAGACCATCTACAGCTTGATCGACCTGCGCGAGATTCTGCTGGGGTGCAACCAGCGCTACCTGGCTTTCCTGTCCAGCCTCGATGACCCCAGCGCCGGCGAGCGTGATTTGCAGCGGCTCAGCCAGCCTCACGTGGGTAGCGACCCAAGCGTCAAAGGGCTGAATTTCTTCGCTGCTTCCGAGCAAACACTTCTGCGAACGTTGCAACTCGGCAAATTCAACATTCACGGCTGGCGTCGCGCCGATCTGTTGGCGTACTTGAGCATCACCCCATCGGCCATGTCGCGACAATTCAAGCGTCTTCATGTGCTCGGACTGATCAAAAAAGTCGCGCATACCTATCGCTACTATTTGACCAGAATGGGACGTGCGGCCATCGCCGCCGCTTGCTCGCTGACGCGCTTCAACATCATCCCCGCCATGGCTGCTACACGTTGAATTCTTCGCAACATCTGTCAAGACTGAACTTGTTAGTGACTAAGGGTGCAAACGAAAGTGTTGGACGAATTAAGCTGCGGCGGCCTCCCAGTACCGCTGCCAACCGTGATTGGCACGCAAGACGCGCAGATTGAGCATCGCTTGGGCGTTGGCGGGACGCCACCAGGCGCCGGCGAGCTTGAGTCGCTCCTGGATGACGTAGCGATGGGCGCTTTCGACCTCGCCAGAGCCGATGGGCAGATTGGCGGCGATCGCCTCACGGTACTTGAATTGGCCCGGTCGATTGACGAGGTAGCGGTAGCACGCCCGCACCGGGGCCTGATCGTTGGCTACCGTATCCGCCTCAGTATGTCCGGCGAGTTCCGCCTTGACTGCCTCCAGTTGCCCGGTCTTCAAGCGTTCTTTCTGACAGCACATCCACTCCTGTTGCCGGCGGCATGAATCCGTAGAAATCTGGCGGCATTAAATGGCGGCGTAATTTGGCGGCGAGAAGTGGGGACGAAGTAGACGAAACAGGGGGCCACGTGGCCCCCCGAGAAATGCAGGATATGAAGCAGATCAGAACGGCGGATCGGTGATCTCGACGTCGTGGCGGGTAACGCGCTCCTCGCGGAACTGGGTCATCAAAGCGACATCGTAGTGCGCCCAGATTCGGTCGCGCAGATCATCAAGCAGTTCGACGACCGCCATCGCTTGTTCCGGGGACCAATGTGGATCGATCAGCAGTTCGAGTCCGCGCTGCAGGCCGGAGGGTTGATGAAGGTGTTTCACGGCGCCCCCTTCGCCTTGCGCTTTTTGGATTTCGCGGCCGCGTGCTCCTGGGCCTCCTTGCGCCGGTAGGACTCGCCCTTGATCGAGAGTATTTCCGCGTGATGGACCAGGCGATCGATCATCGCCACCACGCAACTGGCGTTGGGAAACACCTCTGACCATTCCGAGAACGACTTATTGGTCGTAATCAAGGTGCTCCGCTTCTCGTGACGGCGGTTGATCAACTCGAAGAGCAGATCCGCATGGCGGTTCGAGTAGGACAAATAGCCGACCTCGTCGATGACGAGCAAATCCGGTGCCGCATAGCGACGCAACCGATAGCGCAGCGCCGAATCACTGTCCAGGCCGGCCAGATCGCCGAGCAACTGCCCGGCGGTGGCGAACAACACCGTGTGCCCCTGCAAGATGGCCTGATACGCGATGTTCTGGGCAATCATCGTCTTGCCCAGTCCACTGGTGCCAACCAGGATGGCATTGGTCGCCGAGGGCAGGAAGTCCAGCGTCATCAGTTCCGCAATCGCGCGCTGATCGCACTGTTGCGGCCAGGCCCAGTCGAAATCGGCCAAGGGCTTGAAGCGACCGATATGCGCACAACGCAGGCGGCGCTCCAGCGAGCGGCGGGCGCGTTCGGTTTCCTCCCAGGAGAGCAAAGGATTCAGCCAGGGTTGGTCAGCACACTCGGCCCAATGGGCCAGTACGCCGTGCAACTGCAAGGCCGTGGCGCGCTGGCGCGCATCAGCAGTCGTCGTCATGATCATTCTCCATCAAGCTGTCGTAGGCATCGAGGTTGTGGGGGCGCACCGGGACATCCCGGCGTTTCACGTGGTCGGGCAGAGCCACAGGGAGCGGCGGCGGTTCTGCATGGGCGTGCCGCCGGCGCTCAAGTGCCAGACGGACCGCATTCGGATGCGGCACACCGCGCCCGAGTGCCTCGACAATCGCCGCCGTGAGTTCGGCCACGCCGTAACGTTCCAGCAGATCGGCCAGCGCACGAACCGTTCGCCCCAGCGGTTCGCCCCGTTCCACGGCCTGGGCCAGCAGATCCCGGGCTGACGGCACGGCCTGAACCAGATGGTCCGTGCCGCGATGCGCGCTCGCCTGATGCTTGTGCAGAACGAGGGTGGCGATGTGCTCGGGGATCTCGATTTGCCGCCGGCGGTCATAGGTGCGCGGGTGCGTGGCGATCACCGCCTGGCCATCAAGGACGCGTACCTCCTTGGGGCTCGCGACGACGGTCAGGGTGCGCGCCACACAGGTGTGCGGAATCGAGTAGTCATTGAGATCAAAGCGCACATAGGGCGTCTTGCCGGCCGACACGGCCTTGATCTCGTCGGTCGGGAAGGTATCCCCCGGCAGCGCCAGCAGGCGTTCCCGCTCCTGGGCGAATGCCTCACTGACCGTCAGCGTTTCGTCCTCCGGGCAGCGGCGCAGGCCGGCAGGCCCGAGCACCCAGGCGTCGGCCTGCGCATTGAGCTCATCCACATCCTTGAAGTTGCGACCAGCAAAGAAAGCATCGCGGATATAGCGGATGGCCCGCTCCACGCGTCCCTTCTCGTTGCCCCGCGCCACGGCCACCGGGCGGGGATCGTAATGGTAGTGCCCCGCCAGCGCCAGCAGGGTCGGATGGAAACGAATGACGCTGCCGCTACGCTCAAGAACGGCGCTCTTCAGATTGTCGTAGAGCGCCACGCGCGGACAGCCACCCCAAGCGGTCACGGCGCCGACGTGACCGCGCAGGAAATTCTCCATGTGGGCACCGAGGTAGAAGCGCAGGAAGATCTGGCGCGACCACGACAGCACGGCAACGAAACCCATCAGGGGCCGGCGGGCACGACCGATCTCCAGATGACCGAAGTGACCCCAGTCGATTTGCATCTGTTCACCGGGCAAGGTGCGCAAGCGCAGATACGCTTCCGACTTCGGGCGCGGCCGGTGATGGGCGATCAGGTGGCGAAAGTGATCGGGGCGTCCGGGGTAGCCCCGGTCCTTGACCATGGCGTACAGGCGACTGGCGCGTAGCCGCGGGAACTGCGTCAAGGTCTCCAGGATGAACGGCAGGTAGGGATCGATTGCACAGGGCCGGCGAACGGCGCCTAGGTGCGGCAAGCCGGCCTGCGTCAGGACGCGGGCAACGCTGTCGCGATGCACCCGCAGTTGGGTGGCGATGGTGCCGATGGGCCAGCGTTCGGCGTGGTGGTAGCGCAGGATCTGCGCTTCAATTTCGGGGGTAAGGGCCATGCATGCTCCTGTCGGGTTGGTTTCGGCGAATCCGACGGCGCAGGAAGTCTTGGCGTACCCACTCCGGCAAGGCGTGGCGACAGCGCCAGCAGTGCCAAGGCGGCAGCAAAGCCGGTGCCGTCGGTTCAGGCGTCAGTTGAGCAGGCGGTGCCTCAGGTGGGGAACCCTGATGCGTCACTTTCTGCGCTCTGGCCCGGTAACGGCGCTGGCGCTGCGCATGTGCGTGACGGCCGCGCCGACTGGCTTGATAGCGGCGGCCGGCTGCACGCAGGGCGTGGTGGCGGGCTTCTTTGGCGCAGGTCGTGGTGCAGTAACGGTGGCCGCGATCACAGTGGCTGCAGATCAGCACGGCGGTGCGGCAACCAGCGCACAGGTAGCGTCTTGCGGGGAGGTCCATTGGCAGTCAGGGCCAATGGGGTGAGTGCCGGGGACGCCTGCGTCATGACATACTTCGTGCGCAACGTCGTCCCCGGCAGAAGGGGGCTTCGGGGCGCGGCATCGGAACTGGCTTGGCGGTTGGGACCGGTGTCGCGCCTGCGTTTCCACCGGCCGGTCAGCTTTCTACCCCATCGGCAACAAATCTGCCGCGCTTCGCTTGCCAGACGACGATTGCTGCGCAATCCATCCGCCGGATGCCCTGCGGGCAGCACATCGTAAAACCGGCATATTCATGCCTGACATTCAAAAACCAAATCCACTACCGGATCGCTTCGCTGCGCTCCCGGCTCGCCGCCACCAGATTTGTACGGAAATTCGACACCGTTAACAACTCCTCAGGTTGGTAAGGCGCACAGAGTGGAGCCGCCGCAGCGAGGTAGTCGCACACATGGAAGAAATCAATCAGATAGCTCCCCTGTGCCCCAAACTGAACCTCGACCTGCTCGGCAATCCATGGGGCTCCATCGCCCACGCCATGCACTGAGGTTCGCGGCGTGAGTCCCGCCGCGATAGCCAGTCGCTTGAGCGCTGTGCCTGTCGTCGCGACGTCGCCCAAGGTCACAGCAAAGCTCGGTTCGACCTCGTCGGGGCGGCGCACCAGTGACAGTCGCGCCTCTTTCCAAAGCAAGGTACGGTGTTTGCGTTGGTCCGGCACTTCGGGCGTGCAGGGGCCAATCTCCACCACCGGAATCATGCTGCCATCGACTTCGACAATGAGGGTCAGCGGCTTGATGACGCTCGCCGTCGGGCTGATGTCGGCATCGCTCAGAGCATGCGCATGCCGCTCGGTGAGGGTGGCCGCCGCGCCCAACGGGATGACGATGCCGTAATGTTCCCTGAGCTTCGCGCCGACACGCCCGAAGGCGTTGTCGGCGCCGAAATCCGTAATGACCCGCTGGAGCGGCAGCGAGTAACCTCGACAGCGGACTTCGGCGACCTGCGCAAAGGGGCGCTGCAACGCACCGCTCGCTTTGCTGACATACGTCTGCTCTACAACGGCGATTTCACCGAACGTGCTGTGCCAGTGGAGTTTTTTTTACCTGTCGCACGAAGCTCGCATCCTTGGCCACGCGTTGCGCCTCTTCATCGGCCAGACGTTGCCCCCAGCCATGCAACAGTTCTTGCCCCATGGCACGCAGTTCGTCGATGGCCCGTCGTTCGGCATCGTCAGCCCGACGCAGATCGCCACCAGCGTTCTCGATCAAATCCAGCAGCTTGGTGATCCGCGCCTTGACGATCGGGTGACGTTCCAGTCGTTGTGCAACGTCTTCGGCTCGCGCCTCGTGCGGTTCCGTGTCCATGTGCATCCTCGTCTCCCGGGAAGTGGCTCTCCCGTCGAGTTATCGGCATCATGATCATCAGCTTTCGGGTGCTTCGGCTTTCACCTGTCTATTCCTTGGATCGCCCGCCGGGGCGTCCAACACTTTCATTTGCACCCAGTGACTAACGAATGTTTGACAAATGCGAAATCTGGGGATATACTAGGGCGTGATTCTCAATCAAGCCAACCAGACGATGGTACATGCCAGATGAACGAACGACAGGAAGGACGTGGCGAGTTTGTCGTAGCGTGTAGCGATACGCCTGAATTGCTTGATGCGGCTGAAGAAACGCTCGATAAGATTGCGGCTCTTGTAGATATGCCTGTCGAACGTGCGAGGGTTGAGTCGATTGGACCGTGGCGGGATAACCGCTTGGCTGCCTTGTTCCGTAATCGCCGTGACGAAGGCATCCGAGTCGTAGCCCTTGTCGGCCACGACGAACTCGGCTGGCTGATCTTTGATAAGCGCTACCGCTTGTTCGATGTCTGCGATCTGGCCTGCCGAGAGAATGATCCGCAGCGGATTGCCCAAGGCATCTACGGCGACATGGAGTTTGGTCGTCAGGCCACCCCGCGAGCGGCCGATTTCCTGTTGCCCTGCTTTTTTTGGGCGCCGGCCGAATGCTGGTGGGCTCGAACAATGGTCGAGTCGATGAACAGATGCTCCATGTCAGCGTCGCTGCGCAGCGCGATGGCCACACGCTCCCAAACACCCTTCTCGCGCCAACGGGAGAAGCGCACAAAGGTCCGGTGCCAATGGCCGAGTTCTTCCGGCAGATCGCGCCACGGGCTGCCGGTGCGCATGACCCACAGGACGGCTTCGACGAAGCGTCGGTTGTCCTTGGCCGTGCAGCCAGGATCACTCTTCTTGCCTGGCAATAGCTGTTCGATGCGATCCCACTGGTCATCTCGTAACATTGTCCGGTCCATCCTGACTCCTGCCCAAAAGTCAGGATATGACCATATTCCATCCCCTGTGAACAGCCCCTCGCCATGTCATTGACCGTGAACGATTTATTCGACCTCAGTTGCATATGGCATAGCACTGTCCGCATGATTGAGAACAGGCCCTAAAAAAATCGCATCTGTCCGGTTGCAAAATTATCTGGTTATCGGCTGGATCCTCCGGAAAGTGCGAGACAACATCGAAAACAAGCTTATCCAAACATCAGTAGTGTCCCAACGTTAATCGAACAAGATCAACTGGTTGGGATTTTCCAGTAGATCTGATGAAGGTGGAATACGAGCAAGTAGCTGATCCAATGGATTTCTCTCGAACATGGTGAGACTCAGGATTTGTAGGATTTCGTAGAGCGAGGCAGAGAGCTCCAGTCGCTTCTTCAAGATAGCGACGAGCACATAAGCGGAGACGGCGATCCAGATCTGGGACTTCACCGCATTCTCCGAAGTACCGAAGAAGGACTTGATACGCAGATGCTGTTTGATCCACTTGAAGAACAACTCGACCTGCCAACGGCAGCGATACAGCTCGGCGATGGTTCGCGCCGGCAGATCGGTGTTGTTTGTCAGAAAAACCAGTGTCTTGCCCTCGTCGTCCTTGATGCGAACCCGGCGCAGCGGTGTCGGGTAGTCCTGGGTCGAGTAGAAACCGGTCAGTGTGCCGATCTGATCGCAAATGATGCCGGCCGCGCGATCCGATTCCAGGGAGTACCGGCGCTGGAATCGCAGGTTCGACTTGGCGCGAATGACGTAGAAGCTTCCGGCCTGATGCAGTCGATGCAGCTGCTCGAAGTCGATGTAGCCGCGGTCCATGATGTAGAAAGCGCCAGCCTCCGGCACCAGCATGTCGAAGACATTGACCTCGTGCCACTTGCCGTCGCTGATGTGGATGAAGCTGGGGATGTTGCCGCGCAGGTCGAGCAAGGTATGCATCTTCACCGCCGCCTTGGTGGAGCGGAACGGCGCCCACGGAAATACCGAGAGACACAAGTCGATGGTCGTGGCATCCAGAGCATACACGGTATTGGACAGATCGACACCAAAGGGCTCTTCGGCGTAAAGCTTGCGCGCAATGCTGATCAGGCTTTGCGCAAAGTCGGCATAGATTCGCCAGTCGCGAACCGAGTTGGCGTTGGCCAGCGTGTTCCTCGCGACCGTGCTGCGAAAGCCCATGTGGTAAAGCTTGGCCGCCTGACTGCGCAGCCAGGCTTCGATGTCGCGCAGACTCTCCCGATACGTCAGCTGCGCAAATGCCATGCACAGGTATTGGTCGAGGCAGGTGAAGTGCTTGACCTTGTGTTCCCCGTCGTAGCGGGCGACACAACGGCGAAAAGTGGTCAGCGGCAGATGTGCCATGACCTGCGCAAAAACGAGTTTGCCCGTGTTCATTGGCGACGCCCGCAGTCCGGTTGGAAGAACCCGGAATGCTACGAGCGACGTTCAAATCGAGACCAGCTTCAAACACGGAATATCCTCAATTCTTCAACTTGTTATACGACCCCAGCGTGAGAACGTTGGGACACTACTGATGTGCCATGTAAGTGTACCGTATTGTGAGCGGGGTGAATCGGCCCTGCATGAGCGGGCAGGAAAGCTTCATCGCGTGACTACGACTCATTCGGAACTGCACTATAAATGGCCCTGCGCTATCGATGAGACGCTACTGATCGCTGCCGATATTCGCGAATATGGGATATACAAGTATACAAGGAGGAAATAACGATGCTACCAAGAGACATGCTAGCCCGCTGCGCGGGCAATTACCCACAAAAGGTCGCCTATTACTGCGGTGATGACCAACGCACATGGCGGCAAATGCATGAGCGATCCAACGCGCTCGCCAGCGCTTTGCAGGAACTTGGTGTGCGCAAAGGTGATGTCGTTTCCATTCTCGGCAATGAATCGATCGATATCTACGAACATTATTTTGCTTGCATGAAGATCGGTGCGATTCGCGTTGGCGTGAATTGGCGCTTCGCAATGTCGGAGATTTTGCATGTTCTGCGCGATAGTTCGACCAAGGTGCTGTTCGTCCAGACAAATTGCATAGACATGGAACCTCTGTGGCGGGATATTGAGGCGCTTGGTATCAGGTTGATCGGATACGGCGGCAAACATGATCTGCCGCTCGATTATGAAACGCTGTTGAGCGAAGTGGCTTCGGCAAGTCCGACTCTGCCTCCGCTCTCGGAAGACGATGATCTGTTCATCAGCTATACCTCGGGCACCACTGGACATTCGAAGGGAGCGATGCTCACGCACGGTGCGGTCGCCAAATCTATTTTTCAATCGGTGATTAACGGTGGATTTTCTCCGGGTGATATCTGGTATATGCCTACACAGTCGGCTTGGATCACGGTCGTTATGGGCACGTTCGGGCTGGGCAATGGCATGAGCCAAGTGATCTCGAAAGGCGGCTTCGATCCAGCGCAATTTCTGCGCGACGTCAGCAAACTTCGCGTAACGACCGCAGTCCTCCCTCCCGTTATGCTCTCCCGCGTTATTCAGGAGTACAAGTCCGGCACCTACGATTTCTCTTCGATGCGTGTTCTTACTTTCGGGTCCTCTCCTGCGGCGCCAAAGTTGATTCGCGATGCGTATGCGACGTTCGGCTGCGAATTGAACCAACCCTATGCGATGACGGAGAACGCGGGGTGCTGGGTTACATGTTTTCCACCAGCCGATTATCGCCATGCGCTGGAGCATGAACCGGCTCTGCTGGCATCAGTGGGCCGCGTGGGCGTCATGTGCGAAATCTCCATTCGCGACCGCGATGGGAAGCCCGTGCCGGTGGACGTTGAAGGAGAAGTCTGGATCAAAAGCGAAACGATCATGAAGGGCTATGTGAACCTGCCCGAACAGACTGCGGAAACACTGCACGATGGGTGGCTCAGTACCAACGACATTGGTCGGATGGACGAGCGCGGTTACCTCTATCTGATGGATCGCAAGAAGTTCATGATTATCACTGGCGGTGTCAATGTCTTTCCGGCCGCGGTGGAGGCTGTTGTGATCGAACACCCCGCGGTCGATGAGGTGGCTGTGGTGGGCGTTCCCTCCCCAGAATGGGGCGAAGCCGTCGTTGGTATCGTCAAGCTGAAAGATGGCATAACGCCGCCAGTCGTTCAAGAACTCATTTCGTTCTGCCAACAGCGTCTCGGTAAAGTGCAGTCCCCCAAACATTTTCTTTTTATTGACGAACTGCCTAGAACCAGCACCGGCAAAGTTCAAAAGCACCGAGTCAGAGAATGGGTGTTTGCCAATGTGGATCTGCTGCCATGGAAAATGGATGACACGGACTAGTATCGCGAACCATTAATTACGAAACATAATGTCGAGCCATTTTCTGATCTGCATCCTGCCGAGTGAACAACCAAGCGATACCTCGCTGGTCCTCATTGCGGCGCGACTGCCAGGCGTCGACCTCGGTAATCA
>JBDRPN010000030.1:0-66982 GCA_043826925.1 Pseudomonadota bacterium
CGTGGTGGCCTACATCACCAGCGTCAACTACAAGGACTTCCCGGATGTGGTGGCGATGGTGGAAGACGCCTTCGACCAGTTGGGCAAGACCAAGGGCCTGAAGGAGAAGCATGAAGGCTTTGCCGCCAAGAAGGATTGGGAGAACGCCAACCTCTGGG
Source organism: Pseudomonadota bacterium (assembly GCA_043826925.1). Lineage (GTDB taxonomy): Bacteria > Pseudomonadota > Gammaproteobacteria > Burkholderiales > Rhodocyclaceae > Sulfuritalea. The sequence goes on from JBDRPN010000030.1 coordinate 159, forward strand.
CCGAGCAGATCTGGCAGTACCAGGTCAAGACCGCCGACCTCGGTTTGCGGGCCAAGACCTATCTTGAGCAAAACGGCGCCAAGAAGGTCAAGTGATAAGTCAAGTGAGAGGTCAAGTGACCTGAATTGAAATAGATCAAGGCATCGCACGAGGAGCAGGGCTATTCTGCCTCTCGTGCTACCCACAATAAGGAATATTCATGAAAACCCAACTGATTCTCGCCGCGGCCGCAGCCGCGATCTTCGCCGCACCCGCCATGGCCGATGGCAAGAAGCTCTATCTCGAAAAAACCTGCGTCGCCTGTCACGGCAAGGATGCAAAGAAGCCCTTGACGCCGGAATATCCCAGGCTGGCGGGACAGAACGCCAAGTACGCCGAACGGCAGATGCTGGACATCAAGAGCGGTGCGCGCGCCAACGGCAATTCGGCCGCGATGAAGGGTGTCATGCATCTGGTATCCGAAGCGGAAATCAAGGAACTGGCGAAGTATCTCTCGGAGATCAAATAGCCGGCTGAGCGGCAAGCGTCATGCAGGCCGACACGGGCTTTGATGAACATCAATGAACTCTAATGTAGCTGTGCCACCATGACTCAGCCATTAAATACTGACAAGGAAACCAACATGTACAAGGCATTGACACTCGCGCTTTCGATGGCGCTGATTCCCGCATTCGCGATGGCCGGGCCGCCGCCCGAAAAGAAGGCCGGCATCGAATCCAAGGACTACAAATGGAACGCCCAGGAGGGCGAGAAGATCGAGGCCCTGCAGAAGAAGGGCGATCCCAAGGCCGGCAGGGATGGCTACGAGGTCTGCGGCGCCTGTCACCTGCCTTCAGGTGCGGGTCGTCCCGACGGTACCTTCCCGCAACTGGCTGGACAGCACACGACGGTGCTGATCAAGCAGATGGCTGACATTCGCGCCGGCCTGCGCGACAACCCGACCATGTATCCGTTTGCCAAGGAATTGATCGACGCGCAGGAGCTGGCCAACGTTGCGGCCTATATCGAGAAGCTTTGCATCCCGGTCGATCATGGCAAGTACGAGGGTGCCGACGCCGCCAAGCAGGTCGCAGACGGCAAGGCCATGTACGAGAAGGAATGCGTCGAATGCCACAAGGCCAACGGCGAGGGCGTCAAGGACAAGTTCTATCCCGTTCTGGCAGGCCAGCACTACAAGTACCTGCTGCGCCAGATGACCGATATCCGCGACGGCAAGCGCCGCAACGCCAATCCGGACATGGTCAAGATCATCAAGAAGTACGATGACAAGCAACTGGTGGCGATTTCGGCGTATCAATCCAGCCTGAGCATGCCCGGCTCGATGTGCAAGCCCGCAGCCAAGGGCGGCAAGAAGAAGTAATCGGTCGATCCGGGTCTTCCGCGTTCCGGCCCCTGCCGGGGCGCGGAAAACCTCCAGCCGGCCCGCAATCCACTCCCCCATACAGAGAACAGAATGCTAGACCAAAAAAAGCAGAACCTGCTGATCCGAGGCCTGACCCTGGTGGCGCTGGTGGCCTTGGTCGCCGCCTATTTCGCGCCGATATGGTGGGTTTCGCTGACGGCGCCGAATTACCCCAAGGATGCCTTTCCCGACGGCATTCGCATCCACTTTCACTTCAACGGCGTGTTCAACGGCTGCACGGCGGTCGGCAAGGGCACCCGTATGGGCAGCGAAACCCTGCAGGCCGACATGGGCGAGGATACCCCTCGCTACAATCCGATCCTGGACAAGGACAAGGACGTAAACAAAGAGGCGAAGAGCCTCGACTGCGTCCATGAGATGAACACCATCAACCACTACGTGGGCATGTACCCGATCGACACGGGTTCTCCGGTCGAATTGCGCCTGTCAAAGTTTCTTTTCGGCTGGTTCGCCGTCATGCTGCTGGGATTCATGGCGACCGAGCGCAGGAACCAGCTGAAGATTCTCGGCGTCGGCTTCGCGGCGGTTGCCGCCTGGATGGTGGTCGACCAGGTCGTCATGGGTCAGTTGGACGCCTTTGCTGCTCACTACTATCACGAGGCGAGCACCTTCTTCAACCAGCCCGACGTGCTTGACCGCTGGAAGGCCAACCTGATCCTCGCCACCCAGGTGTCGATGGCCGGAATCATCGTGGCGATGCTGATCGTCCTGCTGGGGGTCTGGAAGATTCCCCGCTTCTCGCTCCTGCTGCCCCTGGCTCCCGCCCTGCTGCCGCTCTTCTTCGTCATCGACTATGCCGGCTGGCTGTGGTTCTTTGGCCACAACATGCACCCCTGGGGCGCTTTTACGGTCAAGCCATTCATGCCCACCGTATTCGGCGAGGGCAAGGTGGCGCAGTTCTCGACCTTCTCCTATCCCTACTGGGGCTACGCGCTGCTGCTGGTCGTGTTCGGCTGCCTGATGATGGCGCTGCTGCTGCGCCGCCGGCAGATGCGCGAGTCCTAGGGTGTCGCCATGAAACTGAAACGCTGGCTGGCGCTGCTGCCGGCCTTGCTGCTCGGTGTCTCGTCGCTGTTGGTGGCGCGTACGGTCGACTACGAGGCAAGCGACGACAAGCCTCCCGGTCTGGGGGCGACCGCGGATCTGTCCACGGCACCCCGGGTTGGCGTCGACCGGCCCAAGCCCACCTATATGCTGCACGAACGCGACAAGCGCGTACACGGCCTGAAGCCCTTCCAGAACCTGGTCGATGCGGCACCGGCCGGTTCGACCCTGAGACCGCCGCCGGGAAGCTATGCGGGGCCGGTGGTGATGACCAAACCGCTGGTCATCGAAGGCAACGGAACGGTGACCATCGATGCCGGCGACAAGGGCACGGTGTTTTCGCTGCAAACCGACGGCGCCGTCTTGCGCGGGCTGCACCTGACCGGTTCCGGCGATTCGCACGATACCGACGATTCCTGCCTCGATGTGCGTGGTCACCGCAACGTCATCGAGAACCTGGTGATCGACAACTGCCTGTTCGGCATCGACCTCAAGCAGTCGAACGACAGCATCGTCAAAGGCAACAGGGTGCGCTCCAAGCCGCGCGATCTGGGCGTGCGCGGCGATGGCCTGCGGCTCTGGTACAGCGACCGCAACCTGATCGAGGGCAATGAAATATCCGATTCGCGCGACATGGTGGCCTGGTATTCCAACGACAACATCTATCGCGGCAATGTCGGTACGCGCAGCCGCTACTCGATCCACTTCATGTTCGCCAACAACAACGTGGTGGAGAACAACCGCTTCCACGACAATTCGGTGGGCATTTATTTCATGTACACCGAGGGCGGCGTGCTGAAGAACAACCTGATCTCCCACGCCAACGGCGCAACCGGCATGGCGATCGGCTTCAAGGAAGCCAGCAACGCGACGATCGAAGGCAATGAGATCGTCTATTGCGCCGTCGGCATCGGTTCCGACCTGTCGCCCTTCCAGCCCGACAGCAAGATCTGGGTGCGCAACAACCGCTTCGCCTACAACGGCATCGCCATCAAGCTGAGCTCCGAACTCGGCGGCAATGTCGTCACCGACAATGTCTTCGAAGGCAACCTGACCAACGTGGTGCAGGCTGGCCGCGGCAGCTCCGGCCTCAATCAATGGCGCGGCAATTATTGGGACGACTACCAGGGCTTCGACCGCGACGGCAACGGCACCGGCGACACGCCCTACGAGCTCTACGCCTATGCCGACCAGATATGGATAGAACTGCCGCCGGCACGCTTTTTCAAAACCGCGCCGGTGATGGAACTGCTGGATTTTCTTGAGCGCCTGGCGCCGTTTTCCTCGCCCGAGCTGACGCTCAAGGACGAGCAGCCGCGCTTTCGCAAGCCGCAACCGGACCAGGCCAGGGTGACGGGATGAGCGAGTCGAAACCACCGGACAGTGCCAAGACGCCGGATACGCCGCCGCCCCCATCGCGCGAGCGCATGCAGCAGGCGCGGCGGCGCTGGTTGCGCACCATCCTGCTCACCGGCGGGGTGATGGGCGCCGCGCTTTCGGGTTTTCTGCCCCTGGTCTACGCCCGCACCAAGCGTCTGCGGCCGCCCGGCGCGCTGGACGAAAAGGATTTCCTGTCCTCCTGCATCAAGTGCGGCCAGTGCGTGCAGGTCTGCCCGGTGCAGGCGATCAAGCTGGCCGACCTGGTCGATGGCTTCGGCGTCGGCACGCCTTACATCGACGCGCGCGAGCAGGCCTGCGATTTTTCCTGCGATGCCGTGCAGTGCATCCTGGCCTGTCCGACCGGATCGCTGGTGTACAAGAAGCCGGCCTTCCTCGGCGTACGCAAGGGCGCCAAGCTGGCCGCCGCGCCCATCCTCAAGGCCAAGGAAAAGGATGCCGAGCCGACCCTGAACCTCAGCGAGCGCATCGGCGTCGCGCGCCTGACGCGACCCGAAGCCTGCCTCGCGATCCAGGGCAAGGGTTTCAAGGGCCAGGTGCGGGGGCCGTCGTTCAACGGGCGCCTGCGCTACATGGAGGTGGACCGCTGGAAGCCGATCGGCGTTGCCGAGCATCCCTACGATCTCGCGGAATGCGATCTGTGCGTGCGCGAATGCCCGGTCAAGGGCGCGATTTCCATCGAAACCGTGTTCGCGCCCGACGGCAGCAAGCGCAAGTCGCCGGTGGTGCATGAACCCTGCGTCGGTTGCGGCGTCTGCGAAATGATCTGTCCGGTCGAGCCGACCTGCATCGTGGTTGACGCGCGTGAGGTCTGGAATACATGAAGCTCCGCTGTCGCTTCCCAATGTTTACTGCCCACCCCCCGGTCCACGGGCGCCTTTGCACAGGCGCCCGGCTGCGCAGGCGCGGAGCAGTGCTCCGCGAATTCCCTGCTACGCCCCCCGCCCCGAGGGCGGGGGTGACCAGTCACCTCCCCCGCCTGGCGGGGGAGGATGGGAGGGGGTGCCCATTCCTGCGCGGCGCGAGCGGCCCGGCGGAGGCGCTATGAACCAATTCCTCAAGCGCCGCTTCTTCGACCAGATAGCCGTGATGTTCGGCCGCGAGCCGAAAAAGCCGGCGGCGATTTCCGAGCCTGCGCAGCAGATCCATGTGCTCAAGCGCGCCACCAACAAGGAAAGGCTGCAGGCGGCGACGCTCGCCCATGAGCGGTCGAAGAAGGTGCACAAGTGGCGCAACCGGCGCTGGGCGGTGCTGATCGTCGCCAACCTGATGTTCACCTTTTCCTTCTGGCTGGATATCCAGATCCTCGAAGGCGCGCTGACCGCCTCGCGCTTCGTCGGCTTCCATCTGATCGACCTCAACTCGGCGCTGCAGGTGATGCTGGCGCACAAGCACATCATCGTCAATCTGGTGATCGGCACCGGCACGGTCTTCGTCTTGTGGTTGATCCTCGGCGGGCGCAGTTTCTGTTCCTGGGTCTGCCCCTATCACCTGCTCGCCGAGTGGGCGGAGAATATCCATCTCTACCTGGTAAAGAAGAAGCTGGTGACCGACCAAAACATCGACCGCCGCCTGCGCACCCTGTCCTGGATCGTCTTCGCGGTGCTCGCGCTGGCCACCGGTTATACGGTGTTCGAAGCGATTTCGCCGACCGGCATCCTGTCGCGGGCGCTGATCTACGGCCCTGGCCTGGCCCTGCTGTGGGTGCTGGCGCTGTTGGTGTTCGAGGTGTTCTTTTCGCGTCGCGCGTGGTGCCGCTACGCCTGCCCGATCGGCCTCACCTACGGCGTGGTCGGCATCCTTTCGCCGGTGCGCGTCAAGTACAAGCTCGACAGCTGCTTCCACGAAGGCGACTGCCGCAAGGTCTGCCTGGTGCCCCACGTGCTCGATACGGTGATCAAGGGCCGCGCGGTGGATACCGAAGTTCCGATCGGTCCCGACTGCACGCGCTGCGGACTGTGCGTCGACACCTGCCCGACGGGTTCGCTGACGTTCGACGTCAAGGGTCTTTCCAAGCTGCTGTGAACCCGACTATGCGTCCTTCCAAATCATGATCAGTTTTTCGCACGTCACCAAAAGCTTTCGCAAGTCGCGTGTGCTCGACGACATCAGCCTCGACATCGGCTTGTCCGAGCGCGTCGCGCTGATCGGCTCCAACGGCGCCGGCAAGACCACGCTGATCCGCTGCCTGCTCGGCGAGTACACCTTCGACGGCCGCGTCAGCATCGACGGCCGCGACCCGCGCCAGGAGCGCACCGCGGTGCTGGGTGCTATCGGCTTCGTGCCGCAGCTGCCGCCGCCGCTGAAAATGCCGGTGGCGCAGCTGATCGATTTTTCCGCCGCGCTGTGCGGCACCGACCCGGCGCGCATTCACCAGCTGGCGCAGCGCCTGGGACTCGACCTGGCGCCTATCCTGACGCGGCCCTTCGTCAAGCTTTCCGGCGGCATGAAGCAGAAGCTGCTGATCGCAATCGCGCTGGGGCGCGATGCGAAGGTGCTGGTGATGGACGAGCCGGCGGCCAACCTCGACCCCGAGGCGCGCAAGATCTTCTTCGAACTCCTCGCCGAACGCCAGGAGGACGTCACCATGCTGATTTCCAGCCATCGCCTGAACGAAGTCTCGGCGCTGGTCAATCGGGTAGTCGAAATGGACATGGGCAAGGTCGTGCTCGACGATCGCGTCGCCGACGACGTGTCGCTGTCCGGCCAGTTCGGCTGCCGCATTTCGCTCAAGCGCCGCGAGGCCGCATTTGCCAAGGCGATGCAGGCCTGGAATTTCCGCGATCTGGGCGACGGGCTGGAATGGGAGGGCGTGGTGCCGGGCCCCGACCGCCTGCGCTTCATGGGCATGACCTCGCGCTACGTGGCGCTGATCAGCGATTATTCGCTGCACGAAGCGCCGCCCGCGCCGGGCGCTGCGGCAGGCAATGCCGGCGGCGCGGCGCAGTACAAAGTTGGCGCTGACGCCACGGTGATCTGATGGACCGCCGCCGCTTCCTCGCCACCGCCGTTCATGGCTTTGCGCTGACGCCCATCGCGGCCGCCCTCGCGGCCTGCGGCAGTGCCGGCGCCTGGCCCGAAGGCATGGCCGAAATCAAGTGGGACCGCGATACCTGCACGCGTTGCAGCATGGTCATCTCCGATCGCCGCTTTGCCGCCGAGCTGCGCGGCGGCGAGAAGAACACGGCGTTCAAATTCGACGACATTGGCTGCGCCGTGTTCTGGATGCGCGACAAGCAGAAGGATCACCCCTGGCTGGCCGACCCGGCCACGAGCTTCTGGGTCGCCGACGCCGGTGCTGGCAAGGGCGACAAGTGGCTGGAGGCGCGCAAGGCCTATTACAGCGGCGGCAAGATGTCGCCGATGGCCTACAACTACAGCGCGCGGGCCTATGCCGAAGCGGGTACGCAAGGCTTCGACGAGATGCGCCAGCACGTGCTGGCAAAAGGGAAATGAAGAGCATGAAAAGGCAAGGCTTTACCACAGAGACACAGAGACACCGAGAGAACCCCAGGTCGAGAAGAGATCATTCGATCCTTTTTCGCATTTCTCTGTGCCTCTGTGTCTCTGTGGTTCAAGAAGGTTTCTCAAGATGAAACAACTCTGGCTCACCGCCAAGCTCGACATCGTCGAATCCCTGCGTGCGCGCTGGTTCCAGGTCTACACCCTGGTGTTCGGCGGCATCGTCGCACTCTTGTTCCTGTTCGGCCTGACCGAATCGCGCGTGCTCGGCTTCATCGGCCTGTCGCGCCTGCTGGTCACCTACATCCAGCTGACCATGGCGATCCTGCCGATCTTCGTCCTCATCACCACGGTGCGCTCGGTGGCGGGTGACCGCGAGGCCGGCGTCTATGAATACCTGCTGTCCTTGCCGGTCTCGCTGGCGGCCTGGTTCTGGGGCAAGATTCTCGGCCGCTACATCGTGATTTTCCTGCCGGTGTTCGGTGCCATGGTGCTGGCGGTGGTGATCGCGCTGCTGCGCGGGATCGAGGTGCCGTGGGCCATGTTCGGCTATTACACGGCGCTCCTGGCGGTGATGGCGGCCTGCTTCCTCGGTATCGGCATGCTGATTTCGGCGCTGGCGCGCAGCACCGACATGGCCCAGGGCGCGGCCTTCGTGGTCTGGCTGACGCTGCTGCTGTTCCTCGATCTGATCCTGCTCGGCGTGATGATCCAGGGCAAGGTGTCGCCGGAAGTCGCGGTCACGGTCGCGCTGGCCAATCCGTTGCAAGTGTTTCGTACCGCCGCGCTGGCGCTGTTCGATCCCCAACTGATCGTGCTCGGCCCATCGGCCTACGTCATCCTCGACCTGTTCGGCGTCACCGGCTACAAGTTCTTCGCCCTGGCCTATCCGACCTTGGTCGGCATTGCGGCGGCGAGCCTGGGTTATCAACTGTTCCGTCGCGGCGATCTGCCATGAAGAGGCTGCTGGCAGTCTTGTTGCTGGCCTGCGGCAGCCTCTCCGCCCTGGCCGGCGGGAAGCTGTCGAGTGCGCCGCTGTTCGCCGCCACGCTGTTCGACCTCGACAACAAGGCGGTGGCCTTTGCCGCTTACCGCGGCAAGCCGCTGATCGTGAATTTCTGGGCGCGCTGGTGCGCGCCCTGTCGGGTCGAGATTCCCGAACTGGTGGAGGTGCAGAAGCGACACCAGGCGCGCGGCGTCGAGGTCATCGGCATCAGTCTCGAAAGCGACGCGCCGCCGGTGCGCGATTTCGCCAAGGCCTACGACATCAATTACACCGTGCTGTTGACCCGCGACAAGGGCATCGCCTTGTTGCAGGCGCTTGGCAACGCCAAGGCCGGCCTGCCCTACACTGTGGTCCTCAACCGTCGCGGCGAGATCGTGGGCAGCAAGCTCGGCGCGATGAACGGAGCCGAACTGGAAGCCGCCGCCGCAGCGGCGCTCCAATGACCAACAGCTAGACCGAAGGAAGCGAGACATGCCGAAGCCGCTGGAACCGACCCTGGATGCCCTGCCCAACCCCTTCCTGCGCTATTTTGCGGCGACGCGGCCGGCCTTTCTTTCCGTCACCTTCGTCGGCTGCCTGCTGGGACTCGCGACCGCCGCCTGGTCCGGCATCGCCGTCGGTCCGGCGCTGGCCACCGTGACGCTGTTCTTCGCCCTGATGGCGCACGCCGGGGCCAACGTCATCAACGACTACTACGACGCGCTGTCGGGCTGCGACGGCGCCAACACGGAACGCCAGTTTCCCTTCACCGGCGGCAGCCGTTTCATCCAGAACGGCGTGCTCTCGCTGCGTGCCACCGGCATACTCGGCTATGCGCTGCTGGCGGTGGTGGTGCCGGCCGGCCTCTGGCTGACCGCGGTCAGCGCCTCGGGGCTGATGCTGATCGGGCTGGCCGGCCTGGTGGTGGGCTGGGCCTATTCGGCGCCGCCGCTGAAGCTGCAGAGCCGGGGCCTGGGCGAGTTCGCCATCACCGCCGGCTGGCTGCTGGTGGTGGTCGGCAGCGACTTCGTGCAGCGCCATGGCTTCGCCTTCGCTCCCGTCGCCAGCGGCCTGGGCTTCGCCCTGCTGGTGGCCAACGTGCTCTACATCAATCAGTTCCCGGACGTGAAGGCCGATGCCGGCGCGGGCAAGAACACCCTGGTGGTGCGTCTGGGCGTAGCGCGGGCGCGCTGGGGCTATGTGCTGATTGCCGTGCTGGCCTACGGCTGGCCCTTGCTGATGGTGCTGTTGGGCCAACTGCCGTTGCCGGCGCTGCTCGCGCTGCTGCCCGCCGCCGCCAGCATCGCCGCGACGCGCCGGCTCTGGTCCTGCGCGGGGCGGCCGGCGGAACTCACGCCCGCGCTCAAGCTGACCATTCTTGCCGCGAGCGCTCACGGTCTGTTGCTCGCCATCGTGCTGAGCCTGCCATGGAGCCGTGCGGCCTGAACGGGTACACGGCGCCTGGCCTGAAGCCCGAACTTCGCCTGCGCCGCGCCGGGCTGTGCCTGCTGGCCTGTCTGGCGCTGCCGGCACTGGCCGCGGCGCCGCTGCCGCTGCAGCCGCTGATCGATGCCGCGCCGGCCGGCGCCACGCTGCGCCTGGCGCCGGGTGCCTATGCCGGCCCGGCGCATATCAGTCGGCCGCTGACCCTGGATGGCGGGCGGCAGGCCGTCATCGTCGGCAACGGCCGCGGCACGGTGCTCTCGGTCGCCGGTAGTGGCGTCACGCTGCGCGGCCTGCGCCTGACCGGCAGCGGCGAGCTGCACGACCACGTCGATGCCGGCATCCTGCTGGAGGGCGACGACCATCGCGTCGAGGACAACCAGATCGACGACGTGCTGTTCGGCATCCACCTCAAGCAGGTGCGCCGCTCGCGCATCGCCGGCAACCGCATCACCGGCAAGGATCTCGCGCCGGCCATGCGCGGCGATGGCCTGCGCGTCTGGTACAGCCAGCACAACGTGATCGAAGGCAACCATTTCACGCGCGCCCGCGACCTGACCTTCGCCAACTCGGCGGACAACCGCATCTTCGGCAACGAATTCAGCGACGGCCGCTACGGCATGCACATCATTTTTTCGCCGCGGCTGCTGGTCGAGAACAACCGCCTGACGGCCACCGGCACCGGCATCGTGGTGCTCTATTCGCCGGGCCTGGTGCTGCGCGGCAACCATGTCGCGCATGCCTTGACCGACGGCGGTGGCGGCATCGTGTTCAAGGAAAGCGACGATGCCCTGGTCGAGCACAACGAAGTCCTGCACTGCTCGGTCGGGCTGCGAATCGACGCGCCGCCGCAGTCGCTCGGGGCGCTGACGGTGCGCCACAACCGCTTTGCCCACAACGTCGTCGGCATGTTCTTCTACGGCGAGGAGGGCGGCCACCGCATTCACGACAACCGCTTCGAGAACAACCTTAACACGGTGGCGATCAGCGCGCCCGGCGCCGGCAGCGCCAATCTCTGGCGCGGCAATTTCTGGGATGAATACCGGGGCTTCGACCGCAACCGCGACGGCGTCGGCGACACGCCGCACGAGCTGCGGCTGTATGCCGACAGGATCTGGATGGAAACCCCGATGACGACTTTTTTCCGCAATTCGCCGGCGCTCGAAATCCTGGATTTCCTCGAACGCCTGGCGCCGTTTTCCTCGCCGCATCTCGTGTTGCGCGATCCCGCGCCACGCATGCGATAGCCAATGAATAAATCTACTGCGCGTGTCGGATCGGGGCTTGGCGGCTCATTTGGCAACCCCGGCTATCCTCATGTACAAACTCGTACATTCCGGTAGCTGCGCTCCGGCCGCACCCCGCTGCGACCCGCGGCTACGCCCCGAAGGAAGTCCCCTTGGGGGACGATTTCTTCAATGGCTATGCCGTTTCCAGTCCACATCGAATCACTTTACCCAAATTGAGGATTTACACATGAAACAGATACGCCCCCTATTCCTGCTGCTCATCGCCGTGCTGTCAGCGCCAACTCTTGCGGCCGACGCCGAGGCCGGCCTGCTGGCGATCAAGGCGCTTGGCAAGCTGAACGGCCAGGCGCTGGCCTGTGCCCAGATGCCGGCCGCCGCGCGGGCCAAGTCGCTGATGCTGGCCCATGCGCCGAAGACCCAGCGCTTCGGCGACGCTTACGAGGAAGCCACCCAGGCTGCCTACCTGGCGCAGACGCGCGCGGCGGACCCGTGCCCGGAGCCCCTGAGTCTCATCGATCAACTCAATCGGCTGGCGCTGCAACTGGCTGCGACACTTCCCGTCGGCGGCGCGGCGTCGAAGTAGCATGGTGCGCCTGTCCGCGGCTGCGGTTTTTCTTGCGGCGCTGTGCTGCGGCCCGCTGGCGGCGGCGCAGGCTGCGCCGCCATCCGCGCATCTGCTCGGGGCGGAAGTGCCGGCCGGCATCGCGCCGCGCTACCTGCTGATGAACCCGCAGGGCCGGGCAGTGAGCCAGGAGGATTTTCGCGGGCGCTTCCAACTGGTGACTTTCGGCTTCGTCTCCTGTCCGGACGTCTGCCCGACCACGCTGCTGGAGTTCCAACATGTCCTGGCATTGCTCGGCGAGCGGGCCGCGCGCCTGCAGGCGATCTTCATCACCGTCGACCCGGAACGCGACACACCCGCGGTCCTGCGCGAATACACGGCCGCCTTCGATTCCCGCATCCTTGGCCTGAGCGGCTCGGCTGAGCTGGTGCGGCGGGCGGCGGACAGCTTTCGCGTGCACTACGAACAGGTGCGCGAGCCGGGCGCGGCACCCGGCCAATACACCATGAACCATACCGCCGGCATGTACCTGCTCGACGGCCGCGGGCAGTTCCTGAGCAAGTTCGCCTATGCCATGCCGGCCGCGGAAATCGCCGCCCGCATCGGCGCGGCCATGACGGCCGCCGGCATTCCCTGAGCGCAGGCGACCTTGTCCAGTTTGGGCACTGCCGGCCGGCGCCATTTTCTCGCCGCGAGTCTCGGTCTCGGCGGTGCGCTGCTGGCGCCGCGCGTGCTCGGCAAATCCCTGCCCGAACTCCTGCCGCCGGCCGGCAGCCGCCGCGTGCTGATCGTCGGCGGCGGCTGGGGCGGGCTCACGGCCGCGCGCCGCCTGCGCCAACTGGCGCCGGAGTTGGATGTGGTGCTGATCGAGCGGCAGGTGAGCTTCCGCTCGCTGCCGCTGAGCAACAAATGGCTGGTCGACAGAACGCCCGCTGCGCCGATGCAACAGGACTACGGCCGGGTCGCGGAGGCTCATGGCTATCGTGCAATCCGCGCCGAGGTAACGGCGATCGACCGCGAGCTGCGCCGCGTCCATACCGCGCAGGGAACGCTGGGCTATGACTGGCTGATACTCGCGGCGGGCATACGCCACGATTACGGCGCCTGGTTCGGCGAGGAGGCGCGCGCCGCCGACGCGGCGCGAAAGCATTTTCCCGCCGGTTTCATGGCCGACGAGCTCGATGCAGTGAAGCGCAAGCTGGTCGAATTCCAGGGCGGCGACCTGCTGATGACCATTCCGCCGCCGCCGGCGCGCTGCCCGCCGGCGCCTTACGAGCGAGCCGTGATGATTGCCTGGCTGCTGAAGACGCGGCACATCCGGGGCCGCCTGATCCTGGTCGATCCCGGCGGCGGAATGCAGCGCTTCAACCGCGTGTTCGCCGAACGCTACAAAGATCAGATCGTGCATCTGACGCATGCGCCGGTGAAATCCGTCGATCCCTTCCGGAAGACCCTGAGCACGGAATTCGACGAGATCAAATTCGACGACGCAGTTCTGATTCCGCCGCAGCAGGCTGCCGCCCTGGTCGGGCAAGCCGGGCTGGTGGGGCGCGATGCCGCGGGCCAGTCCAGCGGCTGGGCCGAGTTCGATCCGCTGCATCTGCACGCGATCGGCGACGAGCGCGTGTTCCTGGTCGGCGACCTGCTGGGCAAAGTCTCGCCGCTCTTCGGCCACTATCCGAAGAGCGCGCACCTGGCCTGTCATCTCGGCCGCATCGCCGCCGCCGAAATCGCCGCGCGCTCGCGCGGCAAGTTGCCGCAGCCGGAATTGCCCGCGAGTGTGTGCCATGTCTACACCGACGCCGAGCCGCTGGAAATGCTGCGCATCGACGCCACTTACCGCCTGCGCGGCGACGGCCTCATCGCGCAGACCGTGCGCCAGCACGAGGACCCGCAGCCGCGCGGCGAGGACGCACAGTGGGCACAGGCGCTTTACGGGGAAATGCTGGCGCTGCCGGAGGCCGAGTTCGATCAAAGTGTTTCATGGTGACGAGTGATTTTCGCCCATTGCTGTGATTGCGGAAAAACTTGGGCGACTTTACGGCGAGAGTCCGGTAAAGCCGGCAATTGACCTGTTTTCGTCCGTCAGGGATACTCCGTTCATGCGGTTGAATTCCCTAACCTTCGACGCCATTGCGGCAAGGCTGACAAACGGATCGTTCGACCTGAACCTGAACGCGGCCGGGATTCGTATTGAGGAAATGCGGGACCTTCTGGCGAAAGCCTGCGCCCGGTACGTGATTGCAGAGCACCAATTGCAGGCCCTGTACCAACGGATCAGGCATCGCACACGCGGCCACCTGTCCGGCGCGATCAATCGCGAAGGAAGCGATTTCCTGACGCTGTATCGCCCAGTGGAACGCCTCTGATGCCCGATGGCGCATACGTGATCGCGATCGCGGGGCCGGTAGGCGCAGGGAAGACCACCCTTGCACAGGCAGTCGCGCACGAGCTCTCCGATGCGGCGATGCTCCAGTTCGACCATTATGAGCGGATCACCGAGCAGTCGATCGAGCAGGTCCGGGACTGGATGCAAGGCGGTGCCGACCTCGACGCGATAGCCATTCCGGGACTGGCCGAAGCGCTGCAGTCGCTCAAGGCAGGCCGCGCCGTGACCGATCCGATGACCGGGGCGACGATCCCGTCCCGCAAGTACATCCTGTTCGAGACCCAGTTCGGCCGGCGCCATGCGGCCACAGGGCGGTACATCGACCTGATGATCTGGGTGGACACGCCGCTCGACATCGCGCTCGCGCGCAAGGTCCGGCAGTTCGCTGCGGCGCTGGAGGGGAGCGATCCCGCCGCGGCACGCAGCTTCGGCGCCTGGCTGCACGGCTACCTGGGCAACTATCTCGATGTCGTGGCCGGGTTGCTCCGGATGCAGACGGAGTCCGTGGGCGCGGGTGCCGACGTGGTGGTCGACGGCGGACGCGAAGTTTCGGCTCTGCGGCAGGAAATCGCGCGCCTGGTGCGGGAAAGATTGCCGTGATCGAAACCGGAACCGGAGTGAAGACCTTGGGCGGCTTCCTGCGCCTGATCGAAATCGATGCGGACGAAGCCGTTCGGCATGCGAACGCCTTCGATCGAATCCGCGCCGGCGACCTGCAGGCCGTCATCGTCGATGGGGTCTATTCCCCGGCCGCCCTCACGTCCGTCGTCTCACAGTTGGAGCGCAACGAGCCGGCCTTCCTGCAGACCTGGTTCCCGGAAAAATTCCGCTCGTGGTTCTACGGCCGCAACCTGAATCTGGCCGAGCCATCGCTCGCCGGCTACTTCGACGAGGCGGCGCAATTCGAGCGGCAACTCGGGACCTTGTTCCCGGCGGGGGAAGGCATTGCCGCGCGCGTTGCCGGCGTGCTCGCATCGCTCGACCACGGCCGGCCGTTCGTTGCGGCGCCGGGGCCGCGGCCCGGGCAGCGCTACATGTTCACCACCCTGCGCGCCCACCAGGAGGGCGGTTACATCCCGGCGCATTTCGACAACGAGCAGGCATTGCGCCCGTCTTACGCGCACCTGCGCAGCCAGGTGGAGCTGCATATGCTGTCCTTCGTGCTTACGCTGCAAATGGCTGAATCCGGCGGTGCGCTGCAGATCTACGACCATCGCTGCGACCCGGCGGACGCCGTGCCGATCAGCCTGGACGGCGCGCCCAAGCCGCCACTTGAGGGACTTGCCGCGGCGTCCTTGCGGATCCCGCCGGGTGCGATGATCGTGCTCGACTCGGGGCGCTTCCTGCACCGCGTGTCGCCCGTGGAGGGCAAGCGCAAGCGCTGGACCGCGTGCAGCTTCATGGCGCTGTCGCGACAACGCGACGCCATGTACTGCTGGGGATGATCATGCAGGGACAGGTACCGGCCTACTTCGATTACCTCATCGAAGCCTTCCATCGCGGGGAAGCCGGCCGCTATGTGCACCTCGGCTACTGGAATGCCCCAGATGCGACAGACGACAGCTTCGCGGCCGCACAGCAGCGGCTGGACGAGAAACTCGCGGCCATGGCCGGCCTCGAAGCCGGGCAGGCCATCCTCGATGTCGGCTGCGGGTTCGGCGGCACGCTTGGCAGCCTCAACCGGCAGCTGTCGGGAATGCGGCTCGCGGGCGTGAACGTCGACCGCCGGCAGCTCGACATCTGCCGGATGCAGCAGCCCGCCAGCGGCAACCGCTTCGAATGGCACGAGGCCGATGCATGCCGCTTGCCGTTTCCAGACCAGAGCTTCGACCGGGTGTTGTGCATCGAAGCCATGTTCCATTTCCGTTCGCGCCGGGAATTCTTCCTCGAAGCGGCGCGCGTGCTGAAGCCGGGCGGCGCGCTTGTCGGTTCCGACATTACGATTGCGCGATCCGCGCAGACCCTTGACGTGCCGGGGTTCTGCATCGAGGCGCCGCTGCAGGACGGCTACGGGCCGTGGCCTGATTTCTGGGGCGACGACGCAGACCACGTGACATTGGCAGCTGCCGCCGGCCTGCGCGTGGCGGCGCTGCAGGATGCGACGGCCAACACGCTGCCGAGCCACGGCTACACCGCGCCGCACGACGCGGACGAAGGTCGTGACACCGGCAACGCGGCGCGGCGCGCGGCGCTGATGCTGCGCTGGCTGCATCGCGAGGGCCACCTGCGCTATTGGCTGTTCCGCTGCGACAAACCCGGGATTGATCCGTCATGAGCGCCCCGCACGGCCGTCCGAAGGGGCGCAAGCCACAAGCCGGAGCCGCGCAGCGGCGAACCACCGTCACCCCCTGCCTTGGGGCGAAGGCAGGGTTTCGCGGAGCACTGCTCCGCGCTGCCGCAGCCGGCCGGCTATGCAGAGCCGGCCGTGGGATCGGGGCTGGGGGGAGGGTAGTCCAATGAGCGCGCAGCGCATCGCGCTTGTGTGCATGACGCCCGCGCCCGACACCAACGAACTGGGGCACCTCGACCTGCCGAGCTACGGCATACGCCGCATCCTTGCCGCGGTGGTCGCCGATCCGGAACTGGCAGCCACGAGGGTGGCGCTGATCGATCAAAGGCGCGCGGACGTGGACGCCTACGTCGAAGCGCTGGCCGGATTCGAGCCGGACCTGATCGGGTTCTCGATCTATGTCTGGTCCACGCCTTGCATGATCGAGGTGGCGCGGCGCATCCGGCAGAGGCTGCCGAAAGCCCTGATCGTTTTTGGCGGCCCTTCGGCGCGCACCCAATTGTTCGACCTGCCGCCTTACGCCGGCGCGCAGGCGTATCTGGATGCCGTCGTCAGCATGGAGGGCGAGGCGATCTTCCGCGAGATCGCGCGCCTGCCGGAACTTACGCGTGCAGGATTGCGCTCCGTGCCCGGCCTGCACCTGCCGGCCTCCGGGATGTGGCTGCAGACCGGGCACCGCGCGCCCACCGCCGACCTAGACGCGATCGCCTCGCCATTCCAGCTCGGCCTGATGCCCGCCGGCTCGGTGGCGTATCTGGAAACCTACCGTGGCTGCCCGCTCTCCTGCCGGTTCTGCGAATGGGGCGCGAGCGAATCCTCGAAGGCCGTGTTCTCCACCGATTACATCGTTCGCGAGCTGGAGGCGTTCGCGCGCCAGGGGTCGCCTTCGGTGTTCCTGCTCGATGCAGGCCTCAACCTCAACGCCAGGGGCTTTCGCAACCTGCTCGCCGCAGAGTCGCGCGTGGGCTTCCTCAAGTCGTCCCTCTTCTGGGCCGAAATCTACCCGACGCATGTCCAGGAGGAGCACCTGCAATTCCTCTCGCAGGTGGGCACCTCCTACCTCGGTGTCGGGCTGCAGTCGCTCGACCCCGCCGTGCTCAAATTGCACGATCGGCCATTCGACCGGGGCCGTTTCGAGAAGGCCATGGGCCAGCTCACTGCAGTCACCACGGCGGAGATCCAGATCATCTTCGGGCTGCCCGGAGACACGCCGGAGGGCTTCCGGCGCACGCTCGCCTACGCGCGTACCTTCCCGGTGGCGGTGCGGGCCTATCACTGCCTGGTCCTGCCCGACGCGCTGATGTCGCGCGGGCGGCCCGGCTGGGACATGCGCTACGACCCGGTGAACCTGGCCATGATCTCGTGCCTGGGATGGAGCGAGGAGGACATCCTGTCGATGCGCGCCGAACTCGATCTGGAGACGGCGTCCTGCGGCGGAAAATCAGGCAAGTACTGGTGGTCGTTCCCGCGCAAGCCCTGAAGCCGGGTTTCCCCGCAAAGTCCGGACCGCGCCGGTCCGGGCGCCGGGTGGCGCTGCTCGCGCGTTATCCCGAGCGCGACCGCGCCATGCCGATCTTCATCTCCAACCATGGCATGCGGATGGTCGAGGCCTCACTGCGATGCGCCGGAATCGACGGGCTGGAGTTGCGGACCTGGGATCTCCAGCAGGCCAGCGTCGGGGAACTCGCGCAGGAAATCATCGATTTCGATCCCGACGTCGTCGGATTTTCGACCTATATCTGGTCGTTCCCGTTCTTCGTCGAAGTCGCCCGGCTGGTCAAGGAGGACGATCCCGGCCGGCTCATCGTGTTCGGGGGCCCCTCGGCCCGGCCCAGCATGCTGAACCAGGCGCCGTTCCGCGCGGCGCGTGGCTGGGTGGACGCGCTGGTGATCAATGACGGGGAATTGACTTTTTCCGAGATTGTCGCCAGCGGCGATCGCAGCCCGCAGGCGCTGGCGAAGGTACAGGGCATAGCGCTGCCCGCCACCGCGGGATGGATGGAAACGCCCGCACGCCCGGCGGTGGACCTCAACGAGATGCCTTCACCCTACGCGATGGACCTGGTCACGCATGGCGGGCTCGCCGTGCTGCAGACCTACCGCGGCTGCCCGTTCACCTGCTCGTTCTGCGAATGGGGCACGCTCGAATCGCCGCGGCGGGTGCGCGGCGTGGAAGAGTTGTGCCTGGAGTTCGACGGCATGGCGCGCCAGCCTGTGGACGGAGCGATCCTGGTCGACGCGGGGCTGAACCTCAACCCGCATTCGTTCCGCAACCTGCGCGAGGCGACGCAGCGGCACGGGTTCTTCGAAAACCGCAACCTGATCTGCGAGGTCTACCCCGCCAAGGTAAAGAAGGAACATATCGATTTCCTCGGCTCGATCGGGCAGGCGCTGGTCGGAATCGGCCTGCAGTCGTTCGACAACGAAGTGCTGGCGCACGTGGAGAGGTCGTACGACGAGGCGCGGTTCGAGCAGACCATGTACGAACTGAAATCGGTCGCTGCCGTGGCGGTCGAAATCATCCTCGGATTGCCCGGCGATTCGCCGGAGAATTTCCGCCGCAGTTTCGAACGCGCGCGCAGCCTGCCGTGCGCGTTGCGCGTCTACCATTGCGTGGTGCTGCCTTCCGCGCTGATGGTGAGGGCGCCGCAAAGCGACGCCATGGACTACGACCCGGTCACGCTGAAGATGCGCTCCTGTCTGGGATGGACGGAGCGCCAGCTGCAGGCGGAATGCGACTTCGTCACGCGCTGCGCAGAGCGCGACGGGGGGCGCAGCGGGCAGTTCTTCTGGATATTTCCGCCACTGGGTGGTAGCTACTGATCACGGTCAATGTACCGGCGCCGAGATCGTGGCTTTTTGCCTCGTACGCATCGAGCTTGTAACGCGCTGCACGTTCCTGGCAGGCCAGCACTACCAGGGCTTCGCCGCTGGCGATTTTGGGCAAGCACCCAGCCCTGGTAGCAGCATCGGCATACCCTACCAGTACGCCGCCGGCGATCAGGGACCGGGCCGGGAGTTCGAGCGCGTAACAGGGGGCCACGTTTTTCTCCCGCCGTCCTGCCAGCGCCGACTTTCCCAGCTTCCCCTCTGTCAGCTTCGCAACTTCAGCGACTATCAATCATGCAAAAGCCATGAGGCCATTGCCAGGTTGAAGCAGGCATGCAAGACATTCCACCGCACGAGGGCGTTGCGAGTCTCGCACCGTGTTTTGGATGCCGGGTTTTAATGTCGGGCGAAGGCGGAGGTCTTGCCGTCGGGGCCTACCAGCAGGGTGGTATAGGCCTCGCGGCGGATTTCGCGGTCCTGGCTGGCGTTGTCGAGGATGGTGCAGGCCGTTTCGCAGAAGGGATTGGACAGTTCCCGCCCCGGTGCGCCGCGCGGCAGGCCGGGCACGGCCAGGCCGCGTGCGCTGGGCTTTTCCTTGAGCAGCAGCTTGATGTCTTCCGCCGGCACGTGGCCCTCGATGAAATAGCCGGCAACCCGGGCGGTGTGCACCGATTCGAGTTCCGTCGGCACGTTGAGCCAGCGCTTGAGCTTCGGCATATTGGCAATGGGGACTTCTTCCATGCTGACCTCGAAGCCGTTCTTGCGCAGGTGGTCGGCCCAGTCGATGCAGGCCAGGCAGGGGCTGGGGGCATAGACCAGCACCGGCGGCAGCGGCTCCGCGGCGGCGGCAGGCGCGCCGCAGGCCGCGGCGGCAATCAGCAGGAGGGCGCCGCGGACGGTCTTCAACACGGCTTGCCGGGCTTGCAGCCCTTGAGTATCCACAGCGATATTTCGCCGGCCAGTTCGTCGGCGCGCACCTTGCGCGCCAGGCTCAGCACGTCGCGCCCGGCGTCGGTTTTCAGGGCCGGGTCGGCGCCTGCCTGCAGCAGCAATTTGCCGTTCGCGGTGCGGGTGGAAAACGCCGCCATGTGCAGCGGCGTGCGGCCTTCGCCGTCGCGCACATTGACCGCCGCGCCGGCCGCCAGCAGTGCCATGAGCGGGCCGCTGTCCGCGTTCATCGCCGCATAGTGCAGGGGCGTGCTGCCCAGCGGCGTGCGCGCATCGCGTGCCTGCGGCGTGGCCTTGAGGATGGCCTCCACCTGCTGTCGATCGCCCATGCGCGCCGCGTCGTGGATCGGCTGCTCGTTCATGCCCAGCTTGGCCTCCGCCGCCAGGGCCATGCCCGACGCCAGCGCGCAAGCGCAGAGGAGGAAGATGCGGCTGAGGATTCTGTACATGGTCGGACCTGTCTCGCCTTTGGATGGCGGAAATAGTAACCCGATCGACCGCGCCGTTCCTTGACCGCGCGCAGTTAAACTGGCGCGGCGCTTGACGGTTGTCAATGCGCCGGCCACCCCCTTTGGGCTTGAATGAGGTCATGTTCAGAATCTCCCAGTTCATGCAGGAAATCGCCGCGCCGACGCCGCTCGGGCCGGTACGCAAACCGCTCGGGCCGGTGGTGATCTGGAATCTGGTGCGCCGCTGCAACCTGACCTGCAAGCACTGCTACTCGATTTCCGCCGACAAGGATTTCGCCGGCGAGCTGAGCACGCAGGAGGTGTTCCGCGTCATGGATCAGCTCAAGGCCTTCAAGGTGCCGGCGCTGATCCTCTCGGGCGGCGAGCCGCTGCTGCGGCCGGACATTTTCGAGATCTCGGCGCGCTCCAAAGCCATGGGCTTCTTCACCGCGCTGTCCTCCAACGGCACGCTGATCGACGCGACTGTGTTCGAGCGCATCCGCGAGATCGGCTACGACTACGTCGGCGTCAGCCTCGACGGCCTCGGTGCCACGCACGACAAGTTCCGCCGCAAGCAGGGCGCCTTCGATCTGTCGCTGGCCGGCATCCGCCTCTGTTGCGACGCGGGGCTCAAGGTCGGCGTGCGCTACACCATGACCCAGGATAACTTCCAGGATCTGCCCGGCCTGCTCAAGCTGGTCGAGGACGAGGGCATCGACCGCTTCTATTTTTCGCACCTGAATTACGCCGGGCGCGGCAACAAGAACCGCAAGGACGACGCGCTGCACCAGATGACGCGCAACGCGATGGACCTGCTGTTCGACACCTGCTGGAACTATCAGGAACGAGGCCTGCAAAAAGAATTCACCACCGGCAACAACGATGCCGATGGCGTTTATCTGCTCTACTGGCTGCAGCAACGATTTCCGGAAAAGACCGAACACATCAGGAAGAAGCTCGCGCAGTGGGGCGGCAATGCGAGTGGCATCAATGTCGCCAACATCGACAACCTGGGCAATGTGCATCCCGATACGATGTGGTGGCATCACAACCTGGGCAACGTGCGCGAGCGCGACTTCGGCGATATCTGGATGGATACCTCCGACCCGCTGCTGGCCGGGCTCAAAGCGCATCCGCGCAAGGTCGGCGGGCGCTGCGGCGCCTGCGTGCACTTCGACATCTGCGGCGGCAACACCCGGGTGCGCGCCCAGCAACTGACCGGCGACCCGTGGTCGGAAGACCCCGGTTGCTACCTCAGCGACGAAGAGATAGGAATCGCCTGAGACCTCAGATCACCAGCAGCAGCCGCCGCAGCCCCAGCACGATCAGCACGGCGGCGGCGCCCCACAGCAGCCAGCGCGCCAGCCAGGCGCGGCCGGCGCGCAATTCGCGGCCCATGCGTCCGGCCAGCGGCACCAGTACCAGAATCGGCGTCATCGCCGCACCGAGGCCGAAGGCCAGGCCGTAGGCCGCGCCCTGGGCCGCGCTGCCGGCGTTGGCCGCCAGCGCCAGCAGCGAGGACAGCGGCATGCAGGGAGTCAGCGAAAGCGCCGCGCCGAGGAACAGCGGCGGCAGGCTGTCGGCCTGCCGCCGGTGCAGGCGCACCGGCGCGACAAGAGTTGGCGCTGGCACTACGGCGTTGCAGGATTTTTCCGCCTTGCGGGTCAGCAGCCAGAGCCCGGCCAGGATGCTGGCGCCGCCGATCACCGCATTGCCCCAGGTGCCGCCCAGCGCCTTGGCCAGTCCGATACCCACGGCACCGGCCAGCGCGGCCAGCACGGTATAGGTGAACACGCGGCCGGCGAGAAACACGCCGGTGTGCAGCAGGGCCTCGCGCTGCCCGCTGGCGCGTCCCAGCGCCCAGGTGCCCATGAACGGCAGGCAGGTCACGGTGCAGGCGGTGAGCCCCATCGATACGCCGAGAAACCAGACGGTGGCCAGCGTCACCTGGCCGACGGCGAGTTGCTCAAGCATCGGTGCGGTCCGCTGCCGGCCTGGCGGCGTTGCGCACGAATTTCAGCGGCTTCACCGTGCCGTCCGGCAATTCGCGCTTCACCTTCGCCTTGTAATACTCGCGGCTCGACGAGAACAGCGCCAGCGGCCCCCATTTCAGCTTGATGATGCCGTCCTGCGGGCAGTATTCGACGCAGCGGCCGCACAGCGTGCAGTCTTCGTTATAGGCCTTGCGCCCGCTTTGTCGGGCGATTTCCGGTATGTCCATCGGACAGGCCTCGGTGCAGATGCCGCACTTGCCGCAACTCTCGTGCATGGCCGGCTTGGCCAGGCGCATCGGCGAAAGACGCTGGAATACCGAGTTGAAGGCCAGCAGCGGGCAGATGCGGCAGAACGGCAGGCGCAGGGCCAGGCCGCCGACCAGCATGAAGCCGAACAGCGTATTGGCGGCGGCGCCGAGGCCGAATTTCCAGCCGTCGCCCATGCGCAGCGCCAGCTCTTCGGTATTGCCGGTGAGCAGCGTGGTCGCGACGCGCGACGGACAGATCTCGCAATACGGATTGCCCAGGGAATGCGGCGTCACGCCGAGCCCGGTCAGCAGCGGCAGCAGGAACACCAGGCCGAGCAGCAGCACCCACTTCCACGGCCGCACCCGCTGCACCGCGCCCAGGTCGCCCTGCGCGAAGCGGCGCAGGCCGATGTTGAAGCGTCGCCCGATCCTGCCGATCCAGTCCTGCAGCGTGCCGAGCGGACAAACCCAGCCGCAGAAGGCCTTGCCGATGACGAAGAAGAAGGCGAAGAAAGTCAGGAACACCATCAGCAGCGGCAGCACCATCTGCACCGTCAGTTGCTGCGCCTGCACCATGGCCTGGCCGATGCGGTGATGCACCTGGTGCTGCGTCGGCACCAGCACGCAATAGCTGCCGTTCATCTGGTCATAGGCGCAGGACAGGGCCGGCAGGGCGGCGGAAATCTTGTCGGCGGCGTAGTGGCCGACGACGACGCTGCCATACACGGTGATGAACAACATCAGTGCCTGGACCATGAAGCGCAAGCGCGACAGAGTGGGGAAAACTTTTTCAAGCATGGCCGTTTGCTCCTTCCCTGGGTTGCCGCCGCCGCAGCAGCGGCGTCGCCGCCGCCATGCCGAGCACGCCGAAGGCGGCGCCCCAGGCGAGGCTGCGGCTGCGCTCCGGGTCCGGGCTGTAGGTGTAGTTGAATGCCGTTAGGTAACGCTTGCCGTCGGCCTGCTTCTCGGTGGCCAGCACGAAGCGCGCGCGGTTGCGCGCCGCGTTGCCTTCGCCTTCGGCGGCAGGCCTGAAGTCGCGCGGGAAGACCAGCGTGGCGTGGCCGGCGGCATCGGTCACGCTGCTGGAACGGCTGCCGAATTCGGTTTCGAGACTGAGGCTTTGTCCGGCCAGCGGCTGCCCCTTGAAGCGCACCTGGAAGCGCCATTTCTCGGCTTCGCGGTAGCTGCGGTGTTCGCGCGGCAGCGGCGCGGGCACGATTTCGAGTTCGTGTTTCGGCTGTGCCAGCAGCTCCTTCGGCGAGTCGCCGGGATTGCCGAAATACCAGGCGGTCGAGGCCACCCGTATGCTGTCGGCGTTCTCCTCGCGGGCGACGACCCAGTGGTAGTTGCCGATCTGCGGCGTTACCGCCGCGATCCTTGCGCCCTCCGCGCCGACTGGATATTCGGCCTTGCGCCGCTCGGCCGGCCCCTCGGCAGCGTACACCGCGACGCTCGGCGCCGCCAGGCCGCGCAGCGTGAGCACGGCACCGCCGCGGTCGCCGCGCTCACCCCTGCCGAGCAGCAGCGGCTGCGCGGTCCACTCGCGGCCCTCGGCTTGACCACCCGGACGTCCACCGGGTCGTCCACCGGGGCGCCCGCCCGGCCGACCCGCGGGGCGTGCGGCCGATGCCGCCACACCGACCGCCGCCGCGGCATCCGCGCCGTGGTCATGCTGGGCCAGGGCCGGCAGCGCAAGGCCGGCAGCCGGCAGCGACAACAGCAGGATCAGGATTTTCATGCTTCCTCCGTGGATTGATGTCTGGGATACCGATACCGCAACCGTCGGGCGTCGTGCTCAGAACGCATAGGAGACGCCGGCGCGCAGGGTCAGCGGCGTGTAGCTGCCGGCGTTGCCCTGGCCGGCCTGCGCCGCGAGCATGTTGCGCACGCCGCCGACCGTGCTCAGTTGCACTCGAGTGGCATATTCCCGGTCGGTCAGGTTGATTGCATGCAGCCACAACGACCATTGCTTGCTGCGGTAGCTGGCGCGCAGGCTGAGCAGGTCCGGCCGCTGGTAGCTGCCGTTGTCGTTGGTGTTGTCGACGTAGTAGTCGGAAATGTGGTCGGCCTCCACTTCCACCAGCCAGCCCGGCGCCGGCTTGACGCCGAGGCGCAGGTTCAGCTTGTGCTTCGGCGCGGCCTGGTAGGTCTTGCCGCTGTAGTCGAAGGCGGTGGTCTTGTAGTCGGGGAACCAGACGCGTTGCCAGGTGTAGGTGGCGCCCAGATCGAGCCATGAATTGAGGTTCCAGCTGAACATCGACTCCAGGCCCCGGGCCGCGGCCTTTCCCGCCGCGTCGTTGATGGTGCAGGCCAGGCCGCCGTTGTACAGCGTCTGCTCGGCGGCCGAGCAGTTGCGGGTGATGATGAAGCCCTCGCTCTGTGCGTCGTAGTAGGTCAGGTCGTAGTGCAGCCCGAGTTCGGCGAAGCGTCCGCGCAGGCCGATTTCCCGGGTCACGCCGCGCTCGGGCGCCAGCGCCTGGCCGATCACGTTATTCACCGTGGGTACGGCGAAGGAGTCGATCAGGCTCGATGTGGATTGCGGATTGAAGGTTTCTCCGTGGTTGGCCCAGACCAGGTTGCTGCGGTTCAATTCGTAGGTGGCGCCCAGGCGCAGCACATCGCCCTGGCGCGTCATCGTCACGTCCTTGTTGGCGGCCGTGCGGTCATCCACCGCGTAGTCGATCTTGCCGAAGCGCTGGCCCAGATGCAGGCGCAGCCGGTCGAGCGGCGAGAACTCGACATGGACGAAGGGCGTGGTTTCCTTTGTGTTGGTCAGCGAGCCCTGGCCGCTGGCGGTCATGCTGCCCTGCGCCCACATGCCGGCCTGGGCCTGCAGCGCGCTGTAGCTGTTGTTGTAGGTCGTCGAGTCGCTTGCGACATCCACCGCTTCGGCGCCGACATAGGCGGTGGTCTGCGCCAGGTCGAACTCCTGCCGGTACATGGCCAGGGTGGTCCGGGTCACGGTCGCCGACTTCTTGATCGTGTTGGTGATGCTGGCGGCGCCGAAATTCACGTCCTGGCAGCGGACCTTGCCCGGCGTCGCGGCGCCGGTCCAGTCGCAGATCACGCTGTTGGCGCCGCCGGAGCCGCCGTTGCCGTTGTTGATCCCGTCGTCGGTGATCCGGGTGTGCGCCAGGCTCAGTTCGCCGCGTTCGCCGACCAGTTGCTGCAGGCGCAGCGAGGTGGTGGCGTAGCGGTCGATGTATTGGCCGTAGCTGCCGGGCACCACCTGCCGCCAGTCGTTTTCGAGATGGACGCTGCGCAGGTTGGTGCCGTTGACTGCGACGTTCTTCAGCTTGGCGGCCTCGCTCGCATTCAGCGGTATCGGCCCGGCCCAGCGGTAGTCGTAATCCAGCCGGCTGTAGCCCAGCGTCAGGCGGGTCGAATCGGTCGGTCGCAGCAGGGTGCGCAGGCTCAGGCCGTCCTTGTGCTCGGCCGCGGCATCGTTGGCGTCCGGCGCGGTGTTCTTGCGCCAGCCGTCGTTGTCCAGCGTGCTGCCGGTGACGATGAAGCCGATCCGTCCGTCGGCGAAGGACGTTCCGGCATAGGCCTTGGTGCGCTGCAGGCCCCAACTGCCGAGTTCCTGCGACAGCCGGGCCCTGAAATCCTGCGGCGGCTGGCGGGTGAACACGCTGATGGTGCCGCCGAAGGCGCCGCTGCCGTAAAGCGCCGAGGCCGGACCGGTGATGACCTCGATGCGCTCGATGTCGGCCGTGTCGATTTCGTCGAGCACCGAGGTGTTGGTCGCCGTGGCGCGCATGCCGTCGATGCGATTCTCGGTATAGAGCTTGCCGCCGTCGGGAAGGCGCATGTTGCGGATCATCGCGATGCCGGGCACGCGCTTGCCGAGTTCGAGCAGATTGTTGCCGAGCTGCAGATGGTCGAGTTGCTCGGCGCTCACCACCGTGCCGGAGATCGGCGTGTATTCAGTCAGCCGGCCGAGTTCGGTGCGCAACTGCACCGGCTTGTTCGACTCGGCCGAGACCTTCATCTCCTTGAGCCGGGCCTCCGTCTCGTCGGCCAGCGCCGCGCCCGTGCCGCAGATGCCGAGCACCGCCGCCGCAAGGCGCGCCCGCCGCCGGCTGCGTCGCTGGAAAATCGATGAAGAATTGCGGACCATGGTGTGCGACTCCCTGTGCTGTGGAATGGATTTCTGCGGCGGGCCTAGCGTTGCGGTTCGGTGACGAAGGCGATGCGGCTGATGCCGGCCTTCTGCGCGGCGGCGAGGATCTCGGCCACCTTGTCGTAGCGCGTGGCGCGATCGGCGCGCAGGTGCAGTTCGGGATTGCGGCCGGCGGTCGCGGCGAAATGGCCTTCCAGGGCGTTGCGCCCGGCAGGCACGCCGTCGAGGTAGTAGCGGCCCTCGGCATCGAGCGCGAGCTGGATCAGCAGCGGCTTGTCTTCGATGCGTTGCGCCGCGACTTGCGGCAGATCGATGGGCACGGCCTGGTGCAGCACCGGGATGGTGATGATGAAAATCACCAGGAGCACCAGCATCACGTCCACCAGCGGCGTGGTGTTGATCTCGGCCATGGGCTGGACGCCGCCGCCTTCGCTGAAGGAACCGAATGCCATGGCGCTCTCAGGCGGCCTGCCGCACCAGGGCGGCGGGCGCCGCGCCGGCCAGCGGGCCCGTCGCCGCCGGGCGGCGGACGCCGGTGGTGAAGTAGGCGTGCAAGTCGTGCGCGAAGCCGTCGAGCTGCGCCAGCACCAGCCGGTTGGCGCGGGTCAGCGCGTTGTAGGCGAGCACCGCGGGAATCGCCACGAAGAGCCCCGCCGCGGTCATGATCAGCGCTTCGCCGACCGGGCCGGCGACCCGGTCCAGCACCACGCTGCTGGAGCCGGACAGCGCGACCAGCGCGTGGTAGATGCCCCAGACCGTGCCGAAGAGGCCGATGAAGGGCGCGGTGGAACCCACCGAGGCTAGGAAGGTGAGCCCGCTTTCGAGGCTGGCCTGCGCCGCCAGCATGTGGTTGCGCAAGGCGCGCGTGATCGATTCGGAGAGGCTGACGCCGGCGCCGATGCAAGTGGCCGAATCGTAGCTCTGGTGATTGCGCGCACAGGCGCGCGCCATGCCGGCATACAGGCCGCTGCGGTCGGCCGCGGCGATCGCCTGCAGCGCCTCGGGCAGCGCGGGCTCCTGCCAGAAGGCCTCGGGCGCGCGCTCGCTGGCCAGGCCGATGCGCAACTGGCGTGCGACGCGGCCGGCGATCAGCGCCCAGCTGGCGATGGACAGCAGCAGCAGGATCAGGGCCGTGGCATGGATGACCGCGTCGCCTTGCTGCCAGAAGTGCGTCAGACCGAATTGAGTTTGCATAATGGATCAGCTTTCCAGTTGGAAGGTGATGGGAACCTGGACCCAGGCCGCGATGGTCTGCTCGCCGCGTCGCGCCGGGACGAAGCGCCAGAGGCCGACGGCTTGCTGGGCGGCCCGGTCGAGGCGGGCGAAACCGCTGCCGAGCTTGAGTTCGACTTTCTCGGCCAGCCCGGCGGCGCTGACATAGACGCGTAGCAGCACCTTGCCCTGCTCGCCGAGCCGGCGCGACGCATGCGGATAGATCGGCTGCGGGTTGTCCAGGTAATCGGCATCGAAGCGCGCCGCGGTGATCGCCGGCGCGACCGCGACGGCGGCTACGGGACTCGCCGGCGGCGCTGCAGGCACGACGAAGTTCGCCGGCGTCTCGCCGGGCGCGTTGGATGTCAGCACCGGCGCCGCAGCCGGCGGCAGCGCCGGCCGCGGCTGCGCTGGCCTGGGGGGCCTGGCCGCCTGCGGCTTGGGCAGTTCCGGCAGGATCTCGACCAGGCGCACCGCCATGGGTTTGAGGGTCTGCGTCAGCGCTTCGGTCGGCAGCACGGTCGGCAGCACGGTCGGCAGCACGGTCGCCACCATGTGCAGCAGCACCGCATGGGCGGCCGCCGCGCCGGCAAACGGCAACAGCGGGTGTTCGGCCTGGCCGATGCGGGGCGGGTGCGGAAACAGAATACCCATCGGCTTCAGTGCGGCGCGGCGACTGTGGCGGCGACTGCGGCGGCGAAACGGCGGTTCATGGCTTGCGGCCCTCGGCGAACAATGGCGCGCATTGTGAAGTGCCGCGGACCGCCGCCGCTGCGACAGAAAGCCGCATGCGGCCATCTGTCGCGCGGCATGTTGTCGCGCACAGGCGGGTCCGGCCGGTTTGTTGAGCGCGATCAAGGACGCGCACCGGTATGCCGCGGCAGACTCGTGCTGCAGGCGCGCAGTCGATTCACGCGGCGATTCACGCGGCGATTCAAGCCGACTGTGCGCTAAGCTGCAGGCCGCGTTTCACTCGCAAATCCATCACGGGACGATGCACAACATGAAGCCATCCTTCGCTGCCGCCGCTGTCGCCAAACCGGCGACGCCCTGGAAAGTCCGCCTCCGGAAATGTGCCGCGAGTCTCGGCCTGCTGGCTTCCGCCGTGGTCGCAACGGGCGCCGCTGCCGCCGACGCTCCGGCGCTCTACCAGCAGCATTGCGCGGTCTGCCACGGCCCCGGCCGGGTCGGCCTGACCGGGCCGGCGCTGTTGCCGGAAAGCCTCTCTCGGCTGAGGAAGCCCGAGGCGATCAAGACGATTACCGCGGGCCGCGCCGCGACCCAGATGCTGGGCTTCGCCGACCGCCTGGGCAAGGATGAGATCGCCGCGCTGGCCGACTACATCTATACCGCCGTGTCGCCAGCGCCAACTCTTGCGGAAGCCGACATCAAGGCCTCGCGCGTGGCCTATTTCGCGCCCGGCAGCCTGCCGGCCAAACCCGCCGCAGTGTTCCAGGGCGTGGACATGATGAATCTGTTCATCGTGGTCGAGACCGGCGACCACCATGTCACGGTGCTCGACGGCGACAAGCTGGAACCGATCCACCGCTTCCCCAGCCGCTATGCGCTGCACGGCGGACCGAAGTTCACGCCCGACGGGCGCTATGTCTTCTTCGCTTCGCGCGACGGCTGGATCACCAAGTTCGACATCTGGAACCTCAAGGTGGTGGCCGAGATCCGCGCCGGCATCAACACGCGCAACGTCGCCGTCTCGGGCGACGGCAAGTACCTCGCGGTGGCCAACTACCTGCCGCACACGCTGGTGCTGCTCGATGCCGACCTGAACCTGCTCAAGGTGCATGAGGTCTGGGACAAGGAGCGCAAGGAAAGCTCGCGCGTTTCGGCCGTGTATGACGCCGCGCCGCGCCAGAGTTTCGTCGCCGCGCTGAAGGACGTGCCCGAGGTGTGGGAGATCAGCTACAACCCGAAGGTCGACGACATCCCGGTCGGCATGGTGCACGACTTCAAGTACAAGGAAGGCGCCTTCATTCCCGGCTTCCTCAATCCGCGCCGCAGCTTCCTGTCCGAACCGCTCGACGATTTTTTCTTCACCCAGAATTATTCGGAGCTGATGGGTTCAAGTCGCGAAGCCGGCAAGGGCCAGGTGGTCAATCTCGACGTGCGGAAGAAAATCGCCGACCTCAAGCTGCCCGGCATGCCCCACCTGGGCTCGGGCATCACCTGGAACTACAAGCCGCCGCAGGGCGCGCAGGACCGCACCGTGATGGCCACGCCCAACCTCAAGGAAGGGGTAATCACGGTGATCGACATGAAGGACTGGAGCACGCTCAAGACCATCCCGACGCTGGGCCCCGGCTTCTTCATGCGCAGCCACGAGAACACGCCCTACGCCTGGACCGATTCGATGATGTCGAAGGGCAAGGACACGCTGCAGGTGATCGACAAGCGCACGCTGGAGAAGGTCGCCGAAGTGAAGACCGATCCGGGCAAGACCCTCGCCCACGTCGAGTTCACGCGCGACGGCAAGTACGTGCTGGCCAGCCTGTGGGAGCGCAAGGCCGACGGCGGCGCGCTGATCGTGTTCGACGCCGCGACATTCAAGGAAGTGAAGCGCATCCCGATGGACAAGCCGGTCGGCAAGTACAACCTCCACAACAAGATCAACCGCTCCGAGGGCACCAGCCACTGACGACCCGGAGTGTTGACGCCGAATACAGAAATCTGCATCATGGCGCCATGAAAACCACGCTCGATATCAACGATTCGCTGCTTGCCGATGCCAAGGCGCTGGCGGCGCGCCAACGTACCAGTCTGACGCGCTTGATCGAGGAAGGCCTGCAGCTTCGCCTCCGGTCCCAGCGCACCGCCGGCAAGTCCGTCAGACGGAGCATCCCGGTGTTCAAAGGGCGCGGCGGCTTGGTCGCCGGCGTGAATCCGGGCAGCAACAAGGCCATGCTGGACGCTGCCGACGATGACGCCTGATGTGAATGTACTGGTCGCCGCATCGCGCGGCGATCATCCCCATCACAAGACAGCCTATGCCGTTCTCGACCAGGCGCTTGCCGCTTGTGCCAATGGTGCAAGCCTGAAACTGATGCCGATGGTCGTTGCCAGTTTTTTGCGCCTGGTTACGCATCCAAAGATATTCGTGCAGCCAACACCGGTGGCGGATGCCGTCGGTTTCGTCGACGCGCTGCTCGCCGTGCCGGGTGTCGAGATGCCGGCGCTCGGTGCAGAGTGGCCGATTTTGCGACAGCTTTGCACCGAAAAGAAAGCAAGCGCCAATGTGATTCCCGACGCATGGCTGGCGGCGGCGGTGATTCAGCTTGGCGAGCACCTGATCACGTTCGACGCCGACTTCAAGAAGTTGCTGGGACGAACGCAGGTGACCATACTCAACCCTGATTGAGGAGGGCGCCAAGCCATGAGTCACAAACACCGAAATGTCCTGCAGGCGATTTTCCACGATCCGCTCAGCAGCAATATCCAGTGGCGCGAAGTCGAGTCGTTGCTGCACCACCTCGGCGCCAACGTCGAACCGGGCCATGGCGCGCGCTTCCGCGTCGTTCTGAACCGGCACGAGTTCACGGTGCACCATCCCCACCACGGCAACGAGTTCGGCAAGACCGACGTCAAGTACCTGCGCGAATGCCTCGCCGCCGCCGGCGTCACGCTGTCGAGCTACGACGAGCAGCAGAAGTCGGCCAGCGGCGATGGATGAAGCCCAGGCCGGCAATCCGCTGCACGGCATTACGCTGAAAATGATCCTCGACTGCCTGGTGGCGCGCCATGGCTGGGAGGAACTTGGGCAGCGCATCGATATCCGCTGCTTCACCCACGATCCGAGCATTGCCTCCAGCCTCAAGTTCCTGCGCCGCACCCCCTGGGCGCGGGAGAAGGTCGAGGCCCTGTATCTGCGCCTGCCGGGCGCGACGGCAGGGCTGCCGTCGGCTTCGCCGCCGCGGGAAGCTTAGCGGAAGCGTTCCCAGCTGCCGACGCGGTGATGCGCCGGCTGCCGCTCGGCCCAGGCGGCGAGGCGTTCCAGCCAGCTTGCTTGCGCTACGTTCCGCGCCGGAATCCGCGTCGCCGGACGGTGCGCGGTATGCGGAAAATGCAGGTGCAGCTTGAGTCCATGCGGTATGGTGTGGCTGTTCATGGCGGCTCCCGTTCGGAGGTGGTGCGGAACCCGTGAGTTCGGATTGCTACGCCTTGAATGCACTATATGACTTGGCATCCACGCACACAATATGGAACAATGCACAACAAGTCTGCAAAAACGCAAACAACTCCATGCCCGCACTCGCCTGGGATGACCTGAGATATGCGCTGGCGATCGGTGCCGCCGGTTCGCTTGCCGGCGCGGCGCGCGCGCTCGACGTCAATCACACCACGGTGCTGCGCCGGCTCGACGCGCTGGAAGCCCAGCTGGGTTCGCGCCTGTTCGACCGCAAGCGCAGCGGATATCAAGCCACCGAGGCCGGGCTCACGCTGCTGGAGCAGGCGCGCCACATGGCGATGCGCGCCGACGAGGTGGAGCGCCGGGTGCTCGGGCGCGACCGGGAACTCACCGGCGTGCTGCGGGTGACCACCGCCTTCGTGCTGATGGATCATCTGTTGCCGCAGCATCTGGCCGACTTCGCGCGCGCCTACCCCGGCATCGAGGTCGAGGTGATCGAGAACGCCTACATGGCGGACCTGTCGAGCCGGCACGCCGACCCGGAGCAGAACTGGACGCGGCGCGAGGCCGACGTGGCGCTGCGCCTGTCCGGCAACGTGGACGAGCATCTGGTGGGGCGCCGGCTCGGCATGACCGAGTGCCGCGTCTATGCGCGGCGCGGCGCGCCGGGTCTGCCGCAGGACATCACTCCGATCGAGCTGCTGATCCGCGAGGCGCCCTGGGTCGCGTTCGAGCGCGACGCGTCGACCCGCGTTTATGACCGCTGGTTCCGCGAGCGCCTGGTGCAGTCGAACGTACGCATCCGGGTGGACATCTTCAACGCCAAGGCCGCGATGCTGCACACCGGCATCGGCGTCGGCGTCCTGCCGACTTTCATGGAAGACAAGCACCCCGAACTGGTGGCGGTGTCGGAACCGATCGCCGAACTGGCGCAGCCGGTGTGGATCCTGACCCATCCCGACCTGCGCCACACCGCGCGCGTGCGCGCATTCATGCAGTTCGTCGGCGACGCGCTGACGCGGCGCCTGACGCATGACGCAGGATTCTCCCGGCCGTCAGTGGCAGAATGAAGGCTCAATGGAGGCTCGATCATGACCATCTCGATGTACACAGCCAGCGCCCCGTGTTTCGCCAGCATGCTGCGCAATCTCGACGCGATCCTCGTCAAGGCTCAGGATCATGCGGTCGCCCGGAAAATCGATCCGGCGGTACTGCTCGGGGCGCGGCTGTTTCCGGACATGCTGCCCTTCGTCAAGCAGGTCCAGATCGCCACCGATCACGCCAAGGGGGCGGTCGCCCGACTGGCGGGTGTGACCGTGCCGAAGTTCGAGGACAGCGAACAAGGCTTCGATGAACTTCGGGCGCGCATTGCCCGCACCATCGAATTCGTCGAGTCCATTTCCGCAGCGCAGATCGACGGCTCCGAAGAGCGGGAGATCGCCCTCAAGGTCGGCGGCCATGAAATGAGTTTCACGGGCCAGCCCTATCTGGTCGGCTTCGCCTTGCCGAATTTTTATTTTCATCTGGTGACGGCGTACAACATACTGCGGCACAACGGCGTCGGCGTCGGCAAGAGCGATTACATCGGCAGTCGCTAGTTCACCGCCGACAGGATTGTGACGACATGCGCTCGACTCGTGCCACCGCGTCCCTTGCCAGGCTGAACTTGCGCAGCGAAGGCCATCACTACCTGATGGCTCTCACGGCTGGCGGCCAGTTCATTCTGCGCGAACGTAGCGACGGCGGCGAGCGGCCGCTTTCCGACGCCCTGTCGCTGGACGACTTCGTGCGCCTGCTGGATTCCATGGGCCCGAGAAAAATAGCCCGCGTGACCAAGAGCGAGGCGGCTTTCATGAAGCAGTTGGGGAAAAAGACGTAAAAGACGTAAAAGACGTATTGCGCTGAGTTTCCGGACTTCGATCGAGTGCTCGCAGCGACGAGTCAGGGCAATTCCGGGCAATTCAGGGCTTGCGGCTCCACTTGCCTTCGGCGTCGCGCAGCCACCAGCCTGACTTCCATTGCTGATGCCAGCGCGCGCGCATCAGCTCCCATATTTCCGGCTCGGCGTCGCGCCGGCCGTTGCTGTCGGCCAGGGCCTGGATCAGCGCCTTGCGCTCCAGATTTTCCACGTCGATCAGTTTTTCCGCGATCTGGCGTTTGGCCAGCGACATCTTGAGGCCGTCGCGCAGGTAGATGAAGCCATCCTTGCCCAGGGCGATTTCGCCGGCCTCGTAAAAGCGCACCAGGCGCGACGTGCGCTGCGCCAGCGAATGCTTGACGACGATGACCGATGGCGTGCCGATATCCAGGTTGATCGCCGGCTTGGCTGCCGCATTGACGGGTTCGGCAGCCAGGGCGTGGAGGGCCGGAAGGGTGAGGCAGGCGAGCAGCAGTGCGTTTCGTTTCATCGGAATTCCCAGGTTGTCATTTGCCGGCCAGCAGCAGTTTTAGGTCGGCGGCGATATTGGCGGGGGCTTCGCCATGGCGCAGCAGCAGGCGCAGCTTGCCCTGCGGATCGAAGGCGAAGCTGCCGGTGGAGTGGTCGATGCTGTAGCTGCCCGGCGTCGAGCCCGGCTGTTTGGCATAGAACACCTTGAAATCCTTGGTCAGCGCGGCTATGCCTTTTTCATCGGCATAGAGGCCGAGAAAGCTCGGGTGAAAGGCCGGCACGTACTGCGCCAGCAGTTGCGGCGTATCGCGCGCGGGATCCACGGTGGCGAACAGCACCTGTACGCGCTTGGCATCCTCGCCGAGCAGCGCCATGGCGTCGCGCATGGTCGACAGCGTGGTGGGGCAGACGTCGGGGCACTGCGTGTAGCCGAAGAACAGCACCACCGCCTTGCCCTTGAAATCGGCCAGGCGGCGCGGCTGGCCGTTGTGGTCGGTGAGGCTGAAATCCTTGCCCCAGTCGACCATCGACAGGTCGGTCGAGACGAAACGCGGGGGTTCGGAACAGCCCGCCAGCAGCGTGGCGCAGCAGAAAAGAATGGCCGACAGCAGTTTCATGGAAGGGGCGATGCAGGAGTGTCAGGAAGGCGTTCAGTGTACCATCCGGGTTGCCGTAATCCTTTCATAATTTTCGCGGGGTGATAGTGAATTCGCATAATGTGGCAATTTCCGGCGAGGCGTCAAAAGCCCTTGCCAGGGCATGGCTGTGGCTGGGGCTGATGGCGCTCATCGGTTCCGGTTTGCTGGCCATTTTGCTGGTGCTCTCGCGCACGCCGGGAATCCAGGACGTATTCCCGCTGAAGGACTTTTTCCGCGCCGCGCTGGTGGTTCACGTGGACCTCTCGGTGGCGATATGGTTCATGGCCTTTGCCGCGGTGATCTGGAGCGCGCTGGGCCGCGACGGCTTTGCCTGGCTGGGCTGGAGCGGCTTCGCGCTGGCGGCCGCGGGCACCGCGCTGATGACCGTCTCGCCCTTCCTGCCGGGCGCCGATCCGGTGCTCAACAACTACATTCCGGTGTTGCAGCAAAATTACTTCTACGCCTCGCTGTGGATTTGCGCGGCGGGTTTCGGCCTGGCCGTGCTGCGCGCGCTGCTCACCACCTGGCCGAAGCCCTTCCTCGGTGCGCCGTTGCAAAGCGGGGCCTTCCTCGGCGCGGTGGCGGCCTTTCTCGCATTGGCGGCCTTCGTCTGGTCCTGGGTAGTGGTGCCGCGGATCGAGGAAAAGATCTATTTCGAAGTGCTGTTCTGGGGCGGCGGCCATACCCTGCAGTTCCAGCATGCGCTGCTGATGGCGGTGGCCTGGCTGTGGATTGCAGCGCATCTCGGCAAACCCGCCGCCGTATCTGCGCGCGTCCTATCGGCCATGTTCTGGATCGCCGCGCTGCCGCTGCTGGTGGTGCCGGCGATCTACTTCACGATTCCGGCCGGCGAACTGCCGCACATGGAACTCTTCGCCAAGCTGATGATCTGGGGCCATCCCTATATGGCGCCGCTGATCCTGGTCGGCTTGCTCGCCGTGTGGGCCACGCGCCGCATGCCGCCCCATGCCGCCAAATCGGCCTTCATCGCCTCCTTCTCGCTGTTTGCGGTGGGCGGCGTGCTGGCCTACATGATCCAGGGCGTGAACGTGGTGATCCCCGCGCACTATCACGGCTCCACCGTGGGCGTGACGCTGGCCTTCATGGGCCTGGCCTACGTGCTGCTGCCGCAGCTCGGCTTCGGCGACGTCGAAGGGCGTATGGCGCGCTGGCAACCCTACGTCTATGGCGGCGGGCAACTGATCCACATCCTCGGCCTGGCCTGGTCGGGCGGCTACGGCGTGCAGCGCAAGGTGGCCGGCGCCGAGCAGGCCCTGACCACGCTGCCGCAGAAAATCGGCATGGGCATGATGGGCCTGGGCGGCCTGATCGCCGTGATCGGCGGCATCATGTTCGTGCTGGTCTGCCTCAAGCTCATGCTGCCGCGCAAGCGCTGAAAAGCGCGGGGCCGGCGTCGCGTGCGCCGGCCCCGCTGCGACCCGCTTCCTGCGACCTCCTTCCTGCGGCCTACTTCTTGCGGCCTACTTCTTGCGGCCGTACCTGCCGGTCAGCGTCGCCTTGCCGATGGAATTGGCATTGATCATGAAGCCGGCCAGCGCAGCCGTCGCCCCGGCAGGCAGTTCGAGCTTGTCCACATTCAGCGCGTGCAGCGTGAAGTGATAGCGGTGCGGTTTGTCGCCGACCGGCGGGCAGGGGCCGCCCCAGCCGGGGCCGCCGAAGTCGGTATTGACTTGCGCCGCACCCTTGGGCAGCGCCGAACCGTCGGCCTTGCCGGCACCCTTGGGCAGTTCCGCGGCATCGGCCGGAATGTTGGTCACCACCCAGTGCCACCAGCCGGCCCCGCCGGTCGGCGCGTCGGGGTCATGCACCAGCAGGGCGAAGCTCTTGGTGCCCTTGGGCGCACCCGACCATTTCAGGGCGGGTGAGACGTTCTTGCCGCTGCAGCCGAAGCCCTGGAACACCTGCTCCTCGGCGATCGGCGCCGCGACCTTGATGTCGTCGCTGCCGAGTTTGAATTTCTCGGCGTGGGCGCTGCCGGCCAGGGCCAGCCCCGCCGCAAGCAAAAGACCGTTACGGATCATGATGGCTCCTTTCTGAATGAGATGGAGCGCCGATTTTAGAAGCATTGGCGGCGCGGCCGTGAAAGTTGGCGTTGGCGATACGGCGACGGCGGCGTCGACTCGTGCCAGAATGCCGCGTAAATCGTCAATTTATCGCGCCGCCTGTGTTTCGGTTTGCTTGTCTTCCAGGCAGCGCAGTTTCAATCTTGATGTGCAAGCAGTCCCAGGACTCATGACGAAAAATTCCAGGCATGGCGGCAAGGCGGCGCGCGAGGAATCGGCGATGGATTCGTGCTGTGCCTGGGATGGTGAAAGCCTGGTGCTCAGTATCCTGGGCCAGCCCGGCGCGAAGCGGGATGCGATCGGCAAGGTCAAGGGCAAGCAGCTCAAGGTCAGCGTCACCGCCGCGCCGGTGGCGGGCAGGGCGACCGATCACATGGTGCGTTTCCTGGCGGAAGAATTCGGCGTGACAGCAAATGATGTTCAAGTCGTGTTCGGCAGATTCAACGTCAACAAGCAGCTGCGCATCAAGTCGCCCGCAAAGCTGCCGCCGGTCGTCAGCAAGCATCTGGCGCAAGCATGAACGCCGACTACGCCGAGATGGTCGCGCTGTTCCGCCAGTTGACCGACGAGGAGCTGCTCTCCCGCTATGCTTCAAAAACCCTGACCGACACCGCGTCGGCTCTTGCGGGCGAGGAAATCCAGCTTCGCGGCCTCGATCTGCCGCTGCCGGAGCTGTCCGGGCCCGAGGATGCCGACTACGCCGGCGACTACGAGATCGTCGCGCGCTTTCTCAATCCCACTGACGCCTATGTGCTGTGCTCCTGTTTGAAAATGGCCGGCGTTCCGGCGCTGGTCGCCGACGCGGAACTGGTGCAGACGAATTCGCTTTGGGCCGTCGCTCTCGGCGGCGCCAGATTGCTGGTGCCCGCGCTGCATGTCGCCGAGGCGCGGGAAGTCATCGCCGCATTCAACCGCGGCGAGTACGCCCTGCCAGACGATGACGAAGCGGTGAAATAGCTCCGGCGATAAAACAGCCCGGCCGCCTTGCGGCGTGCCGGGCTGCTGCCTGCAGGCTTCTTATTTCGGCTGGAAGGCCATCGAGCGGGCCGAGATGGTGAAGGCATCGGAGAAGCACATGCCCTCCTCGGCACCCTGGTTCTTCAGCGTCGGGAAGATCGCCTCGACCATTTTCACCGAGCCGCAGGCATAGATTTCGTGGCCCTTGAGGTCGGGAAAATCTTCCAGGATGGCTTCATGAACCAGGCCGGTGCGACCGCTCCAGTGCTCGTCCGGCGCAGCATCGGAGATCACCGGGATGAAGTGGAAGTTGGCGTGCTCGCGCGCCCAGCTTTGAGGCAGTTCGGGCAGGTAGAGGTCGGCCAACTGGCGCACGCCCCAGTAGAGGTAGATCGGGCGCTTGAGGCCGCGCTGGAAGGCATCCTCGACCATGCTCTTGACCGGGGCGAAGCCGGTGGCGCCGGCGACGAAGACGATCGGGCGCGCGGATTCGCGCAGCGAGAAATCGCCCAGAGGGCCTTCGAATCTGACCGCGTCGCCCTCTTTCATCTGCTCGAAGACGTAGGTGGTATAGCGCCCGCCGGGCATCAGGCGGATCTGCAGTTCGATCAGGTCGGACTGATGCGGCGGATTGGCGAAGGAGAAGGCGCGGCGCTGGCCGTCGTCGAGGATGATGTTGATGTATTGTCCGGCGCGGAACGATATGTGCCGGTCCCCGGGCAGCTTGAGCATGACGCGCATCACGTCGTGGGTCAGCTTTTCCAGCTTCGCCACCTGCGCCGTGTATTGGCGTATCGCGGCCGGCGCGGCGGACGCCGTGTATTCGATCTCGACGTCGCCCAGGGCCGTGGCGCAGCACAACAGCACCTGGCCCGCCGCCAGCTCCTCGGCCGACAGCGCGCTCGGCTGATACAGCCCGGGATCGACATTGCCGGAGAGTACGGTGCACTTGCACTGGCCGCAGCCGCCGTTGCGGCATTCGTAGGGCAGGTTGATTTCTTGGCGCAGGCCGGCATCGAGCAGGGTTTCGTCGAAGCGGATGGCGACCGCCTTATGGTCGGGGTGGAAGGTCACCGTCGCCTCGGCCTTGCCCGCGCCCATGCGCTTGGGCGGCAGCCACGGGGCGAGGAACAGCAGGGCGGACAGGCCCAGGATGCCGAACCAGAGATACACCGGATCGACGACATAGACCAGGGCCAGCACCGGCATCTGGAACCAGTCGATGGCGATGTTGGTCGGCACCACCAGCATGTCGGCTTCGCCGCCTTGGCTCACCACCGGCTTGACCAGGGCCAGCACGATGAACATCGCGGTGAAGGCGATGGCGATCGCGCGCGGCGGGTTGACATGGGCGCGTGGCACGCGCTGCACGTGTACCCAGGCGATGACGCCGGCGATCAGCGGTGCGCCGAGGTGGATGAAGGCGAGCAGGGTGAACAGCCGGCTGGTGACGTTTTCCTGGTAGATGAAATTGCGGATCAGGGTGCCGTTGAACATCGGCAGCGCATCGAACCATTCCGCGGTGGCGATGACGACGAACTGGGCCAGCTTGTCCCACACCAGCATGAAGCCGTTGAGGCCGGAGATGTAGACCAGCCAGATCAGCGCCACGCCGGTGGCCCAGGAGAACCAGCGGAAGCCGCGGTAACGGTCGTAGGCAAAGTGCCGCAGCATGTGCAGCAGCATGGTCAGGATCATGCCGTCGGTGGCATAGCGATGCACGCTGCGCATGATGCCGCCGGCCCACCACTGCTCGTGGGTGATGCGCTCGACCGATTCGTAGGCATCGTGCACGGCGGTGTCGGCGAAGACGTAAAGATAGATCCCGGTGCCGATCAGCAGCCAGAACTGCCAGAAGCTGATGGTGCCCAGGTGGTAGAAGGGGTTGAGCTTCTCGCCGAAGGCCGCGTTGAACAGGTTCTCCGCACGCATGAAGAACCAGCGCACGAGTTTTTGGAGGAGAGTCAGCATGGTGTTTGTCCTGGAGTTTCGGAGGGCGTGTTCAGAGTTTGTTCGCGGCGCTTTGCTGGAAGAACAGGCCGCCCTTGTCCGGATTGAAGTCGACCACCAGCACCTGCGCCGGCTTCAGCGTGACTTGTGCTTCCTTGGTGAAGTTGAAACCCGGATTGACCAGGTTGTCGTTCATTTTCACGGCCAGCTGGTAGGTTCCGGCCTTGATCTCGAAACGCTTGTAGACGGTGGATACGCCGTCGCGCGAAAGCCCGGTCGGATGCATCACGGTTTCGAACATCGCCTTGCCGTCGAGTTCCAGCACCAGCTTGATGTCGGAACGCCCGCGCGGGCAGTCCAGCGGCGCACGCATGTTGGGCGGCAGCTTGGCCAGTTCCTCGGCGCTGCGATTGCGGCAATCGCGCCCGCCGAGATGGCTCATCGACAGCTTGATCAGTGCCACGTCGTCGGGAATCTGCTGGTAGGTGGGCGCGGTGGAGAAATATCCGATGAAGGCGGCGAAAACGCCGTAAAGGACGATCTGGCCGGCGATGGCGGCGGGTTTAGGCATGATTTGATTTTCTCCTTGAGTATGCCGGTGGCCTGTTGCTGGCGACCGCCTGAGTTTCGAGTCGGTTTCTGAATTCATCGACGGCGGCGGCGAGCAGCCCGCCGTCGCTGCGCGAGGCATGCACCACCTGCAGGCGCTGCAGCGGCACCAGGTCGCGCAGATGGGGTTCGCGGCTGCGGGCGAGACGTTCCTGCGCCCACTGCATGCCGAGGCGGAACTCGCAGCCGCCTTCGCGGCAGCCGGTGACGACGATGCCGTCGGCGCCGCTGCGCAGCGCGTATTCGACGAAGGAAGGCGGCAGCATGCCGGTGCACAGCAGGCTGATGGCGGCGGTGTCGGCCGCGTCCAGGTCGCGCACGTCGGCGCCCTGGTCGCAGCCGAAGATGACCAGCCGGGTCTTGCCCGGCGCTGGCGTTCCCCATTGCGCCAGACGTGCTTCGAGCTGCCGGCGCATTACGTCGACGGGTTGTTGCGGCATGTCGATGCCGGTCACGAGTTTTTCCTGGCTGCGGAAGGGTGTCGAGGAGGGGCAGGCACCGGCGCAGATGCCGCAGCTGGCGCACAGGTCGGCGTCGACCACGGCGATCCGGTGGCCCGGTTTGTCGGGATGGGTCGCCATGGTCACGGCTTCGTAGGGGCAGTCGGCGTGACAGCGGGCGCAGCCGTTGCAGTTCGCCGCATCGACCACGGCGATCGGCTGCGTCTGCGGATGGGGCAGGAAGGGCAGGGCGAAGAGCAGGATCGTGGCGCCGAAGATCAGCGTCCACACCGCCCCCGGCGAACTGAGATCGGTCAGCGGATGGATGAACAGCATGAACCAGTCAAGCCGCAGTCCGGTCGGCACCAGGGCCAGGTCGGCGGGTGCGTCGGAAAGCGCCGGCTTGAGCAGGGCCAGGACCAGGAAGCTGATCATGGTGGCCAGCATCACGCGCCGCGACGGCAGGTAATCGACCCGGCTGATGCGATTGACATGGGCCCAGAGGCCGAGGATCAGCATCAGCGGCACGCCGATGTGGATGAACACCAGCACCGTGAAGAAACGGTCGTTGATCGAATCCGGCGCGAGGAAGTTGCGCGCCGCGGGCTCGCTGAAGATCGGCAGCCAGTCGAGTAGTTCGGTGGTGGCGACGGCGGAGAACTGCGCCAGGCGGTCCCAGACGATCCAGTAGCCGCCGATGCCCGAGATGTAGGCAAACCAGATCAGCGGCACGCCGGTGATCCAGGAGTACAGGCGGAAACCGTAGTAGCGGCCGTGAGCCCACTCGCGCACCAGATGCAGCATCATGACCAGCACGAAGGCATCGGCGGCATAGCGGTGCAGGCTGCGCAGTATGCCGCCCAGATACCACTGCTCGCGCGACAGGTAGGCGATCGAGCTGTACACGCCGTCGATGCTGGTGTCCAGCACGGTGTATAGGTAAAGCCCGCTGGCGACCAGGATCCAGAGGAAATACAGGCCGAGCGCGCCAAGATGGCGCAAGGGATTGTCGGCGCCGCCGAAAAATCCATCGAAGAAATTCTCGATGCGTTCGAAAAGGGTTTGCGCACTGCTGCGCAGAACTGCATGCATGCTTGTCTTGGGGTCCGTAATGTCGGTACGGGTTGAGACGCCGACTATTAGCGGTTAATGATATTTAAGTCGGAAGATTTCCGACTTGACTGCAATCAACCGGATCAAATCCTGTTGTCGCGGTGCTTGCGCAGAAAGAAGCTCCAGGCCAGCCAGCCCATGAAGAAAGTGAAGCTGATGAAGCCGCCGATCTCGAAATACAGCGCGTAATTGGTGCGGTATCTGCCGCTGACCGGGTCATACACCGAGCACAGGATACGCAGGCGGTCGGCGATTTCAGCCAGGGTGCTGGTTTGCGGCGGTATCGGCGCACCGGTGATCATCGCCTTGAGCGGTTCCGCGAGATCCTCGGCGGTGAATTTCTCGCCATAGATCTGGCGGTAGATCTTGCCCTCGGCATCGACCAGGGTGACCTGGTTTACGTGGTCGAAACCGGCGGTGGTGGCGACATAGCTGAAGCCGAAATTCTGCGTCAGCTCGTCGACGATGGCCGGCGCCGGACTGAGGAAATCCCAGTTGGGCAGGTGGATGCCGTACTGGGTGGCGAAGGTCTTCATCGCCTGCGGCGAGTCGAACGGCTGGTTGAAGCCGATGCTGACGATGTTGAAGCGATGCGCCCCGAGCATGCCGACGGTATTCTCGACGGCCTTTTGCAGGTTCTTGGTGGTGGTGGGACAGACCTGGAAGCAGGCGGTGTAAATGAAATTCACCAGCAGCGGCTTGCCGCGGTACTTGGCCAGCGGCGTCGGCCGTTGCTGGCGGTCAAGCAGCACATGATCGCCGACCGGTTGGCCGACCACGGCCTGCGAGCGTTTCAACGCCGCCTGGGCGTCGAGCGTGGTGAGCGCGAGGCCGGTGCGTGCGCCCTGCGGCACCGCGGTGAGGCCGGGCGCCGAGAGCGCGCTCGCCGTCGGGCTCGCCTTCGCCGTATCGTCATCCGCTACGGCGAGGAGAGCGTTTTTTGCTCGACCGCCTTGTAGCGCAGGGGCTTCATCAGCGCCAACTCCTGCGGCGGCGGCAAGCACGACTGCCGCGATTGCGGCATTGAGCGAGAAACGGATCACGGGGCTTGCCTGGCTAGAAGCGGGCGTCAATAATCGCCGCGCTGAGCACCAGCGTCAACTGGGCCAGAGAGGCGTGGAAGCAGCTCATCGCCGTGGCGCGGTTGGTGTTCTGTACCAGGCGCCAGGCTTTCTGGATGAACAGGAAGCCGCCGACGGCGGCACCGGCAAAGTAGATGGCGCCGAGGCCGAAGGCCAGCGGCAGCATGGAGGCCGCCACCAGTGCCAGGGTGCTGCCGAAGATCGCCTTGGCCGCGCACTGGTCGCCGACCACCACGGGCAGCATGGGCACGCCGGCGGCAGCGTAGTCGTCGCGATAGGCGATCGCCAGGCTCCAGAAGTGCGGCGGCGTCCACAGG
Source organism: Pseudomonadota bacterium (assembly GCA_043826925.1). Lineage (GTDB taxonomy): Bacteria > Pseudomonadota > Gammaproteobacteria > Burkholderiales > Rhodocyclaceae > Sulfuritalea. Next base: position 43,925 of record JBDRPN010000030.1, read on the forward strand.
AAGAGCACGAAGGCGAGCGCCAGCGGTACCGCGCCGACCTGCGGATCGGCGGCAGTGGCGCCGGCCAGCACGGCCCAGCTGCCGGCCAGCCCGCCGAAGACGATGTTGAGCCAGGTGCGGCGTTTGAGCCAGACCGTATAGACGATGGCGTAGAAAAAGGCGCCGAGGAAGGTGAACAGCGCCGCCCAGGCATTCAGCGCGAGCCAGGCCGCGCCGACGGACAAGGCCATGAGGCCGAAAATGACTACCAGCCAGACCGGGCCGTGCTTGATTTCGCCGGTCGCGAAGGGGCGGTTCCTGGTGCGCGACATCAAGGGATCGATGTCGTGTTCGTAATACTGATTGAAGGCGCCGGCACTGGCCGAGGAAACCAGCACGGCCAGGGTCAGCGTGATCAGCTGGACCAGGCTCAGGCTGGGGCCGCTGCTTACCGACAGGCCCGCCAGCGCGGTGAAGGTGATGACGACGCCGATGCGCAGCTTGAACAGTCCCGCGATGGCGCGCAAGGAAAGACCGGAGGATCTGTTGGTGGGCAGCGTCGATTCCATAAGTGTGTTCGCGGGGTGGCGTCGTAGTGGTTATTTTTACTATCCTAACCTGCTTGGATCGGGCCTGGCGGCCAAGCCCGATTCAGGCAGGTTCCCCGCACCGAAGTGCGGGAAACCTGGATCAGTTGGGGATCAGCTCATTTTCAGCTGAGACCCCAGACTTCGGACAGGTACTTCCAATTCACGAAGTAGTAGAGGACGAAGCAGGTCAGCAGCGTGATCGCCAGCACCACCGTGCCGGGAACCCTGACGTGCTCTTCGCTGCCGGTGTGGGCCGCGGCAGCCGCCACGGTCTGGTCGGGAATCGGCACGGGCTTGTCGTGGGTCGCACCACCGTCGAGCTTCTTGCCGAACAACAGGGAGCCGACCACCAGCAGAATCCACAGACCGCCGCCGACGACCGCGATCACGCCGAAGATGCCGGTGAGACCCATCATCAGGTAGGCAGCACCCGGCCATTCATACTGGAACGGCGCACCCGAGAAGGCCATGTCCCAGTGCCGGCGCGATACGCCCAGAGTGCCGGCGCCCATCATCACCAGCGACAGCACGATCATGCTGAGGCCGTAGAGGTAGGGCTGGATCTGGCACAGCTTGGGGAAGATCATTTCGCGCTTGAACAGGGTCGGCACCAGCAGATAGGTGATCGACATGAAGGCCAGCGTGGTGCCGACGACGACCGTGGCATGGAAGTGGCCCGGGACATAGAAGGTGTTGTGCATCAGCATGTTGATCTGCTCGGTGCCCAGCACGACGCCGGAAATGCCGCCGATGAAGCCGAAGCCGACCAGGGAAATGAACATGCCGGAGAACACCGGGTTGCCCCAGGGCGCCTTGCGCAGCCATTCGAACAGGCCGTTGTTGAAGCCCTTCTTGCGTTGTGCCGCTTCGATCGCCCCCGGAACCGTAAAGCCGTGGATCATCGAGGCGAGAACCGCGAAGTACATGAAGTAGGAGGTGTTCAGCACCTTCCACTCCGCGCTCATGCCTGGGTCGGACAGCAGGTGGTGCGCGCTGGCCAGTTGCAGGAACAGGATGTAGAGCAGGAAGGCGAAGCGCGACACCTTCTCGGACAGCGGCTTGGCACCGAAGACTACCGCAGCGACCAGGTACCAGATCGAGACGTGAGCGGCGACGTTGACCTGCTGCGAGGAGTGACCCAGCGCCCACCAGACCATGCGATACAGCTGCGCGTCGATTTCCTTGATCCAGCCCATGGACCAGGCGAAGGTCGGGATCAGGATCGCGGCACCGGAAGCGATAGTGAATACGGCGATGATCGCCGCCGTCATGGCGCCGAAGGTGACCAGCGGCAGCGAACCCGTGTAGGTCTTGTCCTTCTTGGCCACCACCAGGGTACCGAAGAACACCCCGGTTCCCAGCAGGGCGCCGACTGCCACCAGGATGATGCCCAGGTAGAAGTGCGGCGCGGCCTGCATCGGCACGTAGGAGGTGAACATCACGGAGGACGAACCCTGGAAGATGGCGACGTTGGTCATGATGCCGCCGACGACCATCAGCCAGAAGCCGAGCCAGGCTACTTTGGGCGTCGCAATCCGGCAGCGCAGCAGGGTCGATGAGGCGAAGTAGAGCACCGCCATTTCGAAGAAGAGTATCCACAGGATCAGCATGTCGATGCCGTGGGCGGTCAGGATCAGATAGAACTGGTCGGCCGGCAGCAGCTTGATCGCCGGCCAGCGGGTCAGGATCACCAGGAGGGCGGTGATGCCGCCCACCAGCAGCCAGAGCACGCCGGCCACGGCGTTCCAGCGCATCAGTTTGTCGGCATCGAGGTCGAACTGCAGCCCGGTGCGCGGACAGGTACGGTAAGTAGTTGCCATCTGTTATCCCCTTATTTCACGTAAATACGGCCAAGCATCGTGTGGTGCCCGATGCCGCAGTATTCGTTGCAGACGATGGCGTAGGTGCCGGCCTTGGTCGGCGTCATCTTGACCACATGCTCATAGCCGGGAATGACCTGGATATTGATGTTGGTCGGCTGCAGCGAGAAGCCGTGGTTGTAATCGACCGCCGAGAGGTGGATCTTGTAGGTCTTGCCGGCTTCGAGTTCCAGGATCGGATACCAGGCCCAGAGACGCGCCAGCAGGAAGGCTTCGCCCTTGGCGTTCGGCTTGACCACCGGAATGTTCTGCTCAGTCTCGGTACGAATGGTGTTTTCCTTGACGAAGGCTTCAGTCTTCGCTGTAAACATTTCGGTCGTGGTCTTGTAGACCTCGTTCGAAAGGTTCTGCTTACCGTTGATATGCCAATAGACCATCATCACGAACATGATCATGGCCCAGACGAAGGCGATACCGATCCACGCCCATTCTTGCCCGGATATCGGGGTTTTCCACCACAACCGCTCTGAAGGCGGCAGGATTGCGCTCATTTGATTCTCCCTGGTTGACTGGATTGCTTACTTGGCGAGGGGGACACTCATGATGTCCACGATTCCCCACAGGATGTATAGGACGCCGGGAGAAGCAACCCCCAGAAAGAGGAGCAGGAAGTGGTTGTCCAGCAATTTCTGCATGAATGGAACATCGTCGTCGTCATTGTTATTCGCCATGGTTCTGCCCTCTAACGGTTGGCGCTGCAGCGCGCGGTGGATTCGAACTTACGGAAACTAGTGGGGGCGAAGATAGCCCGACCGGGGGTGTCGGGTAATTGATGCAAAACAAGAAATCTCAGTGTCGGCGCCGGTTTCCATGCTGCGCTGCGACATTACGTCGCAGCGATTCCGCGCCGGGACGGGCGGCGGAATCGGCGTGCGGATGACTAGGTGCCGATGCCTGCGTCCCAGTGCGGCTGGCCCTGGAAGCGCCGGACGAGGAAATCGAGCAGAGTGCGCAGCGTCGCCGGGACATGCTGGCGCGACAGATAGACGCCCCAGATGGTCAGATCCGGCGGCTGCCAGCGGGGCAGCAGCCGGACCAGTTCGCCGCTGCGGATCAGGGGTCCGGCCAGGTAAGTGGGCTGCAGCGCGATGCCGGCGCCGACGCGGGTGGCCTGGGTCAGCACCGTCGCTTCGTTGGCGCTGAGATTGCCGCCGACCGGCACGCTGCTTTCATCGCCGGCGGCGAGGAAACGCCACTCGCTCTTGCCGAAGCGCGAATAGGTCAGGCAGTTGTGTTGCGCCAGGTCGGCGGGGCGTTGCGGCGTTCCGCGGCGCGCCAGGTAGGCCGGCGCCGCGCAGACCACCGAGCGGCAGGGCGCGATGCGCCGCGCCACGAGATTGGGATCGAGTTCCCCGGAAATGCGCACGGCGAGGTCCACCCGGTCCTCGATCAGATTGACGGGCCGGTCGACCATCAGCAGGTCCACCGACACCTGCGGATACAGCGCCAGGTACTCGGCGATGGCCGCCGCGAGGTGGGCCATGCCGAAGGACATGCTGGTCGTGACGCGCAACTGGCCGCGCGGCGCGCGGTCGCGTTCGCCCGAGCGCTCCTGCATGTCGGCCGAGAGTTCCAGCATCTGCCGCGATTGCGTGAGAAAGACCTCGCCGGCTTCGGTCAATGAAATGCGCCGGGTCGAGCGCTGCAGCAGGCGCGTCTCCAGCCAGGCTTCCAGTGCGGCGACATGGCGCGTGACCATGACGCGGCTCATCTCCAGGTGCTCGGCAGCGGCAGTGAAGCTGCCGCGGCGGGCGACTTCGGCAAACACCTTCATGGCGGCGAGTCGGTCCATATGCACAAATTATGAAATAAAGAAGCGCATATTGAGCCATTTATCTGAACCAATCAACTCACTACAGTGCGTTCCACACCCACCCACAACCCGGAGCACACACCATGAAATCCCTGATCCGCCTAGTCGTTCCCTCCATCCTGTCGCTCGGGATCGTCGCCGCCGATGCCGCCGCACAGACGCCGCCGCTGACGCTGCAGGTCCATAACGCCGACGGCGCCAGCTTCCATGTCAATGCGACGCTGGTCAGCGGCAAGACCGAGGCCGTGCTGCTCGATACCGGCTTCACCCGCGCCGATGCCTATCGCATCGCGGCGATGGTGCTCGACAGCAAGAAGACATTGAAGACCATCTACATCAGCCAGGCCGATCCGGATTTCTACTTCGGCGCCGGGGTACTGCAGCAGATATTTCCCGAGGCCAGGCTGGTCGCCAGCGCGCCGACGGTGAAGAAGATCCAGGCCACGCTGGCGACCAAGCTCCAGGTCTGGGGGCCGCGCCTGGGCGCGAATGCGCCGCAGCAGGTGCCGATCCCCGAAGTCATGAGCGGCAACACGCTTTCGCTCGAAGGACAGACGCTGGAAGTGCGCGGTCTGGACGATGCCCTGCCGCATCGCAGCTACGTCTGGATCCCCTCGATCAAGGCCGTCGCCGGTGGCGTCAATGTCTTCGCCGGCCTGCATGCCTGGACCGCCGACACCCAGTCGGCCGCTGAGCGCGCCGACTGGAGTCGTAAGCTGGCGGCGATGGCGGCGCTGCAACCGGAGACGGTGATTCCCGGTCACGCGCTGCCGGCCCAGCCACGCGACGTCGGCCAGATCGCCGATACCCAGGCCTACCTCGCGCGCTTCGAGCGCGAACTGGGCAAGGCGTCGAATGCCGCGGCCCTGATCGCCGCGATGAAGGCCGCCTATCCGGCTGCCGGCCTGGCGGTGGCGCTGGACATCGGCGCCAAGGTCAACAAGGGCGAGATGAAGTGGTAGCCAGGCAACTGGCTTAGGGCCGGACCGACCCGCCGCCTATTGCGTTCGCACGCCTAGGCGGCGTCCTGCGCTTCGAGCCAGTAGGCCAGACCCTGGGCGTTGAGTTCCAGGTCGAGGTGCCAGATTTCGAGGATTTCCGCATCGCTCAGGCGGCAGCCGTGGCGGTGCGCTTCATCGAGCAGCAGCGCGGTGAGGCCGTCGCGGATGCGCGCCGTCTTGTCCTCGTCCTCGCTGGCGGCAAGGGTGATCGCGACATATTGGTCGAGCAGGTCGAGTACCTTGCGGCCAAGTTCGGCGGGCGGCGCGAGGCGGCTGAAGTGGGTCAGATAGACCGCCTCGGGATTGAAGGACAGCATGCGCTCGATCGAGGCGCGCATTTCGTCGGGGTCGAACTGGATCGGCGTCGAGGAAGGGAAGATCAGCGGCCGGCCATCGACATCGAGTTCGCGGTAGGAAATGCCGAAGGTGTCGCCGGTGAAAATGCCGCCCGATTGGCGATCGACGATGGCGATGTGGTGCTTGGCGTGGCCCGGTGCATCGATGCAGAGCAGCTCACGCGAACCAAGTTTCAGTACCGTGTTGTCGTGGGCCTCAATGATGCGTCCAGCGGGAATCGGGATCAGCTTGCCGTACATGCGCCGCGCCCGTTCCTGGCCGTAGACGCCCTCGACGCCGGCCATCAGTTTCGTTGGCTCGATCATGTGCCGTGCGCCGCGCGGATGGACGACAAGCTTGGCGTTGGGGAAGGCTTCCATCATCACGCCGGCGCCGCCGGCATGGTCGAGATGGATGTGGGTCAGGATCACGTAGTCGACGCTTTCCGGCCCCAGGCCGCGCGCGGCCAGCGCCGCCAGCGCCTGCGGCATGACCTCGAAGTTCGCCGTGTCGACGAAGGCGGCGCGGCCCTCGCTTTCGATCAGGTGGATGGCCGCCAGCAGCGGTCGCACGTAGCCGGCATCGAAGGCATAGATGCCGTTGTGGTAATCAATTAGGGCGTCCGCCATGATCAGGTGCGGCGCGCGGCTCGGATCAGTTCGGCGCCGCGTTCGGCGATCATGATGGTCGGCGCGTTGGTGTTGCCCGAGGTGATGGTCGGCATGATCGAGGCGTCGACCACGCGCAGGCGGCCTAGCCCTCGCACGCGCAGTTCGGAATCGACCACGGCGTTCGGGTCGTCCGCGCGGCCCATGGCGCAGGTGCAGGTCGGGTGGAAGATCGTGGTGCCGATGTCGCCGGCCGCCTGCGCCAGTTCCGCGTCGCTCTGCACCTGGGCGCCGGGCTGGTGTTCCTCGGGCCGGTAGGGCGCCATCGCCGGCTGCTCGACCACGCGGCGCGTCAGGCGCAGGGCGCGCGCGGCGACCAGGCGGTCGTTCTCGGTGGAAAGATAATTCGGCGCGATGATCGGCGCCGTCGCCGGGTCGCGGTCGCGGATATGCACCGCGCCGCGCGAAGTCGGCCGCAGGTTGCAGACGCTCGCGGTGAAGGCCGGGAAGGGATGCAGCGGATCGCCGAATTTTTCCAGCGACAGCGGCTGGACGTGGAATTCGAGGTCGGGCGTGGGCACTTCGGGGGAGGAATGGAAGAAGCCGCCGAGCTGGCTGGGCGCCATGGACAAGGGCCCGGAGCGGAACAGCGCGTATTCGACGCCCATCATCGCCTTGCCCCACAGGCTGTTGGCGCGCTGGTTCAGCGTGGTGATGCCATGCACCTTGAAAATCATGCGCAACTGCAGGTGGTCCTGCAGGTTGCCGCCGACGCCGGGGCTTTCATGCACCAGCGGCACACCATGTTGTTGCAGCAGCGCCGCCGGACCGATGCCGGAGCGTTGCAGGATGGTCGGCGAGCCGATGGCGCCGGCCGTCAGCAGCGTCTCGATGCGCGCCCTGACTTTGTGCGGCACTCCGCCGAGGCTGAACTCGACGCCGCGCGCTTCCTTGCCCTCCATGACCAGCTTGTCGATCAGCGCGCCGGTGACGACCTTCAGGTTGGGCCGGTGTCGCACCGGGCGCAGCATGGCCTTCGAGGCATTCCAGCGCACGCCCTTCTTCTGGTTCACCTCGAAGTGGCCGATGCCGAAATTGTCGCCGCGGTTGTAGTCCTGCCTGAACGGAATGCCGGCCTGCTTGGCCGCTTCGGTGTAGCGGTCGAGGATGTCCCAGTGCAGGCGCTGCTTCTCGACGCGCCACTCGCCCTGGTCGCCGTGCATCGCGTCGGCGCCATTCCAGTAATCCTCGCTGTGCTTGAACACCGGCAGCACGCTGTCCCAGTTCCAGCGCGAATCGCCGGTAATCTGCGCCCACTCGTCATAGTCGCGCACCTGGCCGCGCAGGTAGAGCATGCCGTTGATCGAGGAGCAGCCGCCCAGCACCTTGCCGCGCGCATAGATGATGGCCCGCCCGTTGAGGCCGGGCTCGGCCTCGGTCTTGTAGCACCAGTCGGTGCGCGGATTGTTGATGCATTTCAGGTAGCCGATCGGGATGTGGATCCAGATCCAGTCGTCCGGCCCTCCGGCTTCGAGCAGCAGCACCGTGACCTCGGGGTCGGCCGAGAGGCGATTGGCCAGCACGCAGCCGGCCGTGCCGCCGCCGGCGATGACATAGTCGAACTCGCCAAAATCATTCATTCAAAATCCTTCAAGAACTTATTTGTTCACCGGCATGACAAATTCGGGGCCCTTCGATTCCGATCCCGGCCAGCGCTGCATGATGGCCTTGTAGCGCGTGTAGAAGCGCACGCCTTCCTCGCCGTAGATGTGGTGGTCGCCGAACAGGCTGGCCTTCCAGCCGCCGAAGGAATGCCAGGCCATGGGCACCGGGATCGGCACGTTGATGCCGACCATGCCGACCTCGATCTTCTGGATGAAGGCCTGCGCCGTGCCGCCGTCGCGCGTGAAGCAGGCAACGCCGTTGGCGAAGCTGTGGCGGTTGATCAGCTCGACCGCCGCGGCGAAGGTCGGCACGCGCACCACGCACAGCACCGGGCCGAAGATTTCCTCCTGGTAGATGCTCATGGCCGGCGTGACGTTGTCGAACAGCGTCGGGTTGATGAAGAAGCCTTCGGCCAGCTCGCCGGTCAGCCCCTGGCGGCCATCGAGCACCAGTTTCGCGCCTTCCTGCACGCCGGCGGCGATGTAGCCGGCCACCTTGTCGCGATGCACGCCGGTCACCAGCGGCCCCATTTCGACGTTCGCCGCATCGCCAGCACCAACTTTCAGCTTCCTCGCGCGTTCGAGCACGCGCGCCACCAGTTCGTCGGCGCAACTGCCGACCGCCACGGCGACCGAGATCGCCATGCAGCGTTCGCCGGCCGAGCCGTAGGCGGCGCCGATCAGCGCGTCGGCGGCGCCGTCGAGGTCGGCGTCGGGCATCACCACCATGTGGTTCTTCGCCCCGCCCAGCGCCTGCACGCGCTTGCCGTGGGCAATGCCGTGGGCCTGGATGTATTTGGCGATCGGCGTCGAGCCGACGAAGGACACGGCCGCAACATCCGGGTGTTCGAGCAGGGAGTCGACCGCTTCCTTGTCGCCCTGTATGACGTTGAAGGCGCCGGCCGGCAAGCCGGCTTCGCGCAGCAGTTCGGCGGCGAACAGCGAGGGCGACGGGTCGCGCTCGGAGGGCTTGAGGATGAAGGTGTTGCCGCAGGCCAGTGCCATCGGCGCCATCCACATCGGCACCATGAAGGGGAAGTTGAAGGGCGTGATGCCGGCCGCGACGCCCAGCGGCATGCGCTGGCTCCAGTGGTCGATGCCGCCGCCAATGCCATGCGAATGCTGGCCCTTGAGCAGTTGCGGGATGCCGCAGGCGAATTCGATGACTTCCAGCCCGCGCTGCACCTCGCCCAGCGCATCGGGCAGGGTCTTGCCGTGTTCGGCGGAGAGCAGCTTGGCGATGTCGGTCGAGTACTGGTCGACCAGGTCGCGGAACTTGAACATGACGCGGGCGCGGCGTTGCGGCGCGGCGGAGCCCCAATCGGCGAAGGCGGCGCGCGCGGCAGCCACGGCGCGGTCGACGTCGACGCGCGAGGCCAGTGCGATCTGGCGTGCGACGCGGCCCTCGGCCGGGTTGAAGACCTCGCCGACGCGGGTGCCGACGCCGGCGTCGGCGTGGCCGTCGATCCAGTGGCCGACCAGGTCGGCGGCATTGATGAATTGCAGGTTCATGGCGGGCTCGCGGTCGGGATTGAGGTATGGGGGACGGTCATTAGAGCGCTTTCCCCGGCCGAAATCCAATGAGAATTGCTTGCGCTGGATATTTGCGACGCTAATATCCAGCCATGGACTTCAACCTGATTCGTACGTTCGTCACCCTGGCCCGCGAAGGCAATCTCACGCGCACCGCGCAGCGCCTGCACCTGTCCCAGCCGGCGCTTTCACTGCAATTGAAAAAGCTGCACGAACAACTCGGGCTGGTGCTGTTCGAACGCACGCCGCGCGGCATGCGCCTGACGCGCGCCGGGGAGCAGTTGCTGCCTGCGGCGCAGCGCGCGCTGGAGGCTGCGACCGAACTGGACAGCCTGGCGGCCGGGATCAGCGGCCAGGTTGGCGGCCGGCTACGCATTGGCACCATCGTCGATCCGGAGTTTCTGCGCCTGGGGCCCTTCCTCAAGCGCCTGGTCGAGTACCACCCCGGCCTCAGTACCGACCTGGCCCACGGCATGTCGGGCGCGGTGCGGCGAGATGTCGCCGCCAATCGCCTCGATGTCGCCTACACCCTCGGCCTGCCGGGCATGAGTGACGTCGATGCTGGATTCGAGGTGCTGACCCTGACCGGCTTCAACTATCGCGTGATCGCGCCGCCAGGCTGGCAGGAAAGGGTGCGCGGCAAGGACTGGAAGGAACTGGCGCGCCTGCCCTGGATCGGCACGCCGCCGGAATCGGCGCATCACCGCCTGCTGGCTGGGATTTTCCACGAGGCGGGACAAAGCCCTCGCATCGTCGCCCAGGTCGACCTCGAACCTTCGATGCTCGACCTGGTCAGGTCCGGCGTCGGTCTGTCACTGGCGCGCGACAGCATCGCCCTGCGTGCCGCCCATGCTGGCGGTATCGTCATCGCCGATCGGGTGGAGGTGCCCGCAGAACTGGGATTCCTGTGCCTGCGTGAGCGCCGCAAGGAAGCGGCCATCGCCGCCGCCTTCATCGTAATCGGCAGCGTGTGGACCACGGCATGAAATTTATCCCGTAATTCATTGCGCGGTGCAGTAGCCTATGGCACAATGCGCGCCTTCCAACGCGGAGTGGTAGTTCAGTTGGTTAGAATACCGGCCTGTCACGCCGGGGGTCGCGGGTTCGAGTCCCGTCCACTCCGCCAACGTTTCATCGAAAACCCGCAAGCCTTCAAGGCCTTGCGGGTTTTTCGTTTTGGTCCGTCAGATGCGCCCGCAGCGCTTGCTAATCGCCGTCCCTGACTCTGTCTGCCGGGGATTCCGCTTCGCGGGCCGACAAGCGTCATCTCGCGCAACAGGCCTGAATGGCACTTGCGCACCGGGGTATTATTCGCCTCCGGCACCCACCAGGACTCCTTTGTTGAAAATCCTCCCCGTTGAACCCGGCACCGTCGGCCCCTGCCCGGTCGCTCCCGATGCCTTGCAGGGCATCAAACGCCAGCAGACCAATCCCTCTCGCTGGAACGGCGCCGGCTGGCAGGCTTTCGTCGCCGACTTGCCCACTGCCGGCGTCGAACTCGTCGAAGGCAGGGCGGCTTGCGGCGCGTATGCCACCGATGCCGGCGGCACCGCTTACGGCCAGCCGCATGGCGTGGTGATCGCGCGCAGCGCAGGCGAGGTCGCGGCGCTGCTCAAGACGGCGCAGGCGCATCGGGTGCCGGTCACGGTGCGCGGCGGCGGCCTGACCACGGAAGGCGAATCGGTGGCCTTCGGCGGCGTGCTGCTCGACATGACCGGCATGAGCCGGGTGCTGGCCGTTGACGCCGCGGCGCTGACGGTGCGCGTCGAGGCCGGCATCTACTGGCACAGCCTGGCCGAGGAATTGCGCCGCAGCGGACTCGACTACCTCTCGGCGCCGCTCAACCTGACCTCCTCGGTCGGCGGCACGCTGGGCGTCGGCGGCATCGACGTGAATTCGGCGCGCCTGGGCTGCAGCGCCGACCAGGCCATCGCGCTACAGGTAGTTACGCCGACCGGCGAGATCGTCGAGTGCTCGGACAGCGAAAATGCGGAGCTGTTCCAGCGCGTGATCCTCGGCTACGGCCAGTTCGGCGTGATCACCGAGGCGACGCTGCGCGTGCGTCCCTACACGCCGCTGTCCATGCACTATTACTACTATTCCTCGCTGCGCACGGCGATCGAGGACCTGCAGATGCTCGACCGCAACGATGCCAGCGACTACTCGGGCATCCTCACCATCATGGATTGCGCAGTGAACCTGCTGGTGGCCTTCGATTCGGACGAGCGCGAGGCGGCCTTCCGTGCCAACTGGGAAGCGCGCCTGCGCGGCCACGGCGAATTCGGCTTCGCGCTGTGCATGGCTGGGCACTACCTGCTGCGCCCCTGGAAGGCGGGCGAGGCGCTCTACCTGCTGCGGCGCAAGCAGGCGGTGTTTCCCGAGTTCCGCCGCGCCGAATACATGCGCGAGGGCAAGATGCATGACCGCAGCGTGGTGTTCTCGCGCGCGGTCTGGAAGCACTGGGGCTCGCGCAACATGGTGATCCCCGATCTGGCGCTGGCGGCCGACAAGTTCGTCGAAGCCGTGGAGCGCGGCAACGCGGTCTGCCGCAAATTCTTTCCCCATTACACGCTGTATTGCGTCGGCATCAAGCTGCGGCCCGAGCACCAGCCGCACTACGAAATGTCCTGCGTGCCGCCGGACGCGGAAGGCTGGGCCTATGGCTGCGAGTTCGAGCCGATGATCGAGGGCGAGGTCTATAGCCGCGACCATTTCCAGGCCTTCAAGAACGCCATCTATGACATCGGCGTCGATCTGGGCGCCAGCTATTACCGCTTCGGCGGCATGATGAAAGGTTATATCCGGCGCATCTTCGGCGACGCGTTGGTGGACAAGCATCTGGCCATGAAACGCCGCGCCGATCCGGCCATGATCCTCAACCGCGACGTGATTTTCTGATGACCGCCGCCGCCCTCGACCATGCGCGCTGCAGCGGCTGCAGCCTGTGCCGGCTGGTATGCCCGATGTGGCGCCGGCATCGCGATCCGCGCTTCAGTCCCGAAGGCCTGGCCAGGGCCCGGCAGTGCGGCGCCACCGCAGCCGAACTGACGGCGCCGCTGGAAGCCTGCTCGCTGTGCGGCGCCTGCGATCCCGTGTGCCCCGAAGGCATCGACCTGTCGGGCATGGTCATGGAGCTGCGCCAGCATCTGTCGCCCGCCGTGCCTTACCGGCAGGCTCTGGACGCACTGCAGGCCAAATTCGCGCTGGCGGCGGCCGCTGCCGAGGCGCCTGCGGCCGGCGCGCTGTTCCTGCCCGGTCCGGCCCTGCGCGCGCATCCCGTGCTGCTGGCGCGCGTGCGCTCGCTGCTCGGCTACGCCTGCGCCGCGGACGACGGCGCCGACATCGCGCTGGCACTCGAAACCGGCGGTGAAATCGATGCGGCACGGCGCCGGCGCTTCCTCGATCGTCTCGATGGCCGCACGCTGGCGGTCGGCGACGGCCTGTTGCTGCGCCAACTGCGCCACTGGCTGCCCGGCGCGCGGCTGCAAAGCCTGGGTGCGGCGCTGGCGAGCCTGATGCCGATCCGTCGCCGTATCGCCAGCACCGACTTTTACGTGATCGAGCCGCGCGCCTACCATGCCGACTATGAACGCCTGGTCGCCTACTACGATCGTCTGCAGGCCGAGACCGGCTGCGCGCTGAATCTCGATCTGCAGCGCATCGCGATTCCGGCCCAGACTCCGGCCGTGACGCCGGCCCTGCCACGCATCACCGGGCCGCTGGCCGACGCCGATCTGGCGCAGGCGCGCTGGATGCTGCAGGGGCGCACGCCTGCTCGCATCGTGGTCGAGAGCCTCGCCGATCGCGCCGCCTTCGAACGCGTCTGCGACATTCCGGTGCTGCACCTCGCCGAGTTGGCGCAAGATTGAAGCTGGTCCACAAGGAAACACCGCATGCGCAATGTTGATGTCGTGATCGTCGGTGCCAGCCTGGCCGCGGCCGCCGCCGCCAAGCGGCTGGTCGATGCCGGGCTGGAGACCGTAATTCTCGAGCGCAAGGAATTGCCGCGCCACAAGATCTGCAGCGGCATCCTCTCGCCGCGCGGGCATCGCTTCCTGCTGGAGAATTTCGGCCCGCTGCCGCGCGAGACCCTGCACGAGCCGACCGCCTGCCGCGGCGTGACCTTCCATTTCCCGAGCATGGTTTCCATGCCCATGGATTTCTTCCACGGCACCACGCCGCACCTGCACCGCAAGTATTCCGACCACTGGGCGATCCAGCGCAGCGGCGCCGAGGTGCACGACCAGACCTCGTTTGCCGGGCTGGAGGACAGGGGCGACCACGTACTGGTGCACGCCCGGCAGAACGGCGCGCCGGTCGAGTATCGCGCACGCCAGGTAATCGGCGCCGACGGCCCGAGTTCGCTGGTGGTGCGCGCCGTCTATCCCGACTACACGAAGCAGATTCCCTGGTTCTTCGTCGGCCAGAAATTCCACGAGATCATCGACTGTCCGCTCTCGCCCGACTATTTCCATTTCTGGTTCCACCCGGGCTTGGGCCACTACACCTGGAGCCATGCGCGCGACGGCCGCCAGATCGTCGGCGTCGGCTTCAAGCGCGGCGACAACTTCGCCAGGAAGCACCAGGTCGTCGAGCAATACCTGCGCGACAAGCACGGCGTGCAGCTCAAACCGGCCGACGACGATCACGAAGGCTGCGCCGAGAACTTCGGCCCCTCGCTGATCAACCGCTACGTCTTCGGCAAGGGCAATGTGCTGGTCACCGGGCAGGCCGCTGGCTTTCTCAACATGATCGGCGAAGGCATGAGCTGCGCGCTGCATTCGGGCGCGATTTCCGGCGAGGCGATCGTCGAGGCGCAACGGCGCAACCGGCCGGTGCAGGAGATCTATCGCAAGATGATTGCCTCCGAAGTGCGCCGCTGCAGCGACCAGTGGAATCCGCTGAAGATCGCCTTCGAGCGGCCGCACGAGGCGGACTTTCCCGAAGCGCTGATGAAACTCTCCTGGCGCGAACGCGGCCTGGTGCTGCGCGACATGTGGCGCTTCATCGTGCTGTTCAAGGAATTCAAATGGGGCCGGCAGATCGCCAGCGCTGCCCTGCAGCGCCCGCTGGTCGGCGGCTATTCGATGCAGCGCTGGCTCTGACAGGCCGCTCATGCCTGCGGCGAGACTGCTACGGACGCTGAAGTCCTGGCTGCGCCGGCGACCGAAGCTGCCGCGCGAGTTGCAGGCCGGCAAGGATGTGATCGCGGCCATCGACGCCGGCGGTCTGCCGCTGGACCCGGGGCGCATCAACCGCATCGCGCGCGAACTCGGCCTCGAGGTATCGGCCAATGCGCCGGTCGAGCAAACCATCGCGCGCCTGCGCGCCGCCGTCCTGCGCGGCTTGCAAACCCTGGCCATGCAGGATGCGGCCAACAAGAACAAGGGAGGACGCAAATGAACATCCATACCGTAGCCACGACGCCTTTCGCCGACCAGAAGCCCGGCACCTCGGGCCTGCGCAAGAAGGTCGCGGTGTTCCAGACCCCGCACTACCTGGAGAACTTCGTCCAGTCGGTGTTCGATTGCGTCGCTGCGCCGCCCGGCAGCACGCTGGCGCTGGGCGGCGACGGGCGCTACTACAACCGCGAGGCGATCCAGGTCATCCTGCGCATGGCCGCGGCGAACGGCATGGCCCGCGTGCTGGTCGGGCAGGGCGGCATACTGTCGACGCCGGCGGCGTCCTGCGTGATCCGCAAATACAAATGCCTGGGCGGCATCATTCTCTCGGCCAGCCACAACCCCGGCGGCCCCGCGGGCGATTTCGGCATCAAGTACAACACCGGCAACGGCGGTCCGGCGCCGGAAAAGATCACCGACGCGATCTACGCCCGCAGCCGCGAATTGAACCGCTACCGCATCCTCGAAGCGCCCGATGTGCCGCTCGACCGGCCGGGAACGCATGCGCTGGGCGCGATGCAGGTCGAGGTCATCGACCCGGTCGCCGACTACGCCGAACTCATGGAATCGCTGTTCGATTTCGGCGCGATCCGCGCCCTGCTCGCCGGCGGCTTCCGTCTGTGTTTCGACGCGATGCACGCGGTGACCGGCCCCTATGCTCACGAGATACTCGAACGGCGCCTCGGCGCGCCGGCCGGTTCGGTGATCAACGGCGTGCCGCTGGGGGATTTCGGCGGCGGCCATCCCGATCCCAACCTGACCTACGCCGACCAACTGGTGGCGATCATGTACGGCAAGGATATCGCCAACCCGGCCCCCGACTTCGGCGCCGCTTCCGACGGCGACGGCGACCGCAACATGATCCTCGGCCGGCATTTCTTCGTCACGCCTTCCGACAGCCTCGCCGTGATCGCGGCGAACGCCACGCTGGTGACCGGTTATGCCCAAGGCATCACCGGCATCGCGCGCTCGATGCCGACCAGCGCCGCGGCCGACCGCGTCGCGGAACGGCTCGGCGTGCCCTGTTTTGAGACGCCGACCGGCTGGAAATTCTTCGGCAACCTGATGGATGCCGGCAAGGTCACGCTCTGCGGCGAGGAAAGCTTCGGCACCGGCTCCAGCCATGTGCGCGAAAAGGACGGCCTCTGGGCCGTGCTGTTCTGGCTCAACATCCTCGCCAGCCGCCGGCAGTCGGTCGAGCAGGTTCTCCAGGATCATTGGGCCGTGTTCGGCCGCAATGTCTATTCGCGCCACGATTACGAGGGACTGCCGCTCGACATTGCCAACGGCATCATGGCGCAGGTCAGGGAGCGCAGCGGCGACCTGCCGGGGCGGCGTTTCGGCGACTACACCGTGAAGTTCTGCGACGACTTCAGCTACATCGATCCGATCGACGGCAGCCTGTCCACCGGCCAGGGCCTGCGCATCGTCTTCGAGGACGGCTCGCGCATCGTCTTCCGCCTCTCCGGCACCGGCACCGAAGGCGCCACGCTGCGCCTCTACCTCGAAGCCTACGAAGCCGACCCGGCGCGCCAGCAGGTCGACGCGCAACTCAGCCTGGCGGCGCTGATCGCGATCGCCGACGAGATCTCGGGGCTCAGGCAGCGCAGCGGGCGCGAGCGGCCGACGGTGATTACCTGAAGGGGACGACCTGTCGTGGCACCCCATCCCCCTCCCAGCCTCCCCCTTGAAGGGGGAGGAGTCTTGCCCCCGCCGTGGGCCGCAGCGGCGCTTTGCTCCCTCCCCTTCAAGGGGAAAGCCGAAGCAGAGCTTTGCTCCCTCCCCTTCAAGGGGAAAGCCGGGGAGGGGATGGGGTCAGGATGAAAGCCCAGACAAACCACTCCATCATCGACAGTCATCTTCAGCAAAAGCTGCGGAAGAACATGACCGACGCCGAAATCCGCTTATGGCAACGCTTGCGCGGTCGCCAGATTGCGGGATGCAAGTTTCGCCGTCAGCATCCGTTCCTGGACTACGTATTGGACTTCGTCTGTCTGGAAAAGCGGTTGGTTGTGGAAGTGGATGGCGGGCAGCATCTGGAGAATGAACGGGACCAGTTGCGCGACGGACGATTGCACGAGGCCGGATTCCGTGTCCTGCGGTTCTGGAACAACCAGGTGTTGCATGAGACCGACGCGGTAGTCGAGGTGATCTGGGCGGCGTTGCAGAGTGATGCTCCGGTTGCTACCCCATCCCCTCCCCGACCCTCCCCTTGAAGGGGAGGGAGAATGTGACTCCGCCCCCTTCAAGGGGGAGGCCGGGAGGGGGATGGGGGCAGGCGTAACGCCCCCTAAACCGCCGCCAGCGCCTGCTCCAGGTCGGCCTTGATGTCGTCGATGTGCTCGATGCCGATCGACAGGCGCACCATGTCTTCGGTGACGCCGGCCTTCTTCATCTCTTCCGCCGACAACTGGCGGTGCGTGGTACTGGCCGGATGGCAGGCGAGGCTCTTGGCGTCGCCGATGTTCACCAGGCGCGTGACCAGCTTCAATGCATCCTGGAAACGGCCGCCGGCCGCCATGCCGCCGCCCTGACCATTGACGCCGAAGGACAGGATGCCCGAGGCGCGGCCGCCCATGTATTGCTGGATCAGCGCGTGGTCGGCGTGGTCGGGCAGCCCGGCGTAATTGACCCACTTCACCTTGGCGTGGCCCTTGAGATAGTTGGCCACCGCCAGCGTGTTCTTGCAGATGCGGTCCATGCGCAGCGCGAGGGTTTCGATGCCCTGCAGGATCAGGAAGCTGTTGAACGGCGAGATCGCCGCGCCGGTGTTGCGCAGCGGCACGACGCGGGCGCGGCCGATGAAGGCCGCGGGGCCGAGCGCTTCGGTATAGACCACGCCGTGGTAGGACACGTCGGGCTCGTTGAGGCGCTTGAAGCGGGCCTTGTGCGTCGCCCAGGGAAACTTGCCGGAATCGACGATCACGCCGCCGATGCTGTTGCCGTGGCCGCCGAGGTATTTGGTCAGCGCATGCACCACGATGTCGGCGCCGTGCTCGAAGGGGCGGCACAGGTAGGGCGTGGGCACCGTGTTGTCCACGATCAGCGGTACGCCGGCGTCATGGGCGATCGTCGCCAGTGCGGCGAGGTCGGCCACGTTGCCCAGCGGGTTGCCGATAGATTCGCAATACAGGGCCTTGGTGCGGCCGTCGATCAGCGGCTTGAAACTTTCCGGGTTGCGGTAGTCGGCGAAGCGCACCTCGATGCCGTACTGCGGCAGGGTGTGGGCGAACAGGTTGTAGGTGCCGCCGTAGAGCGTGCCGACCGAGACGATGTTGTCGCCGGCTTCGGCGATGGTCTGGATCGCATAGGTGATCGCCGCCATGCCCGAGGCCACGCCGAGCGCCGCGATGCCGCCTTCGAGTTCCGCCATGCGCTTTTCCAGCACGTCGGTGGTCGGGTTCATGATGCGCGTGTAGATGTTGCCGGCCACCTTGAGGTCGAACAGATCGGCGCCGTGCTGGGTGTCGTCGAAAGCGTAGGATGTGGTCTGGTAGATCGGCACCGCGACGGCCTTGGTGGTCGGGTCGGGGCTGTAACCGCCATGCACGGCGATGGTTTCGATTTTCATTCTCGGTCTTCCTCGGGACGGTGGAGGGCGGCAGTATAGAGTCAGTGGGGTCCGGCATGAAACGACTTCTTTTTGCTTTGCTTATGCTGTGTTCGCTGGCCTGGGGCCAGACCCTGGAGATCATCAGCCTCAAGCATCGCAGCGCCGAACAACTGCTGCCGCAACTGGCGCCGTTCGTCGAGCCGGGCGGCGCATTGAGCGGCAGCAACGACAAGCTGTTCCTCCGAGTCTCGGGCCGCAACCAGGCCGAAATCAGGAAGCTCGTCGCCGCGCTCGATACGCCGCTGCGGCGGCTGATGATCAGCGTGCGCCAGGGCGCGACGAGCACCGGCGAGGCAGGCGGCGGCGGGGCCTCGGCGCGGATCGAGATCGGCGGCGATGGCGCGGCGATCGGCGGCCGCGCCCGCGTCTACCAGTCCGACCGCCGCAGCCGGCGCGACACCCAGCAGCAGGTGCAGACCGTCGATGGCGGACGCGCCGCGATCCTGGTCGGCGAATCCCTGATCCTGCCTTTGCGCCAGGTGGTGATGACGCCGGCCGGCGTGGTGGTGTCGGAAAGCCTGGTGCAGCGCGACCTGGGTACCGGCTTCGTCGCCGTGCCGCATCTGGCCGGCGAGCGCGTGACGCTCGAGATCAGCCCGCGCGACGACACGCCGGGCGCGATCCCCGGTTCGGTCAATATCCAGCGCCTGGTCACCACGGTCAGCGGCCGGCTCGGCGAGTGGATAGCGCTGGGCGCTTCGGGCGACGCGCAAATCGGCAGTTCGGCGGGGACCGCGGTTTACGGCACGCGCTCGGCGTCCCGCCAACGGCAACTCTTGCTGAAGGTGGACGAACTGCGCGATTGATGGCGCCGCACGGAGGGCGCCGCGTCGGGTAGACTCGACGCACGATAACGAGGAATTCGGGAGCTTCGCTTATGGCTGAACGCAGCATTTGCATGTCCACCCTGGCCGCGACGCCGGGCCAGCGCCTGGCCCAGGCCGTGCGCCGCGCCGATGGCGGCGTGTTGCTGCCGGCCGGCACGGAACTGGAAATCGATCACCTGCGCAATCTGATCCAGCGCGGCATCGACTGCATCCACGTGGCCCAGGAAGAAACCCGCGACGCGGAACAGATCGAACGCGGCGTCGCCGCTGCCGCGGCCCGCGTCGCCCACTTGTTTCGCGGCCCCGGCAGCGCCGCCCGCGAAGAACTCGCCGAGACCGTCGCCGACTATCGGCGGCGCGCGGCGTCATGAGCGCCGCCCGCCGGGTCGTCCCAAGACGGGCGCAGCCAAGCTACGGAGCCGCGCAGCGGCGAACCGCCGTCACCCCCTCGCTTGGCGAGGGGGCTGGGGGGAGGGCAGTCCCATGAGCCTGCGCCTGTCCCTCGACCAGGTGCTGGCGCATGCGATGAAGCTGCCGGCGCTGCCGCAGATCGTGATGCGGATCATCGACATGCTGGGCGACGAGGAAGCCAGCGTCGAATCCCTCAGCACGCATATCGTCAGCGACCCGGCCATCGTGGCGCGTCTGCTGGGGGCCGCCAATGCCGGCGCGCTGGGCACCGGCGGGCGCATTACCTCGGTGCGCCAGGCGATCATGCTGCTCGGCGTCGGCCGCGTGCGCGACATCACGCTCGCCACCGCCATCATCGACCGCTACAAGGCGGCGCCGCCTTTCGATGCCCATCGCCTCTGGCTGCATAGCGTCGGCGTCGCCGTCTGCGCGCAGGATGTGGCGCGCATTGCCGGGCTGGACCCCGACATCGCCTACACCGCCGGGCTGCTGCACGACGTCGGCCAACTGCTGCTGTTTGCCGTCAATCCGACCGCCTTCGGCCTGATGCTGACGCTGAAGGCCGAGCGCGACATGGACATCGTCGAGGCCGAACGCGAATACCTGGGGCTCGATCACGCCCATGTCGGCGGCGAGCTGGCGCGCCTGTGGAAGTTGCCCGAAGCCGTCGCCGACGCGATTGCCGCGCACCATGTCTCGGACCAGCACGAGCCGGAAAGCGAGCTGGCCGATGCCGTGCATGTGGCCGAGGTGCTCAGTTACGCGCTCGACCTGGGGGGCTTCGACGACGCCCGGGTGCCGAATCTGTCCATCCACTCCTGCGCGCGCATGGGCATCGACTGGCGCAGCTTCGCCGACCATTTCCCGCGCATCGAAGCGCGCTTCGCCACCGCCCGCATCACGCTCGGTCTGTAGTCGGCGCCGGCCGAGTTTGGCCGACCTTACGCCGGCGTGTCGGTCTGGTCGTGCGGGGGATGCGCCAGCAGGCTCTGGCGCACGAAGTTGATGTGGCCGCGCAAACCGTAGAACAGGTCGCCGAAGGAAGCGGGAATCACGATGCGATTGACCGCCGTCTCGATGTGGTCGAGCTGGCGCAGCAGTTCGCCGCGCCGCGCGGCATCCACCGCCGGCTTGAAGGCCTCGCGCTCCAGCTCCAGCAGCACCTGGTACCAGCGATAGATGCGCGATTCGATGCGCCAGCGGTAGATCATGGGCGCGAACTTGAGCGCCGGCAGGAGCAGCAGCACGACCGGAACCAGGAAGGCCAGCACGCGCGCGATCAGGCTTGCCAGCCAGAACGGGAAGGTGCTGTAGAGGAAGCTCTTGCCCGACGCGTAGTAGCGCGTGGCATCGGCGCTGATGCGGAAGTCGCCCTCCTGCGCCGCCGGAAATTCGCCGCGCTTGCGGAACAGGCTGGCCGAGCCATGGACTTCGCGCGCCGCTTCCAGCAGCAGATCCGACAACGCCGGGTGCAGCGATTCGCGCGCCACCAGTTGTACCGTCGGGCCGACCAGGTACACGTCCTCGGGCGGCAGGTCCTGCCCCAGGTCGAGGCCGCCGCGCGGCAGCAGCAGCTTGTTGAGCACCTTGACGCGGCGCACATAGGCATCGGTCTGGACAAAGCTGAACAGCCGCACGCCGCCGTCGCGCATCAGCTTGCGCATCACACTGCTGGCGGTCGAATCGCCCATCAGGAACACCGCATCGACGCGACCTTCGCGCAGTTCCTTGCCCGGATCGTCGAAATCGGTTTCGTCGAGTATCGTGTCGGCGCCGGGAACGATGCCGTTGGCCTTGAGCAGCGCCAGCGCCAGGGCATGCGGGCCGCTGCCGGCGGGGCCGACGTTGAGGCGCCTGCCCTTGAACTGCGACAGCAGCTCGCTCTTCTCGCCGCGATAGAAGACCATCAGCGGCTGGTAGGACACACTGCCGAGCGACATCAACTGGTCGTAGTCCTTGTCGCCGGCCGCGCCGCCGAGCACGAAACCGATATCGACGCCGGCCTTGGCGTCCGCCAGCCGCCGCAGGTTTTCCGGCGAACCGTCGGAAGGCAGGATCTTCAGCTTGACGCCTTCGCGGGCGAGGATCTTCTGGTATTTCTCCGCGGTGCGATGGAAGGTGCTGCCGGGCGGGCCGCTGCTGAGCGTCAGGCTGCGCGGCGCCGCGGTGTTGAGGAACAGGAAGGCGCCGGCGCTGACGGCGAGGCAGACGATCAGGATCGACCCGACCGAGATCACCAGGCCGCGCCCGAACAGCACATTGAGGCGGGCCCAGGCCCTGGTCAGCAATATTGTCGGCGATGTCATCGGGCGTTGCGCGGCCAAGCAGGAAGTTCGAGAGGCATTCTACCTTCGGCGTGGAAAGCACCCGAATGCCGCAGCGCGGGCCTTGCTCGAACCGATCAACGCCGTATCGCCAGCGCCAACTCTTGGACGGCGGCGGCCATTCGTCTCGCGCAGGACGGCACCGCGTTTGTTGATGGTGGTCAACCTGCACTACGGCCCGAAGGTATGAAATGGATCGTTCGCACGATAACGCAATCCATCGACCTGGGAGGCCCTATGAAAAATTCATACCTTTTGGCGGCATTGGCCGGCTTGTTCGCCCTTCCGCTTCATGCAGAAGGCAATCTTTCCGCGAAGCAGTCCGCGGTCATGAACAAACTCCTGGCGACCTATGCCGCCAAGGCAAAGATCGAGGTCAAAGAAGAGAAGGGGCGGGGAACGGTCTCGGACCAGCCCTTCACGGCGGAGGCCGGGCGGAAGTTCTACCTCGTCCGGCGCACCTGGCAGGCGGGCGACTTCACCTGCTCCGGCTGCCACACCGAAGATCCGCGGAAAGAAGGCAAACACATCCAGACCAAGCTGCCCATCAAGCCGCTGGCGCCTTCGGCAAACCCCGAACGCTTCACCGATGCCCAGAAAGTGGAAGCCAACTTCACGGCGCACTGCATGGACCTCCATGAACGGGATTGCCGCGCCTTCGAAAAAGGCAATCTCATCAGCTACCTGATGTCCGTGAAATAGACGCCGGTTTGCGGCGGATGTGAGGCGAAATATTTGCGTCTGCTTGCTGCGGCCGTGCAGGGCTTTCGTGCGCGGCCGTAGTACTGCTGTTCGGCCATTGCCACCGTTGGCGTCGGGTCAGTTGAGTGGCCGGTGTCGTGCAGGTTGCCGCCGTTGAGGCGGAAAGCCGATGGAATGGCTGCTTCCTTCACCAGCTAATGAGTGCTCCGTGCCCTTATGTAAAGCTTTACATAAGGGCACTTATGCAAAGTCCTCGATTATGGAAAGTAGCGGTGGTAGCTGGCGTTAATAGGTAGGTGGGAGTGGGTTTGGCTGCGGTTGATGCTGCCAAACGCTCGACATAATTTCGGCGGTCGTCTGAAGTGGCGGTTTCAC
>JBDRPN010000031.1:0-4485 GCA_043826925.1 Pseudomonadota bacterium
TCTGCTTCCGGTTCGGCGAGAGCACTCGCGCCCGTGTCTTGGTCATCTTCGCACCCATCGCGTTACGTTAGATCGAAGTATACCATACGCATACAACGAACGGGGGGTGTTTGTTGAGGGCAATTTTTCACAGCCTCTCAGGTAAAACTGTGACCGCCGGGGCCATGATGCATGAGTTCAGCCGGTCTTACTCAGCAGTCGCCTATATTGGCGACTGCTGAGTAACTCATAGAGGTAAGCCCCCGGCTCTGCCGGGGGACTCCAAAAGGTTTGACCTATGCGGCGGTCGAGTAGGTATTTGATACGGCGTTTGACCAAGAGGCTACGCGTCTTCGAAGTGATCTATGCAAGAGTGACGAGGGTTAAGCATGGCTCGGCCTATCTCTGCCGCGTAGCGGCTAACGGTTTTGAAGGCGCCTTTGAGGCGCTATCAACTCAAGCCACCGGCTTTGTCGGTGGTATTTGACTTGGTGCGCCCGGCAGGGCGCACTCACTTGGAGGTGAAAGTCCTCTACTCGCCCGGCAAGGGGAAGAGTTAGCCGAACGGCAAGGGTGTTCTGGGCGACTGGAAATCTGGAGGAAGCCGAAGGCAAAGCGCTGGCCTGACGAACAGGAAGCGGATACGAGGCGGCACGGCGGGGTGAGCAGGCCAATATCTGTGAAGCCCGAAACTTGTACGGAACGCCGTGACGTAAATCCGACAGGCATAAGCGTGAAGGTGGGTGCGTCATACCCGGGGAGATCTGCAAGGGTGCCGAGGGGAACCTCCGTGCTACCGACATCGAGAGGTGCCGGGAAGCCCATGCAGAAGTCAGCAGAGGCCATAGTAGGCGTCGGGACGAGCCGAAGGGCCGAACATTGAAAGCCGCAAGTAGGCGGCGGGACCATACGGACAGTCGATGAAGGCAGAAGATTCGCGGCAAGCGGATACCGGTGAGGAGGAATCGGGGCAGAACCCCGAGGGGACTTTGCGCGGCGCCGAGACCGACGTGGCGACCCGTCCGCGGACCAAAGCGGAGTGGGAGCGGGAAAGCGGGCTGATGGACGTCGTGTGCGAACGCGGCAACCTCAAGCGTGCCTATCAGCGGGTGGTCAAGAACAAAGGCTCTGCCGGAGTCGATGGTATCGGCATTGACGAGTTCGACGACCATCTCAAGCAACACTGGCCGACGATCAAGGCCAAGCTGCTGGCGGGGGACTATAGGCCCCACGCCGTGCGCCGGGTGGATATCGACAAGCCGCAAGGCGGAACGAGGACACTGGGCATACCCACGCTGACGGATCGAATGATCCAGCAAGCGTTGCATCAGGTACTCTCACCGATCTTCGAGGCTGGCTTCTCCGAATCGAGCTACGGCTTTCGACCGGGGAGGAACGCCCATCAAGCGGTCAAGGCGGCCAGGCAATATGTTGCCGAAGGCCGCAGGATTGTGGTCGACATGGACTTGGAGAAATTCTTCGACCGCGTCAATCACGATCTATTGATGGAGAAACTCTCCAAGAAGATCGGGGACGGGCGAGTGCTTCGCCTCATCCGCCGGTATCTCGAAGCGGGCATGATGGCAGACGGGATGGTATCCCAGAGGACGGAAGGCACGCCGCAAGGCGGGCCGCTCAGTCCGCTGCTGTCGAACATTCTGCTGACGGAACTGGATCGGGAACTGGAACGCCGGGGTCACGCCTTCTGCCGCTATGCCGACGACTGCAACATATACGTCAGAAGCCAGCAGGCAGGGGAACGGGTCATGGCGAGCATTACCCGGTTTCTGGCGGACACGCTCAAGCTCTCGGTGAATGTAGCCAAGAGCGCGGTGGCGAGTCCGTGGAAGAGGAAGTTTCTGGGCTACAGCCTCACGTCGCACAAGGCTCCGAAGCTGAAGATTGCGCCGACCAGCCTGAAACGGCTGGAAGACAGAATCCGCGAGGTACTCCAAGGTGCGAGCGAACGTAGCCTGACGACAGTCATCACGGAACTCAACCCGATCCTTCGTGGATGGATGGCGTATTTCAAGCTGACCGAAACCAAGAAAGCGCTGGAAGAGTTGGATGGCTGGATCAGGCACAAGCTACGCTGCATCCTGTGGCGGCAGTGGAAACGTCCTTATACTCGTGCCAAGAATCTGATAAAGGCGGGATTGACGGAAGAGCGCGCTTGGCGCTCCGCGTGTAACCAACGAGGGCCGTGGTGGAATAGTGGCGCAAGCCACATGAACCAGGCTTTCCCGAAGTCCTTCTTTGATCGTTTGGGTCTGGTGTCGCTGCTCGATACGATGCGACGACTCCAGTGTGTTCAATGAACCGCCGGATGCGGAACCGCACGTCCGGTGGTGTGGGAGGACGGCGGGGTGACCCCGCCTCCTACCCGATCGCCACGGCTTGATGCAGTTATTTTTAGCAGCTGACGGACCGTTTCGCGGTCGATGGGGCCAACCTCCGCCTGCGCTTGTGCGGCTTGCTCCAGCAAGGCAATCGTCCATCGCTGGGCGCCCGGTGGAGGCGCTGAGCAGGCCAAGGCTGAAATTTTCGCTTCGACGTCAGTATCGTACTGCCGCGGTTTGCCCGAGCGCGCGACATCGTGCAGTGCGAATTCCGCTCCGCCTTTCAGGTACGCGGCTCGTGTTCGCCAGACGACCGTCCGCCCGACCCCGAGCACCGC
Source organism: Pseudomonadota bacterium (assembly GCA_043826925.1). Classification (GTDB taxonomy): domain Bacteria; phylum Pseudomonadota; class Gammaproteobacteria; order Burkholderiales; family Rhodocyclaceae; genus Sulfuritalea. Next base: position 2,657 of record JBDRPN010000031.1, read on the forward strand.
CATGATCTGGGCTTCCGGGATGCCGCGATCAAGCGCGGAAAGGACATGCGCCCGATTGACCTCCCGCGCGTGGTGCAGACCCTTGGCCCGGTATAACTCCATCATACTCGCGATCCTCATCGGTAAGATACAATTCGGTCTGTCGCATGGTCAACTCATCGTCTCTGGATGGATAGGCGACAGCATAATACATGTATCGTTATTTATGTGTGTCTATATTAGAGAAACACCTTTCGGGAAACTATTGAAGAGCTTTGTTGAGGAGAGGCGCTGTGATCGTGAAGAGCCAGAAGAAAGATAAGTCTTTAAATACTCAACCGGCAGAAACTGATGTTTATCAGAATACGCTGAAAGCTGCGGCGAAGCTGTTTCGCAAGCAGGGATACGCTGCTACCACGTTGCGCCAGATCGCCGATGTCCTGGGTATACAAGCGGGTAGTTTCTACTATCATTTTAAATCTAAGGAAGAAATCCTCGACAAGGTTCTCGATACCGGCATACGCATGGTATTGGAGGAAGTCCAGAAACGCGTCGAAATGCTGCCGCCGGACGCGTCATCCCGAGATCGGATAGCGGCTGCAATCGAAGGACATTTGACTGGACTCTTGCAATACGGCGATTTCACGTCTGCCAACATTCGGTCATACGGCCAGATTTCGGAGGGTCCAAGAAAGCGTAATCAGCCCATTCGCGCTGTCTATGCTGCGTACTGGGATAAGCTTTTTAATGATGCCCTCAGGAAAGGCGAAATACGCTCTGATATTCCCGTCCACCTCTTGCGTTTGTTCGTTATCGGTTCGCTGAACTGGACCGTGGAGTGGTTTGACCCTCAACGCGGGCCGGTGGAGAATCTTATTCGCCAGATTTCGTCCATCGTGTTCGACGGCATCATACCTCAAGAGGATGTCCGCTTACGTGCGGCAAGATCGCAACGACGTGGCACCAAAGCGCGCGATTGAGAACGAGTGTGCGAAAAACCGCGGGAAATCGGCGACCCAGCAATTGTTGAAAGTAACCATCCCCCGGCAAAGCCGGGGGTTTTAAGGATTGCGGCCCCCTCAAAGGGAGCTGATCGCAATCCAAAGTCAAGAGCCCCAATACAACCATGCAGGGTAAATTTGTTCTCAAATTACCCGTGGGTGGAAGCTGAGTTTTTCGTCATGCGCAAGTAGTCGAAGACGATCCGGGTGCGGAACGAGAGCATGCGCATGAGTTCGGCGATGGTTTGAGTGGGCTTCTGGAAAGACTTGAGGATGCCGACGGCGAAGCGGCGTAGCCGGGTGATGTTTTCCGGGCCGAAGCCGGTGCGGATGCGACCGCGATCCTCATCGTAGTTCCAGTCGATGATGTGATGGACGCTCTCGATGGTCCAATGGCCACGATTGATGTGCAGCACCTGTTGCGGCGAAGCTTCCTGCGTCGTGCGACTGGTCATGCCAAGCGCGAATTCACAGCGGTGCGCGCCGGTCTTCTTTGTCAGAGTTTCCCGCTCGATCAGAAACACCTGAGCGACGTGGGGGAAATCGATGTAAGCGTTGAGTGCCGTGCTACACCAAATACGCCGCGTCTCGATGCGACCGTGATCGGGCGGCGCGACATCGACAAACCCGACTTTGACACTTTTGAGGCACATTTTTCACCTACCCCCAGTAAGGGCGCGGGTTTCCAGGTGCAAAGTCGCCAAAAGCCTAGGGTGTGTTCTCAATTAAGCCAGCCAGACGAAAGCGCACGCGAGATGAACGAACGACAGGAAGGACGATGCCAGTTTGTCGTAGCGCGTGGCGATACGCCGGAAGTGTTTGATGCGAGCGAAGAAGCGTTCGATCAGA
>JBDRPN010000032.1:0-24142 GCA_043826925.1 Pseudomonadota bacterium
CGTGCAAGTGCTTGCTTCTATACTCTTAGCATCCAGCAGCAGCAGATCCTTCACGTCTTGCTTTCGCAGTCCGCTCAGAACTCAACCCTCGCCTTTCGACTTGGGTCAGCAGCCATCCCTTCGATCTCGGAATGACTACCCACCACCACCTCCAGCACAGCAAGCACCTACACCTATCGGTTGTTTGGTTTTTAAAGAACTTCCGCCTCACTCACTTCCTTCAGCGGCTCCGCTAGCAGCAGAGAGGGGCAATTATAGGGGGCCATTTTCAATGTGTAAACCCCTTCGCGATTTTTTCTTTCCGATGTTGAGGAAATTCTTCGCAGAGCCCGCATCGTAGAATCCTCCGCCATGATTCCATATGCCTTGATTCGACCCCTGCTCTTCACGCTCGACCCCGAACGCGCACATGAATTGACGCTCCGCCTGCTCGCCGTCGGTGGGGCTCTGCGTTTCGGGCAGGCCGCCACGGCGGGCGTCGACGCGGTCGACGTCATGGGCCTGCGTTTTCCCAACCGCGTAGGTCTGGCGGCAGGCCTCGACAAGAACGGGACGGCCATCGATGGACTCGCGCGCCTCGGTTTCGGCTTCCTGGAAGTGGGCACAGTCACACCACGCCCCCAACCCGGCAACCCGAAGCCGCGCCTGTTCCGGCTGCAGGAACATCAGGCCATCATCAACCGCATGGGGTTCAACAATCAAGGCATCGACGCGCTGCGCGAGCGATTGGCGCGTGTGGCTTACCGCGGCATTCTCGGCATCAACATCGGCAAGAACTTCGACACGCCCATAGAGAAGGCCGTAGACGACTACCTGATCTGCCTCGACAAGGCCTTTCCGCTGGCAAGCTACATCACCGTCAATATTTCTTCGCCCAATACCAAGAACCTGCGCCAGTTGCAGGGAGCATCGGAACTCGACGCCCTGCTGGGTGCACTCAAATCCCGGCAAACGGCGCTGGCCGATCGGCACGGCAGCTACGTACCGCTGGCGCTCAAGATCGCACCGGATCTCGACTCGGACCAAATCACCGACATTGCCGACGCGCTCAAGCGCCACCGGATCGACGCCGTCATCGCCACGAACACCACGCTTGGCCGCGAAGGCGTCGAATCATCGCCGCTCGCCGCCGAAGCAGGCGGACTGTCCGGCAGTCCGCTGTTCGACAAGTCCACGGCGGTGATACGCGATTTGGCACGGGCTTTGGCCGGGGAATTGCCGATCATCGCCGCCGGCGGCATCACCAGCGGCGCTCGCGCGCGGGCCAAACTCGACGCCGGCGCCGCCCTAGTGCAACTCTATAGCGGACTGATATACCAAGGTCCGCAACTCGTCGCCGAGTGCATTGAAGCCACCAGCAACACGACACGGCAGTAAAATCGACGTCCTCCTTGCGCAAATACCATTAAAAGCGAGATAATTTGATCTCCACCAATTGTTGCGGACTACGCGCGGCGCGCTGCGCATCATGACCAGTTATCTCTTCATCGTTCTCGGCGCCGTCCTCGTAAACAACGTCGTCTTCGTGCGCATTCTCGGCTTGTGTCCGTTCATGGGCGTATCCAAGAAGCTGGAGACCGCGCTCGGCATGGGGGCTGCCACGACCTTCGTCCTGACCATGGCGTGCGGCGCCAGCTTCGTCATCGATCGCTGGCTGCTGATACCCAATCATCTGGAGTATCTGCGCACGCTGTCTTTCATCGTGACGATTGCCGCCATCGTGCAGCTCACGGAACTGGTGATCCAGAAGACCAGCCCGCTGCTGCACCAGGTGCTCGGCATTTACCTGCCGCTGATCACGACCAATTGCGCGGTACTCGGCATCCCGTTGCTGAACGTCAGCCTGCGCCACAACTTTCTTGAGTCGCTGCTGTTCGGCTTCGGCAGCGCGGTCGGATTCACGCTGGCGCTGATCCTGTTCGCCGGCATCCGCGAGCGCCTCGAAGCGGCTGATGTCCCGGTGCACTTCCGCGGTACTGCGATCGCCATGATCACGGCGGGCCTGATGAGCCTGGCCTTCATGGGTTTTGCCGGCCTGGACAAGTACAAATGATCGAGGCGCTGCTGGTCATGGCGCTGGGCGCCGTGCTGCTCGGTGCTGCGCTCGGCTATGCGGCAGTGCGCTTTCGCGTCGAAGGCGATCCGCTGGTCGAGAAGATCGATGCCATCTTGCCGCAAACACAGTGCGGCCAGTGCGGCTTCCCGGGATGCAAACCCTATGCCACGGCCATCGCCAAGGGCGAGGCGGAAATCAATCAATGCCCGCCGGGGGGCGAGGAAGGCATCCACAAGCTTGCCGATCTGCTGGGCCGCGAGTTCAAGCCGCTTTCCGCGGAACACGGCATCGAGAAACCGAAATCCGTCGCCGTCATCGACGAGCAGGCCTGCATCGGCTGCACGCTATGCATCCAGGCTTGCCCGGTGGATGCCATCGTCGGCGCGGCAAAACAGATGCATACCGTGGTCGCCGCCCAGTGCACAGGTTGCGAGCTATGCATCGCACCCTGTCCGGTCGATTGCATCCGCATGGAAGCAATTCAGGAAACAGTTGATACATGGAAGTGGAAATACCCCGTGATCATGCTGCGCCAGGCCGCATGATCGCCAAGCTGTTCAAATTCAAGGGAGGGGTCAAGCCCGCCTCCCACAAGGATGAATCGGCCGCCGCACCGATCCGCATCGCGCCGCTGCCTTCGCACCTGATCATTCCGCTGCGCCAGAGCGCCCGCGCCATGGCGCGCTGCCTGGTGCAGCCCGGACAAACCGTGCTCAAGGGCGAGATGATCGCCGCCGCCGAAGGCCCGCTGTGCACCGCCGTCCATGCGCCGACTTCCGGCACGGTGCGCGCCATTGCGCCGCAACCTGTACCGCATCCCTCGGGACTGCCTGCTCCCAGCGTCATCCTCGATCCGGACGGACAAGACCGCTGGATCGAGCGGCAGCCCTTCGACTACCGTTCCGTGCCCGCCCAGGAAACCCGGACTTACCTGCGCGACTGTGGCGTCGTCGGCCTCGGCGGCGCGGGTTTTCCCAGCCACGTCAAGCTCGGTCCCGGCGAGAAGGGAATCGAGACGCTGATCCTTAACGGCGCCGAATGCGAACCCTGGATCACCTGCGACGACCGCCTGATGCGCGAACGTGCGGACGGAATTCTTGCCGGCGCGTCGATCATGCGCCACATCGCCGGCGCGCGCCGCATACTGGTGGGCATCGAAGACAACAAGCCGCAGGCGATCGAATCGATGCGCGCCGCCGTGCAGCGCCTCGGCGAAGCGGATATCGAGGTCGTTGCCGTCCCCACCCGCTATCCCGCCGGCGGCGAGAAGCAGCTGATCCGCGTCCTCACCGGCATCGAGATTCCCTATGGCAAGCTCGGCACCCACTTCGGCGTGCAGTGCTTCAACGTCGGCTCGGCCCACGCCATCTACCGCGCCGTCGCGCACGGCGAGCCACTGGTCTCGCGCGTGCTCACGCTCTCCGGCAACATGGCGCATCCCGGCAACTTCGAAGTCCTGATCGGCACGCCGATCCGCGAACTGCTGCCGCTGGCCGCGCCGCGTGCCGACACCGACCGCTATCTGATGGGCGGGCCGATGATGGGCGTCGCCCTGCTGAGCCTCGATACCCCCGTGATCAAGGGCACCAACTGCATCCTGGCCGGCTCGCCGGCCCTGTTTCCGCCGCCGCCGCCGGAGATGCCCTGCATTCGCTGCGGCGAATGCGCCAAGGTCTGCCCGGCCGAACTGCAGCCCTTCGAACTATATTGGTTCAGCCGCGCCCGGATTTTCGGCAAGGCACAGGAATATTCGCTGTTCGACTGCATCGAATGCGGCTGCTGTTCCTACGTCTGTCCGTCGCGCATACCGCTGGTGGATTATTTCCGCTTTGCCAAGGGCGAAATCTGGGCACGGGAAAAGGAAAAGGCCGCCGCCGACATTGCGCGCGAGCGCTACGAACTGCGCCTGGCCCGTGAAGAGCGCGAGAAGGAAGAAAAGGCGGCCAAGCTCGCCGCCAAGACCGAGGCCGGGCGGCAAAAGGCTGCAGCAGCGCTGGCCGAAGCGGCCAAGCCGGCCGCGACACCGGAAGAGGATGCCAAGAAGGCGCTCATCGCCGCCGCCCTGGAACGGGCGCGGGTGCAGAAGGAGCAGGTACACCCCGAGAACGTCAGCGACCTGACCCCGGAACAACAAGCCGAGGTCGCCGCCATCGAAGGACGCCGTGCCGAGATTCGCGAAATGGCCAAGCCCCACCTGCGGCAGGACGACTAGACGGAATGAAGACCCTCAGTGAATAACTCACCTTACTCGCTCAAGCCCGCCAGCGTGCAGTCCGTCATGTTGCGGGTGCTGTGCGCGCTGTTGCCCGGCATCGCCGCCTACGTCTGGTTCTTTGGTGCCGCGATCCTGGTGCAGATAGCGCTCGCGTCGGTGACCGCGCTGGCGGCCGAGGCCGCCATGCTCGCCTTGCGCGGAAAGCCGATGCGGCAGTTCCTCACCGACGGCTCGGCCCTGGTCACGGCCTGGCTCATCGCCCTGACTTTCCCCTCGATCGCCCCCTGGTGGCTGACGGTGCTCGGCACGCTGCTCGCGATCATCGTCGCCAAGCACCTCTACGGCGGACTGGGGCAGAACCCCTTCAATCCGGCGATGGTGGCCTTTGCCCTGATGATCGTCGCCTACCCGCAGCTCATGTCGCAGTGGCCGGCGGTCGGCGCGGCAGACTTCGCGGCGCAGTTGAACGCGATATTCGGCCCACGCCAGCTCGACGCCATCACCATGGCGACACCGCTCGATGCGCTGCGCACGGTACTGCGCGACCCGGAACAGCGTGCGGCGATCGCCGGCCTGCTGGGCAGCCATGCCACCTTCGGCAACATCGGCGGCAAGGGCTGGGAGTGGGTCGCAGTGGGCTATCTGGCCGGCGGCCTGTGGCTGATCCAGCAGCGCATCATCACCTGGCACATGCCGGTGGCGTTCCTCGCCGCCCTGTTCGCCGTCGCCGGCCTGTTCACCCTGATCGACGCGACGCAGTTCGCGCCGCCGCTGTTTCATCTGCTCACCGGCGGCGCGATGCTGGGCGCCTTCTTCATCGTCACCGATCCGGTCTCGGGCGCCACCACGCCGAAGGGCAAGCTGATCTTCGCCGCCGGCGTCGCGCTGCTGACCTGGATCATCCGCACTTTCGGCGCCTATCCGGACGGTATCGCCTTCGCCGTGCTGCTGATGAACATCGCGGCACCGCTGATCGACATGTACACCCAGCCGCCGGTGTTCGGCCACAAGCGGAAGGAGGGGGAGCCGCAATGAGCGAGCCCATCGAAGTCGCCCCAAGAGCCTCCGGGGCATTTCGCATCTCGGTGCGCACGGCCGCCATCATGCTCGCCTTCACCCTGGTGTTTACCGCGCTGATGGCCGGCACCTACAAGGCCACTGCGCCGCTGGTTGCCGCCAGCACACTGGCGGAAAAACTGCGACTGATCGGCGAAGTGCTGCCGCCGACCAGCTATGACAACGACCTGATGACCGACGCGATCACCCTCCCCGCACAGAAAGCGCTTGGCCTCGATGACGAAACCAGGCTCTGGCGCGCCCGCAAGGATGGCGCTCCGGTGGCGCTGGTGCTGGAAGCCGCTGCGCCCGACGGCTATTCCGGTCGCATCGGGCTGATCGTCGCCGTCGGCGTCGACGGCAGGCTGATCGCCGTGCGCGTGACGACCCACAAGGAAACGCCGGGCCTGGGCGACTACATCACCCCGAAGAAGGATCGCAACAAGGCGCGGCCGTGGATCACCCAGTTCAACAACTTGGGCTTCGATACCGTACCGCGCGAAAAATGGCGGGTGAAAAAGGATGGCGGCCGCTTCGACCAGATGAGCGGCGCCACGATTTCCGCCCGTGCCGTGACCAACGCCAGCGGCCGCGCCCTGGCCTGGACCCTGGAAAACCGCGACAAGCTGTTCGCGCTACCTGCGAACAATCGCTTCGAGGAACAAGGAGGCAAGCCATGAGCATTTACAAGGACATCGCCTGGAACGGCCTGTGGAAGCAGAACAGCATTCTGGCCCAGTTGCTGGGTCTGTGCCCCCTGCTGGCGGTAAGCACCACGCTGGTCAACGCCGTCAGCCTCGGCCTGGCCACCATTCTGGTCATGATGGTGGCGAACTTCGCCATTTCAGCGCTGCGCGCCCTGATCCCCTACGAGATCCGCATTCCGGTGTTCATCCTGATCATCGCGGCGCTGGTCACCGTCGTCGATCTGGTCTTCAATGCCTTCCTGCACGATATGTATCTGGTGCTCGGCATTTTCATTCCGCTGATCGTGACCAACTGCATCGTACTGGCCCGCGTCGAAGCCTTCGCCGCGAAGAACGGCCTGCGCGCCTCGACGCTCGACGGCCTGATGATGGGCATCGGCTTCGTCTGGGTCATTGCGCTGCTCGGCGCGGTGCGCGAACTGGTCGGCCAGGGCACGCTGTTTTCCGGCATCGAAATGATCTTCCCGAACCTGTCCGGAATTCAGGTCCTGCCGGCAGACTATCCGGGCTTCCTGATCGCCATACTGCCGCCCGGGGCCTTCTTCGTCCTCGGCCTGCTGATCGCCGGGCGCAACTGGCTCGAGGCGCGCGCCAACCAGCGCCTGCGCGAACATCGCCTGCACGATCAGCCGCCGCCGGCTTCGCTTCCGGCATGAGTCCGAAGAAGGTTCGCGAGTTCTTCGCCCGTCTTGCGGCGGCGAACCCGGAACCGAAAAGCGAACTCGAATACGCGACGCCGTTTCAGCTGCTGGTGGCCGTGGTGCTCTCCGCCCAGGCCACCGACAAGGGCGTCAATCGCGCAACGCGCGCGCTGTTCCGCGACCACCCGACGCCGCAGGCCATCGCCGCGCTGGGCGAGGAAGGCCTGATCGACTACATCCAGACCATCGGCCTCTACCGCACCAAGGCAAAGAACGTCGCGACTCTTTCGCGCCTGCTGCTGGAACGCCACGGCGGCGAAGTGCCGCACGACCGCGCCGCGCTCGAAGCCCTGCCCGGCGTCGGCCGCAAGACTGCCAACGTGGTGCTCAATATCGCCTTCAAGGAGCCGACCATTGCGGTCGACACGCATATCTTCCGCGTCGGCAACCGCACCGGTCTGGCAGCGGGAAAGACGGTCGAGGCGGTCGAGCAGAAGCTGCTCAAGGTCGTGCCTGCAGAATTTCGCCTGCGTGCCCACCACTGGCTGATCCTGCTGGGCCGCTACACCTGCAAGGCGCGCGCGCCGGACTGTGTGCATTGCGGCGTGTTCGACCTCTGTGCCTGGAAAGAGAAAAATGTTTAACCCGTCGCGCGACCAGGCGCGCCAGTTCCTGATCGACGCCTGGGCCAAGCACCGCGAGCGGCTGCCGGGCACGGCGATGGAAGCCCTGGCCGCCGACCTGGTCGCCCTCCATCCCGAATACCACGCCCTGCTTGAAGCCGAGGATGCACTGACCCGCGAATGGACGCCGGAACAGGGCGAGACCAACCCCTTCCTGCACCTTTCGCTGCACCTGGCGATCGAGGAGCAGTTGTCGATCGACCAGCCGCCGGGCATCCGCGCCGCCTTCACGTTGCTGCAAAGCCGTCGCGCCGACCGCCACGAAGCGCTGCACGACGTGCTCGAATGTCTCGGCGAAATGCTCTGGCGCGCCCAGACGAGCCGCCTGCCGCCCGACGGCGAGGCCTACATCGACTGCGTGCGGCGCAAGGCCGGGTGAAGAGTTGGTGCTGACCACACGGCAAAATGCGCGGCGAGATGCGCGGCGAAATGCGCGGCGACAAGAAGCTCACACTGCGATAATCTATTGCTTCAACCCTGAAAGAAAACACCATGCGCTTTGAAGGAACCAATACCTACGTCGCGACCCCCGACCTGATGCTGGCGGTGAATGCCGCCATCACCCTGCAGCGCCCGCTGCTGATCAAGGGCGAGCCCGGCACCGGCAAGACCATGCTGGCCGAGGAAGTCGCAGGCGCCTTGGGCGTGCCGCTGCTGCAGTGGCACATCAAGTCCACCACCAAGGCGCAGCAGGGCCTCTACGAATACGACGCGGTGTCGCGCCTGCGCGATTCGCAGCTCGGCGACGAAAAGGTCAAGGACATCAGCAATTACATCGTCAAGGGCGTGCTGTGGCAGGCCTTCGAGCAGGGCAAGCCCTCCGTGATCCTGATCGACGAAGTGGACAAGGCTGACATCGAATTCCCCAACGACCTGCTGCGCGAGCTCGACCGCATGGAGTTCCATGTCTACGAGACGCGGCAGACCGTGCGCGCCGTGGTGCGCCCGATCGTCATCATCACCTCGAACAACGAGAAGGAACTGCCCGACGCCTTCCTGCGCCGCTGCTTCTTCCACTACATCAAGTTCCCCGACAAGGACACCATGGGGCGCATCGTCGATGTGCATTTCCCCAACCTGAAAAAGGACTTGCTGCGCGAGGCGATGGAAGTCTTCTTCGAACTGCGCGAAGTGCCGGGCATGAAGAAGAAGCCCTCGACTTCGGAACTGATCGACTGGCTCAAGCTGCTGGTGGCCGAGGACATCCCGCCGGAAGCCCTGCGCTCCAAGGACCGCAAGACCGTGGTGCCGCCGCTGGCCGGCGCGCTGCTGAAGAACGAGCAGGACGTGCATCTGTTCGAGCGCCTGGTGTTCATGGCCAAGCACAACAGGTAAGCACCTGCCGCAATGCTGATCGACTTCTTCCTCCACCTCAAGGCGAAGAAACTCCCCGTTTCCACGCGCGAGTTCCTCACGCTGCTGGAGGCGCTGAAGGAGCACGTCGCGGGCAACTCGATCGACGACTTCTACTTCCTCGCCCGCACCTGCCTGGTCAAGGACGAAACGCACTACGACAAGTTCGACCAGGCCTTCGGCGAATATTTCAAGGGCGTCACGCAGATTCCCGGCCTCGACGCCGACATCCCCGAAGAGTGGCTGAAGATGATGATGAAAAAACATCTGACGCCCGAGGAAAAGGCCAAACTGGAAAAGCTCGGCTGGGACAAGCTGATGGAGGAATTCAAGAAGCGGCTGGCCGAGCAGAAGGAACGCCATGCCGGCGGCAGCAAGTGGATCGGCACCGGCGGCTCCTCGCCCTTCGGCCACGGCGGCTACCACCCCGAAGGCATCCGCATCGGCGGCGAATCGGCGGGCAACCGCACCGCGATCAAGGTCTGGGAAAATCGCGAATACCGCAACCTCGATGACACGGTCGAACTCGGCACGCGCAACATCAAGATCGCGCTCAGGCGCCTGCGCCGCTTTGCCCGCGAAGGCGCCGAGGACGAGCTGGACATGGACGGCACCATCGCCGGCACGGCGCGCAACGCCGGCTGGCTCGACATCAAGATGCGCCCCGAGCGCCATAACAAGGTCAAGGTGCTGCTGTTCCTCGACATCGGTGGCTCGATGGACGACCACATCAAGGTCTGCGAAGAACTCTTCTCGGCGGCCAAGAGCGAGTTCAAGCACCTCGAATACTTCTATTTCCACAACTGCATCTACGACTACGTCTGGAAGGACAACCGCCGCCGCCATGGCGAGCGCTTCCCGCTGTGGGACGTGATGCACAAGTACGGCGAGGACTACAAGGTGGTGGTGGTCGGCGACGCCACCATGAGCCCCTATGAAGTCCTGCAACCGGGCGGCTCAGTCGAATACTCGAACGAGGAAGCCGGCGCGGTCTGGCTGCAGCGCATGCTCGACACATGGCCGCGCGCCGTGTGGCTCAACCCCGAACCCGAGCGCCTGTGGGACTACCGCCACTCGATCGAACTGATCCGCACCATTTTCAACAGCCGCATGTTCCCGCTGACGCTGGCCGGCCTTGAACGCGCGATGCGGGAATTGAATAAATGAAACCCAAGCTCTCACCACAGAGACACAGAGGCACAGAGAAAAACTGAAAGCAGATTTGCCTTTCTCTGTGCCTCTGTGTCTCTGTGGTTAGGTGGTTTTGCCGTTCCGTCCAAGCCGAAAGGAAGCGCCATGCAGCTACGCCGCAAGCTACTAAAAGCCCTCGCCGCCGCCGGACTGCTCGGCCCCGCCGGCATCTCCGGCCTGATCGGCCAGGCCCTGGCCAAGGGCAACGCCCCCGTCGCGCCCGGACTGCACAAGCTGCGCGGCAGCGTGACCGTGAATGGCAAGCCGGCGAAGGAAGGCCAGATAGTTGGCGCTGGCGATACGGTGATCACCGGCCCCGGCAGCGAAGCGATCTACGTCATCGGCCAGGACGCCTTCCTGCAGCGCGAAAGTTCGACTGTCAGCTTCGGCGCGGACGCCGTGCAGAACCTGATGCGCGTCGTCACCGGAAAAATCCTTTCGGTGTTCGGCAAGGGAGCCGCCCGCAAGATCCAGGTATCGACCGCCACCATCGGCATCCGCGGCACCGGCTGCTACATCGAGGACGAAGGCGAAGGCGCCGGGGCACGCACCTATTTCTGCCTCTGCTACGGCGAGGTCGAACTGACGCCCAGCGCCGCGCCGCAGGAACGTGAAAACTACAGCACCACGCACCACGACAAGCCGATGTATGTGCACAACGACATGAAGATGCCGAAGATGATGGTGCCGGCCGCGGTCATCAACCACAGCGACGACGAACTCAAGCTGCTCGAAGCCCTGGTCGGTCGTTGGCCGCCGTTCTATGGCCAGGGCGGGCCGAAATACTGAGCGTCAAATACGCGGTCAATGCTCCTCCAGCCGCGGAGTTCCGTTCTCGGCGAATTCCCCGGTGTCGGGATCGACCCACTCCGCCAGACCGACTTCGTTCTCGGCCTGTTCCAGCGACTCGCCCGGCTCGTAGTCGGAGGCCGCGCTGAATTCCATGTCGGCCACCGCATCGACCAGCGTCGGGAACGGGCCATACTCGTCATTGGTCGCCGCCTCCTGCCAATAGAAGCCATCGGGACGCTCGATGATCCGCGTGTGATCGAAGTCGGAGGTAGTTTCGGGAATCATCGCCGCCATGGCCTGGTCCTTTCCTGTGGATCGGTTCTTCGTCGGCGATCGATCCGCCGCCGACGATTGCCGCAGTGCAAGCGTGGAAACTGGTTGCGGCAAATTCAAGATACCCCCGGAGCCGACAATGCAAATACCGCAGTCGCAGTATTGTCGTTACCGGAATATCGGTAGGTAAGCTGGCACCTGAATGAAGGCGGCGCCGGCGCGGGGCCGGCTCAGGCCTGCTCGAACATCGGCGGCGCGACCTTGATGATTTCCGCGATGGTGGTCAGCCCCGCCGCGACTTTTCTCGCCCCGGCGATGCGCAGCGGCTTCATGCCTTCGCGCATGGCCTGCTCGCGCAGTTTGGCGAGTTCGGCGCCGTTGCCGACGAGCTTCTTGATCTCGGCCGACATCGGCATGATCTCGTATATTCCGACGCGCCCCTTGTAGCCGGTCATGCGGCATTCGAGGCAACCCGCCGGACGATAGATCTGGGTCGGCATGGTGGATTTCCAGGGCGCCACCAGCGCGGTCCACGCCTCCTCGTCCTCGGCGCGCAGGCCGCCGGGTTGCTTGCAGTGCGGGCACAGCGTGCGGATCAGGCGTTGCGCCATGACCCCGAGCACGGTTGCCGACAGCATGTAGGGCGGCACCCCGAGTTCGATCAGCCGCGTCATCGCCGACGGTGCGTCGTTGGTGTGCAGCGTGGACAGCACCAGGTGGCCGGTCAGGGCCGCCTGGATGGCCATGTCGGCGGTCTTCAGGTCGCGGATCTCGCCGACCATGATGATGTCCGGGTCCTGGCGCATCAGCGAGCGGATGCCCTCGGCGAAGTCCATGCCGATGTCCGGCAGGATCTGCACCTGATTGAACGAAGGCTCGATCATCTCGATCGGGTCTTCCAGCGTGCACACGTTCACTTCCGGCGTGGCCAGCGTCTTCAGCGTCGAGTACAGCGTCACGGTCTTGCCGCTGCCGGTCGGCCCTGTCACCAGGATGATGCCGTTGGGTTGCGACGACATGTCGCGCCACAGCGCGGATTCCTCCTCGGCAAAGCCGAGTTCGGAGAAGTCGCGAACCAGCACTTCCGGGTCGAAAATCCGCATCACCAGCTTTTCGCCGAATACCGTCGGCAGGGTCGCCAGCCGCAGCTCGACCTCCTGCCCGTCCGGCGTGCGGGTCTTGATGCGGCCGTCCTGCGGGCGGCGCTTTTCCACCACGTCCATGCGGCCGAGGATCTTGATGCGGCTGGTCATGGCGTTGAGCACCGCCATCGGGATCTGGTACACCTGATGCAGCACGCCGTCGATGCGAAAGCGCACGATGCCCAGGTCGCGCCGCGGCTCGACGTGGATGTCCGAGGCGCGCTGCTCGAAGGCGTATTGCCAGAGCCAATCGACGATGGTGACGATGTGCTGGTCGTTGGCATCGAACTGCTTGTTGCTCTTGCCCAGTTCCACCAGCTGTTCGAAGTTCGAGGCGCCGCCGGCGATGTCGCCGCGGCCCATGGCGCCCTTGATCGACTTGGCCAGGTTGTAGAACTCGACCTGGTAGCGCGTGATGTCGTCCGGATTACTGATGACGCGGCGGATGTCCTTGCGCAGGATCGGTTGCATCTCGGCTTCCCACGCGCGCTGGAAGGGCTCGGCGGTGGCGATCACCACCTCGTGGGCCTTGACCTCGACCGGCAGGATGCGAAAGCGCGTCGCGTACGAGTTGCTCATGACATCGGTCACGGCCGAGAAATTGATTTTCAGCGGATCGATATGCAGGTAGTCGAGCCCGCACCATTGCGCCAGCCATTGCGTCAGGCCGTCCAGATCGAGCACCCGGTGCGGCGGCTGCAGCGACTTCCAGCGCTGCTCGGCGATCACGATCAGGGGGTGCGTGTCGCCCTTGTAATAGCGCCGCTCCTGCTTGAAGCGGGCCGCATCCTCGGCCGCGATCAGCCCGTCGGCAACGAGGGCATCGACCGTTTCCGGCAGGGTCAGCCGGTGTTCCTTGGGCGGAGCGTGGTTCATGGCGGAGAGTTGGCGCTGACGACACGGCGAACTATAGCCGACAACCCGGCTCCGCCTCAACGCCGGGCTATGATGCCTGCACCAACAGCAAGATCAACGGGAAACATTCATGCACCGACTGCTCGGCCTCGCCGGCGCGCTGCTGGCGCTGCCGCTCCTCGCCCAGTCCGCCGCGGAGCCCTGTGCCAGGGCGCGCGATCCGGTGCGCTGCGAGGCGCGTCTGGCGGCGCTGAAGGTCTGCGCCGCGAAGCGCGGCGCGGACCAGCAGGCCTGCCTCGCCGCCCACATGCCGCCCGTCGATTGCCGCCGCACGCAGGATCCGCCGCGCTGCGCCGCCGGGCAAAGGGCCGCGGAAGTCTGCCGCGGCAAAGCCGGCAATGAACTCAGGCAATGCCTGCGCGACCAGCAGCCGCCGAAGACGGCGAGGAAGCGTCCGGCCGCCGCCTGATTGCCCCGTAGAATTCCCCGCATGCTGACCGTCACCCATCTGTCGAAACGTCACCCGAATGCCGCGCGCGCGGTGTTCGACGAACTGGCCTTTACCGTCGCCGCCGGCGAAATCGTCGCCCTGGTCGGCGAATCCGGCGTCGGCAAGAGCACCTTGCTCAACTGCATCGCCGGGCTGGAGCCGGCCGACCGCGGCGCGATCCTGATCGGCCGCGAGGCGCGCGACATCGTGCGCCTCGACGAGACGGCGCGCGCCGCGCTGCGGGCCGCCAGCATCGGATTCGTGTTCCAGGCCTTCCATGTGCTGCCGACGCTCACCGTGGCGCAGAACATCGCCGTGCCGCTGCTGCTGTCGGGCATCGCGCCCGGCGAGCATCAGGCGCGCATCGAGGCGCTGCTGGCGCGCGTCGGCCTGGCCGGCTTCGCCCAACGCTGGCCGCCTTCGCTGTCGGGCGGCGAGTTGCAGCGCGTGGCGATCGCCCGCGCGCTGGTGCATAGACCGGCGCTGATCCTGGCCGACGAGCCGACCGGCAACCTCGATCCGCGCACCGCCGACGAAGTGCTGGCGCTGCTGCTCGAACGCGTGCGCGAAGAGCACGCCAGCGCCCTGATCGTGACCCACTCGCAGCACGTCGCGCAGCGCTGCGACCGCATCCTGACGCTGACGCCGGAGGGTCTGCAATGAGCGCCGTCCGCCGGGCCGCCCCAAGGAGGGCACAGCGGGCAACATGGAGCGAGCGTAGCGCGCGAACACCCGTCACCCCCTCCCCGGAGGGGGCTGGGGGGAGGGGCGTTTTATGACACGCCTGGCCTGGTGGCTGATCCGTGCGCAATTCATGACGCGGCGCACGGCGACCGCGCTGTCGATGCTGGCCATCGCGCTCGGCGTGGCGCTGGGCTATGCGATCCACCTGATCAACACGGCGGCGCTGGCGGATTTCTCGCAGGCCATGAAAAGCGTGCAGGGCGAGCCGGACGCGGTGCTCGCCGCGAAGGACAACGCCGGCCGGGTGCCGCTGGCGCTGATCAATGAAATCGCGCGCGACCCGGCCGTGGCGATCGTCGCGCCGGTGATCGAAACCCGGGTGCGGGTCGACCACACAGTCGACCACGCAGCCAACTACGCTGCGATCCACGCCGGAGCACCGGTCAAGCTGATCGGCCTCGACATTTTCAGCGCCGCCGCGGTGATGCCCAAGCTGCTGCCGCGACAGGACGGCGCCGGGGCCGGCATGTTCGAAGACGGCGTGCATGCCTCGCCGGCATTGCTGTCGCGCCTGCAATTGAAAGTTGGCGCTGGCGTCACGCTGACGCGCGGCGATGCGCGCTGGCGCACGCGGATCGTCGGCGACCTGCCGGCGGCGCGGCCCGACGATCTGTTGCTGGTGGCCGACATCGCCTGGGTGCAGGCGCGTTTCGGCCCCCCCGACGCGGTCAGCGAAGGCCGCCTGCGCCTGATGCCCGGCACCCGGCTGGCGAGCTGGCTGGAAACCTGGGCCCCTCGCCTGCCCGCCGGGCTGACATTGCGCGCGGCGGCGGACGACACGCAGCGGGTCTCGAACATTTCACGCGCCTACCGCGTCAATCTGAACGTGCTAGCGCTGGTGGCCTTGCTCACCGGCGCCTTCCTGGTGTTCGCCACGCAACTGACGGCCGTGGCGCAACGCTCGACCCAGTTCGCCCTGCTCGGCGTGCTCGGCCTGTCGCCGCGCATGCGCCTGTTGCAGGTGCTGTTCGAGGGCCTCGCCATCGGCGTGCCGGGGGCCGCGCTGGGGCTGGGCTTGGGCTACGGCCTGGCGCTGGCCTTCACGCGCGTCATGGGCGGCGACCTCGGCGGCGGATTCTTCTCCGGCAGCACGCCGGTGATCGCGGCCCGGCTGCTGCCGAGCCTCGGCTTCTTTGCCCTGGGCTGCGCCGCGAGCCTGGCCGGCGCGCTGTATCCGGCCTGGCTCAATCGCGTGCAGCCGCTGGCGCAGGCGCTGAAGACCGGCTTCGCGCAGCGGCCGCCGGCGGTGCACGGCGCCCACGCCAGGCCGCGCCGCAGCCTGCTGATACTGATCATACTGCTGGCCCTGGCGGCGCTCGGGCTGACGCGCCTGCCGGCGCTCTACGAGCTGCCGCTGGCCGGTTATGGCGCGATCGCGCTGGTGCTGGTGCTGGGCATTGCCGTAGCGCCCTTGCTGACCCAAATCGTCTTCGGCGCCGTCGCCCGCCGCGCCCTGTCGGCGCCGCAGCGCGTCGCGGTGCAGAACATCGTGCAGGCGCCGCTGATGGCGCAGGTCGCCGCCAGCGGGCTGATCGTCAGCTTTGCGCTGACCGTCAGCATGGTGACCATGGTGTCGAGCTTCCGCCTCGCCGTCGATCAGTGGCTGGACGCGGTGCTGCCGGCGCCGCTGTACGTGCGCAGCAAGGGCATGCCGCTGCCGCAGGAACTGCTCGCGGCGCTGGAACAGGGCGCCGCGCCCTTCGCCAGGATCGAGCGCACCGCCCACGGCTCACTGAGCCTCGATCCGCAACGGCCGGCCGTGGTGCTGCTGGTGCGCGAAATGCAGCGCGCCGGCGCCGCCGCGCGCATGCCCTTCACCGGCCCGGTGGTCGCCGTCGCGGCCGATCGCGTGCCGGTCTGGATCAGCGAACCGATGCAGGAACTGTATCGCCTGGCGCCGGGCCAGACACTGCGGCTGCCGCTGCTCGGACGCGAGGTCGATACCGTGATCGGCGGCGTCTGGCGCGATTACTCGCGCCAGTTCGGCGCCGTGGTGATCGCCAGCGACGACTACATCGCGCTCGGCGGGCAGTTCGAAGTCAGCGATCTGGCGCTGTGGCCGCGCCGCGGCGAGGAAGCGGCGGCGAAGGCCTGGCTCGCCGCGCACGCGGCCGGCTACGGCCTGGATATCGCCGAAAGCAGCGAAATACGCACGCTGAGCCTGTCGATTTTCGACAAGAGCTTTGCCGTCACCTACGCGCTGGAAGCCGCCGCCATGCTGATCGGCCTGTTCGGCCTGGCGGTGACGCTGGCCGCCAGCGTCTGGCTGCGCGCGCGCGAACTGGCGACGCTCTCCGCGCTGGGTTTCGACCGCGCCATGCTGACGCGCGCCGTGATGTTCGAAGGCGCCCTGATCGCCGGCATCGGCCTCGGGCTGGGGCTGGCCTGCGGCATCGCGATCGGCGCGATCCTGACCCATGTGGTCAATCCGCAGGCCTTCCACTGGCGCATGGAGCTGACCGTGCCGTGGCTGCAGGTGCTGCTCGGCGCCGCGCTGACCCTGGTCGCCGGCGTCATTGCCAGCCGCTTCGCCGCGCGCCTCGCCACCCGGCTGCCGGCGGCGCAAGTGCTGGCGAATGCGCAGTAGGCGGCAACCATGAAGCGCCGCGACTTCCTGCTGACACCGCTGTTGCTGCCGGCGCTCGCCACGGCCAGGGATGCCGTGCGCTATGCGGCGGCCAGCCGCGCCACGCGCCTGGCCTTTCCGCGCGACCACGGCGCCCATCCCGAGTTCCGCACCGAATGGTGGTACGTCACCGGCGCGCTGGACCTGCCCGAGCGCGACATGGGCTTTCAGCTGACCTTCTTCCGCAGCCGGACGGGCCGCGCGGAAGCCCTGCAGTCGCCGATCGCGGCGAGCCAGATCCTGTTCGCCCATGCCGCCGTGACGCGGCCCGGCGCCGGGCTGCTGCACGCCGAGCGCGCCGCCCGCGCCAATCTCGGCGCCGGGTTTTCCGCCACGGATTGCGACGTGCATATCGGCGCCTGGCAGATGCAGCGCAGCGGCGCGGGGCCGGACCAAAGCCTGCGCCTCGCGATGCACGATGCCGCCTTCGCCTTCGAACTGCTGCTGAAACCCACGCAGGTGCTGCTGCTGCAAGGCGATGGCGGCTGGTCGCAGAAGGGGCCGCAGCCCGCGCTGGCCAGCCATTACGTGAGCTGGCCGCAACTGCAGGTGTCCGGCAGCGTCACCCTCGACGGCCGGCGCCGGGCAGCAACGGGGCGCGCCTGGTTCGACCACGAATGGTCGAGCGAAGTGCTCGGGCCCGGCAGCGTCGGCTGGGACTGGATCGGCATCAACCTCGTCGATGGCGGCGCGCTGATGGCCTTCCGCATCCGCGATGGCGCCGGCGCCAGCGTGTATGCCCATGCCGCCCTGCGCGATGCCGACGGCCGCCTGACGCAGTTCGGCACCCATGAGGTCAGCTTCACGCCGCTGCGCCGCTGGACTTCGCCGCGCAACGGTGCAAGCTACCCGGTGCAGATGGAAATCCGCTACGGGCCGCACACGATCCGCACCGCGCCGGTGCACGACGACCAGGAAATCTCGACCCACCGGCCGCTGCCGATCAGCTATTGGGAAGGACTGGTCATAATCGAGGGTACGCTGCGCGGTCGCGGCTATCTGGAAATGACCGGCTACGCCAACAGCATGAATCTATAAGGAGCCAGGAAGCGCATGATTGCCAGCATCAGGAATTTCTTCAGACAGATGATCGAACCGGGCGTCGCGGCCGACCACGCATTGCATCTGGCCACCGCGGCGCTGCTGCTGGAAATGATGCGCATGGACAGCTCGATCAGCGCCGAGGAAACTGCCGCCGTGACCACGGCGCTGCAAACCCAGTTCGGCCTCGCCGCACAGGAAGTCGACAGCCTCGTGGCCCTGGCCGCCGAGGAAGCGAAACAGGCCACCGACTACTTCCAGTTCACCTCGCTGATCAACAAGAGCCTCGATGCCGCGCAGAAGACCAAGGTCATCGAATACATGTGGCAGGTGGCCTACGCCGACGGCCATCTCGACGCGCACGAACAACATTTCATGCGCAAGATCGCCGACCTGCTCTACGTCTCGCACGCCGACTACGTCGCGGCCAAGCAGCGGGCGCGCGAAAAAGCCTGAGGCGCGCCGCTTTGCCGGTGCGCCAGCGGCAACTCCCGGGCCGGCGCGGTCAGCTGCCGAGCTTGCTGCCGATGACGTCGAGTATCGTCCTGCGCATCGATCGCTTGGGCGGCGGCCGGCACGAGGCCGCCGCGGGAAGCGCGGGCGGGATCGAAACCAGCGCGGCCAGCTGCGGATGCCGGCGCACCTTGACCCACTCGCTCATGCCGGCCTGCCATACGAAGGTGCTTGCGTCCAGCTCCCCGCACACGATCAGATCCTTGAGTTCGTCGAGGCCGACCGGGCCGATCTGCTGGCCATTGCGACAGTAATACCAGGTGCTCATTGCGGTGTTTCCATGGCATGGGGGACGAAAAAAGACTACACCGATCCCCGGCCGCAAACAATGCTCACTTTCGACATAGGCCCACGGCCCCTGCGGACCCGGCTTCTCAGCGCACTTCCTTGCGCGCGGCGCCCACCCCGATTTCAGCGACGCGCTGCATCTCGCCCGAGGCGAACAGCCGCGGATCGTCGACGAAGGCATTGCACCAGGCGATCGTGTCGCTGCCCCAGAAATTCTCGCCGCGCAGCGCCAGGGTCGGCACGCCGAACACGCCCTGCGCGGCCGCCGCCGCCGTGTTGTCGATCAGTCGCTGCTTGACCGCGGGGTCCGCGATCAAGCTCGCCGCCTCGGCCGCCGCGATGCCCAGCCGCTCGCATAACAGCGGCCACTCCGCGGCGACGTCGCGTCCCTCGCCGAAGACAAAATCGAAGGCCGCGTCGACCGCGGCGCGCGGGCTGCCCAGCGCGACCAGCAGGCGCATGGCATGCAGCGGATTGAAGGGATGGCGCGGCGGCATGCGAAACGGTATGCCGTGCTGCGCGGCGGCCCACACGCAGCTGCGATAGGTGTGCAGGCGCTTGGGCGCCAGCTCCGCCGGCCCCTTGTTGTCCCAATGCTTGAGCAGGCCAGCGAACAGCACCGGCACCGGTTCGACGTCGAGCGCCGGATGCAGCTCGCCGAAGCGCTTGAGGTGCAGATAGGCAAACGGCGAGACGAGGTCGAAATACCAGCGGGCGGGAATGGATGGGCGCATGGGTCTTCTCCGGGATCGGCGCTATCGGGCCGCGAACATCTTAAGCCCGGGTCAAAACCGGAAGCCACGCGTTCCGCGGCAAGCACTCCGCCGTGCCGTCAGCGCCAACTCTTCAGCGCTGCGCCGACGACGCGAGCTTGAGCCCGAGTCCGATCATGACGCCGCCGGCCAAGCGATCCACCCCGGTCTTGCAGCGCAGATAGACGCCGCGCGGATGTTCCGACGCCAGAGCCAGCGCCACCAGCGCGTACCACCCGGCCTCGACCAGGAACACCAGCACGACGAGCGTGAGGTCGAATGCCAGCGACTGCGCGCCGGGCAGGAAGGCGGCGAAGACACTGGCGTAAACGATCGCTGTCTTCGGATTGCTGATCTGCGTCGTGAAGCCCAAGGCCAGCGCCCGCGTGGTCCGGATGGCCGGCCGTTCGGCGAGGTCGCCGATCATCAGCGGCTGCGCCGCGGACGCCCAGATGCGGTAGCCCAGATACGCCAGATAGACGCCGCCGATCAGCTTGAGCACGAGGTAGAGCGAGGGCACCGCCAGCAGCAGCGCGTGCAGGCCGAACAAGGCGGCGACGGCGAACACCACGCCGCCCGCCCCCATGCCGAGCGCGGCGGCAATGCCCTCGCGCCGCGAAGCGCAGACGGCAGTGCGGGCAACCATCACGAAGCTGGGGCCGGGGCTCACCACACCCACGGCGAGCGCGGCGAGGATGCCGAACAGGGCAGTCAGATCCTGCATGATTCGATTGGACCTACAAAGAACATTTGATCCGCAGATTTCGCCGATTGACGCAGATGGATCAGGGTGCTGCCTGACCACGCCGTATCACCCGGCGGGTGAGCCATGCATGGTATCCGAGCCGGGGTCCATTTTTATGCGCTGCGGGAATGGCGCGCCACGTACTGACGCAGCACGCCATCCATGCGCGATTGCCAGCCTTCTCCCGTGGACTTGAAGTAGGCAACAACCTCGGGGCTGTAGCGCACCGACACCAGCAGCTTCTTGTTTTCTGACTTCGGCCGTCCACGCAACGACCGCAGGGGAACCATTGCCTTCAGCTGAGTCGGTGTCAGCGGTTGGGCATCGGGATCGTTTTTGGCCGCCGCGGTAATGGCCTTGTCCTCGGCCGCAGTGGGCATGCGAACGGCGGGTCGTTTAGAGACTTTCGACATAGTGTTTTACCTCACGACGATTGGCGCGGCGAAGGCTGATGATCCTTCGCACCTTGCCACGATCCACAAACGCCACGTAGTACAGGATTTCGGTGTTCGGCGCGAGCGCGATCATTCGCATTTCGTTGTACTCGAACCGTTCATCGACCCATACCAGCGCGGCTTCCCAATCGAGTTCGACCGCCATGAGCAAGGACACGCCGTGCTTGGCCTGGTTAGCCGCGTCCTTGGCTGGATCGAATTCGATACGCATGTATTACTGTAGCTACACTAATTACAGTTGTCAAACGGGCGATGGCGCGCTTCGATGGGGCCGAATTGGGATAGGAAGAAGCCTCGCGGCCCCTCCCTGCCACACAACCGGACGTACGGGTCACGTATGCGGAATATTGGTTTCAGGCTCGACCTATTCGCCGTGTCTCCAGCGCCAACTCTTGACTCGGCTCAGCCCAGCGGCCGCGGCACGGCTTCGACGTTCCAGATGGTCTTGGCAGGCGTACTGGCCTAGGGTGCGGTCGGAGGAGAACAGGCCCATGTCGGCGACGTTGAGGATAGCCTTCTGCACCCGGGCCGCAGTGTTGGGCGTCGATACCAAAGCCAATTCAGCTACCAGACGTAACGCGGCGCTTTGCGGCGGGGCGACTGGATTGCTTGGTGGCGCCCGGTTCAGCCAGACGGCCCGTAACGTACTTGTGGAGAACGCTGGCGATAAGCGTTTGGTACGGCACGCCTTCTTCGAGCGCCTTGACTTGAATGTCGCTCAGATCGCCAGACGACAGGCGAATGTTGACCCGCCTATCCTTGATCGCCGTGGCGCGAGCTGCTGCCTTGAATTTCGCCAACTCGGCCTTCGTGGCAACGGACTTCAATTGGTCTTTTCCAAAAGCGGCGAGGACTTCGTGTTCGTAAACGTCAATTTTCGGCATCTGATTCACCTTGATTCAAATAGTCCCTCGTTGCCTTGCGGCTCGGGATCACGGTCTTGAGGAAAAAATAGCTTTCCTCTTCGACAAACGGTACCAGATAGGCGTAGCTGTCGCACGCGACTACTATTGATTTTCGGCTACTGCAGCGCAAGGGAATCCGAACCCGACCCCTTATCGTTCTTATCGTTATCCGAGCCTGGGTCCAGTTTCCTGGAACCGGTCCCCTTGCCGCGGCC
Source organism: Pseudomonadota bacterium (assembly GCA_043826925.1). Classification (GTDB taxonomy): domain Bacteria; phylum Pseudomonadota; class Gammaproteobacteria; order Burkholderiales; family Rhodocyclaceae; genus Sulfuritalea. The sequence continues at coordinate 21,739 of JBDRPN010000032.1, forward strand.
ATTCACCACTTGTCGTGGCGTTCCCGCCGCTCCTGGCGATAGTTCGTGACTTCGAGGCGCACGCCATCGGGATCGGTGAAGAAGGTCGCCCAGTAATCCGCAGCGTACTCAGGGTAGAGCTTGGCCTCCGAGGCGTCAATGCCCAAACCGCGCAGCCGCGCGGATACGGCGGCGACATCTGCCGCCGAATCGACACGGAGGCAGAGGTGGTGCAGCCCCGGCGCCCAAGAATCGTGCGTACTCGCGCTGCGCGCCGGGCGCAGCACGTAGCCGAAGTGACGATTGAAGTACTGGATGTGGGAGTCGCCGCCCAGGGTGAATGTATTCTTGCGAAAGCCCAGCGCCTGGATGAAGACGCGGTCGTAGAACGTCTCCGATCGATCCAGGTCGGCGACTGCAATGAAGATATGGTCGATGCCGGTAACTTCGGTCATGGTCATGCAGGCTCCACTCCGCTTCCGCTCACCGGATTCACTTTGCCGCTTGCGGTCCTCATCGTCCTGCCCTCCTGCCTTCGACCACGAGCAAAGGCTCTTCGATCACGCTTTCCAAACTTCCGAAAGCGCAGGTCTTTCAAGACCAGTCCCTGACCGCCCTGCGCTATCCGATTTCCACGATCGCCTGGCCGGACCTCAATGATGCCAAGGCCTCAGGAAAGGTCTTGCCGAACACCGCCTGCAATCTCTCATTGGTGACGTTGCCACAGGTCACCCAAAGCAGTTGCGGAGGCGTACCGTGGCGGCTGACCAGTTCAACAAAGTCGTTGTCCTTGCTGACCACCACGACGTCTGCATCATGAGCGGCCTGAAATATCTCGATATCCGGTGCGTCTCTCAGCCCAAGTTCACGCAGGGCTCTGGCATCGACTCCATACTCTCCTGATAGCCACTGCGCCTACATCGGCGGTAGCTGGGCGTCCACCCAGAATTTCATGCAGCGAGGCGGACAATGTCGCTACGACGGGCCGCAAACTGAAGGCTGGCAAGAATGTCCTCGCGTTCGAGATCGGGAAAATCCGCCAGGATTTGTTCCATGCTGACGCCGTCACCCATCATTTCCAGGATGTCACTAACGCGAATACGCATCCCGCGAATGCAGGGCTTTCCGCCGCATTTTCCGGCTTCGATGGTGATTCGATCAAGCAGGCTCGCGTTCATGGCTATCGCTCCATCTCGGGGAAGCAAGAATCATAAATCCAATCCAGGACTTCAACCAGCGCCACAAATCAACTGCCGCAGTTTCCCGCCGTATCTCCAGCGCCAACTATCGATTTTCGGCTACGGCAGCGCAAGGGAATCCGACCCTTTATCGGAATTCACTGGTGCTGCGCGGCTTTATCGCACAGCGCCCGGTAGACTGAAAACTTATGCGGCGCGCTCAAACGGAACTTCCCAGCCGGGGAAGACGAGTACGGCGGGATGGCAGTTCAGCGCACGGGCAAAAACCTTCGCCCGCTCGACGCCTAGATTTACCCGACCGTTCTCGATGGCGGAGATGGTGGCTTGCGGAATGCCCGTGAGTTCGGACAGTTGGCTTTGGGTCAGCTCCTGAAGTTCGCGCAGGATACGGACAGACTCCCCCACCGAGACCTCAACTCGCTTTTTCGCAGGACGAAACTCTTTCATTTCATGGTCTCCTGGAATCGTGGGCGGCAATCTTCAGCTATATCGAGCTGTTCTACAATCGGCAGCGCATTCATCAATCGCTTGGTTACCTGAGTCCAGAGAAATTCGAGGAACGAATGGTGTGTCTTGATTAAACCGTCCGGGAAAGCCGGTCTCCCTCAACCCGACCCCTTACGTTCACAAACGGTACCAGATAGGCGTAGCTGTCGCACGCGCCAACTTTTGATTTTCGGCCAATGCAGTGCAAGAGAACTCGAACCCGACCCTTTATCGCTAGGTGGACAACTCTTTTGCTGTGCGCTTAGCTTGGCGTGAGTAAATCCAACAGCCATTAATATGAAGCGAGCAGAACCCAGAAAAGACTAGCGCGCCAAGAATGCCGTCCCATTCGTTCTTTCCAGGAACAAGAGCGTGAAAAAAGGGAGATGTGACGTTCATTGAGTCAGATAGATAGATTGATAGCAAGACGATCGGGAGGCTCCAAGGAAGGCCGAATAGGAGCGCTACTCCCAGCAAGGGATAGAAAAGATCACCTGCACCGTTAAAGGAGAGAACAATCAGAATGGTGTAAGGCACGCTCAAAATGCAGCCGCCAGCGAGAACTTTAATCATCCACGATGCAATGGACATAGTGGATTAATCGGGATAGGGGAAAGCCTCACGGCCTCCCCCTCCCACACCACCGGACGTACGGGTCACGTATCCGGCGGTTCGGCAGATTAAGTCGTTTGGCATCGTGGAAAGCATACCACCCCGCCATTCAACCGGAGCTTCATCTC
>JBDRPN010000033.1:0-27225 GCA_043826925.1 Pseudomonadota bacterium
GGCTGGTGGGTGGCGTCGGGGCCGATGTCTTCGTCTTTGCCGCCGGCGATGGCGGCGCCAGCCTGGCCGCGGCCGACATGCTCTACGACTTCGAGGACGGCATCGACCGCATCGCGCTGGCGGGCGGGCTCGACTTTGCCGACCTGACCATCAACCAGGGCAACGGGATCGACACCGCTGCCGGCAACACGGTCATCGGCACCAATGGCGGGGAATATCTGGTCGTGCTGCTCAACGTCAGCCCGGGTTCGATCACGGCGGCGGACTTTTATAGCTTGGGGATCTGATCGGCGGGAATTTCTTCGGGAATGGTATTTGGCGCTGCCAGGACGGGTACCATTCTTCCTGGATACGGTTCCTGCTGGAGGTGAGAAATGATCCGCTCCCGACTTACCGCGCAACGCCTTGCATTCCTGTTCCTGCTCGGCTGTTTCTTCTTCAATTACCCCCTGCTCTCGGTATTCAACCGCAGCGGGGATTTTTTCGGCATGCCGCCGCTTTACGCCTGGCTGATGGGTTCCTGGCTGGCCCTGATCGCGCAAATGGCCTGGGTGGTCGAGAGAAAAGGCGATTGAGATGAGAACCTATCCCCCAGCCCCTTCCCCGAGGGAAGGGGTGACAAAGGTTCCGTCGCTGCGCGACGTCCGGGCCGGTGACTTCACGCCGCCTTGCGGCGGCCCCGCGGAGGCCTGAGATGCTGCAAGCCTGGGTGATCGTCCTCGCCTCGCTGGCCTATCTGGGCATCCTGTTCGCGATCGCCTGGTATGCCGACCGGCGCGCCGATACGGGACGCTCGCTGATTGCCAATCCGGTGGTGTATGCGCTGTCGCTGGGCGTGTATTGCACGACCTGGACCTACTATGGCAGCGTGGGGCGCGCGGCGGCCAACGGCATCGGCTTCCTGCCGATCTATCTGGGTCCGACCCTGCTCTTCGCCCTGGCCGGCTTCATCCTGCACAAGATGATCCGGGTGGCCAAGGCCAATCGCATCACCTCGATCGCCGACTTCGTCGCCTCGCGCTATGGCAAGAGCCAGTTGCTGGGCGGACTGGTGACGGTGATCGCGGTGGTGGGGGTGATTCCCTACATCGCGCTGCAACTCAAGGCGGTCTCCAACAGCTTTTCGATCCTGACCAGTTATCCCCAGATCATCATGCCGGCGACCGCCGGCGCCGTGCCTGTCCTGCAGGACAGCGCGTTGTATGTGGCGATGATCCTGGCCGTGTTCACCATCCTTTTCGGCACGCGCCACCTCGACGCCACCGAGCGCCACGAAGGCATGGTTGCCGCGATTGCGGTCGAGTCCGTGGTCAAGCTGATCGCCTTCCTGGCCGTCGGCATCTTCGTGGTCTGGGGCATGCACGACGGCATCGGCGACATCTTCGCGCAAGCGGCAGCCGTACCCGAGGTTGCGCGCCGTCTCGCCACCGCCGACTCTCCGGCGGCCTACGGCACCTGGGGCACCCTGGTGTTCCTGTCGCTGTTCGCCGCGCTGCTGCTGCCGCGCCAGTTCCAGATCGCCGTGGTGGAAAACGTCGACGTGAGCCATTTGCGGCGCGCGGTCTGGATGTTTCCCTTGTACCTGTTCCTGATCAACCTGTTCGTACTGCCGGTGGCCCTGGCCGGCCTGCTGCATTTTCCGGCCGGCACGGTCGATGCCGACACTTTCGTGCTGACCCTGCCGATGGCGCACCAGCACGAGGCGCTGGCGCTGTTCGTGTACATCGGCGGCCTGTCGGCGGCAACCGGCATGGTCATCGTCGAGACCATCGCCTTGTCGACCATGGTCTGCAACGATCTGGTGATGCCGCTGCTGTTGCGCCTGCCGATGCTCGGGCTGGCGGCGCGCGCCGATCTGTCGGGCCTGCTGCTGGAAATCCGGCGCTGGGCGATCGCCATCATCCTCGGTCTCGGCTACCTGTACTTCCGTGTCGCTGGCGAAGCCTATGCGCTGGTGTCGATCGGGCTGATTTCCTTCGCCGCGGTGGCGCAGTTCGCCCCCGTGGTGATCGGCGGCCTGTTCTGGAAGGGCGGCACGCGCGACGGCGCGCTGGCCGGCCTGGCGGGCGGCTTCGCGCTATGGACCTATACCCTGCTGCTGCCCTCGTTCGCCAAGTCGGGCTGGCTGCCGGACGGCTTCATCGCCCATGGCCTGTTCGGCATCGAACTGTTGCGGCCGCAGCACCTGTTCGGCCTGTCCGGGCTCGACGAGATCACGCACTGCCTGGTGTGGAGCCTGCTGGTCAACCTGGGGGCCTACATCGGCGTATCGCTGCAGCGCGTGCCGAACGTGCGCGAGGCGCGCCAGGCCACCCTCTTCGTCGGTGGCGCGGAGGCCGCCGGCAGTCCCAGCTGGCGCGGCAGCGCCGGCGTCACCGACCTGTTGCCGCTGGCCGGCCGCTTCCTCGGCCGCGAACGCGCCGAGGAAGCGTTTTCCCGCCATGCGCAGCAGCGGGGCCTGCGCTCGATCCAGGAACTTCCCGCCGACGCACGCCTGGTGAGCTTCGCCGAAACCCTGCTGGCGGGCGCCATCGGTTCGGCCTCGGCGCGGGCGATGGTGGCTTCGGTGGTGACCGAGGAACCGCTGGGTCTCGACGAGGTGATGAACATCCTCGACGAGGCGTCGCAGGTGCGGGCCTACACGCACGAACTGGAGCAGAAATCGCTGGAGCTGACGCGTGCCACGACGGATCTGCGCGAGGCAAACGCCCGGCTGCGGGAACTGGATCGCATGAAGGACGACTTCATTTCCTCGGTGACCCACGAGCTGCGCACGCCGCTGACCTCGATTCGCGCCTTCTCCGAAATGCTGCACGAAGACCCGAAGATAGACTTGGCGCAGCGCTCGCGCTTTCTCGGCATCATCGTCAGCGAGGCCGTGCGCCTGTCGCGCCTGATCAATCAGATTCTCGACCTGGCCAAGCTCGAATCGGGCCGTGCCGAATGGAAAGTGGCGGCCGTTGACGTCGGCGAAGTGATCCGCGAAGCGGTGGAATCCCTCACCGTGCTCTTTACCGAAAAGCGCGTGACACTGGAACTCGACGTTATGGAGAAGGGGCTCACCGTGGTCGCCGATCGTGACCGGCTGATGCAGGTGATGGTCAATCTGCTGTCGAATGCGTTGAAGTTCGTCCCGATCGACAGCGGCCGCGTGAAAGTTGGCGCTGGCGGTACGGCGAACGAGGTGCGCGTCAGCGTCACCGACAATGGTCCCGGCATCCAGGCGGAGGACCAGGAGGTCATTTTCGACAAGTTCCGCCAGGGCTCGGCAACCACCGACGTGCTCACCGACAAGCCGCAGGGAACCGGTCTCGGCCTGCCGATCAGCCGCCAGATCATCGAGTATTTCAACGGGCGCCTGTGGGTCGAAAGCACGCCGGGTGCCGGCGCGCGTTTTGTCTTCACGCTGCCGCGGCAGGCGGGCGATAATGAATCGGTTCCGCAGGAGGATACCGGCCAGCAAAGCGGGGGCTTCGGGGAGGGAGCTGATAATGGATTGTCGAGAGGAGTTGCATGAGCCAGCGCATTTTGATTGTCGATGACGAGCCGAACATCGTTGTTTCGCTCGAGTACCTGATGAAGAAGGAAGGCTTCCAGATTGCCGTGGCAACCGATGGCGAATCAGCGCTGCTGCTGGCCGCCGAGTTCCTTCCCGACCTGGTCCTGCTCGACGTGATGATGCCGAAGAAATCCGGTTTCGAAGTCTGCGAGGCCATGCGCGGCGATCCGAAACTCGGGGCCGTGAAAATCATCATGCTCACGGCCAAGGGCCGCGAGACCGAAATCGCCAAGGGCATGGCGCTGGGCGCCGATGCCTATATCACCAAGCCCTTTTCGACCAAGGACCTCGTTCGCCAGATCAAGTCGCTTTTGGCATGAAGGCAAGGCTGCGCTTCATCCTCGCCGCTTGCGTGCTGGGCCTGCTGATGACCGGGCCTTTCGCGCTGACTGCGGCGTTGCTGCTGGCCGACGCCAAGGACGCCGAGCGCGCGGCATTCGCCGAGTTCCTGCTGCCGCGCCTGCCGTTGGGCGGGTTGATCACCCTGTTCGGCTTCATCGCCGGGCTGGCGCTGCTGCGTGCGCTGTTCCAGCAATATGTGCATGGCCTGCTGCGCATGGCCGAGTCCCTGCGCCTGATGCTCGGCGCCAATCGCAATTTCCGCGTGGCGCCCGAGGGGCCACCCGAGGTGTGCGAACTGGCGCGCGCCGCCAACGACCTGGCGCAGCAGCGCGACGAACTGCTGAACGATGTCGACGCGCAGATTCGCCAGGCCAAGGCCAGCGTCGAAGAGGAGAAAAACCGGCTCGCCGCGCTGATGTCGGAACTCGCGCTGGGCGTCGTGGTATGCAACCTCGACGGCCGCATCCTGCTCTACAACAGCCGCGCCCGGCTGCAGTTCAAGGCCTTGGCGCAGGGGCCGACCTCGATGAGCGGCGGTGCGCTGATCGGGCTCGGCCGCTCGATTTTTGCCATCCTCGAGCGCGGCCAGATCACCCATTCGCTGGAGAACATCCAGCAGCGCCTGCGCCGCGGCAGCGCCGAACCGAGCGCGAACTTCATCACGTCAACGCGTAGCGGCCAGTTGTTGCGCTGTCAGATGGCGCCCGTGCTGCGCACGGGCGCCGAAAGCGCAACAACTGCCATAGTGAACAACCTCCCCCCCAACCCCCCTCCCAGGGAGGGGGGCGATAGAGTCAGTTCGCTGGCTGTGCCTGCTCAGGGCAAGAACCTGGACAACGCGCTCGGCGCCGAGTTACAAGTCACCGGCTACGTGCTGACCATAGAAAACATCACGCGCAACTTCGAGCGCGAGGCCGAGCGCGACCAGGCCCTGCATTCGCTGACCGACGGCAGCCGTGCGGCGCTGGGCAATATCCGCGCCGCGGTGGAGACGCTGCTCGATTCGCCCGAGATGGAGGCCGACTACCGCGAGCGCTTTACGCGCGTGATCGCCGACGAGGCCGCGGCGATGAGCGTCAGGCTCGAAGCCACCACGAGCCGCTTCGCCGATTCGCTGAAGACCCGCTGGCCGCTGGAAGACGTGCTGGCGATCGATATCGTGGCAGCGGCGGCGCAACGCATCGAGGACCGGCTGAAACTGCCGATCAAGCACGAAGAGCAGGACGCCAGCCTGTGGATGCAGGTCGACAGCTTTGCCCTGATCCAGGCCATCACCTTTCTCGCCGCGCGCCTGCAGGACCACTATGCGATCCGCGAGTTGCGCCTGCGGCTGTCAGCCGAAGGCCGCATGGTCTTCGTCGACCTGATCTGGTCGGGCACGCCGGTGTCGTCGGAGACCCTTTACACCTGGGAACTGGAACCGATGCATGTCGGCGACGAGAGCAGCCCGCTGACGCTGCGCGACGTGATCAACCGGCATGGCGGCGAAATCTGGTACCAGCGCGACAAGGCGGCGCACAACGCCTTCTTCCGCATCGTGCTGCCGGCGGCGACCGTGCCCGAACTGCAGCCGAACGACCAGGTGCAGCATCTGCGCAGCGGCAGCCGGCCCGAATACTACGACTTCGACCTCTTCGCGACACGCGATGCGGCAGGCTCCGGCATCGATCCCGAGCGTCGGCTGAGCGATCTCGCCTATTCGGTGTTCGATACCGAAACCACCGGGCTGGAGCCTTCAAAGGGCGACGAGATCATCCAGATCGGCGCCGTGCGCATCGTGAATAGTCGCCTGCTGCGCCAGGAAATCTTCGACCAGCTGGTCGATCCCGGAATCCGCCTGAAGCCGGCGGGCATCCCGATACACGGCATCACCGAAGCCATGCTGATAGGCCAGCCGCGGCTCGACGCGGTGCTGCCCGCCTTCCATGAGTTCTGCGCCGAGACCGTGCTGGTGGCGCACAACGCCGCCTTCGATATGCGCTTCTTCCAGCTGAAGGAGGACAGCCTCGGCCTGCGCTTCACCCAGCCCGTGCTCGATACGCTGCTGCTCTCGGCGGTGATCCATCCCAACCAGGAATCGCACCGTCTGGAGAGCATTGCCGAGCGCCTCGGCATCAACGTCATTGGCCGCCATACGGCGCTGGGCGATGCCTTCGTTACCGGCGAAGTGTTCCTCAAGATGATTCCGCTGCTGGCCGACATGGGCATCGTGACCCTGCGTCAGGCGCTCGACGCCGCGCAGCGGACCTACTTCGCCCGTATCAGGTACTGAGAGACCATGGTTCCGCACTTCCCTGGCCCGATGATCGCAAGGAATGAACATCATGGTTGCTGAATCCCGCGCGGAACTCCTCGCCTTCCTGCGACAGCATGCGCCCTACAGGGACATGGGCGCGTTTGCGCTCGAAGCGCTGGCATCCAGCCTGAGCCCGGTCGCGGTGCCCGGCGACGGCCTGATCCTAACGCCGAGCGACATGCCGCCGGATCTGTTCATCATTCAGGCGGGCAAGGTGCAGGCGCGCCTGGCGGGCGACGTCAACCTCACCGACCGGCCCCTCTACGAGTTGCAGCCGGGGCAAAGCTTTCCGCTGGCGGCGGTGGCGGCCAAGCGCCCGGCCATCAATGTCTATTCCGCGATGGAGGACGTCCAGCTTTGGCGTCTCGCCAGCGCCGACTTTTTCAAGCTGCTGCTGGGCAGCTGCGAGTTCAATCGCTTCGTGCTCGATCATGTCGCCGGCCTGCTCGACGCGGCGCGGCGCCAGATCGAGATCCAGTTCGGCCAGCGCAATGTCGATCAGCAGCCGCTCAACTCGCAGCTTTCCGCCTTCCTGCGGCCGGCGGTGATCAGCGTCGCGCCGCAGACGCCGATCCGCCAGGCCATGGAAACCATGGTGCAGGCCAAGGTCGGCTCGGTGATCGTCACCGATGCCGACAATCGGTCGCTCGGCATCTTCACCCAGAGCGACGCGCTGCGCCGCGTGGTGATTCCCGACTACCCGACCGCCGCGCCGATCGAGGAAGTGATGACCACCGCACCGGTGACCATCCCGGCCCAGGCCACGGCCTATGACGCCATGCTGGCGATGGCGACGCACGGCATTCGCCACCTGGTCATCGTCGACGCCGGCGAGCGGGTGGCCGGGGTGGTTTCCGAGCGCGACCTGTTCGCCATGCAGCGCATCGGCCTGCGCAACGTGCGCCGGGTGATCGAGGCCGCCGCGGACATCGACAGCCTGAGCCAGGCCGCCGGCGACGTGCGCCGGCTGTGTCTCAACATGCTGGGCCAGGGCGTCAGCGCCGAGCAGCTGACGCAGTTCATCTCCGGCCTCAACGACAACCTGACGCGCCGCGTGATCGATATCAACCTGGCACAGCACGACCTGTTCGGACTCGATTGGGCCTGGCTGGCGTTCGGCTCGGAGGGACGCGACGAGCAGACCTTCAGTACCGACCAGGACAACGGCATCATTTTCATCTGCCCCGATTTCGCCGACCGCGACGCGCTGCAGCTGCGCTTCCTCGACTTCGCCCGCGACGTCAATCGCGACCTGGCGCGCTGCGGCTTTCCGCTGTGCAAGGGCAACATCATGGCCAGCAACCCGCTCTGGTGCCTGACCCAGGACGAGTGGCAGGAGCGCTTCACGCACTGGATACGCGCGCCCGAGCCCGAGGCGCTGTTGAACGCCACGATCTTTTTCGATTTCCGCCCGCTGTACGGCAATTTGGCACTGGCCAAGGCCTTGCGCAAATGGCTGCTGGGCATGAGCGGCAATGCCCGGCTGTTCCTGCGCCTGATGGCCGAGAATGCGCTGAAGTCGGCGCCGCCGCTGGGCGTGATCCGCGATTTCGTCTATGACGGCAAGGCGGATTTCCCCCATACGCTCGACCTCAAGGCCTTCGGCGCACGCCCCGTCGTTGATGCCGCCCGCATCGTCGCGCTGGCCCACGGCATCGCCCACAGCAGCACCGTGGAGCGCCTGCGTGCCGCCGCCGAACAGAAACTGCTGGGCAACGACGACGTCCATGCGGTGATCGAAGGCTTCTTCTTCATCCAGCAATTGCGCCTGCGGAATCAGCGCGGCGGCGCGGCGCCGGGCGGCGAGAACCGCATCAATCCGGACCGGCTCAACGAACTGGACCGGCAGGTGCTGAAGGAGGCCTTCAAGCAGGTCAAGCGCCTGCAGTCGCGGCTCCAACTGGAGTACCGGCTTTAAGTGAATTCGTTGAACCAGACCGCCGTACCCTTGCGCACTCCGCTCTTGCGCGGCGAGCGGCGCCTGCGCATCGCCCTGGTGGGCATGCCGGGCAGCGGCAAGACCACGCTGTTCGAGGCGGTGTCGAGCACGGCACCGCAGCGCGGCGAGCTGACCGGCACGCACAGTGTCTACCGCGAGTGCACGGTGCAGATCGGGCTCGACGAAGCCAGCGTGGTCGACCTGCCGAGCATCCATTCCCTGCACCATCTGGCGGGCGACGATCTTTCGGCGCTGAAATACCTGCTCTGGGGCGACGATCGTCCGCCGGTTTCGCTGCACGAACGGTCCGGGCCGCCCGCCCCCTTCGCGCCGCCTGACCTGATCATCCAGGTGGTCGATGCCACCAGCCTGCAAAGCCACCTCGAACTGACGCTGGAGCTTTCCCAGCTCGGGCGCCCGATCGTGCTGGCGCTGAACCGCATGGACGAGGCGGCGAACAAGGGCCTCTACATCAATATCAAGTCCCTCGAACAGCTGCTGGGCATGCCCGTGGTGCCGACCGTGGCGTTGATGGGGCAGGGCCTGGCGCAGTTGTTCGCCGCCGCCGTGAATGCCGCCCGCGATGCCACCTGCCCGCTGCCGCAGCCGCCCAGCCGGCACATCGCCGAAAGCCTGCAGCCGCTCAGCGCGGCGCTGAACCACGCCGAGATCCATGCGGCGTTTCGCGTGCCGCATCCCCTGTTGCTGCTGCAGTTCGCCGCGGCCGACGGCTTCATCGAAGACGAACTGGCGCAGCATTTCCCCGCTTTGCTGCCGCAGTTGCGCGCCCTGCGCGCGACCGCCGGCCTGAAGCTGCCGCGGCCGCTGGCCGAAGAACTCCATGCCGACCGCCACCATCGCGCCGCCAGCGTGGTCGAGTCCGCCTTGCGCATGGGATCGCCGGCTGACGCCCACGACTGGCGCTACTGGCTCGACGAGTTGTTCCTGCATCCGCAATGGGGTCTGATCGGCAGCCTCGCGGTGTTCGGCGCGGTATTGTTCGTCGTCTTCGAAATCAGCGGCTGGATCGATTCGATGACCACGGTGCGCCTGGCCGAGGCCTTCGCCGGCTGGCAGCCGCAGGGCACCGCCGGCGTGGTCGGGCGCGCCGTGACGGATGGCCTGATCGGCCTCACCGGCATCGTGGTGCCTTACATGATTCCGCTGGTGATGCTGCTGGTGGCGCTGGAGGAGGCCGGGCTGATGCAGCGCATCGCCTTCGTCGTCGACCGCGGCTTCCACCAGATCGGGCTGCATGGCGGGGTCGCCGTGCCTTTCCTGCTCGGGCTCGGCTGCAACGTGCCGGCCATCTCCGGCGCGGCGCGGGTGACCGGCGGCCGCGAGCGCGTGATCGCCTCGGTGCTGATCACCTTCGTGCCCTGCTCGGCGCGTTCGGCGATCATTCTCGCGCTCGCCGGCAAATATCTCGGTGCGGCCGGCGTGCTCGGCATATTCGCGCTGACCCTGATCATCATCGCCGTGATGGGGCGCCTGCTGTCGCGCCGCGACCGCGAACTGGGCCCCGGCCAGGTGCAGGAAATCCCGGCCTATGCGCTGCCGGACTGGCGCCGCCTGCTGGCCGAGACCTGGGACCGCACCCGCGACATCCTGACCATCGTCACGCCGCTGCTGGTGGGCGGCAGCGTGGTGCTGGCGCTGCTCAATCACGTCGGCGCCGACAGCCTGATCAACACGCTGCTGAACCCGGTCACGGTCTGGTGGCTGGGGCTGCCGCTGGCGCTGGGCGTGCCGCTGCTGTTCGGCGTGCTGCGCAAGGAACTCTCGCTGCTGATGATCTACCAGGCGCTGGGCACCCAGGACATCGGCGCGCTGCTCGATTCGGTGCAGATCGTGACCCTGCTGCTGTTCCTGACCTTCTATATTCCCTGCGTGTCGACCTTCGCCGTGATGCTGAAAACCATCGGCCGCCGCGATGCCCTGGTCTCGGTGGCGCTGTCGGTCGGCGTGGCCCTGCTGGTCAGCGGCATGGTGCGTTTCGGACTGGGAGCCGCGCAGCTGCTGACGGGATAGAATCGGCGCAACCATGCGACATTGCTCCCGCGCCGCGGCCGGCCGGGAGTGTTACCTTAAGCATTCTGCAAATTCGCAAACTTCGCAACAAGAGGCGCCAACCATGCAAGGATTCGATTTCGACCATGCCCTGACCATGCATCGCGCATGGAAGATGAAATTCCAGCTGGCGCTGGGCAGCGTCAGCAACCGAGGTTACGACACGCAGCCGATCGGTGACGCCGCGCAATGCAGCCTCGGCCAGTGGCTGGCGGCGAACGCCGGCGAGCTCGCCGCCTATGCCTCGGCGCAGGAACTGCTGAAGGTGCACGAGGAGTTCCACCGGCGCTCGAAATCCATCGCCGACGACATCCGGAACGGCAAGATCCTGCAGATGAGCGACCAGCCCATCGTCGACTACCTGGCCCTGTCCGGCAAGATCGAAGCCCTGCTGGAGCAGCTCGACGGCGACCTGAAGCCGGTGGCATGAGGCGCTCACCAACCCATCCAGGCCACCTGTAGCACGACAAAGGACAATCATGAATCCGCAGAACGGCTACGACATTGAAGACATGGCAGTCGGCATGAGCGCAGAAACCGCCAAGACCATCACCGATACAGACATCGTGCTGTTTTCGGCCGTGTCGACCGACGTCAATGCGGTGCATCTGGACGAGGAATACGCGCAGACCACGCAGTTCGGCGGCCGCATCGCGCATGGCATGCTGACCGCCAGCCTGTTGTCGGCGGTGTTGGGCAATCGCCTGCCCGGTCCCGGCGTGATCTACGTCAGCCAGTCGCTGCGTTTTCGCGCGCCGGTGCGCCCCGGCGACACGGTGCGGGCGAAGGTGACGGTCAAGCAGGTCATCGCGGAAAAATGCCGGGTGGTGCTCGACACCGTGTGCAGCGTGGGCGGCAAGGTGGTCATCGACGGCGAAGCCACGGTCATGACCACCTCGCGTGCCAAGCGCGAAGCGGCCGCCAGGCAAGCCGCCGCCGCGGTCAGTCTGGCCAGTTGAATTTGACGCCGGAAGTCCTGCAGGCCGCGGTGGACGCCGTGATGGCCGGGCGCCATTCGGTGCGCGCCTTCCTGCCGACTCCGGTGCCGCGCCAACTGCTGGCCGAAATCCTCAGCATGGCGCGCCGCGCGCCTTCGGGCACCAACCTGCAGCCCTGGCGCGTGCATGTGCTGACCGGCGCCACGCGCCAGCGTCTGGTCGCGGCCGTCTGCGCGGCCTACGACGCCGACGAGCCCGGCCACCGCGCCGAATACGACTACTATCCCGCCGAATTCTTCGAGCCCTACCTGGCGCGGCGGCGCAAGATCGGCTGGGGCCTCTACGGCCTGCTCGGCATCGCCAAGGGCGACACGCCGAAAATGCGCGCGCAGATGCGTCGCAACTACGAATTCTTCGGCGCCCCGGTCGGCCTGATCTTCAGCATCGACCGCCGCATGGGGCAGGGCGGCTGGCTCGATTACGGCATGTTCCTGCAAAGCGTGATGCTCGCCGCGCGCGCCCGCGGCCTCGACACCTGTCCGCAGGTGGCCTGGCTCGACTATCACCGCATCATCGCCGAAGTGCTCGGCTTCGGGCCGCAGGAACAATTGGTCTGCGGCATGTCGCTGGGCTACGCCGATGCGGCGGCGGTCGAGAACAGCCTGGCCACCGAGCGCGCCGCACTCGACGAATTCGTCGCCTTCCATGACTGAGAACGCGGACCAGAGTGCGCGCCAGCGCATCGACAAGTGGCTCTGGGCCGCGCGCTTCTTCAAGACGCGCAGCCTCGCCGCCGCCGCGGTCGATGGCGGCAAGGTCAGGTGGAACGGCCAGACGGTGAAGCCGGCGCGCGAACTCAAGCCCGGCGACGAGCTGGAAATCTCCGCCGGCGAGCTGCGCTGGACGGTCGTCGTGCGCGGCCTCAAAGCGCAGCGGCGGCCGGCGCCGGAAGCCCGCCTGCTCTACGAGGAAACCGCCGAAAGCCTGGCGCGGCGCCTGCAGCTCGAAGAAATCCGCCGCCTCGCGCCCATGCCCGGCGCCGGCCTCAAGGGCCGGCCGACCAAGAAGGCCGGACGGCTGATCCGCGGTTTCAACGAATGAGCGCTGCCCGCCGGGCCGTCCCAAGGGCGGCGCAGCCGACACGCGGAGCTGCGCAGCAGCGAACCACCGTCACCCCTTGCCTTGGGGCGAAGGCAGGGTTTCGCGGAGCACTGCTCCGCGCTGCCGCAGCCGGCCGGCTATGCAGAGCCGGCCGTGGGATCGGGGCTGGGGGGAGGGCAGTCCATTGGTGCGCGGGCTCGCCTGCTGAGCCAGGCGTCGGTGATACTCTGCGCATCGACAAGGATTCGGGGCGAGGTAAGGCATGGAAATGACTGTGGCACTGGTGATGGGCTTGCTGCTCGGCGGCGGGCTGGTCGGCTTTTTCCTGCTGGCGCGCCTGCGCGAAACCCAGGCGCAACTGGCCCAGCGCGAAAGCGACCTGGCCGCGTTGCGTGCGCAAGAGTCGACGCTGGCGATACGCTGCGCCACGCTGCAAACCGAACTCGAAAAGGATCAGGCCCTGTTCGCCGAGCGCCAGGCCACGCTCGAAGCCGCGCGCGACAGCTTCGCCGACGCTTTCAAGGTGATTTCGGCGGACGCCCTGGCGAAGAACAACCAGTCCTTCCTCGAACTCGCCCGCGCCACGCTGGAAGCGCAACAGGCAGCCGCCCTGGCCTCGGCGAAGACCGATCTCGACCGCCGCCAGCTCGCTATCGGCGAGCTGGTGGCGCCGGTGAAGACTTCGCTGGAAAAGTTCGAGCTGCAGATCCAGGGCATCGAAAAATCCCGCATCGACGCCTATGCCACTCTGACCGAGCAGGTGCGCGCCATGGCCCAGGCGCAGGGCGACTTGCGCCTGGAAACCGGCAATCTGGTCAAGGCCCTGCGTGCGCCGCAGACGCGCGGGCGCTGGGGCGAACTGCAATTGAAGCGCGTGGTCGAGATGGCCGGCATGCTCGACCACTGCGATTTCTTCGAGCAGGCCAGCACCAACACCGAGGACGGCCGCCTGCGTCCCGACCTGATCGTCAGGCTGCCCGGCGGCAAGAACATCGTGGTCGATGCCAAGGCGCCGCTGGCCGCCTACCTCGAAGCGCTGGAGGCCAGCGATGAGGACGAGAAGAAGCGCAAGCTCGCCGACCACGCGCGCCAGGTGCGCGACCACCTCAGGAAGCTCGGCCAGAAGGCCTACTGGGAGCAGTTCCAGCCTTCGCCGGATTTTGTCGTGCTGTTCCTGCCCGGCGAGATGTTCTACTCAGCCGCGCTGGAAGCCGACCCCTCGCTGATCGAAGCCGGGGTCGATGCGCGGGTGATCCTCGCCACGCCGACCACGCTGATCGCGCTGCTGCGCGCCGTGGCCTACGGCTGGACGCAGCAGGCCCTGACCGAGAACGCCGAGCGTATCAGCCTGCTCGGGCGCGAGCTCTACGAGCGCATCGCCACCGTGACCGAGCACTGGGGCAAGGTTGGCAGGAACCTCGGCGAGGCCGTCGGCGCCTACAACAAGTCGGTGGCCTCGATGGAAAGCCGCGTCCTGGTCTCGGCGCGCAAGTTCCGCGACCTCAAGGTGGCGGGCGAGGACAAGGAGATCGCCGACCTGAACCCGGTCGAGGCGCTACCGCGCGAGCTGCAGGCGCCGGAGTTGCTGGAAAAGGACTTGCCGGCGCAGGGCGGCGGGCTCACCCCATGAGCCTAGCGGCCGGCAGACTGTGCTCCATTCACCAGGAGGCAGTCCCATGTACACCGATCAGATCTTCGTCCAGCAACCCGTCCATCGCGGCGACCTCGCCGTGTTCATCGTCACCACCACGCTCTGCGCCCTGGGCGCCTTGATGCTGCCGCTGGCGGGGTGATGCGCGGCGACCTTCGGCGACAAAGAAGCGATGTCCCCCGGATGCATGCAGGGTTCGCGATAAACGTCCAAGTGGAGCTCGGCAAGACGATTGATGGAATGCTGAAGCGTGAGGGGAAATGTCATGAGCAACATCAAGCTATTTGAATCGAAGCAGATTCGCTCGATCTGGAGCGAAGATGATCGGAAGTGGTATTTCTCGATCACCGATGTCGTCGCGGCGCTGACCGACAGCCCGAATCCGCGGGACTACTGGTATCGAATCAAACAACGGGAAAAAATCAGCGGAATTGAACTGTCGACAATCTGTCGACAGTTGAAACTGGAAGCTCCCGATGGCAAGTTGCGCGAAACCGACTGTTCCCATACCGAAGGCCTGCTCCGCATCATCCAGTCCATTCCCTCGCCGAAAGCCGAGCCCTTCAAGCGCTGGCTGGCCAAGGTCGGCTATGAGCGCCTGGAAGAAATCGAAAATCCCGAGCTCGCCGCCAAGCGCATGCGCGAGTTGTACCAAGCCAAGGGCTACAGTGACGAGTGGATCGAAAAGCGCGTGCGCGGCATCGCCATCCGCGACGAACTTACCAACGAATGGCAGAAGCGCGGCGTCAAGCAGCAGCGCGAGTACGCCATCCTCACCGCCGAAATCAGCCGCGCCACTTTCGGCATGACGCCCGCCGAATACAAGGAGTTCAAGAGCCTCGACAAGCCAGCCGACAACCTGCGCGACCACATGAACGACCTGGAACTGATCTTCACCATGCTGGGCGAAGCATCCACCACCGAGATCGCCCGCAACCGCGATGCCCAGGGCTATGAACGGAACCGCGAAGCCGCCGTCGAGGGTGGCACCGTGGCCGGTAATGCACGGCTGGACCTGGAGCAGAAGTCCGGCCGGCGCGTGGCCAATCGCGAGAATTACAAGGCGCTGCCGGAAGCAGTTGTGCGCAAGAAACTGAAGAAGAAGGAAGGCTGAATGACGAGCACGTGGATACCTCCAGTGACAATAGTAGGCGCTGGCGGAACGGCGGTGCGGTGGAAAGATAGCGGCAGTGGGAAGCTCATTTTCGAATGGAGGCTACGGTGAAGCGTTCAGTTGCGATTGATCTTCTTGCCCAAAGCAAGCCTGTCCTGGCGCAGCGCTACGGGGTGACGCATCTCGCTTTGTTCGGGTCCACTGCGCGGGACAGCGCGGGTATCGGAGACGATGTCGATGTCTTGGTGGCGTTCGACGGGCCGGCGACCTCGGCACGCTATTTCGGCGTCCAGTTCTATCTTGAGGATCTGCTTGGTTGCGCGGTGGATTTGGTGACGGAAAAGGCCTTGCGCCCGGAGTTGCGTTCCTTTATAGAGAAGGAATGCGTGCGTATCTGATGCCGCGCCGTGCCGCCAACGCCAACTATCGAGCGCAAATAAGCTCATGAGACTTCTACTTCCAGGTGACCGCGATGCGGAGGCATGGCGGCGATGATCCGTTCCGATCTGCCTCTTTTGCCCCTGGCCGACCTGCCCGGCGGGCCGGAGCCGGTGGTGCTGTGCGCCACGGCGCGGCTGGCGGTGGGCTTGCGCCAGGCGCATGGCGAGCTGCAGGTCGTGCGCGGCGCCACGGTCTGGCGCGCGTTGCAGAGTTCGACGCCGGCCTTGTGGCTGGATGCGCTGGTTTCGGCGGCGCTGCTGCGCGGCGAGATTCCGCCGTCGGGCGTGCCGGGCACGTTTCTGACCTGGGCGCAGGAGCGCAGCCTGTGGGAGCAGGCCATCGCGCGCGACGCCGGCGCGGCGGCCGAACTGTTCGATCGCGAAGGCATGGCGCTGGCGGCGATGGAAGCCGCGAGCCTGCAGCGGGCCTGGCGCATCGAGGTGGATGCGGCCCTGCATACCGAGGAATACCGCGCCTTCCTGCGCTGGCAGGAGCAGGTCGCCGAGGCTTGCCGCGCCGGCGGCTGGCGCACCGCCGATGAAGTCATGGCCTGGCGCATCGACTGCGTGGCGCGAGGGCTAGGCGGCCTGCCGGCGCGCATCGGCATTGCCGGTTTCATTGCGCACGACCCGCTGCTGTCGCGCCTGCTGGTGGTGCTCGAAGCTCGCGGCGTGGCACTGTTTCGTGTCGATTTCGGGCGCGGCGATGCGGCGCCCGCGCTCGGCGCCGCGCTGCCCGAGGCGGAAGCCGAATGTCTGGCGGCGGCGCGCTGGGCGCGCGAACGTGTGGCGCGCGACGCGGGGGCCGGGGGCGTGTCGCGGACCCGCGTGCGCATCGCCGTGGCCGACCTGCCGGCGCGGCGGCGGCTGCTCGAATCGGCGCTGGAAGCGGCCCTGCATCCCGATGCGGTGGGTGCCGGCTGGGCCGCGCTGGAGCGCGACTACGTCTTCGTCGCCGGTTCGCCACTGGCGGGGGAGCCCTTGGTCGATGCCGCGCTGCGCCTGCTGCAGGTCTTCGTCCATCCGCAACGCGTGGCGCAGGCCGAGTTCGGCGCCTTGCTCTGCGGCGGCGGCTGGTCGGCCGATGTGCTGGAGGCCGATGCGCGGGCGCGCGTCGAAGCCGGTTTGCGCGAACTGCTGCCGCCCGAAACCAGCCTGGAACGATTGGTCCGCGCCATCGGGCGGCTGGCGGGCGATGCGCGTGCGGCACTGGCGGTGCCGCAACTGCTGGTGCATCTCGGCGCGCTGCAGGATGCCGCGCGCGCCGCGCCGCGCCGCCAGCTTCCTTCCGCCTGGGGCGGCGGATTTGCGGCGCTGCTGACGGCGCTGGGCTGGCCCGGCCAGCGCCCGCCCCTGGCGGCCGAAGCAGCGGCCTGCGATGAACTGCGCACGGCGCTGGGCGGGCTGCAGGCGCTGGATGCGGTGCTCGGGCGCATCGATGCCGGCGAGGCGCTGCGCCAGTTGCAGCGACACTGCCGCGATCAGGCCTTCGCGGCGCCGCGACAGGGCATCGCGCGGGTCGAAGTCTGCAGCCTGGGCGATGCGCTGGCGGGGCCGGTCGACGCGCTCTGGGTCATGGGCGTGAACGAAGGCGCCTGGCCGCCGGCGCCGCGGCCGAATCCGCTGCTGCCGGCCGAATTGCAGCGCCGCGCGGGGATTCCCGCGGCGCGTGCCGACAGCCTGGCCGAGCAGGCGCAGAGCCTGCAGGCCGGGTGGTGCGAGAGCGCGGCCGAAGTGGTGTTCTCCTGGGCGCAGCGCGACGGCGAACGGCCGCTGCGGGCAAGCCCCTTGCTGGCCGGGATTGCGCTTGGCGAGTTTCCATCGCCGACCGCGAGCGCCTCGGTGCGCATCGACGACGCCATCATGGAGCGCATCGATGATGCGCGTGCCCCCCCCGTCGGCGCCGCCGAACGCGTGCGCGGCGGCACGGCGCTGCTGGCGGCGCAGGCGGTGTGTCCGGCCTGGGGTTTCTATCAATACCGGCTCGGCGCCGCCGTGTTGCCAGCGCCAACTCTTGCGCTCGATGCCATGGCGCGCGGCTCGCTGTTGCACGCGGCGCTGGAGGAATTCTGGCGCGGGCGCACTCTTGCCTACCTGCTGCAAATGGACGCGGATGCCCGCGGCGCCGAAATCCGCCGCGTCGTGGCGCAGGCGCTGGCCGAGTTCGACAGGCGTGAGACCGAGCCCTTGCCGCCGCGCCTGCGCCAGCTCGAAGACGAGCGGCTGCAGGCGCTGCTGGCGGTCTGGCTCGATGTCGAGGCGCAGCGCGCGGCCTTCCGCGTCATCGCCTGCGAGGAAAAGCATGAACTCGACATCGAGGGCCTGCCGGTGCGCGTGGTGATCGACCGCATCGACGAACTCGACGACGGCCGGCTGGTGGTGATCGACTACAAGAGCGGGCGCAGCGTCTCGGCCGACAGCTGGGCCGATGCGCGCATCGGCGAACCGCAGTTGCCGATCTACGCCGCGCTGGCCTTCCCCGACCGCGACCTGGCGGCGGTGGCGCTGGCCCGCGTCACGCCGGATGCGCCGGGCTTTCTCGGCGTGGCGCAGGATGACGGCCTGCTGCCCGAACTGAAGTCGCTGGCGGCCCAGCGCCGGCGCTATGCGGAGGACGAGTTTCCCGACTGGGACGCTCTGCGCAGTCTCTGGGCCGAGCGCATCCGCGAGATCGCGCGCGAAGTGAAAAATGGCACCGCGGCCGTGGTCTTCGACGACGAGAAGCAACTGGCCTACTGCGATGTTCTTCCACTGCTGCGCCTCGCCGAGCGCAAGGCGCAATTCGAGGAAGAGCAATGACGGACTTGCTGCGCGAAGACGAGGACAACCGCCGCCGCGCGCTGGAACTGGCCTCCTTCATCGTCGAGGCGCCCGCCGGCGCGGGCAAGACGGAACTCCTGACGCAGCGCTATCTGCGCCTGCTGGCCTGCGTCGAGGAACCCGAAGAGATCATCGCCATCACCTTCACCAACAAGGCCGCCGGCGAGATGCGCAGCCGCATCGCCGAAAGCCTGGAACTGGCGCGCGCCGGCGTGGCGCCCGAATTGGCGCACAAGCGCATCACCTTCGATCTGGCGACGGCCGCGCTGGCGCGCTCGGAGGAACTCGGCTGGCAGATCGAGACCCAGCCGGGACGCCTGCGCCTGACCACCATCGACGCGCTGTGCGCCGGGCTGGCACGGCAGATGCCATTGCTGTCGCGCTTCGGCGCGCAGCCGGCGGTGGCCGAAGACGCCAAACGGCATTACGAGGAAGCCGCGCGGCGCGCGCTCGACCATCTCGAAGCCAAGGGCGAAGACGAACGCGAACACGCCGAGGCGGTGGCCACCGCGTTGGCGCATCTCGACAACGACGTGGCGCGGCTGGCGCGGCTCTTGGCCGCGATGCTGGCGCGGCGCGAGCAGTGGCGCGAGATTGCCGAACTGGACGACCCCGAAGCGGCGATCGGCGAGGCGCTGGAGGAAATGGTTGCCGAGGAACTGGCGCTGGTCGCGGCTGTCCTCGACGACCCCTGGCAGGCGCCGTGGATGCCGCTGGCGCGCTTCGCCGCGGCCAATCTGGACTCCGCGAATTGGACGCTCGCCGGCTGGACGGACGCGCTGCAGACGGAGCCCGAACAACTGCCGCGCTGGCGCGCACTCGCCGAGTTCCTGCTGACGCAGAAGGATGAGCCGCGCAAGACCGTGAATGTGAAAAACGGCTTCCCGGCCGGCAAGGAATTCAAGCCGCAGAAGGACGCCATGCTGGAACGCCTGGCCGCGCTCGACGGCGCGGCGGTCGGCGCCCTGCAGCGCCTGCGCGAACTGCCGGCGCCCGATCACGATCATGACGACGTGGTGCGTGCGCTGGCGCGCCTGATGAAGCTCGCCGCCGCCGAACTCTGGCTGGTATTCCGCGAAGCCGGCGAGGTCGATTTCGGCGAGCTGGCGGCGCGTGCGATCGCCGCCTTGGGCGACGAGATGGACCCGACCGAACTCGGCCTGCGCCTCGATTACCGCATCCGCCACCTGCTGGTCGACGAGTTCCAGGACACCAGCCCGACCCAGATCGAACTGCTCGAACGCCTGACGGCCGGCTGGCAGCCTGATGATGGCCGCACGCTGTTCGCGGTCGGCGATCCGATGCAGTCGATCTACCGTTTCCGCAAGGCCGACGTCGGGTTGTTCCTGCGCGTCGCCGAGCGCGGCATCGGCGCCCTGCGGCTGACGCGCCTGCGCCTGTCGCGCAACAACCGCTCCTGCCCGCAGGTGGTGGATTGGATCAATGCCTGCTTCCCGGCCGTGTTTCCGGCGGCGGACGATCCCTTGCGCGGCGAAATCCGCTACCGCGAATTCGTCGCCACGCGCGCGGCGGCGGAGCAGGGCGGCGTGCAGTTTCATGCCGTGGTGGCCGAGCCGGACCAGGCGGCGCGCGCCGAGGCGCAGCAGATCATCGCGCTGATCGAGGCCGAATGGCGCGTCGACCCGGCACGCCACATTGCCGTGCTGGTGCGGGCGCGCGACCACCTGTCGGCGCTGGTCGCGGCGATCCGCCGCCATGGCGCGGGCTGGCGCTTCTCGGCGGTCGAGATCGAGCCCCTGGCCGGGCGTCAGGCAGTGCAGGACCTGATCTCGCTGACCCGCGCCCTGCATCACCGGGCCGACCGCCTGCACTGGCTGGCGATCCTGCGCGCGCCCTGGTGCGGCCTGCAACTGGCCGACCTGCACGCGCTGGGCGCGGACGATCAGCAGAGCACCATCTGGTCGCTGCTGCACGATGCCGAACGCATTGCGCGGCTCTCGGCCGACGGCCGGCAGCGCCTGCTGCATCTGCGCGAGGTGCTGGCCGAGGCGCTGGCGGGGCAGGGCCGGCAGCGGCGCCGGCGGCTGGTCGAGGATGCCTGGAAGAAGCTCGGCGGCGCGGCCTGCCTGGCCGGTGCCAATGATGCCGCCGACGCGCAGGCTTTCTTCGCCCGGCTCGACGCGCTGGATGCAGCGGGGCGCTTCATGCTCGACAGCCTCGAAGACGACATGGCGCGCCTCTACGCCGCGCCCGATGCGCAGGCCGACGGTCGCCTGCAACTGATGACCATCCACAAGGCCAAGGGGCTGGAGTTCGACACCGTGATCCTGCCGGGCCTGCATCGCGAACCTGCCGGGCGCGACATGCCGTTGCTGGCCTGGGACAGCTTTGCCTTGGCCGGCGGCGAGCGCCTGGTCGCGGCGCCGGTCAATCCGCGTCGCGGCAAGAAGGCGGGGGCACCGAGCGCCTATGATTTCCTGCAGCGCATGGAGCGCGAGCGCAGCCGCAACGAGGAAGCCCGCGTGCTCTACGTCGCCGCCACGCGCGCGGTGCGGCGGTTGCATCTGGTCGGGGTAGTGCGCCGCGACGAGATGGGCGCGCCGGCCGCGCCGCGCAGCGCCTCGCCGCTGGGTCGGCTGTGGCCGCTGCTCGAAGCGGACTTCGCGGCCGACTACGCGACTACGACCGCCGTCCCGCCAACGCCAACTCTCGAAGCCGGCGACGAGCTTGCGCATTTCGTGCCGCAACTGCAGCGCCTCGCGGCGCCTGCCATCCCACCGGCATGGCGGGCGCCGGCCATGATCGAGGCCGCGCCGCCGCTCCGCGAAGAGACCGCCGATGCGCTGGCCGCCGCGGTCGGCACCCTGACCCACGCCGTGTTGGAACTCGTCGCCGCCGATCCCGAGGCCTGGCCCGCGCAGTGCGTGGGCGAACGCCAGCCCGGCTTCGAGCGCTGGCTGGCCAGTCGCGGCTGGTCGCCGGCCGAGGCCCGATCCGGCGCGGCGCGGGTGGCGCGCATGCTGGCGATCACGCTGGAAAGCCGGGACGGGCAATGGGTGCTGCGCCGCCGCGCCGACGCCGCGGCCGAACTGGCGCTGACAAGAGTTGGCGCTGGCGCTACGGCAGAAACCCGCGTCGTCGATCGCAGTTTCGTCGAGGACGGGGTGCGCTGGATCATCGACTACAAGACCGCCGATCTCGGCCAGCATGCCGAACCCGAGAGCCTGCGGACGCACGCCGGGCGCTATCGGGCGCAGCTCGAAGCCTATGCCGTGCTGTTCGCCGACGAAGGCCTGCCGCAGCGTCTGGCGGTGTTTTATGCCGCGCACGGCATCCTCGCGACTCTGGAATACAATCCCCTCCACGTCTGAGTCTTCTGGAGGAAGCCACATGTCCGACAAGAAATACCGTCTGGTGACGCGCAGCGATTTCGACGGTCTGGCCTGTGCCGTCCTGCTCAACGAAATCGAACTGATCGACGAGATCAAGTTCGTTCATCCCAAGGACATGCAGGACGGCAAGGTCGAGATTTCCGAGCGCGACATCACCACCAATCTGCCCTTCGTGCCCGGCGTGTTCCTGGCCTTCGACCATCACCTCTCGGAAACCTTCCGCAACCCCGGCGAACGCCCCAACCACATCATCTATCCCGATGCGCCGTCGGCCGCGCGCGTGGTGTTCGAGCACTTCGGCGGCAAGAGCCGCTTCCCGGCGCCCTTCACCGACATGATGCTGGCCGTGGACAAGAGCGATTCGGGAAACTTCACGCGCCAGGAAATCCTCGACCCGCAGGACTGGGTGCTGCTCAACTACCTGATGGATTCGCGCACCGGCCTCGGCCGCTTCCGCGAATTCCGCGTCAGCAACTACCAGTTGATGATGGACCTGATCGCCTATTGCCGGCACCACGGCATCGACGAGATCCTGGCCCTGCCCGACGTCAAGGAGCGCGTCGATCTGTATTTCGACCACGCCGACCGCGCCAAGGAGCAGATCCGGCGCTGCACCACGATTTACGACAATCTGGCGGTGCTGGACCTGCGCAACGAAGACATCATCTATGCCGTAAATCGCTTCATGATCTATGCGCTGTATCCGGAGATCAACATTTCGATCCACCTCATGTGGGGCGTGCAGAAGCAGAACACGGTATTCGCCACCGGCAAGTCCATCCTCAACCGCAGTTCCAACACCAACATCGGCGAGCTGATGCTGTACTACGGCGGCGGCGGCCACGAGAACGCCGGCACCTGCCAGATCGCCAACGAAAAGGCCGAGACGGTGCTGCAGGAGCTGATCGCGACCATCAATCAGGATGGATAAGGCCGTGCCGGGGAAAATCGATTGCCGCCGTAGGGCGGACCGTAGGGCGCGTAGGGCGGACTTCAGTCCGCCACCCACCCCTGGCCGACTGAAGTCGGCCCTACACCCGTCACGTCCTGCACCGTGGCCGGCTGAAGCCGGCCCTGCAATTGCGCGTCCTGTAACTGCGCCTTGGCCCTGCTCGAAATCCGCAACGTAACCCGCCGCTTCGGCACGCTCGAAGCCGTGAAGGATGTTTCGCTCCCTGGTCGCCCACATCACCTTCAGCATCGGCTTCGTCGCCGTGATCGTGCGCGCGCGACCCCGGCGCGACGCCCTGGGCCACCTTCCGCCGCATCACCCTGCCGCTGCAGATCTGCTCCATGATCAAGGTCGCCGTAACGCCCGAGGTCAATGCCATTTCGACCCTGCTGATGGCGCTGACCCTGACGCTGATCCTGGCCGCCAGCCGCTTCGTGCCCGACGTGCTGAAGGGACGTGGCTAGGATCGCGCTGCTGTGTTATCTTTGCACATGACCATTATGGAGCATGAAATGACCACTCAAGCCATCAGCGTATCGAAATTCAAGGCACATTGCCTCGATGTGATTCGCCACGTCGAAACGGACGGCGCAAGTGTCGATCTCGTGCGCCACGGCAGGGTCGTCGCGCGTCTGGTGCCAACGACATCCGCGGCGTCCGGGGTGCCTGCCTGGCTGCGCTTGCGCCACCACGGCGCGCTCAGTGCGGCGCCGGACGAATCGGTGCTCGACGCCGGCGATTTCATGGCAAATCGCGACACGCCACGATGAAGCCGCCGCTGCTGCTCGATACCCATGTCTGGCTCTGGTGGCTGCTGGGCCAGCCCGAGCTTCCGGCAAGGGAGCGCGATGCCCTCGACGCCCTTGCGGCTGCCGGTACGCCGCCGGGGCTTTCCGCCATCAGTTTGTGGGAAGCGCAAATGCTCGCAGCGAAGGGAAGGCTCAAGGTCGATGTGCCGCTGACCCATTGGTTGCCTACCGCCGCTGCACCCGAGGTCGTCAACCTGATACCGATGGACGTCGCCGTCATTCTCGCGCTGGATAATCTGCCCGCGGGGTTTCACGGCGATCCCGCCGATCGCATCATCGTCGCCAGCGCCCGCGCCAGCGGTATACCGCTGGCGACCAAGGATGGCAGCATCCGTCGTTCGCGAGCAGTCAGACTATGGAAAGCCTGACAGTTCATGCTGGTGCCGACTATTCCGGAACCATCGAAATCCGCATGAAAGGCAAGCCTGTCATGCCATCGTCGCCATTCCGCCAGGGCCGACTTCTGGCCTGCGTGCTGGTCCTGGTGGCCGGATCGGCGTTCGCGCAGGCGCCGGCACCGGGCCGCTATCGCTGCTACGAACTGCCGGCTTATACCGTCATGGCCTGGTTCGACCTCGCCGCCACCGGCATCAGCCTCAATGGCGACACGCCGCGACCGGTCCGCGTCGATGCCGCCAAGGGCCGCATCGAGCTGCCGCGCGGCCTGCTGCCGCCCTACCGCCACGGCTTCTACTTCCCGCCCGGGGCGGCGGGCGGCGATGCCGAACGCGTCACCATCGTGCTCGCCGCCCGCGCCGACGCGCGCCCCAATCATCGCACCTGGGCGACGCTGCCGCGCTGCTACCTGACGACGCATTGAGGCCATGCCAAGCTTCCGGCCGTTGCGTCCGCGGCGCGCCCTGGCTTCGCTGCGCGACTTCGACCCGAAACTGCGCCACACGCTGTCGCGAATGTGGACCGAGATCAAGGTGCGCTGAAAACTTCCCGCTGGAATTCGCCGCGCCGCCGCGGTCGGAACGGCGCCGCTGCTGCATAGCCTGGCGCATCGGGCTCGCGCAGCGAACCGTCGTCGAGTTCGTCGAGCGGACTATGCACCGGGCGATCGCCGGAATTCAGCGCGTGGATGTAGATCATCGTGGTCGACACGTCGGAATGCCCCAGCAATTCCTGCACGGTGCGGACGTCGTAGCCGGCCTCGATCAGGTGAGTGGCGAAGGAATGGCGCAGCACATGCGGCGAAACCGGTTTTGCGATCGCGGCCCGCGCCGCCGCAGCCTTGACCGCGCGCTGCACGCGGCGTTCATCGACGTGGCCGCGGCTTGCCGCCCCGCTGCGCGGATCGACAACCAGGCCCGTCGCCGGGAAGACGTATTGCCAACCGAAACTGCTGGCGGCGCCCGGAAACGCGCGCGCCGCGCCTTCGGGCAAGCTTGCCTGGCCGCGCCCCTTGGCCAGTTCGGCCGCGTGCGATGCCCGGCACCACGCCACCCGCGCCCGCAGCAGTTCAACCAGCTTGACCGGGATCAGGCTGACGCGATCCTTGCCTCCTTTGCCGTCGCGCACTACCAGTTGGCGGCGCGCGAGATCGAGATCCTTGATCCGCAAATCCACCACCTCGCTCAGTCGCAAGCCGGCGCCATAGAGCAGCCCCACGATCAGGGCCAGCTCCGGGTCGGGCAGTGCCGCCAGCAGGCGCTGCGCCTCGTCCCGACTCAGCACCACCGGCAGGCGCGACGACTTCTTCGCCCGCACCACATCACCGAGCCAGGGGAGATCGATTCCCAGCACCTCCTTGTAGAGAAACAGCAGCGCGCTCAAAGCCTGGTTCTGGGTCGACGCACTGACCTCGCGCGCCACCGCCAGATGAGTCAGAAAGGCCTCCACCTCCGCCTTGCCCATGCCGGCCGGATGACGCTTGCCATGAAACACGATAAAGCGTTTAATCCAGCCTACATATGCAGTTTCGGTGCGCCCGCCGTAATGCCCAAGCCGCAAACGGGCCCGGACCCGATCCAGCAAACGAGGCGAATCGGATGAAAGAACCTGGTCAGGAGAATTATTCGACATGATTGCAAGCCCGACTGGATGTGCTGTTGTAATATACTGGCTATCCGCTTAGCTCCACTTGAGCTAGAATGTACTGGATGGACGTCCAGATACTACCGCCGATTTCCGGAAAAGACTACCCCCGAACCTGGAACGACTTCCTGGACTGGTTCGCCACGGACGAGGCTTGCCATGCGTATTTGGAGCAACTGCGCTGGCCGCAAGGATTTGTTTGTCCCGCGTGTTCGATCATGGCGCCCGCCTACCGGGCCAGTCGCACACGGTTGATGTGTCGCCACTGCCGCCACCAGACTTCGATTACGGCAGGAACCATTTTCGACAAGACACGTACCCCGCTGCGGGTGTGGTTTGCTGCCGCCTGGTACCTGACCAATCAAAAGCAAGGGGTCAGTGCGCTCGGGTTACAGCGTGTGCTCGGATTGGGGAGCTACCAAACCGCCTGGACCATGCTTCATCGCTTCCGCCATGCCATGGTTCGTCCCGGCCGGGATCAGCTCAAAGGGCGTGTCGAGGTCGATGAAACCTACCTGGACATTACCGACAAGCCGCCCGCAACCGCTTCAAAAAAAAGGAAAAGCAACACCAACAAGCTGCTGGTGGTGATCGCCGTGGAACTCCTCGATCCCAAAGGCTTTGGCCGTATCCGCTTGCGCCGTATCCCTGAGGATACCGAGGCCCATGTGCTGCCCTTCATTCAGGATGTTGTCTGTGCCGGCAGCACGATTTCCACCGATGGATCGGCCGCTTACCGCTCTGTCGCGTCGTCAGGTTACGCGCACGACCGCCACGTCATGCTCGGGGCCGAGACTCCCGCCCATGCCTCCATGCCGGGCGTCCATCGCGTGGCCTCTCTCGTCAAGCGCTGGATCATGGGGACTCACCACGGCGCCATCCAGCCCCATCAGGTGGATGCTTATCTCGACGAATTCGTGTTCCGATTCAACCGCCGAACTTCCCGTTCGCGCGGCCTGCTCTTCTATCGCCTGATGCAACAAGCCGTCGCCACTTCAACGATTACCTACGGCGACATCAAGAGCAAAAAAGCAAGGAAAACCGCTTAGTGGAGCTAAGTGGATACCCCATTGTAATATACAGCACATTAGCCGTGAGCGCCAGATTATCCGACTGTCGCATATCCCGTTTACTCGCCGTTTCGTCGGCGACATCACGTTGGGCCTCTTAGTTCGTGTCCGGTTTTTCCGCCTGCTCCGTTGCGTTAGCCGCCGTGTCGCCAGCGCCGACTTTTTGGCGTTCTACATCGGCCGTGCCGCCTTCGCCGCTTCAGTTTCGTTCCGCTTTCGCCGTCGTCAGCCGCTTCCGTTATGCTGTCGGCCTCATGTCTCATAACTACTCGCCTTCGCCCACTTTTCTGCCTACAGCTTCGGCGTCGGCGGGTTGTGCTCCGTTGGCGTTTTCCTTCGGTCGTCCGCTGCCGCTCCGTCGCGTGCCGGGTGTCGGCCAGGTTCGTCGCTTCCATGCGTCGGCCCGCCGTGGTCGCCGTCTCGCCAGCGCCGACTTTTTTCCCTCGGCT
This sequence comes from Pseudomonadota bacterium, assembly GCA_043826925.1. Lineage (GTDB taxonomy): Bacteria > Pseudomonadota > Gammaproteobacteria > Burkholderiales > Rhodocyclaceae > Sulfuritalea. Next base: position 26,944 of record JBDRPN010000033.1, read on the forward strand.
GTAGCTTGCGGCGGTGGTGGGTCTTCGTTGTCGGCGGTGCGGTGCAGCGCCTTCCGTGTCGCGCTCACTCTGGCATTGCGGTCGCGGTCTGTTACTGCCAGTGCGAGGCCCAACCCGGCGGTCGACCCCGTTCCCTTCGGTCACTGGACGCTGCGCGATGAAGCCGCGCAGCGCCGGTCACCTCCACGTGTGCGCCAGGCATGGTGCGTTACTTCGTCGGTGAAAGTCCGATGGCCAGGTATTGCAGAGCCGAAGGCAAGGAGAAGGGCAAGGGCGTCGCCG
>JBDRPN010000034.1:0-20625 GCA_043826925.1 Pseudomonadota bacterium
CCGATTGTGCTTCTCGAATCCTCTGGTCGCTGCCAGCGTCATTTGCTTCATCGTCTTGTCCCTTGTGATCACAACTCTTTGTCTGACTCCATGACAAAGAAATCGTTCACAGCGTTTGATACTTATTCAGTGTTTCCCTAGGTCCGCTCAGGGCACTGAGGGTGAGTAGCGATTTTCAATAAGCTGCCGCTCGGATTTATCGCCCCGGAGTTTTTGCTGTTGAATTTGTGAGCGGCAGAAATACGCATTGTTGCCGCCCCTCAAGCATCAAGCGTCCAATGACCGCTGAGGCCGAAGAGCACTCAATCGCCAATCAACCTGACGGGCGAGCCCTCGGCCTTATGTGGATATCCACATAAGGCCGACATTCAGCCAATCTCGGAATTACTGGCGAACCACAGACACATTTTCGCGGAAGCACCGCGAAGAACAAGTGCAGGAACGGATTCCCGGGTTGGGCACGGTCAAAACCCGCACCAGCATTCTGAGTCGAGTCTCGGCTTAGGCTGCAATCCTCTCATCTTGGGCTGCGGCCGACAGCGGCCGATAGTTCAGCAGCCATTCAAGTTGGGGACGGGGCCAAACAAAGATTGTTTCACGAAATTCTCGACGACCCGCCGAAACCGTTGTGGCAGTGCGCTTTCCGCGGCTTTCTGCGCGTGGAACAATTTCACTTTGCGCCCAAGCCTACTCTCAAAAGCCAGCATTTCGGCCTTCTTCTCTTAGATAGCGACATTAACCGAGTTACGTCTGGGTCTTGCAGAAAATCAGTAATATCTTGACGAATTACATTATTAAATTGGCACCTACTCAGGTAGCCAGCAGCGACCAGCGCATGACAATGGGGACAACGACTAGCGGCTAGACGATGGATTTTAGGGAATTATCGAGGTCCACCGGCCTACGGTTGTCAAAGAACTTCCCATCATTTGCTGACACTAACGCATTTTGATTGCTTTGGCAGCGCGGGCACCGCTCAATGTTGAACTGGTAGTGATGGCCGCAGGTTTCGCAACGAACATACCGGGTCAAGCTCATATCGCGTGGCATATTTTATTCCCATGTTGATTCGATCTCACGGCCTTGCTGATCCAGCAGCCTATGATCAATCTACAGAGGGAAGATAACAAGCGAATGACAATAGGAACATGTGAACTCTGAGGCTGGCGCAAGCCATAGTGATCTGAATGGACCAGAATAGGCACCGCTGTGCGCCTTGATAAGTCGGCGTTGGCGCCGCGCCGTAGCGGTTAATACCTCGACAAAGCCGGGCATGGCGGGCGTTTTTCAGTATGTGCGCCGATTTACATGCAGGCTATTTCCCTTGATGCCCTTCGCCTTTTTCTTGACTTCGGCCGCCACCACCGACACGTCGAGGTGCGAGCGAAAGGCCCCGGGCTTTACTTCGGTCACGCCGATCGAGAGTGAAGTCAGCGCGTGAAACTCCATCAGCCCCTTCCGATTCTCGGTGACATAACCGCCGCGATCAATGTCATCGCGAGAAAAAAAACCCAGGATCTCTTCGCCGAAGATCCTTAGAGCCCTTTCGCAACGCTCATGCCAGTCCTCGACACGAAATATCAGTACAAAATCATCGCCGCCGATATGGCCTACAAAGTCTCTTTCCGAATCGCACACTTCCGTAAGAATGCGCGCGGTCAGCCGGATGACGTCGTCGCCGCGCGCATAGCCATAGACATCATTGAACGGCTTAAAATGGTCCAAATCACAGTAGGCGATCGTGCAAGGCTCACCGGCCACCAGCAGATTGTCAATGTGCTGGTTGATGGGTACATTTCCCGGTAGTTGAGTGAGCGGGTTGGCATACCGCGCCGCCTCCATCTGCATGAAGGCAACCTCGCGCACCAGATCCTGAACCGATCCGATGCCCAGGTAACGGCCGGAGTCGGTAATGATGAAGCCACTGATCAAATGGCGTGGATGCGCGCGTACCAGGATTTCAGACAACTCCGACAGCGGCAGATGAATATCAACGGTCAGAGGCTCCTTGTCCATAAAGCGGGTGCACGGCTTGCGCCCATACAACTCGTGCCGGTACGGGCGCGCCATGTTGTCGACCATGTCGTAGCGGGCAATCAGGCCGATCGGAGTTTCCGTTTTCACGATGGCGATGGCACGCAAATCGGGGGTGCGCTCGAACATGGAAAAAACCTCGTCCGCCAATGTCTCCGGGGTGACAGGTGGAATATTCTGCAGCATTTTCTCAAGGACATGGTGGCGGTGGCCGCTTTGGTATTGACTGCCTTGTCCGGGCGAATCGCCAGTGAGAGACTTGTGCGCAGCCGCCGAGAGAGTACGCGTCGGCTGCATCACCGGCCTGCCAATGAAGTCGCCGGATGCGCACGTCACCTGCAGTTCCCGCACGACCTTGAGCATAGCCAGCGAATCGATTCCCTGGGCAATTACTCGACTGCCCCGTGTGTTCGCCGCTGCGATCAATTGAGCGAAGTGGCTGGCGCGCAGGAGGTTAGGATCGAACCCGTCCAACATGCCGTCCTCGATCATCGCAAATTCAGGCTGAAGCTCCGACCAGAGCAGATGCTCCGAGCGTGCACAAGTAAGCCCGTCCGATGCAAGCATGAAGCCCAAACGACGCATGGCGCGAGCCGCTGCAAGTGAACGCTCGATCCGTTCACCGGCCAGACCGCCAAGGCCCATATGTACGACAACGATGCGCTTGGGCGCCAGCGCGACCTTCTCCGTGGCGTCGGCCAACATATCGGCGCAGGCTTCACCAAGCTCGCCAGCACCTCCGTACAACGGCAGCAGCAAATAACCCTGACCGTGATTGAGGGCGAAACCCTCGACAACCACCCGGAAATACTGCTGAATGAAATCGGCGGTCCTTCCCAATCGTAGTGCCACGCCAAACAAGCGCCCGGGAGAAAACAGAAGCTTCTCCACCGGCCCGTGAACGCTGCCAAGGTGGCCGAATATTGTGCCGCTGGCGAGATCGGCGACAGGACGGTAACGCGGCACCAAGGTGAGCGCAGCATCGGAAGCCTTGCCGGTTGCATCAAGGATCGTAGCGAGCGCCTGCCCGCAGACATCGCAACCTTCCGGTATCGGCACGAAGGACTTTGACTGTTTCATGGTTTGAAGGCGCTGGATATCGGTCCCGGTCGGGAACCCACAGGGTATCCAGGCGACAAGATCGCTTCAGCCACTATCCGCCGCGAGCATTGCAGGCAGATGAAGGCATGATGAATCTTCCCCGCCGTAACGTCGCTGCAACCAAGCGCCCTTAGCATCGCCCCTTGCCCAGCGCGAGATCCGGCCTGGCATGACCGCGTGCGTTTCAAGCCGCGGATTCGGCGAAGTCGATGTGACGTACCTATCCTTTCCATATTCCGATGGCGGTGCTGTTTTCGCTGGTCACGCTGCTCATCGGCGGCGCAATAGGCGGATTACCCATGCCCAACATCGCAACCCCACCACAACATGCCTCGACCTCGGCATCGCCTCGATCTTGGCGAGTTGCATTGCCTCAGCGTGAGGAACGGCACGCGGACCCAGGAAGAGCGCTATTTGATCAATGCCCATATCCTGGGCACGATCACTATGCTTTCCACACTGCCCTTTCCGCCGGAATACTCGTCGGTTCCCGACGCGGCAGGCGGTCATCACGAACATCTAGACGGCAGCGGCTACCCCTGCGGCAAACAGGCGCAAGAACTGTCCCTGGGCGCACGAGTCATTGCCGTTGCCGACGTCTTCAAGGCCCTGACGGCAACCGACCGCCCCTACAAGACTGGCAAATAGACGGACGAGGCGCTGGCCATCATGGCTGGCATGGCCCGTCGCCGGCACCTCGATCCAGACCTGTTCGATCTGTTCGTGCGCGCCGGCATTCCAGCAAGATACGTGGCCGCTCGCGCCGATATAGCGGATGCACAGAACGCATAAATCACAAGGAAGTCTTCATCAATCCGTCATCTCAGTGTCACTCGCCTGACCTATGGTTGCCGAAACAACACCGTCGAATGTCCGCATGAATGCTCCCGATCAGCAACTGGCGCCCGAGCCAGTGCCAACGCCGCCCACGCTGATGGACCGCCTGGACCAGAAGGTCTTCAACGGTCTGTACAATCGCTCCCTCGTCTATAACTCCTGCTGGGAAGACCCTGCCGTCGACCGCCAGGCGCTGCATCTGGGCCCGGACGACTCCGTGCTGGTCATCACCAGCGCCGGCTGCAACGCCCTCGACTATGCGCTGCAGGGGCCGAGGCACATCTACGCGGTGGACGCCAATCCGCGCCAGACAGCGCTGCTCGAGCTCAAACTGGCAGGGATCCGCCGCCTTGATTTCGACGACTACTTCAAGATCTTCGGCGATGGCTACCACGCCCGCTTTCGAGATCTCTATCGGCAACGACTGCGCGGCGAACTGTCCAGCTTCGCCCGCACCTACTGGGACCGTTACGCCAATTGGTTCACCAGCCGCCACGGCAGTTTCTATTATCACGGCCTGGCAGGCTTCGTTGCGCGCGGCTTCAATAGCTACTTCCGCCTGCGTCCTCAGTTGGCAAGCCGTATTCGCGAGATCTTTGCCTGCAACGATCTCGCAATTCAGCGCCGTCTCTATGACGAAAAGGTGGCGCCCGAATTATGGACGCCCACCATCAACTGGGTGCTCGGCCGGCAACTTACCATGAGCCTGATCGGCGTGCCGCACCCGCAGCGGCGCCTCGTCCAGGCGCAACATCCGGACGGCGTGGCGGGATTCATCCGCGATGCGATCGACTATGTTTTTCGCAACCTGCCGGTGACGACGAACTATTTCTGGCGTGTCTATCTATACGGCTGCTACACTCGTGACTGTTGTCCGGAATACCTCAAGGCGGACAATTTTGCCGCGCTTAAAAGCGGCCTTGCCGATTGCATTGAGCCGCATACATGCACGGTAACTGAGTTTCTCCAAGACCGCGATGAGTCGATCTCGCGGTTTGTATTGCTCGACCATATGGACTGGATGAGCAGCTACCATCCGGCTGCCTTGATCGAAGAATGGGATGCGATACTCAAGCGCGCAGCGCCTGGAGCGCGGATCCTTATGCGCAGCGCGCACGCCAATCCAGCTTTCCTCGACTGGATCGAGGTCGGCGCAGAGCGTCGCCGCCTTTCCGAGATAATCCTCGTCAATCGCGAACTGGCGGCTCGCCTGCAAGACCAGGATCGTGTCCATACCTACGCTGGCTTCATGATTGCCGATGTCGATCGCTGAATTGGGCGCCGACGCCCGCATCCTGTGGCGCCTGGCCCGCGGGCGGCCCAGGCGCGGCGATCATGCGACACGCTTACAGGATTTCTATGCCCCGCAGGCAGCGCGCTACGATGCCTTTCGCGCACGGCTGCTGCACGGCCGCGGAGAAATGATCGAGCGCCTCGAAATCGGCAAGGGCATGCGCGTGGTCGAGCTCGGTTGCGGCACCGGCAGCAGCCTGGAACGAATCGGCCGCCACGCACCGCAATGCGCCGCCATCCAACTGGTGGACCTGTGCCCGGCGCTGCTCGCGATCGCACAGCAGCGCGCGGCTGCACACGACAATGTGGAGGTCATCGAAGCCGACGCCGCGTACTGGCGGCCGAAGGCTCCGGTCGACCGTGTATTCCTGTCCTATGCGCTGACCATGATTCCCGACTGGGAAGCGGTGATTGCCAACGCGGTCCGCATGCTGAAGCCTGGCGGTCGGCTCGGAGTGGTCGACTTCCATCTGCCCAACTCCGGCGGCACGCTTGCCAATGGTTTCTGGCAGCGCTGGTTTGCCCACGACGGCGTGCGTCTTTCTGCCGCCCACCTGCCCACCTTGCTCGGTTATCTCCCTGACGCCTGGACGGACCAGCGGCGCGCCGCCCTACCCTACCTTCCAAAACTGCAGGCGCCTTACTATCTTTTCGTCGGCAGACGCAGCGGTGCTGTGGACCATGTACCGGTCACACGATAGGCTGGTGATCTTCGACGCCGACGGAACCATAATTGACGCGTTTCAGGCCATCAAGGCCACCTTCCTGCGCCACGATATGGATATCGGTGACCAGGAACGCTTCCGCAAGCGCCGCAAGCTGTTCAAATACCTCGGCGGCCTGCGCGAACTGCCGAACAATTTGCGCCAGCAATTCGGCAAGCAAAGTCGCAAGAAGTTGCTGGCCACACTGACCGAAGTCTATCGGCACGAGGCCCAGCTCTATCCGGGAATCGCCGAACTGGTTTCGACCCTGGTCGACGCGCCGGGGATACGTGTCGGGCTGGTCACGCGCAACGTCACCATCGAGCCCGAGGAGACGCTACGCCAACTGTTCCGACGCCATGGTATCGACAGCGAAGCCTTCGACTACATGGCCTGCATTTCACTTGGGGAGGACAAAACGACACCGATGCACGCCGCGCGCCAGTTGTTCGACATCAACCCGGCGCGCGCCTTTGCGTGCGGTGACGAATACCGCGATTACGCCGCAGCAGTCTCCTGCGGCATGCATCCCTTCATCGTGTCCTACGGCTTCGAGGATGCGGAGCGCCTGATCACCGGCTTCGGCGTCCCGGCCGAGGTCGTCGATCACAGTCCGACGGAACTCGCGACGCGCCTCCTGCACGCGCTGGATATCGACCGGCCGGCCGGCGGGACACTAGCCACCCCAACCGACGCGGCGGCCCGCCCCGGCGACGCTAGGCGATCAGGTGATCGGCGCTGCGCAGACGTTCTGCCAGCACCTTCATGACGCCGAGCGCGAAGTCCGGCGTCTCGGCGACAAGAAATGTGAAACGCTTCTCGTCGACGCAGACGAACTCGCAATCGGTCAAGGCCTCGACCGTGGCCGACCGCGGCTGCCCGTCGATCAAGGCCATTTCGCCGGCGATCGCTCCCGGTATGAGTACCTCGACCACGCGATCGCCGACCAGAATGCGCGCCTCGCCTTTGATCATGACGTACATCAGATCTGCCGGATCACCCCGGTGAAAAAGTTCAGTTCCCGCGCGAACAGTACGTATACGCGGGTCATCCCGAAAAAAAGAATAAAAGATCATTTTGAGCACCCTGGGAATTGTGGTGGCGCAATTATTTTAGTCGCTGCACCGGCTCGAATTGTTACGTTTTTAATGCAGCCTGACCCGATGCGGATATGCAAGGTTAACTGGCTATCGCTTGCCGGCGAAGCAGCAAACCTTATGCCCAACGTGGTTAAGCCTGAGGCTGGCCCTGAAGCAGGAAGTCGGGAATCGCCGCGTCGAACAGGTCGGTGATGACGCGATTCGTGCGCTGCAAGGTGATCCAGGCAAGGATGTCCTTGGCCGGCAGGGGCCTGGCGAACAGGTAGCCCTGTCCTTCGGTGCAGCGCAAGTGCTCGAGACCGCTTTCTCCGCGACTGTCTCGATGCCTTCGGCGACGATTTCGAGAGACAGGCTGTTTGCCAGTCCCACGATGGCGCGCGCGATCGACTCGTTGGCTGGCGTGCGCTCGATGTCACGAACGAAAGACTGATCGATCTTGAGCCGGTCAATCGGAAAGCGCCGCAGGTAACTGAGACTGGAAAAGCCGGTGCCGAAATCGTCGATGGCGAGGCTGACTCCGATCGCCTTGATCTCCTGCAGGGTTTGCAGCACTTCGTCCACGTCATGCATCAGAACGCTCTCGGTCAGTTCGAGCTCAATGTAGCGCGGATCGATGTCGTGGGCCGCCATCTGGTCCGCCAGAAAGTTCGGAAGGTCGCCGTTGCGGAACTGCAGCGCTGAAATATTGACCGACATGCGCAGCGGCGGCAGCCCCTGCGCCTTCCATTCGCGTAGTTGACGGAAGGCTTCGCACAGCACCCATTCGCCGAGCGGAACGATGAGACCGCTTTCCTCGGCTATGGGAATGAACTGCCCCGGATCGACCAAGCCAAGTTCCGGATGCTGCCAGCGCACCAGCGCCTCGACGCCGCAGATCTCCTGCGATGCTATGTCGACCTGCGGCTGGTAATGCAGCACTAGTTCGTTGCGCTCGATGCCTCGGCGCAAATCGTTCTCCAGCGCCATGCGCGCCGGGTTGTACATCGCCGTGTCCTGCGAATACCTGCAGAAACGATTGCGACCCGCTGCCTTGGCCGCATACATCGCAGCGTCCGCCTTGGCCAACAACGGGCTGATTTCGCCGTCATCTACGGGATAGATTGCGCTGCCGACACTGACCGTGGCGACCAGCGAATGGCCAAGCAACTCGATCGGTTCGCGCATCGAATTCACCAACCGCTGTGCAACCAAATCCACGTCCGCCGGATCGTCCAGATCCTCCATCAGAATGACGAACTCATCGCCGCCGAGACGCGCCACCGTGTCGACGTCGCGTGCCGAAGCCTTGAGTCGATCGACGACCTTGCGCAGCACCGCATCGCCGGCGCTATGGCCAAGAGAGTCGTTGATCTGCTTGAATCGGTCAACGTCGATGAACAGCAAGGCCGCGAGACGTCCCTTGCGCTTCGCATCGCGGCAAGCCTGATCGAGGCGATCGCCCAGCAGCATGCGATTGGGAATGCCGGTTAGGCCGTCGTAGTGCGCGAGATAATGAAGTTCCGCCTGTTTGCGCTGGGTGATGATATTCAGCAAATCGTGGCCGTTTGCGACGCCGAGGTAGAGGCCCCGGCTGCTGACCAAAAAGCCGCTGACCATGTGCTGCATGCCGGCATCGATGATCATTTGCGCCACTTCTTCGACACCGCAGTTGTCCTCGACGACGATCGGCTCGCTGTTTTCATATTCCCCGTAGGCAAGCAGTTCGAGAATGTTGCGCCGGCCGAAGACTTCCCGACTGAAGGGCTTGCTGAAAAATTCGACGTAGTGTTTGCGGTCCACCAACGCGACTGGCCTGGATGCTGCATCGACAACCGGCAGGGCATAAATTGCACTGTTGGCGAGAAAGCGATCCAGAACGCCTTGGCAGGTGTCATCGGTCCTGACCGGATCGAGGAAACGCAACAGATGTCGCACTGTGGGCGCCTCCTGCAGCCGTCCATCGCTGATAAAGACGAACTGGCGCTGAGGTGCCTCGTCGGTGGGCGGTTTTCTGTTCTTTGTCATCGAGAGTCGACGCGGCGGCAGAAAATGGTGGCTGTCTGCCGAGGAGCGCCTGCTGAGCTTGATCGAAGACGCGATGGTGCTCATGAAGTGTGAAGGCTTGATGACTGGCACACTTTCAACTGCGCCAACGCGATACGACCTAGCGCAGCAGCGCCGGCAGATCCCGCTTGAGTAGCTGCGGTAAAGCCAGGTTCATGTCGATCATCAGGCGCAAATCGTTTTCTGCCGCACCGTCGACTTCCAGAAACTCGATTCCAATCAGGTGGTAGGCACAATAGGCGATCGTGCCGCGCATGCCTTCAGCGGCATGCTTCCGGCGATGATGGATGACCAGGCGGCACTCGATGCCCGGCGACAAACCAGGAGGCTGATCGACGGCAAACAGTGCGCCTGAAAGGGAAATATCCATCAAGGTGCCTTTGAACTCGCGAACGTCGACCAGCATCTGGGCCCTTGAATGAAATGGAAAGCGCGGATATCGGCGCCGGTCGGATAGGGACATGGGTTCTTCCTCCTTGATTGCGGACCGTCATTCTGTCGACATGCGGTTGCGGCAGTATTGCGCCACGGTTGCAGGCAGATAACCGCGGTCTGGTATTACAGGGCCACGAAACCAAACAAAAGGCGATGGAACTGACCAGAAGCACATGACAAATTCAGATGAAGTTCGGGCCTCGCAGACGAGGTCCGAGACACTTGCAGATCACCTTCGCGCACGTCAACGGCAAGTGCCGGCAACCTGCGTCCTGATGGCCGTGAATCTCCTTGTCTTTGTCGCAATGATCGGTTTCGGCGCCGGCCTTTGGCACTCGCCCAACAACGTTCAATTGGCCTGGGGCGCCAACTTCGGTCCGGCCACTCAGGATGGCCAGTGGTGGCGGCTCGGCACTGCCATGTTCATCCACTTCGGCATCGTGCACCTGGCCATGAACATGTGGGCGCTCTGGGACGGCGGCAATTTCGTGGAGCGCATCTATGGCTCCGGGCGATTCGTCGCCCTTTATGCGGGCAGCGGACTGGTCGGCAACGTGGTTTCGCTGGCCATTCAGGGGAACCAGGCAGTTTCCGCCGGGGCCTCGGGGGCGATCTTCGGGCTCTACGGAGCGCTGCTGGTCGCCCTGTGGCGCGAAAGACACTCCCTGCATCCACGGGAGTTTGCGTGGCTGTTCTGGGGCGCTGCCGCATTTTCCGTAGCCGTGGTGGCCTTTGGCCTGCTGGTTCCGGGCATCGACAATGCCGCCCACATCGGCGGTCTGGCCACTGGCACCCTGCTCGGCCTCACATTTTACCGACCGCTCCGGACCGCCAAGTCGATCAAGCGGCTCACCCGCCTGGCGGCAGCCGGTGCTGCGACGGCTGCCGTCTGCATCGCCATTGTCAATCTGCCGCCGCCCGGATATCGCTGGCGCGAAGAAAGTGCGGCGCGCGACGAAATAGCGCAATTCCTGAACCAAGAAGCTGCCATTGGCGAAGAGTGGTCAGCCCTGGTCGCCGAAGGGAATCAGCGCAAGCTTAGCTTCGAGCAGTTGGCCGCTCGCCTCGACGCCGGCATCGCGGAGCACTACGAACGCAGCTTCGACCAGCTTTCGCGCTTGCCGATCAACCCGGAACTCCCGTCCGCTGCAGCCATTCGGCTGTTGCGCGACTACGCCGACATCCGTCGCGAGGAATCGCACGTTCTTGCAGAAGGTATCCGCACGGGCGACCCGGCGCACATCGGCAAAGCCAGGGAACTCGGCAAACAGGCGGCTGAACTCGGGCGGCAATTCGATCGTGGCGGACATCGCGGCAATCGGCGCGCCGTTGGTGAAGCGCGGCGATAGGATCGCCCCGGCTTCAGCGCTCGCGTTCCTCGGCCGGATAGGCTGTACCGGCAGGCAGTAAGGGCCATTTATCAACGCCGTTGGCGTCGTCCCAGTCGTCGTGCCCGATCACGGTCTCCTCGCGGACCCGGAGTCCCCTGCGAACGAACTCGTCAAGCAGTTGCGCGTCATCCATATTCGCAAAGCCGACGAAACCCTCGCGCAGAATGGACAGCAGCCAGAATCCGCGCGAGGAGTCTGTCATCTTCTCGAAGCAATCGAGTACCAGCAAGTCGATCATCGATTCGCGGTGCATGGCTCGCCATCCCGATGGAATGAAAGAAGATGCGGATGATGACCGGGCTTGATGTCAGGTTGATGGAGAAATTGTTGCCGCCCACTCAAGCCGACGCAAGCCGCCGGCACTGCGGCGAAGCCGATGGATAGTCCGAACGGACCACGGACGCGCAGCATCCGCCGCCCACGCTTCACCGTCATGTCACAAAGCCTGCCTAGACTCCGGCACTTCGCATTGATCCCCGCCGTCGCGCCGCAGCGACCTGTCCGCCAAACCATGAACATGCATTCCAGCCCATCCAGACCGCGTGGTTTCACGCTGCTCGAACTGCTCGTGGTGATGGTCATCATCGGCCTCCTCGCCAGCTTTGTCGGGCCGCGCTTGTTTGCGCAGATCGGCAAGTCGGAGACCAAGGTTGCTCGCGCGCAGCTCGACGCGCTGGAAAAGGCGCTCGACCAGTATCGCCTCGACGTCGGTCGCTACCCGAGCAGCGAACAGGGTCTGGTCGCCCTCATGGAGCAGCCATCCGGTCTGGCCCGCTGGTCGGGTCCCTACCTGAAGAAAACCGTCCCGCAGGACCCCTGGGGCCACCCCTACGTCTACAAGTCGCCCGGCGACCACGGCGAATTCGACCTGATGTCCCATGGCAAGGATGGACAGCCGGGCGGTGCCGGCGAGGCCGAGGACATCACCAACTGGTGACCCGCAATGGAGTACACCATCAAAGCGCTCCAACCGGGCCGCGGCATCACCCGCCTGACGCTCGACGCCAGTGATTCCAGCGAGGCCGTGCGCCGTGCCGAGGCGCTCGGCTGCACCGTGCTCTCGGTGTCACAGGCATCCCTGAGCCTGGGCCGGCGCAAGGAGTTCCCATTGCTGCTGTTCGCGCAGGAATTGCTGGCCCTGCTGCGCTCGGGCATCTCGGTGCTGGAGGCCATCGACGCCCTGCGTGAAAAGGAGTTGCGACCGGCGGTACGCAGCGTGCTCGACGGCATACACGACGCCTTGCGCGAGGGCAAGACGCTGTCTGCCGCGCTCGAGGCCTCGACCGCCACCTTCCCCGCCCTGTTCATTGCCGCGATCCGCGCCAGCGAGCGCACCAGCAGTCTCGACGAAGCCCTGTCGCGCTATGCGGCCTATGCCACCCAACTCGATGGCCTGCGCAGCCGCCTGATGGGCGCCGCGCTATACCCGGTTCTGCTGATGGTGGTGGGTGGCATGGTGATCCTGTTCCTCATGGGCTTTGTCGTGCCGCGCTTCGCCCACATCTACCAGGATTTTGGCGGCGAACTGCCCCTGATATCGCGCCTGCTGCTCGAATGGGGCGGTCTGGTCGAAAACCTGTGGCCGTTGCTTCTTGCCGTTGTCATTGGCGCGGCAACCGCCTTGGTCAGCCACCAGGGTCGCGCCGCCCTGGGACGCCTCGGCGAGCGCCTGGTCTGGCGCATCCCGACGTTGCGCGAACGCCTGCGCGTATTCCAGCTGGCGCGCCTCTACCGCACCCTGGGCATGCTGCTGCGCGGCGGCATTCCCTCGCCGCAATCGATGAAAATGGTCTCGGGTCTGCTGTCGGCCAGCCTCGCCGCGGCCCTCGAACGCGCGCGCATCAAGGTTACCGAGGGGATTGCGCTTTCGGTCGCCTTCGAACATGAGGGCCTGAGCACGCCGGTAGCGCTGCGCATGCTGCGCGTCGGCGAGCGCGCCGGCAACATGGGAGAGATGATGGAGCGCGCCGCCGGCTTTCACGACGAGGAAATGGCGCGCTGGGCCGACTGGGCCACACGCCTGTTCGGTCCCGTGCTGATGCTGTTCATGGGCCTGGTGATCGGCGTCATCGTGGTCTTCATGTACCTGCCGATCTTCCAACTGGCGGAGAGCATACGATGAACGCACCGGGCAGTTTCGCCACGGCGCCGGCGCCGCCCTTCAGCGCCGCCGAGATCGCCGCCGCCCGTCGCCACGGCGAGCCGCTGCTGGCGGCACTCGCGGCCGCCAGCAGCCTCGGACCGCGGGATTTCGCGGCCCGCCTCGGCGCCACGGTGCGGCTTCCGGTCATGGGTCTGGCGGAAATGCAGGCGCTGACGGCCGGCTTCGAGTGCATTCCCTTCGGCGAGGCCCTGCAGCGCGGCTGCGTGCCGCTGCAGGACGGCAACGCCGCGCTGCTGCTGGCGATCGCCGACCCCTTCGATTTCGCGCTGGCCGACTGGGCGCGCCTGCGCGCCGGGCGTCCGCTGGCGCTGCACCTAGCGCCGGCCGGCGACATCGCGGCCTATATGGCGAGCTACGAGGAATCGCTGCGCGCCATGGACGGCATCGTTTCCGATGCCGGCGGCGGCAGTGTCGACGATACCGAGGGCGAGGAAATCTCGCTCAAAAGCATCGGCGAGGATGGCAGCCCCGTGGTGCGCCTGGTGAATTCGACCCTCTACGACGCGCTCAAGGCCGGCGCCAGCGACATCCACCTGGAAACCGCGCCGGGCGGCATTTTCGTCAAGTACCGCATCGACGGCGTGCTGGTCAGCGTCGGCGGTGTGCAGGGCATGGAAACCGCGGAGCAGGTGATCTCGCGCATCAAGGTTCTGGCCGAACTCGACATCGCCGAGCGCCGCGTGCCACAGGACGGCCGCTTTCGCATCAACGGCGGTGGCCGCCGCATCGACGTGCGCGTCTCCATCATGCCCAGCATCCACGGCGAGGACGCGGTGCTGCGCATCCTCGATCGCCAGCGCATCACCGACAGCGTCACCGGCCTGCGCCTGGAAGCCCTCGGCTACGAAGGCGCCACGCTCGATGCGCTGCGCCGCCTGTCGAACGAACCCTACGGCATGCTGCTGGTGACCGGCCCCACCGGCAGCGGCAAGACCACCACGCTCTACGCCGCCATCGGCGAGATCAATCACGGCCACGACAAGATCGTCACCATTGAGGATCCGGTCGAGTACCAGTTGCCCGGCGTGCTGCAGATTCCGGTCAACGAAAAAAAGGGGCTCACCTTCGCCCGCGGCCTGCGCTCGATCCTGCGCCACGACCCGGACAAGATCATGGTCGGCGAGATCCGCGACGGCGAAACCGCCACCATCGCCGTGCAGGCGGCGCTGACCGGCCACCTGGTATTCACCACGGTGCATGCCAACAACGCCTTCGACGTGCTCGGCCGCTTCACCCACATGGGCGTCGACGCCTACAGCCTGGTCGCGGCGCTGAACGGCGTCGTCGCCCAGCGCCTGATCCGCATCAACTGCCCCGAATGCAGCGAGGACGACCAGCCTTCGCTGCAACTGCTCACGCAGGCCGGACTGCAAGACACGGATGGTTTCCGCTTTCGCCGCGGCAAGGGCTGCGCCCAGTGCCGCGGCACCGGCTTCAAGGGGCGCCGGGCGATCGCCGAGGTGCTGATGCTCGACGACCTGCTGCGCGAAATGATCTCGGCGCGCGAACCGGTGCGCCAGATCAAGGAGGCGGCGCAGAAGAACGGCACGCGCCTGCTGCGCGAGGCCGGGCTGGATCTGGTGCGCCGCGGCGAGACCAGCCTCGCCGAACTCGATCGCGTGGTCTCGTGAGCAGAGCGCCGCGCTTGCTGCCCGAACGCATCGAGGTGCTGCTGGCGCCCGGCGCTCTGCGCCTGCGGCGCGACGGCGGCGCTGAAACCCGTGCCGTCGTGGCGGACAGCGAAGCCGCAGCATGGCGCGCGCCCCTGGCAGCGCTCGATCACGCGCTGCAAACGCGCCCGCCGCGCGCTGCGTCCGGCGCCGCGCACGTGCCGGCAGCACTTGCCGCCATCCTGGCGCCGCGCCTGGACATCGTGCTCTCCGAACACTTCACGCGTTGGCAACTGCTGCCGTGGCAGCCCGGGGCGGATACCGCCGCCGAACAGGAAGCGGTTGCGCGACACGGCTTTCGTGAAACTTACGGCGAACTCGCCCGCCACTGGCAGGTGCGCTGCGCCAGCGAGCCGCCGGGTGTGCCGACACCGGCCTGCGCGATCGACGATACCCTGCCGGCGGCCTTGCGCCAGGTGGCGGAGTCGCACGGCTGTCGTCTGGGCAGCCTGCGCCCGCTTTTCGCCGCCGCTGCCGAACGCTGGCAGCGCAAGCTGCCGCGCGGCATCGCCTGGTTTGCCGTGCTCGAGGCCGGCCGGCTGAATCTCGGCCTGCTGCGCGAGCGTCGCTGGCATGCCCTGCACGGTGAGCCGGTGACGTCGCCCGACCAAGCTGGCGAGCTGCTCGCCGGCCTCGTCGCGCGCAGCGCCATCGCCGCCGGCATCGCGCCGGGTGAGGGCCGGCTGCTGCTGTGCGGCGAAGGCGCCGACATCTGCCCGGCGCCATTTCCGGCCGACAACCTGCAGCGCCTCGGCAGCGCCCTGGCATGGACCGCCGCAAGGCGCGAGGCAGTGCGAAGCGTATGAGCATGCTCGACATCGATTTTGCCGCCACGTCGCAGCGGCGCCCGAATCTTGCCGCCCTTGCGCTGCTGCTCGCCGGCGCCGCCACCCTGGCGCTGGTTTCGCTGGAGCTCGACGATCTCGAGCAGCAGACGGCCGCTGCCGAAACCAGGCTGCGCAGCCTGACGCGGCGCGGCCCTCCAGCCGCCGCCGGCAAGCCGGCACCCGGCGCCACCCCGGCCAGCGAAGCGCTGGCGCGGTTGCAGGCGCCCTGGCCGGATCTGTTGGAGCAACTGGAAGCCATCACCGATCTGCCGGTGGCCGTGCTCGATGTCGACGCCGAAGCGCGCGGGCGGACGCTGCGCCTGGCCGGCGAAGCCAAGACCATGGACGACGTGCTCGCCTTCATCGAAAGGCTACGGCAGAGCCGGCGGCTGAACGAGGTGTACCTGCAAAGCCATGAAGCGCGCAAGGTGGGCGCAGTCGAGGTCATCGCCTTCACCGTCCAGGCCACCTGGCCGATGACGCGGGACGCGGCGCGGGATGTCGTGCAATGAGTCCGGTGCCGCTGCCGGTTCGCCTGCGCTACCTCGCGCGCCGCGCCGGATGGCCGGCGCTGGCAGGTCTGGCGCTGCTCGGCGGCGCCGCCGCAATGCAATTCGGGCCGCTGCCGGCGGCACAGGAAAAGCTCGCCGGGCTGCGCGCAGCGATCGGCAAGGCGCGCGCCCAGCGCAACGTGCCTGAGCGCGGTCCGGCCGATGCCGCCAGCCTGCTCGCCGCGCTGCCCGGCCGCGACGCGCTCGAAAGCAGCATTGCCGCGATCCACCACGCCGCCGCCGCTCAGGGGCTGGTCACTGCCGGCGCGGAATATCGCTTGCACAAGGAGAGCGGCGGCGAGATGCTGCGCTACGAGATATCGCTGCCGCTCAGGGGCGGCTACACTGCGCTGCGCGCCTGGCTCGCCGAGCTGAGGACGCAGCAGCCCGCGCTGGCGATCGACCAACTGAGCCTGCATCGCACCGCCGCGGAAACGGACCAGCTCGAAGGCCGCTTGCGCCTCGCCCTGTTCCTCCGCGCCCGACCGCCCAGGGTGGCCGGGGCGGGGAACGCCGTGGCGCCAGCGCCAACTTTGGCCACACCGCAGTTCGCCGCGGCGAGCGGCGAACTGTTCGCCACGCGCTCCTGGCAACCGCCGCCACCGCCACCGCCGCCCGCCAGAAAGCCCACGGCGCCGCCGCTGCCCTTCAAGTACACCGGCAAGCTGATCGAGGACAAGACCGTCCGCGTCTTCCTCACCCAAGGCGGCGTCACCACCCTGGTCGCTCCCGGCGACACCCTCGGCAACTACGACATCGTGCGCGTCACGACGGCGTCCGTGGTGCTGTTGTTCCGCCCCTTGCAGGAAAAGCAGACCCTACATTTTGGAGGTTACGATTGATTAAGCCGCCCAGCGCCGCGCGTCCCCCGCGGCTGCCTGCGTTTCTTGCCTTGCTCGCCACCGCTTTGCTCGCCGGTTGCCTTTCCAACCCGGCGATCGAAGACAGCCGCCGGATGCTCGCCGCCGGGCAGACCGACGCGGCCATCCTGCGCCTGGCCGAGGCCACACGCCACGATCCGGCGGACAACGAGCTGCGCGGGGTCTATCACCGCCAGCGCGAATTCGCCGCCGCAAGGCTGCTGGCCGCCGGCGACAGTGCGCGCGCCGCCGGCAATGGCGCCGAAGCGGAAGCGATCTATCGCCGCGTGCAGCGCATCGACGAGCACAATTCGCGCGCCGCTACGGGCCTTGCCGCGCTCGCCGCCGAACACCGTCGTGCCGGTCTGGTCAAGGAAGGCGTAGCGGCCCTGGCGAAGAACAACGCGGCCCTGGCCGAGCGCCAGGCGCGCACGGTGCTGGCCGAAGCGCCCGGCCACGGCGCGGCGCGCGCCCTGCTGCAGGCGGTGCAGGACCGGCAGGCGCAGGCCGAAGCGAAGCCGCTGTCGCCCAGGGCGCCGCCGCCGAAACCGGTCTCGCTGGAGTTCCGTGACGCCCAGTTGAAGACCGTATTCGAGGCCCTGGCGCGCTCCTCCGGCCTCAATTTCGTCTTCGACAAGGACGTCAAGGCCGACGCCAAGGTCACCATTTTCATCCGCAACAGCAGCGTCGAAGAAACCGTGCGCCTGATCCTCGCCACCAACCAGTTGGAGAGCAAACAGCTCAACGAGAACTCGCTGCTGATCTATCCCAAGACCGCAGCCAAGGCCAAGGAACACCAGGAGATGGTGGTGAGAAGCTTCTTCCTCGCCAATACCGATGCCAAGCAGGCGCAGACCATGCTGAAGAACGTGCTCAAGGCCAAGGACATGTTCATCGACGACAAGATCGGCCTGCTGGTGATCAAGGACACCGCCGAAGTGGTCAAGCTGGCCGAACACCTGATCGAGTCGCTCGATCTCGCTGAACCCGAGGTGGTACTCGATATCGAAGTGCTCGAAATCAGCCGCAACCAGCTCTACGAAATCGGCCTCGATTTTCCCGACCAGATCGGCTACGGCCTCTTGCAACCGACCACCTCGACCACCACGGTGACCGGCACCAGCACGCAGACCACGGTTAACCTCGGCGGTACCCTGGCGCCGGGCTTCATCGACCTCAAGAACCGCAGCGGCCTGACCGCCTTCACCGCCAACCCAGGCCTGCTGCTCAACCTCAAGTCGCAAGGCGGCGACAGCAACCTGCTGGCCAATCCGCGCATCCGGGTGCGCAACCGCGAGAAGGCCAAGATCCACATCGGCGACAAGCTGCCGGTATTCACCACCACCTCGACCGCCAACGTCGGCGTCGCTGCCTCGGTGTCCTATCTCGACGTCGGCCTCAAACTCGATGTCGAGCCGGTGGTGCATTTGCACGACGAAGTCGCGATCAAGGTCGGCCTCGAAGTCAGCAGCGTGGTCAAGGAAGTCTCCGGCCCGTCGAATTCCACCGCCTACCAGATCGGCACGCGCAGCGCAGCGACCACGCTGCGCCTGAAGAACGGCGAGACGCAGGTGCTGGCCGGCCTGATCAGCAACGAGGAGCGCAACAGCGCCAACAAGCTGCCCGGCCTCGGCGACATACCGCTGTTCGGCCGGCTCTTCGCCAGCAACCGCGACAGCAGCAGCAAGACCGAGATCGTGCTCCTGATCACGCCGCGCATCGTGCGCAGCCTGGCGCCACCGCAGGCAGCCGAACCGGCGCTGGCGGCCGGCACCGAAACCAGCGTCGGCGCTCCGGCCCTGCGCCTGAGTCCGACTGCGCCGGGCAGCCTGCGCCTGTCGACGCGCCTCGGCGCCACCGGCAGCGCGGCAGCGGCACGCGCCGCGTCGGCCGCGGAAGCCGCGCCGGAACCTGCCGCCGAGGCAGCCGAAACGGTCAAACCGGCGGTGGCGGCGCCCGCCGCGGGCCCGGAGCCCGCGCCCAGGGACGCGCCCGCCGTGCCGTCAGCGCCATCCGCCAAGGAGACCGCCCCCGGCTCTGCCGGAGGCATGACTCCTGACGCCACCCCCGCCGCCGCTGCGCCCGAGCGCCCCGGCGAAGTTCGCGAGGCCGCAGCGCAATGATGCGAGCGCGGCGCGGACGCGGCTTCACGCTGATCGAGCTGGTGATCACCGTGGCCATCGTCGGCGTTCTGGCGGGCATGGCCCTGCCGCTGGCCGAAACTGCCATCCTGCGCAGCAAGGAAGCCGAGCTGCGCACCGCCCTGCGCCAGGTCCGCGAAGCCATCGACGCCTACAAGCGCGCCGGCGAGGAAGGCCGCATCCGCGTGCCCGCCGACGCCTCCGGCTATCCGCCGCGGCTGGAAGACCTGGTCGAGGGCGTCGAGGACATCAAGCGCCCCGACCTGGCCCGGATCTATTTCCTGCGCCGCCTGCCGCGCGACCCCTTCGCCGGCGATCCCGATCTCTCCGCCGCCGAAACCTGGGGCCGGCGCAGCTACGCCAGCCCGCCCGACAACCCGCAAGCGGGCGATGACGTATTCGACATCCACTCGCTGGCCGAGGGTGTCGGGCTCAACGGCATCCCTTACCGCCAGTGGTGATCGCATGAAGCGTTGGCGCGGCTTCACGCTGATCGAGCTGATGGTGGTGATGGCCATCATCGCCGTGCTGCTGACCATCGCCACGCCGCGTTACTTTCAGCATCTCGACCGCGCCAAGGAGGCGACGCTGCGCCAGACCCTGGCCGTGGTGCGCGACGCCATCGACAAGTTCCACGGCGACACCAACAACTATCCGGAAAGCATGGACGAGCTGGTAGCCAAGCGCTACCTGCGCGCGGTGCCGGTCGATCCCGTCACCGACAGCGCGCAAACCTGGGTGCTGCTGCCGCCGCCGGCCGCCAACGGCAGCGGCAAGCTGTGGGACATCCGGAGCGGCGCCGAGGGCAACGGCATCGGCGGCGCGCCCTACGCCGAATGGTGACGCCGTGAGCCGACCGCGCGAGGCCGAATCCGGCTACACCTACCTGATGCTGTTGTTCGGCGTCGCCGCCATGGGCCTCATCACCGCCAGCGCAACGCAGAGCTGGGCCACCCTGGCGCAACGCGAGCGCGAACAGGAACTGCTGTTTGCCGGCAACCAGTACCGCGAGGCGCTGCGCCGCTACTTCGAGGCCATTCCCGATGCGGTGCAGCGCCATCCGGCCAAGCTCGAAGAATTGGTCGAGGACACACGATTTGGCGGCACACGCCGGCATCTGCGCCGGCTCTACCCCGATCCGCTGACCGGACAGGCCGACTGGGTGCTGCTGCGCCGGGGCGAACGCATCGTCGGTGTGCATAGCCGCGCCACCGGCCGGCCATTCAAACAGAACGGCTTCGGCCCGCGCGACCAGGAATTCGCCGGTGCCGGCAGCTATGCCGACTGGAAGTTCGTTGCCACGCCGGCGACCGCGCCGGTGCCGACCCAAGGGCAGAAAGTTGGCGCTGGCAAGACGGCGAGCGTCAATAGTCCGAGCGGGCCAGTGCTTCGTCATGAATCCATCGCGCGGCCGTAACACGGAGCCGGTATGGTTCGCGCGCTGGCCTTCATCGTCACCCCATCCTTCGATTTG
>JBDRPN010000035.1:0-4182 GCA_043826925.1 Pseudomonadota bacterium
CTTCACCCGGTATGACTCAATCAACTCGCGATCCTCATCGGTGAGATGCAATTCGGTCTGTCGCATGGCCAACTCCTCGTCTCGGGATGGATATGCGACAGCATAATACATGTATCGTTATTTATGGGTGTAAATACTAGCAGCCTGTCGGACTTACTCAGTAGTCGCCAAATGAGGCGACAAGAACGTGCTCAAAACCCTGATGAAATCGAAATGCTCTGTCGACCATTCAAGCGACCCCTGAGTAAGAGCGGCAGGTGCGCCACGTTGAAAGCTAGTGTAGTGCTTGCGAATAGATTGAACTATTGATAGGTGCTTTTGTCATATTTGCATTCTTTCTTTGGTGCGAATGATGAACCAAGCTGCCACAAATGTGCCTCGAAAGTGTCAAAGTCGGGTCTTGGCCAGCCGGCGCAGCCGCTCGATGACGTCGGGATCGTCGGCACGCCCGCAGCTATGCACGATGCTGGCTTGTGATCTTCCCTTGGCAGCATCCCAGACGTTCTCCGCCAGTTGCAGGTAGGTCACGATGCTTCCATCGGCCCGTCGTTGTTTGCTCTCGCGTAAGTACATGGCCCCTATCGTAGCGGCCTTTTGGGGCGGAAATCAACAATCCATGTATCTAGGGTTTTGTGGCTTGGCGCCCGGAAACCCGCGCCGTTACTGGGTGTCAGTGAAAAATGTGCCTCGAAAGTGTCAAAGTCGGGTTCGAGCGTACATCCGGAATCAGGAGGACGAAGACGAGCGGTACGATCAGATGAAGCTCGCAATGGGGTAAGCCGCCATGGGCGGCTCACGGTTTCATGGGCGCCTTTGAGGCGCTCACAATCTCAAGCCACCGGGTTTGCCGGTGGTATCTGACTCCCAACGCAGAGACTAACGAGGGTGTAGAAAAACTCTTTTCATCCATGCATTCTGCTGTGAACCATCCGGGATATCAAGTGTCATAAGCAGGTCGCTTTCGGAAACGCTCCCATGGCCCGCTACAAACACATTGACACCAGCCCGCGCTTTATTCCCGTCGATCTGCAACGGCAACTGCTGCCCGGCACCTTCGAACACGCCCTGAACTACCTGGTCGATCGCGAACTCGACCTCTCCCGCTTCGACGCCCGCTACAAGAACGACCTCACCGGCGCCGCCGCCTACCCGCCGGCCATGCTGCTCAAGGTCGTGCTGTTCGCCTATTCGCGGGGCATCGTCAGCAGTCGCGGCATCGAGCGCGCCTGTCGCGACCATGTCACCTTCATCGCCCTGTCCGGCGACAGCGCGCCCCATTTCACCACCTTCGCCGCCTTCGTCAGCACCCTGGGCGCCGAGATCGGGCCGCTGTTCAAGGAAGTCCTGCTCATCTGCGACCGGATGGGTCTCATCGGCCGCGAGATGTTCGCCATTGATGGCGTCAAGCTGCCCAGCAATGCCAGCAAGGCCAGAAGCGGCACCCGTGCCGATTTTCAGCGGCAGGCCGACAAAATGGAAGCCGCCGCGCAAGCCATGCTCGCCCGCCACCGCGAGAACGACGCGCTGCCAGTTGAGCCCGATCTGGCGGCGAAGGAAGCCCGCCAGGTCGACCGCCTGACGCGGGAATCGGCCCA
This sequence comes from Pseudomonadota bacterium, assembly GCA_043826925.1. Taxonomy (GTDB): domain Bacteria; phylum Pseudomonadota; class Gammaproteobacteria; order Burkholderiales; family Rhodocyclaceae; genus Sulfuritalea. Next base: position 1,596 of record JBDRPN010000035.1, read on the forward strand.
AATGCGTCAGTGGCTCAGCGCGAACCCGGACGAACGCAAGGGCGCCAAAGGCAAGGTCATCAAGAGCAACCGCACCGACAACGAGTCGGCCAAGATGGCCACCAGCAAGGGCGTGATCCAGGGCTACTGCGGTGTCGCCGCCGTCGACGACCGCCACCAGATCATCGTCGAAGCCCAGGCCCATGGCACCGGCAGCGAGCAGGCATTGCTGATGCCGATGGTCGAGGCAGTCGCACCGCACTGCACGCCCGATACCCTGATCACGGCCGACGCCGGCTACCACTCCGACGCCAACCTCACGGCACTGGCCGAGCAAGACCGGCCGGCGCTGATCGCGGACAACCAGATGAGGAAGAGAGATGAGCGCTTCAAGGACCAGGCCAAGTACAAGGCCCAGCCCGACCCGCTCTACGACAAGGCGCACCCGCAGAAGGCGGCGCGCCATTACCGGCCCAAGGACTTCGACTACGACGCGGCGGCCGGCACCTGCATCTGCCCGGCCGGCAAGTCGCTCTACCAGAACGGGGCGAACTGCAATCACAACGGCCATCTGGCGGTGAAGTTCCAGGGCGCGCTGCGGCATTGCGGGCCCTGCACTCGGCGCGACAAATGCCTGCGAAAGCCGGAAACGACCCAGACCCGGCAGGTCAGCTTCTTCCATGGCAAGGCACCCGGTGGCACGACGAACTACACCGACCTCATGAAGCGGGCCATCGACTCGGAACGCGGGCGGGCGCTGTATGGGGGACGCTTCGCCACGGTGGAGCCGGTGTTTGCCAACATCCGCTACAACAAGGGGCTGGACCGCTTCACGCTGCGCGGGCAGAGGAAGGTCGATACGCAGTGGAAGCTCTTCTGTCTGGTGCACAACATCGAGAAGCTGGCGCATCACGGGGTTGCGCAGTAGGGGAAAAGGGGCAGGAAGACCCTGAAATCGGTGAATGCGAACCGCATGGCCTGAAAGTCGGCGCTGGCGGCACGGCGACGCGAACAATCAAGCGGTGAAATGACAAATGGCGCGAAGAAATTCGCGCCACTCGGAGAGGATTTTGCGGCTCGAAAAGGGGTTTTTCTACAGCCTCAACGAAGAGACTAAGGGTGCAATTGAAAGTGTTGGACGCCCCAAGGCCAAACGCGAGAACAGAAGGGTAAAAGCGGAGGAAGCAGAAAGGTGAAGGAGGTTGTGCCGATAATGCGCGGGGAAGTCCACCGAAAGGAGACGACGATGCGCAATGACATTGAAGCTCAAGGCACAGGAAGCGAGGATGTTGCATCACGACTGGAGCGACCCCCGGTGGTAAAGGCACGGATCATGAAGCTGCTGGACATGATCGAGAATGCTGGGGGTGATTTACGCCGAGCCGATGATGTCGAGCGACGGGCGATCGACGAATTGCGCGCGATGGGACAAGAGCTGTTGCAGGGTTGGGGGCAGCGCCTGGCGGACGAAGAAGCGCAGCACTTGGCCAAGGATGCGAGCGTCGTGAGGCAGGTAAAAAAAACTTCACTGGCACAGCACCTTCGGTGAAATCAGCGTTGTTGAACAGACCTATGTCAGTAAAGAGACGGGCAAACTGCACCGCCCCTTTGTCCGCGTCGCCGACGTCTGCTGCCGGGGCTATTCCCTGCCACTGCAGAGGGCCATTACCGATTTTGGTGCGGATAACGCCTTCGGGCGCGTAGGGGCCAAACTCAAGGAACACTACGGCATCACCGTTCCACTGAGCGCGGCGATGACCCTCACTGAGCGGCATGCTCGTGCCCTGAGCGAGAGGGATATCACCCCGCCGGTGAGCACCGTTACCCCCTTGGCACTGATCGTCGAAGTCGATGGCAGCATGATTCCGGTGGTTGAGATCGGGAAAGGCAGTTCCGAGGTGCCGGGCAAACGCAAACACCGCACCCTGCTCTGGAAGGAGGCGCGTCTTTCGTTGGTACGTCGCCCCGATGAAATCGAGCCGAGCTTTGATGTAACTCTGGGCGATGTGGCAACGACAGGGGCGGCACTCAAGCGTCTGGCGGTTGCGGCCGGACTGAAGCCGTGCACTTCGGTGCATGGCGTGGGGGATGGTGCGCCGTGGATTGCCGAGCAGATCGAGGTTCAGTTTGGGGCTCAAGGGAGTTATCTGATCGATTTCTTCCACCTGTGCGACTACTTGTCGGCGGCCGCCCAAGTCTGCGCTCCTGACCAACCCGGCGAATGGATGCGTTGCCAGAAAGAGCGCCTGAAAATCGGCCTGTTGGATGCCGTCATGGCGGAACTCGCTCGCCATCTTGAGCCGGAGACCCTCGCCAGCGATCAGGCCCCGGTGCGCAGTGGCTACCGCTATATCGCCAACCGCCCCGGCCAGTTCAAGTACCCCCAGGCCCTTGCCGCCAATCTCCCCATCGGATCAGGCGAAGTCGAAAGTGCCCATCGTTATGACATTCAGGATCGCCTAAAACTCGCCGGTGCTTGGTGGCGTCCGGCCAACGCTCAGGCGATGCTCAACTTGCGTGCCCTACGCGCTAACCACGGCTGGTACCGCTACTGGGACACCGCCGCTGCATGATTCCGTCCAACACTTTCAATTGCACCCAGTGACTA
>JBDRPN010000036.1:0-115627 GCA_043826925.1 Pseudomonadota bacterium
CCAGCCCGGCCGCGGCGACCGTGCCGGCCAGGAGACCGAGCAGCGTCGGCAGTTCCCAGACTTTCAGCGCATGGCCCGTGACATAGCCGGCGGTGCCGAGAAACACCGCGTGACCGAAGGACAACAGGCCCGTATAGCCCAGGAGCAGGTTGAAGGCGCAGGCGAACAGCGCAAAGCACAGCACCTTCATGACCAGGATCGGATAGATGAACATCGGCGCCAGCAGCAGCAGGCCGAGGCCGGCAAGATTGCCGAGCGCGCCGGCGGAGAATCCGGATTTCATTATTTTTCCCTTCCGAACAGGCCGGCCGGCCGGACCATGAGGACGATGGCCATGACCATGAAGACCACGGTCGCGCTGGCCTCCGAGTAGATGAGCTTGGTCAGTCCCTCGATCAGGCCCAGCCCGAGGCCGGTCAGCACCGAACCGAGGATCGAGCCCATGCCGCCGATCACGACGACGGCGAACACCGTGATGATCAGGTTCGATCCCATCAGCGCCCCCACTTGCGATGTCGGCGCCGCCAGCACACCGGCAAATCCGGCCAAGCCGACGCCGAAGCCGTAGGTCAGCATCACCAGTAGCGGCACGTTGATACCGAAGACCTGGGTCAGCCTGGGATTTTCCGTGGCGGCGCGCAGGTAAGCGCCGAGCCGCGTCTTTTCGATCATGTACCAGGTGCCCAGGCAGACCGCCAGCGAAGCGACGATGACCCAGGCGCGGTACTTCGGCAGGAACATGAAGCCGAGGTTGAAAGCGCCTGACAATTCGTCCGGAATCGAATACGGCTGGCCCGCCACCCCGTAGAGGTCGCGGAATAGACCCTCGATCATCAACGCCAGGCCGAAGGTCAGCAGCAGGCCGTAAAGATGGTCGAGCCGGTAGAGGCGGCGCAGCAGCAGGCGCTCGATAATGATGCCGGCCAGGCCGACCGCCAGCGGCGCAAGGATCAGCGCCCACCAGTAGCCCAGCCCCAGGTATTCGAGAATCATCCAGGCCAGCATGGCGCCGACCATGTAGAGCGCGCCATGGGCGAAATTGATGATGTTCAGCATGCCGAAGATCACGGCAAGACCCAGGCTCAGCACGGCATAGAAGCAGCCGTTGACCAGGCCCAGCACCAGTTGGCCGAAGAGCGCAGGCAGCGGAATGCCGAAAAAGTCAGTCATGGCGTGATGGGTCTCATGGGTTGATCCGTCATTCCGGCGAAAGCCGGAATCCTGTCGGCGGTCGCTACTGGATCCCGGGTCAAGCCCGGGATGACCGTTGGAATTGCGTCGAACGGCTTCGCCTTGGTTTGGGCGCTAGGAGGCGGTCCTCCTGATCAGCGGGCAGCGCGACGCCGACAGCGGCTGGAAGGCCTCGGCAGCCGGGATGGTCTGCTTCACCGTGTAGTAGTCCCAGGCGTATTTCGATTCCTCGGGCTTCTTCACGTGCATCAGGTACATGTCATGGACCATGCGGCCGTCGTCGCGGATCGTGCCGTTCTTGGCGAAGAAGTCGTTCACCGGCGTCTTCTTCATCTGCGCCATGACCTTCTGCGTGTCGTCCGAGTTGATCGCCTTGACCGCCTTCAAGTAGTGGCTCACCGCCGAGTACATGCCGGCCTGGATCATGGTCGGCATCTTCTTCATGCGGTCGAAATAGCGCTTCGACCAGGCCCGCGTCTCGGCGTTGAAATCCCAGTAGAAGCTCTCGGTCAGGTACATGTTCTGCGTGCTCTTGAGGCCCAGGGCATGGATGTCGGTGATGAACATCAGGAGCCCCGCCAGCGACTGCTTCGGCGTGACGCCGAATTCGGCCGCCTGCTTGATCGAGTTCATGGTGTCGGTGCCGGCATTGGCCAGGCCGATCACCTGCGCGCCCGAGCTTTGCGCCTTGAGCAGGAAGGACGAGAAATCGCTGCCGGGGAAGGGATGGCGCACGGCACCGAGCACCTTGCCGCCGTTGGCCTGCACCACGCCGGAGGAATCCTTCTCCAGCGAGTGGCCGAAGGCGTAGTCGGCGGTGATGAAGTACCAGGACTTGCCGCCCTGCTGCACCACGGCCTTGGCCGTGCCGTTGGCCACCGCGTAGGTGTCGTAGGTCCAATGCACCGTGACGTCGTTGCAGTCCTCGTTGGTGATGCGGGTCGAGGCCGCACCCGAAATCAGCGCCAGCTTGTTCTTTTCCTTGGCCACCTTCATCACCGCCAGCGCCGTCGAGGTGGTGACCAGCTCGGTGATCACGTCGACCTTGTCGCGGTCGAACCATTCGCGCGCCTTGTTGGACGAAAGGTCGGCCTTGTTCTGGTGATCGGCGGCAACGATCTCGACGGCGAAGCCGGGCTTTTCCTTCGCCTTGAAATCCTCGATGGCCATCTTGGCGGCTTCCACGGCCCCCGCGCCGGAAAGGTCGGAATACGCGCCCGACATGTCGGTAAGCACGCCGATTTTCACGGCGTTATCGGAAACCTGGGCCAGGGCCGGAACGGCGGCCAAGGTGACACTGGCGGCGAGTGCGATGCATTTCAGTTTCATGGTGTCTCCTCCTGTGAAAAATCAAACGCCCAGCATTTCCTGCAAATAGCCGAGCTTGTTGTTGAGTTCGTGTTGGGCTATCTCGCTGGCGACCTGGCCGTGCTCGACGACGAACATGCGGTCGGCCAGGGGCGCGGCGAAGCGGAAGTTCTGCTCGACGAGGACGATGGTGTAGTCGCGGGCCTTGAGCTGGCGGACGATCTCGCCCAGCTGCTGCACGATGACCGGCGCCAGGCCTTCCGAGATTTCGTCGAGCAGCAGCAGGCGCGCCCCCGTACGCAGCACGCGCGCCAGCGCCAGCATCTGCTGCTCGCCACCGGAAAGCCGCGTGCCCTGGCTGTTGCGGCGCTCCTTGAGATTGGGGAACATGGCGTAAATCTCGTCCAGACTCAGGCCGCCGCTGCCGACCTGCGGCGGCAACAACAGGTTCTCCTCGCAACTCAGGCTGGCGTAGATGCCGCGTTCCTCGGGGCAGTAGCCGACGCCGAGCCGGGCGATGCGGTGCGGCGCCATGCCGATCACCTCGCGGCCGTTCACCATGATCGAGCCGCTGCGCCTGCCGGTCAGGCCCATGATCGCGCGCAGCGTGGTCGTGCGCCCGGCGCCGTTCCTGCCCAGCAGGCTGATGCACTCGCCGCGCCGCACCGTGAAGTCCATGCCGTGCAGCACATGCGATTCGCCATAGAAGCTGTGCAGGTCGGAGACGCGCAGGTATTCGGTGCCGGCGCTCACGCGGCGACTCCCGCCAGTTCATCCACTTCAGTGCCCATATACGCTTCGATCACGGCCGTATCGGCCGCGACCGTCGCGTAATCGCCTGCGGCCAGCACCGCGCCGCGCGCCAGCACGGTGATGCTGTCGGAAATGCCGGCGACCACTTTCATGTTGTGCTCGACCATCAGGATGGTGCGATTGGCCGAGACCTGCTTGATCAGTTGCATGACGCGGTCGACGTCTTCGTGGCCCATGCCCTGGGTGGGTTCGTCGAGCAGCATCAGTTCGGGGTCGAGCGCCAGGGTGGTGGCGATCTCCAGCGCGCGCTTGCGACCGTAAGGCATTTCCACGGTCACCATGTCGGCCTGGCGGTCGAGGTCGACCGAAGTCAGCAATTCCATGGCGCGGTCATTGAGCCGGGTCAGGCTGCGCTCGGATTTCCAGAAATGGAAGCTGGTGCCGAGCTTGCGCTGCAGCGCGATGCGGATGTTGTCCTGCACCGTCAGGTGCGGAAACACCGCGCTGATCTGGAAGGAGCGCACGATGCCGCGGCGGGCGACGGCCTGCGGCGGCTCGCCGGTGATGTCGATGCCGTTGAAGCGGATGCTGCCGCGCGTCGGCTCGAGGAACTTGGTCAGAAGATTGAAGCAGGTGGTCTTGCCGGCGCCGTTGGGCCCGATCAGGGCATGGATCTCGCCACGGCGGACCTTGAGGTCGACGCCATTGACCGCGACAAAGCCCTTGAACTCCTTGAGCAGGCCGGCGGTTTCCAGAATGTAATCGGGCTGGAGCGCCATCATTCGATCGCCGCCGCCGACTTCACCTGCTGGCGCAGGACGAACTTCTGGATCTTGCCGGTCGAGGTCTTCGGCACTGTGCCGAAGACCACCTGCTTGGGCACCTTGAAGCGTGCCATGTGGCCGCGGCACCAGTCGATGATTTCCGCTTCGCTCGCGCTGGCGCCGTCCTTGAGTTCGACGAAGGCGCAGGGCACCTCGCCCCACTTGGCGTCGGGCCGCGCCACCACGGCCGCCGTGAGCACCGCCGGATGCCTGTAGAGCACGTCCTCGACTTCCACCGAGGAAATGTTCTCGCCGCCGGAAATGATGATGTCCTTGCTGCGGTCCTTGATCTTGACGTAGCCGTCGGCCTGCATCACGGCGAGATCCCCGGTATGGAACCAGCCGCCGCGGAAGGCCTCCTCCGTCGCCCGTGGATTCTTCAGGTAACCCTTCATGGTGATGTTGCCGCGGAAGAAAATCTCGCCCATGGTTTCGCCGTCCCAGGGCACCGGCAGCAGCGTGTCCGGGTCGAGCACGGTGACCGCCTGCTGCATGTGGTAGGGCACGCCCTGGCGCCCGTTGAGCCGCGCCCGCTCCTCCAGCGGCAGGCTGTCCCAGCCTTCCTGCTTGGCGCATACCGCCGCCGGGCCATAGACTTCGGTGAGGCCATAGACGTGGGTCAGCTCGATGCCGATTTTCTCGGCACCCTCGATGATGGCCAGAGGCGGCGCGGCACCGGCGATCAGGCCGTGCAGCTTCCAGGCGATGCCCTCGCGCAGCGCGGCAGGCGCATTGATCAGCGCGCCATAGACGATGGGCGCGCCGCACAGATGGGTCACCGTATGGCGGCGGACCAGTTCGAAGATCGCCTGCGGCTCGACGCGGCGCAGGCAGACATGGGTGCCGGCATTGGCCGCCACGGTCCACGGAAAACACCAGCCGTTGCAATGGAACATCGGCAGCGTCCACAGATACACCGCATGCGCCGGCATCGGCCAGGAAATGATGTTGCTGGCGGCGTTGAGATAGGCGCCGCGATGGTGATAGACCACGCCCTTGGGGTTGCCGGTGGTGCCCGAGGTGTAGTTGAGGCAGATCGCATCCCACTCGTCGGCCGGCAGGGCCCAGGCGTAGTCCGGATCGCCGCCGGCCAGGAAGTCCTCGTACTCGATCGTGCCCAGCCGCTTGCCGCCCTGGTAAAGATCGTCGAGCACGTCGATCACGATCGGCTTCTCGCCTTCGAGCAGGGCCAGCGCCTGCCCGACCACGGACGCGAACTCGGGATCGGTGAGCAGCACCTTGGCCTCGCCGTGGCCGAGCATGAAGGCGATGGCCTCGGCGTCGAGCCGGGTGTTCAGCGTGTTCAGCACGGCGCCGCACATGGGCACGCCGAAATGCGCCTCGACCATTGCCGGCACGTTGGGCAGCATCACCGCCACCGTGTCGCCAGCGCCAACTTTCAGCGCCGCCAGCGCGGAGGCCAGGCGGCGGCAGCGCGCATAGGTCTCGCTCCAGGCGTAGCGGCGCGCGCCGTGGATCACGCTAGCGCGCCGCGGATAGACCAGCGCCGTGCGCTCGATGTAGCTCAGCGGTGATAACGGCACGTAGTTGGCCGGGTTGCGGGCGAGGCCAGTGGCGTAAACGTTGTTCATGATCGTCTCCTCTCGCAGCGATCATGCGCGGCGATGTTTGCGCCACTGTTGGCCGAATGTATCGAATCGTATCGGCGGCGAAACGCCGGCGCCGCCGGCCTACAATCCCGTCATGAACCCGCCGCTGTTCCCACCGATAGCCGCCACCGACACCGCCGCCCGCCTCGACCTGATGCAGGCCGCGCTGGACCGGGTGAACCAGGGCTTCACCATCATCGATTCCGAATTGCGGCTGGTGGCCTGGAACCGCGGCTTCTTCGAAATGCTGGAGTTCCCGCCCGAGTTCGGCCGCTTCGGCACGCCTTTCGAAACCTTCATGCGCTACAACGCCGAGCGCGGCGAATACGGGCCGGGCCCGGTCGAGGAACTGGTGGCGGCGCGCGTCAACGCGGCGCGCGCCTTCGCCCCGCACTACTTCGAGCGCGTGCGCCCCAACGGCCGCATCATCGCCGTCAGCGGCGAGCCGGTGCCGGGCCGCGGCTTCGTCACGCTGTACACCGACATCACCGAGCAGCGCAACAGCGAGCGCCTGATCCGCGAGCAGAACAACGAACTGGAGCGCCGCGTCGCCGAGCGCACCGAGGACTTGAGCCGCAGCGAGGAACGCCTGCGCCTGATCACCGACGCGATCCCGGCGCTGATCGCCTACTTCGACCGCGACCGCGTCTATCACTTCGCCAACCGCGGCTATGCCGAATGGTTTGGCCGGCGCAAGGAGGACGTGCCCGGCCGCGACATCGAGGAAGTCATCGGTAGCCGGCTGGCGGCGGAACTGCGGCCGCATTTCGACGCCGTGCTCGAAGGCCGCGGCGTCAGCTACGAATACGCGCTGCGGCGCGGCGACGGCAGTCTGCGCCACGCCAGCACCACGCTGGTGCCGGAGTTCGGCCCCGGCGGCGAGGTGCGCGGCGCCTACGTGCTCTCGGCCGACGTCACCGAGCAGAAGAACACCCAGGCCGCCCTGCTCCAGGCGCGCAAGATGGAGGCCGTCGGCCAGTTGGCCGGCGGCCTCGCGCACGACTTCAACAACATGCTGACGGTGGTGATCGGCAACCTCGCCGCCTTGAAAGAGCGCCGCCCCGACGACGGTTCGCTGGCCGACTGCCTCGACCCTGCGCTGGCCGCGGCACGGCGCGGCGTGGACCTGATCCGCCGCCTGCTCTCCTTTGCCCGCCAGCAATCGCTGGAACCGCGCCCGGTGGATGTCGCCCGCCTGCTCGGCGAACTGCTGCCGCTCTTGCGCCGCTCGCTGCCCGAGAGCATCGTCGTCGCCACCGATCTGCCCGCCGCCGCTCTGTGCGCCATGACCGATCCGCACCAGCTCGAAAACGCGCTGCTCAACCTCGCCTTCAATGCCCGCGACGCCATGCAAGGCGGCGGCCGACTCGACATCGCCGTCAGCGCCCGCGCGCTGGCCGGGCTGGATGCCGCCGACCTCGACCTGGCGCCCGGCGACTATGTCGAGATCATTGTCGCCGACAGCGGCCGAGGCATGAGCGCGGCGGTGCTGGCGCGCGCGCTGGAACCCTTCTTCACCACCAAGGGTTATGCCGCCGGCAGCGGCCTGGGGCTGTCGATGGTCTATGGCTTCGCCAAGCAATCGGGCGGCGGCCTGCATCTGGCCAGCACACCGGATGCCGGCACCACCGCGCGCTTACACCTGCCGCGCTGCGCGCCGGCCGCGCAGCCCGAGCCCGACGGCATGGGTCTGCTGGCCGCTGCCGCCGGACGCGAGCTGGTGCTGCTGGTCGAGGACGACGCCGAGGTGCGGCGCGTGGTGCGCATGCAGCTCACCGGCCTCGGCTATCCGGTGATCGAGGCCGCCAACGGGGTCGAGGCGCTGGCGCTGCTCGACCAGCTCGACGACATCGCGCTGGTGCTCTCCGACGTGGTGATGCCGGGCGGCGTCGACGGCCTGAGCCTGGCGCGCGAAGTGCGCGCGCGCCAGCCGGGCGTCGGCGTCCTGCTGATGAGCGGCTATGCCGGCGGCCCCGACGTTGCAACCGGCGACGTGCCGCTCTTGGCCAAGCCCTTCACCAGCCGCGAACTGGCGACGGCGCTGGAATCCTGCCGGCCATGAGCGCCCCGCACGGCCGCCCGAAGGGGCGCCAGTCATCGCACGGAGCCGCGCAGCGGCGAACCGTCGTCACCCCCTCGCTTGGCGAGGGGGCTGGGGGGAGGGTAGTCCAGTGAGCACCCCGCACGACGAAATCCACATCCTCGAAGACGACCCGCTGGTCGCCGGCACCGTCGCCCGTGTGCTGGAGGAATACGGCTACGCCACGCGCTGGTTCCGCACCGCCGGCGAACTGCTGGCCGCTGTCGCGCGCCAGCCGCCGCAACTGGCCATCGTCGATCTCGGCCTGCCCGATCGCGACGGCATGGACGTGGTGCGCGAACTGCGTCAGGGCGCCGATTGCGGCCTGCTGATCCTGACCGGGCGCGACATCCTTTCCGACCGCGTGCTGGGCCTCGAACTCGGCGCCGACGACTACGTGATCAAGCCCTTCGAGCCGCGCGAACTGGTCGCCCGCATCCGCAGCATCCTGCGCCGCCGCAATCCGCCCGCCGCAACGAACAAGGACCGGCGCCTGGCCAGCTTCGACGCCTGGCGCTACGATCCGGCCAGCCTTACCCTGGCCGCCGCCGACGGCACGGAGCAAGTCCTCGGCGCGGCGGAGGCGCGCCTGCTGCAATGCTTCCTCGAAAAGCCAAATCGCGTGCTGAGCCGCGAACAACTCGCCGGCAACTCCGATCTCTCGCCGCTCGACCGCAGCATCGACGTGCGCGTCTCGCGCCTGCGCAAGCGCCTTGACGACGACACCCAGTCGCCGCGTTTGATCAAGACCGTGTATGGCGCGGGTTATGTGCTGACGGCCAGGGTGCGCTGGGAAATCGGCTAGGGCGAAAATCGGCGCGCGGCTTCGGGTTCGGAAGGCCTTGCGCGGACCAGTACGAAAGTTGGCGATGGCGATACGGCGCTTGTGCGGCAGGAGCAGGCAGTCGAGGATTTCCGCTTACAGCCAATGTGCGCCTTCCCTACTTCCCGGATAGAAAGCCACGGAGGCGCTGCCGATCCATAGACTCATCACGCAAAAGATAAAGAAGGTCGCGGCTTGATCCGATTACAGCCTGCGTAAACCAGTCACGAAACGCCGCATCAAACTTGTTATCTATGCCTGACCATTGGGGGTCAATGACAAAAATCTTGAGGTCGCATTCTTTCACTGCCACCTTTATCGCTTCATTAATGTGGTCGTCCGCAAAGCTGTAACCGATCACCGTCAAGCGGGTATTCGGGGCGCTCAGAGTACCCCTGAAAACGTTTTGATATGCAGCGAGGAGTTTGTTTGCACTTATCGACGCGGCTTTGCCCGCACCCATAATCATCATTTCATCACCGGCCCAATTTATCGACCCGTGAAGTTTGTAGTAAGGCTGGTAGATGTCCGCTACATCGAGGCTGCCATGTACGATCCATGTACCGTCCGCAAACTGCTTTGGATTGTCCTGGCTTTTGTTCGAAACCAGGCCAGGCAGGCACCCGCCCCTCCAACTATCTTGCATAAACTCTGGGTGTCCAAAATGGTGAATCTCAAGCAATAGGTCTTGATTTAGAGTAAAGATTTTGTTGAACCGCGACAGGAACTCGTTCGGCGTCGTGCTTCCGTCTCGGCGCCCTTCGGCATCACGTAAGAAGAATTCCTTGCCTTTAAAAATATCGTTCATTTTCCCGAAGAGTCGGCGTATGGCGCCTTCAAAACGATGCAGGCGGTTGATATTTTCTACAGTTGGTTCCGCGATGCTGGTTTTCTGAACATGCTCCAATGCCTGCTCGAAGTTATTTGGATACCGCCAAAGGACGGCCTTGCTCGGCGCATCTTCACGAATCATAGGATCGCCAATCAGTTCTTCAAAAAACTCTTTAGCAAGCAACCCGCCCCAGTTCTTGCTAAAGCCGGCGCCAAGAAGAAGGATATTGGTCATCACGAACCTATGAGATCTCTCACATCTGTCCGGTAGTTTTTTTGAATCATCTGCTGGAAACCTAGTAATGGCGCGGGTTTTGACGTGATCTGAGATTCCGACGATTTGAAATCGGGCGGACTATTCGAGGACAGCCCGAGAATTCTGTTTGCCATGCAATCACTCGCCGCCGCGAATCCTCAAACGTTCAGGCTCGACAATCCATAGTCGGCCCTTGATCGGATGCAGCGCGAGCATGGGAATGACTTTCGCCAACAGGTCGAGCGATGCCTGTTTGCTTTGTCGCGGCAAGCGCAACACCATGTATCCGGGCGCCTCTAACGGCGGATAACGCCGGATGTCAGAGAGATCGAGGTCGGCCGTAATCAGAATGCGATCCTCATCCTTGCACACTTCCACGATACGCTCGTCGGGAGCGCCACCCAGCGATTGCTGGTAGACCGTCATGGCATCGTGGCCAGCAGCGGAAAGCATATCGGCAGCTTCGATTGGCAGGTTCTGATCGATCTTGAACTTCATGCGGCCAGCGGCACCAGTTCTTCATGAGCCAGCGCCGCAGCATAAGCGATGCACGCATGGACATCGTCCGTGGTAAGCGGGGGGTAGCTGGCGACAATGGCATCGACCGTCATGCCTTCCGCCAGATTGTCGAGCACGCTGCTGACCGTTATGCGAGTGCCGGTAACGCAGGCACGGCCTTTGCAAATGACAGGATCGACGTGAATGTGTTGTTGCCAATTCATTTGTATAACTCCTTGACCGAAACGAAGTCGCCTGCACGTCCAGTGAACATTCGGGTACTACGGATGCATGAGCCTTGATGCCGACAAACGATTCTAGCGCCAGCCTATGCGCCTTCAACGCCAGCGTCAATCATGGAGGATCAAAGTGGATATCAGGGATATCAGGGCCGGTGTCGCATTGATTTCGCCGCGCTGCCCGCCGTGGTGGCCGGCACCAGGCCAGGACGCTGAGCGCCGTACTGCCAGCGCCAACTCTTGGTGGTCTGCTGCGTAAATCTGTGGGGCTGGCTTCAGCCGGCCGAGGTGGTTGGCGTTGTAGGGCCGACTTCAGTCGGCCGGGGTGGATGGCGGACTGAAGTCCGCCCTACAGTCCGCCCTATGGTCCGCCCTGCAGCCTGGCCGCCGATGACATGGTTATTTCGCCGGCTCGGGGCTAGCCGAACCTGCCGGTGATGTAGTCTTCCGTCGCCTTCTTCTGCGGCTTGATGAACAGCTGGTCGGTGACGCCGAATTCGACCATTTCGCCCAGATACATGTAGGCGGTGAAATCGGAGATGCGCGCGGCCTGCTGCATGTTGTGGGTAACGATGAGGATGGTGACCTTTTCCTTCAGTTCAATGATCAGCTCCTCGATGCTCGCGGTGGCGATCGGATCGAGGGCCGAGGTCGGCTCGTCGAACAGGATGATCTCGGGGTCGGAGGCCAGGGCGCGCGCGATGCACAGGCGCTGCTGCTGGCCGCCGGAGAGGTTGGCGCCGAGTTCCTTGAGCCGGTTGCTGACCTCGTTCCACAGCGCGGCGCCCTTCAGCGCCGATTCGACGCGGTCGTCGAGTTCGTTCTTGTTGCGCATGCCGCGCACGCGCAGGCTGTAGGCGACGTTCTCGTAGATCGACTTGGGAAAGGGATTCGGCTTCTGGAACACCATGCTGATGCGCATCCGTACTTCGATCGGATCGACGCCGGGTGCCAGCAGGTTGGTGTTATCCGGGTAGAGCACGATGCCGCCGCCAGCGTAACGGTTGCCCGGATACAGGTCGTGCATGCGATTGAAGCAGCGCAGCAGTGTGGACTTGCCGCAACCGGAGGGTCCGATCAGCGAAGTCACCATGTGGTCGTGGATCGGCATCGAAACCCGCTTCAGCGCATGGAAGGCGCCGTAATAGAAATCGAGTTCGCGCACGTCGGCCTTGAGCACGGCGCCTTCGACACCCGCTTCCGATCCGGTTTGCAATTGCATGCTGTTCACCACTTGATGTTTTTGCGCAGACGATAGCGCACGTAGATGGCCAGGCCGTTCATGGCCAGGGTCATGAAAACCAGGACGAAGCCGGCCGCCGCGGCATTGACGGTGAAGGCCGCTTCAGGTCGCGAGGTCCAGTTGAACATCTGGATCGGCATCACCGTGAAGGGCGCAAAAATCCAGTCGAACAGCCCGGCCGGCGGCTCGCCGCTGAAGGGCGCCGGCGGCAGGAAGGCGATGAAGGTCAGCGCGCCGATGGTGATGATGGGTGCCGTCTCGCCTATGGCGCGCGCCATGCCGATGATCACGCCGGTGAGTATTCCGGCCGAGGAATACGGCAGGATGTGGTCGCGCACCGTCTGCCAGGTGGTCGCGCCGCAGGCGTAGGACCCTTCGTGGATCGATTGCGGAATGGCGCGGATCGCCTCGCGCGTGGCGACGATGATCACCGGCAGGATCAACAGCGCCAGCGTCAGGCCGGCGGAAAGGATGCTCTGGCCGAAACCGAAGTAATACACGAACAGCCCAAGGGCCAGCAGGCCATAGACGATGGAAGGAATGCCGGCCAGGTTGCTGATGTTGATTTCGATGATGTCGGTCATCCAGTTCTTCGGCGCGTATTCCTCCAGATAGACGCCTGCCGCGACGCCCAGCGGCACGGCGGCGAGCGCCGTCACCAGCATCACCAGCACGGTGCCGACCCAGGCCGAGAGGATGCCGGCATTGGCCGCGCGGCGCGAGGGAAAGGAGGTGAAGAATTCAAGATCCAGGCGCGGCACGCCCTGGATCGCCATGTCGAGGAACAGCATGGTGAAAGTCAGCACGCCCACCATCAGCGACAGGATGCCGAGCAGCGAGAAGAACAGGTCCCAGCGCTTGGCCCGCGCGATGATGCCGCGAATCGCAGCGAGGTCGTCGGCTTTCATCATTTCAATACACCTCGCGGAAACGCTTGCGCAACCAATAGCCGAGCAGGTTGAAGGCCAGCGTCATCAGCAGCAGGGTGAGGCCGGCGGCGAAGATGGTCTGGTAGCCGATCGAACCGTGCGGCAAGTCGCCCAGCGCCACCTGGACGATGTAGGAAGTGATGGTCGCCCCCGGCTCGGTCGGATTGAAGGTCAGGTTGGGCTGCATGCCGGCCGCCACGGCGAGGATCATGGTCTCGCCGACGGCGCGCGAAACGCCGAGGATATAGGCAGCGGCGATGCCCGAGGTCGCCGCCGGCGTCACCACCCAGAGTGCGGTTTGCAGCCGCGTCGCACCCATGGCGTAGGAGCCTTCGCGCAGCGCCATGGGCACTGCGCGCATGGCGTCTTCGGAGAGCGAGGCAACGTAGGGAATGATCATGATGCCCATGACGAGGCCGGCCGAGAGCAGGTTGAAACCCGGCAGGTCAGGATAGATCTTCTGCAGCAGCGGCGTCAGGAAGGACAGCGCGAAGTAGCCATAGACGATGGTCGGCACGCCGCCCAGCAGTTCGAGGAAAGGCTTGGCGATCTCGCGCAGCTTGAAGCCGGCGAATTCGGACAGGTAGATCGCAATGATGGTGCCCAGCGGAATCGCCACCAGCAGGGCCACGCCGGAACTGGTCAGGGTGCCCGAGAGCAGCACCATGATGCCGTAGTGGGCGTCGTCGAACAGCGGCGTCCATTGCGTGTCGAACAGAAAATCGGACAGCGGCACGGTCTGAAAGAAGACCCAGGATTCCTTGACCAGCACGTAAACGATGGCCAGCGTGACGAATACCGAGAACGACGCGGCGCAGAACAGCAAGGCTTCGATGAAGCGTTCCTTGACATGGCGCGAGGCCTTCTTGCTCAGCCTGTCGCTGACGTACTCGGTCATAAAGGGAGCCTTGACAGGCAAAGTTGCACTCATCGGAAACGGGTCAGGCGAAAATGTACAGTAAAAACCCCCGGAGCGCCGGCTCCGGGGGCGTTGGTGGCTCCTGGCAACCGCTTACTTGGCTTCGCGCTTGACCAGCTCGTCGATCTTGACGCCAACTTCCGGCACGCCGCCGAACACGGTACCGAGCTTCATCTTGTCCACGTGCTCGGAGTTAACCTTGTAGATATTGGCCGGCAGTTGCACGTACTTGACTTCCTGGGTCAACTTGGCGCCGTGCTTCATGTAGAAATGCAGGAATTCCTTGACTTCGGGCTTCTCCAGCGACTTGGCATTGACGTAGATGAAGATCGGTCGCGCCAGGGGCTGGTAGGAGCCGTCCTCGACCACGGCGGCGGAAGGCGTCACGAACTTCTTGCCGTTCCAGATCGCGGCGGCCTTGAGTTTGCCGGCATTTTCGATGTAGTAGGCAAAGCCGAAGTAGCCGATGCCGCCCTTGTCGCGGGAGACGCCCTGGACCAGCACGTTGTCGTCTTCGGACGCGGTGTAGTCGCCGCGCGAAGACTTGGCCTTGCCGACGATGGCTTCGGTGAAGTACTCGAAGGTGCCCGAATCGGCGCCGGGGCCGTAAAGCTTCAGCGGCAGATCGGGGAAGCTTGGATCGACCTGCTTCCAGTTGGTGATCTTGCCTTGCGCGGCGGGTTCCCACATGACCTTGAGCTGCTCCGGCTTCAGGTTGGCGGCGAAGGTGTTGGAGGGATGCAGCACCACGGTCAGGGCGTCGAAGGCCACCGGCATTTCGACATACTTGATGCCGGCTGCGGCGCAGGCCTCCATTTCCTTCTTGACGATCGGACGCGAGGCGTCGGAGATGTCGGTCTCGCCGCGGCAGAACTTCTTGAAGCCGCCGCCGGTGCCGGAAATGCCCACCGTTACCTTGACGGCGTTCTTCTTGGCCTTCTGGAACTCTTCGGCGACGGCCTCGGTAATCGGATAGACGGTCGATGAGCCGTCGATCTTGATGATGGAATCGGCGTAAACGTGCGCCGAGGCAAAAACGCCGGCAACTACAGCAGCAATCTTCAGGGATTTCATCAATGGGCTCCTTTGTGCGGTGCGATATAAGAAGCTTGAAGTTTAGGCAGCGAATGTTACAGAGCCGTGAAATCTGCCGACCCCGCGGGAAAAGCCGGCATCCGCATGATCACGCCGGCGGGTCACGCCCCTGTAACGCGGGCCGGCTAATCTTGCCGGATGCAGCGTTCCCCCCTGCTCACCCGCCTGCGCCTGTTACTGGTCGGGCTACACCTGATATCGGCCGCGCTGCAGGTCGGACTGCTGTTCCCCCTGGCCGGCGCCGCGCTGCGCCAGCGCCTGAAACGCGCCTGGTCGCGGCAGTTGCTGGCGCTGCTCGGCATCCGCCTCGAAGCGGCTGGCGGCGGCCTGGACCGCATCGAGCACGGCCTGCTGGTCTGCAACCACATTTCCTTCATCGATATCTTCGTCCTCAACGCCCTGCTGCCTTCGGGCTTCGTCGCCAAGAGCGATGTAGGGGAATGGCCGCTGATCGGCTGGCTCGCCCGCCGCAACGACACGGTATTCATCGAACGCGGCAGCCGCAAGGCGGCGTACGACACCCAGCGCAGCATGCTTGCCGCCTTCGGCGCCGGCAAGCGCCTGGTGGTGTTTCCGGAAGGCACCACCACGGCCGGCGAGCGCTTGCTGCCCTTCCACGCCGCCCTGTTCCAGGGCGCGATCGACGCCGCCGTGCCGGTGCATGCGCTCGCACTCTGCTATCACGGCGCCGATGGCCTGCGTTCCGCGGTGCCGGCCTACATCGACGACATCAGCCTGCTGACCTGCCTGACGACCGTCCTCGAAGCGCGCGGACTGATGGCGCGCGTCGCGCTGGCGGCGCGCTTCGAGCCGCCGCTGGCGGACCGCCGCCACCTCGCGCACCGCGCCCACCAGACGGTTGCCGCTGCGCTGGCGCATCCCGAAAAGCACGCAACCTCCCCGTAACACGGCGGCAATCAGGCGGTAACGCGGGGTTTCGAAAATGCAGGCGAACCCAAGAGAGCAAAGGAGAACGCCATGCAAGAGCATCTGATCGAAACCGCCGCCACCGCACCGAAGGTCGGCTACCGCGTTGCGCTGGCGCGCAGCGAAGAGGAAGTCCGCGAGGCGCAGCGCCTGCGCTACAAGGTGTTCGTCGAGGAACTCGGCGCCCGCATCCACTCGCGCCTGCCCCACCACGACATCGATCACTACGACCCATTCTGCGAGCACCTGATCGTGCGCGAAAGCCAGGCCGACCGCATCGTCGGTACCTACCGCATCCTGTCGCCGACGGCCGCGCGCCGGATCGGCAACTACTACTCGGAGAACGAGTTCCACATCAACCGGCTGCAGAACCTGCGCGGCCGCATGGTGGAAATCGGCCGCTCCTGCATCCACCCCGAGCATCGCAGCGGCGCGGTGATCACCCTGCTCTGGGCCGGCCTGGCCGACTACATGGTGAGCAACAAGCACGATTACCTGATCGGCTGCGCCTCGATCGGCATGGCCGACGGCGGCCACAATGCCGCCAACCTGTTCAGGCAGATCGCACCCGACCACATGGCACCGGCGGAATACCGCGTGTTTCCTCAGCACGGCCTGCCCTTCGAACGGCTCGCCACCGGCCAGCCGGCCCTGGTGCCGCCGCTGATCAAGGGCTATCTGCGCGTCGGCGCCTGGATCTGCGGGGAACCGGCCTGGGATCCCGACTTCAACACCGCCGACCTGTTGTTGCTGCTGCCGATGTCGCGCATGAACCCGCGTTACTTGCGCCACTTCGTCAAGTCCGCCGAACCGCTCGCCGCATGACGGCAGCCCGGATCGACGCGGCAGCACGCGAAAGCCGCCGCATGCACGTGCTGATGATCAGCGACGTCTATTTCCCGCGCATCAACGGTGTCTCCACCTCGATCCAGACCTTCCATACCACCCTGGCGCGCCTCGGCGTGCGCGTCACCATCGTGGCGCCCGACTATCCGGGGACGAATAGCGAAGCCGATGCCGATGAGGACATTCAGCGCCTGCCGTCGCGCGCCGTGCCGCTGGATCCGGAAGACCGCCTCATGCGCTGGAGCCACCTCGCGCAACTCGATCGCCGTCTCGCCAACGCCTACTCTTGCGACATCGATCTGGTGCATGTGCAGACGCCCTTCGCCGCGCACTACGCCGGCCTGCGCCTGGCCCGGGCGCGCGGCATTCCGTGCATCGCGAGCTATCACACGCACTTCGAGGAATACCTGTTCCATTACATCCGCTTCCTGCCGCGCAGCGCGCTGCGTTACGCGGCGCGCCGCCTGGCCCGCCATCAGTGCGCTGCGCTCGATGCCATCGTCGTGCCCTCGCAACCGATGGCCGCGACATTGCGTGCCTATGGCATCACTGCGCCGCTGCATGTGATTCCCACCGGCTTGCCGGAATCCCAGTTCCTGCGCGGCGACCGCCAACGCTTTCGCGAAACTTGGGCCATCGCGCCGCAGCGCAAGCTCGCGCTGTTCGTCGGCCGCGCCGCGTTTGAAAAGAACATCGGCTTCCTGCTCGAAATGACGGCCCTGGCGCGCAGGCAACAACCGCTGTTGATGCTGGTGATCGCCGGCGAAGGTCCGGCATTGCCGGCATTGCGGCGCCAGGCGGCCGAGCTGGGCATCGAGGATCACGTGCGCTTCGTCGGCTACCTGCCGCGCGAGAGCGGCCTGCGGGACTGCTATGCCGCCGCCGACGTATTCACCTTCGCCTCGCATACCGAAACCCAGGGCCTGGTGCTGCTCGAAGCCATGGCCATCGGCCTGCCGGTGCTGGCGATTCCGGCGCTCGGCGCCGCCGAAATCATCGACCCGGCGCGCGGCGCAATGCCTGCCGGGGAAACACCGGAGGAATTCGCCGGGCAACTGGTGGCCTTGCTCAACCAGCCCGCCAGGTTGCTCGCCATGGCCGGCGAGGCGATCGCCTTCGCCCGCCAATGGGATGCCGCGACGCAGGGCGCGCGCCTTGCCGCGCTCTACCGCCAACTGCTGCGCACCCCGCGCGCGGTCGACTGCCAACAGCCCCTGACCACCAGCCGATGAATACCGATCCCGCCGTCGTCACCGCCGATCCCGCCGCCGAAGAAAGCCCGTTCAAGGGCCAGACCGGTCTGCGCCGAATCTGGAACGCCTTCAACTACTCGCTGTCCGGGCTGCACGCGGCCTATCGCAACGAAGACGCCTTCCGCCAGGAAAGCCTGCTGGCGGCGGTGATGCTTCCCCTCGCCCTGTTCCTGCCGGTGCCGACCCTCGGCAAGGTTCTGATGATAGCCAGCGTGCTGCTGGTGCTGATCGTCGAGCTGCTCAACTCGGCGGTCGAGGCCGCCATCGACCGCATTTCGCTGGACCGGCACCGGCTCTCCAAGCGCGCCAAGGACATCGGCAGCGCGGCGGTACTGATCGCGCTGATCAACGTGGTGACGACGTGGTCGCTGGTATTGCTGCCTTGAAGACGACAGACCCGATCCACGTTGCCGTAGTCACCGAAACCTACCCGCCCGAAGTCAATGGCGTGGCCATGACACTCGGCCGCATGGTGCAGGGCCTGCTGGCGCGCGGCCATCGCGTCAGCCTGACGCGGCCACGCCAGCACGCCGGCGACGCGCCGCCAGTCGCCCCGCGGCTGACCACGACGCTGGTGCGCGGCCTGCCGATTCCCGGTTACGCCGGCCTCAAGTTCGGCCTGCCGGCGCCGCGTCTGCTGCGCCGGCAGTGGCGCGCCGACCCGCCGGACGTGGTCCAGGTCGTCACCGAAGGCCCGCTGGGGGCCTCGGCCATCGCGGCGGCGCGCGCACTGGGCATACCGGTGGTGTCGGAATTTCACACCAATTTCCACGCCTACAGCCGGCATTACGGCTTCGCCTGGCTGGAAGACATGGTCGCGGCACACCTGCGGCGCCTGCACAACCGCAGCCGCATGACACTGGTGCCCTCGCGCCAGCTCGGCCTCGATCTGCAGCGCAGCGGCTATTGCAAGCTCCGCGTGGTGGCCCGCGGCGTCGATACCGCCCAGTTCAACCCGGCACGCCGCAGTGCCGAGCTGCGCGCCGTCTGGCAGGTCGGCGACCAGGATCTGGTGGTAGCCCACGTCGGCCGCCTCGCGCCGGAAAAAAACCTGCCGCTGGTGCTCAGCACCTTCGCCGCGATCCGGCGCCATGCACCGGGCGCCCGCCTGTTGCTGGTCGGCGACGGTCCGGCGCGCGCGCGCCTGGAACGCGAGCATCCCGAGCACATTTACGCCGGCATGCGCCACGGCGAAGACCTCGCCGCCCACTACGCCTCGGCCGACCTATTCCTGTTTCCCAGCATGACCGACACCTGGGGCAACGTCGTCCTCGAAGCGCTGGCCAGCGGCCTGCCCGTCGTGGCCTACCGCATGGCGGCGGCCGCCGAACTGATCCGCCACGGCGCCAACGGCATGCTCGCCGACCCGGGCGCCGGCGACCAGTTCGAGCGCGCCGCGCTCGACCTGGTGACGCGCCCCGGCGCCCGCCGGCGCACCGGCAAGGCGGCCGCCGACAGCATGGCGTCGCTCGACTGGGAGACCATCCACGAGCAACTGCTGGCGGCGCTGCGCGAGGCCATAGAGCAGCCCGCGCCGCCACCGGCCGCTGCGCCGGTCTACGGATTCCTTGCCGACTAGACGGCGCCCATGAAGGTCCGCTCCATTTTCATCTCCGACGTGCATCTGGGCACCCGCGGCTGCCAGGCCGAACGCCTGCTCGATTTCCTGCGCGACTACGAGAGCGAGAACCTGTTCCTGATCGGCGACATCATCGACTTCTGGGCCATGAATCGCGGCATCCACTGGACCCCGGCGCAGAACACCGTGGTGCAGAAAATCCTGCGCCGCGCCCGTCACGGCGAGCAGGTGATGCTGATTCCCGGCAACCACGACGAAGCCATGCGCGAGTACGACGGCGTGTCCTTCGGCGACATCCTGGTGCGCTGCGAACACATCCACCTTGCCGCCGACGGCCGCCGCTACCTGCTGCTGCACGGCGACGAATTCGACCAGGTGACGCGCTACCACCGCTGGCTGGCGGTGCTCGGCGATGTCGGCTACAACCTGCTGGTGCGCATCAACGCCTGGCTCTCGCGGCTGCGCCGCCTGTTGCGCCGCCCCGGCTACTGGTCCCTGGCCGGCTACGCCAAGGCCCGCGTCAAGCGCGCCGTTTCCTTCGTCTTCGATTTCGAGGATGCACTGATCCACGCCGTGCGCGAACGCGGACTGGACGGCGTGATCTGCGGCCACATCCACAGCGCCGCCGTGCGCCCGGTGGACGGCGTGGTCTATGTCAATTGCGGCGACTGGGTCGATAGCTGCACCGCCATCGTCGAACACCACGACGGCCGCCTGGAACTGGTGCGCGCCTGGCAGCCGGCCGCCGCCCCAGTGCCGGCCACATCGCGGCCGCACGCCGTACCGCCAGCACCAACTCTCGACGAATTGCCGCAGGCGGGCACGGCTGGCTGCAAGGCTGCAATACGACTGTAATAATTTTCTCGGGGCGCCGAAGCTACACTCGCCGGTATTTCCCGTTCGGCACCGAATCCATGGCTCAGCAAATCGCATTGAAGCTGGAAGTCGCCGAAGACCGCCACGGCGTCCTGCAACGGCACCCGGCCCTGGCCAGGGCGGGCAGCCGCGAGCTGCATCACCTGGTCAGCATCTATTACGACAGCGGACGCCTGGCCCTGCGCCGCGCCGGCATCCTGCTACGCCTGCGCCGGAACGGCGCGTCCTGGCTGCAGACGATCAAGCGTCAGGACCAGTCCGACGGCGGCCTGACGCAACGTCCGGAGTGGCAGGCGCCTTACCGCAAGCATTTCGATTTCTCGCACGTCGATGACGTCGAACTGCGCGACTGGCTGCAGCGCGACAAGATCGCCGGCCGCCTTGCCGCGGTATTCGAAACCGACCTGCGGCGTACCGTCTGGCAGCTCGAACTGCAGCCCGGCAGCCGCATCCTGGTCAAGCTCGACCGCGGCTGGATCGCGTCCAACGGCCGCCGCGAAAGTATTTCCGAACTCGAACTGCAACTGCTGTCGGGCAGCGTCGACAGCCTTTACGCCCTGGCCCTCGAACTGGCACAACGCCTGGCGCTGCCGCCGCTGCTCTTGTCCAAGGCCGAGCGCGGCTACCGGCTGTTCCGCAATACGCCGCCGGCGCCGGTGAAGGCCGGCGCGGTGCCGCTCGATGCAAGGGACACACCGCTCGCGGCCTTCCGCCTGATCGCGCTGGACTGCCTGTCGCACCTGCAGCTCAACCACGCCGGCGCCGTGCATGACGACGATCCCGAATACGTGCATCAGATGCGGGTCGCGACGCGACGCCTGCGCGCCGCGCTGCGCATGTTCCGCCCGGTACTGCCGGCCGGCTTCGCCGCGCAGTTGGCGCCGCCGATGCGCGAACTGATGCGCGCGCTGGGCCAGGCCCGCGACCTGGACGTGCTGATGGCCGAAATCGTCGCCCCGGTTGCCGCCGCCTTGCCGGACGAACCGCGCCTGACCGACCTGGCCGGCACCGTCACCAACCGTCTTTATGCCGCCCGCGCCGCCATCCGCCACAGCCTGCGGCAACCCGGCTACGGCCAGTTGCTGCTGACCGCCGCCAGCCTGCTGCAGCGTGCGCCCTTCGTCGAAAGCGCCGGGAACGAGGCCGCGGTGCCGACCCTGCTGCAGTTCGCCGACCGCCGCCTGCGCCGCCTGCTGAAACACATCCTCGAACTGGCCGCAGCCGCGCGCGTCGACTACCCGCCCTCGCTGCACGAGCTGCGCATCGGCATCAAGCGCCTGCGTTATGCCATCGAGTTTTTCGACGCCATGCTACCGGGGAAAACCGGCACCGCCGCCGTCAAGCGCCTGGCCGGCCTCCAGGATGAACTGGGCCAGCTTAACGATCTGGCCAGCGCCGGCACCCTGCTGATGGTATGCGCCGGCCGCAACGCGCATCTGCGCGAGGCCGTAACGCTGATCGGCGGCTGGCACGGACCGCGTCACGCAGCCCTGCTCGACGACATCCCCAACAAGCTGGCGCGCATTCGCGGCCTCAAGCTGCCGCGGCTGGCCTGAGGCGAACGCGGCATCATCAATCTGCAACAGTCGAATGGTGGAATGGCGGCCTTTTCCGGTGTTCCATCTACCATGATATTTCTGCTAAACCCCGCGATTCGGCTCATTGCCCGCGTCAATTTTCGCCGCAAGCTGCTCACGCTCGGCCTGCTGATCATGATTCCGCTGCTGATTCTGGGCTTTCTGGTCTGGGATCGGGCCCAGCAGCAGTTGAACCGCATGTCGGTGGCAAGAAGCAGCCTGCCCATCCAGTTGGCCTTGTTGGACCTGAACCTGGCGGTACAGGCGCATGCCGTGGATGCCCTGCGTTTCGTCGATCAAGGCGGCAATCTGAGTTCTCAACGAAAAGCGGTTGCCGCCGCCCTCGACGCGGCAACTACGGCCATCGAACAAACCAGCCGCGACGAGACGGTGACGGCGAGCCTCGGCGAACTGCGCAAGACATGGGAAGCCGTTGCCGGCGGCGCCGCAAGCAGCCGCAAGGACATCGTCCAATCCCACGTCGCCATTGGCGAGCGGATTGCGTTGCTGGCGGACGCGGTCGCCGACAGCAGCGAACTGAGGCTGTTGGGCGAACGCGACAGCCAGGAGCTGGCGAATGCCGTTTCGCCGCGCTTGCCGATGCTGGCTGTGTCGCTGTCGTTCGCACACAATGCCGGGTACGCCGCGATCCTCGAGCAGCGACTGCCATCCGCCATGCGCCAGTCGCTTGCCGTCGCGCGCGGTCGCATCGACAGCGGACTCGACTGGCTGGTCGTCGATGTGCAGAAGATCGCTGCCCGCCATCCGCAAGTCGGCAAGAACATCGAACCGGCCGTCGCGCAGCTGAATGATGCGGTACTCGGTTTGCAGGAATATCTCGTCACCAAGGTCATGGACACCACCGACTACGATGTGGCGCCAAGCGACTACCTGGCGCGCGGTGAAAAGGCCATGAGCGCTTTGCATCTGCTGTCGCGTACCACCATCGATGCGCTGGATGGCATCCTCGGAGCACGCCTTGCCGAACTCCAGAATCGCCAGTTGCTGCTCACCACCCTGATCCTCGGCATCGTTCTGGCGCTGTCCTACGTCCTGGCCGCGGCCTATTTCGCGATCACCCAGCCGCTGCGCAGACTCGCCGCGGCATCGGCGGCGATGGCCGGTGGCGATCTGCGGGTGCGCATAGAAGTAGACAGCAGGGATGAACTCGCCGAAGTAGCCGCCACTTTCAACAACATGGCGGATTCCTTCGAACGGGTAATCGACAGCGTGAACCAGGCGGTCAGCGGAGTGCTGGTGGCCGCCAAGCAACTGGCGGAAAAAGGAGAAGCGGTCCGGCTCGCCTCCGAGCGCCAGCACGGCGCCGCCGAACGAACCGCCATCGCGGTGCAGGAGCTGACCGCCAGCATTGCCGAAATTGCATCCAGTGCCGACGAAACCAGCGGCGTTGCGCTGCTGGCCAGGAATCACACCGAAATCGGTCGCGAACATGCACAACTGGCCGTAAGCCGCATGGGTGACACGTCGAAATCGGTACACGCCGCGACCGACGTGGTGCAGTCGCTGTACCAGCGCTCGGAGTCGATCAACGCGATGCTCCTCACCATCAAGGGTATTGCCGGCCAGACCAATCTGCTGGCCCTCAATGCCGCCATCGAAGCGGCGCGCGCCGGAGACGCCGGGCGAGGCTTTGCCGTGGTTGCGGATGAAGTGCGGAAACTCGCCGACATGACCCACCAGGCGACGCATCAGATCGGCGGCATCATCCGTGACATTCAGGATGAAACGCAGCAGACCGCGGAAATGATGAGTTCCAACGAACGCCACGCAGTCTTGAGCACCGAGGCGCTCGATGGCCTGGCGCAGGCACTGGCGACTATCACGCGCGAAGTCGATCGGGCCGCCAGCCACGTGCAGAGTATCGCCGGCGGAACCCGGGCCCAGCAGACATCGAGCGCTCTGATCGCCCAGAACATGGAAGAGGTCGCCCTGATGGCCGAAGAAAACCGGATCCACGCCCATGAGACCGCCACCGCCATCGACAGGCTGAAAGAGCTGGCGGAACGCTTGGGCAACGTGGTCACGAATTTGAAGACGAGTCGAGGCCGCATCGATCAGGCTTTCGAGCCGCACGTCCAGTTTCGTTGATTGGCTTTTCCGGTTTCCGGGACCGGGCGTCGGGGAAAGCCCGCCGCGACTCGCGAGCCCCGGGCAATTCGCTATGGAACAGCCCCGCTGCCTTCAAACCAGCACCGCAGCTGTTCGAGAACCCATGCCGCATCGTCCAGCGGCAGGTCGTGTCCCGCCGCCGGATGGACGATGATGTGTGCATCCCATTTCTCGGCGAGCTGCAAGGAGCAGCGCCCATCGACCAGGGCATCGCGCGCGCTTGCCAGCAACAGCAGGCGCTCCAGCGGCCGCCCGCGCGGCGCCCGGTACCGCATCGCCGCCAGCAACTGGCGCAGGGCGTTGCGGCGCGACACGGGGTTCTCGTGCCGCCATTGCCGCCATTCCTCGATCGTCGCCGCTGGATCGGGCTGCAGCCGCGTGGTCATGCGCAGGATCGACGTCTCGATCTCGCGATCGCTGGCGGGGAAGATCAGCAAACGCAGCAGCCGCAAGTAATTGCCGGGCCGCAGGCGGTGATAGAACGGACTGAAGGGCCGCAGGCTGGTGTTGATCAGCACGGCTGCGGCGACGTCGCCCGGATGACGCTGCGCCCAGGCGACGGCGACCATGGCGCCCAGCGACATCGCCAGCACGCGGCAGGGCACAGCGATGGCCAGCCTGGCGATTTCGGCGTGACACCAGTCCGCCATGGCCTCGACGCTGGGCGGACTCTCCATGCCGTTGAGCTTGCCGTTGCCGGGCAGATCGAGGCAGATCACCGGCGCAGCGGGAAATGCATCGCCCAGTTGTTGTGGGAAGCGGCCCCAGTGACGGGATTCCCGCGTCAATCCGCGCAGCAACACCCAGGGAGCCAGGGCGCGGCTCACGCCGGCAAACCGCCGTACCAGCGCTGCATGGCAAGCAGCCGGTGCGACTCGCGCGCCGCGCCCCGGGGCAGCCAGAGGGTGTTGCCGCTGGCGGCGCGGGTCATGAAATCGAGCCAGGCCAGATGACGGCGCAATACCCGCTGGCGACGATGCTCGATCAGCGGATTGAACATGCCGTGCCGCGAAAACAGTTGCCGCGGGTTTTTCTTGACCCACAGCCAGGAGCCCATCTCCAGCGTCAGCGGGAGGAACACGCGATCGCTGCACTCCAGCGCGCGCAGGTAGAGGTAGTCCCAGAGGTCGCCGTGCGCCAGGTACTGGCGGCTTTGCGGCTCGAACACATAGCGGTGGTGGCTGTGCGTCTGGTCGAGGATCTCCAGCAGCGCGTGCATTTCCGCCAGGTGGGGAATCGGCAACACGGTATGGGCGTAGGGAAACCAGATTCGATCGCTGAGGCCGAAGCCGGAATGGCAATCGATGACCATGCTGAAATTGTGGCTGAGCAGTTCGTCGTCCACCAAGCGGCATACAGCCGCCGTTTCCACCTCCAGCGGCCCGGCAAGCGGCCCGCGATACCACGGCAGTTGCGGGCCGAGGCGATGTCCACCAATCAGGAAGGGGGTCCGTTCGCGCGCCTCCAGCGGCGCATTGCGCATCAGGTCGACGCCCCGCGGATTGGCGCGCGTGCGCCGCCACATGCCGCCGGGATTGACGACCGGGACGAAGACCAGGCGCAGGTGTTCCAGTTGGCGCTGCAGCGTGGTATCCCAGCGCAACCGGCTGACGACGCTCTGCAGGAAGGCAAGCGCGACCTGGGCGCCGATTCTTTCCAGGCCGTGCACACCGCCGAAAATGCCGATCGCCGGCACCGCAGGATCGGGATTGCCCAGGCTGATTGCATGGAGCGGCAGGCGCCTTGCGCCGCAGGCGATCTGGCACAGGGTCCGCGCCTCGACGGCGGAACCGCCGGCGGCGACGATCTGCTCAAGTTCTTCGAGTTCGTGTACGCCTGTGTCGGTCATCGCCGCAGGATAGCGCAAGGCTGCGCGAATTGTTCCATGGCCTGCAGCCTTGCGGCGCTTCGGCGCAGTTTGTCATCCAGGTGAAAACTTGTTGCAACACATGGCGGCTAAGCTGGACAAGCCGGCTACAGCAAACAAGGGGGTATCGCCATGCAAGCCCTGTTCGACAGATTCTTCAGCGACATCGACCGCGTGTTCGACACGGAATGGGTGGTGATCTGGCTGCTCGACGACTTTTGAACCTTGTACGACCAAGCTTCGCCCGCCGATACCGAACCGGAAAGCACATGATGCGCCGCTTCGTCACCCATCCCGCCCTGGCGCTGGGCAGCACCCTGCTCTGGGGCGCCATCGAGTTGTTGGCCCTGCTGCGCTCGCGCTGGAACGATCCCGGTCCCACGCGCCGCGGCTAGAACGCCCGAGGCGACCGGCAGCCACTTCCCAAGAAAGGCCAGGAAAGCATGAACAACCACTGCGACGGAGCCGTCGCCGATGCAAACCCGCACGGTCGCGCGCTGCGGCAATTGATGGAGAACCGCGGACTGCATGCGGTGTACCAACCCATTCTCGATCTGCGTCAGGGGCGCTATTTCGCCTGCGAGGCGCTGATCCGCGGCCCGGAGGATTCCGCGCTGCATACGCCGGCTGCATTGTTCGCGGCAGCCGCCGCGGCACAGTGCACGCATGAACTCGAATGGCTGGCGGTGGAAACCGCGATCCTGCAATTTGCGGAACAGCGCTGCGCGCTGCGCCTGTTCGTGAACATGAGCATCGGCTGCCTGCACGCGAGCCGCCAGCGCCTGGGCGCAATCCGCCAGGATCTGCTGCGCCTGGGCGTGCCGCCATCGCGGATCGTCATCGAGCTGACCGAAAACCAGTCGGTGACGGATTTCTCCGACCTGCAGGAAACCTTGCAGGACTTTCGCCACATCGGCATCCAGATCGCCATGGACGACATGGGCGAGGGCTTTTCCAATCTGCGCATGTGGTCGGAAGTGCGGCCGGAATTCGTCAAGATCGACCGCCATTTCGTCTCCGGCATCGACTCCGATCCACTCAAGCTGCATTTCGTGCGCGCCATGCACGAGATCGCCGACGCCTGCGGCAGCGCCCTGATTGCTGAAGGCGTGGAAACCAAAGAGCAACTGGAAGTGCTGCGCGATCTGGGCATTCCCTACCTGCAGGGCTTCGGCATCGCCCGGCCGCATCGCGTCATCGCCACCACGCAAAACAATGCCCATCCGGTCGCGGCCAACGACAACATCCTGGTGCTGCCCTCGCGCCCCCAGGCGGAGCGCCGCATGCCGCGCATCGACCAGCTGCTGCACGAAGTGATGCCGGTATCCCCGGATACCGACAACGACGCGGTGTATTCCATCTTCGCCCACCAGCCGGCGCTCAACACCGTGCCGGTGGTCGCCAACGGCACGCCGCTGGGGATGATCACGCGCAGTTCGCTGATCGACCGCTTTGCCCGTCCCTTCCGCCGCGAGCTTTACGGCAAACGCTCCTGCTCTATCGTCATGGAGCCGCCCCAGCTGTTCGACGAGGGGCAGAGCGTGCAGGAGGTGGCGCAGCACATCGGCAGCCTGCGCGGAACCGAGGTCTGCGACAGCTTCATCATCACCCGCCAGGGTCGCTATCGCGGTATCGGCTTCCTGCGCGAGCTGATGGCGATCATCACCGACATGCAGATACGCGCCGCGCGCTACGCCAATCCCCTGACCCAGTTGCCGGGCAACGTGCCGATCAACGAACAGATGGATCGCCTGATCGAAGCGAGACACGGTTTTGTCGCGGCCTACTGCGATCTCGACCACTTCAAACCCTACAACGATGCCTATGGCTACCGGCGCGGCGACCGGATGATCCAGCAAGTCGGCACACTGCTCTCGGAAGCCGTGGCCGATCACAAGGATTTCGTCGGTCACGTCGGCGGCGACGATTTCATCGTGCTGATGCAAAGCAACGACTGGGAGGCTCGCCTGCGCCGCGTGATCGGGGAGTTCGACGCGGCACTGGCACAGCATGTGACGGCCGAGCATCTGCTCGCCGGCGGCTATTTTGGCGAGGACCGCAGGGGGCACGCCGTGTTTCACCCGATGCCGGCCCTGTCGATCGGCTGCGTCATGGTGCAACCTGGGGCCTTCGCCGCCCACTACGACGTCTCCGCCGCGCTCAGCGACGCAAAAAAGGAAGCCAAGCGCATCCCCGGCAGCGTGCTGTTCATCGAACGCCGCCAGTACCACGGCAATGTCGGCGCGGCCAAGCCTCCGCTCGATGTCGTTGCCGTGGCGCCAGCACCAACTTCCGCCGCGCGGCTGCCCTGCTGGGCAATGTAGACGCCGCGCCGCAATCCTGTCCGCGCCGCCATGCTCCCGTCACGCACCGGGCCCGGCCTCCCGGACCCACCTGTACGGGAGACCATTTGGACCTGATACTGTGGCGTCATGCCGAGGCGAAGGATGCCGCGGCGCCGCTCGCCGACACCGACCGCGAACTCAGCTCACGGGGACTCGAACATGCCGGCCTCGCGGCGGAATGGCTGCGACGGCAGCGCCTGCCCAAGGTCATGGTGTTGTCGAGCCCGGCCAAACGCGCCTTGCAGACCGCACGGACGCTGGGCCTGCCGGTCAAGGTCAAGACACAACTCGGCGTCGGCGCCAGCACGGCCGACCTGCTGGGCGCCGCGGACTGGCCGGATCACCCGGGACCGATCATCCTGGTCAGCCACCAGCCGGCGCTGGGCCGTCTGGCGGCATTGCTGCTGGCCGGCAGCGAGGCCGAATGGACCATCAAGAAGGCGGGTATCTGGTGGTTCAGCAACCGGGTGCGCCGCGATGAAACCCAGACCGTGCTGCGCGCGGTGTACAACCCCTAATCGCTTAGTCGCCGAAGGCCTGCCGCACGGCGCCGGCGATTGCCTCGGCCTGGCCCGACACGACCGCATCTTCGCGCCCTTCCACCATGACCCGCAGCAGCGGCTCGGTGCCCGACGGACGCAGCAGCACCCGCCCGCTGCCATCGAGCGTGGCCTCGGCCGCCTTCACCGCGGAATGGATGCCGGCGTCGGCGGCCCAGTCAAAACCGGTCGGCATGCGCACATTGATCAGCTTCTGCGGATACAGCCGCAGATCGGCGCAGGCCGCGGCCAGGGTCTCGCCGGTCGCGCGCAGCGCGGCCAGCACCTGCAGCGCGGCGATGATGCCGTCGCCCGTGGTGTGGCGATCGAGGCAGATGATGTGGCCCGAGTTCTCGCCGCCCAGCAGCCAGCCCTTGTCCTGCATCAGCTCCAGCACGTAGCGGTCGCCCACCTTGGCGCGGCCGAGGGCGATGCCGAGCCGGCTCAGCGCATGTTCGAAGCCGAGGTTGCTCATCTGCGTGCCGGCCACGCCGCGTACCGGCATGCTCTTCGCACGATGGCGGGCAATCACGTAGAGCAGCTGGTCGCCGTCGTAGAGGGTGCCCGCGGCATCGACCATGACCAGCCGGTCGCCGTCGCCGTCGAGCGCGATGCCGCAGTCGGCGCGATGCTCGAGCACGGCAGCGCGCAAGGCTGCGGGGGCTGTGGCGCCGACATTCAGGTTGATGTTCAGGCCGTTCGGCGTATCGCCAACGCCAACTATCTCGGCGCCGAGTTCATGGAACACGCTGGGCGCGACGTGATAGGCCGCGCCATGGGCGCTGTCGACCACGATCTTGAGGCCGCGCAGGTCGAGGTCGTTGGGAAAAGTGCTCTTGCAGAATTCGATATAGCGCCCGCCGGCGTCGTCGACGCGGCGCGCCTTGCCGAGTTTGGCCGATTCCATGCAGACCATCGGCTGTTCGAGCCGCGTCTCGATGTCGCGCTCGACCGCATCCGGCAGCTTGGTGCCCTGCGCCGAAAAGAACTTGATGCCGTTGTCGTCATAGGGATTGTGCGAGGCGGAAATCACCACGCCCGCCTGCAGCCGCAGCGCGCGCGTCAGATAAGCCACCGCCGGGGTCGGCATCGGCCCGCACAGCATCACGTCCACCCCCGCCGCCGAAAACCCGGCTTCCAGGGCAGCTTCCAGCATGTAACCGGAAATCCGCGTGTCCTTGCCGATCAGCACCGCGGGCCGCTCGGCGCCCAGCCCGTCGCGCGCCACCAGCGCCGCGCCGGCGGCAAAGCCCAGGCGCATGACAAAATCCGGCGTGATCGGCACCTGGCCAACACGGCCGCGGACACCGTCGGTGCCGAAATACTTGCGTCCCATTCAGTAATCCTCCACAGCTTGCAATACGGCCAGCGCATCGCGCGTCGCCGCGACGTCATGCACGCGCACTATGCGTGCGCCGCTCAGCACCGCCAGCACATGCGCCGCGATTCCGGCATGGACCCGTTGCGGGGCGGCGCGCCCGGTGAGCAGGCCCAGCATCGACTTGCGCGACATGCCGACCAGCAACGGCAAGCCGGGTACCAGCAGTTCATCCAGGTGGCGCAACAGCGCGATATTGTGCGCCAAGGTCTTGCCGAAACCAAAGCCCGGATCGACCGCGATCCGGTTCAGGGAAATGCCCGCCGCCTCGGCGGCAGCCACACGCTCGCCAAGAAAGCTGGCGACCTCGCCGACGATATCGCTGTAGTGCGGATCGTCCTGCATGGTGCCCGGGGTGCCCTGCATGTGCATCAGGCAGACGGCGGCGTTGCCGGCGGCGACTATCTCCAGTGCCCCCGGTGCCCGCAGCGCATTGATGTCGTTGATCATGTCGGCGCCGGCCGCCAGCGCAGCGCGCATCACTTCGGGTTTGAAGCTATCGACCGACAGCGCGACGCCGCAGCCGTGCAGGCCTTCGATCACCGGCAGCAGTCGGTCGATTTCCTGCTGTGCCGCGACCGGGGGTGCCCCCGGTCGCGTGGATTCGGCGCCGAGGTCGAGAATCTGGGCGCCCTCTTCGATCAGGCGCAAACCCAGTCCGATGGCCGCCTCGGTATCACCGTGCAGTCCGTCGCCGGAAAAGGAGTCGTCGGTCAGATTGACGATGCCCATGATGAGCGGGCGCTCGGCATTGAGCACGAAACGGCCGCAGTGAAAATTCTGTGTCATGAAAAAACGCGGGCCGCCGAATCGGTTCTGCTTCGGCGGCCCATCAAGGCTGTGGTGGCGATCAGGCCGGTGCCGGCGCGGTCGGCTCGGGACCGGGCGCGCTGTCGCCGCGCGGCGCCGGCGGCGCGCTGGAAGGCTTGGGCGGACGCGGCGGCAGGCCGGCCATGATGTCGTTGATCTGGTCGGCGTCGATAGTCTCCATCTCAAGCAGCGCCGCGGTCATCGCCTCGACCTTGTCGCGGTTTTCTTCCAGCAGCTTGCGCGCCCGCGCGTACTGCTCGTCGAGGATGCGGCGGATTTCGTTGTCGACCTTCTGCATGGTCGATTCGGAAACGTTCTTGTGCGTGGTCACGGAACGGCCGAGGAAGATCTCGCCTTCCTCTTCGCCGTACACCATGATGCCCAGGCTTTCCGACATGCCCCACTGTGTGACCATGCGCCGCGCCAGATCGGTGGCGCGCTGGAAGTCGTTGGAGGCGCCGGTGGTCATCTGCTGCATGAACAGCTCTTCGGCAATACGACCGCCGAACAGTACGGTGATGGTGCTGAGCAGGCGCTCGCGATCCTGGCTGTAGCGTTCCTGGTCGGGCAACTGCATGGTCAGGCCGAGGGCGCGACCGCGCGGGATGATGGTGACCTTGTGCACCGGATCGGTCTTGGGCAGCAGCTTGGCCACCACGGCATGGCCGGACTCGTGGTAGGCGGTGTTGCGGCGCTCTTCCTCGGGCATGACCATGGAGCGGCGCTCGGCGCCCATCATGATCTTGTCCTTGGCGCGCTCGAAGTCCTCCATGTCCACCAGGCGCTTGTTGCTGCGCGCGGCGAACAGCGCGGCTTCATTGACCAGGTTGGCCAGGTCGGCGCCGGAGAAACCCGGGCAGCCGCGGGCCAGGATCGAGGCGTCGATATCGGGCGCCACGGGTACCTTGCGCATATGCACCTTGAGGATCTGCTCACGGCCGCGGATGTCGGGCAGCGGTACCACCACCTGGCGGTCGAAGCGTCCGGGGCGCAGCAGGGCCGGGTCGAGCACGTCGGGACGGTTGGTCGCGGCGACCACGATGACGCCGGCGGAACCTTCGAAGCCGTCCATCTCGACCAGCATCTGGTTCAGGGTCTGCTCGCGCTCGTCGTTGCCGCCGCCGAGGCCGGCGCCGCGCTGGCGGCCGACGGCATCGAGTTCGTCAATGAAAATGATGCAGGGCGCGGCCTTCTTGGCCTGGTCGAACATGTCGCGCACGCGCGCGGCACCGACGCCGACGAACATCTCGACGAAGTCGGAACCGGAAATCGAGAAGAACGGCACTTTCGCTTCGCCGGCGATGGCCTTGGCCAGCAGGGTCTTGCCGGTACCGGGCGAACCGACCAGCAGCACGCCGCGCGGAATGCGACCGCCAAGCTTCTGGAACTTCGTCGGATCTTTCAGGAAGTCGACCATTTCATAGACTTCTTCCTTGGCCTCGTCGCAGCCGGCCACGTCGGCGAAGGTGATCGTGTTCGACGATTCATCCATCATGCGCGCGCGGCTCTTGCCGAAGGAGAAGGCTCCGCCTTTGCCGCCGCCCTGCATCTGGCGCATGAAGAAGACCCAGACGCCGATCAGGAGCAGCATCGGGAACCAGGAGACGAAAATACTGGTCAGGAAGGATTGCTCCTCCTCGGGCTTGGCAACGACCTTGACGTTGTTCTTGAGCAGATCGGAGACCATCCACAGGTCCGGCGGCGCGTAGGTGGTGATGCGCTTGCCATCGTTGGTGGTGGCTTCGAGCGTACGACCCTGAATCACCACCTTGGCGATACGACCCTGTTTAACCTCTTCGAGGAACTGGGAGTATTCCAGCGAGCCGAGCACGGCCTGACGCGTGTTGAACTGATTGAACACCGTCATCAGGACTATGCCGATCACCAGCCAGATCGCCATGTTTTTGAACATATTATTCAAGGAGTAGCCTCTCTTTCCCTCAAGCGGGAGTACATGTCAGGTCATTCTAGTGCCGATCGCCCTACCCTGCAAACCGCATAGACCGCGCGTCAGGCCTTCTTGTTCCGCGCCAGCAGGTATATCTCGGCGCTGCGGTTACGTGAAGCGGCCGGCTTTCTCATGTGCAAAGTCTGAAACTGTTGCTGCAGGGCGTGGCGCAATTCCATGAAGCCGTCGCCCTGAAACACCTTGGTCAGCATGTCGCCACCGGGTTTCAGATGCAGTGCACAGAATTCGAGCGTCAATTCGGCCAAAACCATCACGCGCGCCTGATCGACCATGCCGATACCCGACATATTGGGGGCCATGTCCGACAATACAAGGTCGACCTGGCGGCCACCGAGGGCATCGCTCAGCGCCTGCAACACGGCGTCCTCGTGGAAATCGCCCTGGATGAAGTCGACGCCATGCACCGGCTCCATCGGCAGCAGGTCCAGCGCAATCAGCCGCCCTCCGGGCGCGATGCGCTTCGCGGCCACCTGCGACCAGCTGCCGGGCGCCGAGCCGAGGTCGACCACGGTCATGCCGGGTTTAAGCAGTTTGTCCTTGTCGTCGATCTCGGTCAGCTTGAACGCGGCGCGGGAACGCCAGCCCTCGACCCGGGCCCGCTGCACGTAGGCGTCATTGACGTGCTCGGTGATCCACGCCTTGGTGGTCTTGTTCTTCTTGACCTTGCTCTCGATCTTGCCGCTCACGTTACAATTCGCCCATGACTGAAAATACCACCCAACTGAGTCCCATCCAGCGCCGCAGCCTGAGAGCCGCCGCGCATCACCTGAATCCTGTAGTGTCCATCAGCCAGAAAGGCCTGACGCCTTCCGTGCTGGCCGAGATCGACCGCAGTCTCAAGGCCCACGAACTGATCAAGCTGCGACTTTACGGCATCGAGCGCGAAAATCGCGCAGCCTTGTTTACCGAAATCTGCACCGCGCTCGGCTGCGCCGAGGTGCAGCACATCGGCAACCTGCTGGTGCTGTGGCGCGAGAACCCCAAGGATCTCGCCGCAGAGTTGGCGATGGCGCCACGGCGCAAGACGGCGCCCGCGACCAAGAAGCAAGCGGCCGCACGCAGCGAGGTGCGCAACCGCAAGCCGCGCCAAGACTAGCGTCCCCGACCCCGTTCCTGCAATGCCGCCAGCGCGATCCCGAGCAGGGATTGAATCAGGTAAAGCGCGCTCGACACGCCATGCCAGGTGGCGAAGCGCTCGCGCAAGGCGCTTTCCATGACCCGGCGCGGCAGCGCATCGGCCTTCAGCTGCTCCAGTATCGGCTGCACGCCGAAATGTCCGGCCGCGGCCAGCGCCAGCATCAGCAGCACGATCCAGAACACGCCCGACTGCACCGAGCGCCAGCCCTTGGCGAAAATCACGAACAGGATCAGGTAGCTGCCGCAGGCCAGGCCGACCCAGGCCATGACGGTAAACATCGCGCCGGCCAGGTTGCCGGCCATGGCGCGATCCGCCAACTGGGCGAACAGCACGGGGGCCGCGATGAAACCGATCGCCAGCAGGCCGCCGACCCAGACGGCAACCGCGATGCTGTAGAGCGCAGAGGCCAGTTGCCTCATGTCGGATCAAAGATACTTGACGTCGAGTATCTCGTACTCGCGCCGGCCGCCCGGCGTCTGCACCTCGGCCACGTCGCCGGCGAACTTGCCGATCAGCGCGCGCGCCACCGGCGAGTTCAGCGACAGCATGCCGGCCTTGATATCGGCTTCGTCATCGCCGACGATCTGATAAGTCACCTTGCCGCCGCTGTCCATGTCTTCCAGTTCGACCGTGGACCCGAAGACAACGCGGCCATCGGCATCCAGCGAAGCCGGATCGATGATCTGCGCATTGCCCAGCTTGCCCTCGACTTCCTTGATGCGGCCTTCGATGAAGCCCTGACGCTCCTTGGCAGCGTCATATTCGGCGTT
Source organism: Pseudomonadota bacterium (assembly GCA_043826925.1). Taxonomy (GTDB): domain Bacteria; phylum Pseudomonadota; class Gammaproteobacteria; order Burkholderiales; family Rhodocyclaceae; genus Sulfuritalea. The sequence continues at coordinate 34,604 of JBDRPN010000036.1, forward strand.
CTCCGAAAGGTCGCCATGCGAACGCGCCTCGGCGATTGCCGCAATGACCGCAGGACGATCGACCGCCTTCAGGCGCTGCAGTTCCTTGCGCAACAGCTCGGCGCCGCGCAGGGTGATGGGATATTTTCCGCTCATGCTTTCAACTCGGCGTGCAAGGCCTGCAGGGAATAGGTTTCGAGACCGTCGTGGCGCATGCCGGCGCAGGCGGCACGGCCGCCCTCGATGGTGGTAAACAACGTCACCTTGGCGCCCAGGGCAGAAGTGCGGATCGAACGCGAATCGGCAATCGCCGTGCGCTTTTCCTCTACGGTGTTCACAATCAGTACGATTTCGCCGTTCTTGATCATATCGACGACGTGCGGCCGCCCTTCGGTGACCTTGTTCACGATGCCCACCGGGATGCCGGCGGCCTCGATCGCGCCTCCCGTGCCGCGCGTGGCGACCAGCGCGAAGCCGAGTTCGTGCAACTCGCGCGCGACATCGACGGCCTTCGGCCGGTCGGCCGGCTTGACGCTGATGAATACCTTGCCGGACCTCGGCAGACGCGTGCCGGCGGCAAGCTGCGACTTGACGAAGGCCTCGCCGAAAGTGCGGCCGACGCCCATCACTTCGCCGGTGGATTTCATCTCGGGGCCGAGGATGGTATCGACGCCGGGGAACTTGATGAAGGGGAATACCGCTTCCTTCACCGAAAAATACGGCGGGATGATTTCGCGCGTCACACCTTGGTCGGCAAGGCTGCGACCGGCCATGCAGCGCGCGGCGATCTTGGCCAGCGGCAGGCTGGTGGCCTTGGAGACGAAGGGTACGGTGCGCGAGGCGCGCGGATTGACTTCCAGCACATACACCACATCCTCGCCGCGACCCTGCGCATTTTTCTGTATGGCGAACTGCACGTTCATCAGGCCAACGACATTGAGGCCCTTGGCCATCATCTCGGTCTGGCGGCGCAACTCGTCCTGGATTGCGAGAGACAGGGAAAACGGCGGCAGCGAACAGGCGGAATCGCCCGAATGCACGCCCGCCTGCTCGATGTGCTCCATGATGCCGCCGATCAGCACCTGCGTGCCGTCGCACAGGGCATCGACATCGACCTCAGTGGCGTCGTTGAGGAAGCGGTCGAGCAGCACCGGGGAATCGAAGGAGACCTTGATCGCATCGCGCATGTAGCGTTCGAGATCCTTCTGCTCATGGACGATTTCCATGGCGCGGCCGCCCAGCACATAGGAGGGGCGCACCACCAACGGATAGCCGATCTCGGCCGCGAGGCGAATCGCGTCCGGCTCGGTACGAGCCGTGCGGTTCGGCGGCTGCTTCAAGCCCAGGTCGTGCAGCAGCAACTGAAAACGCTCGCGGTCTTCGGCGGCGTCGATCATGTCGGGGCTGGTGCCGATGATCGGCACGCCGTTGGCTTCGAGTTCGCGCGCCCGCTTCAGCGGCGTCTGGCCGCCGAACTGCACGATGACGCCGGTGGGCTGCTCGACATGGACGATTTCGAGGATGTCTTCCAGCGTCACCGGCTCGAAGTAGAGACGATCCGAGGTGTCGTAGTCGGTGGACACGGTTTCCGGATTGCAGTTGACCATGATGGTCTCATAGCCGTCCTCGCGCATCGCCAGCGCCGCATGCACGCAGCTGTAGTCGAATTCGATGCCCTGGCCGATGCGGTTGGGGCCGCCGCCGAGCACCATGATCTTCTTGCGGTCGCTGGGCCGCGCCTCGCACTCTTCCTCGTAGGTCGAATACATGTAGGCCGTCGCCGTGGAGAATTCGCCGGCGCAGGTATCGACACGCTTGTATACCGGACGGATGCCGAGCGCATGGCGCCTCTCGCGCACCGCCGTCTCGCCGCTGGCGCCGGCCGCCGGATCGTGGCTGGCATTGACCAGGGTGCCGATGCGACGGTCGGAGAAGCCCTTGCGCTTGAGATTGCGCAGGGTGAGGGCATCGAGGTCGTCCAGGTTCTGCGAACACATCCAGCCTTCAGTGGTGACGATGTCCTCGATCTGCACCAGGAACCAGGGATCGATCTTGGTCAGGTCGAACACCTGCTGCAGCGTATAGCCTTCACGGAAAGCCTGCGCCACGTACCAGATGCGCTGCGGGCCGGGACTGGCCAGTTCGCGGTTGATTTCCTCGCGGTCGGCCGCGATTTCGTCGAAGCCATAGACGCTGACTTCCAGGCCGCGAAGGGCTTTCTGCATCGACTCCTGGAAGCTGCGGCCGATCGCCATGACCTCGCCGACCGACTTCATCTGTGTCGTCAGGCGGTCGTTGGCCTGCGGGAACTTCTCGAAGGCGAAGCGCGGCACCTTGGTCACCACGTAGTCGATCGAGGGCTCGAAGGAGGCCGGCGTGGCGCCGCCGGTGATGTCGTTCTTCAGTTCGTCGAGCGTGAAGCCCACCGCCAGCTTGGCCGCGACCTTGGCGATCGGAAAACCCGTGGCCTTGGAGGCCAGCGCCGAGGAGCGCGACACGCGCGGATTCATCTCGATCACCACCATCGCGCCGTTCTTCGGGTTGATGGCGAACTGCACGTTGGAGCCGCCGGTATCGACGCCGATCTCGCGCAGCACGGCGATGCTGGCATTGCGCATTATCTGGTATTCGCGGTCGGTCAGGGTCTGCGCCGGAGCGACGGTGATCGAATCGCCGGTATGCACGCCCATCGGATCGAGGTTTTCGATCGAGCAGATGATGATGCAGTTGTCCTTGTGGTCGCGCACCACCTCCATCTCGTACTCTTTCCAACCCAGCAGGGACTCCTCGATCAGCAGTTCCTTGGTCGGTGAGGCTTCCAGGCCGCGCTTGCAGATTTCGACGAATTCCTCCTGGTTGTAGGCAATGCCGCCGCCGGAGCCGCCCATGGTGAAGGACGGTCGGATGATCGCCGGGAAGCCGATCGCGCCCTGCACCTGCTGCGCCTCTTCCATGCTGTGGGCGATGCCCGAGCGCGCCGAGCCGAGCCCGATGCGGGTCATGGCCTGCTTGAACTTCTCGCGGTCCTCGGCCATGTCGATGGCCTCGCGCGAGGCGCCGATCATCTCGACGCCGTATTTTTCCAGCACGCCATGCTTGGCCAGGTCGAGCGCACAGTTCAATGCGGTCTGCCCGCCCATGGTCGGCAGCACGGCGTCGGGCCGCTCCTTGGCGATGATGTTTTCCAGCACGCGCCAGGTGATCGGCTCGATATAGGTCACGTCGGCCGTACCCGGGTCGGTCATGATCGTCGCCGGATTGGAGTTGACCAGGATCACCCGGTAGCCCTCTTCGCGCAGCGCCTTGCAAGCCTGGGCGCCGGAATAATCGAACTCGCAGGCCTGGCCGATGATGATCGGGCCGGCGCCGATGATCAGAATGCTGTGTATGTCGCTACGCTTGGGCATGATTGCTTAAATTGGGTCCGTCATTTCAGGGTCGAATCGGCAAGCCTTGCGCCGAATCCGATGAACATTGCGCCGACCCCGCCGGTGGCGCCCGCCGCCAGCCTGCGTCGACTGCGGAACCGCCGTGCCAGATGGGCACCGCCCAGAATCAGTGCCGACAGATACAGGCCGCTGATGATCTGGCAGATCACGCCGAGAATAAGGAAGGACAGTGCCGGCCAAGCATAGCCCGGATCGACGAACTGGATGAAGAAGGAGACGAAGAACATGATCGCCTTGGGGTTCATCAGGCTAATCACCAGCGCGGCATGGAAAGGCCGTGTCGCATCGACCCTGGGCTGCGCCTCGGCGGCCTGCCCGCGTTGCTGCCAGATCGTCCACGCGGCACGCAGCAGGCCGAAGCCTAGCCATGCCAAATAGGCCGCACCGATGTATTTGAGCACCATGAACAGGGCGGGACTGGCCTGCAGCACGGAGGCCACGCCGGTCGCCGACAGCACCATCAGGATCGCGTCGCCGGCGAAGATGCCGGAGGCGCCACGATAGCCGGCCCGAACGCCGCGCTGGGAAGCCACCGCCAGCACATACAGGGAATTGGGGCCGGGCAGGAGCACGATGAAAATCGTGCCCAGCACATAGGTCGTGAGATCGGTGATGCCGTAGACCATGGACTATTTCGCAGCCATCGAGCGGATGAAGCGGTCGAACAGATAGGCCACGTCGTGCGGTCCAGGACTGGCTTCGGGATGCCCCTGGAAGCAGAAGGCCGGCCGATCGGTCCAGGCCATGCCCTGCAGGCTGCCATCGAACAGCGAGACGTGGGTCACCTTGACGTTCTGCGGCAGGCTGGCGGGATCGACCGCGAAGCCGTGGTTCTGGCTGGTGATCAAGACCTGCCCGGATTCGAGATCCTTGACCGGATGATTGGCGCCGTGGTGGCCGAATTTCATTTTCAGGGTCTTGCCGCCTGCGGCCAGGCCCATCAGTTGATGGCCGAGGCAGATGCCGAAGATCGGCAGGCGCTTATCGAGAAATTCCCGGATCGCCGCCACCGCGTAATCGCAAGGCTCGGGATCGCCGGGGCCGTTGGACAGGAAAATTCCGTCGGGATTGAGCGCCAGCACTTCCGCCGCCGGCGTCCTCGCCGGCACCACGGTGAGTTCGCAGCCGCGCGATGCGAGCATGCGCAGGATATTGCGCTTGACCCCGAAATCGTAGGCGACGACCTTGTAGCAAAATTTTTCGGGTTGCGCAAAGCCGCTGCCGAGCGCCCACTCGCCTTCGCGCCACGGATAAGGCTGCTGGGCGCTGACCACTTGCGCCAGATCCATGCCGGCCAGGCCGGGGAAGGCGCGCGCCTGGGCCACCGCCGCATCGGCATCGAGCTGTTCGCCGGCCGCGCCGGCAGCGACGAGGCAGCCGGCCTGGGCGCCGTTTTCGCGCAGAATGCGGGTCAGTTTGCGGGTGTCGATGTCGGCCAGGCCGAGCACGTTCTCGGCGCGCAGCCAGGCATCGAGGGTCTGTTCGCTGCGGAAATTCGACGCCAGCAAAGGCAGGTCGCGGATCACCAGGCCGGCCGCATGGGCATGAGCGGCTTCACAGTCCTGGCGATTGACGCCGTAGCTGCCGATGTGCGGATAAGTGAGGGTGACGATCTGGCGGGCGTAGGACGGATCCGTGAGGATTTCCTGGTAGCCGGTCAATGCGGTGTTGAAGACCACTTCACCGACGCTGCTACCGTTGGCGCCTATGCCCTTGCCTCTAAACACCGTTCCGTCGGCCAGGGCAAGAAGGGCGGGCGGAAAGTGAGGCACGATGGGGCTCCCGGAACAAGACAATGCGGCAATCGGAACCGGACACCGCTCGATTCACATAGCGTCCGGCAAACCTGCGGATTATAGCTTGACGCGTTACCCATCGCAAACCCGCGCAACGCGACAGAGCTGCCGACTTACTTCAAACCCAGCACATCCTGCATGTCGAACAGGCCGCGCTCGCGCCCGTGCATGAAGCGACCCGCACGCACGGCGCCCTGCGCGTAAGGCATGCGGCTGGCGGACTTGTGGGTGATCTCGATACGCTCGCCGGTGCCGGCGAACAGCACGGTATGGTCGCCGACGATATCGCCGCCGCGGATGGTGGAGAAGCCGATCTGCTGCGCCGGCCGCTCGCCGGTATGCCCTTCGCGGCCGTAAACGGCACACTCGGACAGGTCGCGACCGAGCGCCGCCGCCACCACTTCGCCCATGCGCAACGCGGTGCCGGAAGGCGCATCGACCTTGTGGCGGTGATGCGCCTCGATCACTTCGACGTCGTAGCCTTCATTCAAGATGCGCGCGGCGACATCGAGCAGGCGGAATACGGCATTGACGCCCACCGCCATGTTCGGTGCGAACACCACGGGAATTTCCTGCGCTGCCTCTTCGATGATGCGCTTGCCTTGCGCCGAAAACCCGGTGGTGCCTATGACCAGACTGACCTTGTGGCGACGGCAGGCCTCCAGATGCAGCAAGGTGCCCTCCGGCCGCGTGAAGTCGATCAGGCAGTCGGCCACCGCCAGCGCGGCATCGAGATCGGCCGTGATCGTGACGCCGCAGGGCGCACCGACCAGTTCGCCGGCATCCTTGCCGATGAACGGACTGCTGCCGTGCTCCAGCGCGGCGGCCAGGCTGGCGCCCGGATCCTGCTGCACCGCCTCGATCAGGGTGCGGCCCATGCGCCCGGAACTGCCGGCGATGGCATAGCGTATCTTTTCCATGCCCTATTTCTTCTCTTGAGCCTCAGCCGCGGCGCTGGCCGGTGCCGGAATTTCCACGACCTGGGTCGTCGGGCGCGGCGCCTGGCCCGTGGTCGCTTCCTCGGCGACCACGTCGCCCGCCACACGCGTCAGTTTGTTGTCCTGGAAAAACACGGTCATCGTCCGCTGCTGCACCTCGCCGCGCCCCGGCCGGAAGCGATACACGTAGTCCCAGCGATCGGCGTGGAACATGTCGGCGACCAGGGGCGAACCGAGAATGAAACGCACCTGGTCGCGAGTCAGCCCGGGCTTCAGCTGCGCCACCATTTCCTGCGTCACGAAGTTGCCCTGGCGCACATCGATTCGATAGGGCGTGAGATAGTTGGTGATCTGCGGGGTATTGGAACAGGCTGCCAGGAAAGGCAGGAGCAACAGGCATCGCTTCATCGGGGAATTCCGGGAAAACCACAGGTCGTTGATGGCCGCCCTATTCTGGCACGCCGCGTCATTTCCCGATTGCATTATCCCAATCGGGGCGCGAAAACTATATCATAGCTGCCCGCCCCCACTGCACCTACCCGAGCGGCCCCGACGCCACGCTAAGGCTTTATGACCCATCCCGACGACCTCAAGAGCATCGGCCTCAAGGCGACGTATCCGCGCCTGAAGATACTCGATCTGTTCCACAAACTGCAGGATGAGGGTTCGCCGCGCCACGTCACCGCAGAAGACGTCTATCGACACCTGCTGGCCGACGGCCTGGACATAGGACTGGCCACGGTGTATCGGGTGCTGACCCAGTTCGAGCAGGCCGGATTGCTGCAAAGGCACCATTTCGAATCCGGCAAGGCGATTTTCGAACTCAACGAAGGGCAGCACCACGACCACCTGGTCTGCCTGCAATGCGGACGCGTCGAAGAATTCTTCGATGCCGAGATCGAACAGCGCCAGCACCAAATAGCCGCAGAGCGCGGCTTCACGGTGCGCGAACACGCGCTATACCTTTACGTCGAGTGCAACAAGCCGGATTGTCCGCACCGCAAGCATTCCACGTAAGTCCTCGTGGAAGCCTTCCTGACCTCGACCACCCTGGTCGCGATCGCCGAAATCGGCGACAAGACGCAGTTGCTTTCCTTCGTGCTCGCCGCCCGCCTGAGGAAACCCTGGGCCATCATCACCGGCATCTTCGTCGCCACGGTGCTCAACCACGCCCTGGCCGGCTCGGTCGGCGTCTGGCTGGCGCAGTTGATCGCGCCGCAATGGCTGCCGTGGATCACCGGCGCCGTGTTCATTGCCTTCGGTCTGTGGGCGCTGCATCCGGATTCGCTCGACGAAGACCCCAAGATTCACCCCGCCGGCGCCTTCGTCACCACCACGATCGCCTTCTTCATCGCTGAAATGGGCGACAAGACGCAATTCGCCACCGTGGCGCTGGGGGCGCAGTTTCAGGGGGCGCTGTTCGCGGTGGTGATGGGCACCACGCTGGGCATGATGCTGGCCAATGTACCGGCCGTCATCATCGGCGAGAAGCTGGCCAAACGCCTGCCGCTACACCTGATCCGCTGGATCGCCGCCGGCGTGTTCATCGCCACCGGCGTCTACACCATGCTCGGCGCGCCGGCTGTTCCGGGCTAACCGATACCCAGCATCTCCGCCGCGTGGCGGCGCGTGGTGTCGGTGATCTTCTCGCCGCCCAGCATGCGCGCGATCTCGCCGATGCGGGATTCCCGGTCGAGCACGCTGACCGAGGATGTCGTCGCACCGCCCCTGGTTTCCTTGGCGATCGACCATTGCCAGTCGGCTTGCGCCGCCACCTGCGGCAGATGGGTCACGCACAGCACCTGACGGCTCTTGCCCAGCTCGCGCAACATGCGGCCGACGATCTCGGCAACGCGACCGCCGATGCCGACATCGACTTCGTCGAAAATCAGCGTCCCGGCCGCGAGTTTTTCTGACTTCGCCTGACTGGCAACAACTTGCAAGGCCAGGCCGATGCGCGACAGTTCGCCGCCCGAGGCCACCTTGGCCAGCGCGCGCAGGGGCTGGCCGGCATTGGCCGAGACCAGGAATTCGACGCTCTCCAGGCCGCTGGCGGCGCCATCGGGCAAGGCTTCCAGGGCAATTTCGAAGCGCCCGCCGGCCATCGCCAGTTCCTGCATGCCGGCCGTCACTGCCTTGGACAAGGCCTTGGCGGTCTTGGTGCGCAGGGCCGAAAGCTGCTTCGCCACCTGACGAAACGCCGCTTCCGTCTTGGCTTCCCGCTCGGCCAGCGCGGCCGGATCGGCGCGTAGCGTAAGTTCGGCCAGGCGATCCTGCAGCCGCTGCAGCAGTTCGGGCAACTCCTCGGGTGCGACCCTGTGCTTCCTCGCCATCTGGGTCACCGCGTCGATGCGGTTGTCGAGTTCGTTCAACCGCGCCGGATCGAGTTCCAGCCTGTCCTGATAACGCCGTAGCGCCAGCGCCGACTCTTCGAGCTGGATCAGCGCACTCTCGAACAGCTGGGCCGCCTCGCCCAGCGCGGCATCGTAGCCGGTCAATTCCGTCAGCCGGGCACCGGCGTGCTGCAGCAACGGCAGGCTGGCCGCCTCGCCGTCTTCCAGCGCAGCCAGCGCGGCACTGGCGCCTTCCAGCAGGGCATTGGCATTGCCCAGGCGACGCTGCTCCTGTTCGGTTTCCTGCCATGCGTCGGCATCGAAGGCCAGGGCCAGGAGTTCCTTGACCTGCCATTCGAGCAGTTCGCGCTCGCGCAGCGTCGCCTCGAGATCCTTTTCCGCAGCTTGGCGGGCCTCGCGCGCCGTGCGCCAGATGCCGTATGCAGCGGCGACATCGCGCGCCAGCGCCTGCGCTCCGGCATGGGTATCGAGCAGGTCGCGCTGGGCATCGCTGCGCAGCAGCGAATGATGGGCATTCTGGCCGTGGATGTCGGCCAGGAAATCGGCTACTTCGCGCAACTGCCCGAGCGTGGCCGCGGCGCCATTGATATAGGCGCGGGAGCGGCCGGCATTGTCGATCACGCGGCGCAACAGGCAGGCATCGCTGTCGTAGTCGTTGGCCTGCAGCCAGGCATGCAGACCGCCGCCCGGCGCCACGTCGAATTCGGCGGAAATCTCGGCGCGCTCGGCCCCGCTTCTGACCACCGTCGCATCGGCGCGCTCGCCCAGCGCCAGGGACAGCGCATCGACCAGGATCGACTTGCCGGCACCGGTCTCGCCGGTCAGGGCGCCGAAGCCGCCACCGAATTCGAGTTCGAGACGGTCGACAATGACAAAATCGCGGATAGTCAGATGCAGCAGCATATTCAGAAGAAGAAAAGCTTATGAAGAAATCGTAGCGAGCGGGCCGCAGCGGGGTGCGGCCGGAGCGCAGCTACCGGAATGTACGCAGTTGTACATGAGGATAGCGAGCACCGCCCAATCCCCGATCCGGTACGCGCAGTAGATTTATTCATAAGCTTTCAGCGACGGGGGGTCGAGCTCCAGTGCAGCTTCTCGCGCAGCATCGCGAAATAGCTGTAGCCCGGCGGATGCAGCAGGGTGATGTTGTGGTGCGAGCGGCGGATGCGCACGACGTCGCCGGCACGGGCGTCGAAGCGCGTCTGACCATCGAAATGGACGCGCGCATCGTGCGGCGGCAGCAAGGCGATATCGATCGTGCAACTGTCGTTGACGGTGATCGGCCGGTTCGACAGCGCGTGCGGGCACAGCGGCACGATGGCGATGCCGGGCACCGCCGGATGCAGGATCGGCCCGTTGGCGGACAGCGCATAGGCCGTCGAGCCGGTCGGCGTCGACACGATCAGGCCGTCGGCGCGCAGGACGTGGATCAGTTCGTCATCGACCTTCACTTCGAGTTCGATCATGCGGCCGATATCGCCCTTGTTGACCACCACATCGTTCAGCGCCAGCGTCTGGTAGGCCGCTGCGCCGTCGCGCAGCACCTCGGCATTGAGCAGGAACCGCTGTTCGCGCGAAAACTTGCCTTCGAGCAAGGCGGTGATGCTCTCGATCATCGCGCCCAGGGCGATGTCGGTCATGAAGCCGAGCCGTCCCTGGTTGATGCCGACCAGCGGCACGTCGAATCGGGCCAGGCTGCGCGCGGCATTGAGCATGGTGCCGTCGCCGCCCAGAATCACCGCCAGCCTGGCGCGGACGCCTATCGTGTCGTAGTCGGCGACCGAATAGCCGTTGGCACCGACGGCCGCCGCGGTGGCCTCTTCCAGCAACACCTCGACGCCGCGCTGACGCAGGAATGCGGCCAGCGACAGCAGGGACTCGGCAATCTCCCGGCTCTGGTATTTGCCTATCAGGGCGATGGTCGGAAATGCGCTGTTCATGCCGCCGATTAAACCACAACGCCGCCGGCTTTTTGCTGACGGCCGCCTGCCGAAGTCCATGCGGAGACCGTCGGCGGGGCTGCTAGAATCAATGCCATGCTCGACTATCGTGCGCAAACCCTGCTGAAGACCCTGATCGAACGCTATATCGCCGAAGGTCAGCCGGTCGGTTCGCGCACGCTGTCGAAGTACTCCGGCCTCGAACTGTCGCCGGCGACAATCCGCAACGTCATGTCCGACCTGGAGGAAATGGGCTTCATCGCCAGCCCGCACACCTCGGCCGGGCGCGTGCCGACGGCGCTGGGTTACCGACTCTTCGTCGATTCCCTGCTGACGGTACGGCCGTTGAAAAGCAGCGAACTCTCGGAAATGCAGGACGCCATCCAGCCCGACCAGCCGCAACTGGTGATCAGCCACGCCTCGCAACTGCTGTCGCAACTCACGGCTTTCGCCGGCGTCGTGGTGGCACCGCGCCGGCAGCAGCCGCGCATCCGCCAGATCGAGTTCCTCAGCCTGTCGGACAAGCGCGTGCTGCTCATCATCGTCACCGCCGACGGCGACGTGCAGAACCGCATCCTGTTTACCCAGCGCAACTACAGTCCGACCGAACTGATCGAGGCGGCCAACTACCTGAACCAGAACTGCCTCGGACTCGACTTCGACCAGGTGCGCGCGCGCGTGGTGGAAGAACTGCGCCAGTTGCGCGCCGACATGTCCGAGCTGATGACCGCCGCGCTCAACGCCGGCAATCAGGCGATTTCCGACACCTCGACGCAATACGTGATCAGCGGCGAGAAGAACCTGCTCGGCGTCGAGGACTTGTCGTCCAACATGACCCGCCTGCGCCGCCTGTTCGATCTGTTCGAGCAGAGGACCGGGCTGGCCCAGCTGCTGGAGCTGTCCAGCCGCGCCGAAGGCGTGCAGGTATTCATCGGCGGCGAATCCGGCATCGCGCCGCTCGACGAATGCAGCGTGGTCGCCGCGCCCTATGAGGTCGATGGCGAGATCGTCGGCACCATCGGTGTCATCGGCCCGACGCGGATGGCCTACGAACGCGTGATTCCGATTGTCGACATCACCGCCAAGCTGCTCAGCTCGGCACTTTCCGCGCCCTGAGATGTCCCGCTACGTTCCCGAACCCGCGCCGAAGCACGGCGCCGCGCGCCGTACCGCCGTCCTGCTGGTGAATCTTGGCACTCCGGAAGCACCCACAGCCGCGGCATTGCGCCCCTACCTCAAGCAGTTTCTCTGGGACCCGCGCGTGGTCGAGATTCCGCGCGCGGTCTGGTGGCTGATCCTCAACGGCATCATCCTCAACCTGCGCCCGGCAAAATCGGCGGCCAAATATGCGCAAATCTGGATGCCCGAGGGCTCGCCGCTGAAAGTGCACACCGAGCGTCAGGCCAAGTTGCTCAAGGGCTGGCTGGGCCAGGCCGGCAATCCGGAGCTCGTCGTGGGCTGGGCCATGCGCTATGGCCAACCTTCGATCGCCGGCGTCCTCGACCAGTTCAAGCGCGACGGCGTCGAGCGCGTGCTGGTGCTGCCGATCTACCCGCAATATGCGGCCAGCTCCAGCGCCAGCGTGATGGACGATGTCGCCGACTGGATCAAGCGCAGCCGCAATCCGCTCGAAATCCGCTTCGTCAAGCAGTTCCACGACCACCCCGGCTACATCGCCGCAGTGGCGACGAGCGTGAAGGAACACTGGGCCGCCAGCGGCCGGCCGGACCAGCTGGTGATGAGCTTCCACGGCCTGCCGCGCCGCTCGCTCGATCTGGGCGACCCTTACTATTGCCAATGCCAGAAGACCGGGCGCCTGCTGGCCGAGGCCCTCGGGCTGGCCGAGGACAAATACCTGATCACCTTCCAGTCGCGCTTCGGCAAGGCCGAGTGGCTGCAGCCCTACACCCAGCCGACGCTGGAAAAGCTCGGCCGCGACGGCACGGCGCGGATCGATGTGATCTGCCCGGGCTTCGTCGCCGACTGCCTCGAAACCCTCGAGGAAATCGCCATGGAATGCAAGGCCGCGTTTCTGTCGTCCGGCGGCAGGGAATTCCACTACATACCCTGCGTCAATGAGCGGCCCGACTGGATCGCCGCACTGGGGCAACTGGTGTCGGCCCATCTCGGCGGCTGGCCGCTGGCCGCCCAGGGCGATCCCGCAGCGGCGGAGCGCGCCAAGGCGCTGGGCGCCAAGAGTTGACGCTGGCGCCACGGCGCGGCACTTGAAGTCGGGGTCGGCAGCCTTATATCAGTAACATCTGATATTTGGAGTGCATCATGTCCGAGCCCGTGATCGTCGTCTGCCCGCATTGCCACGCCGCCAACCGCCTGCCTGCCGAACGCCTGGCCGACGGCGCCACCTGCGGCAAATGCAAGGCGCGCCTGTTCAGCGGCAAGCCGGTCGAGCTCGCTGCGGCGAATTTCGACAGCCATGTCGGACGCTCCGAAATCCCGGTCCTGGTCGATTTCTGGGCGCCCTGGTGCGGCCCCTGCCGGACCATGGCGCCGGCCTTCGCCCAGGCCGCGCAGCAGCTCGAACCGGAGTTCCGCCTGGTCAAGGTCAATACCGAGGACGAACAGCAACTTGCGGCGCGCTTCGGCATCCGCTCGATTCCGACCCTGGCGCTGTTCCGTAGCGGCCGCGAGGTCGCACGGCAGGCCGGCGCCATGGATGCCGCAAGCCTGGTGCGCTGGGTACGCAGCCAGAAGTGAAACGCTGGTGCAAATAATTGTTTGCGACAGGGCTTGAAGCCGTCGGATTCACCCTCATATGCGCCGGGTTTCTTCAGGAGCCCGACCCATGCAGGAAAATTCCGATCCCACCCCGCACAACGAAGCTTTGCCCGATGCCGCCGTCTCGTCAGCGCCAACTCTTGACCCGGCGCCCGAAACCACGGTGATGCCCAGCCTCGAAGACCTGCTCAAGGCCGCCGAACTCAAGGCAGCCGAGCACCACGACGCCTGGCTGCGGGCCAAGGCCGAGACCGAGAACGTGCGCCGCCGCGCCCAGGACGATATCGGCAAGGCCGCCAAGTTCGCCGTCGAGAAATTCTCCGGCGAACTGCTGGCGGTCAAGGACAGCCTCGAAGCGGCGCTGGCCAGCGATAACCAGGGTGCCGAACATCTCAAGGAAGGCGTCGAACTGACCCTTCGCCAGCTGGTCGCCGCCTTCGAGAAATCCGGCCTGGCCGAAATCAATCCGCTAGGCCAGAAGTTTGATCCGAACTTTCATCAGGCCATCGGCCAGATCGAGGCGCCGGACGAGACCACCGAAGCCAACACCGTGCTCAGCGTGCTGCAGAAGGGTTACGCCCTGCACGGCCGCGTGATCCGCCCGGCGCTGGTGATGGTTTCGAAAGCGAAAGCAGCACCGGCGGCTTGAAGCCACCCGCAATACCCCCATATCAGGCATAGAGATTCGCTGCGGAACATCCCCGGCGAGCAACATTCTTAAAGGAAAAATCATGGGCAAGATCATCGGCATCGACCTCGGCACCACCAACAGCTGCGTCGCCATCATGGAAGGCGGCAAGCCCAAGGTCATCGAAAACGCGGAAGGCGCGCGCACCACGCCGTCCATCGTCGCCTACGCGGAAGACGGCGAGATCCTCTGCGGTGCCGCGGCCAAGCGCCAGGCGGTGACCAACGCCAAGAACACCCTGTTCGCGGTGAAGCGCCTGATCGGCCGCCGCTTCGAGGAAAAGGAAGTGCAGAAGGACATCGACCTGATGCCCTTCAGGATCGTCAAGGCCGACAACGGCGACGCCTGGGTCGAGGCGCGCGGCAACAAGATGGCGCCGCCGCAGGTGTCCGCCGAAGTGCTGCGCAAGATGAAGAAGACCGCGGAAGACTACCTCGGCGAGGAAGTCACCGAGGCCGTGATCACCGTACCCGCCTACTTCAACGACAGCCAGCGCCAGGCCACCAAGGATGCCGGCCGCATCGCCGGACTCGACGTCAAGCGCATCATCAACGAGCCGACCGCTGCCGCGCTGGCCTTCGGCATGGACAAGCAGGAAGGCGACCGCAAGATTGCCGTGTATGACCTCGGCGGCGGCACCTTCGACATTTCCATCATCGAAATCGCCGAACTCGACGGCGAGCACCAGTTCGAAGTGTTGTCGACCAACGGCGACACCTTCCTCGGCGGCGAGGATTTCGACCAGCGCCTGATCGACTACGTGGTCACCGAGTTCAAGAAGGAACAGGGCGTCGACCTGAAGAACGACGTGCTGGCCCTGCAACGCCTCAAGGAAGCCGCGGAAAAGGCCAAGATCGAACTGTCTTCCGCGCAGCAGACCGAATTCAACCTGCCCTACATCACCGCCGACGCCACCGGGCCGAAGCACCTGGCGATGAAGCTGACCCGCGCCAAGTACGAATCGCTGGTGGAAGACCTGATCGAACGCACCATCGCACCCTGCCGCATCGCCATCAAGGATGCCGGCGTCAAGGTTTCCGACCTGACCGACGTGATCCTGGTCGGCGGCATGACGCGCATGCCCAAGGTGCAGGACAAGGTCAAGGAATTCTTCGGCAAGGAACCGCGCCGCGACGTCAATCCCGACGAAGCCGTGGCCGTCGGCGCCTCGATCCAGGGCGGCGTGCTGCAAGGCGAAGTCAAGGACGTGCTGCTGCTCGACGTCACCCCGCTCAGCCTGGGCATCGAAACCCTGGGCGGCGTCATGACCAAGCTGATCACCAAGAACACCACGATCCCGACCAAGGCGGCGCAGACCTTCTCCACCGCCGACGACAACCAGAACGCGGTAACCATCCACGTCATGCAGGGCGAGCGCGAAATGGCCAGCGGCAACAAGAGCCTCGGCCAGTTCAACCTGTCCGACATCCCGCCGGCGCCGCGCGGCATGCCGCAGATCGAGGTGACATTCGACATCGATGCAAATGGCATCCTGCACGTCTCGGCCAAGGACAAGGGCACCGGCAAGGAAAACAAGATCACCATCAAGGCCAACTCCGGACTCTCGGAAACCGAAATCCAGGCCATGGTCAAGGATGCCGAAGCCCACGCGGCGGAAGACCACAAGGCACGCGAACTGGTCGATGCGCGCAACCAGTGCGACGCCATGGTGCATTCGATCAAGAAGGCCATGTCAGAGCACGGCGACAAGCTCGCCGCCGAGGAAAAGGCCAGCATCGAAGCCGCGATCAAGGATGCCGAAGCCGTGCTGAAGGACGGCGACAAGGCCGCCATCGAAGCCAGGACCGAGGCGCTGGCCAAGGCCTCGCAGAAGCTCGGCGAGAAGGTCTACGCCGACTCGCAGGCGGCGGCCGGTGGCGCGGGTGCGGCCGGTGCGGGTGGCGGCGAAGCCAAGAAGGACGACGGCGATGTGGTCGACGCCGAATTCACCGAGGTGAATGACAAGAAGGCTTGAAGCGACGCATATTTGCAGCAAGCGTGCCGCTTCAGGTGGCCGGGTCCGGGCGGAGGCGCATCGAAAACTGCGCACCGCCTGACTCGGCCTTTGCGCTAACAGAAGATAGATAAGAGCCATGGCTAAACGCGACTACTACGAAATCCTCGGCATCAACCGCGACGCCTCCGACGAGGACATCAAGAAGGCCTACCGCAAGCTGGCCATGAAGCATCATCCGGACCGCAATCCGGACAATCCCAAGTCGGAGGAACAGTTCAAGGAGGCCAAGGAAGCCTACGAGATTCTTTCCGATGCACAGAAGCGCGCCGCCTACGATCAGTACGGCCACGCCGGCGTCGATCCGCAAGCCGGCATGGGAGGCGGCGCCGGCGGTTTCGCCGATGCCTTCTCGGACATCTTCGGCGACATCTTCGGTGGCGGCGGCCAGCGCGGCGGACGCTCCAATGTCTATCGCGGCGCCGACCTGCGCTACAACCTCGAAGTCACCCTGGAAGATGCGGCGCGCGGCACCGAAACACGCATCCGCATCCCGACCATGGCCGAATGCGAAACCTGCAGCGGCAGCGGCGCCAAAAAGGGCAGCGAACCCAAGACCTGCCCGACCTGCGGCGGCCACGGCCAGGTGCGCATGCAGCAGGGCTTCTTCTCGATCCAGCAGACCTGCCCGAAGTGCCACGGCACCGGCCGCTACATTCCCGACCCCTGCGGCACCTGCCATGGCTCGGGCCGCGTCAAGCAGCATAAGACGCTGTCGGTCAAGATCCCATCGGGGATCGACGAAGGCGACCGGATACGGCTCAGCGGCGAAGGCGAGCCGGGGGTCAATGGCGGCCCGCCGGGCGATCTCTACGTCCAGATCCACCTCAAGGCCCACGCCGTATTCCAGCGCGACCACGACGACCTGCATTGCGAAATGCCGCTCAGCTTCGCCACCGCGGCGCTCGGCGGCGAAATCGAGATTCCGACGCTGGACGGCGTGGCCAAGCTCAAGGTGCCGGCCGAAACCCAGACCGGCAAGGTGTTCCGCCTGCGCGGCAAGGGCATCAAGGGCGTGCGCTCGGCCAGCCACGGCGACCTGCTGTGTCACGTCGTGCTGGAAACCCCGGTCAGCCTCACCGACCGGCAGAAGGAACTGCTGCAGGAGTTCGAGGAAATCAGCAAGGGCAACGCCCAGCGCCACAGCCCGCGCGCGCAGAGCTGGCTCGATCGCGTCAGGGATTTCTTCGGCAGCTGAAAGCCGCGGCGCGCCGCCAGGAGTTGGCGCTGGCGACCCGGCGACCGGGATTCAGGCAGCCGTGGCGGATGATGCCGCCAGGTATCTGGCCTCGAAGACATCGCCCGGCAGCGGCTTGCTGACGTAATAGCCCTGCATCTCGTCGCAGTTGAGCAAGAGCAACAGACGCTGCTGCTCTGCGGTTTCGACGCCTTCGGCCACCACCTTGAGCTTCAGCGCATGGGCCAGATCGATGATGGTGGACACCAGCGCCAGACCTTGCGGCCCCGTCGTCATGTCGATGACGAAGGAGCGGTCGATTTTCAGCGTATCGATCGGCAGTCTGGAGAGGTAGCTGAGCGAGGAAAAGCCGGTGCCGAAATCGTCGATGGCGATGCTGACGCCCATGGCGCGAATCGCCTGCAGGCTGGCGATGTTGTGCCGGATGTCCTCCATGATCACGCTTTCCGTGATTTCCAGTTCCAGCCCGGCCGCCGCCTGCGCATCGACGCCGATGGCCTGCTCGACCTCGGCGATGAAGCCGCGCTGGCGCAGTTGCAGCGGTGACACGTTCACCGCGATGCGCACTGCCGCAAAGCCCGCCGCACGCCAGCGCAGGTGGTCGGCGATGGCCTGGTGCAGCGCCCAGCGCCCGACGTCATGGATCAGTCCGATTTCTTCCAGGATAGGAATGAAGCGGATCGGCGGCACCAGTCCGGTACGCGGATCGTTCCAGCGGATCAGCGCCTCGGCGCCAACCAGTTTGCCGCTGACGAGATTCACCTTGGGCTGGTAATGCAGCACGAATTCGTGGTTGTCCAGCGCCTGGCGCAACTGGTTCTCCAGGCTGAGGCTGGCAGCCGCCGTCGCGGTCATGGTCTGGGTGTAGAACAGGTAGCGCTCGCCACTGGCCTTGGCGCGCTTGAGCGCGGCCTCGGCGTTGCGGAACAGGGCATCGGCATCCGTCCCATCGTCGGGATACAAGGCGACGCCGACCTTGGCGGCGACACGAAACACGGCGTCATTGAGGCGGAACGGATGTTCCACCAGCGCTTCGATGGTTATTTCGAGTTGGCGCGCCACGTCGCAGTCCTGCGTCACTTCCGGCAGCACCACCGCAAAATGGTCCGCGCCGACGCGCGCCAGCAGGCTGGCGTCTTCCACGTGGCTCGTCAGCCACTCCGCCACCAGGCGCAACAGCGCATCGCCGGCCGGCCGGCCGAGGCTGTCGTTGATGTTCTTGAAGCGTTCCAGGTCGATCAGAAACATCGCCAGCTTATCCCCGCCGGCCACTGCGTTGCGCAGGTGCTGCGCCACCCGTTCGAGAAACAGGCTGCGGTTGGCCAGCCCGGTCAGCGGATCGTAGTAGGCCAGATAGTTGAGCCTTGCGCCCTTGGCCAGGTGATCGATGGCAAACCCGATGTCGCCGGCCAGTTCGGTCAGCAGTTTCAACTCCTCCTCGTCGAAGAAGCCGGCTTCCTCGGCATACAAGGCGAGCACGCCGACCGTGTCGCCCGAAACCAGCAAGGGCAGGATCGCCATTGAGCGGGACCCCCGCTGCGCATGCTCCGCCTTGAATACGACACGGGGATCGTTCGGCACATCGTTGGTAAATACCGGCACCCGATCCCGAATCGCCGTTGCGCTCATGCCATTTCCGCGCGGCGTTTCCTCGGCCAGCGAGAAGCGCTGATTGACCAGTGTGG
Source organism: Pseudomonadota bacterium (assembly GCA_043826925.1). Classification (GTDB taxonomy): domain Bacteria; phylum Pseudomonadota; class Gammaproteobacteria; order Burkholderiales; family Rhodocyclaceae; genus Sulfuritalea. The sequence continues at coordinate 53,381 of JBDRPN010000036.1, forward strand.
CGGCATCCATGGTGGTACCGGCCGCGGCGACCGGCACCAGTTCCATGGCAGCCTGATCGACCAGGCCAATCCAGGCCATGCGGAATCCGCCATCCTCGACTGCAATCCGGCACGCCTCGCGGAACAGCGCGTCGCGATCGGCGACGCGCACGATCAAGGCGTTGATGCCGCTCAGCACCGCATATACGCGATTCAGCCGGCGGATGCGGTTTTCCGCCTGCTTGCGTGCCGTGATGTCGCGCACCATGGTCACGATCGTCCAGCGGCCACCCGACCACTGCGCATGGCGGCGCAATTCGACCCACAGCGGCGCACCATCGGCGCGGCGCCAGAACAATTCAAACGGCTCTGCGTCCGCCCCGCTGTCGATGATGGCGTCGAAATCGCCTTCGACTTCGGCGCGCGACTTGCCCAGCAGGCGCATCGGGCCCATGGCAAGCAACTCGTCGCGCGTCTGGTTGGTCTGTTGGCAGGCGGCCTGGTTGACATGGATATAGCTCATCGTCGTGCGATCGGTCAGGAATATCCCGTCAGCGATGGTGTCCAGCGCCGAAACGAAACGTCGCAGCGCCTCTTCGCCGCGCTTTCGCTCGGTGATGTCGAGGTGCATCACCACGACTCCGACCGGGGGCGCGTCGGCGAAGGGAGTTGCCGTCATCAGGAACCAGCGCTGCTGCGTCGGCGAATGGCAGGGATATTCGAGGGAGAAGCGCTTCGCGCCAGCGCCCGGAATCAGCAGGGAACGGATGCCGGCGGCAGCCTGCCGCGCCTCGGTCGCGCCGTCGCCACTTGCGCTGTCGCAAATCTGCAGGTAATCGACGCCGATCCCGAATTGCGGTCCCTGCAGCGCATTCGTCGCGGCGAACTGCCGCCATGCGTCGTTCACCGAGATGATGATGCCCTGGGCATCGAGCAAGGCGATATGCGCGGGCAGGGCATTGAGGATGGCGGCCTGCTTGGCGGCTTCGCTGTGCCGCAATTTCTCCTGCACGTGGCGCAGCAGGAAGGTGCGGCCTTCGCTGTCCGTCACGCCATCCACCTCGCCGGCCGTCAGTTCTTCCAGACGCTGCCCCGTCGCATGCAAGGTGGCGATCAGCGCGGAAATTTCATCATTCGCCGCCCCCGCAGGCGGTGATCTGACGGCTTTCATCCGGCGTCGCTCACCAGACCCAGGGCCAGCAGCACGGTCTGTGTCTGACTCAGGGTGCCGACAATCTTTCGCACAGGCGGCGGTGTGCGCAGCACCAGGGTCGGGGTCATGAAGATGCTGTCCGCCAGCGCGCGCTTCGGCTCCCGGAACACGTCGACGATTTCGATCTCGTACCTGTCCGGCAGGTAGTCCCGGCAGAAGGCGGCAAGGTTGGCGATCGCCAGCGTCGAGTTCGGCGCTTCGCCGGCGACATAGAGCTGGAACCTGAAAGTCCCGCGCCGGCTCATGGCGGAGTCGCTTTCCTCACTGCGGTCGTCGCATCGGCCCCGCGCAGCTCCTGCATCTGGGTACGGCCGCGCGACAGCTCCCCTTCGTGGCTCTGCGTGGTGCGAACCAGCAAGGCCTTCTCGACCTGCTTGGCCACCAGTTCCGTCTGCAGCGATTTCACCCGCACTTCAAGCTCGGCTTCCTCGGCGTCGAGCCTGAGGCGCTTGAGTTTTGCGGCGGCATCGGTGGCCTCGGTGGCGACACGCTCGGCGCGTTCCTTTTCCCAGCGCAAGGTGCCCATCAGCACCTCGCCGCCGGCCGTGTAGGTATCGGTCAGGGTCACGCCGGCATCGCTCAGGATCAGCTCCCGCACCTGGTTCGAATGCGCCGTGCCGCGGGACTTGACGATGGACAGGCCGCGGTTGCGCTCACCGGCCTGGATCAGGTAATTGAGGTGGATCCAGGTATCCACCAGTGCCGAGATCTGCAGTTGCGAACCGCCTTCGCCCTGGCCCGACATCTCGTCCAGCAGGCTGGTGCAGACCAGGGTGGTACCCTCGCCCTTGGACCAGTCGATCAGGCGGTCCGCCACGCTCTGCGTGCTCAGGTCATTACCGGATTTCGACCACGCCGATACCGGATCGATCACCACGCAACGGGCTCCATGCTCCATCGCCAGCGCCTTGATGCGCACCAGGTAGGTCTCGGCGCTGCCGGTGATTGCGCGCGACGAGATCATGCGCAGGCTGCCGTTCTTGACGTAACGATCGAGCCGGATGCCGACCGAGCGCAGGTTGCGGATCACCTCGGTGCTGTTGGTATCGAAACAGACGAACATGGTGTGTTCGCCGCGCCGACAGGCCGCCTCGGCAAACGCACCGCTCAGGGTGGTCTTGGCCGTACCGGAAAATCCCGTGATCAGTACGCTGGCGCCGCGGTAATAACCGCCGCCCAGCATCGTATCGAGCCGCTCCACGCCGCTGGAGACGCGCTCGTTGCTGACCGTGGCGTCCATGCGGCTCTGCGTGTGCGCGACGGCGACCTCGAAGCCGCGATTGCCGATCAGGAAGGCCGACTCGTTCTCGTCAAAGCCCGAGCCGCGATACTTCTGCACCCGCAGACTGCGTTGCGACACGCCCAGCACCACGCTGTGGTTCAGCATCACGGCGCAGTCCACCATGAATTGCATGAAGCCGAAGGGCTGCTGGCTGATGGAAATCGTCTCGTCGCCGCCCGCCTTGAGGGTGATGATGCCGGTCAGCTCGCGTGCCAACAGCCACTCATGCAGACGATATATCTCGCGTCGTTTCAGCGCCGGATCGGGCAACAGGGCCAGGACGACATCGAGGGCATCGAAGACGATGCGGCGTGCGCCCAATTCCCTGGACTTGACGTCCAGTGCCGCGAGCAAACCGCAAAGATCGAAATCCCCCGACTGGACCAGGTCGGCCAGCGGCTGGGCGTCCATGAAATACAGCTTCTTCTTCTGCAGGGCCGCGAGCTTCCAGCCGAAGCTCTCGGCATTGGCCACGATGCGCGGCGAAGACTCCTCGAACGCGACGAAGATACCCGGCTCCCTGCACTCCTGCGCACCGTGCACCAGAAACTGCAGCCCGAAAATCGTCTTGCCCGAACCCGGTCCGCCCACCAGCAGCGTGGTGCGACCGCGCGGCAGGCCGCCGCCGGTAATTTCATCGAAGCCGGCGATGCCGGTCGGCGCCTTGACGGGCAATTTGGCGGCAGACGCCCGGGCGGACGTCATGATTGTGCGTCCAGGCAGCACCACTGACTCAACCACTGCCGTGGCGTCACGTAAGGAATCTCGTCCACCTTGCCGGAAGTTTGTTCGGCCATCGGCGACCGATCCCCGGCCGGGCGCGGCGAGCCCTGTCGTCTTTCAGGCATGGTTTGCACGGGATAGACGAATGACTTGGGCTCGCGCCCGGAATCCGACCGCGACCAATGCGGACTGCATCCGGTCTCGCGATCCAGAATCTCGGCGTCTGAATTGATTGTGGGCATGATTCGCCTCCTGCGGTGAACCGACAGGATCATCCATACCACTGTCATGGTCTGTGCGCCAGCACACACAAGCCGCAACGCACGCGGGCGTACCCGGCTGCGCTTGTATCCGTTACCGCAAGAGTTGGCGCTGGCGACCCGGCGGCTCAGCTTCAGGCGGCCGGGGCGGACGGCGCCGCCAGGTATCCGGCCTCGAAGACATCGCCCGGCAGCGGCTTGCTGACGTAATAGCCCTGCATCTCGTCGCAGTTGAGCAGGCGCAGCAGGCGCGACTGTTCCTCGCTTTCGACGCCTTCGGCCACCACCTTGAGCTTCAGCGCCTGCGCCAGCTTGATGATGGTGGACACCAGTGCCAGGCCCTCCGGCCCGACCGTCATGTCGACGACGAAGGAGCGGTCGATTTTCAGCGCATCCACCGGCAGCCTGGCGAGGTGGCTGAGTGAGGAAAAACCGGTGCCGAAATCGTCGATCGCGATGCGCACGCCCAGATCACGGATTGCATGCAGTCTGACGCTGTTGCGCTTGATGTCTTCCATGATCGCGCTTTCGGTGATCTCCAGTTCCAGCGCGGCGGCCGCAAGCTGGTCGACCCCGACAAGCTGCTCGATCTCGGCGACGAAGCCGCGGTGACGCAGTTGCAGCGGCGACACCTTCACCGCGGTGCGCACCACGGCCAGGCCTGCGGCGCGCCAGCGCAGATAGTCGGCGATGGCCTGGCGCAGCGCCCAGCGACCGACCTCGTAGATCAGTCCGGTTTCCTCCAGGGTCGGCATGAAATCACCGGGCGGCACCAGGCCGATGCGCGGATCGTTCCAGCGGATCAGCGCCTCGGCACCGACCAGCTTGCCGCTGGCAAGGCTCACCTTGGGCTGGTAATGCAGCACGAATTCGTCGTTGTCCAGCGCCTGGCGCAACTGGTTCTCCAGGTTGAGGCTGGCAGCCGCTTTCGCGGTCATGGTCTGGGTGTAGAACAGGTAGCGCTCGCCGCTGGCCTTGGCGCGTTTGAGCGCGGCCTCGGCGTTGCGGAACAAGGTATCGGCATCCGTGCCGTCTTCGGGATACAAGGCGACGCCGACCTTGGCAGCGAGCCGGAACACGCCGTCGTCCAGGCGAAACGGATGGTTCAGAAAAGCTTCCATGGTCTTTTCCAGCAGCCGCGCCACGTCGCCACCCTGCCTTACCTGCAGCAGCACTCCGGCAAAGTGGTCGGCGCCCACATGCGCCAGCAGGCCAGGGTCCCCGGTGATGCCGGTCAACCACTCCGCCACCTGCCGCAAAAGCGCGTCGCCCGCCGGCTGGCCGAGGCTGTCATTGATGTTCTTGAAACGCTCCAGGTCGATCACAGCCACGGCTAGCTGGTGTCCGCCGCTGGCCGCGCCGCGCATGTACTGTGCCAGGCGGTCGAGGAACAGACTGCGATTTGCCAGGCCGGTAAGCGGATCGTAGTAAGCGAGATACTCGGCGCGCTCGGCGGCGAGTTGGTGCTGGCGCACCGCCTCGCTGAGTTCCCGGGTGCGCTCGCGAACCATCTCGTCGAGCTGGTTGTTCAACTCCTCAAGCTTTGCCGTTGCCTGATTCAATTGCCGGTTGCCGGCGACAATGGCCGCCTGCCAGCGCTGCGCGGCGCGCAATACAAACCATGCACCGATTATCAGCAACGCAGCCGAGATGGCGGTCAGGATGGCGCTGCGGCCCATATCCGCCAGCATTTCCGCGCGCAGGCTGACGGTCGACTGCAGCAGTTGGCGATTGAACTCCGTCATGCCTTCGCCATAGATCCTCTTCTGCGTTTCGTACTCCGCGCTCGACAGCAGGTGTTGCGCCTCGGCTTTTTCGCCGCGTCCCAACAGTTCGAAGGCGCGATGTTCCATGGCGACCAGCGCGAAGTTGGCCGCGTCGGTCTTTGCCGCCGCCGCGCCCTGGCTCGCGTTCGGCACCAGCCGCAAGGCTTCCTTGATGGCCTGGTCGAGCTGCGGCTCGAAGCGGCGATAGCGCGCCTCCCAGTCCGAATTGCCGGTGGCCGCCGCCATCCGGGCCGACATGGTCAGGACTTCGTCGAGATGAACGATCTGCGTTCGGACTGTTTCCAGGCGGGCGATCACCGGCAGCCGCGCTTCCACTTCGCGGTAGTGGTCGTACGCATCCCAGCTAAGCCAGCCGAGAATCAACAGCGAAATTGCTGCCGCCAGAACCAGTTTGGGCCGCAGAAGATCCCTGTGTGGACGTTCGGAAAACTTGTTCATGACCAGTTTGTTCCTCACCGCTTCCGGACGGAAAGATGCAATACCCAGAGGGCATCGGTCCAGCTTGTCGTGCCAGCTTAATCGCTATCGGGCAGCGTCAGGTAGCGGGCCTCGAAGACGTCCGCCGGCAGCGGCCTGCTGAACAGGTAGCCCTGCATTTCGTCGCAGTTCAGCAGCCGCAGCAGGCGTTGCTGTTCCTCGGTTTCGACGCCTTCGGCCACTACCTTGAGCTTCAGCGCCTGGGCCAGGTTGATGATGGTGGACACCAGCGCCAGCCCCTCCGGCCCGGCGGTCATGTCGATGACGAAAGAGCGGTCGATCTTCAGCGTATCCACCGGCAGCCGGGCGAGGTAGCTGAGCGAGGAGAAGCCGGTGCCGAAGTCGTCGATGGCGACGCGCACGCCCAGGTCGCGGATCGCCTGCAGGCTGGCGATGTTGTGCTTGATGTCTTCCATGATCACGCTTTCGGTGATCTCCAGTTCCAGCCCGGCCGCCGCCTGCGCATCGATACTGATGACCTGCTCGATCTCGGCGACGAAACTGCGCTGGCGCAGTTGCAGCGGCGACACGTTCACCGCGATGCGCACCGCCGCGAAGCCCGCATTGCGCCAGCGCAGATAATCGGCGATGGCCTGGCGCAGCACCCAGCGTCCGACTTCGTGGATCAGCCCGGTTTCCTCCAGCATCGGAATGAAATGGCCCGGCGGCACCAGGCCGGTGTGCGGATCGTTCCAGCGGATCAGCGCTTCGGCACCGACCAGCTTGCCGCTGGCAAGGTTAACCTTGGGCTGGTAATGCAGCACGAATTCGTGATTGTCCAGCGCCTGGCGCAACTGGTTCTCCAGCGTCAGCTTGCCGGCCACGGCATCGGTCATCTGCTGCGTATAGAACAGGTAGCGCTCGCCGCCGACCTTGGCCGCCTTGAGCGCGGCCTCGGCATTTCTGAACAGGGTATCGGCGTCGGCGCCGTCATCGGGAAATACTGCGGCGCCGATCTTGATGGGTATCCGCAGCACCGAGTCACGCAGGCGGAACGGATGGTCCAGAAAAGCGCCCATCTTGTTTTCCAGGAGCCGGACCAGATCGCCTTCCTGCCGAACCTCCGGCAGCACCACGGCAAAATGATCGGCACCCAGGCGTGCCAGCATGCCCGGATCGCCGAGATCGCGCGCCAGCCACTCGGCCACCAGCTTCAACAGCGCGTCGCCGGCCGTCTGGCCGAGGCTGTCGTTGATGTTCTTGAAACGCTCCAGGTCGAGCAGGAACACGGCCAGCTTGTGCCCGCCGCTGACGGCACTGCGCATGTATTGCGCCACCCGCTCGAGGAACAGATGGCGGTTCGCCAGCCCGGTGAGCGGATCGTAGTAGGCGAGATAGTCGATCTGCTCCTGCTTGGCGATGTGATCAATCGCAAAGCCGATATCGCCGGCAAGCTCCGTCAGCAGTTTCAACTCCTCGTCGTCGAAGTAGCCGGCCTCGGCGGCATACAGTGCGAGCAGGCCCACCGCCTCACCGGCAACCAGCAGCGGAAGAATCGCCATCGAGCGCGAGCCGCGCCGCGCATGCTCATCCTTGAATGCGACGGCAGGATCGTTCGGCACGTCGTTGGTAAAAACGGCCCTCCGCTCGCGCAGTGCCTGTGCGCTCAGGCCATTTCCCTCCGGTGACGGTTCCCGCAAGGAGAACCGTTGATTGACCAGGGCCGCGGGGTCCATTGTCGTACCCGCCGCGGCGACCGGCACCAGTTCCATGGCATCCCGATCGACAAGGCCGATCCAGGCCAAGTGGAATCCGCCCTGCTCGACCGCGATCCGGCACGCGTCGTGGAACAGCTCGTCGCGCTCGCCGACGCGCACGATCAGGCTGTTGATGCCGCTCAGCACGGCGTATACCCGATTCAGGCGTTTGATCTTGATTTCCGCCCGCCTTTGCTCGGTGATGTCCTCGCCGATGCTGGCCGTGCCGATCACGTCGCCGGCCCCCGAACGCAGCACGGAATTGTTCCAGCGAATGAGCCGGCGCTCGCCGGCGCGGGTCAGGATCTCGTCGTCGCGATGCCAGGATTCGGGCAAGTCGGCGAGCAGCGCCGCGTAGGCGGCATTCCACTCCCCGACGATTTCGGGGGGCAGGAAAATCTCCGGCCAGCTCATTCCGATGACTTCCTCGTGCTGCCAACCGGTCAGGCGCAGCAAGTAGGCGTTGCAGAAGGTGATGCGCGATTCGCGGTCGAGCATCTGGGAAACCAGCTGCACATTGCGCAGCAGGTCGCTGAAGCGACGTTCGCTTTCGCGCAATTCCTGCATGGCCCTGGCGCGTTCGGTGACGTCCTTGGCGACACCGGCGAAACGCACGATCGCGCCGGTCTCGTCGCGCACCGGGAAGACCCGCGACTGGATCCAGCGAATCGAGCTGTCCGGACGCACGATCCGGTAGTGATCCTCGAAACTGCCGGTTGGCGTATCCAGATGTTTCCTGTAATTGTCCTGGACAGTCTGGCTGTCGTCCGGGTGAATCGCCGCGGTCCACGATTCGGGATCGACATAAAGGCTCTCGCAGCTGCGACCCCATATTTCCTGGTAGGCCGGGCTGACGTACAACATCTGCCTGCGGTCCGCACTGACAAGAAAGAACACGTCGCGGATGTTCTCCGCCATTTGCCGGAATCGCGTTTCGCTGTCGGTCAGCGCTTCCTGGGCGCGGCGATGGGCCGCGCGTATTTGCGTGTCTTTCAGCTCGCGTTCCAGCGCCGGCGCGAGCCGCTCCAGGTTCTTCTTCATAACATAGTCGCCGGCGCCGGCGTTCATCGCTTGCACGGCGGTTTCCTCGCCGATGGTGCCGGAAATCAGGATGAATGGAATGTCGAGACCGGCGCATTGAAATATTCCGAGGGCATCGAGACCGGTAAAGCCCGGCATGCTGAAGTCCGAAATCACCGCATCCCACTGCTGCCGTTCCAGCGCAGCCGTCATCGCCGCAGCACTGTCGACGCGCTCGTGCTGCACATCGAATCCGCCGCGCTTCAACATCCGGATCGTCAGCGCGGCGTCGGCATCCGAATCCTCGACCAGCAGCAATTTCAGGGGTTTGCTCATTTTCCCCGCAGCGCTGCCCGGAACGAACCGACGAACGGATTTGGACTGCGACCCGAACCCGGGCGCGCCGAGCGCCGGACACCGCCGCATCCAAGTTTGACAACGGCATGCTTCCAGTTTATTGCAGACATGCGCACCTCCAGCCATGGCCAGCCGAAAGCAAAAATTATGCGCTTGTTTTATTCCAACGGACGTGAGTTATGTCACATGGACCCGAACCACTCGCACAAAACCTTTCCCTTGCCGCGCCTATGCCGGAACCCGCTCAGGCCCTGCGCCAGGTGGTCCCCTGCGGTCCGTCTTCGAGAACGATGCCGGCGACCTTGAGTTCGTCGCGGATGCGGTCGGACTCGGCAAAATTCCTGTCCTTCTTCGCCGTGCCGCGAGCGGCAACTCTTGCCTCGATTTCCGCGTTGCTCAGGCCGCCTTCGGGTGCGGCCTGGAGGAAGGCTTGCGGGTCGCGCTGCAGCAGGCCCAGCACGCCGCCCAGCGCCTTGAGCTGGCCGGCCAGCGCGGCGTCGCCGCGATTCACCAGGGTGGCCAGGTCGAACAGCACGGCCATGGCTTCCGGCGTGCCGAAATCGTCGTCCAGCGCGGCCTTGAAGCGCTGGGCATGCGGCTCGTTCCAGTCGACCGCGACCTCGCCGGCGACGCCCTTGAGCGCTGTGTAAAGCCGCGTCAGCGCGTGGCGTGCGTCGTCGAGATGGACGTCGGAATAGTTCAGCGGGCTGCGGTAGTGGGCGCGTAGTATGAAGAAGCGCACCACTTCCGGATCGAATTTTTTCAGTACCTCGCGGATGGTGAAGAAATTGCCCAGCGACTTCGACATCTTCTCGTCATCGACGCGGACGAAGCCGTTGTGCATCCAGTAATTGACGAACTGGCACTGCTCATTGGCGTCCATGGCGCCTTCCGACTGGGCGATCTCGTTTTCGTGATGCGGGAACTGCAGGTCCTGGCCGCCGCCGTGGATGTCGAAGTGCCGGCCGAGCAGTTCCGAACCCATCGCCGAGCACTCGATATGCCAGCCGGGACGTCCCGGACCCCAGGGCGAAGGCCATTTCACTTCGGCCGGCTCGTCGTCCCTGGCATGTTTCCATAGCACGAAGTCGAGCGGGTCGTGCTTGCCGGCCATGACATCGACGCGTTCGCCGGCGCGCAGATCCTCCAGCGACTTGCCGGAAAGCTTGCCGTAGCCGTCGAACTTGCGCACCGAGTAGCAGACGTCACGGCTCTCGGCGACATAGGCATAGCCATTGGTTTCCAGCGTACTGATCATGTCCAGCATCTGCGCCACATAGTCGGTGGCGCGCGGCTCGGCATCGGGCCGTAGCACGCCCAGTGCTGTCGCATCCTGGTTCATCGCGGCGATGAAGCGGTCGGTCAGCTGGCGTATGGTCTCGCCGTTTTCCTGCGCGCGACGGATGATCTTGTCGTCGATATCGGTGATGTTGCGCACGTAATTCAGGGCGTAGCCGCTGGCCCGCAGCCAGCGCGCGACCAGGTCGAACACCACCATTACGCGGGCATGGCCGAGGTGGCAAAAGTCATATACCGTCATGCCGCAGACGTACATATTGACCTGACCGGGCTGAATCGGGACAAAGACCTGCTTTTCGCGGGCCAGGGTGTTGTATATCTTCAGCATGAGGAAAAATCTGTCCGGACGGCGGGGTAAGCGGGAAAAAGGCCACGAAAGGCCGGCATTATCAGCTCATTGATCAAACGCGGTCAGGTTGTGGGGAAGGCGGGCTTCTTGTTAGAATCCGAAGCTGAATCCCGCATGGTCTATCCCGGCGAAAACGCAGTTCCAGCGCAGGTTGACGCCTGCTTCAGCAGCACCAAGCGCAACGGCCGTAACTAAATTCATTTTCTGGCAACCGCCAACGAGAAGTATATACCATGACCCAATTCCGCCTCAATGCCGCACGCCTCATGGCATCCGCCGCTTCTGTCATTCTCCTCGCCGTTGCGCCGGCGGTCCATGCCGACGCCCTGCAGGACATCAGCAAGCAGATCAAACAGGGGCAGCACGCCCAGGCACTGGAACAGGTGGACAAGTACCTCGCGGGCAAGCCCAAGGATGCGCAGGGCCGTTTCCTCAAGGGCATCGTGCTGGCCGAAATGAACAAGCCCAATGAAGCGATCGTGGTGTTCACCAAGCTGACCGAGGACTATCCCGAACTGCCCGAGCCCTACAACAATCTGGCGGTCATCTACGCCCAGCAGAAGCAGTACGACAAGGCCAAGCAGGCGCTGGAAATGGCCATCCGCACCCACCCGTCCTACGCCACCGCCCACGAGAACCTCGGCGACATCTACGCCCGGCTGGCCAGCCAGGCCTATGACAAGGCCTTGCAGATCGATTCGTCGAACCCCAGCGCACAGAAAAAGCTGGCCCTGATCCGCGACCTGATGGGCACCGCCGGCCGTCCCGGCAAGACGACCAAGCCGATCGGCGACGCGCGCCCGGCGGAGCCCGTCAAGCTGGCGGAAGCGCCCAAGCCGCCGGCTCCGGTCGCTGCCGCCCCCGCCGCTGCCGCCCCTGTGGCGAAGCCCCCGGCCACTGCGCCGGTCAATGCTGCGCCGGCCGCCGCACCGGCCAAGCCCGCGGCAGAGAAGCCCGCTGCCGACGCCAACGCCGACATCGTGCGGGCCATAGACCTGTGGGCTGCAGCCTGGTCGCGCAAGGACACCAAGGCCTACCTGGCGGCCTACGCCCGCGACTTCAAGACGCCTGGCGGTCAATCGCGCGCGGCATGGGAGTCCGAGAGGCAAAAGCGCATCAACAAGCCGGGCGCGATTCAGGTCAGCGTCGAGAGTCTGCGTGTGACCATCAATGGCGACACCGCCACGGCGAAGTTCCGCCAGCACTACAAGTCGGCCACGCTCAAAACCTCCAGCAACAAGGTACTGCTCCTGGGCAAGCGCGATGGCAAGTGGCAGATCGTGCAGGAGCGGGTCGGTAGCTGATGCGCCACCCGTCGCGCTCCCTGGCGGCCGTCGCAGCCTGCGGATTGCTGATTGCGGCAGGTTTGGCGGAAGCTGCCGGCAAAGCCCCGGGACATCTGAAGCAGGGCGCCCGTGCTGCGGGCGCCGAAGTTCGGTACTCGGATTCCGGCCCGGAACCGCTGCTGGCAAAGGTATTCGATGCCATCGAAGGCAACCAGCTCGACCTCGCCATGCAGCAAACGGAAATGCTGATCAAGGCCTATCCGAACTTCCGCCTGGCGCATCTGGTCATGGGCGATCTGCTGCTGGCGCGCTCGCGCCCGCTGATGAGCTTTGGCGAAGGCGGCGGATCGGCGTCCGGGGAAAAAATCGCCGATTTGCGCGACGAAGCCATTGTCCGCCTCAAGGGCTACCGCACCAAACCGCCGGCCGACTATGTGCCGCGCTATCTGCTGCAGATGCATCCGGAACAGAAACATGCCGTGGTGGTGGACACCCAGAAATCCAGACTCTACCTGTACCAGAACGACCAGGGCACGCCGCGCTTCGTCGCCGACTACTACATCACGCAGGGCAAGCTCGGCGCCGACAAGGCACGCGAGGGCGACAAGAAGACGCCGATCGGCGTTTATCACGTCACTTCCAGCCTGCCGCGAAAAAAACTCACCGACTTTTACGGCAGCGGCGCCTTCCCCATCAACTATCCCAACGAGTGGGACAAGCGCCAGGGACGCAACGGCCACGGCATCTGGCTCCATGGCACGCCTTCCGACACCTTTTCACGGCCGCCCAGGGCGTCCGACGGCTGCGTGGTGCTGGCCAACCAGGATCTCGACTCCCTGTCGAAAAGCCTGCAGATCGGCCTGACGCCGGTGATCATCAGCAACAGCATCGAGTGGCTGTCGCTCGACGACTGGCAGAGCGAACGCAGTTCGCTGCTGAAGAATGTCGAGGAATGGCGAGCGGACTGGGAAAGTCGCAATGTCGACAAGTACGCGCGGCACTATTCGCACAAGTTCAAAGCCGACGGCCACGGCTACAAGGACTGGATCGAACAGAAGCGCAAGGTCAATGCCGGCAAGAGCTGGATCAAGGTCGGCACCGGCAATATCAGCATGTTCCGCAATCCCGGCAAGGAAGAATATGTTGTTGTAACTTTCGAACAGGACTACCGCTCCAGCAACCTTTCCGGCCAGATGAAGAAACGCCAGTACTGGATCAAGGAAAGCGGCCGCTGGAAGATCGTCTTCGAAGGCGCCGCCTAGCACTGCCGCCCGGCCGAATCGCCTTTCCCCCCACCCGTTCCCCGGAGATATCATGCACCGCCTGTTTCTGTTCGCTTTCGCATTTCTATTCGGCATCGCCGCCCACGCCGCCAATCCCCAGGTCGAACTGAAGACCTCGCAGGGCACCCTGACCATAGAGTTGTACCAGGACAAGGCGCCCAAGACGGTGGAGAACTTCCTGCAGTACGCCAAGGACGGCTTCTTCAACGGCACCGTGTTCCACCGCGTCATTCCGGGCTTCATGATCCAGGGCGGCGGCTTCACGCCGGACCTGAAGCAGAAGGAAACCCGCGCCCAGATCCAGAACGAGGCCAAGAACGGACTGAGGAACGGAACGGGGACGCTGGCCATGGCGCGCACCTCCGATCCGCATTCCGCCAGCGCGCAGTTCTTCATCAACCTCAAGGACAACAGCTTCCTCGACTACCCGGGCCGCGACGGCTGGGGCTACGCCGTGTTCGGCAAGGTCGTGCAAGGCTTCGACATCGTGCAGAAAATCGCCACGGTGCCGACGGCAAATGCCGGCCCGCACCAGAACGTGCCGACCACGCCGGTGCTGATCGAATCCGCCAGGCTGCTGCCGGCAAAGAAATAATTCACCAAGGACAAATCCCATGATCAAGCTCACCACCAACCACGGCGTCATCACCCTCGAACTCGACGCCGAGAAGGCGCCCAAGAGCGCCGCCAACTTCATCGCCTATGTCGAAGCCGGCCATTACGACAACACGATTTTCCATCGCGTGATCGACGGCTTCATGATCCAGGGCGGCGGCTTCGAACCGGGCATGGACCAGAAGCCCGTCAATGCCCCGATCGAGAACGAAGCCAGGAACGGCCTGAAGAACGAGCGTTACACCGTCGCCATGGCGCGCACCTCGGATCCACACTCGGCCACCGCGCAGTTCTTTATCAATGTCGGCGACAACGATTTCCTCGACAACGACAAATGCCAGGACGGCTGGGGCTATTGCGTGTTCGGCCGCGTCGTCGAAGGCCAGGACGTGGTCGATCAGATCAAGTCGGTGAAGACGGGCAACAAGGGCTTCCACCAGAACGTGCCGGCCAACGACGTGATCATCGAGCGCGCCGAAGTAGTTTGATCGAACGGGGCGGTTCCATGCTGAGCATTCGCGGAACCGCCCGCTTCGTCTCCGACCTGCACCTGCGGGCCGAGCGGCCCGACCTGACTGAACGTTTCGCCGCCTTCCTCGCCGATACGGCCGCGGCCAAGGTCGAAGCGCTGTTCATCCTCGGCGACCTGTTCGAGTACTGGATCGGTGACGACGATCTGGCCGATCCTTTCAATGCGCAGGTCTGCCGCCTGTTGCGCGAACTCGCGGACCGCGGCACGCGCATCTATTTCATCGCCGGCAACCGGGATTTTCTGATCGGCGCGACCTTTGCGGCCGCAGCCGGCATCACCCTGCTGGGGGAAACCGAGAGAGTTGCCGCTGGCGGCGCGGCGAGCTTGCTGATGCACGGCGATACCGTGTGCACCGACGACCTGCCCTATCAGGAATTTCGCCGCATGGTGCGCTCGACGCAGTGGCAGGCGGACTTTCTGGCCCGCCCCCTGGCCGAGCGCCGCGCCGAGGTGGAAAACCTGCGTCGGCGCAGCGCCGCAGCGATGCAGGGCAAGACCGCCGCGATCATGGACGCCAACGCCGCGGCAATACGGGCGGTGCTGACCAGCCACGGCTGCACCCGGCTGATTCACGGCCATACCCACCGGCCGGGCCACGAAACCATCGAGCTCGCCGCAGGCAGCGCCGAACGCTGGGTGCTGTCGGATTGGGATAGCGGCCGCGGCGACGCCCTGGAAATCGATGCGGCGGGCATGCGCCGGATCGACTGGTCGCGCTAGCCGAGTCCGCGCGTCAGGTCGGCGCGCAAGTCGGCCTGGCTTTCCAGCCCGACAGCGATCCGCAACAAGCCTTCGCCGATGCCCGAGGCCGCCCGCGCCTCGGCCGTGATGCGGCCGTGGGTGGTCGAGGCCGGATGCGTGATGGTGGTCTTGGTATCGCCCAGATTGGCGGTGATCGACAGCAGGCGGCAGTTATCCACCACGCGCCATGCGGCTGCGCGACCGCCGCTGACGTCGAAGGACAGGATCGCGCCGCCGCTCGCCTGCTGCCGCAGCGCCAGCGCGTGCTGCGGGTGCGAAGCCAGGCCGGGGTAATACACGCGCGCCACTTGCGGCTGCGCTTCGAGCCACTGCGCCAGTTCCAGCGCATTGGCCGACTGCGCCTTCATGCGTATCGACAGGGTTTCCAGTCCCTTGAGTATGACCCAGGCATTGAAGGGCGACAGGGTCGGCCCCGCTGTGCGCAGGAACTTGAAGACTTCCTCGGTCAGGGCCCGGGCGCCGCAGACCGCACCGCCCAACACGCGGCCCTGCCCGTCCAGGTACTTTGTCGCGGAATGGATCACCAGGTCGGCGCCCAGTTCGAGCGGGCGCTGTAAGGCCGGCGTGCAGAAGCAGTTGTCGACCACCAGCAGCGCCCCGCCGGCGTGTGCCACCGCGGCCAGGGCGGCGATGTCGAAGACCTCGGTCAGCGGATTCGACGGCGTCTCGACGAACACCAGCTTGGTGTTCGGGCGCAGCGCGGCACGGAAGGCCTCGACCGTGCCGCCGTCGACAAAACTGGTGTCGACGCCGAAGCGCGGCAGGATATTGCCGAACAATTGCTGCGTGGCGCCGAAGATGCTGCGCGAGGCGACGATATGCTCGCCCCCGTTCATAAGCGCCATCACGGTGGACAGGATCGCCGCCATGCCGGTGGCGGTGGCGACGCAGGCTTCCGCGCCTTCGAGCGCCGCCAGCCGTTCCTGCATGGTGCTGACGGTGGGATTGGTGAAGCGGGCGTAAACATTGCCCGGCTCCGCGCCGGAAAAACGTGCCGCCGCCTGTGCCGCGTTGTCGAAGACGAAGCTCGACGTCAGGTAGAGCGCCTCCGAGTGTTCGTTGAACTGGCTACGCTCCTGGCCGGCGCGCACGGCCAGCGTCTCGAAAGACCAGTGCGGATTTTCGTCCGCCAGGCTCATCTCGACTGCACCAGATTCAGGTCGAGCTGTTCGCCGTCAGGGCCGTCGAAGCCGTCCTGGTCGTCCTGCTTCGGCAGCGGCGGCAGGTTGCGCTTGTCCTCCATGCTCTGCAGATAGACCGCGCTGACGTCGCCGGTGATGTACTGGCCGTCGAAACAGGAAGTCTCGAACTGGGTCACGGTCGGATTGACCGAGCGCACCGCCGCCTTGAGCGCGTCGAGGTCCTGGTAGATCAGCGCGTCGGCACCGATCTCGCGGCAGATTTCCTCGTCGTTGCGGAAGGCCGCGATCAACTCGGAGCGCGTCGGCATGTCGATGCCATAGACGTTGGCGAAGCGCACCGGCGGCGAAGCCGAGGCGAAATAGACCTTCTTCGCGCCGGCTTCGCGCGCCATCATGATGATCTCGCGGCTGGTGGTGCCGCGCACGATGGAATCGTCGACCAGCAGCACGTTGCGCCCCTTGAATTCCTGGCTGATGGCGTTGAGTTTCTGCCGCACGGACTTTCGCCGCGTCGCCTGGCCGGGCATGATGAAGGTGCGCCCGATGTAGCGGTTCTTGACGAAGCCCTCGCGATAGGGAAGGTTCAGGCGCGCCGCCAGTTCCATCGCCGAATGGCGGCTGGAATCGGGAATCGGGATCACCGCATCGATCTCCAGGTGCGGCATGGTCAGGCGGATCTTGTCGGCCAGGTAGTCGCCCATCTTGGCCCTCGTCTCGTACACCGAAATGCCGTCCATCACCGAATCGGGACGCGCCAGGTAGACGAACTCGAACATGCAGGGGGCATGGAGGGTGCGTTCGGCGCACTGGCGGCTGACGAAATTGCCGCGCATGTCGATCAGCACCGCCTCGCCCGGCTCGACATCGCGCAGCATCTTGAAGCCCAGGGTGTCGATCGCCACGCTCTCCGAGGCGACCAGGTATTCGGTGCCTTCGCTCGCTTCGTTCTTGCCGATCACCAGCGGACGAATGCCGTAGGGATCACGGAAGGCCAGCAGACCGTAACCGGCGATCATCGCCACCACGGCATAGGCGCCCTTGACGCGACGGTGCACGCCGGCCACCGCCTTGAAAATCGTCTCGGCATCGACCTGGTATTTGGTCGAAGCAGCCTGCAACTCGTGCGCCAGCACATTGAGCAACACCTCCGAATCGGAGTTGGTGTTCATGTGGCGCAGATCCTGGAGGAACATGTCCTGCTTCAGCTGGTCGGCGTTGGTCAGGTTGCCGTTGTGCGCCAGCATCAGGCCGAAGGGCGAATTTACGTAGAAGGGCTGCGCCTCGGCGGCGTTGTCGGCCGAGCCGGCGGTCGGGTAGCGGCAATGGCCGATGCCCCAGTTGCCCAGCAGGCTGCGCATGTTGCGGGTACGGAAGACATCGCGCACCAGGCCGGAGCCCTTGTGCATGTGGAAGCGCCCGCCCTCCGCCGTGGCTATGCCCGCGGCATCCTGGCCGCGGTGCTGGAGCACCTGCAAACCGTCGTAGAGCAACTGGTTAACCGGCGTGGTGGCCACCACACCCAGAATTCCGCACATGGTCCTTCTCCGCAGGGCCGCCCCAAGGAGAAGCGGCCAAAACATGGAGCGGGCAGCGCCCGCGAACAATTATCGCCCCCTTCCCCGGGAAGGGGGAAGGGAGGATGGTCATCTTCCTCTATCGAAACCGAATCCGTTTTGCCGCTTCCGGCGGCAACCAGGGTTTTGCCGCGATCACCACAGTCTCCAGCGGAGGCGCCAGCATCGCGTCACGCCACCACCCTTCCCTGGGTAACTGGGTCATACCCGCCACCAGCACCACCGCCAATACCACCAGCGTCCCGCGCAAGACACCAAAACCCGCACCCAGCAGGCGGTCCAGCAAACCCAGGCCAACTGCCTTCAGCATCAAGGAAATAAGCATGCGCGCGATTGCGAAGACCAGCAATACCCCGACAAAAACCAGCACATACGCCACCGGCAAGCGCAGGCCCGGTTCGGCGATATGCGCGGCCAGCCAGTTTGCCACGTCCGCCGCCGCGGCACGCGCCGCCAGAAAAGCCACTATCCATGCCGCCAACGCCAGTATCTCGCTGACCACGCCGCGCCACAAACCCAACAGCACCGACGCCGCAATAATCGTCAGCACGGTGTAATCGAACACCGTCATCGCGCTACTTCGGGGCGACGGGGCCGTCCACGCCGATGATCTTGATTCTCGACCGAGCCTTTTCGGCGGCGTCCTGACTGGGGAAGGGGCCGGCCCGAACACGGGTGCGCGGGCCCTGCGGCGAATCGTATTTTTCAGTGTAGGCAGGTACGCCGACCCCCTTCAGCTTGGCCAGCAGCAGCTTGACGTTGCCCGCCTCCTTGTAGGCACCCAGTTGCACCACCCACTGACCGGCGGCTTCAGGCGTCGGCTTGGAATCGGTGGCTTGCTTGCTTGGCGCAGGTGTTTTTGCCGGCTCGGCTTTCCTTGGCGCTGCCACGGATTTTTCGGCCGGCTTTGCCGCCGGGGCCGACGCAGCAACGGGCTCGGATTTGACCTCGGGCTTGGGTTCAGACTTGGGTTCAGCCACGGCTTCCGGTGCCGGCATCGGGCTTGCCACGGGCTTGCCGGGAATGACCTTGGCCGCAATGCCGGTCGCGTCCTGGCTGGGAATGCGCACCTGGATGTCCTGATTCAGCGGCCGCGGCTCGCGATCCATCACCATCGGCAGAACCAGCACGGCGAACAGCGCCAGAGCGGCAGCGCCAACCAACCGGCGGCGAGCGCGCTTCTTCAACTGCAAATCTGCGTCAGGCGACTTGTCTTGTTCCGCCATCGTGGTTACGCGTGGTTAGCTCGGGCGGCCAAGCGTTTGCAGGGCCGCAGCAACAGTGAGGAAGGATCCGAAGGCGAGGATTCTATCATCTTCGCCTGCGTGCTCTTGGGCAAAAGCGAGCGCTGCAGCGGGCGCGGCGAACACTCCCGCGACCTTCATTCCACGGCTCTGCAAACGTTCGGCCAGAGAGTTGGCGCTGGCGGCACGGCGGCCTTCGAGGCTGCACGGCAGCCAGTGCGTGACCCGGTCGCGCAAGGCATCGATCACGCCGTCGATATCCTTGTCGGCGAGCATGCCGAACACCGCCCAGGTGTTACGGTGAAAACTCATGTCACCGAGGTTGACGGCCAGGACTCGGGCCGCCTGCGGGTTGTGGGCGACATCCAGCACCACCGCCGGACGGCCCGGCAGGACCTGGAAACGCCCGGCCAGTTCAACCGTGCCCAGACCCTGGCGGATGTCCTTCATGGCCACCGGCAAAGCCTGGTGCACGGCGTCGAGCGCGGCCAGCGCACAGGCCGCGTTGGCCAGTTGCCGCTCGCCGCGCAAAGCCGGGAAGGCCAGCCCGCCGCGGCGCATGGCCGCCTCTGGTTCGCCGGCCGCGCGGCCCCAGTACAACCACTGCTGTTCCTGTTTCAGGTAGCCGAAATCCCGGCCCAGGACCTGCAGTCGGGCGCCGATCGTTGCCGCATGATCGGTCAGGGACAGGGGCGGCTGCGGGTCGCCGCAGATGGCCGGAATTCCGCTACGGAAAATACCCGCCTTCTCGCGTCCGATGGCCTCGCGATCGGCGCCGAGGAAATCCATGTGGTCGAGGTCGACGCCGCTGACGACGGCACATGCGGGTTCATAGATATTGGTGGCATCCAGCCGCCCGCCGAGACCGACCTCAAGGACGATCGCATCGAGTCCGGCGGCGGCAAAAACTTCCCACGCCGCCAGGGTACCGAACTCGAAATAAGTCAGCGCAGCGTCACCGCGTGCCTGCTCGACACGAGCGAATGCGGCGCACAGGCCGGCATCGTCGACCGCGACGCCATCAACCCTGACGCGCTCGTTGTAGTGCAGCAGGTGAGGAGAGCTATACAGGCCGACGCGGTAGCCGGCGGCGAGCAGGATGCGCTCCAGCATGGCGCAAGTCGATCCCTTGCCGTTGGTACCGCCGACCAGGATAACCGGACAGGTCTCGCGCCGCCCCAGCCGCGACTTGACCGCGGCGACCCGCTCCAGACCGAGTTCGATGCCGGCGCTGCCGCGCGGATGCAGCGCTTCGAGATGCGCCAGCCATGCCGCCAGCCCGGCAGCGGGCTGCAGTTGCGGCATCAGGCGGCCGGGACGCGCTGTAGCAGGGTGATCAGGGAGGCCAGCCGATCACGTAATTCGCGGCGATCGACAATCATGTCGATCGCGCCTTTTTCGAGCAGGAACTCGGCGCGCTGGAAGCCCGCCGGCAGCGTCTCGCGTACGGTCTGCTCGATCACCCGCGGCCCGGCGAAACCGATCAGGGCACCGGGCTCGGCAATCACCACGTCGCCGACGAAGGCGAAGGAGGCGGAAACGCCGCCCATGGTCGGATCGGTCAGCAGCGTGATGAAGGGCAACTGATGATGCGCGAGCTGGGTCACGGCGGCCGTGGTCTTGGCCATCTGCATCAGGGAAAACAGGCCTTCCTGCATGCGCGCGCCGCCCGAGGCGGTGATGCAGATGAAGGGCGACTGCAGTTCGATCGCCGCCTTGACGCCGCGCACGAAACGCTCGCCGACCACGGCGCCCATCGAACCGCCGAGAAACTCGAACTCGAAACAGGCGATCACCACCGGCACGGTCTTGATCGCGCCCTGCATGACGACCATGGCATCGGCCTCGCCGGTATCCTCATTGGCGGCGGCCAGGCGATCGATATAGCGCTTGCTGTCCTTGAACTTGAGCGGATCCATGGGTATGACTTCGGTGCCGATCTCGAAGCGACCCTCCGGATCGAGCAGCGCATCCAGCCTGACGCGGGCACGCAGCCGCAAATGGTGAGAACACTTGGGGCAGACGTTCTGGTTGTTCTCCAGGTCGGTGCTGTAGAGCACCGCTTCGCAGGCCGGGCACTTGGCCCACAGTCCCTCGGGAATCGACTTGCGTGTGCCTTCCGAACGCTTGATTTTCGGCGGCAACAGCTTCTGTAACCAGCTCATGCGATGGCACCTCGTTTGTCAGTCACGGCATCCATGGCCGCACGAATTCTGGAGAGGAAGACCTGCACCCGCGCCGGCGCTTCGCCGATGGGAGCGCTCTCGATTTCCTCGATGATGCGACTGCCGATCACCACGGCGTCAGCCACGGCGGCAATGCGCGCGGCGGTGGCGCCATCACGTATGCCGAAGCCAACGCCGACCGGCATGCCGACCTTGTCGCGGATCAGCGGAATGCGCCGCGCCACTTCATCCAGATCGAGACTGCCGGAGCCGGTCACGCCCTTCAGCGAGACGTAGTAAATATAGCCGCTGCCGATCTGCGCCACTTCGCCGTAACGCTGCTCGGTAGAGGTCGGCGCCAGCAGGAAAATCGGATCGATCTGCGCCTGCTTCATCGCGGCGGCGAAGCCGGCGCACTCCTCCGGCGGGTAGTCGACCACCAGCACGCCATCGACACCGGCGGCTTGCGCGTCGCTGGCAAAAGCTTCGACGCCATAGGCTTCCACCGGATTAGCGTAGCCCATCAGCACCACTGGCGTCGTCGCGTTCTCGCGACGAAATTCGCCCACCAGCGCCAGCACCCGGCGCAGGCTCATGCCATGCGCCAAGGCCCGTTCGGACGCGCGCTGGATGGTCGGCCCGTCCGCCATCGGATCGGAAAACGGCACGCCCAGCTCGATGATATCGGCGCCGCCCGCAACCAGCGCGCGCATCAGCGGCAGCGTCGCAGCGGGATCGGGATCACCGGCGGTGATGAAGGGAATCAGGGCCTTGCGGCCTTGCGCGGCAAGCGCGGCGAATGTGGCAGGGATGCGTGACATGAAAGTGACCGAATCAGAACTGGATGCCGGACTTTTCGGCGACGGTATGCATGTCCTTGTCGCCGCGGCCGGAAAGATTGACCAGCAGCAGCTTGTCCGCAGCCAGGGTCGGCGCGAGCTTGGCCGCATAGGCCAGGGCATGGCTGGATTCGAGGGCGGGGATGATGCCTTCGAAATGGCACAGGTCATGAAAGGCCTGCAGCGCCTCGGCATCGGTGATGGTGACGTACTCGGCGCGGCTCGAGTCCTTGAGCCAGGCGTGTTCCGGACCGACGCCGGGATAATCGAGGCCGGCCGATATCGAATGGGTCTCGATCACCTGCCCGTTCTCGTCCTGCAGCAGATAGGTGCGGTTGCCATGCAGCACCCCCGAACGGCCGGCGGTGAGCGAGGCAGCATGCTGGCCCGAATCGAGGCCATGGCCGGCGGCTTCAACCCCGATCAGTTTGACGCCGGCCTCCGGAATGTAAGGATGGAAAATCCCCATGGCATTGGAGCCGCCGCCGACGCAGGCGATCACCGCGTCCGGCTGGCGGCCGGCAAGCTCGGGCATCTGCGTCTTGCATTCCTCGCCGATCACCGCCTGGAAGTCGCGCACCATCATCGGATAGGGGTGTGGGCCGGCGACCGTGCCGATGATGTAGAAGGTGTTGCCGATGTTGGTCACCCAGTCGCGCATCGCTTCATTAAGGGCGTCCTTCAGCGTCTTCGAGCCCGATTCGACCGGCACCACGGTGGCACCCAGCAGTTTCATGCGATAGACGTTGGCGGCCTGGCGCTTGACGTCCTCGGAGCCCATGTAGACCACGCATTCCATGCCGTAGCGGGCCGCCACCGTGGCGGTGGCGACGCCGTGCTGGCCGGCGCCGGTTTCGGCGATCACGCGCGGCTTGCCCATGCGGCGCGCCAGCAGGGCTTGGCCGATGCAGTTGTTGATCTTGTGCGCACCGGTGTGATTGAGGTCTTCGCGCTTGAGATAAATCTGCGCCCCGCCGAGGAGATTCGACCAGCGCTTGGCGTGGTAAATCGGGCTCGGCCGCCCTACATAGTGCTTGAGATCGTATTCGTACTCGGCGCGAAACGCCGGGTCCGCCTGGGCGGCCGCATAGGCTTCGCGCAATTCGGTCAGGGCCGGCATCAGAGTCTCGGCGACGAAAACGCCGCCGTAAGGACCGAAGTGGCCGCTCGCATCGGGCAAGTTATAGGGAAGGTCCTGCATCTGCATCTCGCACTCCGGCAATGAATTCGGTGATCTTCTGCGCATCCTTGATGCCGCGGGCGCTCTCGACGCCGCTGCTGACATCCACCGCCCATGGCCGCACGGCGCGCACCGCCTCGACGATGTTGTCCGGATGCAGCCCCCCGGACAGTATGACCGGCAGCGGCAACGACTGCGGAATCAGGGACCAGTCGAAGTGTTTGCCGCCGCCGCCATAGCCTTCGACATGGGCATCCAGTAACAGGCCCGATATCCCGGGGGCCCCGGCAAATGCGGACGCGTATTCTAGCAAATCGAATCCGGGCTTTACCCTCGCGGCCTTGATCCAAGGCCGGCCGAAAGCGGCGCAGAAGGACGCGTCTTCATCGCCGTGGAATTGCAGCAGGTCGAGCGGCACCTGCGCCAGTGTCGCGCCTACGGTTTCCGCCGACTCATTCACGAACAACCCGACCCGGGTAACGAAGGCCGGCACCTGCGCCACGAGCTGCGCCGCCCGCTGCGGCGTGACGTAACGCGGGCTGGGCGCGTAGAACACGAAACCCAGCGCGTCGGCGCCCGCCGCCACGGCCGTGGCAAGGTCATCCTCGCGGGTGATGCCGCAGATCTTGATTCGTGTGCGTGTCATAAGTTGTTCAGGGCAGGATCAGCGCCGTGTCGCCAGCACCAACTCCCAGTTGCCAGACCGGATCATAATCGACGCCCGCAAAGTACAGGCCGCAGGCTTCGAAAGTCGGCGCCGCGCGGGCGCGATCGCGCCCGGCCAGCAGCTCGCCCAGCCATGCCGGCGGATGCGCGCCCTTGCCGACATAGACCAGCGCGCCGACCAGGTTGCGCACCATGTGATGGAGGAAGGCACTGGCCTCGAAGTCGAATACCAGCAGGTCGCCGTGACGCGCAATATCGGCCCGGCGCAAGGTCTTGACCGGCG
Organism: Pseudomonadota bacterium; assembly: GCA_043826925.1. Lineage (GTDB taxonomy): Bacteria > Pseudomonadota > Gammaproteobacteria > Burkholderiales > Rhodocyclaceae > Sulfuritalea. The sequence continues at coordinate 77,395 of JBDRPN010000036.1, forward strand.
ACTTGGCCTGGCACTCGACCGCGCGGAAAGCCGAGAAGTCGTGTTCGCCGAGCACCAGGCGCGCCGCCGCCGCCATCGCGTCGGCGTCCAGCGGACGATGGTACCAGCCGACGCGCCGGGCCATGAGGCCGGGCCGTTCGGCGCGATTGAGCAGCAGGTAGCGGTAGCGCCGGCCTCGTGCCGAAAACCTGGCGTGGAACTCGTCGCCTACCGGCTGCGCCCAGCGCACGGCAACGCTGGCCGGCAGATGGGCATTGACGCCGCGCACCCAGGCCGTAAGCGGACGCACGGCTTCGCTATCGAAATGCACCACCTGCGCCAGGGCATGGACTCCGGCGTCGGTGCGGCCGGCACAGACGACTCGCGTCGGGCTGTCGGCCACAATGGACAGTGCCGCCTCGACCACATCCTGCACCGCCCCCCCGCCCGCCTGCGACTGCCAGCCGCAGAATCCGGAGCCCTCGTATTCGAGTCCGAGCGCGATTCTCACGTCAGCCACGCACCCAGTAGCAGAGCCCCGGCCAGGACACCGAGACAGAAGTCCGCCGCGCCGAAAACTGCCGCGGGAAGGGACAGCGTGGCGGCAATGCCGCCCTGCCTGTCATCCGGCTGCCGAGCCGCCTCCACTTCTTCGAGAGTCAGCGCGAGGCGCACCGCAATCCGGTCACGTGAGATGCCCAGGAGCGCCAAGGGCGCCAGCAACGAACGCATGCCGGCGACCAACTGGTTGGGGGCCAGGACTTTCAACAGCAAAGCCACGGTGCACAGTGCGATGAACAGACGGGCAAGGCTCTCGGCAGCCAGCAACAGCCCTTCCTGGCTCGCTCCGGGGATCTCCGGCAACGGCGTCCCCGGCGTCAGCCAGCCGAACATGACCAGCATGGTAAGCGCCAGCCAGCGGCTGCGTCGCAGCAGCAGGCGCAAATGCGACGTGGCGACTGTCAGCGCCGCCAGGGCGAGGCCCAGGCAGGCCAGAAACAGCGGCATTCCAGCGCGCGAGGAGGCGGCCACAAGTACGGCCAGGCCCAGCAGGATCAGGCTGGCGGAATCGGGGCGCTTCATTGGAACAGCATCTCCCGACGCACAGGCGCCGGGAGAGCGGGATCGCTCAGGCGAGACTGTCAAGTTTGGCGCGTGCCGCCTTCTGCTGCGCAGGACTGCCTTCTGCCAGGGCTTCCTGGAACAGTTCGCGGGCACCGTCCTTGTCGCCCATTTCCTCATAGGCCGCCGCCAGTTCCAGCTTGGTGGCAACTTCCGGATTGTCGGGCATATCCGCTACGGCAGCGGCTGCGACAGGCTCGGGCGCCGTACCGGCAGGCGTATCCAGCTCCAGGCTGATGTCCCCAAGGTTGAACTCGGCGGGCGTCGGTGCCGGTGTCGGAACATCGATCGACATCTCGGGCAAGGGAGCTGGCGCAGCAGTTTCCGGCGTCCCCAGATCGAAGTCGAAATCGATGCTGCCGGAATCGGTTGCGGCTGCGACAGGCGCTGCAGGGGCTGCGACCGGCGCGGGTGTCTCAGCGGCCACGGGGAAATCAAGCCCCGACGCAGGCGCGGGTGCCTCCGCGGGTGCCTCCGCGGGTGCCTCCTTGGTCGGCATGTCGAAATTGATATCGAGTATGACTTCTTCGCTCCTGACCTCCGCTTGGGCGGCGGGTGCGGGAGCGGAAGCGGCCGCGGGCGCACCCAGATCCAGATCGAAATCCAGTCCGGCGGATTCGGTCTTGATTTCGGCAGCCGGGGTAACGGCGCTCGTCGTATCGCTGGTTCCGATATCCAGATCGAAATCCAGTGCTACAGGCGCGGCCGGGGCAGTTGGCTCCGCGGCTGCGGCGGGCTGCGCTTCGGCCGTAATCACCCCGGGCTGGATGATCATCGTCGCGTTCATGTCAGGCCCGGCGGCAGGAATCGGCGCGGCCGCCTGGTCGCCCGAGGAACCGGAGGCGTAAAGTGAACATCCTGGATCGAGAGCAGCGCCCATGGCGGCCACCTTGTCCCAGACCTCGCCGGTGCCGCCGGTCAGGGCGTGCATGTCGCGGGCGACCAGCTCGAACTGGCCGGCGTTCTTGCGCGCCGCATAAATGTCGAGCAGCTTCAGGTGAATCGCCTGACGCTGAGGATCCGTCTTCAGGGCTTCAAGGAGGATTTCCTCGGCCTGGGCGTCGCGCCCGAAGGCGAGGAAGGTATCGGCTTCGACCACCGGATCGACGGTTTCCTGGTTTGCTGCCATGCCCATTCCGGTCGTACTGAACTGACTGGTTTCCTGTTCGCTCGGGGGCGGCGCTACGCTGGTCGTGCTGAACACCGAGTGCGCCGAAAGATCGGTTTCGGCAATCGGTGCATTGGAAATCTTCGCTCCCCGCTTCTTGCGGTAGGCCGTAATTCCCAGCCATGCAAACAGCAGGGCCAGCACTGCGCCGCCACCAAATACCAGCGGCGCATTCTCTTCGATGAAGTCGGGTTCAGGCTCGGGCGGCGGTGGCGGAACAGCCTTCTTCTTCGGTGGCGGCGGCTTGGGTGCCGCGGCCGGTTTCGCGGCTTCAGCCGGTTTGGCTGCGGCATCGGCAGCCTGGACTGGTTCGGCCGACTTCGGAGCTTCCGCGGGCTTGGCGATTTCGACCGGCTTGGGTGGCTCTGCTGCCTTGGGTGCTGCGGCAGGCTGCGATGCCTGGGCGGCTTTCTGCAGGTCGGCACCCGCCTGACTCTTGATCTCCGCGAGTTTCTTCAGGTCGCTGAGATTCTTTTCCAGTTCGGCAATGCGGCCGCTGGCTTCCTTGAGCGCCCTGTCGCGGGATACCAGATCCTCCTCAAGCGCGGCAATCCGCCCCTGCAAGGGCTTGTCCCCGGCACCGCGCGCCGCTTCCGTGCGCGATACCTCCAGCTTGTCCTTGCCGGCCGCCAACGGCATCTTGTCTTCAACCTTGGGCGAGATCCTGCCGCTCACCGCCTGCTTGGCGCCCTGGTCGCCGGCCGGTTCGGAAGCAGCCGCGGCCGCAGCCAGACGCCGTCGATAAGTGTTGAAATCTGCCGCCTGGGCGACAACTTCCCGACGCGCTTCGCCGGCGGAAACCTGGCTTGCGGTTTCGGCGTCGGGTATGGAAAGTATCTTGCCGGCCTTCAGGCGGTTCATGTTGCCGGCGATAAAGGCATCGCTGTTGTTGCGGAACAACGCAACCAGCATCTGGTCGAGGCTGACACCCTCCGGCAGGGTCTGCGCCGCGATCTTGCCCAACGTGTCGCCCGGAACCACCTCGCGCGAACTGGCGACGGCGGGTTTCGCCGCCGGCTTTTCCGCCGGCCGCATGGGTGCGGGTGGACGGCTTTCCATCACCGGACGGGTTTCCGCAGGAACTGCCGCCGCGGGCCTGTCGACCGGTCGCGCCGCTGGCGCGGTCCCGACTTCGGGTGCCGCAATCGGCGCCGGAGCCGTCTTCGCGGCCAGATCCGGTGGATCGAGGAGGAAAGTGTATTCGCGCACCAGACGTCCCGAGGCCCAGCTCAATTCGACCAGCATGTCGATGAAGGGCTCGTTGAGCGGACGATCGGTCGTTATTTCAAGGTAGCGGCGGCCGCCGCGCTCCTTGATGTCGCGGGAAAATCGCAGCGTTGCCAAGGCCGGCGAGTAATCGATCCCGGCCTGACGAAAGGCTTCCACCGCAGCCAGCCTGGCAACCAGCGACGAGGCTTCATCGCGGGAAGCGGAAACTTCGAGCTCCGCCTTGAGTGGCTGCCCCAATGCCGAAAGCACGGTGATCTTTCCCAGCCCGGCAGCATGTGTGACCAGAGGCAGAACGGCAATCGCCGCCGCAAGCACGGTGGCCTTGAATGGATTTCGCTTGGCAGTATTGGGCACTGTGACTCCCGACGGGCTTTTTATCATGTTATCAAAATAACATCAGGATGTTAGCGATGCAAGCTCAACCTTCCCATTACATTCCAGTCGCAATAGCACTTGGCGTCAATGCAACAGGATGCGCAGCATGCGGCGCAAAGGCTCGGCCGCGCCCCACAACAACTGGTCACCAACCGTAAAGGCCGACAGATACTGCGGCCCCATGCTGAGTTTGCGCAGACGTCCGACAGGGACGCCAAGGGTTCCCGTTACTGCCGTCGGCGTCAATTCCTTCAGGGTGATCTCGCGCTCGTTGGGCACGACCCTGACCCAGTCGTTATGCGCCGCCAGTATGTCATTGACCTCGTCCAGAGGCACGTCCCGGGTGAGCTTGATGGTCATCGCCTGGGAGTGGCAGCGCATTGCCCCGATACGCACGCACAGCCCGTCAACCGGAATCGGTGAGGCGGAGCGGCCCAGAATCTTGTTGGTCTCGGCCTGCCCCTTCCATTCCTCGCGGCTCTGACCGTTGCCGAGATCCTTGTCGATCCATGGAATCAGCGAACCCGCCAGGGGCACGCCGAAGTTGGCCGTGGGAAAACCGTCGTCGCGCAGAATGCCGGCGACCTCGCGATCGATATCGAGAATCGCCGAAGCCGGATCGTCGAGCAGATTCTTCACCACGCGATGCGTCTCGCCCATCTGCGCTAGCAGTTCGCGCATGTTCTGCGCACCCGCACCCGAGGCAGCCTGGTAGGTCATCGAGGTCATCCACTCGACCAGTCCCGCCTTGAACAGGCCGCCCAAGGCCATCAGCATCAGGCTCACGGTGCAGTTGCCGCCGATCCAGTTGCGCCCGCCTTCGGCCAGGCTGTCCTTGATCACGTCCATATTCACCGGATCGAGGATGATCACCGTGTCGTCCATCATGCGCAGGCTGGACGCCGCATCGATCCAGTGGCCCTGCCAGCCGGCTGCGCGCAGCTTCGGGAAGACCTCGGTGGTGTAGTCGCCGCCCTGGCAGCTGATGATGATGTCAAGTCGCCGAAGTTCGTCGATGTCTTTTGCGTCCTTGAGCGGCGGCGCTCCCTTGGCAAACTCGGGCGCCTTGCCGCCGGGATTTGAGGTCGTGAAAAATACCGGCTCGATATCGGCGAAATCGTCCTCCTCACGCATACGCTGCATCAGCACCGAACCCACCATGCCCCGCCAACCCACCAGACCTACACGCTTCATGATTAATCTTTCAGTATCGAATTACAGTGCGGCAAGTACGGCATCGCCCATTTCACGGGTGCCGACCTTTTTCATTCCCGCCTCGAAAATGTCGCCGGTGCGGAAGCCCTGTGCAAGGACTTTCTTCACGGCATCCTCGATGCGCAGGGCGGCGGCCTCGTTGGCAAAAGTGTAACGCAGCATCATGGCCGCGGAAAGTATGGTCGCCAGCGGATTGGCCACACCCTTGCCGGCGATGTCCGGCGCGGAGCCGTGCGAAGGCTCATACAACCCCTTGTTGCTGGCATCCAGCGAGGCCGACGGCAGCATGCCGATCGAGCCCGTCAGCATCGAAGCCTCGTCCGACAGTATGTCGCCGAACATGTTGCCGGTGACCATGACGTCGAACTGTTTGGGATTCTTCACCAACTGCATCGCCGCATTGTCGACCAGCATGTGCGACAGCTCGACATCCGGATATTCCCGGCCGGTTTCGATGGCCACGTCGCGCCACAACTGGGTGCATTCGAGCACGTTCATCTTGTCCACGGAACAAACCTTCTTGTTGCGCTTCCTTGCCGCTTCGAAGGCCACCTTCAGGATGCGCCGGATCTCGCTCTCGGTGTAATGCATGGTGTTGAAGCCGAAGCGCTGCATTTTCCCATCCACGTTGCGCGTCTCTATGCCGCGCGGCTGGCCGAAATAAATGTCGCCTGTCAATTCGCGCACGATCAGGATATCCAGCCCGGCCACCACTTCCGGCTTCAGGGTGGACGCGTTGGCCAGTTCCGGATAGAGGATCGCCGGACGCAGATTGGCGAACAGCCCGAGCTGCTTGCGGATGCCCAGCAAGCCCCGCTCCGGCCGCTGCTCGCGCGGATTGTTGTCCCATTGCGGGCCGCCGACGGCACCGAGCAGCACGGCATCGGCTGCCTGCGCCAGCTTCTGGGTTGCCACCGGATAGGGGTCGCCGGTCGCATCCACCGCGCAACCGCCGAGCAGGGCCTCTTCCATTTCGATGCCAAGATCCAGCGCGCGCAGAACCCTTACGGCTTCTGCAACGATTTCAGGGCCGATGCCGTCTCCGGGCAGAACACATATCTTCATTGGATTTCTTTCAGGCAAACAACCAGGGTTGCTCGATGCGGCGACGCGCCTCGAACTCGCGGATTTTCTCTGCGTGGCGCAAGGTCAGCCCGATATCGTCCCAACCGTTGAGCAGGCATTCCTTGCGGAAGGCATCGACCTCGAACGGGATCGCATGGCCATCGGGACGCACCACCCGTTGCGCGGGCAAGTCGATGGTCAGGCGATAGCCCGGGGAATGTTCGGTCAAGCCGAACAGGGCATCCACTTCCGTCTTGGGCAGGACGATCGGCAGCAGGCCGTTCTTGAAACAGTTGTTGAAGAATATGTCGGCGAAGGATTCGCCGACGATGGCGCGAAAACCGAAATCCTGCAGCGCCCAGGGCGCGTGTTCGCGCGACGAGCCGCAACCGAAATTGCTGCGCGCAAGCAGGATCGAGGCGCCCTGATAGCGCGCCTGGTTGAGCACGAAATTGGGGTTCCTGGCCCGCTTCGCGCAATCCTGGCCCGGTTCGCCGTGATCCAGATAGCGCCACTCGTCGAAGGCATTCGGGCCGAAGCCGGAACGCTTGATCGACTTGAGGAACTGCTTCGGAATGATCGCGTCGGTATCGACGTTGGCCCTGTCGAGCGGCGCCACGAGGCCATCGAGCGTGATGAACTTCTCCATCACTTGGTCGACTTCTGGATGGCTTCGCCACCCTTCTTGAGGTCCTTGCCGATGCCTTCCACGGTATTGCAGGCGGACAGGACAAGCACCAGGATCGAAGCGATAAACACGCGGGACATAAGTTTTCTCCTCAAGACAATTCACGAACATCGGCAAAGCGGCCGGCAATCGCGGCCGCCGCGGCCATCGCCGGACTGACCAGATGGGTGCGGCCGCCGGCGCCCTGGCGGCCTTCGAAATTGCGGTTCGAGGTCGAGGCGCAGCGTTCGCCGGGGTTCAGGCGATCGTCGTTCATCGCCAGGCACATGGAACAACCTGGCTGCCGCCACTCGAAGCCGGCGGCGATGAATATCTTGTCCAGTCCCTCGGCCTCGGCCTGCTCCTTGATCAGGCCGGAGCCCGGCACCACCAGCGCCAGCTTAACGTTGGCGGCCACTCGCCGCCCCCTGGCCACCGCGGCAGCCGCGCGCAAGTCCTCGATGCGGGAATTGGTGCAGGAGCCGATGAAGACTTTGTCGATGGCAATCTGGTCGATGCGCATGCGCGGCGTGAGACCCATGTACTGCAGCGCGCGCGCCACGCCTTCGCTCTTGACCGGATCCCTGAAGTCCTCGGGTGCCGGCACCACGCCATCGATCCCGGTGACCATTTCCGGCGAAGTGCCCCAGGTCACCTGCGGCACGATCTGGCGCGCATCCATGTCGATCACGGTATCGAAGCGGGCATCCGCATCGGAGACCAGCGTGCGCCAGTAAGCCACTGCCTTGTCCCAGTCGGCGCCCTTGGGCGCAAAATTGCGGCCCTTGAGATAGGCGATGGTGATCTCGTCGGCCGCCACGAAGCCGACCCGGGCGCCGGCCTCGATGGCCATGTTGCATATCGTCATGCGGCCTTCCATCGACAGCGCGTGGATCGCCGAACCGCCGAACTCGATGGCATAGCCGTTGCCGCCCGCGGTGCCGATGCGGCCGATCAGGGCGAGAACGATGTCCTTCGCCGTAACGCCAGCGCCAACTTTGCCTTCGATCCTGACCAGCATGGTCTTCGACTTCTTCTGCAGCAGGCACTGGGTCGCCAGCACATGCTCGACTTCGGAGGTGCCGATACCGTGCGCGAGGCAGGCAAACGCGCCGTGCGTCGAGGTATGCGAATCACCGCAGACCACGGTCATGCCTGGCAGGGTCGCGCCGTTTTCCGGGCCGACGACATGGACGATGCCCTGACGTCGGTCCTTGAACGGGAAATAGGCCAGGGCGCCCGTTTCGCGGATGTTGGCGTCGAGGGTTTCCACCTGCTGGCGCGAAATCGGGTCGAGGATGCCGCGCTCCCAATGCGAGGTCGGCGTATTGTGGTCGGCCGTAGCGACGATCGAGGAAATGCGCCAGACCTTGCGGCCTGCGAGTTTCAGACCTTCGAAGGCCTGCGGACTGGTGACTTCATGCACCAGATGACGATCGATGTAGAGCAGCGCCGTGCCGTCCTCTTCAACATGCACGACGTGGCTGTCCCAAAGTTTCTCGTAAAGCGTTTTTGACATGATTTGCATAGTGTCCGCGCGGGTCTTGGATTATCGCACAGGCGCGCTCGCCGAATCAGCCGGAACGCCGCGCCAGACCATGGCCAGACCGAGCAGCGCGAGCAGCGACGCGGCGCTGAAGGTGATCGCGGCACCGGCGCTTTCCCACAGGGCGCCGGCCAGCAAGGCGCCGCCGAGACCACCGGCACCATAGGCCACGCTGCCGTACAGGGCCTGTGCCCGCGCCTGCTGGCTGGCGACGAACCAGCGACTGAGCGCCGCCATGGTCGCCGCGTGGTGTGCGCCGAAACTGGCGCCGTGCAGCAACTGCGCGAACACCAGCAGGCCGATGAATTCAACGGTCCAGCCGATCAGCAGGAAACGCAGCACTGCCAGGGCAAAGCAGGCCAGCAGGATGTGGCGCAGCGAGACCCGCCTGGAAATGCGCGGCATGAACAGGAAGACGAATATCTCGGCCACCACGCCCAGGGTCCACAGCAGCCCGACCAGGGTCTTGTCGTAGCCCTGTGCCACCAGGTGGATCGAGTAGAAGACGTAAAGCGCTCCATGTGCCGCGCTCATCAACAGCCCCGCGCCGAGCAGGAACACCACCTTGCGCTGACGCAGGACGACCAGGATCGGACCCGCAGCCTGCCCCGCGCGCGCCGGCACTTCGGTCAGCGTCAGCGCGCTGACCAGAGTCCCCAACAGCAGGACCCAACTGACCCAGAGCTGCGAGCTGATCGGTGCCGCATCGAGCAGCAGGCCGACGCCCATCACGGTAACGATAAAACCGACCGAGCCCCAAAGCCGGATGCGGCCGTAGCGTTCCGGCGCGGCCGCCAGATGGCCCAGGGTCAGCGCTTCGACCAGCGGCAGCGAGGCGCTCCAGAAGAAATGCAGGATCGCCATGCCGATCAGCAGAGCGACGAAATCCTGTGTCAGGAACACCACCGAGAAACTCGCCAGCGAGGCCGCTGCCGAGGCGACGACGATGCGCACACGCCGGCCGCCGCTGTCGGCCAGCCAGCTCCACAACAAGGGCGCCAGAAGCCGCATGAACTGGCCGAGCGACATCAGGATTGCAATGCGCCCCGCGGAGAGGCCTATCGATTGCAAATAAAGTGCGAAGTACGGCAGGAAAGCGCCGATGAAGGCGAAGTACCAGAAGTACCACGCAGACAGACGAGTGCTTTGTTCCATGACGATTGCCGCCGACCGCTAGCGGCGGCTCTGCCTACGCAACGTCCCCCTCAAAGCTTGTGAAGAAATCGTAGCGAGCGGACCGCAGCGGGGTGCGGCCGGAGCGCAGCTACCGGAATGTACGTTTTTGTACATGAGGATAGCGAGCACCGCCCAAGCCCCGATCCGGTACGCGCAGTAGATTTATTCACAAGCTCTCAGGCCTTGTGCGCCTGCAGCAACGCGTAAAGCTCGTCCTTGAGTTTCAGGCGCAGCTTCTTCATGTCTTCGAGCAAGGGATCGGCAACGGGGGCATCCTTGATCTCCAGCTCCTCGATTTGTGCAGTCAGCCCGTTGTACTCGTCGAGCAGCTTGCCGAAATGATGGTCGCCCAGCTTCAGTGCCTGGATGGTCGCGGCATACTCGGGAAACTCGTGGTGCAGATCGTGGTGCTCGACGTTCATTGCTGGTCCAATTCTGGGCGGTTCACTATTCTCACTGCTGTGTCGATCATTTTACCGGCGCTCGCGCGGGAATTCGCGGCGTGGGACATTCGACATCGGCGCATTGAGCGCGATAATGCAGCGCAGCGTCGGTCAGCACCAGGGCCAGCATGGCCTCGGCAATCGGCGTCGCGCGTATGCCGACGCAGGGATCGTGCCGACCGTGGGTTTCTATCATGGCCGGCTCCCCGGCGAGATTGATAGTACGGCGCGGCAAGCGGATGCTCGATGTCGGTTTGACCGCCATCCTGACCACCACATCCTGCCCGCTCGAAATGCCGCCCAGGATGCCTCCGGCGTTATTGCTCAGAAAACCCTCCGGGGTCAGTTCGTCGCCGTGTTCGCTGCCTTTTTGCGTCACCGACTTGAATCCCGCGCCGATCTCGACGCCCTTGACGGCATTGATGCCCATCATGGCGTAAGCGATATCAGCATCCAGGCGGTCATACACCGGGTCGCCCCAGCCGACCGGCACGCCGCGTGCAATCACGGTGACTTCGGCACCGACCGAATCGCCCGATTTGCGCAGGGCGTCCATGTAGTCCTCAAGCTGCGGTACGATGGCCGCATTCGGCGCAAAGAACGGATTGGTGTCGATTACCGCCTCGTCCAGCCAGGGAATTTCGATACTCCCCAATTGGCTCATCCAGCCACGCACCGTGACCCCATAGCGCTGCAGCAGCCACTTTCTGGCGATCGCTCCGGCAGCGACGCGCACGGCGGTTTCACGCGCCGAGGCGCGGCCGCTGCCGCGATGATCGCGAATTCCGTATTTCTGCCAATAGGTGTAGTCGGCATGGCCGGGACGGAACATTTCCGCGATATTGCCGTAGTCCTTGCTGCGCTGGTCCTCGTTGCGGATCAGGAGGCCGATCGGCGTGCCCGTGGTACGGCCCTCGTACACACCGGAGAGGATCTCGACCGTGTCGGATTCGCGCCGCTGGGTGACGTGGCGCGAGGTTCCGGGCTTGCGCCGATCCAACTCGTGCTGGATATCGGCGGCGGAGATCTCCAGCCCCGGCGGACAACCATCGACCACACAGCCGATCGCGGGACCGTGGGATTCACCGAAGGAGGTGACGCAGAACAGTGAACCGAAAGTATTGCCGGACATGGGCGCGAATTTGATCGGGAAAGGAAGCTGGAAGTAGCACAAAGCTTACCATGCCGGCCGCACGGGCAATTGGACGCCGACGTTGAACGCCGGCGCTGCGGCGGCGCCGGATCGCGCCGGTGCAATCGGGCCATGCCGCGCCCGATGGAGCGGTTCAGCGCTCGAGTTCTCCCAGCTTGCCCTTCCTGGTCGCCCACTCGTCGGCATCCGCCGGCGGTTCCTTGCGCTCGATGATGACCGGCCAGGTTTTGGCCAATTCCGCATTCAGCGCGATGAAATGCTCCTGTCCTGTCGGAACGTCATCTTCGGCAAAGATCGCTTCGACCGGACATTCGGCCACGCACAGGGTGCAGTCGATGCACTCTTCGGGATCGATCGCGAGGAAGTTCGGTCCCTCATGAAAACAATCCACGGGGCAAACATCCACGCAATCGGTATATTTGCACTTGATGCATGCTTCGGTGACGACGTAGGTCATGATTACGCTCCAGAATTGGCGAACAATGTACCATTGCTGCACGGCCCTGGTGCGAGCCGGAGTCGCCATGGCGGAAATTTTTTGCTAGGATTCGGCCATGCCGGCGCAGCCCCACGGCAATTCGTCGCGACACCCGGTCGCAGACGCGCCCACCGGAACGCAAACATCCCCGAGGAATTCATGAGCGAACACATTCACCACGTCACCGACAGCACTTTCAAAGCCGAAGTGCTCGACTCCGCGATACCGACCCTGGTCGACTTCTGGGCCGAATGGTGCGGCCCCTGCAAGATGATCGCGCCGATACTCGACGAAGTGGCCAGGGATTATTCCGGCAAGCTGCGCGTCGCCAAACTGAACATCGACGACAATCCCAAGGTTCCCGGCGAGTTCGGCATCCGCGGCATCCCCACCCTGCTCCTGTTCAAGGGCGGCACCGTCGAGGCGCAAAAAGTCGGCGCCCTGTCGAAATCCCAACTTACCGCATTCATTGACAGCAATCTCTGATCCCGTTACATTGGCGCCCGGAGTCTGATTCCGGGCCGCCGACCAGCAAGACAGGCGCCCACGCCCTGAGGGCGCCGATTCGATTCCCCTCCTGATCGAATTCTTTCCTGAATTCATCCCCTACACCACTCTGTTCCGGCGCGTTCCGCCGGAATCTCCTCGCAGGCAGTCCATGCACCTATCCGAGCTCAAAGCCCATCATGTCAGCCAGTTGCTGGAGATGGCGGCCGCCAACAACATCGAGAATGCCAACCGGCTGCGCAAGCAGGAGCTGATCTATGCGCTGCTGAAGAACCAGGGGAAAAAGGGCGAAACCATCTTCGGCGACGGTGTCCTCGAAATCCTGCCCGACGGCTTCGGCTTCCTGCGCGCACCCGAGGAGTCCTACCTCGCCAGCACCGACGACATCTACATCAGCCCGAGCCAGGTGCGCCGCTTCAACCTGCGTTCCGGCGACACCATCGAGGGCGAAATCCGCTCACCCAAGGAAGGCGAGCGCTATTTCGCCCTGGTCAAGGTGGACCGCGTCAATGGCGAATCGCCGGAGGCCGCGAAGCACAAGATACTGTTCGAGAACCTGACGCCGCTGCATCCGACCACGCACATGCTGCTGGAGCGCGACATCCGCAGCGAGGAAAACATCACCAGCCGCGTCATCGACATGATCGCGCCGATCGGCAAGGGCCAGCGCGGCCTCATCGTGTCGCCGCCCAAGGCCGGCAAGACCGTGCTGATGCAGCACGTTGCCCACGCCATCACCACCAACCATCCGGACGTCACCCTGATCGTGTTGCTGATCGACGAGCGCCCCGAAGAAGTGACGGAAATGATGCGCACGGTCAAGGGCGAAGTCGTCGCCTCGACCTTCGACGAACCGGCCACGCGCCACGTCCAGGTCGCCGAAATGGTCATCGAGAAGGCCAAGCGCCTGGTCGAGCACAAGCGCGACGTGGTGATCCTGCTCGACTCCATCACCCGCCTCGCCCGCGCCTACAACACGGTGCAGCCCGCCTCGGGCAAAGTACTCACCGGCGGTGTGGACGCCAATGCCCTGCAGAAGCCCAAGCGCTTCTTCGGCGCCGCCCGCAACGTCGAGGAAGGCGGCTCGCTGACCATCATCGCCACCGCCCTGATCGAAACCGGCTCGCGCATGGACGACGTGATCTACGAGGAGTTCAAGGGTACCGGCAACATGGAAATCCACCTCGACCGCAAGATGGCCGAGAAGCGCGTGTATCCGGCGATCAACGTCAATCGTTCGGGCACCCGCCGCGAGGAACTGCTGCTGGTACCGGCCGTGCTGCAGAAAATGTGGGTCCTGAGGAAGCTGCTGTACAACATGGACGACATGGAAGCCATGGAATTCCTGCTCGACAAGGTCAAGGCGACCAAGAACAATGGCGAGTTCTTCGACGCCATGCGCCAGCGCTGATATGTCCCTGCGAAACGCCGGGACGGTATCCTGGCGATTGCGCACAGCCCAAAATTAGCGGATAATGCCGCGTTCTGTCGGTTCGCCAAATCCACGAACCGCGCCTGCACCCGAAAGGACCATGAAATGAAAAGCGGCATCCACCCGAATTACGCTGAAATCGAAGTCACCTGCAGCTGCGGCAACAAGTTCAGCACCCGTTCCACCAGCGGCAAGCCGCTGCACATCGAAGTCTGCTCCGCCTGCCATCCGTTCTATACCGGCAAGCAGAAGATCGTCGACACCGCCGGACGTGTCGAGCGTTTCCGCCAGAAATACAGCAAGAAGGCCGCCTGATCCTGTATCAGACCTGCCTCCTGGCCAAAAGGCAGCCTGCGGGCTGCTTTTTTTATGTCCCGGTCCTCCGCGACCGGGACGGTATCCTCGCGATATGTCCTCGCCCTCCGGGGGCGGGGACGGTATCCCGAGTTCGCACTGGTAAGCTCGCAACGTGCCCGACCTGACCGACCGCAACCATAGCCCCGCGCCCATGCTGGCGCGCTACGGCACGCTGTTGCTGTGCGCCGTCTGGCTGCTGGCGGGGAGCGTCGGCCATGACCCGTGGAAGACCGACGACGCCCTGCATCTCGGGGTCGCCTTCGGCATGGTCGGCGGCGACTGGCTGGTGCCGCGCATCGCCGGCGATCCCTGGTTGACCACCCCGCCGCTGTATCACTGGGTGGCGGCCCTGTGCGGCAAGCTGCTGGGCTGGCTGCTGCCCTGGCACGATGCGGCGCGCCTGGCCTCGGTCCTGTTCGGCGCCGCCGCTCTGGCGATCCTTTCGCGTGTGGCCGGTCTGCTGCTCGGCGCCAGCGCCGCGGTCGCCGCGCCCTTGCTGGCGATCGGCACGGTCGGCCTGCTGGTACCGCTGCACGATGCCCAACCCGCCATCGCGGCAATCACCGGATTCGCCGTCGCGCTCTGGGGACTGGCGCTGTGGCGCACACAGCCCCTGCGCGGCGGGCTGATTTTCGGCGCCGGCATCGGCGTCGGCTTCCTCGCCGCCGGCATCGACAGCGTCGTCATCGAGCTGGCGACCGGGCTGCTTCTGATGCTCCACCCCGACTGGCGAACCCGGCAGAGCTGGCTCGCCGGGCTGGCGGCGGCGGCCGTCGCGCTCGCGCTGATGCTGCCCTGGCCCTTGCTGCTCCGGCAGCAGTCGCCTGCCCTGTTCGACATCTGGTGGACCGCCGAGGCGGCCAGCCTGACACTGCGCCCCGGCTTCAGTCGCGATCACCTCGAACTGCTGGCCTGGGCCGCCTGGCCCTCCTGGCCGCTGGCCCTGTGGGCCTTGTGGCTGGAACGCCGGCATCTGCTCGAAGCGCAAACCGCCTTGCCGCTGGCCGCCACCCTGGTCGCCCTGCTGGCGTTTTTTACCGACGCACCGCGGCCGACGGCACTGATGCCGGCGCTGGTCCCGCTGACCCTGCTCGCCGCGACCAGCGCGGGCCGGCTGCGCCGTGGCGCGGCCAATGCCTTCGACTGGTTCGGCATGATGACTTTTACGCTGGTCGCGGCGCTGATCTGGCTGGGCGGCATTTCCATGCTGACCGGGGAACCGGCGCGGGTAGCCAAGAATTTCACCAAGCCCGCCCCCGGCTTCATCGCCGAGGCCTCGCCGCTGATCATCGTGCTGGCGATCGCCGTCAGCGTCGCCTGGATCGCCACGATGCTGCGCACGCCGCGCTCGCCGTGGCGCGCGGCGGCACGCTGGAGCGTGGGGCTTACCACCGTCTGGGTGCTGCTGATGCTGCTGATGCTGCCGTGGATCGACTACGGCAAGAGTTACCGTAGCGTCAGCGCCAACTTTCGCCAGATCCTGGGCAACCATCCCGGCTGCATCGCGCGGCGCGGCCTGGGCCTGGCGCAACGCGCCTCGCTCGACTATTTCGACGGCATCCGCACCGTCGGCGCCAGCCGCGCGAAAGACTGCCGCTACCTGATCATGCAGACCTCGCCGCGCCCCGACAAGGAACTGCCCGGCTGGACGCTGCTGCGCGAAACCTCCCGTCCCGGCGACAAGGGCGAACGCCTGCGGCTCTACCGCCGAGCCGAATGAGCGTCCTGCGCCCCTTACACTTTCAGGAAATGCTCGCGGTAGTACTTGAGTTCCTCGATCGATTCGAGGATGTCCGCCAGCGCCTCGTGCTTGCCGTGCTTCTTGAGGCCCTTCGCCACTTCCGGCTTCCAGCGCTTGCACAATTCCTTGAGCGTCGACACGTCGAGGTTCCGGTAGTGGAACCAGTCCTCGAGCTTGGGCATGTAGCGCGCCATGAAGCGCCGGTCCTGGCAAATCGAATTGCCGCACATCGGCGTCGCCAGCCGCGGCACGTGACGCCGCATGAACTCCAGCGCCTGCGCCTCGACCTCGGCTTCGCCGAGAATCGAATCCTTGACCCGCTGGATCAGGCCGGAGCGACCGTGGGTGTTGGTATTCCACTCGTCCATCCCGTCCAGCACGGCATCGGACTGATGCACCACCCAGGTCGGCGCCTCGGCCACGATGTCGAGATTCGAGTTGGTGACGACCAGCGCCAGCTCTATGATGCGATCACTGTCGGGGTTGAGGCCGGTCATTTCCATGTCCAGCCAGACGAGCGCGTTCTGATCCTGTGCCATAATTTTCCAATGCCTGTTCCTGTGTCGGCGCATTTTCGCACAGCGGGCCACCTCTCATGACCCCATATCACTTCACGCTGGTCTTTCTCGCCGCCCTCGCCCTGTCGACGGCCCTGCGCCTCTGGCTCGACTTCCGCCACCTGAGGCATGTCCGCGCGCATCGCGATCGCGTGCCGGACAACTTCGCCGATCGCATCGACCTCGCCGACCACCGCAAGGCCGCCGACTACACGGTGGCCAAGCTGCGCCTCGGCCTGCTGGAAATCGCCGTCGATGCCATCGTACTGCTGGCGCTGACCCTCGGCGGCGGTCTCGCCCTGCTCGACCAGGCCATGCGCGTCTGGCTCGGCAGCGGCTACCTGCACGGCCTGGCCCTGTTCGCCTGCGTCAGCCTGCTCGGCTTCGTCATCGGCCTGCCGGCCAGCCTCTACCGCACCTTCCGCATCGAGGCGCGCTTCGGCTTCAACAAGCTGACCTGGCCGCTGTGGTTCGCCGACCTGGCCAAGGGCGCCGTGCTCACCGTGCTGATCGGCGGCCCGCTGCTGCTCTCCGTGCTGTGGCTGATGGACGTCATGGGCAAGTACTGGTGGCTGTATGTCTGGCTGGTCTGGCTGGTCACCAACCTGCTGGTGCTGTTCCTTTACCCGACCGTGATCGCGCCGCTGTTCAACAAATTCACGCCGCTAGCAGACGCCTCGCTGAAAGCCCGCATCGAAGCCCTGCTGGCGCGCTGCGGCTTCGCCTCCTCGGGCCTGTTCGTGATGGACGGCTCGAAGCGCTCGGCGCACGGCAACGCCTATTTCACCGGCTTCGGCCGTGCCAAGCGCATTGTGTTTTTCGACACCCTGCTGGATAAACTCAGCGCCGAGGAAATCGAGGCCGTGCTGGCGCATGAACTCGGACATTTCAAACATCGCCACGTCATAAAGCGCATCGCGCTGTCCACCGTGTTGAGCCTGGCCTTTCTCTGGCTGCTCGGCCAGCTCATCGACCAGCCCTGGTTCTTCGCCGGCCTGGGAGTTGGTGATGGCGGTACGGCGATTGGCCTGCTGCTGTTTTCCATGGTGCTGCCGGTGTTCCTCTTTCCGCTGGCGCCGCTGACTTCCGGCCTGTCGCGCAAGCACGAATACGAGGCCGACGCCTACGCCGCGCAGCAGACCGCCGCCGGCGACCTGATCAGCGCCCTGGTCAAGCTCTATCGCGACAACGCCGCGACCCTCACGCCCGACCCGCTGCACTCGCTGTTCCACGATTCCCATCCACCCGCCAGCCAGCGCATTGCGCGGCTGCAAACACCCGGTCCCGCCGGGACGTAAAAGGAGCCAGCCATGAACCAAGTCTGCGATCTCTCCAAGGGCAAGTGCAAGCCCTGCGAAGGCGGCGTGCCGCCGCTCACCGACGACGAAGCCGCGCAACTGCTGGCGACGCTGCCGGGCTGGCAGCGCGAGGGAACCGTCATCAGCAAGACCTACAAGTTCAAGAACTACTACGAGACCACGGCCTTCGTAAACGCCACGGCCTGGATCTCGCACCGCGAGGACCATCACCCCGATCTCGCCGTCGGCTGGGGCCAGTGCACGGTCAGCTACACCACGCACGCGATCGGCGGCTTGAGCGAAAACGACTTCATCTGCGCGGCCAAGATCGATGCGCTGCTCAGCTTGTAAGACGCGTTGAGCGGCGCACAGAACAGGCACGGCAGCATCGTCGCCGCCTTCGGCCGGCACTACGAAATCGAGCTGGCCGACGGCACACTTGCCACTGGGTATCCGCGCGGCAAGAAAAGCCCCTTCGCCGTCGGCGACGAAGTCGAACTCACGCCCGACGGCCAGATTACCGGCCACGCCGTGCGCCGCAGCCTGCTCTACCGCAGCGATCTCTACCGCCAGAAACTGATCGCCGCCAACGCCACGCAATTGCTGCTGGTGGTCGCCACCGATCCCTCGTTTTCCGACATGCTGCTCTCCCGCGCGCTGGTCGCCGCCGAGCACGAAGGCCTCAGCACCACCATCGTCCTCAACAAGAGCGACCTGACCGCGGCACTGCCGGGAGCGAGGAAGCTCCTGGCGCCCTTCATCGCGCTCGGCTGCCGCGTCGTCGAACTCTCGGCCAAGCTCGACGCCTCGCCGCTGTTGCCGCTGCTGGTGGGCGAAAGCTCGGTGCTGGTGGGGCAATCGGGCATGGGCAAATCGACCCTGACCAACGCCCTGGTGCCCGGCGCCGCCGCGCCCACGCGCGAACTATCGACCGCGCTGGATTCCGGCAAGCACACCACCACCTACGCCCGGCTCTACAAGCTGCCCAACGACACCTGCCCGGGCGGCACCCTGATCGACAGCCCCGGCCTGCAGGAATTCGGCCTCAAGCACCTCACCGCCCAGCAGATCGAATTCGGCTTCGCCGAGTTCCGCCCCTTCCTCGGCCAGTGCCGCTTCCGCGATTGCCAGCACCAGGCCGAGCCCGGCTGCGCGATCAAGGAGGCCGTCGCCGCCGGCGTGATCCACCCGCGCCGCCTCGACCACTTCCGTCAATTCATCTCCGAGTCCCGCCATGGATCGCACTGAGCGCTTCTACAAGATCGACCAGATGATCCACGACCGCAAGCTGGTGCCCTTCGTCGATTTCATGGCGGCGCTGGAAGTCTCGCGCGCCACCTTGAAGCGCGACCTCGAATACATGCGCAACCGGCTCAATGCGCCCATCGTCTGGGACAGGGATGGTGGAACTGGCGGCGGCTACCGCTTCGACACGCCGCACGCCGAGGCCGGCGCCCAGTACGAACTGCCCGGCCTCTGGTTCAACTCGGGCGAGGTCCATGCGCTCTTGACCATGCAGCACCTGCTGACCGACCTCGATCCCGGCGGCATCCTGACTCCGCACATCCAGCCGCTGATCGCGCGCCTGAACAGCCTGCTCGGCACGGCAGAGAACACCGCCGAGGAAATCCGCCGCCGCGTGCTGATCGTGGGCCTGGGCAAACGCGAGCTCAAGCTCGCGCATTTCGAGAAGGTCGGCGCCGCGCTCTTGCGCAGGAAGCGTCTGGCCATCACCTATTTCGCCCGCGGCAGCGGCCAGACCACCGAGCGCGAAGTCTCGCCGCAGCGCCTGGTGTATTACCGCGAGAACTGGTACCTCGACGCCTGGTGCCACCTGCGCAGCGACATCCGCAACTTCGCGCTGGACTCGATCCGGCACGCCGACCTGATCGAAAAGAAGGCGCGCGAAGTCTCGCATCGCAGCATGGACGAAGTGCTCGGCCCCGGCTACGGCATCTTCTCCGGGCGCAAACTGCAGCACGCGAAGCTGCGCTTCACGCCCCAGCGCGCGCGCTGGGTCGCGCAGGAAACCTGGCACCCGAAGCAGAAGGGCGACTACGCCGCCGACGGCTCCTGGCTGCTCGAATTCCCCTACGCCGATCACCGCGAACTGATCATGGACATCCTCAAGTTCGGCGCCGACGTCGAAGTGCTGGCCCCGGCCGATCTCAGGCAGCGCGTTGCCGACGAAGCGGCGAAGATGACGCGGATGTATGCCGCTGCGCCGAAGGCGGGCAGCAAGGCCAAACGCCCCCAGGGAGGCGGTGAATAGGCCGTCTCACTAAGGACAGTCGGCGCCGGTGACACGCCGTTTGGCTTGACGCGGCACGGCATGGCCGGCAACATGACCGCATGCAGCCGATGACCGACTACTTCCGCAACGACGTGATGGAAAAGCGGCCCTACATCCGTTTGGAATGGTGTATCGAAGCGCTACGGAATCCGGTAAGACGCGAAGTCCAGCAAGAAGACGGGCGCGTGCGATACTGGATCTGGATTGAGGAACTCGGACGCCATCTGTGTGTCGTAACGCTGCCGGATGGTGTCACGCTGCACAATGCATTCCCCGACAGGAGATTCAAGCCATGAAACTCAACTACGACGCGGCGACCGATTCGCTCTATATCCACCTGGCCGAACGGCCTTCGGTGGACTCCGACGAAGTCGTAGATGGAGTGGTGCTGGATTACGACGCAGCGGGAGCCCTGGTCGGGATCGACGTGCAGCATGCCTCGCAACGTGCCGATATCAGCCAGTTGGCAATCAATCACATGCCGCTGATTCACCTCGAAGCGGCCTGAAGGCGCAGGCTGCCATGGTGGGTTTGGTCGGGCGGTGATCTAGGATGCCCGCCAGCCTCGAAGGCCAGCTCGTCGTTGCGCTCTCCTCGCGCGCGCTGTTCGATTTCGAGGAAGAAAACCGCGTCTTCGAGGACCAGGACGATTCCGCCTACATGCGTCTGCAGCTGGCACGCATGGACCAGCCGGCGCGGCCCGGCGTCGCCTTCCCGCTGGTGCAGAAGCTGCTCGCCTTCAACACGCCCGAGCGCCAGCGCGTCGCCGTGGTGATCCTCTCGCGCAACGACCCGGTCTCCGGCCTGCGCATCTTCCGCTCCGCCAGCGCCGCCGGCCTGCAACTGGAGCGCGGCGTCTTCACGCGCGGCCGGCCGCCCTTCCACTACCTCAAGCCGCTGGGCGCCAACCTGTTCCTTTCCGCCAACGAAGCCGACGTGCGCGCCGCGCTGGAAGGCGGCTTCCCCGCGGCGCGCGTGTATTCCTCATCGCTGACCGAAGCCGAGCAGCACCCGCAGGAAGTGCGCATCGCCTTCGACGGCGACGCCGTGCTGTTCTCCGACGAAGCCGAGCGCGTGTTCCAGGAACAAGGCCTTGCCGCCTTCCAGAACCATGAAGAAAGCCACGCGCTGCACCCGCTGCCACCGGGGCCATTCCTGCCCCTGCTCGAAGCCCTGCACCGCCTGCGCGCCGACAGCGCCGGATGCCCGATGAAAATCCGCACCGCGCTGGTCACCGCGCGCAGCGCCCCCGCCCATGAACGCGCGATCCGCACCCTGATGGAATGGAAAGTCGAAGTCGACGAAGCGATGTTCCTCGGCGGCCTGGAGAAGTCGCGCTTCCTCAGCGAATTCGAACCCGACTTCTTCTTCGACGACCAGACGCGGCATTGCGAGCCGGCGTCAAGGCTGGTGCCGACGGGGCATGTGGTTAGCGGGGTGGCGAATCAGGAGTAGCTTGCGCCCCCGGCAAACTACCTTGTTACGTAATGGCCCCGCTTCCATTCTTGAAAGTAAGGCTGTTTTGCATTACACTGCAAGGCATCAAGAAACCACGAGGGCATCGCCATGACCACCTTGACCGTTACTTCCCGGGGACAAGTGACATTCAGAAAAGAGGTGCTGCAGCACCTCGGCATCAGGCCGGGAGAAAAGATCGAGCTGGATTTGCTGCCAGACGGTCGGGGCATGCTCAAGGCGGCTCGGCCCGCCGGAACGATAGACAACTTCGTCGGATTGCTCGCCGGCCGGTCGAAGAAAGTCGCCACCATCGAGGAAATCAATGCGGCCGCCGCACAGGGCTGGGCCGGCAAGGAATGAAGATTGCCGTCGATACCAACGTACTGATTCGTGCCGTCGTGCGTGACGACCCCGTGCAAGCGAAGGTCGCCGCCAAGGTCCTGACCGAAGCCGAATTGATCGCCGTCGCGTTGCCATGCCTATGCGAGTTTGCGTGGGTGCTGCGCAAGGTTTACGGCTTCACGACCGCCGATGTAGCCAGCGCGATCCGCGCGCTGCTCGCCGCGGCCAATGTGGAAGTCAACCGCCCCGCCGTCGAGGCCGGCCTGTCGGTGCTCGAAGCAGGCGGCGATTTCGCCGATGGCGTCATTGCCTACGAGGGGAGCTGGCTCGGCGGGGAAACCTTCGTTTCCTTCGACAAAAAGGCGGTTACGCTTCTGAAAGCGGCAGGTCAGTCCGCGCGCCTTTTGTAAGCAAGGGAGTGCCTGGGGGTAGACAAGGCAGAAAACGCGGGTGTCCACAATTATTCCGCTTCACCCTGCACACTATCGCCGTCTCGCCAGCGCCGACTTTTCGCGACTATGCAAATTCAATTCGTGCCTGGCCCCTTTGATTCTTTGCCTTTGATTCTTTGGATTCTTCTTTTGATTCTTCAAGCTGACCCAAATCTTTCTCAGTGCCTGGCCCATTTGATTGGGAACTTGACGTGATCCTATGTGGTTTTGCTGATCGCTATAGGATGGTGGTATGTTTAACTACTTGGCCAAAGAGATAGTTAAAGCGATCGTCATAATTTGGGTATTCCCTATGTCGAAGAACATCACGAGTCACAATCAGTCTGGCGGCATCATCGGCGAAAAGGTAGAAATCCATCACATTGATAAGGTCACTATTGGGGTGGGCGAAAATGCTCCAATTCCACCAAAGGAATCCTGGACTGATGTAGCGAAAAAAGTTGCAGTGTTTGTCACGTTACTTGGTTCTGTGCTCGCGGTTCTGCAGCAATTGGGAATGTTATCCATGCCTCAAAAGGTTGCGCCGGCTCCACCTTCCCAAAGCAGTGGGCCGGAAAAAGCAACGATAGTGGCACCCAAAAATATTGCTCTGCCAGAAAAGGCAGTGACTGTTCCCCCGGTGGAACGACCCAACGCAAACGTCCCGGCCGCAAAACCTCATTCACCGATATCAGGGGGCAAAATGAGTAAGGAAGAACCGAAGCCCAACGTAACAAATATAACAAGCTACAACCAACGTGGCGGCATTACTGCGCAAACGGTAAATATTGGCCAACAGCGGCGCGATATCCAACCGGAACTTAAAGAGGAAATAATTCAACGAATCCCGCGAGATAAGAAAGTTCTGGTACTAGCGGTGCCCGGAGATGAACCAATGCGGTTTGCGGCACAAATCAGGGATTTTCTAGTCGCGAGTGGTTATGAGACGACAGGAGTTATGACCCTTATGGTTTCTAACCCGGTTGTCGGAATACACATAGATGTGTCTCCAGATGATTCCCGACGAATTACGATTGGTTCAGCGCCCTAGCCTGTAAGTCGAATCGCCAGGAATATTTCTAAGAAATTCATCAGCACCCTTCGACAATTCCTTCCGGCCAGCGCTTCCCCCCTCTTGGGGCCGCGAGCCTAACCACAGCCAGGAAACCGGCGGGCCACAGCACGGCCCCAATGGATGCAATCAAAGGAGCCAGGCACGAATTGGATTTCGGCACTGTATAGTCAAGCAGCAAAGTCGGCGCTGGAAACTCGGCAACCTGCCGGCGCCGGCAGGCCCGGGGTGGAGCAGCTAAACGGGTCAGCTTCGAATTTTTTTGGCTGAGCAGCAAGCGTGGTCAGCAATTCGATAGTCAGCGCTGGTGACACGGCGCTCAGGCCGCTTCAGGAAGTTCCAGCGGCTCGATCTTCGCAATCACCTTCTTCAACGCTTTTTCCGACGCAGCGAGATCGTACTGCGCCTGCATGTGCAGCCAGGATTCCGCGCTGCCGCCGAGCGCGGCGGTGAGGCGCACCGCCATGTCGGCGCTGACCCCGTTCCTTCCGTTGAGTACATTCGACAGCGTCACGCGCGTGACGCCGATGCGGCGAGCGAAGTCGGTCACGGTGATACCGGTGCCGGTGAAAACGCCATCCCTCAGAACTTCCCCGGGATGGGGTGGGTTGTGCATGCGCGTCATCTCTTTGTTCCTAGTGATAGTCCCGATAGTCCACCAGCACGGCGTCCTCGCCTTCGAAGTCGAAGGTGAGGCGCCAGTTGCCATTGACCCAGACCGACCAGTGCCCGGTAGTCAGCGGATGCAATTTCCAGCCGGGCAAGCCCATGTCGGCGGGTGACTTCGCGCCATCCAGCTTGGCCAGTTGCAGGCGCAGGCGCGCGGCATGTGAAGGCTGGATGCCGGCCTTGCTGCCCGTCCTGAAGAACTGCTCCAGTCCCTTGTGCCGGAAGCCACGAATCATGGACAAACTGTAAATAGTCTATTGACACTTGTCAAGGCGGAGAGTGCCTTGAAAGTGATGCGCAGCGGTATCCAATCGGACGGCGCCGGCGCGCTTTGCGTACCTGGAATTCCGCTTCGCGGGCAGGTAACGGCAGCGTTGCCGGCGCCGGCACTACTGCAACGACCGGATCAGGCGGTCTGGCCGGCCAGTTCTTCGAGGATGGTGTCGCGTATCGACTCCACCTTGCCGGTGCCGGCTACCTTGATATAGCGTCCGGCGGCGGGATCGCGGCGGCTCAGGCTTGAGTAGAAATCCACCAGCGGCCGGGTTTGCTGGTGATACACCTGCAAGCGATGGCGGACGACATCTTCCTTGTCATCATCGCGCTGGATCAGCGGCTCGCCGGTGACGTCGTCGTGGTCGGCGACCTTCGGCGGATTGAACACCTGATGGTAGGTGCGTCCCGATCCGGGGTGCACCCGGCGGCCCGACATGCGGCGGATGATTTCTTCGTCGTCGACCGCGATCTCGACCACGGCGTCGATGCGCACGCCCGCCGCCTGCATGGCTTCCGCCTGCGGAATGGTGCGCGGAAAACCGTCGAACAGATAGCCGTTGCGGCAATCGTCATCCTGCAGGCGGGTCTTCACCATGCCGATGATGATTTCATCTGGCACCAGGCCTCCGGCGTCCATCACCGCCTTGGCTTGGCGGCCAAGCTCGGTGCCCTGCTTGACGTGGGCGCGCAGCATGTCGCCGGTCGAAATCTGCGGAATGCCGAATTTTTCCTTGATGTAGCCTGCTTGTGTTCCCTTGCCGGCCCCTGGACCGCCCAACAAAATGATGCGCATTGCCTGCCTCCTATCGAATGGTTCGTGTGGCCGGCTTGTTTCGCGCGGCTCGGTCGCCCACCCGATTGCCGGAGTGGCGGCGCTCACTCTAGTCAGTTCGACCAGTAAGTAAAATCAGGATTTCTTACCGCATCGATAAGCAGAAAATTCGGGCGACGCTCGCGCGGGGCTCGAAACCGCCAAGCTTGGCCCGGAAGCCGCATGCGACAATCGCCGCATGCCCGCCGCCCTTCCCCTGCGCCACTTCCTGCTCGCGCTCGCCGTGGTCGCCGTCTGGGGCGTCAATTTCGTGGTCATCAAGTTCGCGCTCGGGGCTTTGCCGCCGATCCTGATGGCGGCCTTGCGCTTCGGCCTGGTGCTGCTGCCCGGCCTGTTCTTCTGCGCGCGCCCGGCGGTGCCGCTGGGCAACCTGGCGCTCTACGGCCTGCTGATCGGCGCCGGCCAGTTCGGCCTGCTGTATGTCGCGATGAACGGCCACATCTCGCCGGGCCTGGCTTCGCTGGTGATCCAGGTGCAGGTGTTCTTCACCATCGGCCTGGCGATGCGCCACTCCGGCGAACGGGTGCGCCGCTTCCAGTGGTTCGCCCTGCTGCTGGCCGCGGGCGGCATCGGCGTGATCATCACGCATACCGACGGCAGCACCACGCCGCTCGGCTTGATCCTGGTGCTGCTGGCGGCGCTGGCCTGGGCCGGCGGCAACATCGCAGCGAAACAGGGGGCGCCGGCCAACATCCTCGCCTACGTGGTCTGGTCCAGCGCCTTCGCGGTACCGCCGCTGATTGCGCTGTCGCTGGCCGTCGAAGGCTGGGCCGCGATCTCGGCGGCGCTGCGCACGGCCGATGCCGCGGCCTGGGCGGCGGTGGCCTGGCAGGCCTGGGGCAATTCGCTGTTCGGCTATGCGGCCTGGGGCTGGCTGCTGGCGCGCCACCCGGCGGCGACGATCACGCCGCTGGCGATGCTGATACCGGTGTTCGGCATGGGCGCCTCGGCGCTGTGGCTGGACGAATCGCTGCCGCCCTGGAAGCTGACCGCCGCCGCGCTGGTGATGGCGGGCCTGGCGCTCAACCTGCTGTGGCCCCGGCTGCGCGCGGCCTTGGCCGCACGCGGCTGAGCGATGGGATAATTCGGCACTTCGACACTCCGGCCACGCCTGAAATGACGGAAAAAGACGCCTCAACGCTGGCGAAGCTGGTTGCCGGCTGCCGCGAACAGATGGAAAGCGACTTGTGCGAGCTGTTCGATGAACTCGGCCCTGCGCTGATCCAGGAAGCCGGCGAACGCGACAATGCCGGCCAGGACCCAAACAATCGCGCCGCCGCCGCTGACCTCAAGCTCGCGCTGCAAGCGCACTGGGGCAGGGCGACGCCGGCATTGACGACCGGGCTCGCCGGGCGTGTCCGGCAGGCGGCAAAGCCGGGCTACGGCGACGCGCGGGCGCTGAAGATCGTCAACGATGCCGAGGTTTCCCTGCAGTTGGCCGCCCGCGAGGTTCTGGAACGCCTGACCACGGCCTGCCGCGAAGAGACCAACCCGCTGGAACGGCGGATTTCCTACCTGGTGCTGCGCAGCGCCATGACGCCGGGCGACACGACCTTCAAGCTCGCCTCGCTGTGGTCCTGCATCGAGGCCGCCTGCGCCGAGGTGAGCGCCGACGCGGCGGCAGGCGTCCTGCTGCTGCAACTGGTCGGCGGGCATCTCGCCGCGGAACTGCCCCGGCTCTATCGCGTCGTCAACGAAGCACTGATCGACGCCGACATCCTGCCGCGCCTCAAGCAAAGCTACCGCGAGATGACGCTGGTCGACCCGCAGGAGCTGGCCGCCGAATCGGCCAGGATGACGAGCGCCCTCGACCGGCTGGTGAAGGCGCGCAGCAAGGACGGTGCAGCCGCCGCCGGGTCCGCCAGCGGCAGCCTGGAACTCTTCGATTCGATGAAGACGCTGCAGGCAGCGCCGGCACCGGCGAACCCCGACACCCATACCAACATCGTGCGCATGGCGCGCGACAGCGGCGCCGCGCGCGACGTGCGCCCGCAGGAATCCGTCACGCTGGACATCGTCGCCGAGCTGTTCGACCAGATCTTCAACGACCCGAACATCGCCAACGGCATGAAGGGGCTGGTGGCCCGCCTGCAATCCACGGTGCTGAAGGCGGCGATGCTCAACCAGCGCTTCTTCGCCGACCGCAGCCATCCGGCACGGCGCTTCCTGGACAGCATTTCGACCGTCGCGATCCGCTGGGGCAAGGTGGTCAATGCCGACGACCCCTTCTTCGTCAAGCTGCTGGAGCTGGTCAGCAAGGTCCAGGCCACTTACGACGGCGACATGGCCGTGTTCGACACCGCGAACGCGGAGCTGGACGCCTTCCTCGCCGAACGCGAAAAGATCGAGGAGCAGCAGGACCGCGAGCTGGCCGCCGCCGTGCACGCCCGCGAGGAGGAAATGCGCCTCTCCCGCGTGGCCCAGATGCGCGCGCAAAGGGCGGCGAACCAGTGCATCCTGCGGCTGCTGGGGCCGCTGGTGCCGAATCAAATCGAAGAGTTCCTGCGCAGCTACTGGCGCGACGTGGTACAGGGCAGAATCTCGCAGGCCGGGGAGGACAGCGCGCCCACCGAAGATGCCCTGCGCACCGCCGTCACGCTGATCTGGGCGGTGACGCCGAAGCATCATCCGGGAGAACGGCAACGGCATGCCTCCGCGCTGCCCGCGCTGCTGAAGAAGCTCAATGCCGGTTTCGACGAGATCGGCGTCGCACCCACCGAACGCAAGAGTTTCATGGACACGCTGGTCGATCTGCAGATTGCCGCGCTGCGCGCGGAAAAGCAGAAGCCCGCCGCCGACACGGCCAGGACGACGTC
Organism: Pseudomonadota bacterium; assembly: GCA_043826925.1. Taxonomy (GTDB): domain Bacteria; phylum Pseudomonadota; class Gammaproteobacteria; order Burkholderiales; family Rhodocyclaceae; genus Sulfuritalea. The sequence continues at coordinate 105,093 of JBDRPN010000036.1, forward strand.
GGCGCCCGAAGAAAAGCCGCGCGCGCGCGGCGCGGGGCCGACCCTGCAGGTCAGCCATGCCACCGACAGCGGCGTCCATGTGCAGGACATCTCGCTCCCCAGCGGCGGCGAGCTCGACGCGGATAGCACGCCGGATCGCGCCGACCTGCGCCGCGTCAGGCAACTCGTGCGCGGCGACTGGGTCGATTTCATCACGGCGGGACAAAACCGCCGCGAGCGCCTGACCTGGATCAACCAGAGCCGGACGCTGTTCCTGTTCACCAACAGCGCCTCGGCCTGCGCCATTTCGATCACGCCGGAAGCCCTGGCGGTGCGCCTGAGGAACCAGACCGTGCGCATCGTGGCGCCCGACCGGCCGATGTTCGAGCGCGCCATCCACGGCGCCATCCATTCGCTGGACAAGCGCGCCTGAGGATCACGGGCAAAAACACTCAGGCGGCACCGAGGCGAATGCGAACAGGAACGGCAAGCCGCGCGGCAGATGGCTGCCGCCGTACCAGTGATGAATGAGCCCTGCCGCTAACGCGGATCCGGCGAACGCACCGCCATGCTGGTGTAGGCCATGGCGAGCAGGTCGCAGGCCACGCCATGCTCGATGCCGCGGCGGACCATCTCGCCGAGGATGTGTTCGTGCTCGGTACGTTGTCCGGCCTTCAGGTCGCGCAGCATGGAGGCAGTGAATGCGGAACCGGGCTGGGTCAGCATGGCCAGCGCCTTGCCGCGCGCCGACTCATTGACGAGATAGCCGCAACGCTCGGCGATGGTGCAGCACTCGTGGTAAAGCTTGCGGGCCAGATCCGCGCCGTAGGGCGTGGCGACGATCTCGCCCACCGTACCCTGGCAAAGCGTGGTCATGCCCGCCAGGGCGGCGAGGAACACCCACTTGTCCCACAGCACCTGATCGATGTTGTCGGCATAGTGGCTGTCGAAATCCGCGCCGGCACAATGCGCGATGAACTCCCTGGCCAAGGCTTCGTGCCCGGCATGGCGCGGCCCGACGGTGAGCGAATGCAGGTCGGAAAGCCGTCTGACGGCGCCCGTTTCGGTCAGCATGGCGGCGATGTGCGCGACGCCGCCCATGACCCGCTGCCGGCCGAAGCGCTGGTCGAGCCGGTCGATGTGGTTCAGCCCATTGAGGAAGGGCAGCAGCGCCCCCTTGCCGCTGGCGCCGGCGATCGAGGCCAGCGCGTCGTCGAGATCGTAGGCCTTGGGCGCCAGCAGGATCAGGTCGTAGTCGGGCGCCAGTTCCTCGCTGCCGAGGCAGCGCGGGAACACGGTAAAGCTGTCCTGCGGCGTCTCGATGCGCAGGCCCTGCTCCCGGATCAGCTGCCGACGCTTGTCGCGCAGCACGAAGCTGACGTCAGCTCCGGCGCGCATGAGTTTGGCGCCGAAATAGCCGCCGACGCCACCGGCACCAAGTATCAGTATCTTCATGTCCGTCTCCTTGGGGTTGGCGACAGCTTATCGCGGCGCGGCGGAAATCCAAACCTGAAAGCAGGCGCCGACGGTACGGCGATCCGCCACCGCGCGATTGTCCCGATCAGCAGAGCGCGCCCCCACTGCGCCAGCATCGCCGGCAGGTGCGGCCGCGGAGCAGACAGCCTCACCCTCGCCATCCCCCGCACCGCCTCTACCAGCACCCTGCCCTTTCGCGGCACGCGATAGCCCTCGCCCTCGGACAGGAACAAATCCCCCGCCGCGCCGCCGGCGGTGATCCACACCGTGCCGGATTCGACGCGCAACTCGCGATGCCGCTGCGCATCCACCCGCAGCGGCCGGTCCGGTTGCAGCAGCAGCTGTTCGTCGGCATCCATGGCGCGGCCTCCCTGGGGTAGATGCGACCATGCTAGGCAGTGCCGCGCCGCCGATACAGATGCACGGCGGTGAAATTGTGACCGTGACAGTTCTTCCAAAATCCGGCTGTGCCGTTCGATAATGCGGGCAACTGTACGGGTCGCCCGGCCGCCCGCAGCGCCACAATCCAATCACGATGCTTTACGAAAACCTCGCCAACGAATTCGCCCGCCTGATCGGCGACGGCCAGATGCGGCCGGGCGACCGCCTGCCTTCGGTGCGCCACTTGGCGAGCCAGCGCAAGCTGTCGATCTCGACCGTGGTGCAGGCACTGCGCACGCTGGAAAGCCGCGGCATGGTCGAAGCGCGGCCGCAGTCCGGCTACTACGTGCGACGCCGGCCGCTGCGCATGATCGAGGCAGCGACCGCGCCCGCAGGCGCGCTGCCGGGGCAGTGTGGGCAGCCAGTGGCGGTGGGCGTCAGCCGCCGCCTGGTCGATGTATTGCGCATCAACGAAGCGCCGCAGATGGTGCCCTTCGGCTCGGCGCTGCCGGCGCCGGAATTACTGCTGGCGCCGCGCCTGAACCGCCTCTACGCCAGCATCGTGCGGCGCCAGCCGCAACTGCTGTCGACCAGCAGCCACAGCGGGCTCAACGAGGCGCCGCTGTTGCGCGCGATCACGCGGCGCGCGCTGGAATGGGGCTGCCCGCTGGCGGCGGAGGAAGTGGTGGTGACCAATTCCTGCACCGAGGCGATGGCACTGTGCCTGCGCGCGGTGACCAAGCCCGGCGACACGGTGGCAGTGGAATCGCCGACCTATTACGTGATGCTGCAACTCCTGGAGGCAATGGGCCTGCGCGCCCTGGAAATCCCGACCCACCCGGTCAGCGGCGTGTCGGTGGACGCCCTGGAACTGGCGACGCGCCAGTCGCCGCAAGCAGGCGGCGTCGCGGCCTGCCTCTTGATCCCCAACGGCGCCAACCCGCTGGGCAGCGTGATGCCGGACGCCGCCAAGGCGGCGTTGGCCAAGCTGCTGGCGGCGCGCAATGTTCCGCTGATCGAGGACGACATCTACGGCGACATCTGCTTTTCCGGCGCGCGGCCGCGGCCGATCCACGCCTTCGATGCCAGCGGCAACACCCTGCTGTGCACCTCGTTCTCGAAAACCGTCAGCCCCGGCCTGCGCGTCGGCTTCATCGCCGCGGGCCGGCGCGCGGCGGACATCGTGCTGCAGAAGACCTTGAACTCCGGCAAGACCAATCCGCTGACCCAGCAGGTGATCGCCGAGCTGATGGAGTCGCGCGGCTTCGACGTGCATCTGCGCACGCTGCGGCGGCGCTTTGCCGAGCAGATCGCGCGCACCCGCGACGCGGTGGCGCGCCATTTCCCGGCGGAAACCCGCGTCACCGATCCGCAGGGCGGCTTCGTGCTCTGGCTGGAGCTGCCGCCCGAGGTGGATTGCACGGCCCTGCACGCGCGCGCCGTGCAGGAGCGCATCGCCTTCGTGCCGGGCGAGATGTTCTCCGCCGGCGGTCAGTACAAAAACTGCCTGCGCCTGGCCTGCGGCGAGCCGTGGAGCGCGACGCTGGAAGACGGCATGAGGCGGCTGGGGCGCTTGGTCGCGGCTTGAGAATTGGCGCTGATGGTACGGCGACGAGGGCGACCAAGGCGGCGCGGCGCGCGGTTCAGGCGCTGACGCGCTCCAGCGTCGCCGCCATGCGCGGCGGGTTGCGCAGGGTCTGGAAGATCACGCAGTAGCGCTCGGTCTGCCGCATCAGGGTGGCCAGTTGCTCGTCGCTGGCGGTCGAATCGACCTCGAAGCGCAGGCGGATGTCGGTGACGCCGACCGGGACTTCCTTCGAGGTGCCCAGCGTGCCGCGAAAATCGCCGTCGCCTTCGACGATGACCTTCGCCGAACGGAAGGGGATGGCCATGGCTGTGGCGACCACGTTGAAGGTGACGCCGGCGCAGGCCACCAGCGCTTCGAGCAGCATGTCGCCGGAGCAGGCCTCGCTGCCGTCGCCGCCGGCGGCGGGGTGCAGACCCGCATCAAGGGTGCCGAAGCGGGTTTCGATGCGGCAGACGGGGCGGTCGGGCAGCAGCCTGCCTTCGGCGCGGAAGACGCGTTTCGCGGCTTCGGGGTTTTCCTTGTACAAGGCCTTGATCGGGGCCTGCAATGCCTTCAGTTGGTCGGCGTTCATGGGGTTTCCTTTGCGATTCGGGCGCGGCCCGGTGGCGGCGAGCCGACTATAGCAGGGGGCGGGCTGCACAGAGTTGGCGCTGACGCCACGGCGCGCCGGGCGCACCGGATACCCATAATCAATACATGGAAATCTATGACGTCAAAATCGTGCTACCGTTTCGGCGCAGTCCGCTTCCAATAATAAGCAACCCCCACAGGAGAAGACAAATGAAAATACATTCCTTGTTTTCGCTGGCAGCCGCCGGCTGCCTGGCCGCGGCGCTGGCGCAGCCGGCCTTTGCCGCCAACGTGAAAATCACCCCGCTGGGCGGCCAGGAGGGAGAGCTGTGCCCGCTCGACCGCGCCATGATCTTCGAGGACCCGAGCGGCACGCGCGTGCTCTACGATCCGGGCCGCACCGTGGCCGGCGCGGGCGATCCGCGCCTGGGCAGGATCGACGTGATCCTGGTCAGCCACATGCACGGCGACCACGTCGGCAATTCGCACAATGCGGCGCCCAACTCGGGGGCCTGCGACAAGCCCGACATGTCGGTATCGGCCATGCCGAATTCGAGCGTGGTGAACATCGCGCTGGCGAAGAACGCCAGGATCGTCACCGGCAGCGAGATGCCGCCCTTCTTCGCCAACAAGCTGAAGGCCGCCGGCGGCGACCCGAAGAACTCGGTGCTGGCCCGCTTCGGCGCCAGCGTGAAAATCGGCGGCGTGACCATCGCCACGGTACAGGCGATCCACAGCAACGGCCTCGATCCCGACTTCATCGGCGGCGAACTGGGCAAGCACATGAAGGACGCCGGCATTGCCGGCTACGTCGGCGAGGCGACCGGCTACGTGCTGAAGTTCAGCAACGGCCTGGTGGCCTATCTCTCGGGCGACACCGGCATCACCGGCGAACAGGAGAAGGTGGTGCGCGGCCATTACGCGGCCAGGCTGACGGTAATGAACATCGGCGACACCTTCACCACCGGCCCGTCCGAAGCGGCCTACGTGATCAACGATCTGGTCAGGCCCGCCGCGGTGATCCTGTCGCACGTCAATGAAGTCGCAACCAAGGGCGGCAAGGTGCTGCCGGGAACCCGGACCGAGACTTTCCTCAAGGCCGTCAAGGTACCCGCCCATGTCCCGCTTTCCGGCAAGACCATGGAGTTCGACGGCGGCGGCAAATGCGTCGCCGGCTGCTGAGCCGCGCGGTATGGCAGTGCGAGCGGCGGGACATTCCATGGAGAGACATCGATGCGCTGGCTGGACCGGATTCCGTACCCCCTGTTGATCGCCGCCGCGCTGTTCATGCTCGGCGCGCCCTTCCTGCCCGAGCCGCACCTGGTGGAGAAGGCGCGCATGCTGGCGGAAGGCCGGCTCGCGCGGCCGCTCGACATCTTCGACGTGTTCTGGCATCTGCTGCCGGCCGCGCTGCTCGGCGTCAAGTTTGCGCTGGGCAACAAGGCGAAGCCCTGACGCCGCCGCGGGCCGGCCTGCAAGCGCCGTCACCTACGTGAAGCTTCAAGGAATTCGCCGACTCGCGTAGCATAGTGATCGGGCATCTGCCTTCCGACAGGAAAGGGTACGGCCATGGAACTGCTGAAGAACCGCATCGCGCTGCGCTGGCGCCGCACCAAGATCGTGGCCACGCTGGGCCCGGCCAGTTCCGAACGCAAGATCATCGAGGACCTGCTGAAGGCCGGCGTCGATGTGGTGCGGCTCAACATGTCGCACGGCACCCACGAGGCGCACCGCGCGGTGTATGCCGAGGTGCGTGCGGCGGCGAGGAAGCTCGACCGCCATGTGGCGATCTTCGCCGACCTGTGCGGACCGAAGATCCGCTGCGGCAAGTTTCCCGACGGACCGCTCAAGCTCACGCCCGGCGAGGAAGTGATCATCGATCCGCGCGTGGACAAGGGCGGGCCGGGCCTGATCGCCTCGCAATACAAGGCCATCGCGCGCGACGTGCAGCCGGGGCACCGCATCCTGCTCGACGACGGCAACCTGGAACTCAAGGCGCTGGCGATCGAGGGCGATCGCATCCGCTGCAAGGTGGTCTTCGGCGGCTTGCTGAAGGACCACAAGGGCATCAACCTGCCGGACTCGAAAGTGTCGGCTTCCTCGCTGCCGCCCAAGGACATCGCCGATGCGAAGTTCGCCATCGAGCTCGGCGTCGATTACCTGGCGCTGTCGTTTGTGCGCACCGCCAAGGACGTCGCCGGCCTGCGCCGCCTGATCGCGCGCGCCGGGGCCGACACGCCGATCATCGCCAAGATCGAGACGCCGGAGGCGATGGACAACATCGAAGCCATCGTCCAGGCCTCGGACGCGATCATGGTGGCGCGCGGCGACCTCGGCATCGAAATGCCGGCCGAGCAGGTGCCGCTGATCCAGCGCGAACTGATCCGCCTCGGACGACGCCACAACCGCGCCGTGATCGTGGCGACGCAGATGCTGGAATCGATGATCGACCATTCGCGACCGACGCGGGCTGAAGTCGGCGACGTGGCCAATGCGGCATTGACCGGCGCCGATGCGGTGATGCTCTCGGCCGAGACCGCCAGCGGCAAGTACCCGCTGCGCGCGGTGCAGATGATGGACCGCGTGCTGCGTGAAGTGGAAGGCTACCAGTGGCGCCAGGGCAGCTTCCTCGGCGACGAGCCGGCCAGCCACTTCGACCTCGACCTGCGCGACGGCGTCGCCAATGCCGCGACCGCGCTGGCGCACGATCTCAAGCTGCAGGGCATCATCATCCCGACCCGCAGCGGCACCACCGCGCGCGTGATCTGCTCGCATCGTCCGACCGCGCCGCTGATCGCGGTGTCGACCAACGAAACGGTGTGCCGGCGCCTCGCGCTGAACTGGGGCGTGGTGCCGATGACCACCACCGAAGCCGAGTACCGCGACCCGCAAACGCTGTGCCGGCGCGTCGCGCGCAGTTGCGATCTGACCCGTACCGGCCACAGCGTGCTGCTGGTATCCGGCTTCAGCGACGACGTGGCGCGCAACGCGCCGCTGCTGCAGATCCTGCGGGTCTGAGGGCGGCTGCCCGAGAGTTGCCGCTGGCGACACGGCGACGCCGGGTGCGCCGTGGCGGCGCTAGCCCGGCGCAGCCTTGACCCGCACCATCAGTTGCATACCGGCCGCCAGCAGCAGCGCGGCGCAGACGCTGTGGGCGATCGCCAGGCCGAGGCTGAGCCCGCTCAGCACGGTCAGCACGCCGAGCGCGAACTGCAGCAAGAGCAGCGCCAGCAACAGCGCCGCGCTCCCGCGCGCTGCCGGCTGCGCCAGCGCCCGCAGGCCGCCGAGGCCGAGCAGCAGCAGGGTCGCGACGGCGCTGTAGCGGTGCAGCAGATGCAGCGCCACGCCGCCCTCGTCGCCGAGCGATGCCGCGACGGCGACGCGGACAAAGGGATTCAGCGCGCTCCAGCCGGCGGCCGCGGGCCAGGACGTGTCGCCGCAGGCGGTCAGCAGCGGGCAGGCGAGCGCCGCGTAGCGCGCGCCGATCAGGGCGCCCAGCGCCATGGTCAGGGCCAGCGTGCCTAGCCCCGCATGCAGCAGCGCGGCGGGACGGCGTTGAGCTGCAGGCGCCTGCCCGCTGCCGGCGGCAAGCGCGGTGCGCCAGGAAAGCAGGACCAGGCCGGCGCCGCCCAGGATGTTGATGAAGCTGGCCCACGCCCGGTGCGGATCGGCGCTCCAGATGCCGACGAAGGTGAGCAGGATCATCAGCACCAGCAGTGCCTTGGCATACCGTCCCGGCGGCTCGATCGGGTACGGGCGCCGGCACTGCCAGGCGAGCACAAAGCCGAGCAGCAACGCCGTCGACGCCACCGCCCGGTGCAGGATGCGCGCCGCGTCGCTGTGCTGATACGAGCCGCCGACCAGCACCTGGCCGTAGCAGTAGGGCCACGGGCTGCAGCCGAGGCCGGCACCGTTGAGGCGGATGTAGGCGCTGACCAGCAGGATCGCCAGCGACAGCGCGGTCAGCAGCAGCGCCAGGATTCTGATGCGTTTGAGGCGGGCGGTGCGGGTTTCCATGGCGGCTTCTGGGTGTTGATCGGAGTCGGTCTGCGGCGCCGCCTTGCCGCGCCGCGCCCGCAAGAGTTGGCGCTGGCGCTACGGCGACACGGGCTTGGCGCAGGGACCGATGATATCGCCGCCGGCCGCGATCAGGCCACCCGGCCAGGCACTACTTTTCCAGCGCAAGTATCCAGTCGACGAGCTTGCGCGCGTTGGCTTCCGAGATCGCGACCCCGTTGGGCGGCATCGCCACGCCGCTGGATTCTTCCTTCCAGTGCCGGTTGTACACCGAGGTGCCGCCCATGATGGCCGCGGTCAGGTTCTTCTTCGCCGCCTTGTCGCCCTTGTAGCGCGCCGCGACCGCCTTCCAGGGCGGGCCGACCGGCTTGAGGCCGTCCGGCCCCTTGGCGTCCAGTTCGATCGCGTGGCAGATGAAGCAGCCCGACTTGGTGGCCAATTGACGTGCCGCGTCGTCCTTCTTTGCATCGGCAAGAGCGGGACTGTTGGCGAGCGCCGCGACGAGCAGCGGCAACAGATGGATTGCGTTCATGCGTTTCATACCAACTCCTCAACAAGAAACCTGTTCAAAGACCCGGCGGCGCGGGTCGCGATGCGTCGCTACCTTAGCTTAGCCTCTAGCCGCCCGCCACCGGAGGCCAGATCGCCAGCGTTTCACCTTCCTGCAGCACCCGTGCGGCACGCTCGCCGGGCGGCACGAAATTGCCATCGATCAGCACCAGATGGCAGAGCTTCGGCGGCAGCGCGAAACGTTCGATGATCTGCTGTATGGTCGTCGCCGCGTCCAGTTCCAGCGTCAGCGCATTGGTCTTCTTCGCCTCGGCCGGCAGGTAATCCTGCAAGGTCGCATACAGCTTGAAAATCACCTTCATTGCATTGACGACCGCTATGCCGCGCTCTGGGCACTGGCAAGGTAGGCCGCCATGTATCCGTTCGGGTCCTGCAGCAGCGCGTCCTTCCACGAGCCGAGCCGGGTTCGCGTCTGGATCAGGCCGCGCAATACGCCGACATGTTCCGTATGTCCGATCGAGGTGGCGCCGATCAGCACGTCGTCCTTGAATTGCAGCGAAATATAGCGGTGATTGGCATCGTCCGCCAACTCGACGCCCGAGCCGCCGTTTTGTGCGGTTTCGCCCCACCATTGGCCGAAGGAGGTCGACACCAGGCCCAGCGTGTCGAGCACGTTGATCGCCAGGACGCCCGGCAGACGCGCCTCGCGGCCGGCCATGTTGAGTGCGGCCACCCGCGCCTGATCGGCGGCATTGGGTTGAATTGCCGCAACGAGGTGGGCGCCGGTGAACAGGTCCGGGGCTTCGGCCACGTCGCCGGCCGCATAGATGCCGGGCACCGAAGTCTGCATCCGGTTATCGACCAGCACACCCTTGGCCACCTGCACTCCGGTGTTGTCGAGAAAGCCCACATTCGGCGCCACGCCCGCCGCGACGATCACCAGGTCGCAGGCAATCTCCTCGCCGTCGGAGAGCGTCACCGTGAGGCCGCCGGCGTCGGCCTTGCCGCCGACGCCCACCGCTTGAGCCAGGCGGTCGAGCAGACCCGGATTGGGCGCTGCCGCGGCGATGCGTTGCACGCCCTTGCCGGTCAGCACGCGCACGCCCTTCTGTTCGACCCAGTTGCGGATCATGTTGCCGGCCTTCGGCGTCATCATGCGCGGCACCATGCGGTCGCCCATTTCGACCACGGTCAGCTCGACGCCGCGCGCGGCCAATGCTTCCATGATGATGCAGCCAATGAAGCCGGCGCCCAGTTGCAGCACGCGGGTGCCCGGCTTGGCCAGCTTGGCGATGGCGCGCGCATCGGCCAGGGTCCAGCAGGTTTGCACCTGCGGCAGGTCGATGCCGGGAATCGATGGCCGCACCGGGTGCGAGCCGCTGGCGACCAGCAGCCGGTCGTAGGTTTCGAACTGCCCGTCGGCGAGCAGCAGCTTGCCCTGCGCGGTATCCATGGAGACCACCCGGCCCTGCAGTTCGCGAATGCGCAGCCTGGCGAAATGGCCGTCCGTCTTGCGCAGATAGGTGCCGCTTTCGTCGATATCGCCTTCCAGCAGGTAGGGAATCGCCATGCGTGAATAGGCGGGTTCCGGCTCGGCGCCGATCAGGACGATTTCGGCCGCGGCATCGGCCTTGCGCAAGGCTTCCGCAGCGACCACGCCCGCAGGGCCGTTACCGATGATGACGTGTTTCATGGCATATCCTTAACGTGAAATACATCGCGAAGTGCGCTTTGTCAGGTTCGAGCGTAGCGAGCCGTTCAGTAGCCTCCCCGTGAGGGGAGGACGGGAGGGGCGGGCCCATTTGCCAGCTTGAGGTCCTACGACGTCACGGTATTTCATGATGTGGGGTGGTTCAACGAAGTCATGAGCGTTAAACGATCAGGGGATCGGCGACGCCGATCCCCTGAGGGGTGGGGCAGGAATTACAGACCCAGGCGATCCAGGGTTTCCTTGGTCGGCACGCCTTCCTGGGTCCAGCCGCGGGCCTTGTAATACTCCGGCCGCATCTTGTCG
>JBDRPN010000037.1:0-68608 GCA_043826925.1 Pseudomonadota bacterium
CCCGCATGGCCTTCTTCTCCGATCTGCGAACTTTGCTCAACTACCAGTGCTTCTCCTCTTGGGACCAGTTCATGGCTTTCATGCGCAATCCCGGTCAGGACCCCTCAGACGCCAAGCAGAGGTCATATTGAGAATTGCTGATCAGGATTGAGAACGCTTTCAGCATACGCGCATTGCGCGTATAGTAAAAACGAGATGAATGACGTGCTGGAGTAACCAATGGAGCGAATGATTCTTGCATCTGTACTGCTGATCGTACCAGGGACGACCCTGATCTATCTGGCTGCCCGATTGATGGCTGGCGCCGTGAAGCTGTTTCGAACTGGGCATGTCGTCGAGTCGCTTCTACTCCTCGTTGCTGCGCTTGTGGCCGCAACTTTGGTAGCGATGTTCGGCAACGAAAAATCAATCCTGGTCGCCGCCCTGCTCTCTTGGGTTTTTCTGGCAGCCGCATTTATTCGCTTCGTACTGCGCAATGGTGAGAATGATCCCAGGCGCCAATCGTATTTCTCTGATCCACTACATGATCAGGATCCGAACTCACTGAACTTCTCTGGCGTGGGTCCCGGCTTCCAGGGCTTTGGACTGTATGCTCATGGTGTCCGGGTTGGCAACGAACCGATCGAAGACGACAAGTAACTCGCGTTCGGATCATTTTCTCGTGGAGGGTGAGTCACTCGGAGAAAAGATGTCCAGCACCTTACCCGCCTGATCGGCAACCCAACCGGCGCCCTCTGATGCCCTCCCCTCTGCCTGTCGAACCGACTGCATGGCCGTGGCTTCAAGCCATGCCATGTCGCCCTGGTTTGGTTGAGTCCCTGTTCGATTGTTGAGGGCTATGGTCGCCAGACCCTTGGCAAGCTCGGGATCCTTTTGGGCGGCCTCGCGCAGTTTTCCGGCGTACTCCTGAACGCTGGCGGATCCGGCACCGAATCCGTAGGCATTCAGGAGTACGGTTCCCGCTCCCTTTTGTCGATCCTGGTACAGCTGGTTTGCCATCATCGTGATGCCGCTCTCAAGCAGGACCTGCGATTCCTTCTGCTTGGTCAGCTCAGTCGCAGAACTCAATGTTTCCGCATAGTGTTTCGCGGCGGGTGACAGATCCGGCTGCGATTTCGGATTGATGTGTTGTTGGCGCTGGACCTCTTTGCTGTTCGCACTGTTCTCAGCCGCGACCTGGGCTTTCCCCTTTTCATCGAGCCGGGCAAGATTCATCTCTCCGCCCTGTCGAACATCCTGCGGCGACTCCGGGGATTGCACGCCGTCGGATGCGAGGCGCGTCTTCGCTATCCGGTCTCTGGCTTCGAGGGCAACATCTTCCCGAAATCCCTGGTTCTGATTCCACTCACGCTGAAACCGGGACAAGCGTTCCGGCGTGACCTCAGACCCCTTCCCGAACAGCATCTCGTAGCCGGATTTTGCCATGACGAATGTTTCATCCACCGAAACACTCGTGCGGTTCTCGTTGCCCGCCTGGCGTCGGCTTCCTGCCTCCTGCTGCTCCGTCAGGGAAGCGAGTTCCTTGCTGTCGTAGGTCCTGGCCTTGTCCAGCGTCGATGCGGCGCGTTCAGCAGCCTGCTTCACGCCCTGATCGGAGGTACTGCCGGCAACACGCAGCAACCCCCGCCTGGCCACATCCGCCGCGTGCCGCAGTTCATCCTGCGTGGCCGTCCTGATGGTCTGGTCGGCGGATTCATCGTAGCGTTGCCCCGTTTTCACAGCACCGGCGACTCGTGCTGAAATACCGGAGGCCTTTTCTGCGAGCGCCATGGCAAGCCGCCCTGCCCGACCTGGCTCTTTGGACGGCTGGCCTTCCTGATGTTTGCCCGACGCGCCGCTGCCCCCTGCGATGAGCGCAGAATCAACTGACACGCCCTCCTGATTGGTCAGCCCCTTCTTGCCGGAATAATCCCTTCCGGTGGTGAGCACGTTCCCCGAACCGGTAGTCACTCCAGCACTGGTATCCCCACCCATTTCGGTAGTCAACGCCCTGGACAGCTGACGTTGGAATGTGGCACTTTGATCCCGGGTGAGTTTCGCAGCCTGGGTTTCCCCTACCGATGCGGCACGCCCCGACAAGGCCTGGGTGCCTTCGCCGGAGTAACTGACATCCGAAGCGCTGCGGCCGAGGCCTGATTGCGCGACCGCCCCCAAGAGCGATGACCCTGCCGCCGACACGTTGGTGACCTCGTCGATCGTAAATCGGCCATCACGATTCCTGTCGAACCCGGTCATCGTCATGTTGCCGCTTTTTACGGTCACGGCATCCCCAGTGCGCTCCATCGAGCCAAAGCTGTCCGCCGAGGCCATTTTTCCCGCGCCTGCCGAAAGCGACGGTTGCGTGGAATGCTGCAAGGCAGAGTAATTCCCGTGCTGAACATTGCCAAGCGAGGCATTCCCCAAGTTCATGTTGCCTTGCGCCAAGGCGGCTGCGGCCTTTTCTGCATCGCGTGGCGCGAAAGACGCTCCAACCGATCTCAGCCCGGCATCTCCCCACTTGATGAGTGCTGCGGCAATCGCTGGAATCGACAGCACCAACATTCCGGCAATGGCCTGATCGCTGACCACGGAGTTGTTGAGATAGCTGTAGGACTCCAGCGACATCCCCCCGCCATTGGTCGCACTTGTCAGTGCCTTTTGCGCCTGTACATTCATGAGGAAATTCATGATCGCGTAGAGCGGTGGCCACAGCTGGATCCAGAGCAGGCTGCCAGCGTACATCTTGAGGACCGATCCGCCATGGTGACCGGCAACGAGCGTCAGTAACAGAATGATCGGGAAAACGGCGTACTGCACCAGCTCGATGGCGTTTCGGGCTTTGGGCATGGTGCCCTCGGCTAGCTTTGCCATCGCCTTGTAGGCGTCACCGGTCTGGCGCACGGCCTGTGCCTGTGCCAGATTGGTCGCAGCGCTTGCCGCGTCACCAATCTGTGCCGGGATGGTGTACTGGGCGTCAATCACGGCGTTTGAGACGATGGACTGCCTGATGGTATCGGTCGCGGTCGCCGATAGCCCGAGAAGATAGTTGGTGCTCGTCGCGAGCGACCCTGATATCGCCGTATTGGCCAGGGCGGAGGGCATTCCCGGATACATCCGATTGCCCAGCAGGCCCAGTTGATTGGCGGCCTCGGCGTTTAACTGGATGGTGAGCGTCGTATAGCCGGCAGTACATCCAACCGTTTGCATGATGGTCGGATCCGCCGTGTCCCGGAGGGTCACCAGCCGGGAGGGGTTGGTCAAGCCGTTGAGCGTGCCCCAGATGTCGTTCGTCTTCATGAGGTCGTTCATGCGGATATAGCCTGAGGCGAGCTCAGGCGTGATGCACTCTCGGTAAAACTCGTAGAAATTGCTGGTCAGAATCGGCTGGCCGCTTTTGATGGCCAGTCGCTCCTGAAGAACCCGATGCCCGAACAGTGTTCCACTGGTACGAAACTGCAAGTCACCGGGAAGCGCAAAGACGGTCTCGAATGCCCCGGTCAGCCAGTCGCCAATCTTGCTGGTCGAATGCGCGAATGCGGCCAGACCAATCGGGACATTGGCCACCACCTGAGCGGAGGTTGTTCCGGTGCGGTCGACAACGATTACGTTGGTCTTCGGGACCAGCAGCATGCCATTGAAGAGGGCCAGCATGATGACCCACTTCCAGAAGTCCTCCATGCGCCCCTTGCCGGCGAGGACGACCAGCGCCAGCGAGAGAATGCCGACCAGCGCCAGGGTGCGCAGGAGACCCAGGTAGTCGCCGCTCCCCATGAGGGCGGCGACGGCGTTGAACGTGGCCGTCAGTTCCTCGATATTCCAGTAGGCATAGACCTCGAAATTCATCGGTGTGAGGGCGTCGTTCTACCGGCCTATCGATTGAACGCCATCATCGACTGGAAGACGTTGGTCGGCAGCCCGGCTTTCAGCGACTGATCGAGCCACTGGATGCTGCGTTGCATCTGGGCCACCTGCACCCCCTTCTGATATTCGGCGACCAGCATTTCGCGCCCTTCCTGCTCGATCTCGGTCACCCGCATCAGAATCGACTTTGCCGCTTCCGCCACGTCCGCGTTCCCCTTGCCCATTTCGTTCTGGATCGCTTCCCTCAGCGTCTTGGCCAGGTTGGTGAAATAGGAGTGGGCGATGTCGACGGCGACAAGCTGGGTATGGTTTTCCACAACGAAGTCACCGCCGGGCATGTTGGCGGCCAGCGACAGCATCTTCCATACCGGCAGGCTGGACGCCCCGATCAGGGCGACATCCAGGGTGCCCTGCCCGCCTGCGCTGCGCGACTCCACCTTCTGTTTCATCGCGACGATCTTGTCGCGCACGAACTTCGCAAATGAACTTGCCGTGATGCCGTCCTCGACGTACGCAGGATTCCTGCATTCCGCGTAGTCATCGCAGATCAGTCCGGATAGCGTTGCCGTCGCCGCGGATCCATCGCCCACAAATTGCCTGAAGGTGATCTTTGCGCCGGGCTTGTACAACCACTTGGCTTTCTGGTCCGTGCTCGAACCCGATTCGTCGTCACCGGGCGGAACGATGATGATCGTTCCCGTCATGCTCATCATCAGTTGCCGGGTTTCGTCATCGACACCATTAACCCGAAGGAGCGCCCGCCACACGACATTGCCGGGATCAAAGGTTTCCCTGTTGCGCGAGTCGGCACTGATGGCGGCCTGGCGCGTCTGCCTGGCCTTTGAGCGGTCCTTCCAGGCGTCCCAGGACTCGAACACATCGGAATACAGATTCAATGACGCACCGGCGACCTTGCCCTCTTTCTCCTGCGTCTTGTCGGTCAGCGTGCTGCCGATCGCAGCGACCACGCCTTCGGCGGCCTGGCAGGAGTTGATATTGAGGTTGTTCACCTTGGAGATCTGATCCTGGAGGTACTGGATCAGATCGGCCAGATCGGGCGAGATCGACTTGACGGCCATCATGAAGGCATAGCCGACGGCATTGTTGGCGATGTTGCGCATCAGGGCCGTCAGTTGCTCCTTGTTGATGAAGGAGAAGGAACCGGCAAACAGATCGATCCCGCCGCACCCGGCCTTGAAGGCAGGAGGGGCCACGGTGGCAAGCTGGTAATTCTTGACCGGGGTGCGCATGTACAGACTGCCTCCCGAGTACAGATTCATGGTCTGCCCCTGGTAGGCAGCGACACCGCTCACGTTGCCGTAGGCGCCGATGTCGTTAAACCAGGTCTGCATGCTGGTTTGCACGCTGGCCTGTGCCGTCAGCGGAATTGTCAGCGCAATAATTGAAGCGATGAAGCGAGTTCTGAGCATGGGCACCCCCTTTAGTACAACTCACCGGGCTGGGTCTGGGTCAGGATGTAGATTCGCTCGACGATGTCCTGCACGGACAGCACGCCTGAACCCAGCGGAATCAGGCGACGATCCTTGATGTTGCCGAGTGCGACATAGGGAACCTGTTTGACATCGAGCGCCCTGGCCATGCCGTTATCCCTTGCCGGGCTTGGAAACTCAGGCAAGACGCCGCCATCCAGACTGATTGGAAAAATGGTGATGCCATAGGTATCCGCCAGCAACTTGAGGGCCGGCGCCATGCGGTGGCAGTACGGACAATCCGACCGGAATACGAAGAACACGCCCCATTCCCTGGCGATCTCCTTCATGGAGGCGCGTTCCTTTTGCGTCCGCTCCACGTCTCTGACCTGGATGGCCGCGTTATTGACGGGATTGCGCAGCTGGTAATTGAGGTCGGGGTTCGCCCAGATGACGCGCCGCCAGACATCCGAGAACACCGAGGCCCGATCCATCAGGGCTTCCTGCGCCGTAATGTAGGCCTTGAGGTTTTCCGGAGAAGGCTGCATCAGGGCCAGTGCCCGTTTGGCTTCCAGCGCCTTGCGCAGGTGTTCAAGCTCCTCGAGCGCGGCTTCTTCCCTGGTTTTAGCCTTTGCACTGGGTTTTGTCGGGTCGGGTGTTGGCTCTGGCTCAACATCGCAATACCAGTGGAACTTGGCCTCCTCACAGGCCCAGATCGACGGATAGTCGATGCCACCGCTGATCACGGTGGCCGACGAAGAACTCACCAGAAGGCATCCAGTTATCATGATGGCCAGCCATTCCTTGCGCATCTGCACGGACCTACTTCTGGCCCAGAATCAGTCGAACCCGGTCCGTGACATCCGCAATACCGGTATCTCCAGAATCAGGCAGGCGGACAAGGGCAGCCGAATTCAAGATCGCGCATTGGCATTCCTGAGCTACCAGGCTCAAGGCCTCATCAACGCGCGTACCGTAGTCTGTCGCCGCCTTGAAAATCGCCTTTTGTTCCTCCTCGGTCATGCCCGGCTTGAGCCGCGCGCTGAGCGCCTTCTTTTGTTCCTCGTAGAGACTGCCGACATCGACCCGCACCATGCGTGGAGCTGGATGCGAACGAACCCACATCAAACCGATGGCACACGACACCAGGACGGACAGGAAACCCGTGACGAGTAATCGGCCAAGGCTGAGATTCATCCGGCCCCCCGACGCTCGATGATGGTCTCGATGGCCTCGGTGACGGGGATGCCCTGATCGGTAAGCGTCTTGATGGCCTGATAGTCCTCGGCTTGCGTCGAGTACAGCAGCATGGAGAAGGGATCGAGAATCAGGCGACCAACCCCGGACCCCATCGGGCCGTGCACGAAGATCTCCGAATAGTGACCATGCTCCGTGCTTACCGAAGACAGTTGCCGTTTCATCCACTCGTCCACATGGAGCTTGCCCTCCTTCCCGAGCCGATCGATGCTTTCCGGCTTTTGCCTGAGAAGGAACAGCCAGTCGGCATTGGTAATGGCCGCCCGCGTCGCCTCATTCTTGTAATAGTCATCCACGGATTGCGTGATGGTGCCAAACGCACCGCCATATTTGCGTGCTCGCCGGTAGCCAGCCTCGATGAAGTTCGCGCTGGATCCGCTGCCCATCAGATCCCAGGCCTCATCGATGATGACCAGCTTGCGTTTGGATCGATCGAGATACATCTCCTGGGTGATCCGGTACATCATCAACTGCATGACGACCGCCTGGAGATCCTTCTTCGCCTTGAGTTCCTCCAGTTCGAGCACGACCAGGTTCTTGCGAAACTGGATGTTGGCCTCCCCCTCGAAGTAGCTCGCGTAGATGCCGTACTTTGTATAGGGCTCCAGGGCGGTTGCCAGTCGGGACAGGTCGCGCTCGACCTCGCCTTCGTCACTCAGGCGCCCGGTGCGCAGCAGGTCATAGACATCGGTGATCGTCGCGGATTTTTCCTTCTGATCCCACACGCGCTTGATCGCGGCGGCCAGGGCGGAGTAGCTGTAGTTATCCAGCGGACCGCGGGGGCTGGCCATCTGGGCCACTAGGGGCAGCAGCATTTCCATGTCGTTGTTGATATCGACGACCATGGAAAACGGATTGAGACAGATCGTGTTGGTTCGCTCATCGGAGAACTCGATGAACTCCCCGTCCAGAAGCTCGGATAGATTGCGGTAGGAGCGGCCGACGTCGATGATCCAGACCTTGGTCCCGGTGCCCAGGTAGCGAAAGGCCATTTCGTTCACGAAGACCGACTTGCCGGAACCGGACAGCGCCGCGACGGCGAAGTTGTAGTTGCCGCCCGTATTGTCGAAGAGATCGAAGCTCATGATTTGCCCACGACGACCGAACAAGGTCATGACCGGGGTCGCGGTGCCCTTCCATTCCGCCATCAGGGGCGATGTCATCACCGCGTTGTCGGCGGTTTTGGTGCCGGCCCGCCCGAACAACTGGAGATCCTTCTGCAATGCCGGGGTGAGCGTGCACGGCATCGACGCCACAAATGCCTGATGCTGCAGATAGACATCCTTGGCCAGATCGAAACCGCGCGCTCGCCAGACGGCACGGACGGCATGTTCGGTCCGGGATACGTCCTCGATTCGCGAGAGCAGGACGATCTGGTGATACATCTGGACCACATTGCGGCCGTTGTCGAAGGCGCGCAGCACCATGTCCCAGTCGCGTTTGCGATCCTGAAGGTCTGGCTGGAAATGGGCCATGTAGGAGCCAGCGGCCTGGGTCGCTCGCGCCGCCTTCATCAATGCCTTGCTTCTGGCCGACTCGTAATCCAGGGTGATGGCCCCCATGGTGATGAGAAACGGACACGGTATCGAGAGGGCCATCTGGTAGTAGTCGCCAATCATCGAGCCCATGTTGCCCATCCGGAAATACTTCGGGTACTGCCGCACGGAGAAGCATTGCATCGCGGTCTCGGCACCGCCCGCCTTTCGATACTTGATGAAGGAATCGGCGACGGCGGAAGCAATTTCCGGATTCGACACTTGACTGCGAAGGGTGCGCGAACTGTCGTACTCGATGTGTCTCTCTTCAGGCTGACCAAGCACCCGCTCGTGGTCAAAGAAGTCCGCGACGAAGTTCAGCAGGCTTTCCGGCCCCCAATCCCAGCCCGGCATGTGGGCGGAGCGCAAGGTGGCGTGGGTACTCTCCTTGATCCGGATCGCCTCCTCCACATCGGCGGGACTCTCGGGATCCAGCGGCGTGCTGATGGCAATGACGCAGCGGTAGTCGCGAAGCAAATAGACGTGATGCGAGAAGAGCGATTTGGCCGCGCCCTTCAAATAGTGATCGATCCGGCGCCGGCCGAGCACTCGATAGATGTTCCGGTTGCGACGGGACTCCCATTCCGATCCAGCAGGCTCCTCATCCACCGGGAGCATGTTGGCCTGCTCTCGCAGCGACGGAAGGATATGCGGACTGGCGTACAGCGAGATCTGGATGCCCGTACCCGGGGGACAGGACATGAACAGACTGGCCAGCACCCGTTCCATTTCTTCATTGGATCCGGTTTGCGGGACAGTTTCGATGCAAAAGCCCATGGAATGTGTGGACCTGGCGCCGAATGTGCCCTGATCGAGTACAAACATCCCCTCGTCTGCCATCCACCCCAGGTAAGGCAGGATGCCGGTGAGTCTTGGGAGCGTGGCGATGCGATCCAGCAGGCTTCGCTGAACCGCATCGGCGGGCTCGAAGCGCTCGCCATAGAAGACCGATTTGATGGCTTGCAGCACGCTCACTCGCGGTCCTCAGCTGGTGCGCCATTGCCGCCTGGACCGATGGCCTGATTTCCTGGAAGGGTAGGTCCGCCAAACGGCCGGGACGGCTTTTGCGATGGGGTGAGCGGCTTTTGCAGGGCTTGTCCTACGGGACCGGCCTTGATGAACGTGGGCCGATAGCGGTCAACGATGTGTCGCTGACTGTGCTCGATCGCCCATCGGCCTGCGTTGGCGACGACGTAAATGTAGGACTGATCGTGCAGGTCGCCTTCGGTGTCTTCCCAAGGGGCGATCCAGATTCGCAAAACCTTGGCTTGCGTCCGAAGCGGGTCGCCGGATGACGCCGCCTGGCCGGTAATCGTGCCGTCTGGACTGTCTTTTGACGGCGGCCGAGACGCCGGGTCACCCTTCCCGTCCTTGCGCAGCCCCGGAAGATTGTTGGCAACCGCATTGGCATAAACCCCGGACAGGGAGGAACAGGTCACGCCATCGGGCGCCTTGCATGAAAACTTGCTCTCGCCATCCATTCCCGTCAGGGTTCCGGCACAGCCGCCCAGCGCTAGGGCGAGAACGGATGCGATCAGGCAGACCGAACGCATGATCAATCCCCCTTGAGTCTGGGCGTGACAGCGGCTTTTATCGGGGCCGCCTTGCCTGCCAGCCGACGCTCGATTTCAGCGGCGGGGGCCGCACCCGGTATCAGACTCCCGTCCTGCAGGATGAGGGTGGGCGTGCCATTGATGCCGAGACTGCTCGCCAGCTGGTTGATGCGCTCGATCGGTGTGATGCACTTGGGGGCATCAGGCAGCTTGCCCGTGGCCATGAACTCCGACCACGCTTTCGCGCGGTTGGATGCGCACCAGATGCGTTCAGACTTCCCCCTGGCGTCCGGGTGAAGGCCCTCAAGGGGATACAGGAAGGTATAGAGGGTGACGTTGTCGAGTTTGGCGAGTTCGCCTTCAAGTCCCTTGCAATAGGGACAGTCCGGATCAGAGAACACCGCCAGCTTGCGGCTGCCATCCCCGCGCACGGTCTTGATCGCATCCTGCACCGGCAACTGGGCAAACTCGATGCGATTGATGTCGCTCAGTCGCTGTGCTGTCAGATCCTTTTGCTCCTTCATGTCGAACAGGTGGCCAAAGACAAAGTAGCGCCCCGTCGGGTCCGTGAATGCCACGTTTCTTCCCATGGTGACTTCATAAAGGCCCGAAACCTCCGAGGGACGAACGGCGCTGATCCGGGTCGATGGGTAAAGCTCTTTCAGGCGCGCTTCCATTTCAGCCTCGCCGGCAGGGGTGGCAGCACTGACCACACGCGCCGCGCAAAGGAGAACCAGGACCATGACTAGGGGGACACGCATCGATTTATGCATTTGTTGTTACTCCGAAGGATTCAGGGACTTTTTCATGATCTGGCGCCCTCGCTTCCAGAGTTCCGTGTAGGTGTCTTCATCGGCGCTCGCGGCCATGCCAAGCGACACGCCCTTGGTCAGGACCACGTCGACAACCCGACCGGCATCCACTTCGATGATCGGAAACATCTTCTCGGCGAGCGTGATGTAGTACTGCGAGAGCCGGTCCAGTGCCTTGCCGACGCCGGTGCCGATGCCTGCCTGGATCTGCTTTCCGGATTCGATCGTCCCCACCGAGCCCAGGGCGCTGGTGCTGTAGCTGGTTGCGCTTTGCTGGAATCCCTGGCCGATGCCGGCGATGATTCCGGTCATCAGGGCATTGGCCAGTACCTGTCCCTGCTTGCTGACCAATCTTCCCCGCAGTCCGGCCTTCCCGTCCTCGCCGACGACGTAACCCTTGATCGTGGCGTCCACCACTTCGCCGTTGTTGAGCACACAGGAGAGCGATTCAAGGCGCAGATACGCCCGTTCGGAACTGATGTCGCCGTAGCCGGAGCCGAGCATGAAACACTCCTTGACCCTGGTCCGGTAGCGATTGGGAAGAAAGGCGTTGTCCTGCACCCGCAGCAGGATCGGCCAGGGATTGTTTTGAGCCTGGCCTCCCGTGGGCGCATCCAGTCCACCCATCAGCGCCACCCGCATGAAGGAGCCCGATGGGATGTAGGTCTTTCCCTGTTTTGCGTCGGCCGGCGCTTGCGGTGCTACCGGAATTGCGTCGCTGACTTCGAACGATGCAATTCCAGGCTCTCGTGGAATGACGGGGGGTGGCAATGGCGGGAGAGGTGTTACCGGTGTCCCGGATGGCGAGGGTGTCGGGCCCTGGGCTGACGCCTGAAGTGTGCTCGAAGGGCCGGGACCCGGCAGCATCGGCGGCAAGGGCGGCAGCACGCTGGCCTGACGGGTCGAGGGTTGCGGTGCAGACTGCTTTTGCTCAACCTCACCCATCTTCTGTTTCAAGCCCTGAATGACGTTATCCATCTCCTTCATCTGCTGCGACGATTGCGCCATCCAGACATCGCGTGGATCCACCTGCGCGCCTGGCGTGACAATGTTTCTGCTGGCTTTGTCGAGCCTGGTCGATTGAGGCATCGGGGCGGGCTGGTTGTCCCAGAGAGCAATGCTGCCAAAGACCAGGCCGATGAATCCTGCGCCCAAGCCGCCGAGCACCAGATACTGTCGAGCCTTGGGCGACAGCCCTTTAAGATAGGACGTGAGACCGCCGCTGGCGGCGACCGGATCACTCACCGGGGTTCTCCGAGATCACGAAAACCTCAGTGGTTTCCCCGGGTGACAGCTGGGATTTGGCGATCGAAATGGCGATGACCTGGCGCCGGTAGAGTTCCCGCTCGTCGATCACCATCGCGTTGGCGGACGTGTTGGTGAGAAGGTACTTCTCGCCTTTGACCGGACCGTCGATGACCCTGGTCAGGACGAACAGGACTTCTGTCCAGAGGGGCACGATCTCGTTGGTCGCCCTCGCCTCCATCTCCGCTTCAGTGTCCGATTGGAGGGAGAGCAGGACGCGCTTGATCAGCTGATTTCTGGCGACATCCTTGCCCGGCGTGAGGATGCTGCCGGCGACTGACCGTCCCTTAAGAGTGATGGAATCCGAAGGTCCGTCCGTCACCGACAACAGCAGCTTCCAGGTTCGGCCGTTCTCATCGGAAACGAAGATGCTGAGGGTTGGCTTGTTCGTGGTCGGCTTGAGATAGGCGGTACCGGCTTCCTTGTCGGCCGTGACCGCGAACTCACCTTCCGCCCCGAAGATCCGGCGAACGCGATGTCCATCGATCCGAATCAGGGTCGGTTCGGATCGAGATACTCTGGCGCTCAAGGTGTCGTCCGGTTTCCCGACGAGCACTTGGGCCGCACTGGCAGACAGGCTAGCGGCCAGCAGCGCTGTCAAAAGGATTTTGTTCACTGGTTTCCTTGAACTCGGATACATAGAGCCTTCCATTCATGTGCTTGAATCCGACGAGATAGGTCGCCTGGCGCTCCCCGGCCTTTTTGTCCGACGCCCAGGTAAACAGTGTTCCCGACAGGGCGACCCGCAGCGTCTTCTCGTCCAGCGTGATGTTGCGAACCGAGAATTGCGTGGCGGTGTTGTTCTTCTTAAGGAAATCCGCGCGAGCACCCATTTCCATTTGCAGTCGTCCAAACTCGGAGGGCGCCGCATACTTCAGGAACAGGCTGTTCTGGTAAGTGGAAACGGCCGGGGTAATGTTGAGGGCGAGTCCGGCATACCAGTAGGCCATGTCTTCGAGGTACTCCCGGGAGACGGCGTTGCCGGATACCCAGAAACTGCGCTTGATCTCGGGCGGAACGAGGACGGTTTTTTCATTGCCGACCAGCTTCAGCATGACGCCGGCGACGACCAGAATCACCAGGAGCAGTCCCGCCAGGAGAATCCGCATGAAGCGGATTTCCTGTGTGGCATTCGCCTGCGCGGACAGGTAGTTTCGAAATAGCATCGCGATTCGTCGCCTATCCCAAGAAGTAGCGCTGGTCAGACGGTGGAGTGGCTCGCAACTTCAGGAATAGCCCGCTTGGAAACCACCAGTAGAGGACGTGAGCGGCGAACTTCGGGTGCTTGCCTGCCTTCATGCGACCGTACTGCCAGGCCGCCAGTGCGCCCAGGGCAATGCCCATGAGCATGGATCCGGAGATCACCCCCATGCTGATCAGCATGATGGCGATCACCGCCTGATCCATTTCCCACCATAGGAAGCGCTCCTGTGCATCCAAGGACTTCGGGATGTAGCCGTTTTCGTCGTTACCCACGCGGGATGCTCCGGCTCAGACCGTTGCCGTCAGGATGCCGGTGATGATCGTCGGCGTGTATTGCAGGAAAATCGCAAAACCAGCGCCCGACAGGATTGGAACCGGATTGACGCGGGCAATCGAAAGGATCGCACCAAGACCGACGGCCGCCACCGCTACCGCGCGCCCGAAATAACCGGTGACCACGTCGTTGACCCACGTATAGAGGGCCTGGAATTCAGTTCCTGTGGTGCCGGCAAGGGCACCTCCGGCCAACAGGGAAAAGGCGACGGCGACGACTGCATAGCGCTGATTACGATTCACTTTTAACTCCTTTGGTATGGTCGATGACAGATTTGATGAGCCAGCCCAGCCCGATGCCAAGCGCAATACCGCCGATATGGGCTTCGAATCCCTTATCGAGCAGTGAGCCGGGCAGAAAGGAACCGAGGGCCATGAAGGCACTGGCAATGAGGTAATCTCGGATGGATTCTTTGGATCGGGGAATCACGTGCTTACTCCTTTTTGGTAGATGAAAAATGTAGATCGACGCGCCGGTTGATCGCCCGCGATTCGTTAGAGTTGTTGGCGATGGCGTAGCAGCACTTTCCCTGGGACCGAATATCAATCGGGCTCCTGACGCCCAGTCGCTTGAGATACGCGGCGACAACCTCTGCGCGCTTTCTGGCCAGACGGTCGTTGTATGCTTGAGATCCGATGTCGTCCGTTCGTCCCTCAACAAGGATCGAGTCACCCGGTTGAATCAGGGTGACTGCCTTCCTGATCTTCATTTCGGCCAGATCAGACAAGGCCGCACTGGCGAATTGGAACGTCACCGAAATCGGGTCGAGCTTTCTCGCCACGTGAACCGGTTTTGGCGCTTCCCTGATATCCGGTTTCACGGTAGAAGGTGTCGCGACAAGAAGGACGGTCTTCGACGTTGGCCTGGGACACTCCCCTTGGTCGCAGAGGCGCCAATCCGAGCGATCCAAAGTCAGCGACAGTCGCTTTGGAGCTTCCGTGCTGATGGTCTTTTCAATTGCGCAACCAGACAGGAGCAACAGGACAATCAAGGAAGCCATGGGAAGCCGGTTCAAAGAGCGCTCTCCCGTTTCATGGCTTCCGAAACCTTCCTTGCATACCTGTCGCGCTTTTCTGCTGACGTCGCGTTGTAGGCGCCGATGGCGCTCCAGGAGTAACCGATGCGATGGACGTTCTGCGCCAGGATCCATGCCCCGACGAAGGTGTTGGTGCAGGGTTCCCACAGACGTTCGCGCGAAATTCCGAAATGCGACAGTTTTGGCAGCCAACGGCTATTGATCTGCATGTGCCCCATGTCGAAACTGCCATCCCTGTTCCGATTCAGGGCGTTGGGATTGCCTCCTGACTCCACCCTGGAAATGGCCTTGAGCAGGGCCGATGGCATCTGATAACGCGAGGCCGCCTCCTCAAAGCAGGCGGCACGGCCCGGTGTTGGGAGGAATGCGAAAAGGGAAAGGAGAGAAAGCCACGCAAGCTTGTGCATGGCATGAATATTATGAATTCAGATGTGGGAAACCGGGGCCAAAAGCAAACAGAAGTGCACCGTTTCAATATTCCGTGACCATGAACTGCTCTTCGGATTACGTTCTGTCGATAAATTCATTGGCATCCGAAGTCCAGAGTCCGCCACATAGATGTGGGCTTGCGCTATTCTTCGATCCTCACAATCACCTTGATGCGCAATGTCCGGATCTGATTCCAAACCGCGTGACCCGCAGCATGCCGTTCTGATTTCACTGAGATCGACGTTTCCAGTATTTCAAGAATGCCGCCCCCTGGCGATCGGCATTCACAAGGCCGTATTGGAACGGATTCCCGGCATCAATCCTCAGCAACTTCGTTTGGCGATGAGGATGCATACCGCATCGGCGCGCTACTTGAAGGCGCTCACGAATGGCGAAACGCGGTTCGACCTCGATGGGAATGCTGCCGGCCCAGTGACCGCAGAGCAGAAACGGCAAGCGCTGAACACCCTGCGCGAGCGCTTCAGGAAGGGGGCCGAGCAACACAAGGCACGGCTGTTGGCTCAGCAGCAGGAACAGCAACGACAGGAAAAGCTCCTCAAACTCGCGGAAAAGTTCAATGCTCGATAAGTCATGGCATGTGGAATGCCCAATGACTTATAATTCAAAACGCTTAAACAGACTTCCGGCGAAGATTCGCGGTTAGCTGCAGCCGCCAGACCAGCAGTCGATATTGTGGGCACAATGAATTTTGCATTCTTCGCTGTTTCACTTTGTAGTGACGCAACAGTCCGGAACGAATGATGGCGACTTTGTTTGAACTCTTCCTGCTCGATCAGCGAAAAAGTGATTCTGTAATTGTATTGGCACGGCGCGGCGCTGATACAGCAATCGAGCACATTCCGATGGATGCCACCCTTAAGGCGCTCGGGGAATTTGGGCGCGCTCTCGGCAATGTGGTGACAGGAAACGCCAGTACGCGTCCCACGGCCGCTGATCTAACAAAATTCGGTCGCGATTTGTTTGACTTCTTGTTCCGCGGTTCGCTCAAGACCATGTATGACCGTCTACCCGCTGGATCGGTGAGTCTGCAGATTCTGAGCGACCGGCCGGAAATCAAGGAGGTGGCTTGGGAATATTTGGTAACGCCCGATCGCCAGCCAAGTCCTCACCGTGAACGATCAGTAGTCCGAGTGCAGCCTACGTGCGGCATTTACAGCCCAGCGCCGAGGAAATACGGGAGGAAGGTTCGGGTGCTATTTGTTTCGGCCGACCCGGTAGACCAGATCGGGGTAGATTGGTCCGACGTAGCTCCGGTGATAGAGCGTGCTATGTCGGCGCAGATGCCAGTTGAATTCACCATAAAGGTAATCGAGGGCGCGACGCGAGGGGGTCTGATCGCTGCCATCGCTCGCGAAAGCTTTGACGTGTTCCATTTCTTTGGCCACGGCGATCTCAAGGCAAATGTCGGGCAGTTGGTGTTGCAGGACATTAAGACCGGTAAGAGTGATTTTCTCTCTGCCCCAGAGCTTGCGGTAGCCTTGGCCGGCAAAGGTGTGCAACTGGCGATCCTGAGCGCTTGCCTCTCAAGCGCTGGCAAGCATGACGATGATTTTGGGGTACTAGCGTCTGCGCTAATTGCGGCAGGGATTCCGGCCGTGGTGGCAAATCAATATCCAATTCCGATCAAATCGATCTCGCCGTTTGTCGGTAGCGTCTACGCGTCGCTGGCCCGCGATGGCGATATCGACCGCGCCGTGGCCGAAGGGCGGGTAGCGCTAGCGGTCGGCATTGGTGGCACAACCGGAGGCAACGCAGTGGTGGAATGGGGTATTCCTACGCTATATCGGCTACCCGATGCGCAACAACTCTTCCAGCCATGAAAAAACTAGCCACCTTCACATTAGTACGCAAGTCCAAATTCGGCACGCAAGTGCCGACGCGCGGCAAGGCACGGAGCGGCGTGGCTGCCGGTACGGATTCGAATGTGAGACCCAAGACTGGGAGTGCCGGTCAGACTGTCCAGAACTATGCGCGGGCGGAACAATCGGTACTCAGTTCGGTAAAGAAGTCACCCGAACTGGCCAATGTGTTCGTAAAACTTGACCGGCAATTCAAAACGGCGCTGATCAACTCGTACGTTACTACCGTTCCGAAGAAGGGGAGGTCGGGTTCCAGAGCGAAGCCAAGCGTCAATTCTGGGATGCTATCCATCACCCGTGAGTTGGCACGGTCGGCGAAAGTACGCCGCGTCGGTTTGCTCGACATGGGAGCGTGGATCGGCGGTCTGCCCACGCTGGTCGAGCGGCTCAACGAGGCGCAGCCACTGTTTACGATTTTCGAGATCCAAGCGCCGATACCAGGGGGCTTAATTAAGACCCCTTTAGGCATGGCCGCATGGGCTGCGGAGCATTTGGGTAGGCCGATTTCCAAGCGGGAGCGTGATGCGTTTGAGCGCCATATGATCGCCGACGATTTTTTTGCCGCGGCGGAAGATATTCGTGTGGACATGGGGCTTGATTTCGTTGTCGGGATGACACCCGCGCTGGTCGCAGGCGCGGAACCGGATGGCTCCATATTCTGGAACCATTTCAGCGCGGTTTTTGGCAAGACAATTCTGCTTTCTACCGCTGATCTGAGGCAATTCACGGAAGACGCGGGCCGTCCGTTTGAAGCAGGAGTGGGAGCACTCCTGGTGGCAGCGTTGATGGTGGCGGTCAACGACAAGCTCGATTATCACGATGACACCGGTTGCGTATTCGACTACAACGAGAGCCGAGTCAGCCTGGTCGCTACTCTGAAACAAATGCGCATTGATGCACAGTGCTTGCAAAAAATGACATCGCAACAGCGTGACACGGCGATTAACTTGCTCGCGGTGTTGAAGCGCATGAAAAGGAGGACCAAATGACTGAAGCGGTGATATTGGTACCAGGCATCATGGGTTCGGTCCTGCAGGACGGTGACCAGATTATTTGGCCGGGCAGTCTGCTCGAACTGCTGCTGCCCTACAGTCACATGACCGAGTTGCTGAATCCTGGGCTGCAAGCTACCGATGTGATCCGCAATGTTTCGATCTCCAGTCAGTATCAAGACCTGATCGATTCACTCGGGAGTTGCGGCTTCAGCGAGCAGATGCAGCCGGCAACACTAAAGGTGTTCCCCTACGACTGGCGCAAGGACAACACGTTGGCTGCACGGAATCTGGCGGACAGCATTGATGACATGGCGTACAAACTCGGTATCGATGCTGAAATCAATTTGGTGGCGCACAGCATGGGCGGGCTCGTGAGCCGTTGCTATCTTGAGTCTGGTGACTATTTGGCGCGCCCTGGCTTTGCCAGGATCAAACGCTTGATCACCTTGGGTACGCCGCATCGCGGTGCACCGATGGCGTTGGCGGCGGCGCTAGGCCAGGAAAAGCGTGTGTTTCTGAATGCCGAGCAGGTGAAGCAGGTCGCGAACGATCCTCGTTTTCCTTCGCTCTATCAACTGTTGCCGCCCAAGGGCGAGCCATTCGCATGGAACCGTGCCAGTGATGCGCGTCTCGAACCAGTGGATATCTATGCGCTCGCGAATGCGGCCAAGATTGGATTGGAGCCGGCCAATCTTTCCTCGGCGGAGCAGTTTCATTCCAAGCTGAACCTCGACCGGCGGCCAGCACATGTGCGGTATTTTTTCTTTGCCGGCACGCGGCAACAAACCGCCAGTTCGGTACAGGTGACATTTCCGCAGGCCGGTGGAGCGCGAGTTGTTAAGATCGAACGCGACGATGCAGGCGACGGCACCGTGCCGACCTGGAGCGGATCACTATCGGGCGTGCAAATGGAACCAGTGGGTGGTGAACACGGCGAGTTGTACAAGAACGGCGATCTCAAACGCGTACTTGGCGCGCTGCTTGGCAAGGCCGGCGTGTTGCTGGCGGCGGGTTTGACACCGGAGATTTCAGTACTCCATAAAGTGGTTGAACCGGGCGATTCAACCAAGGTGACGATTGATTTCCCACAAGGCACGCAGAACGTGGTGGGTGAATTGCACTTGGATCAACGAGTCGATGCCATGGGCGCAAGTCAGCCGACTGCATCTCCCCGTACTGTATTCCCGATCAACTATTCTGGCGCGCAGATCGACCATTTGACGGTGCTGATTGAAGCGCCAGCATTACCGGGGATCTACGAGTTGGGCTTCGTCCCGGCGGGTAGCGCCGCTAGTGTGGTTACGACTGAACTGTTTGTGCAAGGGATTTGAGGCGCCACAAGAATTTGCAGCACTTTGTGATAGATGCGGAGGCCGAAATGCGGCCTGAAAGGCTTGATCGTCCATTTTTATGATGCGGATATCATAGTTCTTCGTCACTCAGTGGACGCTACCGGACCATGATGCTGATGGCAAAGCTCTGCAGAGCAGTTGAAGCGGTAAATTGAAGAAATACCGTGACCCCGACACCACCGCGCCAACTATCGCAAAGGAATATGAGTTTTCTTGTCAGCCAGGATGGCGAATTGATTCATCGCCTCCTTCCAATCCTTGGCGGCACGTCCCCAATCGGCGGTGATGTTGCGCAAGGCCAGCCAGATCAGCTTGGTGGCGGCCTCGTCGCTGGAGAAATGCCCGCGCGTCTTGATGATCTTGCGCAGCCGGGCATTGACGCTCTCGATGGCATTGGTCGTGTAGATCACCCGGCGAATCGGCGCGGGAAACGCAAAGAACGGGATCACCTTGTCCCAAGCCCGGCGCCAGGCTGCCACCACGGTCGGGAATTTCGTCCCCCACGGCCCCGCCGCGAAACTGTCCAGCTCGGCTTGGGCGGCCTCGGCTGTGGGCGCCGTGTAGATCGGTCTGATCGCCGCCGCCAGCGCCTTGCGCTCCTTCCAACTGACGTAGTCTAGACTGTTGCGGATCAGATGCACGATGCAGGTCTGCAAGGTCGTGACCGGAAACACCGCCTCCAGGGCTTCGCCCATGCCTTTGAGGCCATCGGTGACGGCGATCAGGATGTCGGGCTCCCCGGGTCTTGAGGTCATTGAAGACCTTCATCCAGAATTTGGCGCCCTCGGTGGTTTCGATCCACAAACCCAGAATGTCGCGGGTGCCGTCAGGAAGTACGCCCAGGGCCAGATAGATGGCCTTGTTGCGCACCACCGCGTCTTCCCGAATCTTGACCCGCAGGCAGTCGAAGAACACCACCGGGTACATCGGTTCCAGCGGGCGCGCCTGCCAGGCGATGACCTCGGCCATCACGGCATCCGTGACCAAACTGATGAACTCGGGCGATACGTCCGTGCCGTACTGTTCCCTCAGGAAGCCCTGGATCTCGCGCATCGTCATCCAGTGGGCGTACATGGCGACGATCTTGTCGTCGAAGCCGGTAAAGCGGCGCTCATGCTTGGGGATCAGGACCGGTTCGAAACTGCCGACCCGGTCGCGCGGAACATCGATCTTCAACGGCCCATCGTCGGTCAGGACGGTCTTGCCGCTGACGCCGTTACGGTGGTTGCCCACGTCGCCGGGCCTCTCCCCACCGGGCGGGTAGCCTAGGTGATGGCTCAACTCTGCTCCGAGGGCGCGCTCGATCAGCGCCTTCTTGAAGGCCATCGAGGCGGCGTTGACCGCTTCCGCCGTCATCGGGCCACTGACAAACTGGTCGATGAGGTCTTTCGGGATAGTCGGCAGCGCCACTACTAGCTTCTTCTTGCTCGTCTTGCTTGGCATACATGCTCCTTTGGCAACATGTTATGCCTCACACACAAAATTTCAGACAGGCTGGCACGTAGACTTGGAGATAGAGCCGGTCGAGATCGACGATGTCGAACAGCGGCGACCCCGCCGCCACGACTTCATCGGCGTTCACCAGGCGCTGGGTGACGATGCCGGAGGCCGGCGCGGCGATGGTGAGATCGGCGCGCACGCTCTCGGCCTCCGCCAGTCCCGCCCGCGCCTGGTCGAGCTGGGCGGCCAGAGCCTTCACCTCGTCCGCCATGGCGCGCAGCCGCTCGTCGCCCAGGCGGGCTTGGGCGAGCTGCCGCTCCGCCACCCGCACCGCCTCTTCCGCCGAGCGCGTCTGGTTGGCCTCGGCGGTCTGGATGGCGAGCGGCAGGTCCTTGCGCGCCACTTCCAGGGCGGTGGTGGCCGCCTGCACCTAGGCTTGCAGCGCTGCCGCCGCCTGGCGTGCCTGGTCGACCCTGGCGCGCACCTGGGCATCGTCCAGCCGCGCCAGCACGATCAGCAGGAGCAGGCCCGCTGCGAGCCAGGTTGAAGGGAAGAGTTTTTTCATGTCGGCGATTCTTTCGTTCATAGCTCCCCCACGGCGCGCCTGAGGCGCAGGCCGGCCAGCGCGGCGTCATAGAGCACGGCGGCGTGGTTGGCTTCGCTCGTCGCGCGCAGGGTTTCGGCATCCAGCACCTCGGTATGGGTGGACAGGCCGTTGGCATAGCGATCACGCACCACGCGCAGGTTTTCTTCCGCTTGGGCGATGGCGGACTGCGTAACCGCCAAGCGCTTCCTGGTCTCCGCCACATCCAGCCACGCCTGGCGCACCTGTAGGGCGACCACAGAGACGAGGTCCTCGCGCTGCTCCGAAAGCGCCGCCGCCTGACGCTCGACGGCACCGGCGCGGTGGTTCACCACGCCGCCATCGAACACGTTCCATTTGGCGCCTAGGGTGGCCATCCACTGCCCTTCGTGTACCGTGTAGCGGTTTTCCTGGTAGCCGTAGCCTACGGAAAGCGCGACCTGGGGAAGGTTTTCCCCGCGTACGGCCGCCGCCTGATGGCGCAGAGCCTCGACCTGCCGGCCGAGCGCGGCCAGTTCGCTGCGCTGTTCCAGCGCCCGCGCGGTGAGTCCGGCGAGAGGCGGGTCGGTATCGGGCGGGACCAGTTCGTCCAGGCTGACCGCCTGCTCCAGCGGCCGCCCCATCAGCCGGTTGTAGGCCGCCCGCGCCAGGTCGAGGGCGTTGGCGGCCTGCAAAGCCTTCTGCCGCGCATCGGCCAGGGTCACCTGCGCCGACAGCAGATCGCTTCGCGCCACCATGCCCTGGCCGAGCAGGTTTTCGACATCGCGCGTATGGGCTTCCAGGCTCTGCACATGGCGCTCGGCCACGTGCAGCAGGCGCGTCACGCGCAGCACCGCGACATAGGCCTCGGCCACGCGCAGCTTGAGGTTCTGCGCGTCGCCGGTTTCGCCCAGCTTGGCCGCCTCAAATGCCGAGGTGGCAGCCTCGATGCCGCGCTCGATACGCCCGCCGGTATAGAGCGGCAGCGTGGCCATGGCCTTGTAGGCGAAGCTGTCGCGCTGGGAGAGCGGCATTTCGAGCGACTGGCCGAAAAACCCGGCCTTGGCCGCTGGCGTCTTGTCGAGGGCGGTATAGCCCGCCTCCAGCGCGACATTAGGCAGGCGGGCAGACTTTGCCGCCTGCGCCTGCTCGGCGCTCGCGGCGGTGGTTTCCCGCGCCGCTTTGAGGCCGCGATCCACGGCCAGGGCGGTATCCCACGCCTGCTGCAACGGTTCGGCGGTCGCCTCGCCGGCCAGGATCAAGGCAGCCAGGGCGGCGATGGGCAAGGCGCCACGGAGTGATTTCGAACGGTTCATGTTGTCCCCTTTTTAAGGCCGGCGCGTTTCCGCTGTGTGGAGCCGAGCAGCATGTAAAGCAGCAGCGGCACGACCATCAGGGTGAGCACAGTGGAGGCCATCGTGCCGAAGATCAACGAGATGGCCAGGCCGCCGAACACCGGGTCGGCGAGCATCACCGCGCTGCCCAGAACGATGGCCAGGGCGGTCAGCAGGATGGGCCGGAACCGCACCGCGCCCGCTTCGAGGATGGCCTCGCGCAGGTCCATGCCCTGGCGCAGGTAGTCGAGCACGAAGTCGATGATGAGCAGCGAGTTGCGCACCACTACGCCGGCCAGGGCGATGATGCCGATCATGGAGGTGGCATTGAACGGCTGGCCCATGAGCCAGTGTCCCGGAAAGACGCCTGCCAATCCCAGGGGGATCGCCGCCATGGCGACCAGGGGCAGGCTGAAGGACTGGTAATAGGCCACCAGCACCAGAAAGATGAAAGTAATCGCCAGCCCCAGGGCGCCCAGCATGTCGCGGTAGGTATCGAGCGTCATGCGCAGTTCGCCATCCCAGAGCAGACGGGGGCCGTCCAGGGTGTCAGGCGTTATCGGGCGAAGGCGCAGGTTGCCGGTGCTGAGGCGGCTGCCATCGGCCAACGTCAGGCCGTCCAGGCGCCGGTCGAGATCGAGCACGGCATAGACGGGAGCAGTGGAGCCCAGCTCACCGCCCACGAAGGTGACACGCTCGCCATCCTTGTGCAGGATGGGCCGGTCGGCCCAGGCGGGCGTCACCCGCACCAGTTCCGACAGCGGCACCCGCTGACCCTGCCGGTTGGTCAGCGACACCCGTGACAGCAGTTCGGGATCGATCTGGTGGCGGCGCGGGATCTGCAAGCGGATGGGCATGGGGTTCTTCTCGCCGTGGACATGGACGCGTCCCAACTCCTCGCCGTCGATCAGACGGCGCAGCGCGACGGCCACCTCTGCGACGGTCAGCCCCGACAGGGCGGCCTTTTCCCGGTCGACCCCCAAGCGGTGCTGGTACACATCTTCCCCCTCGGAATCGTTCACCTCCACCATGTCGTAGGTCTGCCCGAAGGCGCCTT
This sequence comes from Pseudomonadota bacterium, assembly GCA_043826925.1. Taxonomy (GTDB): domain Bacteria; phylum Pseudomonadota; class Gammaproteobacteria; order Burkholderiales; family Rhodocyclaceae; genus Sulfuritalea. The sequence continues at coordinate 23,355 of JBDRPN010000037.1, forward strand.
TGACCTGTTCGGAAAGCGCCCGCAGCTGCTGCGGGTCCTTGCCGTAAATCTCGGCCAGTACCGTGGCGCGCACCGGCGGTCCCGGCGGGTCCTCCACCAGTTGTATGGTGCTGCCGGGGAAGCGGGCAGCAATGGCCTGCACCGCCGGACGCAGCTCACGCACGATGTCGATCGAGGCCGCACTACGCGCCGTTTTGTCTTGGAGGTTGACGCGGATCTCCGCCACATGAGGCCCCTGTTTGCTTCCGGCGCCACGCAGCAGGCCATTGAAATCAATCACGCCGCCCCCACCGATCCAACTCTGGTAATCGCGCACGTAAGGGTTCTGGCGCAACAGGGCGCCGATCTCGCGGGCGAGCCGGTCGGTGGTTTCCACCGGGGCGGTCTCCGGCAGGTCGAGGGTGATGTTGAAGGTGTTCTTGTCGTCCTTGGGCATCATGGCCATCTCGACGCCGAACCAGGCTTGCGGTCCGCTCACGCCCGCCTGGCGCACGAACTGCCAGGCGGGCTGAAATAGAGAGAGGGAGATCGCCAGGGTGGCCAGCATGAAAATGCCCCGCCGTCTGGGTGTGCTGTCCACCAGGGGCGCCATGAGCGCGTGGTAGAAACGGTGCAGGCGGTCCCCGGTGTCGTGGTCCTCCAGTTCGCGCCCCTCGCCCGGTTTCAGCCAGCGGTTAGCCGCCCAAGGCACGACGGTATAGGCCACCAGCAGGGAGGCCGCCATGGCGACGGGGACGTTGAAGGCCACCGGATAGAAGTACTGCCCCGGCATGCCGCTGATCACCAGCAGCGAACCGAACACCAACATCACGGCCAGCGTCGCCAGATTGGTGGGGGAGCCGATCTCGTTGACGGCCTGCACCGTGGTCCGCGATTTGTCCGTCTGGCCGAGGCGAGCGTAGCGGCGGTGGATGTTCTCGATGACGACGATCGCGGCATCGACCAGCAGCCCGAGCGACAAGATCAGCGCGAACAGGGAGACACGGTTGATGGTCAGGCCGGCGAGGAAGGCCGCACCCAGAGTGAGCGCCAGGATCAGCGGCACCGTCACGCCCACGATCAGCGCCTCCTTCAGCCCCAAGAAGACGGCGGTCACCAGGAGCACGGCCAGCACTGCGATACCCAGGTGCTCAATCAGGCCGTTGACGGCGGCGTCCGCCTTCTGGCCGTCGTTGCGGGTCACGACGAGCTCGACGCCGGGCGGCACGAATTGCGCCCGCATCCGCTCGATGCGATCGAGCACGTCATTGGCGACGAAGACGGCATTGGCGCCGGCTTTCTTGCCCACCGCCAGCGTCACCGCCGGCATCTCCTCCTGCTGCGCCTTGCCGAAGCGCACATCGGCCGGACCAAAGGCGAAGCGGGTCAGTTTCTCCCGCTCTTCGGATGGACCGTCGACGACATGCGCCACGTCGCCCAGATAGATCGGACGACCAGCGTGATGGCCGACGATCAGGCGCTTCAGATCCTCCGCCGAGGCAAGAAAGCCATCAAGGAACACGTGGTGATTCTGTCCCCGCTGCACCACCGTGCCCAGCGGGGCGGAGACATTGCCCGCGGCGAGGAAGGCGCGTACCTGATCCAGCGTCACGCCGAAGGCCAGTAGGCGCTCAGGATCCAGTTCAACGCTCATCTCGCGGTCGCGCCCGCCCTTGACGTAAGTGGCGGATATCGCCTCCAGACTGCGCAGTCCCTCCATCATGCGGTCGGCCAGCCGCTTCAGGGCATAGTCGTCGTATTTTTCCGAGGCCAAGGTCACGGTGACAATGGGCACGTCGTCCACGTCCACGCTCCTGATCAGCGGATTGCCGGCATCGGGAGGCAGGAGGTCGCGCTGGCCCAGTACGCGGTCGTAGAGCTTGACCAGGGATTTTTCCTTGTCTTCACCCACCTTGAACTGCACCATCAGCGCTCCCATCGAGTTCATTGCAGTGGCATAGGTATGATCGACACCCGGAATCTGCTTGACGATGCTCTCCAGGGGGCGGATTACCAGCTCCTCTACCTCCTCGGCGGAAGCGCCGGGCAGCAACACCCGCACCTCGGCGCCGGGCACCATGATCTGGGGGTTCTCCTCGCGTGGGGTCAGCGTCACGGCCAGCAGCCCCAGCAGTGCGCAGGACAGCATGAATAGCATGGTCAGCTTGGAGGTAACAAAAAGCTCCGCCAGACGGCCGGCGCTGTTGAGCTTAGGGTTGCTCATCGCGCCTCCTTTGCTGCGGTGACCAGGTCGCCGTCACGAAGAGCGGGCACAGGTGCCGCCACGAAGCGCTCGTCGGCTGCCAGGCCCGCGTTCACCTCGACCTGTTCGGGCCACTCGCGCCCGATGCGCAGCCAGCGAAAGCCTGCCCGGCCTTCGCCGTCTACCACGAAGACACCGGTGAGCCCGCCGCGCTCGACCAAAGCGCGCCTGGGCACCAGCGGCGCCGGGTTGGTTCCGAGCGCAAAAGCCGCGCGCCCGAACATGCCGGGCATTAGCCCCGCCGACTCAGGCAGGGCTATCTTGACCTGGTAGCTGCGCGAGACCGGATCGCCCGAGCGCACCACCCGGCTCACCGTTCCCTGCAGGGGCGTAGGCAGGCCGTCGATGTTGACTTGCACTGGCTCGCCGACCGCAATAGCTGCAACCTGGCCTTCGGCCACGAAGGTCTCGAACAGCAGCCCGCGGCCCGACTCCAGGGTCAGTAGCGGCGCGCCGGGTACGGCGAGGTCGCCAGTTCGCTTGTGGCGCGCGACCACCACGCCATCTACCGGACTGGTGATCTCGGCGTAGGCACGTTGGGCCAGCGCCATGTCGAGTCCAGCGCGCGCCTGGTTACGGGCTTCGCGCGCGGCCTCGAACTTCAGGCGCACCTTGCGCAATTCGTTGTCCGAGACGCTGCCGCGCTCGAACAAACGCTGGAAGCGCTCCAGGTCAATCTGTGCATCATGCAACGCCGCCTCTGCCGCGCCGCCCGCCGCCTGACCCTGGCGGATGCCGCCTTCTACATCCGAGGCGTCAAGACGGGCCAGCAACTGCCCGCGCCGCACTCGGTCGCCCTCCTGCACCAGAATGTCGCGGATATAGCCGCTCAGCCGCGAGGCGACCTCGACGCGCTGGTCCGACACCACCGAGCCGACCGCCGTGTATTCAAGTGGCGCCCCGGCGGACGCGGTCATGACCGGCAGGGGGCGACTGGTCGCATTAGGTGCAGCCGCGGTCTGCGGCGCCTTGCCGCAGGCGCCCAGGAGTGCCGCCAGCGCCAGCGGCGCCAGGTAGGGGAGGAGGTTTTTTCTTTTTTCCACGAGAGGGACTTTCATGATGATGTCGAGGTACTAATTTTGGGTTTGTATGCCGATGCCTTGGCGCCAAGGTTTGCCGTGATCAGTTCAGCCAGTTCGAGCGGGCGCCCGTTGCCTGTGGCCGCCGCGATGGCCCGCGCTTCCTGCGTCGCCTGGCGGCACAAATCGAGCGCGGCGTCCTGCAGGGCCGTGCGTGCCTTGGAAGGGGGCATGGCATCGGCTTCCTGTTGCAAAACGTGGCTTGAAACAAGGTATTCGCCGTAACGCCGGGCCGCGCCGGCGAGCGGCTCAGGGTAGCCCGCGAGGGTGGCGCCCGTGGCGCCGGCCGCCTCACCCAGCGGCGCTGCCAGTCGTTGCCGGGTTTGCAAGCACCGCGACGGATCGTATGGCGTGCCTCGATCCCGGCCCAGCTGGGTGGCCTCCAGCTCCGAAGCCCGGTTGACCGCGTCGGAAACCAGCGCCAGGACGCGCATGTCAGCGCAGCGCACCAGCAAGCGGAAAGCCCCGGTGGTCAGGTAGTCACCCGCCAGCACGGCGGCGGCGTTGCCAAGTAGCGCGGACGCGCCGCTCGTCGCATCGACGTGGGCATGCAACTGCTGCAGGCTGATATGGATCAGGTCCAAAGCCGTGCCGGCGTCGATGCCCGGCTGCGCTTGATAGAGACTACAGGTCACCAGCGCCCGGATCGGCGTATTTTGGCCAGACAGCAACAGGCGCAAGGCATGGCGGACCGGCAAGGCCTCACAGGTCAGGGTACTCGCCACGGCGGCGTGGACGCCGGCGATCACGGTCTCGGGGAAGTTCATGGGATGGTCGTCATTCATGGGTTTTCGTTCTTGTCCAATGGGCCAGTTGTTCGGCCGCGCTGCGGTAGCCGATGTCGATGATTTCTTCGGCGCGGTCAAATTCCATGAAGCGCACCGCGCCCAATGGCGGCTGAATCAGGATCTCTGGTCGGTCTTGCTGCAAGGCGGCTTCGGTGACGCGCGCCTGCATGATGTAAAGCGAGGCCAGCAGCACGTCGAAAATGCCGAGCAGCGGCTCCAGGGGCGCCTTGTGCAGCCATGCCTCGAATTGCGCCAGCACCGAACTGTTGATGGCCTGCAGGCTCTCCAACAGGCGCGCCATGATGGGTGCATGGCCGTTGGCGAGGGCAACGGGGTGGGACAGTCGGCCCGACACGATGTCGTGGTTGAGGTCAACGGCGATGACCAGATCGGCCCCCATGGCACGCGCCACGCTTACCGGCACCGGATTGACCAGCCCGCCATTGACCAGGATGCGGCCGTTGCTGCGCACCGGGGCACGATGCCGGGCACCGCGATGCTGGCACGCACCGCTTCGGTCAGGTCGCCGGCCGTTGCCACCACAGCTTCGCCCGTCATGAGGTCGGTGGCCACTGCGGCAAAGGGCAGCAACAGGTCCTCTCGATATGGGCGCTGGGCACGTGGGCTCGCACGAATTCCGCGACCCGCTGGCCGTCGATCAGCCCCGAGCGGGGGAACACCGGGTCGAGCAAGGCGACGATGCCTGACCAGTCGAGATTGCACAGTCTGGCGCTCAGACCATCGAGTTTGCCCGAGGCAAAGACGGCACCGATGACTGCTCCCATGCTGGTGCCGGCCACCAGGTCGACCTCGATGTTGGCCTCTTTCAGGGCACGCAGCACGCCGATGTGCGCCAGACCGCGCGCCGAACCGCTGCCCAGCGCCAGGCCGATCCGGGGCCGCCTGGGCGGCGTCAGGTCAGCCGCCGCCGGGGCCTGGTTGGTTTGTGGCTCGTTCATTGGCTTTTTCCCTTGTCTGGCCCATGCCCCGCAGGCCGGTGCCGGATGCCGTACCGCAGTGAACGCCGGAGCGTCGTGGCCCGCGCGAGTCGCGCTCCATGACGGGCCGGGAATTCACGCCCCACGGCGGCCTCGAAGACCTGAAAGCGCTTGAGATAGGCCTCGATCTCCTGGCGCCGCAGGCGCCAGGCGTCGATCCGGCCGTACTCGTCCACGAGTTCGGTGAACAGCACCCGCATGCGCCGCGCCCCCCGGTCTTGCAGCACCTCGTCGGCCCGCTCGGTGGCGATGCGCGCCAGCGTCAGGCTGCGCTCCAGCAGGCACCGGATGTCCTGTGCGCCGTCAAGCTCACCCAGGCGCCCGATCTCCCGCAGAGGCCGTCTGGCCTGGGCCGCCAGCAAGCGCCGCAGGTCGGTCGCCAGGGCGCCGGCCAGGCTGCGCTGCACGTGGCTGAAGTGCGCCGGATCGTCGGCCAGGGCGCCAGCCCCGTGGCCGCGCAGGTCCTCAAAATAAAGCTGGTGGTCGCCGAAATAACCGGTCAGCTGTTTGGTTGCGGCCGCTTCGAGAGGCTCCCGCGGCGCCTCGCGCAGCGCCCGCGCCACCGAGCGCAGCGGTTGCCCGAGCGACAGCGGAAAACGCGAAAAGCGATAGACCGCGTTGGCGCCCGGCACCTGCCGGTAGGCCACCAGTTCCATGCGCAGGGAAGCGTCTTCCTCGCAAGCCTGCCGGGCTTCTTCGAAAATGTCCAGCGGCATGACCGGCAGCCACTGCCGCCCCAGCGGTGGCGAGCGGTCATAGCCGCCCGCGTGCAGGATGCGCACCACCACATCGGCGCAATTGAACTCGCTGCGGTCCCACAGCAGGCGGCCTTGCCGAAACGCCTCCTCGATCCGGTGCGCCTCGGCGACCATGGCCGCCTTGCGCTCTCCCGCCACGCCCGCCACCCGCAAGCCAAGCGTTTCGCGGCCATAGGCCATGCCGTAGGTGTTGGTATGCACCTGCGACGGCGACGGCGGCTGCACGCCGTACAGGTAGTCGGCCAGCGTCACATGCTGCAGCAGGTTCGGGTCGTGTCCCGGCACGGCCACATAGTTGGCGCTGTAGACGGTGTCGTCCACGCGGATGGCAATGTGCCCGAACGGGTTTTCCAGCACCACGCGCTGCGGTGTTTTGGCGGTCGAGTAGGACAGCAGCAGTTCGATGTCGCAGGGCACCTCGGCCTGGAGCCGCGCCAGCGCCGCGTCGATGTCGGCGACGGCGCTGCCGTACTCGGCGCCGAAGTCCGTAGGCAGACCCGGCGCAGGCAGGGCCGGGTCGAGCGCGAAGCGGGCGATGCGCCCGAGGCCGGCACTGTCGTGAAAAGCGAGCTGGGCGCGGCGCATTGCCGCCTGCCGCTGCGGGCTGGCCAGCACAGCGGCCGCCAGCTCGCCCGCCTGCGCCAGGGTGTCGGCCAGATCGGCCACCCCCAGCCGGACGAACAAGGCGGCATTTTCCCGCTCATGGCCGCTCACCACATCGAGCAAGATGGTGGGGGTGCCTACGGCAAAGGCCTCGGCCGGCGTCATGCCCCCGGCCTTGGTGATCAACAGGTCCGCCGCGCGCATCCAGGCCAGCAGGTCGGCGTGCGGCACCAGGCCGCAGACCTTCAGCGCCACCGGCCCGGGCAGGCGCTTTTGCAGTGCCGTGAGCAACGCCTGCTGCCGGGCGTTGGCGCCGCAGACGGCAATGATCTGCAGCGGGCCCGAGTGGTGGCGGGCGAGGCTCTCCACCACGAGCGTGTAGTCGCCGACTCCCTCCTTGCCGGAGGTGATGAGAACGGTGGGCGCATCCGGGGCCAGACCCAGCGCCGTGAGCGCCATCTCCCGGGTTCCGCCGTCGGCGGCCGCAACGCGCACCGGCATGCCGCTGGTGGTGACCTTGTCGGGCGGAACACCCGCCGCCAGCCAGCGCGATTCCAGGTCGGGGTGGGCGAGAAAAGTGCGGTCAATCCGTTTCGAGATGCGCGGAAAATAGCCCTCGAAGAAATCCGTGTGCAGCCAGCCGATGTTCACCTGCGCCAGCAGCCCGCGCTCGCGCAGGGTCCCGAGCACCTGCGCCGATCCGTAGTGCGTGGCGAGCACCGTGTCGGGTGCCTGTGCCTCCAGGAAGGTGCGCACCTTGTCTTCTGGGTAGTCGTTGGACAGCCATGCCAGCGAAGGCACCTGGTTGCCGCGCGCCTGCAGGGCATGGAACAGCGCGTCGAAGCTTTCCGGGAGGTTGCCGGCGATGAACCAGTAGAGCCGCTCGTCCACCCAGCGCCAGAGCGGGTGCATGAACTCGCGGATGTCCTGCAGTACCACGCGCGCGTCCGGCGCCAGGCGGCCGATCTCCTGCTCGATGGCCTGCGCGGCGCTGATGTGGCCGTGGCCGATGGACGAGTAAAAAATGACGATTTTTCGGGGTGGAGTGGTCCCGGCATCGCCCGCCGCCAGCGGGTGCGCAGCCCGCTGCCGCACCCGGTGACGTCGCCGCACCAGCGCCAGCCATGCTAGGGCAGCCAGCAGGGTGAATGCGACCACCAGCGCCAGCGCGATGAGCGGGTCCACGCCCAAGGTCTGCGGTCCGCTCATTCCTCGCGCCTGCTGCGCCAGATCGAGAGCAGCAGCCAGATACTGCCGATGACGGCACCGGCGAAGCCGAGCAGGCCGAAGAAGGGCTGCCCCAGCAAGGTAGGTCCGCCGGGCACGGTCATGACGATGGACGAGCCGATGATGAGCGCCGCAATGACGATGCCGATCACCAGCCGGTTGGCGGCGCTGTCGAGCTGGTTGCCGACACGCTTCAAGTGCGTGACATCGATGTGGATTTCCAGCCGCCCGCGCCGCGCGGCGCGCAGCAGCCGGGAGATATCCTGGGGAAGACCGGCCACCAGCGACAGCGCCTCGCTGACCCCGCGCCAGCCGCGCTGGAGGAGGGCCGTGGGTGCATAACGTGCGCGCAGCGCCTGCTCCAGCAAAGGCATTGCCTCGCCGGCCATGTCGAAGTCGGGGTCGAGCTCGCGGCCCATGCCTTCGAGCGAGATGAAGGCCTTGACCAGCAGACTCAGATCGGGCGGCAATGCCAGCTGGTGCTGACGCAAAATGGCCACCAGATCGGAGAGCATGGCGCCGAGCCGGAGCTGCTTGAGCGCCACGCCATGGTACTGTTGCACAAAGGTCTGGATTTCCAGCAGCAGGCTGTCTTCGTCCATGGCGCTGTCGCCGGTCCAGTCGAGCATCACTTCGGCAACGCGGCGCGGCTCTTGCTTGACCAGCCCCAGCAGCAGGCGGATCAACTGGTCGCGCCTCTCCTCGGTGAGTCGCCCGACCATGCCGAAGTCAATGAAGGCGATGCGGTTGCCGGGCAGGTAGAACACGTTGCCAGGATGCGGGTCGGCGTGAAAGAAGCCGTCCTCGACGATCATCTTCAACACCGCGCGCCCCCCGCGTCGGGCGAGGATCTTGCGGTCGAGACCGGCCTGATCGACGGCAGCAAGCTTGCGACCGGAAATGCCATCGATGAATTCCTGCACGCACACCCGCTCGCCGGTCCATTGCCAGTAAACGCGAGGGATGACGATGATCGGGAGCGCCGAAGGCGGTTCAGGCGTCGCTTCGGCAGTAGCGTCGTCGGTGGGCTCGTCTTTGTCGACATACCCGGCAAAATTTTCCGCGATGCGCTCGGCATTGCGGCATTCGTCGGCAAAATCGAGTTCGCGCCGCAGCGACTGGGTAAACTGGCGCACCACTTCTTGCGGGTGGAAACCGCGCAGTTCCGGGCTTTCCGCCTCGGCGAGTTCCGCCAGCCTTGAGAGCCAGCGCAGATCGGCTTCAATGATCGGCCGGATGCCGGGGCGACGCACCTTGACCACCACCTCGCTGCCGTCCTCCAGGCGGGCGCGATGCACCTGGGCGATGGAGGCAGCCGCCAGCGGCTCGGGATTAAAGGCAGCGAACACCTCTTCGGGCGGTGCGCCAAGGTCTTCGGAGAGTTGCCGATGGACGTCGGCCCAGGGAGCGGCGGGCGCGCTGTCCTGCAGCTTGCCGAATTCGGCGATCCATTCCGGTTCGAACAGATCGACGCGGGTGGTCAGCATCTGGCCGAGCTTGACGAAAGTTGGCCCCAATTCTTCCAGCGCCCGGCGCACCCGCGCGGGCGGTTCAAGATGCGCCAGTTCCTGCGCTTCGTTCCAGTGCAGCGCCCGCCCGGTCCGCTCCAGCATGTTGGCCAGCCCCATCCGGCGCACCATGTCGCCGAAGCCGTAGCGGATCAGGATCGAGGCGATGTTGTGCAGGCGATTGAGGTCACGCACTGCAGTCATGGGTTGCCACAGCATCAAACATCATCCTTGTCAGTATCTTTCGATTCCAGGCGGGCAGCGATGCCCTGGAGCAGGCCGGCGGCCAAACCGGCTAGCAGCGCGGCTTCATGGCGCAGGACTTCCGTCCCCTTTTTGGCCTGATCGCGAGCGCTTACCGTAATGGCCTGGGCCAATTGGTCGAGCGCGATTCGGGTACGTTGTCCGACGGCCGAGCCACTGGTGCGGGCATGTTCGGCAAGCTCAGTGAGGGTAGCCTGGACGACGCCCTGAGTATTGCGCGCGGCGTCCTGCAGTGTTTCGATGAACAGCGTCTGGAGCGTGGCGAGATCGTCCGCCGCCTGCTTCAGCCCCTGCCGGGAGAACTCGTTGGTGCGCCCCGCTGCTTCTTGAATGGCTAGCTGAGCAGCCTCAGCTGCCCCGGCCAGCGCGTCGTCCAGGCCACGCATCGCATTCTTCAGCGCTTGTTTGCCGTGCTCCCCGAGCGGAGCAGCGCCTTCGCGGGCGCCCTTGACTACGGCTGCTGTCACACGTTTGAGCGCATCGGCGTCGAGACTCCCGCGCGTGAGCGCATCAAGTGTGACCGCGCGCACCTGGGCGGCGATCGTTGCCGGATCGGTGGCAAGGGCACCTTGCACTCGTTGCTCGATTTCCTCTGGCGTCATAGAGGGAAGGCGTCCTTGCTCTTTGAGCATCTGGTCAATCTCGGTCTCGGCCTGTCGCCAGTCCTCTGCCACGTCGCCGCCCAGAAAGCCGCGCTTTTCCGCTAGAAAATAGGCGGCCTCCGCGATCATTCGATAGCGTTCCTCCGCGCTGACGGGCGAATTCTTTTCCGCAACGCATTCCTGCGTTACATGCCGGGCAGTAGTGGATTTAGCTTTTGCCATGGTCGCTGCTCCTTTTCAAAGTGAGAGTGTGAATAAATCGGCGTGTACAGGTATCGATATGAGCTCGTCCGGGAAGCTGATCGTCAGCCCGCATCCCCATCGGCTGCGGCTAGACTCCGTCTCAGCAGTTCGCATACGTGGCGTGCCAATACCTCGGGTTTGTCCTGATGGGACCGATGCCCTGGCATGAACTTACGGGTTGCACCGGTCTGGAAATGGAAGATCACCAAGCCTAAGATCGACATCGCAAGTAGGTGAGCATCCTGATGCGGGTCCAGCTCGCTGGCGAGATCATGGACGGCAATGAACATGTCCCTGAAAACGTGTTTGGCCAAGGTGCTCTGACGCGTCTCGTCGGTGTCAAGAAGTACCCACTGCATCAGCCGCAGAAAGTCCTTATCCGTGGCCATCATCCGGGCAAGCCCGGCAACAAAGCGTTCAAGCCTCTCCCATGGGGCACCGTTGCCGGCCAGCAGATCTTTCAGCGCCAGCTCTCTTTCCCGGAATTGGCATGCCACCGCATCCAGATAGAGCTGATCCTTGTCGGAGAAGTAGTAGTAAAGCGCCGCTTGGGTGAGGCCGACGACGGCAGCGACATCGCGCATCGAAACGCCGTCATAGCCGTGCTGGGCAAATAGAGGCGCCGATAGCTCAAGAATCTCTTCCCGCGTTTTCCTTTTGGGGATGCCTTTAATCATCTGACTACCCATGGATAGGCTCTAAACGATAAACTTAACGAACGTTCAGTATAATATACCGGTGTGCTATTTATTGGCAAGTTGCCGACGGAAATTCTTGTTTCGGTGTCCGCGCCGCCGGATTTGGGCATGTCCGGTGGGGAATGCCTTCGGTGCACTACTGATCCGGTTGTTCCGCCTGACACCCACTATCCAGAAGGTCTTCGCTGATGGCGGATATTGTCGGTCACGCTTTTCGAGAAGATGCCCTTGCAGCAAGCCTTTCCGGGCGTCGACTCTAGTTCCGACAACATCACCATCAACCAATTGAATCTGTTCGCGTTTTAACCGGACAGCAGTGTTAAGGGATGAAAACCATATCGGCACGGGTGAAGACCGGAGCGCCATCCGCAAGCAGGCCCGCGGCGGGGGCCTATCTATGTATGGTTCTGGCGCCGGTGAGTGCGATCCGGCTGCTGAGATTGCACATCACTTCTTGACAGACGCCGCCTCGCCGGACTTGTTCTTGGCCTGGAGCGACTGGATCAGACCGTCGATGCCGCGCTGGCGCACTTCATTGGCGAAGGACTCGCGGTAATTAAGAATGAGGCTGATGCCGCCGACTTCGATATCATAGACTTTCCAGTCTTTCTCCTGCTTTTCGAGGTAGTAGTCGAGCTGGATCGGCTTGCCGCCAGGCTGCTTGATCTCAGTGCGCACCTTGACATCGGTATCGCCCGGCTGCATCTTGAACGGCTTGTAGTCGATGGTCTGGTTCTTGTACTCGGTCAATGCCTTCGAGTACGTCCGCACTAGCAACACATGGAACTCGTCGGTCAGTATCTTCTGCTGTCCTGGCGTGGTGTTGCGCCAGTCGCGAGCCAGCGCCAGCTTTGTCATGCGCGTGAAGTTGAAATATGGGAGCACCTTCGCCTCGACCAGTTCGATCGCCTTCTTGGTGTTGCCCGACTGGATATCCTTATCCTTGCGCACGATGTCGAGGACATCGCTGGTCACGCTTTTGATTAGGGCGTCAGGTGTCATTTCCTGGGCAGATACGCCAGCAGCGAGGACAAGTCCGGCCACCATGGCAAACAACCATTTCATGATATTTCCTTCCTTTGTTTGAGATCAGTCGTCCTTCTCGCGCGGCGCGTTGCCGTCGTGAATCAGGTTGCGGCGGCGCTGTAGATAGCCGTCCCGGATGTACGAATACTTGTCGAGGGCAGCCTCCTCAATGACCTTGTCGGCCGGCAGGAGGTTGGCACGATCACTAACGACACGTACCGCCAATAGCGTATTTCGGGTGGGAATGTGGCCGACGTTGGCGACGGGGTCAGTCTTCACGTCGAGAACGAGTGCAACCGCGTCACGCGCCGTTCGCGGGCCGAAAAACGGAACGACGACATAGGCTCCATTGCCTACGCCCCAACGACCGAAGGTCTGGCCGAAATCTTCGTCGTGCTTCTCCAGACCTAAATCGGTGGCGACATCGAACAGCCCAAGGATGCCGACGGTGCTGTTCACAACAAAGCGTCCGGCATCGCCCGCGGCCTCGGGTACCTTGCCCTGCAGCAGGTTGTTCACCGCAATGAAAACATCAGCGACATTGCCAAAGAAGTTGGCTACACGGTTTTTCACCGGCGACGGCAAGACCGCGTCGTATCCCGTGGCAACAGGTCTCACCACCACCTGATCGAGTGCATCATTGAAGCCGAACACGGCGCGATTGAAACGCTCGATGGGATCCTTAGGATTGCCGGTGGTTGCGCAGCCACTCAGCAACAACACGGCGCACACAAACAATGTGATTTGCTCTCCGATCTGCTTTTTCACGCGTTTCTCCTCATTTCTTGATACCAGTGCCGACGTCATTCTCCGCCGCCTTGTTGAACATGAACTGGCTGATGACCTTCTCCATCACCATGGCCGACTGCGTCTTTCCGACCATGACATTGTCCTTAAGCATCTCGGGATCGCCGCCCACCTCGACGCTGACGTATTGTTCGCCGAGCAACCCCGAGGTGCTGACGGTCAGGAGGGTGTCACGGGAAAATTTGTATCGGGCGCCAATGGTCATCGTGACCACCGCCCGATAGGACTCCGAGGAAAACTGGACGTCGGACACCCGCCCCACGACGACCCCGGCGCTTTTAACCGGCGCCCGCACCTTCAAGCCGCCGATGTTGTCGAATTCGGCTCGTAGCCGGTAGGTTTCATCGGCGCCGGAGTCCGCGAGGAGCCCTATCCTGAGGATCAAGACCAGAAGCGACGCCAGCCCAACGGCGATGATGGCTCCAACCCACAGATCGATCGTGGCGCGATCCATTGCTAAGCTCCCCTGAACATGAGGGCGGTGAGGATGAAGTCGGCGGAAAGAATCGCCAGCGACGACGTCACCACGGTACGCGTCGTGGCGCGCGAAACGCCCTCGGCCGTGGGGTCCGAGTCATACCCTTCGAACACCGCGATCCAGCTGACGATGATGCCGAACGTGAAACTCTTGATGACGCCGTTAATGATGTCCTCGCGGAAATCCACCGACGCCTGCATCTGCGACCAGAATGACCCTTCATCGACGCCGATCAATTGCACGCCGACGAGATAGCCGCCGAAAACGCCCAAGGCCGAGAAAAGCGCCGCCAGCAGCGGCATCGATATCACGCCGGCCCAGAAGCGCGGTGCCACGATCCGGGCGATTGGGTCGACGGCCATCATCTCCATCGCGGAGAGTTGCTCGGTCGCCTTCATCAAGCCGATCTCGGCCGTGATTGCGGATCCCGCGCGGCTGGCGAACAGCAGCGCCGCCACGACGGGACCGAGTTCACGCACCAGAGACAGCGCGACGAGCACGCCCAGCGCCTCGGAAGATCCGTAGCGTTGCAGCGTGTCGTAACCTTGCAAGCCCAGCACCATGCCCACGAAAAGGCCCGAAACGATGATGATGATCAGCGACAGGACGCCGGTGAAGTAGATCTCGCGGATCGTCAGCGGTAAACGCCTCAATGCCGTCCCGGAATGCGACAGCGTCGCCAGCAGAAAACGGGTGGCAAAACCAAGGCGCCAGATTCTTGCGGCGACAGAATGGCCGAGATGCCCGATAAGCTTGGTCCAGACGCTCATTGCCGGTCCGCTTTCACGTATGGAACTGCTTGGCGAATTGTCAGGCATTCGTTCGCTCCTCAAACCATCGCCGCATACGCTTCGACCAGTGGGGCGATTTCGCCGAAGCGCGCAACGGCGCGACCAAGGGGATAGCCGCCAGCGTGATCCACGCCATCGGTCGGATGGGTTCCATTTCAACGATGGCATCCACTATTTCAACCTGGCTCGCTGTTCCTCGCCCCTCGGCATTGAAACGAACAGGCCGCACGGTAATTGATCCAGCAGGGAGTGGCCGACCGACCCGCGCCACCAGCGGCCAAAGGCCGAGCGCCGATGATGGCCGATAACGACGAGGTCGGCGCAGGTCTCGCGGGCAACAGCGGCGATGGCCTCGACCGGCGATTCGTCCGTCCTCAGAATGCCTATCGCTTCCACTCCGGCCTGCCTAAGCCGTTCGAGCCCTTCCTCAAGAATGGTGCTGACGTAAGACCGTTCTTCCCCGACCAATTCGTCGGGCAGCGGCCCGGTGGCAAGAGCCATGGGGTGCGGTGGCGGGATCACCGCCAGCAGATAACAGCGGGCGCTAAAGCGGCTCGCCAGGGCAATGCCATCTTCGAGTGCATCCCGGCACTCGGCGCTGCCGTCGTAGGCAAAAATAATGGATTTGAACATGCGAGGTCTCGTCCGATAGCGTCAAAAAGGTCAGTCCATCGCCGCGTGAGTCCCGCTGGCAGCAGCTTGCTTTGCCGGAGTCCGCAGCAGGATAATCAGCGGGATCGCCGCCAGCGTAATCCACATCATCAGCCGGAAATCCTGCAAATAGGCCAAGGTGGCGGCCTGGCGCGTCACCTCGCCGTTGATGGCCGCCAGCCCCTCGGGCGTGGTCAGATTGTAGGCACCAGCCTCGACCGCCTGTCTCAACGCCAGATTGAAGGGGTTGATGTAATCGGCGAACGCCGCATGATTGGACTGTGTACGTTGCGCCAGGTAGGTAATCACCACCGAGATGCCGATACTGCTGCCGAGGTTGCGCATCAGGCTGAACAGCGCCGTGCCTTCGTTGCGGTAGCGCGGCGCCAGGGTGGAGAAGGTGATGGTGGACAGCGGCACGAAGATAAACCCGAGCCCCAACCCCTGTGTAATGCCGGTCCTTACGATGTCCCAGCCGTCGATATCGGTGTTGAAATTGGTCATCTCCCACAGAGACAGGCTGGTCAGCATGAGGCCCAGTAAAATCATGTGGCGCACGTCCACCTTGCCGGATAACTTGCCTACGGCAATCATGGCGAACATGGTGCCGACGCCGCGAGGGGCCAGCAGATAGCCGACATCGATCACCGGATAGCCCATCAGGTTTTGCATGAATGGTGGCAGCAAGGCCATCGTGGCGAGCAGAATGACGCCCACGATGAAAATGAACAGCAGCCCGACGCTGAAGTTGCGATCCTTGAACAGACCGGGCTCGATGAACGGGTGCTCGTGGGTGAACATGTGCGCAATGAAGAGATAGAGCGCCATGCCTGCGAGTATCGCCTCAGCAATGACTTCCGGGCTGGCGAACCAGTCGAGCGACTCGCCCCGGTCGAGCATCATCTGGAGCGCGCCGATGGCCAGACTGAGCAACCCGAAGCCGAGCAGATCGAAGCGCCGTGAAAGGTCGGTGGGCGTCTCGTGCACAAATGCCGCCAGACCGAACCATGCCAGCAGGCCGAACGGTAGGTTGATGTAGAACACCCAGCGCCAGTTGTAATACTCGGTTAGCCAGCCGCCGAGCGACGGGCCGAGAATCGGCCCCACCATCACGCCCACGCCCCACATCGCCATCGCCGATCCATGGCGCTCGCGCGGATAGGTATCGAGCAGCACGGCTTGCGACAATGGCACGAGGCTCGCGCCGAATATCCCTTGCAGCAGGCGAAACAGCACAATCTGGTTCAGGCTTTGCGCCGCGCCGCAGAGCATCGAGGCCACCGTAAAGCCGACCACCGACCACATGAAGACCCGCTTGCGTCCCAAGCGTGCCGTCAGAAAACCGGTCAGGGGCATGCAAATGGCCGCTGCGACAATGTAGGAGGTCAATACCCAGGAAATCTGATCTTGCGTTGCACCCATCGTCCCCTGCATGTGCGGCAACGCCACGTTGGCAATCGTGGTGTCCAGCGCCTGCATGATGGTCGCCAGCATGACCGACACGGTGATCAAGCCGCGATGCGTGCCTTCCGGGTTGGCGGTAGTCATGGCGGCGGTCATTGTCCTGCCCTCAGAGGGAGACGCCCAGAATGCGCCTGCGATGACCGGTATCAATTTCCACAATCGTGCTCAAGCCCGCGCGTAGTTGCGGCATACCCTGCGCCACTTCGAGCTTGATCCGCACAGGCACTCGCTGGGCGATTTTGACCCAGTTGCCTGTGGCATTCTGGGCGGGGATGACCGAGAACTCGGCGCCGGTGGCCGGGCTCAGGCTGTCGACCTCGCCTTTCCATGCCGCATCGGGGTACGTGTCGATATGAATCGTGACCGGTTGTCCGGGGCGAACATAGGTGAGATCGGTTTCGGGGAAATTGGCCTCGACCCACAGATTGCCGCTGACCACCAGGGCCATCGCCATGGAACCTGTCGTAACGTACTGCCCCGGCTTGGGCGGTTTGCTCACGGTGCCGGGCAACGAGGCCCTTACCTCGACGCGCGCGAGATCGAGCTTGGCCTGTTCGAGTTCGGCCAGCGCGGCGCGATAGCTTGGATGACGATCTGCCGGCGCATCGACACTTCCTCCCAGGGTTTCTGCGATGCGCTTCAAGTCTTGCTCTAAAGCGCCGATCTGCAGCCCGGCAAGGTCGGACCCCTGTTTGGCGTCGTCAAATCTGGACGCGGAGATAAAGTTCTTGGCCACCAGATCGGACTGCCGCCGCTGATCCTTCAAGGCAAAGGCATATTTCGAGCGTGCCAAGGCAATCTCGGCTTGCTTCTCCCGGTAGCTTGCTCTGAGTGCAGAAAGATCTGTCTTCACCTGCGCGAGCTTGGCTTCCGCCTTGGCAACGGCAACCTCGAACGGTGCGGGATCGAGACGAAATAACGGCTGATTCGCGGCAACCGTCTGGTTCTCGCTCACCAACACATCCTTGATTGCGCCCGAAACCTCTGCGCTAACCGGAACTTTGTCCGCCTTGATATAGGCATTGTCGGTTTCGACATACCGTCCGCCCCTGAGATACAGGGTGGCGCCCACTAGAACAGCGACGGCCGGTATTACGACCAGAAGAAGGAGCCGCTTCACGCGGCGTGTCCTTAAATGCGGCAACCCGATGGTGGGCGATTGAGTGTTTGTAACGGCATCAGCCATGGAACGGCGACTCCTGGATGTACAGGTCTCTTGGGAGCAACCCGCCGTTCAGGTATGGCGTAGCGAGGACATATCGCCATTCTCCGCATGAAGCGATCCGATCGAAGCAGGCCAGCAACCCCGTGCAGCCTTCCGATTCTGTCGCTGCAACGTGTGCAAGGCAACTGGTCGTCACAAGTCCCGCGCCTCCTTCCCGTCGTCGCCTCCGAGTGCCTTGTAAAAACTTGCCGCGGTCGACAGCAACTGCCGCCGTACCGCCAGCGCCGACTGTTGCGCGGCGAAGTGTTCGCGCTGGGCATCGAGCAGTTCGAGGTGGCTAGAGACGCCGGCCCTGTAGCGTGCATCGACGATCGTCAGGCGCCGGCCCTGGGCGGCAACGCCGGCTTCCTGGGCCTGCAACTGTTCGGCCAGTTGCCGGCGCGCATCGAGCAGATCGGCGATTTCGCGGAAGGCCTGCTGGATGGTCTTCTCGTATTCGGCGACGGCGATGAGCTTGCGCGCGCTGGCGAGGTCGACGTTTTCAGCCGTACGCCCGCTGTCGAACAGCGGCAGGCGCAGGGCCGGAATGAAACTCCAGGCGCCGCTGCCGGCTTCGAACAGACCCGAGAGGCCGTGACTGGCGGTGCCCAGCGCAGCGGTCAGCACGATCTTGGGCAGAAAGGCGGCGCGCGCGGCGCCGATGTTGGCATTGGCGGCGATCAGCTTCTGTTCGGCGGCCTTGACGTCGGGTCGCTGCAGCAATACCTCACTGGGCAAACCCACTGCGACTTCGGCCACCAGCCCGCTCTGCGCCAGGCTGCCGCCCGCGGTTTCCGCGGGTGCCGCGCCAACCAGCAGGCGCAAGGCGTTTTCCGCCGCGGCGTGACTGCGCGCGAGGCTGGCGACTTCGGCGCGCGCGTTCTGGTAGGCACCGTCGGCCTGCAGGTAATCGAGATCGCCGGCGAGACCCACGTCGCGGCGGCGGCCGACCAGGTTGCGGGTTTCTTCGCGGCTCTTCAGGGTCTCGACGGCCAGTGCACGGCGCTCGCCGAGTTCCAGCAGGCTCAACCAGGCATTGGCGACATCGGCGATCAGCGACAGGCGGAAGGCCTGGCGCGCATAGTCGCTGGCCAGGAAGTTGGCACGCCCGGCGTCGTCGAGGCTCTTGACCCGGCCCCAGAAGTCCAGCTCGAAGGCGGCGACGGCCAGATTGACGTCGTAACGCTGGCTGTTCACCTGGCGACCGCTGCCGGAAACATCGGCCGGTGTCAGCGAGGCGGCGCGCTGGGCCGCCAGATCGACGGTCGGCAAGCGGTCGGCGCGGGCGATGCCGGCCAGCGCGCGCGCCTCATCGACGCGCGCGACCGATATGCGCAGATCGCGGTTGTGTTCCAGCGCCGCGGCGATCAGGGCCTGCAGGCGCGGATCGGTAAAGAAAGCGCGCCAGTCAGCGGCGATCGCCGCGCCTGGCGCCGTATCGCCAGCGCCAACTCTTGCCGGCCAGGCCTCGGGCACCGGCGCCGCGGGGCGCTGGTAATCCGGCGTGAATGAGCAGCCCGCGAGGGCGAGGGCGACGGCGAGAGGGAGAAATTTACGCATCATGCTTCTCCTCGTGGTGGCGTGCGTGCCCCGGGAAGAAGCGCCGCACCACCACGAAAAATACCGGGACCAGGAAGACTGCCAATACGGTGGCGGTGAACATGCCGCCGATCACGCCGGTACCGATGGCAATACGGCTGTTGGCGCCGGCGCCGGTGGATACCGCAAGCGGCAGCACGCCGAACATGAAGGCGATCGAGGTCATCAGGATCGGCCGGAAGCGCAAGCGGCAGGCTTCGAGCGTGGCCTCGATCAAGTCCTTGCCCTGTTCCTGCAGCTCGCGGGCGAACTCGATGATCAGGATCGCGTTCTTCGCCGAGAGGCCGATGATGGCGATCAGGCCGACCTTGAAATACACGTCGTTGGGCAAGCCGCGGAAAGTCACGGCCAGCACCGCGCCGAAGATGCCCAGCGGCACCACCAGCATCACCGCGAAGGGAATCGACCAGCTCTCGTACAGCGCTGCAAGGCAAAGGAATACCACGACCAGCGAAACGGCGAAGAGGAAGGGCGCCTGGGTGCCGGAGAGCCGCTCCTCGAAGGAGCTGCCCGACCACTCGAAGCCGATGCCGGCCGGCAGCTTGGCGGCGACGTCTTCCATCGCCAGCAGGGCTTCGCCGGTCGATCGCCCCGGGGCCGGATTGCCGGCGATCTTCATCGAAGGCAGGCCGTTGTAGCGGTCGAGCTTGGGACTGCCGACGATCCATTTCGCGGTGGCGATTTCTGCCAGCGGGATCATGTCGCCGCGGGCATTCCTGACCGGCAGCCGCAGCAGGTCTTCCGGCGTGCGCCGGGTGTCGGCTTCAGCCTGCATCTGCACGCGCAGGATGCGCCCCTCGCGTACGAAGTCGTTGATGTAGGCCGTTCCCAGGGTCGATTGCAGGGTTTCATTCAGATCGCCGAGGTCGATGCCCAGCGCACGTGCCTTGACGCGGTCCACGCTGAGGAAGATCTGCGGACCGGCCTCCTGCCCCTCCGGGCGCACACCGACCAGTGCCGGGTTCTGTCCGGCCAGGCCGAGCGCCATGTTGCGCGCTTCGAGCAGCTTGTCGCGACCGAGACCGCCGCGGTCCTGCATGCGGAAGTCGAAGCCGCCTACCGCCGCCAGTTCCGGTATCGGCGGCACATTGATGGCGAAGATCATGGCCTGCTTGATGCGGAAGAAGGCCATGTTGGCACGCTGCACTACCGACTCCGCGCTGTTTTCCTTGTTCGGCCGTTCATCCCAGCTTTTGAGCCGGACGAAGGTGATGGCGGCGTTCTGGCCGCGGCCGAAGAACGAGAATCCAAGGACGCCGATCACGTGGGCGACTTCCTTCTGCGCCAGATAGTGCTTCTCGACTGTTTCGAGAACTTCGAGGCTGCGCTCCTGCGTCGCGCCCGAGGGCAGCTGGACGATGCTGAGGAAGTAGCCCTGGTCTTCGCTGGGCAGGAAGCTGCCCGGCAGCTTGGTGAAGAACCATCCGGTGGCACCAAGAATGGCGGCATAGAGGATCAGCCAGCGTCCGGGCCGGCCGAGGATGCGCCGGGTAACACCAATGTAGCGGCGCACGGTGGCAGCGAAGAAACGGTTCCACCAGCCGAAGAAACCGCTGTGCGGCATCACGTCGTCGGCGCCCGGTTCGTGCTTGAGCAGGGTCGCGCACAGCGCCGGCGTCAAGGTCAGCGCCATGAAGGCCGAGAAGCCCATGGTCAGGATCAGGGTCACCGCGAACTGGCGGTAGATCGCACCGACCGAGCCGCCGAAGAACAGCAGCGGCACGAACACCGCGGTCAGGACCACGGTGATGGCGATGATGGCATTGATGATCTGGCCCATCGCCTTGCGCGTCGCATCGCGCGGACTCAGGCCTTCCTCGCTCATGATGCGCTCGACGTTCTCGATCACGACAATGGCATCGTCGACGACGATGGCGATGGCCAGCACCATGGCGAACAGGGTCAGCACGTTGATCGAGTAGCCGAGCACGTACAGGCCGATCAGCGCGCCGAACAGCGACACCGGCACCACCACGGCCGGAATGAAGGTGGCGCGCACGTTTTCGAGAAACAGGTACATCACCAGCACGACAAGGATCATGGCTTCGATCAGGGTCTTGACCACTTCGCTGATCGAGATGTCGACGAAGGTCGAGGTGTCGTAGGGCACCATCCAGGAAATGCTCGGCGGAAAGTATTTCGCCAGTTCGGTCATCCGGTCATTGACCGCCTTGGCGGTGTTGAGCGCATTGGCGCCCGGCGCCATGCGCACGGCAATCGCGGCCGTGGGCTGGCCATCGACGCGGGCAGCAATCGAATAATCCTGGGCGCCGAGTTCTACCCGAGCGACATCCTTGACGCGTACCGTGGCGCCACGCGCGTCGCTGCGAATGATGACGTTGCCGAATTCCTCGGGGGTTGCCAGGCGGCCCTGGGTAATGATGGTGGCCGCATATTCCTGGCCCGGCGCGGCCGGCACCTGGCCGAGCTCGCCGGTGGCGATCTGGGCATTCTGCGCGCGCACCGCTTTCGCCACATCGGCCGGGGTCAGGCCGAAGGCCGTCAGGCGCTCGGGCTTCAGCCACAGCCGCATCGAATACTCAGTGCCGAACAGGATCGCCTCGCCCACGCCCGGCGTGCGGCGGATGCTTTCCAGTACATTGGCGGCCGCGTAGCTGCCGAGCGCGACGTTGTCTTGTGACTTGTCCGGCGAGAACAGGGAAATGAACATCAGGTAGTTGCGCGCCGACTTGACCACGGTGATGCCCAGGCGCCGCGCCTCTTCGGGCAGGCGCGGTTCGGCGCGCTTGATGCGGTTCTGGGTTTCCACCGAGGCCAGATCGAGATTGGTGCCGGCTTGGAAAGTCAGCGTGATGGTGCCGATGTTCTGCTCGGAGGCGGACTCCATGTAAAGCAGGTTCTCGATGCCGTTGAGCTCCTGTTCGATCAGCGCCACCGCGGTTTCTTCGACCACCTTGGCCGAGGCGCCGGGGTAATTGACCGTAATCGCCAGCGCCGGCGGCGCCACCGCAGGGTAGCTCGCCACCGGCAGCTGGCGCAGGGCGAGCAGGCCGCCGAGCACGATGATGATGGCGATGACCCAGGCGAAGATCGGCCGGTCAATGAAGAATTTTGGGATCATGGCTTACTTCTTTTCTTCATTGGGCTTGGCGGCCGGCGCCGCCGGGTTTGCCGCCGGGTTTGCCCCCGTCGCCGCCGCCATCAGCGGCGCGCCCGGAGTCCACGGCAGGGGCTTGACCACGGCGCCCGGTCGGGCCTTCTGCAGGCCATTGACGATCACCTGCTCGCCGCCTTTCAGCCCGTCGTCGACGATGAAGTCGCCGCCGGACATGGTGCTGGTCTTGATCGGCCGCGGCGTCACCTTGCCTGTAGCATCGACCACCATCACGAACTGGCCCTGGGCGCCGCCCTGCACCGCGCGCTGCGGCACGCGGATCGCGTTGTCGAGCTGGGCTTGCGGAAAACGCACGCGCACGAAGGTGCCGGGCAGCAACTCGCGACGCGGATTGGGGAACTCGGCGCGCAGGAGCACGGCACCGCTGTTCGGATCGACGGCGAGGTCGGTGAACTGGAGGCGGCCTTTCTCCGCATAGAGCGAACCGTCTTCGAGCACCATTTCGACTTTCGCCGCATCGGCCTTCTTCTGCTTGCCGTTCCTGACCGCCTGCTGCAGGCGCAGCAGATCCGAATAGGACTGCGAAAACTCGACGCGGATCGGGTCGAGCTGTTCGATGGTGACCAAATGCGTGGCCTCGCCCTTGCCCACCAGGGCCCCCTCGGTGACCATCGCGCGGCCGATACGGCCGGAAATTGGCGCTGGCGGCACGGCGTTTTCGAGATCCAGCCTGGCTTTGGCCGAGGCGGCTTCAGCTTGCTTGACGCGCGCCTCGGCGGCATCAAACTCCTGCTGACTGACCGCCTTGATTTCGAGTAGCGGCGTATACCGGGCAAACACCGCTTTGGCTGCCGCGAGGTCGGCTGCGGCCGCAACGGCCTGTGCCTGGTAGGTGCGGGCGTCGATCTGGAACAGAGGCGTACCGGCCGCGACGTCCGTGCCCTCGGTAAACAGGCGCTTCTCCACGACGCCTTCGACGCGGGCCCTTACTTGAGCGGATCGTACTGCCTGCAGGCGGCCTGGCAGATCCTGCGTAACGGTCGCACTCCCGGCGGCAACAGTGATTACGTCCACTTCGGGCGGCGGCATCCCGGCACCCGGGGGCGCCGATTTCTTCCCTGCGTCGTCACCGCATGCGGACAACATCGCGGCCATCAAGATCACGGCTGACAGCCGCGTGCGGTAAGGCGTGGAGTTCATTGGCAAATCCTTCAGGCTTGTTGGGTGTATTCGTAGCTAAAAGCGCGCAGAAAACAATCGACGATGCGCCCGGCGCGCTCGGGGGCCTTGTCGGTGGGAAGCTCGGCATTGAAGACGCACCGGCCGTGCTCAATCCCTGTCAGCATGCCCAAAAGCATCTCCGATGCGAATTCCGGGTCGTCCCGGCGCAGCTCGCCCAGCGCCATGGCCCGGCTGAGCGTTGCCGCAAGTCGCCGCCGCGTTTCGCCCAGATTCGCGGCAAATACTGCCCTGGCCAATTCAGGAAATCGCGCCACCTCGGAAACCAGAACGCGGTGGAACGAAATTCCGGTGCCACCGAATACTTTCTCACGATAAGCGGCAGCAAAGCGCAACAAGCACGAGCGAAGGTCCGCCGGCTCTTCGTCGAGCGAAACCCGGACGCTTTCCGCCATGCATCTGACTGTCTCGGCGAACAGCGCATCCTTTCCCGCAAAATGATGATAGATCGTTTGCTTGACGACCCCCGCCCGCCGGGCAATGTCGTCGACACTCGCCCGATAGCCGCTCTCTAAAATGGCATGGAACGCGGCATCGAGAATTTTCTGTCGGGTTTCTGCGTTCATACACCAAGAGGATTGCCAACCTACCGAATATGCTGATTGAAGTGTATCATAACTAATTGGAGATTCATTTACTTTTACCGCCAAAGACTATGTCTAAACATGTGCAGTGCCTATCTGACGATCCATGCAGTTTCCCGCGCTGGCGTCGTCGCAGTGCCGAACGGCCAGAGGAGATCATCCGCGCCGCTTTGGAGGTTTTTGCGCAAAAGGGCTTTTCGGCTACCCGGATGGAGGACATCGCCCGCCAGGCAGGAGTGAGTGGCGGAACGATCTACCGTTACTTCGATAACAAGGAAGATGTGTTCAAGGCTGCGGTGCAGGAAACCTTGGTGAGCACCGTGAACCGAACTGAAGAAGCCGTCGCCAACCATGATGGCAAGGTTGACGACTTGCTGCGACAGATTCTTGGTGGATGGTTCCAGTCCTTGGTCGGGAACCCGGCCGCCGCCATTCCCAAGGTGATCATTACGGAGGCCACCAATTTCCCGGAACTCGCGCGTTTTTATCTTAAGGAAGTGGTCGGTCCCGCCCGTCGCGATCTTGGCGCCTTACTAAGCCGAGGCGCTGCCGATGGGCAATTTCGTCGGATTGATCCACGGTACGGAGTCACTCTTCTCACCGCACCGCTAGTCTGGTTCTTCATTTGGCAGGAATCCCTGGGCGCTGTCGATAACGAACCTCTGGATGCCGAACCCTACTTCAATGCCTGTATGGACTTATTGCTTGATGGTTTGCGTCCGCGAGGGCAAACGACGGCTTGAATCACCGATACGCGGGCTCACGGGAGGTGCCGGTGGATAGACCGAGAAACTCCAGGAGTGAATGGCCCGCCGGCCAGGGACTGGTTCTATCTGAGTCGAATAGGAGAGCAACCGTGGCGAAACAGAGAAGTCACACCGCGAGTGACCAGCCTCATACGCTGACAGCCGCCGGATCAGCCACACCGAGCGAACGCACGGAGACGCCGTAATAAGTTGCCATGAATACAGCCTCCCCGAAAGATATATCGATTGCCGATTTGGCTAAGTTGTTTATGAAACATATGCCCCATGGCAGCGACATCGGGCTGCAACTGATGGCCCCTGCACCCGACGGCAAGTCAAGGATGCGACTGTCTCCTCAGCCATTCCTTTCCGGCGATCCGGGCGCGACGTTCTTCTTTCCTGGCGTGTTGTTCAGCATGGCTGACTCGGCCTGCGGCATGGCGGTCTTTCACGCGTTGGGGCGTTACGTTCCGATTGCCACCCTGGATATGCGTATTGACCATCTGGCGCCGGCGACGATGGATTCCGATCTTGTCGCCGTGGCCGAGTGCTACCGAATGACAAAGTCCATCGCATTTGCACGCTGCGAATTGCTCAGCGGCCCTCAATCAAAGGTGTCGGCGATTGCTGTAGGCACGTTCATGCTGTCGTCGAGTTCGGTTCGTATTTCTGACGCGGCAAGTTTCTTGGGAGGCAAGCCGTGAATGGAACAAATGAACGATCGGGCACCGACGCTTTGCGGATGCATCAGCGAATCGCTGCCACGCTGGAAGCCATCCCCTATGCGCGTCATCTTGGTATCCGGTTGATCGATCCACACGAATCGGATGAGGTTGCTTATCACATGCCCTTCGATGCCCGCAGGATCGGCAACCCGATCCTGCCGGCGCTCCACGGTGGCGTGGTCGCGACCTTTATGCAAGTGGTTGCGCTTTCGGAGACCTACGCCCTGCTGCGTGATGAACTACTACCCAAGCTGGTAGATTTCTCAATTGACTACCTGAGTACCGCCGAACCAAGAGATTTGTTCGCAAGTTGTGAGATACATAGGGTTGGCAAGCGTGTCGCAACCGTTGGGATACGCTGCTGGCAGCGTACCCCGAATGCCCCCGTGGCGCTTGGGCGAGCGCATGTATTCGTGGCTCCGTCCGCTTCGGATGCGCTCTGTCCACCGCCGTGAATGAAGGCGCGATTGTGCGCGGGCCTCGATAACGATGGACATTCTGGCGCATGGCCTGTGGGCATCGGTAGGGGCGCAAGCATTGACGCAACACGGGCAGCCCGTGAGTACGCGGGGCGCGATTGCCTGGGGTATTGCGCCCGATCTCGTGGCTTTCACGCCGCTGTTCGGATTCATCATCCTCGGCGTCGTCGACGGAAACCTGACGTGGGCTCAGCTCTTCAACCCCGAGTCCCTGAGACATGCATCCTTGAATGGCCACCCGATTTTCCGGCTGACCGTCATCCTATACAGTCTGGGCCACAGTGCCGTCGTCTTTGCGGCGGCTCTCGTCTTCGCCTGCTGGTGGCGCCGTCGCCCTTGCTGGGAAATGGGCGGATGGGGACTACACATTCTGCTCGACATCCCTACCCACGCCCATGACTTCTACCCCACGTCATTTCTGTGGCCCCTTTCGGATTGGACGGTAGACGGCGTCTCCGGGACGGAGACATGGATGCTCGGACTCAATTATATTGCCATTGTTATGTCCTGGGCATGGCTTGCCACAATGTCGCCCAGTCATCAAGCGCGGGGACGCAAGCGATAAAGGGCGGTTAAACCGAACTTTGAACGACTGAAATAGCCGAGCCCTTGAGCGGAGGGGTTTCGGCTATTTTTTCGGGCTGAAATGTACCCATGTAAAGTGACGTTTTTGGCTTACTTTCTGGTTTCGTTATCTCGCGCCCAACCCGGCTTCATGATGCGCGGTTCCAGCCGGAGCTGATCGGCGTGAAACGCGACACCGTGAAGGCAGCGTGACACACGGAAACGGCAACAGGAAGATCGCCATGTACCGAAAGATATTGCTGGCGTACGACGGTTCGAGGTTCAGCGCCCAAACCCAGAAATGAGCATCAATACGCCAGCATTGAAAAACGCTGTCGCAGAAAAATCATTTAAATATTGAGGTTTTCAGCAGAATCAGCCAAAAGCAGCGGGGCGAGTTGGTTTTGCAAAGCAGCCTGTCTTATCGCGGGCACGCCTACGCTTATCGCGTTTCGCGGTCGACATCTGCGTCGAAGCTGGCCTCGGGCGTTTCGGTTGCCCGACGCCGCGGATAGGTGGCGGCGAAATCGGCGACCATCTGCGTCAGCGGCATATCGTAGAAGCTGCCTCGCTGGTGCACGTATTCCATGTGCCGCCGGCCCTCGCGGTCGCACGGGTGGTAGAGCGAATCAGCGCGCCCGTCCCAATCGAGGGGTAGCAAGCCGAAGCGCTCGCATAGCTCGATATTGAACGCCGGCGTAGCCTTGACCCAGGCACCTTCGAGCCACAGTTCCGAGTAACCGTGCCAGATGAAAAGGTCGGTTTGCATCATCTGCCGCATGCGCTCTGTCGACAGGTGGTTACGTACGTCGGCGTAACCCACGCGCGCCGGAATTCCTGCAGCGCGCGCCGCAGCGGTCAGTAGTGCCGCCTTCGTCACGCACCATCCGACTCGGGTCTCCAGCACACGGCTTGCACGCATGCCAGCGGGCGAGAGATCAATAAGGTACGGGTCGTAGCGGAACCCATCGCGTACGGCGTAGTACAACGAGACGGCCCGCTCACGTTCGGTTGTGCCTCTGGCGTTGATGTGCGCAAACGCGATTACGTCGGGGTGGTCGCTGTCGATCAGCAGCGTCGGCGCTAACGCGGCCGCAGAAGGTTTATCGATCATCGAGGTCTGCTCCAGTCAGATGGTGAGGGTTCCAATTCAGTCGCCACTTAAAATTGCGGCCGACGAAATAAATGCTCAACGTCTTCAGCGAATTTTATGTAATAATCATAACGCAGCATGAGGAAACACCACAGAAAACGCCTCAGCCTGAAAGCAGAAAGTTCCCGCTGCCAACGGCGACTATTCGGTCTGGGCTTTCCTGCCAGGCCTCGACTCGTACGTTTGCAACCCGGCCACCCACGCGCAATGGTCGAACTACTGCCCAAGTATCCAGCACCTTTGCGCTGCGCAGATAGTCGATTCGGAAGTCAACCAGTTTTGGTAGGCCAATCGATCCATTTGTCCACAACAAATGCACCATAGCTGCGCATTCGAGAAAACCCGCCATCGCGCCACCGTGCATTGCCGGCAACCTGGGATTTCCGATCAACCGGGGCGATGTGGGCAAGAAGAAGAGCGGCTCTTGCTGGTCCAATTCCAGGCGCATGCCCAGAAATTGCGCAAAGGGCATCTCGGCGATCAAGGGTGCCCCATCGCGAGTCGCTTTTGCGGCAGAAATGGCATCAGACAGTGACATCACGCAGAATCTCCGGAGCGTTTGGCAGCAGGCCGCTTGTGAAAATAAACACGCCGACCGCAGTCGCGATCGGGCGATCCGGTGTGTCGTCGTAGATGTGCCCGCGAACATATGCGAACTGGTCACTGA
Source organism: Pseudomonadota bacterium (assembly GCA_043826925.1). Taxonomy (GTDB): domain Bacteria; phylum Pseudomonadota; class Gammaproteobacteria; order Burkholderiales; family Rhodocyclaceae; genus Sulfuritalea. The sequence continues at coordinate 51,618 of JBDRPN010000037.1, forward strand.
CCTCGTGGCAGCACGCAACACAGGTGACGGCTACACCCGGCAAGCTTGGACGCATGTAGTCGATGCGCAGGTCCAGCGTCGCGAATGCGCGATGCGTCGTCAATCGGCGAAACACCGCAAAACCAAACGTGTTGTCTGCAAGTGCAGCCAGAGCACCACCGTGCATCGACTGCGTATGCAGATCGCTGACCAAAGCGTCACGGTAAGGCAGACGTAACGCACAATTCAAGCCATCAACATGGCCGAACTCAATTCCGAGCTCCTGGTTGAAGGGTATATTGGCCATCAGGTCGCGCCAAGGATGCGGAGCGTTTGAATTCATATTGAGCTATCCTGTTCGACAAGTGCTGATCCAGGCGAGCAGCACTGTACCCAGATCATAAGCTTTACTTACCAATTGGCGCAACCCCATGGACCTTCAACGCGACAATCTAGGCTTCATGCTCTCGGATGTATGGCGCCTTATTAGGCGGGTTTTCGACGAGGCACTGAAAGGCAGCGGGTTGACCTTGGCTCAGGCGCGTGCACTGTTATACCTCTCCATGCATCAAGGTATCCGGCAAGTCGAGCTAGCCGAGCTTCTCGAGGTGGGGCCGATGACGTTGGCACGTTTGCTCGATGATCTTGCCTCCGCCGGACTGGTGGAGCGACGAACAGATCCAAACGATGGCCGAGTCAATCAGATGTTCTTGAGTGCAGAAGGCTTACGCCAAATCCGAACGGTCGAAAAAGTAGCGGATGTCGTTAGAATCAGAGCCATGCGGGGACTGAACGAAGAGCAGATTACCGGCGCCTATAAAGCTTTGCGGGCGATGCGCGACAACCTTGCGGGTACAGCTTCGTTGTTTGATGACGCTGAATCATCGGCAATGCGCAGCAAGCGCGCCCCCGCTATCTTGCCGAGGACTGTTTTGGCGACATCGAAAGCGAAATCTTTGCGCATGGGTCGCAACGGCGCTACTCGCACCCCGTGCCGGTAAATTCCAGGCGATACGTCATCCCTTAGCCATGCCACCGTAAAAGCGGTGGCCGGCTGCACCGACAGGCGAGGCATCGGCATGCATCTCGGTGGCCAGCGAGGGAGGGAGTGCGCGGATAGCCGAAATTGAATTTTTCAAGTTCGCTGCTGCAAAGAAGCCATCGAAACAGAGTTGTCAGGAAACCACCGATGGCCTACCGCAGCACCCGGCCGCGCGCGAAGTTTTTCAACATGGGGCGCCACGCCCTTGTGGGGCGTGATGCCCCACAAGGAGTGATTCAAACAGTTTCAGAGGTTTCTTCCTCTTCGACCGCCGACGTATCGCCTTCGATAGATCCAGGGCAGCGTCGATTTCTTTCTGACGGAAGGCCAGCCATGCCAGCCGATCCGCCTTGTCAAACTGCTTTGCAATCTCAGCCTTCAGATCGCCCATCCGCTTCTCCGTCCGGGCGAGGTAGTCGCTATCTTCTGCGAGCCGCTGTTCCATCCGGTTCATCAGATTTTGCCCGTCCAACGGATTTCCTGTCCACGAAAAATTCAACGTATCCCGATCCCAGATCGACACTACTCACCTCAGGCCAGTGCATCAGGCATTCCTGCAGAAGGTCGTCGAATTCCTCCCGGTACAGACTTCGTGACCGCCGACGGAATTCTCCGATGAGTTTCTTGGTGACCGCAATCTCCCAGCCCTGTAGACCATTGCCTTGTTTGAGCGCCATGGCGCCCCCCCTTTCGTCAGATGAAAGGGAGGGAAATGCGGCCGATGACAATGTTTTATTAACTAGATGGCATCATATAAATACGTCCATACGACTTGCGACATATCGCCTATGGCATATACGCCGACAGTTTTGAGAGCAATTCCGTATTCATGAAGAGACGGCGAAACATGCCATCGCACGGATATTGATCGCGCTCGGTGTGAGGTCGACCGACTGCAGCTCATCAGTTGGCTCGACTTCATGAACGAGCTGAAAACGTGGGATTCGTCAGGATCGACGCACAAGACATGGCGGACCGACTCCGCCCACTGGAGTAACTCGAATGCACCAACTACCTGAGACTGGATACCTTCGCCTGCCGCAAATCATTGGAAGCCCCAAAGCCATTCCGCCGATGCCTGCACTTATTCCTGTCAGTAAGTCGACGTGGTGGGCTGGCGTGAAATCGGGACGCTATCCGCAACCTGTGCGGACGCTAGGGGCGCGTATTACGGCGTGGCGGGTTGAGGACATTCGCGACTTGATACAACGCTGCAGCCTGACCGGAGAATGCAGGGCTGAATCTGAGCCGTAGTCCCGGAGATGCTTGGTAGGGAAAGTACCTGACCATCCAGGCTTGAATATGAGCGGAGGGGCTTTTGCCCTTGAACCCATTACAAAGAGGTTCTGCTCTTGGGGATATTTGTATCTACGGTTAGAGGGTGGCACGGTCTATAACCGTGTGCTCGTTATTCACGGCAAGGTGTGCGCCATCATCGAGTTGTACGTGAGTGGACCGATTCAGTTGCGGGTGTGACGTGCCGACGAAAGGATCGTCGCATGGGAAGAGGTGTTGGGCCGGGTGGATCGTGGCGCCGGCTTCAAGAACTACTGCAGTGGGCTGATGCTGCCGATCTCGCACAAGAGTGTTGAGCCACTGGCGGCCACTCGATTTTAGTATCGCCTCGACATCGCTGACGGCGATCAGCAATCCTCCCTCCTCCTCCTCGATCGCATCAACAGATTTGCCACGGACAGACTCGTTCAGGACTGAAACGACATCGTCCTGCAGCTTCATTTACTTTTCGATCAGCCTTTTCGCGTTCGCATCGTCCGGCTCCGCGTTTTGCACGATCGCGAGTTTCGGACTGCTTTCTTCAGGCACTATCACTTTTGTTTCTGCTGCCGCTTTATGATCATCTGGCAATTTCTTGATTGGCTCTGAGGAAATTCCCGGCAACTCGCGACGGACAGGTTGGACGCGAATGACCTTCCAGGGGGCGCCGATACCCATGACCTGACTGGTTTTATCGGACCAAATCGATCTAGAGATTCGTGGCCATTCTCCGTTCCCCATTCTTCGGGCAATTTGTGAAGGGTGGTCCGTCAGGTGGTTAACCTGATATTGGAGAAAGAATCCAAGTAGCTTGCGCCGGACCATTTATCGTTCCGGGGCGAAGGCCCGAAGAAAACAATCGACAATCTGGGCGATCTTGGTTTGTTTCGCATCTAAAGCAGGACAAGCACTCCCGGACCCGCAAAATAGCCGGCGGGTATGCTCGTAGCCGTAGAGCATGCCCATCAGCGTCTCGGCGGCAAACAGGGGATCGTCCCGGCGCAGATGACCCTCTTCCATGGCGAGGGCAAGGAAAGTGGCGAGCCGGCTGGCGGTCTGTCCGGGCCCTTTGTCAAAAAACGCCTGACCCAGTGCCGGAAGACGCGGCACTTCGGCGCTCAGAGCGCGGAACATCGCAAGACCTTCGTCCCCCAGCACTCGCTGGCGCAAGGCCGTGGCGAAACCCAGTAGGCGCTCGCGAACGTCTCCTCCGTCGCCGTCCAGAGCGACCAGGATGTTGTTTGCGTGGTTGCGGGCCACTTCGCTGAACAGATCTTCCTTGCAGGGGAAGTGGTTGTAGACGGTCTGCCTGGCCACGCCGGCGCGTTCCGCGATGCGGTCTATGCTGGCGCGGTAACCCTCTTCCATGAAGGCTTCTGCAGCAGCCTGGATCAGGCGTTGATGGCTGTCGGCGAATGGAAATTCTGCCGGACGACTCATAAGCTTCCTCAAGTTTTTGATTGAATTAAGCTGGACTAGACTGTACAGTACATCATTGTGCCTATCTATGCTATAGGTCTCCATGTTCGTTCCCCTGCGTGTCGATGCTGGGGAAGCAGTGCCAGATCTCGAATCGATCAGCACACACGAACGGACAGGTCTTTAGTCGGAGTGGGTTATGGCCTGTCATTCCTCGGAAAAACCCATTCGCCGCCGGCGCAAGGACGCCCGACCGTCGGAGCTGACGGCGGCTGCCTTGCAGCTTTTTATCGAAAAAGGATATGCGGCGACAAGACTCGATGACGTAGCGGCCCGCGCCGGCGTCGCGAAAGGCACGTTATACCTTTACTTCGACAGCAAGGAGGCGCTGTTCAACGCGGTGGTGCGCGAGGGATTGGTGCCGGCGCTATCTGAGTGGAAGGAGCGGCTTGCGGATTACGCCGGCAGTTCGCCGGACTTGCTGCGGGAGGTCGTTCTGGATTTCTGGCGGGTGGTCGGATCCGGCCAAGCCGGAGGCTTGCTGAAACTGGTCCTCTCCGAGGCGGGAAATTTTTCGGATTTCGCCCATATCTATCACGATGCGGTGATTGCGCAGGGCATCGATCTGCTGCGCGCGGTGGTAGCGCGCGGTATGGCGCGCGGGGAGTTCCGCGCGGTCGACACCGAGGCCGTGGCCCACATCGTCATGGCGCCTCTTCTGATGCGCGTGATCTGGGAGCACTCCTTCGGCCGCGGCGTTCCGAGCGTGCCGACCAAGCGTTATCTGGCCGAATACCTCGATCTGATGTTGAGCGGCTTGGGCAGCGGTTGCTCTCCGAATCGATGAACGTAAGCGCTCTTTAGACGACGTCTAGCCGGCGGCGATGGGAACCACGAAACTTGTGCCCACGAGAACGTGAGTGGGCACGAGATGGTGAGAGACGAGAATCCGAATGGTGCCGTGCGCCGTGTCAGTCGGCGTGTTTGTCGCTATCGCAATGCCGACATGGCACTGCGCTGGACTGCCACGGGGTTCCTCGAAGCGGAAAAATCGTTTCGCCGACTCCAAGGGAGCAAGGATCTCTGGATACTTGCCAGCGCCCTTGGCAGAAACGTCACCGGCATTGACTCGAAGCACCGGGTCGCTTAACTTATGCATCAGCCGCCGTCCCAACTTTCAACTGTCGATGGGACACCGCCAATGGCGCGATGAACATCGCGCCATTCGTAGAGGGTTTTGCGGGTGGAAAAGGGGGTTTTCTACAGCTTCAACGAGTTAATAAACCGGCACCCCAATTATTCGGGTCGATTGACGAAGCTCACATCCGCTATTTCAAAGCTTCCGCCAGATCCTTATCCGTCACCTTCCCCGACCGATGAAGCCATAGCAGGATGGCCAATGGCTTCGGAATATTGCGACCGGATTCGTAGCGGGATCCGCCTGACTGGGTAACGCCATACCGTGTCCAGAAATCCTTCTGATTGAGGTTCTCATTCTTGCGGGTAGTCGAGATGTCGGAAAAATCGAGTTTTTTCTTGCGGGCCATGATGAACTCCATTGATGGTGATGGTGAAGACGCTATGCTAACCCAATACTATTGGAGACGGAATTATTGACGCTTGTCGATCACGCAATCGGAATACTCTACCCATCGGCAGCGGGCAGCCAACAGCAGCCTTCATGACAGAGTATTGCTTTCCTGAGCAACGCACAGCCACAGGCCGCGATTCGAAGCAACAACACCAATGCAAACAAGACCACATTTCCATCCAATCCTGCTTAACAGACCTCGACTGCCCTCGGCCCATTTGTGAAATCGTTCAGAGCCTCTTCTGCAGGTTGCTCGCCCACAACCAGAGCGAGAACGCCATGAACCCAATCACCGCCGGGGCGACAAAGATCGGCGCCGGAACCGGAAGACACAACCAGACGACCATCGCCACGGTGATCAGGCGAAAGAAGTGAATGCCGATCTTGTGACGAATCGGGCTTTGGGAGACGAAAGAGTGCTTGCGAATCTCCCGAATCAAAAATCCGTCGGCCGCTGCCGCCAGGATCAACGGAATCCCGATCAGACCCCACATCAGAAGCGCATAGGCCCGATACACAATCAGACTGGCCCAAAGCAGGGTGACATAGACCCTGCCCTTCAGCCAATTATCGATCTGATTGATTCCGAGACCGCTGGTTGCCCGTTCCCCTTCCCTTGCGACTTGATTGAGCACGTCCCCTGCTTGGGCTCCAATCCAGCGATGGGTGCTGTCCCCAGCCCAAAGTGCCATTTTCTCCTGCTCGGTCCGCCAGGACGACTCAAGCACCGTGGCCGGAATCAGCGCCCAGCAGGCGAGAACGCCCACCATCAGGATGATGGTCACAAAGGCGCCCCACTCTCCCTGCTTCCTGTCAGGTCGCGCCACGCATCACCTCAAGATCGGGATACGTCCCTTGATCGTTCGCCCCCCCGACATGCGAGCAAAGAAGTGAAGCGGAGGTAATTCACTCAGGATGGCCGGCGGAATGAGGTCGGCTTCCTCCTCGGTAGCCTGTTCCTGATAGGACGCGGTGTATTCATCATGGATTCTGGAATCGACGTTATGGCCATAGCGAATCATCATTACTCTGGCCTTGATCTTTGGTATCCCATCGGCGATGTACTTCTGTGTTTCGGCATCAAGGACGCGCAGGGCAATCTTGTTATTGGTGTTGGCCAGCACCTGCCGGGCCTTGTTCTCATCCCCCAGGCGGCTGGCAAAGTCGGCAAACGTCTGGGTGGCGATCGTCACGCGAAACAAGGCTCCACCTCCCTTGTTCATCAACTGGATGGTCGGCTGATTGATGACCTCGGCCGCCTCGTCAATAAACAGGTTCACCGGCTTGAGGGTGTTGATTCCGTAGTTGTAGCGATCACCCGCCACGGCGGCAAGATCCGCCAGGAGAACGGAGCCAATGGCGCTACCGACAGTCGCATCGGCCAGCGAATCCAGGCCGACATAAAGCACCTTTTCAGTCCGGATGGCACGCGCCATGTCCGTAACGTGCCGCTCGTGCCCGGAATCAAGATTGGGTGACAGAAGCTCCGTGAGCGGGTCGCTGGTCAGCATGGAGAGGATCGGGATCAGCGAGGCCACCATCTTCTGAAAGTGCTCGCGGTTGTGCTCGTAGGTCGAGATCAAGCCATCCAGATCGACTGACTGCGTGTCATGGATGACGACCTGTTTGTAGAAACTGATGTAGGCGAGCAGCTGGTTCCCTCTGTATTGCTTGATGAAGCTACTGATCCGGGACTCCCAGTCCGGTACGTGATGCTTGAAATGGAGCCGCAGCGCCTTGAGCAGAAGATCGTCCGGCCCGCCTTCGATATACCGACGCAACTGGACGAGGTTCGGCCGAATCCCGGTGGCAATCAGCCCATTCACTATATCGTTGAGAACCTTCCAGCCGAATGCCGTGAAGGGATCTGCTCCGGTTTCGGAGGGGATCAGGGCGGCGATACGGCTGGCCAGTTCAGTCTTCCGGTTCCAGTTGCGAAGAGGATCAATGCAGACAGACTTCTCTGGATGCGCCGGATGGAAATAAATGAAACGATCCGCCTGACCAAGGGCCTCACACACCCTGCGGGCATTCTCGGCAAGGCCGTGGTCGCCTTTGGGGTCAATGATGATGACCGGCTCACCGCGGGCAATGGCTTGAGCGATCAGTAGATCGAGCAGGCGGGTTTTGCCGACACGGGTGGTACCCACGATCAGGGTATGCCCGACCAGACTATCCAGATCGACATGGATATCCCCTTCCCTAGCCAGACCGTGAAGCCAGTACGCGCCATCCTTGTGGAGCAGTTCCTTTCCCATCTGTGCCGCGATGCCGCGACCAATCAGGGAATGCATGCGACTGGCTTCAATGTCCGTCCAGTGGAACCCACGTCCCAGCCAGATGGACTCCCGCTGGGCAGCGACGTTTGCAATGCCGATCACTTCAGGTATCCCGATGAACTGCTTGTCGGTGAGGCGAATTCGCGCCCCGTCCTGGCTTCGCCGCCACGCCTGGAGCGCTCGCAGCCCACCGATTCCGACGCAGAACAGTGCTGCGGCGACTCCCATGCGAGAGGGAACCGGCAGAGTTCTCGTCACCACGAGCATCAGACTAGCCGCCCCGAGCCAGACGCCCGTCATGCGCCATTCGTAGATCGGCCGCCAAGGATAGTCAAAATCGTAGGTGTTTCGCATGAACTGGCTGAATGAATCGTCTATTTTGGGGAGCGTCTTCAGGCCCAATTACTACCCTGCCAGCGCCTCGATGACCGCCGCCGCCTTTTCTGCCATGGCCTCCACGGGGACGCGATAGGCATCCAGGTCCTCATCCCGATGTTCGGCCAATGCCTTTGCGATGCCGCGCTTGATGGCCTCGTAACGCAGATGCGGTTGCGAGATGATCATCCTGGCGATCTCCGGCAGGCCGTAGCGCTTGACGAATTGGTGCCAGGAGGTGGCATATTTGGCCGGATGCCGTGTCGCGGCAAGCCGGGTCAAGCCGTTGGTGAGTTCGATCACGATGACATAGCCGCCCTCGGTCAGGGTAGTGGCCGCTACAGTCAGATCGGCCTGGTCCGGGCTGCCGTCGTAGATCCAGAGTGGCTTGAGACCCTTTTTTTTTCTCTTCATGCTTTTACGGGTGTGGTTCATTGGTTTCGGGATACGCCGAACTTAGCATTCGAACTCCATGGAGCGTGGGTGAAAAGCGCACGAAAGTGTTCCATTTCGAAATCGTCAAGGCGCCCTGTATCTGCGAGACGGTGAATTTGATAAACCGTCATGAAATGATTTCCGACCGCCTCGTTGGCTCACGACAGCGGCTTCCATCTGCGCCTGCCAGCGGTGGGCCAGCGCAATTGTTCCGGGTTGAATTCGAATCCTGTCCAACCGCTCGCTTGCCATCGCCATGAGTTCGCTCACCGGCTTGCCATCCCGTACGGCCCTCCAGGCGGCGTTCATCGGTATCTCTGCCAGGGCCTGCTCGACCCAGTAGCTGAGGCTCCACTCCAGGTTGTCGGAATCTGACGCCAGGTTTTGGCGAAGATGGGTTTCCATGAGGTTGGCAACACACAGCGCCACCTTGTCCGGGATGCTGACGACCGGCCAGTCTGCCATCAGTTGCTCCGCTTCCTGGGTCGCCCTGGCAATTGCCTTTTCTCTGACTTCCTCGGTGCGCCTGATCTGCGCTGCCTGAGTTGCAACCTGTCGACCACTGGATGAAAGCACCGAAGCAGCTTTCAGTAACGGCGCTTTGTCGGCCTCGTTCAGGTCGAGCTGGGCAGCAAGATGTCGCAGCGCGGTATCGGTGCGACGGACTTGGGTAACAAGCTTTTTCAGTTCCCTGGCAGTCACGAGTTCTCCGATCCGGGTGCGACGGTTTACTGATTAAGAAAGGATTAAAAGAAGATTAGGGGCATTTGTGAATAACCCTTGAATGCCTCTATTGGCAAGGCTTGCAGAGCTTTTTCCGGCATCGTCTTCATAGGCGCTATCCCCCGATGCCCCTAGGCGCTATCCCCCAGTTACATAGGCGCTATCCCGTTACCTCCTAGGCGCTATCCCCTCACCGCAACCGCAAAACATAGGCGCTGTCCCCCTACCCCATAGGTGCTATCCCCTCACGTTTTCCGAGTTATCCACAACCGGCTTCTGGCCTGTTTGCTTGGCGACATGCACCAGGTCGGCCTCGGCAATCCGCCATGCCCAGCCGGTGACCTCAGCCATCTTCGACATCGCAGCCCGCAGTTCCTGTCGAAAACTGAAGAGATGCTCGTTCTCGCTGCCGGCCAGGCGGCGCAGGGTTTCAACCTTGTAGGGATAGGGTTCGGTGTGCGTTGAATAGAAGCCATGCAGCCATTGCGCCAGCGGCTGTCGTCGCAAGGCCTGGCGTTGTGCCCACTCGATCTGGGTCCAGCCGTCGGCGCCATATAGGAGCGCCACTCTGGGGTTGACCTCGATGACGTATTCCCCGGTTTCGTCATCCCGGATGCCATGATGAATCAGGGGGCCAAAGTAGGCTCGCTTGCTGTCGTTGATTTCAACCACGGACGAGGCAAGATCGAGCAGCACGCCCTTGAGCCATTCCCGATCACTCTTCCCGGTATTGCGCCCGATGGCCTTGAGAAAGGAATACGCGGTGAAGCGGATATGGCAGCCGGTGCCATTGATCCGGGCGAGATGCAGGCAATGCTCCCAGACGTCGAGGTCAGATTGACTCAGTCGCGGGCCATTGAAGACGATGGTCAGCCCATTCACGGACTGGAGCTGTGCGCGTTTAAGGAACTTGCGCGGGCCTTTGCGAATCGCCCCGAATAGGGATGACCGCAGGGCACCGTTCGGGATGCCACGGGCCTTTTCCGGCCATTCGGGAAGGCCTGCCGCGATGGTCTCCTGCTCCCGACGTTGCTTTGCTCGATCTGCCACTTTGGCAAGCCATCCGGGCGCGGGCGACTCGCTCTTTTCGCCGAACTGAAAAGGCACCTGGCCATCGTGGATTTCCATTCCACGGTTTTATCAGGGAGGACCACAAAATCTCCGGTGAAAAGCGCACCGGTTGGGTGCTTTTCGGTTTACGCCAAGAATCGTCATTGAGTTGGCCATAACGATTTCATGAACGACCATCCCAGAAATTCGGACATTCGTAGTCCGTGAGAATCAATCGGCCAGATGGCACCAAGTCGTAGGGATTTCGCCCTCCCGCTGCACCAAGCTCGGAGCTGGAAGTGAAAATCTAGGCCACGCGGTAGTGGGACAAGATACCATCATGCCCCATGAACACGAACCATCCCCGCCATCCCGTTACCTGCGAGATTGACGGCAAGACGTACCAAGGAACCTATTGGGTGGCTGGGAAGATACTCACCGTAGCTACCGGCTTGGGCGGCAAGAGTAAGCAGGTCGGCTCGACGCATCCTGAAGCGCTCGCAAAGCAACTCCTTGGAGAACTTGCGAAGGCTGATAAAGCGTAGCGCGTATCAGCACTCATCCATTACCGCTGGCGTGAAGCTCCCACCCCATATTTTTCGCCAAGGTGCAAATACGACAGAAATGCCAGTACAGTATAATGCGTCCTAAGGACGCATTATACTGTACTGGTGACAATACACCGGAAGTATTTTTGCTTCATCGATCTGAATGATCGCCGGTCATCGCACCGAAAAGCCCCTTGACAAGCAATACATAAATCAGTATGCTTCGTCCTCAGGACGAAGCATACTGATTTATGAAAAATATTATCTACATTACCGAGTCACAAATAGGCGATGTTGCAGAAGCGCTTGCCGCTACATCTCTGCCCGTCGTATCTAACTATGACGTCAGCAAGATATTATTTCTGAAGGCTCCGGACAACACCCAGCAGATCAAGGAAATCTTCCAGGGGGTTGTAAGTCAGCTTTTGGTAGTCCGGCTGCTCACGCGTCTCCCACTACAGAATGGCGCTGATGCGTATTTTCTTTTTGGCCATTCAAACGCCTCTGCGCAAGAAATCGCATGTAGCCTCGATCCATTCGCCTACGTGTCACACTTAAGTGCAATGGAGTACCACGGACTGACAGATCGCTTTCCAAAAATCATCTTTATGTCCACACCACCTCTGTCGAATTGGCGCCAGCAAGCACGCGACAGAATGCATAAGGACCTCGGCGATCGTTTTGACAACTATATCTCCAGTGGCTTGCCAAAGTTGACCAAGCTGAACTTAACGAAGATTGGCCAAAGCGCGGTGCAGTTTTATGAACGGTCTCAGCTTGGCGCATTCAGGCATGTTACCGGCACCCCTCTTCGCGTTGCCACTATCGGCAGAGTATTCCTGGACATGATCCGGGAGCCGCATCTCTGTGGCGGTATCCAGCACGTAGTTGATGTTTTTTCAAATGAAGCCAAGCGCCACTTACGCTCTATCGTTGACGAAGTTGATCGCAACGGCAAGCCAATCGACAAAGTACGTGCAGGCTTTCTACTCTCCGAGGTCTGCAAACTGGAAGATCCTATTATCGACAACTGGAGCCAATATGCCCAACGCGGCGGTTCTCGAAAGCTTGATCCGGAAGGCGAGTATTCGGCAACCTATTCCCAGCGTTGGCAACTATCAATCAACGTTCCATCCATGACAATCGCCCAAGAATCCGATGACATCTGAGCGCGTCCAGGAGCTTGATCTGCCTCTCTGGGTCGCCAGTGCTCCCGCAAACCAGAAGAACTTTCGGGAAGCGGTCCACATCGTCTTGACCGCCATCAGTACCTCCACCGACCTACGATCGAGAATGGTAATGAAGGGCGGCCTGTTGATGGCAATCCGCTACGACAGCACGCGATTCACACGTGACGCGGATTTCTCTACCCGCGAGAAATATGAAAAGGGAAACCAGGACGCTCTCCTCGCTGAACTTGATGCTCAGCTCGACTTGGCCAATGATCAATTACCCTACGACACAAAGTGTCTCCGCCAATCAACCAAACTGGATCCCAAGCGCCCAGATGCCAGCTTCCCGACGCTGACCATCGGTATTGGCTACGCTTCCAGAATTAACACTGCTCAATTTAAGCGGCTACAGGCCAAACAATCCTCTACGATTGTGCAGATTGATTACAGTTACGATGAAGCAGTCTACGACGTTGAGTTTCTCTCATTGCATGACGGTATTGGGTTGCAGGCTTACGGCTTCAGCAATCTCCTTGCAGAAAAATACAGAGCACTACTGCAGCAACCCAAACGTAACCGAAATAGAAGGCAGGACGTATACGATCTGTACATGCTGATCACAACTTGCGCGCCGACATCGCTCAACGAGCAGAAACAACTGCTCAAGCACTTGGTCATTTCGTGCAGTGCGCGCGACCTCGAGGCCAAGCCGGACTCGATTAGAAACCCGCAGGTAAAGCAGATGGCCGCCAGAGAATACGATGGCCTCGCTGCAGAAATCGAGGGAGAGCTTCCTGATTTCGAAATTGCGTACGCCACAGTCCAAGATTTCTATGAAAAGCTGCCTTGGTGAGGGCAGCCGAGGATCGCAACCTACTGGCGTCACATGTAGCCCACTGTCCCCGGAACAACGGGTGCGACTATGACTGGACTGCCAAGGTCGCAAACACAACGGTCTTCTCATCGGCCTTATAAATCAAATGTGCAGCTGCACATTTGATCTACCTTGGACGATGAGTTGCTTGGCCAGATGCCATGAGTATGTACGGTGACATGGCTGTTAGCACTGCTGACGCTGCGCTTGGCCGCCGCTGGCGCGAAGCCGGCGATCCGGGTTGAGATCAGCGTGGACGGTCACGAGTTTCTTTTCTCGGACAAGAGCCCGCACCTGAAGATTGAACAGATCGCTTCGACCGTATTTCGGCCGAAGCGATCAATCACAGATTGCCAACGAAAGACAACCAGAGGCTGAAAGGCCAACCAGTATTGGTGTCACATCCTTGCAAAATGGATAAACTGATGGCGAAAGAACATTGTCGTTGCGGAGGGGCGGATGGCCAAGAAAAAGTCGTCTGGGGAAGCATTGCTGGTTGGCGTGGCAATCGTGATCGGCCTTCTGGCTTCGATACCCAAGGAGTTATGGATCGGGATAGGTGTGCTCGTCGTTGTTGTTTTCGTCGCACGGGCGATCTTCAAGAAATCCGAACCCGATGTTCCGCAAGCCGCCTACCGAGTCACCGTCGAAGCGACATCACCCCGATCAGCAGGTGCGGCGCGATCCACAGGCCGCGAAGAGCGCTTCGCCACGATCGTCATCGGCAGCGGCGATCAAGAGTACGGAATTCCTCAACCTATTCAGGATGCGGGCGGCAAAGTCCGCTGGGTGTCGCCCGGTGAATCCGTCGAGGTTGCCGGAATATCTCTGCCGAGCGGCATGCTCTATGTCGGCTCCGGTCTTCGTGGCAGTTACGGGCAGGCGGAGCCAGCGTTGATCAATCCTGCACTCAACGTCGCCCAGAGAAATATTGACCCGAGCCTGCGCCTGACGGACTACTGGCCAAGCTATTCGGAGTGCACGCCTGAGGCACGGCGCGCCTATCTCCAGTGGCAGGCTGGCGGGCGTCAGGCACCTGATGCCAATATCGGCTACGTGTTTCTGTTCTTCTACGGGCTGGAGCGCCGCATCCTGGTCGATGCCGTAGCGAATGCCACAGCCAACGCAGATATCCCAGCGATCAAGCAAGAAGTGCGGCGTCTGCTCGCCATCTACTCGGACAACGGCTCCTTCCGGCACTATGCCTCGCAGTTTCTGGCCTACGTCGAGGCGGAGTCCGTCGAACCGGCGATCTACAAGCAGCCACCACCGGCCGCTGGTGGTTCGTACGAACTGCCGATGAGCCTGCGCATCGGACTCGGGCAAGCTGCAGTCGATCAACAGCCTGTCCCTGCATCATGGGCACTTGCCTGGGCACTGGCTGATCCGAACATCGCCCGCCGCACGGCTGTTGGGCGATGTCCGGAAATATTCGAGGCGCTGTTCGAGGCGAAATACGCAGAAGCACATGGCGATGGACTCCGACTACCCGTCAACCGTACCAAACTCAAGCTCGCCTACCATCCCGCGTCGGCATCCCTGCGCGGGCGGGAACTCACACGCAGCCTGGGTGATTTGCCTGATGTCTCCGCACTTTCGGCACCGGTCAAGAAGCTTCAGGAACTGGTGAATACCTGCACCGATCTGCTTGACCCCTACAGCCGATTCATTGGGCGTAACCCGGACAAGAAGGACGCGCTGGAGAGCGTGCTACTTCTTCCGCCCACTTACTGGCCAGCGCCCCTCAGAACCGAACTGAACGACATCAAGGCCCGGGTTCGGGACGGGATGCTGGTCATGAGCTTCGGTGAACTCACCGGCCGATTGAAGAGCGCCGGAGCCTTGTCTCGCGACAAGGTTCTTGGCTTGGCGCGGGCACTGGAATTTCTGCATCTGGGTATGGAACCTGATGTACTTGCTGGTCAGAAGCTGCCGAAGGCGGAAGACAGTGTGGCGCTCTTCGTCGCCGATCCCGCCGAAGGGGATGCGCGCAGCACACCGGCCTATCAGGCGGCGGCCGTAACGCTAGACCTGGCGTGCTCGGTGGCGCTGGCCGACGGCGATGCGAGCGGTCCGGAACTCATCCATCTCACGCGCCATATCGAATCATGGACGCATCTGAGCGTCGCCCATCGAAAACGTCTCAAAGCGCACCTGCGACTGCGCATCATGCAGCCGACGACACTTGCCGGCCTGAAGAAAAAGCTCGAACCATTGGCGGCAGAGGCCAAGCGCACGATCGCGAAGTTTCTGGCGCATCTTGCCGAAGCGGACGGCACCGTAAGTCCCGACGAGGTGAAATTTCTCGAACGGGTCTACAAGACGCTTCAAGTCGACGCCAAGCTCGTCTACTCTGATCTTCACTCCGCAAGCGTACCGGTCAAAGGTGCTGTGGTGTCCGAGGCACCAAAGGCGGCGGCAGCGGCCGGATTCGTCCTTGATCCAGAGCGGATTGCCCAGCTCCAAAAGGAGACCGAAGCGGTTACAGCTCTGCTTGCAAACGTCTTCGCCGAGGAAACGGCAGAGTCGCAGACTGCTCCTGTCGACGAGGAAGAGCCCGCTCCCAAACCCGGGATACCGGGGCTGGATCCGAGTTACGTCGTGTTTCTGCGAATGCTGGTTTCACGTCCAATCTGGACCCGGCAAGAGCTCGTCGATGTTGCTGCCGACATGGAACTTATGCTCGACGGCGCCTTGGAGCACATCAATGAAGCTGCACTCGACAATTTCGACGCCGCCTTGGTCGATGGCGATGACCCCGTAGAAATCAATCAAGAAATCCTGGAGAAACTGCCGGCATGAGCGCTATTCGTCCCAAGGACCGCGATGCGGTCATTCAATCACTCCGCGCTGGAGTCGTACCGCGCACCGGTCAGCACCTCATCCAGGTCGGTCGCGTCAAGGAGTTGGAAGCCCTGATCAAGGACATCGAGCGGATCTGCGACGGGGGCTCGAGTTTTCGGATCGTGGTCGGCGAATACGGCTCAGGCAAGACTTTCTTCCTCAACCTGGTCCGGGCCATTGCACTAGAAAAGAAACTCGTGACGGTCCACGCTGATCTCAACCCCGATCGCAGGCTTCACGCCAGCGGCGGCCAGGCGCGCTCCCTTTACGCGGAACTGACAAAGAACATGGCGACGCGCACCAAGCCAGACGGTGGTGCACTCGCCGGCGTGGTCGAGAAGTTCGTGGCCCAAGCGAAGGCTGACGCCAAGACGACGGGCCGGACTGCGGAGGAAGTGATTCGCTCGCGCCTCGAGCAACTGACCGAGATGGTCAATGGCTACGACTTTGCCGATGTCATCGCCGCCTACTGCAAGGGTTTCGATGATGGCAACGAGCAATTGAAGGCTGACGCCATTCGATGGCTGCGCGGGGAGTTCAGCACCCGCACCGATGCCCGTGCTGCGCTGGGCGTGCGAACCATCGTCGACGATGCCTCGGTCTACGACCAGATCAAGCTGCTTGCCCGCTTCGTCCGGCTCGCGGGGTTCAACGGGCTAATGGTCTGCCTCGACGAAATGGTGAACCTCTACAAATTGGCGAACACCCAAGCCCGAAATGGAAATTATGAGCAGATCCTGCGCATCCTGAACGATTCGTTGCAGGGTACGGCCGATGGACTTGGCTTCGTGCTTGGTGGCACGCCGGAGTTCCTGTTCGATACCCGCCGGGGGCTCTACAGCTACTCCGCGCTCCAGTCCCGGCTGGCCGAAAACACCTTTGCGAAGACCGGATTCGTCGATTTCTCCGGACCCGTGATGCGACTGGCAAGCCTGTCACACGAAGACTTCTATGTCTTGTTGCAGAAGTTGCGCCATGTCTATTCGTCCGGACAGACTGAAAAGTATCTGCTGCCCGATGCGGCGCTGCCTGCGTTCATGAATCACTGTGCAACCCGCCTCGGCGATGCGTACTTCCGCACGCCGCGCACGACGATCACGGCCTTCATCAATTTGCTTGCAGTGCTGGAGCAGAACCCGGGGGTGGAGTGGACGTCGTTTCTCGACGGCATCGAGGTGGCGAAAGATGCCGGCGGTGATGCGGAGAAACAGGTCGCCGAAGACGATGAACTCGCTAGTTTCAAGCTGCTAGTATCGCGAACCATTAATTACGAAACATAATGTCGAGCCATTTTCTGATCTGCATCCTGCCGAGTGAACAACCAAGCGATACCTCGCTGGTCCTCATTGCGGCGCGACTGCCAGGCGTCGACCTCGGTAATCAAT
>JBDRPN010000038.1:0-44387 GCA_043826925.1 Pseudomonadota bacterium
CGCCGCTGGGTCTGCAAGCTTGGATGCGAAAAACCGTCGCATCCAACCTCGCATGAGCGTATCGGCGCTCCGGCCGCGTCAAGGGTGCGCTGCGCCAGGCTGCAAAAAACGCAGCCTGCCCTTGACCCGGCCGGAGCGCCACCCTCGCGGTTCGCCCATGCAGTATGGATTAGAGGAAAAAAGGCCAAGACAAAAGCTTCAAACCGCTTGCGTAAAGTGAGGAAGCCCTTGTAGTGGAGGTGACCGGCTCCGCGCCCACCGACCTACAAGGAGGAAATGAGGCATGAACGACCACGACACAAAAACGAAGGCTCATGGCGCGGAGTCCGCGTCGACCGTAGGGTTAGAGCGCAACGGCTTTACCTACTGCTGGCTGGTGGAACTGTTTCAGCGCGGCGGAAATTCTATGGGGCGATACCACACAGGATTCACGGACGTGGGCCAGCAGAGCCGAAGCACCGCGAGCGCACACGAAGCAAAGCGGTACGCACAGGCAGATGCCGAGCGCACGGCCGACGCACTGAATGTGCACATGATGAGTTGCGAGTGGAAAGCGGTGGAGCACGGCTTTGCGCTCTAACGTAAAGTCGGCACCCGAAAGCGGTGCGTTAAAGGCACCGTTTGGGTGTATAAAAAATATTGCGATTGGTAATCTATTGAGTTACATTGAAAAACTATTACGCGGCACCCTAATGGTTTCGACAAATACACCATGCCAAATCCTCCCAAGTTGCTTGATCAGGTGCGTGAAAAGCTGCGGGTGAAACATTACGCGATTCGCACTGAACAGACTTATGTAGATTGGATTAGACGCTTTATTTTGTTTCATGACAAGCGACACCCGAAGGATTTGGGAGCGCCGGCGCTGGAGGCTTTTCTGACGCATCTGGCGGTGGTGGGCAAGGTCGCTGCGTCGACGCAGAACCAGGCGAAGTCTGCCTTGCTGTTTCTGTATCGCGAGGTGCTGGAGATGGAACTGCCCTGGCTCGACAAGGTGACTCAGGCCAAGGCACCGAAGCGTTTGCCGGTAGTGCTTACGGTGGACGAAACGCGTGCCGTGCTCTCGCAGTTGAAGGGCACCCATGCGCTGATTGCCGGTTTGTTGTATGGCGCGGGCATGCGCCTGATGGAGGCGGTGCGGCTGCGGGTGAAGGACATCGATTTTGCGCGGCACGAGATTCTGGTCCGCGAAGGCAAGGGCGCCAAGGACAGGGTGACGATGCTGCCGGAGACTCTGGTCGCGGCGCTCAAGCTGCATCTGGCCAAAGTCAAGGCCTTGCATGACGAAGACCTGGCGCTGGGTTTCGGCGACGTGTATCTGCCGTTCGCGCTGGACCGGAAGTACACGGCTGCCGGGCGCGAGTGGGGTTGGCAGTATGTCTTCCCTTCGCGCAATTTGTCCGTCGATCCGCGCTCGGGCAAGACGCGCCGTCATCATGTCGATGAAAAAGGCGTGCAGCGCGGCATGAAGCAGGCGGTGCGCGATGCGGGCATCGCCAAGCCGGCGACGCCGCACACCCTGAGGCATTCCTTCGCCACGCATCTGCTGCAGTCCGGCTATGACATTCGCACCGTGCAGGAACTGCTGGGCCATTCGGACGTGGCCACCACCATGATCTATACGCATGTGCTGAATCGCGGCGGGCGCGGCGTGGTCAGCCCCGTCGACCGGATGGGGCCGGCGTGAAGGCTGCCGCGTCGCTCTTGCCCCGTCGACTGACGGCGCCTAGAATGTGTATTGATCGTGCGAGGGATACACCATGCGAACCAACATCGTGATTGACGACAAGCTGATGAAGGACACGCTGCGGGCAACCGGGCTCAAGACCAAACGCGAAGCCGTGGAAGAGGGGCTGCGCACCCTTCTGCGCTTACGCCGGCAGGAAGAGATCCGGCGTTTTCGTGGCAAGCTCGACTGGCAGGGCGATCTGGATGCGATGAGGGCCGATCGTTGATTCTGGTCGATTCCAGCGTCTGGATCGACTATTTCCGCGGCGTGTCGACGCCCCACTGTGAAGTGCTCGACGGCTTGCTGGGGAACGAACCCTTGGCCATCGGCGACCTCATTCTGGTCGAAGTCCTGCAGGGCTTCGGCAGTGACCGCGATTTCAACCAGGCCAGAAAACTACTTACCTCGCTGACGATAGTCGACATCGGCGGCAAGGATGTCGCCATCCAGGCGGCGCGCAACTTCCGTGCGTTGCGGGCGCTCGGCGTCACGGTGCGCAAGACCATCGATACCCTGATCGCCACGCGCTGCATCGAGAGCCGCCTGCCGCTTCTCTACAGCGACAGGGATTTCGATCCCTTTGTCGAGCATCTCGGACTGCGCCCGGTGCTTCCCGCAGCCAAGGGGGCTGACGCACGACCTGTGAATAGCTGATGCCGCCCTGGCTTGCCGCGCTGTTCACCCGGCGCATGCTGATCTGCGTGTTCACCGGCTTCTCGTCGGGCTTGCCGCTCTACCTGTTGTTGAACCTGGTCCCGGCCTGGCTGCGTTCGGAGGGCGTGGATCTCAAGACCATCGGCCTGTTCGCCCTGATCCAGTTTCCCTACACCTGGAAGTTCCTCTGGTCGCCGCTGCTCGATCGCTATGCGCCGCCCATCGGTGTCCGTGGCCGGCGCCGCGGCTGGATGCTGATCACCCAGCTCGGGCTGCTGGCGGCGATCGCCGCGCTCGGCCTGTTCGCGCCGGGCAGCGAGATCGTGCCGATACTCTGGCTCACCGCCGCGGTGGCGCTGCTCTCGGCGACGCAGGACATCGCGCTCGATGCCTACCGGCGCGAGATATTGAGCGAGGAGGAACTGGGCCTGGGCAACTCGGTGCATGTCAATGCCTACCGCGTCGCCGGCCTGGTGCCGGGATCGCTCTCGCTGATCCTGGCCGATTACCTGCCCTGGTTCCAGGTCTTCGTCATCACTGCGCTGTTCATGCTGCCGGGTATGGCGCTGGCCCTGTTCGCGCGCGAGCCGGACGTGGCCGGCAAGGCGCCGCGGACGCTGAAGGATGCGGTGCTGGAACCCTTCCACGAGTTCATCGACCGCGCCGGATTGCGCGAGGCCTTGATGATTCTCGGCTTCATCTTCCTCTACAAGCTCGGCGATTCGATGTGTACCGCGCTGGCCACGCCCTTCTATCTGGACATGGGTTTCGCCAAGTCGCAGATCGGCATCGTGGCGAAGAATGCCGGGCTGTGGCCGGCGGTGATCGGCGGCCTGATCGGCGGGCTGTGGATGGTCAAACTCGGCATCAACCGCGCGCTGTGGCTGTTCGGCGTGGTGCAGCTGGTGTCGATCTTCGGCTTCGCCTGGCTGGCCTGGGTCGGCCCGCACCCGGCGCCGGGCGCGGCGCAACTGGCGCAGCTGGCGCTGGTGATCGGCTTCGAGGCGCTCGGCGTCGGTCTCGGCACGGCGGCCTTCGTCGCCTTCATCGCGCGCGCCACCCATCCGCTGTACACGGCCACACAACTGGCCCTGTTCACCAGTTTGGCCGCCGTGCCGCGCACTTTCATCAACGCCACCACCGGCTACCTGGTCGAAATCCTGGGCTGGTTTCCCTTCTTCATGCTCTGCGCGCTGCTCGCCGTGCCGGGCATGGTGCTGCTCCTGAAGGTGGCGCCGTGGCACGGCCAGCACGCGGCGCTAAAACCATATACGGTGTAGGGCCGCAACCCGCTGCCGGCCGGGCGTCGTGGCGTTAACGCAACACATCATCATATTTTCGGAAACCATTCAACTTTTCGCCGCAGGTGGCGTTATATCCTCTGAGGTGCGCGGTTCCAATACGGGAGACGGCAATGTTGATGGTGATGAACATGAGTACAGGCAAACTCATCGAGGACGAATTCGGAGCGTTCGAGGACGAAGTCCTCAACGCCGAGTGGACCCCTGCCAGCCCCGAGCTTCAGCTCGGCCTGCAGGAAGTCCAGCATCGGGTGGCGACAGCGAAGGAAGTCGACGCCGATGCATTCCTTGCCGCGATGTACCGCAACCAGCAGTGAGCGTCGGCCAGTTCAGCTGACGCCTGTTGGTATGATCGGGCGCTTCAATTTCCAGGAAGCGCTCGATGAGTTCCCCATTTCCGCCCGCCGCAGTTACCACCCCGGATACCAATCCGATTACCACTCCCCCCGTTCCCCCCGCTTCCGCCCCCGCACTGCCGGGCCGCGCCGCCTACCCGCATTTCCTTCCCATCGCGACGCGCTGGATGGACAACGACGTCTACGGCCACGTCAATAACGTCGTCTATTACAGCTACTTCGATACCGTCATCAACGAGTACCTGATCCGCGAAGGCGGCCTGGACATCCATGCGGGCGACGCGATCGGCTACTGCGCCGAATCGCAATGCCGCTACCTGGCGCCGCTGGCCTTTCCCGAGACCATCGAGGCCGGCCTGCGCGTGGTCCATCTGGGCAAGTCATCGGTGCGTTACGAGATCGCCCTGTTCCGCCAGGGCGAGGCGGCGCCGGCCGCCGTCGGCTGGTTCGTGCATGTCTTCGTCGGCCGCGAGGGCAACCGGCCGACGCCGATTCCGCCCGGCATCCGCGCCTGTCTGGAAGCGCTGCGGTCCGAACCTTAGTCAGGCCGCGATCACCCGCACCCGGCTTGGCTGCAGCGCCTGCAGCGCGGCCATGGCGCCGACGCCGACGGCAAACTGGTCGCCGGCGAAAAGGATGTAGTCCTCGGCATCGCCGTCGCGGGTCAGCCAGACTTCCCCGGCGAGGACGATCAGCCTGCGGCTGGCCGCTGGCAGCATCAGCATTTCTCGCCGCGCCAGCTCGTGGTCGCTGGCCGCCGCCTGCCGCTCCGACGCGACCGGCGCCAGGCGCAGGGCGAGCGCCGTTCCGGCAATCGCGGCGCAGCTCGTATGCATTCCTGAGCGGAATCCGATAATATTGCTCCCGGTCTCCTGTGCGTCCATGGTCTTCTCCTGTTTTGTTGCCACACTTGAATTATTCATTCCATCGCTCCTGCCGACCAGCGACTTCGAGGCCTGATAACCATGAGAAAAAGGAATGCATAAGCACGATCTGCCACCGCTCGAAGCCCTGCGCGCCTTCGACGCCGCGGCGCGCCACCTGAGTTTCACGCGCGCCGCCGGCGAGCTGTTCGTGACGCAGTCGGCGGTCAGCAAGCAGGTGATCGCCCTGGAGTTGGCGCTGGCGACCCGCCTCTTCGAGCGCCGCAGCCGCGCCCTGCAACTGACCGCCGCCGGCGAGCGCCTGCTGCGGGCCACCGACAGCGCCTTTGCCGAGCTGCGTGCGGCGGCGGCCGAACTGCGCGGCGGCGACGAGCCGACCGTGACCCTGGCGACCACCCAGGCCTTTGCCAGCTTCTGGCTGATTCCGCGCCTGGCCGATTTCCGCCGCAGCCATCCGGGCATCGACATCCGCATCTCGGCCGACTCGCGCCTGGTCGATCTGGAACGCGGGCGCTTCGACGCGGCGGTGCGCTACCTGCAGGATCGCCATGCGCCGGCCGCCGCGCTGCGCCTGTTCGGCGACACCGTGCTGCCGGTGGCGAGCCCCGCCTATCTGGCCAAGAGCGGCCGGCCGCTGGCGCAGCCGGCCGACCTGGTGCAGCACACGCTGCTGGTGTACGAAGACGAGGTGCAGCGCCGGCCCTGGCTGTCCTGGCCGGTCTGGCTGGAAACGGCCGGCGTCGCCGATCTGCGCCCGGCCGGGCGCATCGCCTTCAACCAGTACGAACCGGCGATCCGCGCCGCCGTCGAAGGCCACGGCGTGGCGCTCGCCACGCAGGCGCTGGTGGCCGACCTGCTGCAGGCCGGCAAGCTGGTGGCGCCGCTGCCGCAGCGCTTCTCCGGTCCGCGCTCGTATTACCTGATGCTGGCCGCCAAGGCCGCGGCCAATCCGGCGGTCGAGGCGTTTCGCCAGTGGCTGACGGCGCAGTTGTCGCCAGTGCCAGCGCCGCCGCCCGCCACGCCGCCGTCGCCGCGCGCCGGGCGCCGCCGCGCCGCTGCGGCGGGCTGATCCGATGGCGACGACGAAGGATTCGAGCACGGTCCTGCTGCTGTGCGTCGCGGCGATTTTCAGCATGACCGGCTTTTCCACCTGGCCGGCGCTGCTGCCCGAGCTGCAGGCGGCGTGGGGGCTTTCCGGCAAGGAGGCGGGCGCCATCGGCGGCAGCTATTTCGCCGGCTACATGCTGGCGGTGCCGATACTTTCCGGCCTCACCGACCGCATCGACGCGCGCCGCGTCTATGTCGGCGCCTGCCTGCTGGCCTCGCTCGGGCATTTCGGTTTCGCCCTGTGGGCCGACGGCGTGGTCTCCGCCTGCCTGCTGCAGGCCATCGGCGGCGCGGGTCTGGCCGGCACCTACATGCCGGGCCTGAAGGCGCTGACCGACCGCGTGACGGGGCCGCGCCTGCCGCGCTACATCGCCTACTACACCTCGACCTTCGGCATCGGCGCGGCGCTGTCCTATGCCTTTTCGGGCTGGCTGGCCCTGGTCGACTGGCGCGCCGCCTTCGTGCTCGGCGGCCTCGGCCCCTACGTCGCGATCGCCCTGATCCTGCGCGGCCTGGCGCCGGTGGCGCGGCACGGCGGCCATGTGCCGGGCGTGGCGGCGCAGATCGGCGCGCTGAAGGATCGCGCGGTGCGCGGCTACGTGCTGGGCTACGCCGCGCATTGCTGGGAGCTGTTCGGCCTGCGTTCCTGGATCGTCGGCCTGCTGGCGTTTGCGGCGACCCAGGGCAGCCTGCCGCTGGCGCCGGCCACGGCGGCGGCGCTGATCAATCTGGTCGGCATCCCGGCCAGCATCCTCGGCAATGAATTCGCCGGCCGCGGCGACCGGCGCCGCACCATCCTCGGCATCATGCTGGCTTCCGGCGTGCTGGCCTGGGCGGTGGGCGCCGCGGCGAGCTGGCCGCTGCTGCTGCTGGCGCTCCTGGTGGTCTACCAGGTAGTGGTGATGGCCGATTCCGCGGCGCTCACCGCCGGCCTGGTGGCGGTGGCCGATCCGGCCCGGCGCGGCGCGGTGATGGCGGTGTATTCGATGGCCGGCTTCGGTGCCGGTTTCCTTTCGCCGCTGGTGGCCGGCGCGGTGCTCGACGCCGGCGGCGGCAACACGTCGGCGCTGGCCTGGCTGCTCGCCACCGGCAGCCTCGGCATCTGGTGCCTGCTGGCGCCGCTGGCGCTCAGGCGCTGAGCTGCCGCCTCAGGGCGCGGTGCTGACGGGTTTGCAGGCGCTGAAGGAAACTGCCGCGCCGTCGCTCAGTCCCGTGGCGTCGCCGTTGAGTTCCAGCACCGTATTGCCCTTGCTGTAGCGCGAGGTACCTTCGGCTCCGAGCCGGTCGAGGCGTACTTCGCGCTCCGGCAGGATCAGCCATACCGCGGCGCCGCCTTCCAGCGTGCGCAGGTAAAAGCGCTTGTTGCCGGCGCACTGGTACTCGGTCGCATTGGCCGGCGTGCGCGAACGTTCCTGGATCGACGTGTCGCCGCCGAAGGGTATGTACTTCCTGACGTTGATCTCGCCGCAGCCGGCCAGCAGCAGCGGGATGCAGGCGAGGGCGCTTGCTGCCATGGGCATCAGTCTTCTTTGCATTGGGTTCTCCGTTAAATCGTTGGGCATCGAGTCACAGGGCATGCACGCGGTCGCCGCGGGCGAAGCCGAGCAGCGGTGCCGGCATGCCGCGCCCGAGCGCGATGACCTTGAACAGCTCGCCCATCTCGTTGGGCGAGAGCAGCACATTCACGGCGCCGCGCGCGCGCAGGTCGGCGGCATCCATGTCCCCGGCCGCGCCGGGAACGGCATTCGCCGTGTCGCCAGCGCCAACTCTCTGGCCCAGCATCAATTCGCCGATGCCGCAGTTGAGCAGGAAATTGGCCTGGCTGACGTAGCCCAGCACCTCCAGCCCGGCATCGTAGCCGGCCTCGGCCACCGCGGTGAAATCGACATGCGAGGTGATGTCGGACAGGCCGGGAAACCAGAACGGGTCTTCATGCACGCGATGCCGGTAATGGCAGCGCAGGCTGCCGCCGTCGCGCTGCGGATGGTAGAGCTCGTGGCGCGGCAGGCCGTAGTCGATCAGCAGCAGGGCGCCCCGGTCCAGGCGCCGCGCCAGCTCGGAAACCCAGGAGCGCGCCGCGAGGCTGATCTCACCGCGATAGGGTGGGCTCACCTGCAGCGCCTGCGCCGCTTCCAGCAGCGCGCCGCTGGCGGGACGCTCGGCCACCACCAGGCGGCCGTCCGCGATGCCGACGCCGCCTTCCAGCACGGCCGGCTCCCCCGCGTTGCTCACCTCGTCGTTCCAGCGCAAGGCATGGGTCGGCATCGCGTCGAGCAGTTCGTTGCCGATCAGGCAGCCGGAAAAACGCGGCGGCAACTGGTCCAGCCATTCGACGCGATCGGCATATTCCGGCGCGTGTGCGGCCAGCGTGGCCTGCTGGCGCGCACGCAGCTCGCCCGACAGTTCCAGTATCTGGTAGCGCTCGGGCAGGCAACCCAGTGCGGCCAATGCCGGCAACAGGTCAGCCGCCAGGCGGCCGCTGCCGGCGCCGGCTTCGATCAGCCGCGGGCTGGAGGCGGCGAGGATCTGCGCCACCTGGCGCGCCAGCGCCTGGCCGAACAGCGGCGTCAGTTCCGGCGCGGTGAGGAAGTCGCCTTCCACGCCGAACTTGCGCGAGCCGCCGGCGTAATAGCCGAGGCCCGGCGCGTAGAGCGCCAGCTCCATATAGCGGGCGAAGGAGATCCAGCCGCCGCGGACGGCAATCTCGGCGGCGATGATGTCCGTCAGCGTGGCGCTCGCGGCTCGGGCGTCGGCCGAGGGCGCGGGCAGTTCGGCCTGCTGCAGATTCATGGCGTGGATAGGGCGGCGACCAGCTGCGCCATGGCCAGGGCGTCTGCCGTGCCCTGCTCGCGCAGGCCGGCGACCACGCCGGCGCGGTTCGCGGCGGGCTGGTTCTGGCTGATCTTCCACTTGCCGGCAAGGCTGGTGATGACGATCTCGATGCCGACGATGGCCGTCAGCATCCTGTCGATATAGTCGGGCGGCGCATCGCTGATCTGCCAGGGTTCGGCGAAACCTGCTTCGTGCTCGGCGACCAGGGTTTCCAATTGCCGGCGCAGCCAGGCCGCATCGTCGATCGCGCGCAGCCGGCCGCGGGCATGGACCACCACGTAATTCCAGGTCGGCACGGCCTTGCCATGCTCGTGCTTGCTCGGGTACCACGAAGGCGTCACGTAGGCCTGCGGACCGTGAAAGATCGCCAGCACCTCGCTGTCCGCTGCCTGCTGCCAGAGCGGATTGGCGCGCGCGACGTGGCCCTGCAGTGCGCCGCAGGGACCGACTCCGGGCTCAAGGTGCAGCGGCAGGTGGTCCGCCGTCACGCCGTCCGCGCCCTGCGTTACCAGCGTGGCGAAGGGCTGCGCGCGCAGCAGCTGGTGCAGCACTTCGCTGCGGCTTTCCTCGAAATGGGCGGGCAGGTACATGTCGGCTCCGACCTCAGATCAGCGCGCCGCGGTTCTCGCCGCGTTCATAGACGATGTTGGCGCGGCCCACCAGCAGCGTGTCGAGCGGGCCGATCTGGCCCACCTCCTTGTTGGCATAGGGCAGCTTGTGCAGCACGTAGCGCAGCGCATTCAGGCGCGCGCGCTTCTTGCAGTCGGACTTGATCACGGTCCATGGCGCGTCGGCCGTGTCGGTGTGGAAGAACATCGCTTCCTTGGCCTTGGTGTAGTCGTCCCATTTGTCGAGCGAGGCGAGGTCGATCGGCGACAGCTTCCACTGCTTGAGCGGATGGGTTTCGCGTTCCTGGAAACGGCGGCGCTGCTCGGGCCGCGACACCGAGAACCAGAACTTGATCAGATGCACGCCGCTCCTGACCAGGGTGCGCTCGAACTCCGGCGTCTGGCGCATGAACTCTTCATATTCGGTGTCGCTGCAGAAGCCCATCACGCGCTCGACGCCGGCGCGGTTGTACCAGGAGCGGTCGAACATCGCGATTTCGCCGGCGGTCGGCAGGTGCTGCACATAGCGTTGAAAGTACCATTGGCCGCGCTCGGTCTCGGAGGGCTTTTCCAGCGCCACGACGTGAGCGCCGCGCGGATTCAGGTGTTCCATGAAGCGCTTGATGGTGCCGCCCTTGCCGGCCGCGTCGCGGCCCTCGAACAGCACCACCACCTTTTGCCCGGTCTCCTTGACCCAGGCCTGCAGCTTGAGCAGCTCGACTTGCAGATGGTATTTCTGCTTCTCGTAGTTCTTGCGCGTCATCAGGTGGCGGTAGGGGTAGCCGCCTTCGCGCCAGTCCGGCGCCAGCTCGTCGTCCGGATGTTCGGTGGCCGCGACTTCGCGCTGCAGCAGGGCGTCCTTGAGCGCCTCGACGTCGTCGGGCGCGGCGCCTGCGACCACCGCCTTGAGTGCCTTGGCCAGTTTGGCGCCTTCGCCGGGTTTGGCGTGGGCGACGATGTCGTGGATGGCTTCGATTTTCGAATCGCGCGCGGCGTCGCTGCGATCCTTGACGACGAAGGAGGCGATGCCCTTGGCCGTGCGCGACGGCGTGACGTCGCCGGCAGCCGGTCGCCGTGGCGCCGGCGCCGACTTCTGCGCCGGCTTGGGTGGTGTCGACGGCGTCTTGGTTGTTGCCGCCTTCGGCTTGCGCGCTGGCGCCTTCGGCTTGCCTGCCGCCGCGACCGGCTTGCGTTGCGTGGTTGCCATTCAGCTCTCCTGATTGCCGTCCAGTTGTTCCTGCAGTTCCAGCCAGCGAGATTCTGCCGTCTCGATATTCTGCGTCAATAGATTCTGCCGCAGGGTCAGGTCGTCGAGCAGGCGGCTGTCGGCGCCGGCATACAGCGACGGGTCGGCCAGGCGCGCTTCCAGCAGCTTGAGTTCGCTTTGCCAGCCGGTGAGCTGCTGCTCCAGCTTTTCGGCTTCCTTCTGTAGCGGCCGCCTTGCGGCGAGATTCGCCGACGTGCTCATCTTGATGGCCGCGGCCTTGCGCTTTTCCTCGGCGGCGGCGCTTTCCCGGCGCTGTTGCGCCTTCTCGCGTTCGGCGGATTTCTCGGCGGCGCGCGACTGGTTGAGCCAGTCGGCATAGTCGTCGAGGTCGCCGTCGAACGGCGTGACCTTGCCGTCGGCCACCAGCCAGAGCTCGTCGCAGGTCGCACGCAACAGATGCCGGTCGTGCGAGACCAGCACCATGCCGGCCTCGGTTTCCTGCAGCGCGATGGTCAGCGCTTCGCGCATTTCGAGGTCGAGGTGGTTGGTCGGTTCGTCCATCAGCAGCAGGTTGGGCGCCGTGCGGATCATCAGCGCCAGCGCCAGGCGTGTCTTCTCGCCGCCGGAAAAGCGGCCGCAGGGCGCATCGACCATGTCGCCGCGGAAGTCGAAGCCGCCCAGGTAGCCGCGCAGGTCCTGCTCGCGGGTGCGCGGCTCCTGCTTGATCATGTGCCACAAGGGCGACTCGGCCGGGCGCAATTGTTCGAGCTGGTGCTGGGCGAAATAGCCGAGCTTGAGGTTGCGGCCTTCTTCCCTCACGCCGGCCAGCGGCTGCAGTTCGCCGGCGAGCAGTTTCATCAGCGTGGACTTGCCGGCGCCGTTGCGCCCGAGCAGGCCGATGCGGCTGTCGGGGCGCAGCGTGAAGCGGAGCTTGTCGAAGATTACCGTATCGCCATAACCAACTCTTGCGTCATCGACCAGCAGCAGCGGGTCGGAGAAGCCGGAGGGTTCGGGAAAGCTGAAGGAAAACGGCGTGTCGATGTGGGCGGCGACGATGTCGCCCATCTTCGCCAGCATCTTGATCCGGCTCTGCGCCTGGCGCGCCTTCGAGGCCTTGGCGCGGAAGCGGTCGATGTAGCTTTGCAGGTGCGCCGCTTCGCGCTTCTGCTTGGCTGCCAGCGCCATGTCGTTGGCCAGGCGCTCGGCGCGCGCGCGCTCGCAGGCCGAGTAGTTGCCGGTGAACAACTGCATCTTGCCGGCCTCGATGGCGAGGATGTGGGTGGTGATGACGTCGAGGAAGTCGCGGTCGTGCGAGATCAGTATCAGCGTGCCGGGATAGCTCTTGAGCCAGTCCTCAAGCCAGATGATGGCGTCCAGATCCAGGTGGTTGGTCGGCTCGTCGAGCAGCAATAGATCCGAGCGGCACATCAGGGCACGGGCCAGATTCAGGCGCACGCGCCAGCCGCCGGAGAACTCGGCCACCGGACGCTGGAAATCCTCGTCCGAGAAACCCAGGCCGTGCATCAGGGCCGCGGCGCGCGCCGGTGCGGCATAGCCGTCGATTTCGCCGAGGCGCGAATGCAAGAGGCCGATCTGCTCGCCGGCGTGATGGTCGTCGGGGTGCTCTTCGGCGGCGACCAGATCGCGCTCGATCTGGCGCAGTTCGACGTCGCCGTCGAGCACGAAGTCGAGCGCCGCGTCGGGCAGCGCCGGCGTGTCCTGGGCGACGTGGGCCAGCACCCAGCCCGGCGGTCGTTCGAGGTCGCCGCGGTCGGCGTGCAGTTCGCCGCGCAAGAGGCCGAGGAAGGACGACTTGCCGCAGCCGTTGGCGCCGGTCAGGCCGACCTTCCAGCCCGGATGCAGTTGCAGCGAAGCGCCGGTGACGAGCGCCTCGCCGTTGCGGGAAAAACCCAGGTCACGAAGCAGGATCATAGGAGTCTTATCGGTGAGGCGTTGTCGGGGTGGAAGCCTTGGCGGCCTTCATAACAGGCGGCGATGCGCGCCATGTCGGCGGCTTCGTCGCCGTTGAGCGTGATGCTGGACAACAGGCCGACTTCGCGTTTCGGATAATCGACGACGCCGAGCAGCACCGGCACATTGGCCGCCCGCGCGATGCGGTAGAAGCCGGATTTCCATCCGGCCTGTTTGCTGCGCGTGCCTTCGGTGGCGATGATCATGTGAAAATTTTTCCTGCGGCGGAATTCATCGGCGACGCGCTCGACGAAGCCGGTGCGCTCGCGCCGATTCACCGCGACGCCGCCCAGCGCGCGCATCAGCGGACCGAACGGGCCGCGGAACATGGTGTCCTTGCCTACCCACTGCGCGCTGTAGGGCAGGGCAGCCAGCGCCAGCAGCGTCACCGGAAAATCCCAGTTCGAGGTGTGCGGATAGGCGATCACCACCGCTTTGGCCGGCAGTTGCGGCAGATCGAGCAGCTTCCAGCCGAAGAGCTTGAGGATCAGTCGGGCGGGGGCTTTAAGCAGGCTCATCGCGCCATCGCCGCCAGCCGGAAGCGCTTGCGCCCCGGCAGCCGGTAGGTCTCGAAGTCGTTGCGGTCGAGGGTCCACACCGTGTGGATGCCGGTGTTCAACGCGGCGACCACCAGAGAAGCATCGGCGAGGTCCATCGGCCGGTCGGCATATTTCTCGATCCAGTCGATCGCGCGCACCAGTTCGTCGCGGCCCAGCGGCAGCAGTTCCAGGCCGCCTTTGTCGATCCAGCGATAGAGCGGCAAGGTGGCCGCAATCGACGGCGCCAGATGCGAGAACTCGGTGAGCACGGCCCAGGTGGTCACCAGCCGGCCGCGATACGCGGCGAGGAAGGCCTTGCATTGTTCGTGGGCGCTGTCGCGCCTGTCCGCCAGCGCGACCAGCGGACCGGTGTCGACCAGGATTGAACTCACCGTCCGTGTTTCTTGCGGATAGCGGCGACGACACGTTCCTTGGTTCCCGCCGCCGATGATTTGCCGCGGCTGTCCACGCAACCAATGAAGCCGGCTTCCTGCGCCAGCTCGTAAGGCGTGCGCTCGGTGTCGGTGCCCATGAAGCGCTGTTCCAGCAATTCGACGATCACCTCCGACTTGGTGCGCCGGGTTTCGACGCAATACGTCGCCAGCGCCTGTTCAACGCGCAGGGGAAGGCGAACGGTGGTGGTCATGATGATGGTTCCTGGAAACGTGGTGTATTAACTGTAATACAAGCCGCAGCTTGCCGCAAGCGGGCGATGCGATTCGTCTTCCGCAGCTGACGCAGATTTTCACGGATGAACACCATTGAATCCATCTGCGTAATCTGCGAAATCTGCGGATCAAAGCCTTCTTGCCTTCAGCCCAGCCCCTGGCTGGCCAGATATTCCTCGTAGCTGCCGCGATAGTCGATGATGGTCCGGTCCGGGCGGATGTCGATGATGCGCGTCGCCAGGGACGATACGAACTCTCGGTCGTGGGAGACGAAGATCAGCGTGCCCGTGTATTTTTCCAGCGCGCTGTTGAGCGACTCGATGGATTCCATGTCGAGGTGGTTGGTCGGCTCGTCCATCAGCAGCACGTTGTTCCGCAGCAGCATCAGCTTGCCGAACAGCATGCGGCCCTGCTCGCCGCCGGAAATCACATTGACCGGCTTCTTTGCCTCGTCGCCGGAAAACAGCAAGCGTCCGAGCGTGCCGCGCACCAGGGTCTCGACGTCGCCGCCGTCGTAGCCGCCGGCGCGCACCCATTGCACGATCCATTCGGTGAGCGGCGTCTTGTCGGCGAAGTCGGCGGCGTGGTCCTGGGCGAAGACGCCGGGGCGGGCCTTCTCCGCCCACTTGATCTTGCCGCCCTGCGGCGTCAGGCCGCCCAGCTTCTCGCCGGCCAAGAGGCGCAGCAGCGTGGTCTTGCCGACGCCGTTCTCGCCGATGATGGCGACCTTGTCGCCGGCCTCGATGCTCATCGACAGCGACTTGATGATTGGCACCTTGGGCTCGTAGCCGAAGCCGAGGTTCTCGATCTCGCAGGCCAGGCGGTGCAGCTTTTCCTTCTCGTCGAAATCGAAGCGGATCCACGGGTACTGGCGCGAGGAGGGTTTGATGTCTTCGGGGCGGATCTTCTCGATCAGCTTCAGGCGGCTGGTGGCCTGGCGCGCTTTCGACTTGTTGGCCGAGAAACGCCGGACGAAGCCCTGCAGGTCGGCGACGCGCTCCTTGGCCTTGGCGTTGGCCGAGACCTGGCGCTCGCGGGCGACGGTCGAGGCTTCCATGAAATCGTCGTAATTGCCGCCGTAGACCTTGATCGTGCCGTAGTCCAGGTCGGCCATGTGGGTACAGACCTGGTTCAGGAAGTGGCGGTCGTGGCTGATGATGATCATGGTCGACTCGCGCTCGTTGAGGATGTCCTCCAGCCAGCGGATGGTGTTGATGTCGAGGTTATTGGTCGGCTCGTCGAGCAGCAGGATGTCGGGGTTGGCGAACAGCGCCTGGACCAGCAGCACGCGCAGCTTCCAGCCCGGCGCGACTTCGCTCATCGGCCCGTTGTGCTTTTCGATCGGAATGCCGGCGCCCAGCAGCAGTTCGCCGGCGCGCGATTCGGCGGTGTAGCCGTCGTACTCGGCGAAATGCGATTCCAGCTCGGCGGCGCGCATGTAGTCGTCTTCCGTTGCGTCCGGATTGGCGTAGATAGCGTCGCGTTCGGACATGCAGGCCCACATCTCGGCGTGGCCCATCATCACCACGTCGAGCACGCGCACGGCTTCAAAGGCGAACTGGTCCTGCCGCAGGTAGGCCATGCGCTCGCCCGGATCGAGCGAGACATTGCCGGCGGAAGATTCGAGCACGCCGGCCAGGATCTTCATGAAGGTGGTCTTGCCCGAGCCATTGGCGCCGATCAGGCCGTAGCGATTGCCTTCGCCGAACTTGACCGAGACGTTTTCGAAAAGCGGGCGGGCAGAGAACTGGATGGTGACGTTTGATGCGACGAGCATGAGAGTGCAACCGGTTGATGCGCCGGGGAAATTCGGCGAGGGCCGTATTCTATCGCGGTCGGCCCGCCGACCTGCCATTCGGGTCTATGCAGCGCAGCACATATTTGCTCCCGAGGCCCGATATGAAACTATTCCCCCGCCAATTGTTGGATGTCCATCAATGGCGGCCGCAGCCCGGCGGCGGAAGGAAGATCACGTGAAGACAATTCTCAGACTATCGGTGAACGGCAAGCCGCGCGAAGACGCGGTCGCCGACAACACCCTGTTGATCGATTACCTGCGCGACGCGCTGGGCCTGACCGGCACCAAGCAGGGTTGCGACGGCGGCGAATGCGGCGCCTGCACGGTGCTGGTGGACGGCCGGCCGCGCCTGGCTTGCAGCACGCTGGCGCACAGTGTCGCCGGCGGCGCCATCGAAACCATCGAAGGCCTCAGTCACGAGGGCAATCTGTCGCGACTGCAGCGCGCCTTCCACGAACATCTGGGCAGCCAGTGCGGCTTTTGCACGCCGGGCATGGTCATGGCCGCCGAAGCCCTGCTGCGCAGCAATCCTGCGCCGGATCGCAGCGAGATCCGCGCCGCGCTGGCCGGCAACCTGTGCCGCTGCACGGGTTACGTCAAGATCGTCGATTCGGTCGCGGCGGCGGCGCGTTGCGGGGAGCCGGTGGCATGAACGCGCCCGAGCAAAAAGACCTGCTGCGCGGCGCGACGGTCCGGGCGCCGCACGGCGTCGGCGCCCGCCTGCCCTTCGTCGATGGCGTCGAGAAAGTCACCGGCGCCGCGCGCTATACCGCCGACCTGCCCGCCGCGGGGGCGCTGGTCGGCAAGATCCTGCGCAGTCCCTATGCCCACGCCGAACTGCTGGAAGTGGATGTCAGCGAGGCGCTGAGGCTGCCCGGCGTGCGCGCCGTGGTGACCGGCGACGACTGCGACATGCCCTATGGCGTGATTCCGATTGCGCAAAACGAGTTTCCGCTGGCGCGCGGACGGGTACGCTATGTCGGCGATCCGATCGCCGCCGTGGCCGCCGTCGATGAGCCGACCGCCACTGCCGCGCTGGCGCTGATCCGCCTGCGCGTGCGCGAGCTGCCGGCCTACTTCACTGCCGCCGCGGCGCGGCAGCCCGACGCCGTGCCGCTGCACGAGAACAAGCCGGGCAACTTCGAACGCGCCGTGCATAACGAGTTCGGCGACACCGCCGCAGGATTTGCCGCCGCCGATCTGGTGCGCGAGGAAAACTACGACTGCGCCGAAGTCCATCACGCCATGATGGAACCGAACGCGGCGCTGGCGGTGTGGGACCAAGAGCGCCGCCATCTGACGCTGTGGTCGGTGACCCAGGTGCCTTACTACGTGCATCTGACGCTGGCGCGCTGCCTGAAGATGGAAGCCGCGCAGATTCGGGTCATCAAGCCCTTCATCGGCGGCGGCTTCGGCCATCGCACCGAATGCCTCAATTTCGAGGTCATCTGCGCCTTGCTGGCGCGCGCCGCACGCGGCACCGTGCGCCTGCAGCAGACCCGCGAGGAGACCTTCCTCGCGCATCGCGGCCGGCCCGAAAGCCAGGTCCGCATGAAGCTCGGCCTGAGCCGCGACGGCCGCCTGACGGCCTGCGCGGCGGAAGTGGTGCAGCGCGGCGGAGCTTACGGCGGTTACGGGCTGGTGACGATCCTGTATGCCGGCGCGCTGCTCAACGGGCTCTACGACATCCCGGCGGTGAAGTACGACGGCTACCGTGTCTACGCCAACACGCCGGCCTGCGGCGCGATGCGCGGCCACGGCACGGTGAATATCCGCTTCGCCTTCGAGTCGCTGCTTGACTCGATGGCGGCCGAACTCGGCCTCGATCCGATCGAGGTGCGCCGCCGCAATCTGCTGCAGGCGCCGACCGATACCATCAACGGCCTCAAGATCACGTCCTACGGCCTGCCCGAGTGTCTCGACTGGATCGAGGCCGCCAGCGGCTGGCGGCAACGCAAGGGCAAACTGGGCCGCGTCGGCAACACCGGCAGGGGGCTGGGCATGGCCTGCTCGCATTTCGTCAGCGGCTCGGCCAAGCCGGTGCACTGGTCCGGCGAGCCGCACGCGGTGATCACCCTCAAGCTCGACTTCGACGCGGCGGTGACCATCCTCACCGGCGCCTCGGACATCGGCCAGGGCTCATCGACCGTGATCACCCAGGTCGTCGCCGAAGTCCTCGGCATCGACTACAGCCGCATCCGCGTGATCGCCAACGACTCCGCGATCACGCCCAAGGACAACGGCTCCTATTCCTCGCGCGTCACCTACATGGTCGGCAACGCCGCGGCCCAGGCCGCCGAAAATCTGAAACGCCTGCTGGTCAGCGCGGCGGCGAAGCGGCTTGCGGTCAGCGAGGAGGACGTCGACTGGCTGGGCGAAGCGGCTGCCGTGATCGGCGACGCCGAGCGTCAGATCGGCTTTGCCGAGGTGGTCGAGCAGGCGCTGGTGGGAACCGGCACCCTGCACGTCAAGGGCACCTTCACCTGTCCAGAGGAATTTCAGGGCGGCAAGCAGCGTGGCGGCGCGGTGGGTTCCTCGATGGGCTTCTCCTACGCAGCGCAGGCAGTCGAGGTCAGCGTCGATCTCGACCTGGGCAGGATCACCGTCGAGAAAGTCTGGGCCGCGCTGGATTGCGGCTTTGCCATCAACCCGATGTCGGTCGAGGGCCAGGTGCAGGGCGCGGTCTGGATGGGCATGGGACAGGCCATGTGCGAGGAGACCGTTTACGAGAACGGCCGCCACAAGGCCGCCAACCTGCTCGACTACCGCGTGCCGACCATGGCCGAATCGCCCGAGATCGAGGTGCATATCGTCGAGAGCATCGATCCCAACGGTCCTTTCGGCGCCAAGGAAGCCAGCGAGGGACCGCTGGCCGGCTTCATGTCCGCGCTCGCCGCAGCCGTCGAGGAAGCCACCGGGCAACGCTTCCGGGTCCTGCCGATCACGCCGGTGCGGGTGTTTGCGGCACTCGCCGACAAGTCCGGCGCCGTATCGCCAGCGCCAACTCCTGCCCGAGGAATCCCATGATGAACGCATTGCCCGATTTTCAGTTGCTGCGGCCGGCGACCGCCGCCGACGCGGTGCGCCTGCACGGCCTGCACGCGGCCAGCCGCTACCTCGCCGGCGGCACCGATCTCCTGCCGAATCTGCGGCGGGGGCTGCTCAAGCCCGCGGTCGTCATCGATCTGGCCGCTATCGACGATTTGCGCGAAATCGGCGAAATCGACGGTGTGTTGCGCCTTGGCGCCGGCGTCACGCTGGCAAGCCTGGCCGCGCATGCCGCGGTGCGTCTCCGCCTGCCGGCGCTGGCCGAGGCGGCGCTGGCGGTTGCCGGGCCGACGCACCGCGGCGCGGCGACCCTGGGCGGCAATCTCTGTCTCGACACTCGCTGCAGCTACTACAACCAGAGCGAAACCTGGCGCGCCGGCAACAACTACTGCATGAAGCTCGACGGCGTCGGCTGCCGCGTCGCCAAGAAGTCTAAGCGCTGCTACGCGGCCTTCAGCGGCGATGTCGCGCCGGCGCTGATCGCGCTGGCCGCCGAGGTCGAGATACTCGGTCCGCAGGGTCTGCGCCGGCAGCCGTTGATCGAACTCTATCGCGACGACGGCATGGCCTGGCTGACGCTGGCGCCCGGGGAACTGCTGATCGCGGTGCGCGTGCCGCTCGACGACGCATGGTGCAGCAGTTACGAAAAACTGCGTGTGCGCGGCGCGATCGATTTTCCGCTGGCCGGCATAGCCGTCGCGCTGCGCCGTGAAAACGGACTGCTGACCGGGTTGCGCATTGCCTGTACCGGCGTCGCCTCGCAGCCGCTGGCGCTGGACGGCCTTGACGGGCTGCTCGGCAAGCCGCTGGACGAAGCCGCGCTGGCCGTCATCGCCGAGCAGGCGGATCTGGCCAACCGCTCGATGAAAACCACACTGGTCGATGTGCTCTACCGGCGCGGCGTGACGCAGGTGCTGGCCAAACGCCTGGCGCGGCGACTCTGGGAGGCGGCTGCCTGACCGGCTCCTGGCCGGTCTCGCGGAACCCCCTAGCCCTCCAGACTCAACTCGGCCCACTCGGCATCGGTGAACACCCGCGACCGCGTGTGGAATGCCTTGCCTTCCGGGCCTTCAAGCGAGAAGCTGCCGCCCGTGCCATCGATCACGTCGATGATGAGCTGGGTGTGCTTCCAGTATTCGTATTGCGACGTGCTCATGTAGAAGGGGCAGCCGCCGATCTCACCGAGATGGACGTCGCCGGCGCCGATGGTCAGTTCGCCGGGCAGAAAGCAGTTCGCAGCGCTGTTGTCGCAGCAGCCCCCGGACTGGTGGAATATCAGCGGGCCGTGCTTCTGCTTGAGAAGCTCGATGAGTTCGAGCGTTGCTGCCGTGGCAATGACTTTTTCAACCATGCTTGTCTCCAAAAAAGCAGGGACGGTCGCCCGTCCCTGCAAACTCAACACACCATCGAACGTGGGATCAGAAGAAGCCGAGTTTCTGCTCGCTATAGCTGACCAGCAGGTTCTTGGTCTGCTGATAGTGATCGAGCATCATCTTGTGCGTCTCGCGGCCGATGCCCGATTCCTTGTAGCCGCCGAAGGTGGCGTGCGCCGGGTAGGCGTGGTAGCAGTTGGTCCAGACGCGGCCGGCCTTGATGGCGCGGCCCATGCGGTAGGCGACGTTGCCGTTGCGGCTCCAGACGCCGGCGCCGAGGCCATAGAGTGTGTCGTTGGCGATCGCCAGTGCGTCCGCCTCGTCCTTGAAGGTGGTCACGGCCAGCACCGGGCCGAAGATTTCTTCCTGGAAAATGCGCATCTTGTTGTGGCCCTTGAATACCGTCGGCTGCACGTAATAGCCGTCGCCCAGTTCGCCGGCGACTTGCGCCTGGCCGCCGCCGATCAGCACCTCGGCGCCTTCCTGCTTGCCCAGGTCGAGGTAGGAGAGGATCTTGGTCAGTTGCTCCCGCGAGGCC
This sequence comes from Pseudomonadota bacterium, assembly GCA_043826925.1. GTDB lineage: Bacteria > Pseudomonadota > Gammaproteobacteria > Burkholderiales > Rhodocyclaceae > Sulfuritalea. Next base: position 20,614 of record JBDRPN010000038.1, read on the forward strand.
TGGGCGCCGAGCATGGTATCGGTGTCCAGCGGATTGCCCTGCTTGATGGCCTTGATGCGGGCCAGGCAGCGCTCCATGAACTTGTCGTAGATCGATTCCTGGATCAGCGCGCGCGACGGGCAGGTGCACACTTCGCCCTGGTTGAAGGCGAACAGCACCAGGCCTTCGATGGCCTTGTCGAGGAAGCCGTCGTCGGCATCCATGACATCGGCAAAGAACACGTTGGGCGACTTGCCGCCCAGTTCCAGCGTGGCCGGAATCAGGTTGTTGGCGGCGGCCTGGGCGATCACGCGGCCGGTGCTGGTGGAGCCGGTGAAAGCGATCTTGGCGATGCGCTTGCTGGTGGCCAGCGGCATGCCGGCTTCGCGCCCGTAGCCATTGACGATGTTGAGCACGCCGGGCGGCAGCAGGTCGGCGATCAGCTCGGCCAGGATCAGGATGCTGATCGGGGTCGATTCGGCGGGCTTCAGCACCACGCAGTTGCCGGCGCCGATGGCGGGGGCGAGCTTCCACGCCGCCATCAGGATCGGGAAGTTCCACGGAATGATCTGGCCGACGACGCCGAGCGGCTCGTGGAAATGGTAGGCCACGGTGGTCTCGTCGAGATCGGAGAGGCCACCTTCCTGGGCGCGCACGCAGCCGGCGAAGTAGCGGAAATGATCGACGGTGAGCGGGATGTCGGCGTTCAGCGTCTCGCGCATCGGCTTGCCGTTATCGACGGATTCGGCGTATGCCAGCAGTTCCAGGTTGGCTTCGATGCGGTCGGCGATTTTGAGCAGGACGTTGGAGCGCTCGGTGGGCGAGGTCTTGCCCCACTTGTCGGCCGCGGCATGGGCGGCATCGAGCGCCAGCTCGATGTCCTCGGCCCCGGAGCGGGCGGCCTTGGTATAGGTGCGGCCGCTGATCGGTGTAATGACATCGAAGTATTGACCCTTGACCGGGGCGACCCACTTGCCGCCGATGAAGTTGTCGTAGCGGGCCTGGTAGGCGATCTTGGCACCAGCGGTACCGGGGGCTGCGTAGAGCATTTTGTTTCCTCCAATGTTTACGATTGATGTATGCGTTTCCCTTGCGGGTCACTGTTCCTATCAAGCGCCATGCCAGCACCGACAGGCGATGGCAGTCCGTTGATTCAATGAGCTTCCTTGCGCTGACCTGATTGCCCGCCGCGATCCGCGCCATGTTCCACGGCGGGACATCTGTCAAGAAACTTGACAGGTCGACATGTGGTCGCCGACGACCTATTGCGCCGGGCCGTTTCCGTTCGCTAAGCTGAAACGATCGGGCGACGACCCGCGGAGGAGATTCAATGCGAACATCATTGCCGGTGCCGGCCTTGCGCCAGGCGCGCGAACATCTGCTGGAACACGGCGACTGCCTTCCCGGCGCGATCGACGACAGCATCGCCCGTTCCTGGCGACGCAGTCTCGATGCGGGCCTCGCGCCTGCCGGTCGCCTGGCCGACGCGGCCCATGCCTGCGCCGGAGACGTGAGTCATCTTCTGGCCCGCAACCATGATTTGCTCGCCCACTCGCGCCCGGTGATGGAACATCTTTTCGCGCAAGTCCGCCATACCCGCAGCATGGTCATTCTTGCCGACAAGCTCGGCACGCTGATGCACACGCTGGGCGACGCCGATTTTCTGTGCAAGGCCGAACGCGTGGCGTTGAAGTGCGGCGCCTCCTGGCACGAACAGCACCGCGGCACCAATGCCATCGGCACGGCGCTGGCGGAAGCCCGCGACGTCGAGATTCACGGCGCCGAGCATTTCCTCGAACGCAACGGCTTCCTCACCTGCGCCGCGGCACCGATCATGTCGGCCCGCGGTGAACTGGTGGGAATTCTGGACATCTCCGGCGACCAGCGCGGCCGCCATCCGCATACCCGCGGCCTGGTCGGCATGGCCGCGCGCATGATCGAGAACCGCCTGCTCGTTGCCAGTTGCCAGGGCAACTTCCGCCTGCACCTGCACCCGCAAGCCGAGGGCATCGGCAGCATCGCGGAAGCCATCGTGGTTCTGGCACCCGACGGCTGGATCGTCGGCGCGAACCGTAGCGGCCTCGAACTGCTTCGCCTTGCACCTTCCGACCTGGGTACCACGTCGCTCGGCTGTGTTTTCGACCTCAGCCTCGGTCAGTTGATGGCGCGCGGCAGGGATCCTCACCAGCCGCCGATGCAGGTATGCCTGCACGACGGCACAGCACTATTCGCGCAGGTTCATGCCGAGCCTGCAGCACCAACGGGCGCGCCACCTTCAGCCGCCCGCGATATCGCCACGGACGACGCGCTGACCAGGCTCGATACCGGCGATTTGCGCTGGCGCAGCGCGGCCGACAAGGCCCGGCGCGTATCCGGGAAGCCCATCCCCTTGTTGATCCAGGGCGAATCGGGCGTCGGCAAGGAGCTGTTCGCCCGCGCCACGCACGACAGCGGCCCGCGACGCGCCGGACCTTTCGTCGCCATCAATTGCGCCGCCGTGCCAGAAAACCTGATTGAAGCGGAGCTGTTTGGTTATGCGCCCGGCGCGTACACGGGGGCCCGCCGCGAAGGCAGTTCCGGCCGCATGCGCGAAGCCCACGGCGGCACCCTGTTTCTGGACGAGATCGGCGACATGCCGCTGACCATGCAGACCCGCCTGCTGCGCGTGTTGCAGGAGCGGCAGGTCACGCCGCTCGGCGGTGGTCGGGCAGTGGATGTCGATTTTGCGCTGATCTGCGCCAGCCATCGCAATCTGCGCCAGGCGGCGGAGCACGGACGTTTCCGCAGCGATCTGTATTACCGCATCAATGGCCTGACGCTAAGCCTGCCGGCCTTGCGCGAGCGCAGCGATTTCCTGGTGCTGACGCGGCGCTTGTTGAGCAGCCTCAATCCCGAGCGCGGGATCGAGCTTGCCCCCGAACTGCTGTTGCGTTTTTGCCGGCACGGCTGGCCCGGCAACCTGCGTCAGTACGCCAACGTCTTGAGAACCGCCAGCGCCATGCTCGATCCGCATGAGAAATGCATCGACTGGCAACACCTGCCCGACGATCTGGCCGAGGAACTCCTTGTTGCCCCGCCGCAGAATACCGAGGCCGCCGTACAGGCAGCCCCGCAGCGGATGACGGAAAACCTCAAGGAGCTTTCCCGTTCGGCGGTCCGTCAGGCGCTGGAGGGCAGTCGCGGCAACATCTCCGAAGCGGCGCGGCGCCTGGGCATCAGCCGCCAGACCTTGTACCGGAAGCTGAACGGCTGAAGCACTGTTTGACAGCCGCGCGGTTGAAAGTTGGCGCTGGCGGCACGGCGATGAAGCCAGCGCCGCGCTGGCGTCAACGCTTGGCGTTGGGGAAGAACAACTGCTCGCCGCCGATCTTGTAGGCGGCGATGGCCTTCTGGCCCTCGGCTGAGACCACCCAGTCGATGAACTTCTGGCCGTCGGCCTGCTTCACATGCGGGTGTTTGGCGGGATTGACCAGAATCACGCCGTACTGGTTGAACAGCTTGCTGTCGCCTTCGACGACGATGCCCATCTCGCCGCGATTCTTGAACGACAGCCAGGTGCCGCGGTCGGCGAGGATGTAGGCGTTCATCGAGGCCGCGGTGTTGAGCGCCGGACCCATGCCGGAGCCGGTGTCGCGGTACCAGGCTCCTTTCTTCGCGGCGAGGTCTACGCCGGCCGCTTTCCAGTAGCGCAGTTCGGCCGCATGGGTGCCGCTCTTGTCGCCGCGTGAGACAAAGGGCGCCTTGGCGCCTTCGATGCGGCGCAGGCCTTCGAGGATGTCCTTGCCCGCGGCCTTGGCCGGGTCGGCCTTGGGACCGATCACGACGAAGTCGTTGTACATGACTTCCTGGCGCTTGACGCCATAGCCTTCGGCAATGAATTTTTCCTCCGCGGCCTTGTCATGGACGAAAACCACGTCGGCATCGCCGCGGCGCGCCATGTCCAGCGCCTGGCCGGTGCCCAGGGCGACGACGCGCACCTTGATGCCGCTGGCCTTTTCGAACAGCGGCAGCAGGTGGCCGAAGAGGCCCGACTGCTCGGTCGATGTGGTCGAGGAAACGGTGATGAAGCGCTCCTGGGCATGGAGTGCAGTGGCGGCCAGCAGGCCGCAGGCGGTGAGGGCGGAACAGAACAGGCGACGGGTGATCATGGCATTTCCTCCTGGAGAAAGTCTTGCGCCGCAACTGTTCGCGGCAGTTTGAAGAACTCGGCGACCGGGGTCTGTTCGGCGATGCGGCCGCGGTCGATGAAAACGATTTCCTCGGCTATGCGCCTGGCCTGGCCGAGGTTGTGGGTGGTCATCAGGATGCGCGTGCCGCTGGCAGCGATTTCATTGATGATGCGTTCGACCTCGCGGCTGCTGGCCGGATCGAGGCTGGCGGTGGGTTCGTCGAGGATCAGCAATTCGGGTTCGAGTGCCCAGACACGGGCCAGTGCCACGCGCTGCTGTTCTCCGCCCGAAAGCAGGCGTGCCGGGCGTCGCCAAAGATGCTCCAGGCCGACATGGGCCAGCGCCTGTCGCGCGCGCCGTTCGCATTCGTCGGCAGCGTGGCCCTTGAGCTTGAGGCCGTAGATCACGTTGGCCAGCGCCGTGGTGCGCAGCATGATCGGCCGCTGGAAGACCATGGCCTGGGACAGCGGCTGCGCCCAGCGCAGCGCGCCGCCGCTGGGATGCAGCAGGCCGTGGATCAGGCGCAGCAGGGTGCTCTTGCCCGCGCCGTTGGGGCCGAGCACGACGGTGCGCTGGGCGCCCAGCGCCAGCGAGACGTCGTCGATGATGCGCGTGCCGCCTTCGGTGAGGCCGAGGCTCTCCAGTTGCAGCCAGGCGGTCACCCCCATCTCCTCTCGGCCCAGCCGCGTACCGCATACGCCACGGCGTTGATCGCCAGCACGACCGAGATCAGGATGAAGCCCAGCGCCAGCGCCAGCGGCAGGTCGCCCTTGCTGGTTTCGAGCGCGATTGTCGTGGTCATCACCCGCGTCACGCCGTCGATGTTGCCGCCGACGATCATCACCGCGCCGACTTCCGCAATGGCGCGGCCGAAGCCGGCCAGTGCCGCGGTCGACAGCGAGAAGCGGCCGTCCCAGAGCAGCGTGGCGGCGGCGCGGCTGCGGCTGGCGCCGAGCGAGCGCAATTGTTCGCGGTATTCGCTCCATTCGTCGGCGATCACCTGCCGCGTCAGCGCGGCGACGATGGGCGTCACCAGTACCGCCTGGGCAACGATCATCGCCTCCGGCGAGAACAGCAGGCCGAATTGACCCAGCGGCCCGGCGCGCGACAGCAGCAGATAGACCAGCAGGCCGACCACCACCGGCGGCAGGCCCATGAGGCCGTTGAACAGCACGATCAGCACGCGCCGTCCCGGAAAGCGGCCGACCGCCAGCAGGGCGCCGATCGGCATGCCGACGACACAGGCGACCAGCGTGGCGACCAGGCTGACGCGCAGGCTGAGTCCGACGATGGCGGACAGGCGCGCGTCGCTGACGGCCAGCAGTTGCCAGGCGGTGAGAAAGGCGTCGTTGAATTCGGTCATGGATGTCTGGGCCATATGCACGAAGCTGCATAAGGAGCCGGGAGGTTAAAGTACGCCTGCAAAGGATCAAATATGTCTTCGTCTGCAACAAGAAATCATGGCGTCGCTCCGCGTTTGCGCTGGTCCTGGGATTTCGGGCCGCTGCTCGGCGACATCGATACGTCGCGCCTGCTCGCCCTGCTCACGGCACTGGGCGAAGGCGGCGCACTGGGCGCGGCGGCGGCGAGCGCCGGCATGTCCTATCGCTCGGCCTGGGGCCTGTTGCGGCGTTGCGAGGAGGCCTTGGGCGTGGCCCTGGTCATCATGGAGCGAGGGCGCGGCACGCGATTGTCCGAGCTGGGCGAATCCATCGTGCAGCTCGATGCCGCCGCGCGCCTGACCCTGGGTGTGGCGCACGCCCCCTGGGAGCGCCGCCTGCTGGATCTGCTGGCACCGGTGGTGCGCGCCGTTCCCGAGCGCCTGCGGGTGGCCGCGAGCCATGACCTGGCCCTGGCCGACTGGATCGAACACGGACGCGGCATCAGCTTCGACCTGTTCTGGCGCGGCAGCGACGAGGCGCTGGCGGGGCTCGGGCGGGACGAGTGCGACATCGTCGGCTTCCATGTGCCGGAGGCGTGGGCGGCGGATCAGCTGATCGGTTCGCTCGGCCGCTGGCTGAAGCCCTCCGTTCATGTTTGCCTGCCCCTGATGCGCCGCTGCCAGGGCCTGATCGTGGCGCGTGGCAATCCGCACCGGCTGGCAAGCCTGGCCGACGCGTCGCGACGCGGACTGCGCATGGTCAATCGCCAGCGCGGCTCGGGCACGCGCAGCCTGATCGACCAACTGCTGGCGGCCAACGGCCTGCACCCGGAAAGCATGGACGGCTATGCCCACGAGGAATTCACCCACGAGGCGATCGCCGCCACGGTGGCTGCGGGCCAGGCCGATGTCGGCTTCGGCATCGAGGCGGCGGCGATGCGTTACGACCTCGGCTTCGTGCCGCTGGTCTGGGAGCGCTACGGCTTTGTCATGCGCAAGACGACAGCCGCCAGCGTCGAGGGCAAGGCCTTCCTCGCGCGCCTCTCGGGCAACACCTTTCGCCAGCGCCTGATCGCCATGCCCGGCTACGAACCGCTACCGGTGCGCGCGCCGGGTGCCTGGGCCGACTTTCTCTCCTGAGCGTTCAGTACTCCACCGCGAATTCGGTGGCCTGCCAGATCGCGCGCTTGGCGTCGAGTTCGGCGGCGACGTCGGCGCCGCCGACCAGGGTGTAGTCGATGCCGGCGGCTTCGAGTCCGGCCACCAGTTCGCGGCGCGGTTCCTGGCCGGCGCAGATGACGATGGTATCGACCGCGAGCACGCTCGGCTTGCCGTCGACCGCGATGTGCAGGCCGGCATCGTCGATCTTGAGGTACTCGACGCCGCCCTGGAAATGCACGCCGCGCTTCTGCAGCAGCAGGCGGCGCGCCCAGCCGGTGGTCTTGGCCAGTCCGTCGCCGACCTTGCTGGTCTTGCGCTGTAGCAGCCAGACTTCGCGCGGCGTGGCCGGCATCTGCGGTGCGGCGAGGCCGCCGCGCTGGTCGGTGTACTCGGGATCGATGCCCCATTCCTTGCGGTAGGTGTCGATCGAGTCGCCGTGGGCCTCGGCGTTGGTCAGCAGCTCGGCGACGTCGAAGCCGATGCCGCCGGCGCCGATCACGGCGACCTTTTTCCCGGCAGTCTTGCGGCCTTCGATCAGGTCGATATAGCTGGTCACCTTGGGATGGTCGATGCCGGGAATCGCCGGCCTGCGCGGCACGATGCCGGTAGCGACGACGACGTGGTCATAGCCCTGAAAGTCGGTGCCGAGCTTGTCAGCATTTACACGGCGATTGAGCTGCACATTGACCTTCAATTCCTTCAGCCGGGTGCCGAAGTAGCGCAGGGTTTCGGCGAATTCCTCCTTGCCCGGAATGCGCCGCGCCAGGTTGAACTGGCCGCCGATTTCGGCGGCGGAGTCGAACAGGCTGACGCGATGGCCGCGCTCGGCCAGTTGCGTTGCGGCGGCCAAACCTGCCGGCCCGGCGCCGACCACGGCGACGCGCTTGGGTTGCTGCGCGGCTTCGACCGTGACGTCGAGTTCATGACAGGCGAAGGGATTGACCAGGCAGGAACACAGCTGGCGCGAGAAGATGTGGTCGAGGCAGGCCTGGTTGCAGGCGATGCAGGTGTTGATCGCATCGGCACGGCCGGCCGCGGCCTTGTTCACAAATTCGGCATCGGCGAGGAAGGGCCGCGCCATCGACACCATGTCGGCGTCGCCGCGGGCGATGACGTCCTCGGCCACCTGCGGATCGTTGATGCGGTTGGTGGTGATCAGCGGAATTTTTACCTGGCCCATCATGCGCCGCGTGACCCAGCTGTAGGCGGCGCGCGGCACGCTGGTCATGATGGTGGGGATGCGCGCCTCGTGCCAGCCGACGCCGGTATTGATGATCGTGGCGCCGGCCTTTTCGACTTCCCTGGCCATGGTTACGACTTCGTCCCAGGTGCTGCCGCCCTCGACCAGATCGAGCATCGAGAGGCGGAAGATGATGATGAAATCGGCGCCGACGCGGGCGCGCACCGCGCGGATCACGTCGAGGCCGAAGCGCATGCGGTTTTCCAGGCTGCCGCCCCAGCGGTCGTCGCGGTGGTTGGTCTGCGGTGCGAGGAATTCGTTGATCAGGTAACCCTCCGAGCCCATGATCTCGACGCCGTCGTAGCCGGCGAACCGGCACATCGCCGCGCACTGGGCGTAGTCGGCGATGGTCTTCTCGATTTCTTCCTCGGTCAGCGCGTGTGGCGTCGAGGGATTGATCGGTGCCTTGAGCGCCGACGGCGCGACAGGGCGCTTGGTGTAGGCGTAGCGGCCGGTGTGCAGGATCTGCACGCAGATCTTGCCGCCGTTGGCATGCACCGCCTCGGTGATGACGCGGTGCTTGGCGGCTTCGACCTCGTTGTCGAGGATCGATGCGCCCTGCATGACGATGCTGTCCTGGTTCGGCGCAAAGCCGCCGGTGACGATGAGGCCGACGCCGCCCTTGGCGCGTGCGGCATAGAAGGCCGCCATGCGATCGTGGCTGTTGCCGATGTCCTCCAGGCCGGTGTGCATCGAGCCCATCAGGACGCGGTTCTTCAGCGTGGTGAAGCCCAGGTCGAGCGGGGCCAGCAGGTGCGGGTAGGGATTGCTCATGGTGTTTTCCTTCGTTGGTCTGCCGCCGGGCCGCCCCAAGGCAGACCCGTCAAAAGCCCGCGAGCGCAGCGAGCCGTGGTCACCCCTTCTCCCGGAGAAGGGGCTGGGGGATACGTCGTGACTTGTCTTGTTTGAAACTGTGCAGCAGGCTCAGCGCCTCCTCGCACCATTCGAGCCAGCCCTGTTCGAAGCGGATGCCGCTTTTCAGGACCATGTATTGCAGGGCGCGCTGGCGATCCAGCGTATCGGCGAAGTCGCGTGTCTCGATGACGCGGTAACAGGTCAGCCGATTGGCGTGGGCCGCGCGATGATGTTCGAGTTCCGGGATCAGGCTTGCGACGTCGCCGAAGGCGGCGCCGCGCAGCTTGACCATCAGGATGTCGCGTACGCCTTCCGGATCGGTCGGCTCGGCCAGCCAGCGCGCGAGTTCATCGCGTCCCGTCGCGGTGACCGAATATTCCTTGCGGTCAGGGGCCGTCTCGCCGGGCTGGACCTCGGCATCGAGCCAGCCGGCCCCTTCCATACGCGACAGCACGCGGTAGATCTGCTGGTGCGTGGCATGCCAGAAATAGCCGATCGAACGGTCGAAGCGGCGCGCCAGCTCGTATCCGGAACTGGGCTTTTCGAGCAGGGAAACCAGCAATGCGTGATCGAGCGACATGGCGCGCAAGATACTATGCAACGAGGTGCAATGCAACCCATTGCATAGGGGTGCGACAAGCTCGGGGCCTTGCGACAAGAGTTGGCGCTGGCGCGACGGCGGTGCGCCAGGGACATATCGCCAGGATACCGTCCCGCCTCTACCGAGGCGGGACAAATCCCACCAGGGGATACCGTCCCCGCATCCTGCGGGGACATAAAAAAGCCGGCCCCAAGCGGGGCCGGCTTTCGGTTCCGAATGCGGCGACTTACTTGGCGGCCTTGACGTCGGCTTCGCACTTCTTCATGAACGTGGCCTTGGCGGCGCCGGCGAGCGGCTTGCCTTCCTTGCTGACGGCCTTTTCCGCACAACCGGCGGCCTTGGCGGCAGGCTTGCCAGCGGGTTTGGCAGCGTCGGTCGGCATGCCGGCGCCCAGGCACTTCTTGATCGAGGCGGCCTTGGCGGCGCCATGCAGAGGCTTGCCGGTCTTGCTCACCGCCTTGGCTTCGCAGTCGCTGGCAGCGGCCGCCGCCGGTTTGGCAACTGCGGCAGCTTCGGTGGCCTTCGCCGGCTCGGCAGCCTTGGCCGGTGCCGCGGCAGGAGTCTTGGCTGGCGCGGCTGGGGTCTGGGCCACTGCGACATTGGCGGCGAACAGTGCGGCAATGGCGACGGCGATCAGTTTATGCATGGTGAGTCTCCCTTTTAATGTGGGCGGCGAAATGCCGTGCCCATCTAACGCAGGCAGGCGGCCTTAGTTGACCGGATCCTGGGCGCCGTCGGCCCGCAGCGCGGCTTCCTGGCGCTCGACGAATTCCTGCATGCTGTCGATGCCGCGCAGTTTCAGCACCGTGGCGCGCACGGCGGCTTCCAGCAGCACCGCGAGGTTGCGGCCGGCAGCGACCGGCAGGGTGACGCGGCGGATCGGCACGCCGAGTATGGTCTCGGTCTGCGCATCGAGCGGCAGGCGCGCGGCTTCCGGCACGCCGGGCGTCGGTTTCTGCAGATGGACGATGAGCTTGAGGCGCATCTTGCGCCGGCAGGCGGTTTCGCCGAACACGGTGCGGATGTTGAGCAGGCCGAGTCCGCGCACTTCGAGGAAGTCCTTGAGCAGTTCCGGGCAGCGGCCTTCGAGCGTGTCGGAGCCGATGCGCGAGACGTCGACCACGTCGTCGGCGACCAGGCCGTGGCCGCGCGAAATCAGTTCCAGGCCGAGTTCGCTTTTGCCGACGCCGGAGTCGCCGGTGATCAGCACGCCCATGCCCAGCACGTCGAGGAAGACGCCGTGCAGCGTACCGGTTTCGGCCAACTGGCGCGACACGAAGGCGCGCAGGGTATCGATGACGAAGGCCGACGACAGCGGGGTCTGCAGCAGCGGCGTGCCCGAGGCCTCGCAACCGCTGCGCACGCCGTCGTCGATCGCACAGCCGTCGGCGACGATGATCGCGGGCGGCTTGGCGTTGTAGATTTCCTGCATGTGATGGGCGACCTTTTCCGGCGCGTGGCGGGCCGACCAGGCCACTTCGGGTGTGCCGATCACTTGCAGGCGTTCCGGGTGCATCAGGTTGAGGTGGCCGATCAGGTCGGCCGGCGACACCACATGTTCGGTGGTGCATATCGCGCGCGTCATGGGGCCGCTGACCCACGAGAGCTGGAGCCGCTCGCGGTTACGTTCGAACAGCTGGGAAACGACTAATTGGCGTGCCAATTGGCAAAAAGGCCGTGCAGCGCCGCGCTATCGGCGGCTGTGGCGAGTTGTTCGCGAAACGCCCGGTCGGAGAACATCTGCGCCAGTTCGGAGAGCAGTTGCAGGTGGTGCTCGTTGGCCGCTTCGGGCACCAGCAGCACGAATACCAGGCCGACCGGCTTGCCGTCCGGCGCGTCGAACTGCACCGGCGACTCGAGGCGGACAAAGGCACCGAGCGGAGCCTTGAGACCCTTGATGCGCCCATGGGGAATCGCGATACCCTGGCCAAGGCCGGTCGAGCCCAGTTTTTCGCGCGCGAACAGGGCGTCGTAGACCGTGCTGCGGGCGACGCCGTGATGGTTTTCAAAAAGAATACCGACCTGTTCGAATACGCGCTTCTTGCTGCTGGCGTCGAGGTTTGCCACCACGTTGTCGAGTGGCAGCAGGCTGGCGATCTGATTCATGGTGGAAGCAATTCGGCGATGGGCGAAGGTTGCGGCGGCGCGCAGTATAACGCTATCCGGCGGATACCGTTCCCGGCGCAGGTGCACCGGGACATAGCACGCTGCCGCGGCCGCTGCGCCCGGCTTGCCGCTACGGGCCTATTCGACCTGCGGGCGCTTGTCGTGGTTGTGGTTGGAGACTTTTTCCTTGTGCTTGACCACCTGGCGGTCTAGCTTGTCGGCCACCAGATCGATGGCGGCGTAGAGATCGGCGTCGATGGCATCGGCGAAGATGTCCTTGCCTTTGACGTGCAGGGTGACTTCTGCTTTTTGCTGCAGCTTTTCAACCGACAGGATGACGTGCGAACTGGTCACCTGATCAAAATGCCGCAGTACTCGATCGAGTTTGCCCGTGACGTATTCGCGAATGGCCGGAGTGACTTCGATGTGGTGGCCGGTAATGTTGAGATTCATGATGTCTCCTTGTCAGAAGTATTTTCTCAGAGAACTTTTCTGAGGTTGACCGGCGGGATATTGAGCAGTTCGCGGTACTTCGCTACGGTGCGACGCGCCACGACGATGCCCTGCTCGCCGAGGATTTCCGCAAGACGGGCGTCCGAGAGCGGCTTCTTGCCGTCCTCGGCGCCGACCAACTGCTTGATCAGCGCCCGAATTGCGGTTGAGGAGGCCGCGCCGCCGGTATCGGTGGCGACGTGGCTGCCAAAAAAGTATTTGAGTTCGTAGATGCCGCGCGGACTCGCCAGGTATTTCTGGGTCGTCACGCGCGAAATGGTCGATTCGTGAAGGCTGACGGTCTCCGCGATTTCGCGCAGGGTCAGCGGCCGCATCGCCACTTCGCCATGGTCGAAGAAGGCGCGCTGGCGGTCGACGATGGCTTGCGACACCCGCAGGATCGTGTCGAAGCGCTGCTGCACGTTCTTGATCAGCCACTTGGCTTCCTGCAACTGGCTGGCCAGTCCGCTCGACGACGCATTGCCGCCGCGGTGGCGCTGCAGGATGTCGGCGTAGAGCCGATTGATGCGCAGGCGCGGCATGGCCTCGCGGTTGAGGCTGACGACCCAGCGGTCCTGCAGTTTTTTCACCGCCACGTCCGGCACCACATAGCGCGTATCGATCGGTGCGTATTGCGCGCCGGGACGCGGATTGAGGGAGCGAATCAGGGTTTGCGCCTCGCGCAGCTCGTCGTCGTCGCAGCCCAGGGACTTCTTGATGCGGGCGAAATCGCGCGCGGCCAATTGTTCGAGGTGCTTGTCGACTATGGCCAGCGCCAATCGGCGTTCGGCGGATTCCGGCAGGAACTTCAGCTGCAGCGCGAGGCATTCCTGCGCGCTGCGCGCGCCTATGCCCGGCGGATCGAGGTTTTGCAGGTGGCGCAGGGCGATGCCGAGTTCCTCCAACAGGGCTTCGCGCACTTCGTCGTCGTCGGTGACCAGCAGATCGATCAGTTCGTCCAGCGGCTGGGTCAGGTAGCCGTCGTCGTTCAGGGCTTCGATCAGGAAGCCGACCAGAGCCCGCTCGCGGTCGGGCAACTGGGTCATCGCCACCTGGGTCGCCAGGTGTTCGCGCAAGGAGCTTGAACTGGCCTGGGATTCGCCGCTGTCGAGATCGTCGTCGTTGGGATCGCGCTGGCCATGGCTGCCGGAAAAGTCCATGCCCCAGCCTTCGTCGTCGCCGCCCCGCGGTTCCTGGCGTTCGTCGCTTTCGGGCGGCGTCACGGTCTGCGGCGTCGCCAGCCCATCGCCGGTGGCACCGAGGCTGAATGCAGCCGGCTCGCCGGGATCGTCGCGTTCCAGCAGGGGATTTTCCTGCAAGGCCTGGTCGATCTCGGCATTCAACTCCAAAGTCGACAACTGCAACAGCCGGATCGACTGCTGCAGCTGCGGCGTCAGTGCCAGGTGCTGCGATAGCCTGAGCTGGAGTCCTTGTTTCATCACATTCTGAAGTGCTCGCCGAGATAAACCCGACGCACACTTTCATTATCGACTATCTCGGCCGGGTGTCCAGCGGCAAGCACTTCGCCGGCGTTGATGATGGTGGCGCGATCGCAGATACCCAGGGTTTCGCGCACGTTGTGATCGGTGATCAATACGCCGATGCCGCTTTCCTTGAGATAGCGGATGATCTTCTGGATGTCGATCACGGCGATCGGGTCGACGCCGGCAAATGGTTCGTCGAGCAGGATGAAGCGCGGACTGGTCGCCAGTGCGCGGGCGATCTCGACGCGGCGGCGTTCGCCGCCCGAGAGCGAGGCCGCCAGATTCTTGCGGATGTGGGTAATGTGCAGTTCCTGCAGCAGGGTTTCTTCGCGCTCGTCGATTGCGGCATCGTCGAGGTCCTGCAGTTCCAGCACGGCGCGCACGTTTTCCGACACGGTGAGCTTGCGGAACACCGAATTTTCCTGCGGCAGATAGGACAGGCCGAGTTTGGCGCGCTGGTGGATCGGCATGTGGGTCAGGCGCAGTTTCTCCTCGCCGCTTTCGATGCGGATCTCGCCGCCGTCGGCGGCGACCAGGCCGACGATCATGTAGAAGCAGGTGGTCTTGCCGGCGCCGTTGGGTCCGAGCAGGCCCACCACTTCGCCGGCGGCGACCTCGAAGGAGACGTCGGTGACCACGGTCTGCGACTTGTACTTCTTGCGCAGGTTGTGGGCCGAGAGCGTGGCGACCGGAGTTGCGACGACAGGCGGCGGCACAACTTCGCTGTCATAGCCGAGAGGGAGCTGGTCGGCGGCGTCGAACTTCATTCGCCTTCGGCCTCCAGCGGCTGCTTGAGCAAGCGGCGGACGACGTCGCCGGCAAAACCGCGGCTTTGCAGGAAGCGCGCCTGGCGCGCCCATTCCTTGGGATTGGTCGGCGCGGCGGAAAACTTGCGGCTCCAGGCGGCGCGGGCGCGTTCGATCTCGTCGGGCAGGTCGGCCTGCGCCAGTTGTTCGTCGATCATCTCGGGTGCCACGCCGCGGGTCTTGAGCTGATGACGCAGGCGCGAGGTGCCAAGCCGCGAGGCATTGCTGCGCAAATAGCTTTCGGCAGTGCGGCTGTCGGACTGCAGTTGCGAGGACTCCATGTCAGCCAGTACCGCGGCGATCTCCTCCGGCGTACCCAGACCTGCCAGCTTGCGCGCCAATTCGGCGCGGGTATGCTCGCGCCGGGCCAGCAGCCTGATCGCCTGCTGGCGCAATTCATTCGACATGGTGGCGACCGCGACAGGCGCGGCAAGAGCGGTTCGACAAGATGCTTGCCCTCGGCGGATACTCGGTCGAGTACCGCCTAGCTGCCCTTCACTGCTTCGGGGGTGCCCAGCGCCGCGACGCCGACGGCCTCGCGCACCCGGTTCTCGATTTCGACGGCGATATCGGCATGCTCGCGCAGGAACTCGCGCGCGTTGTCCTTGCCCTGGCCGATCTTTTCGCCCTTGTAGGCGTACCAGGCGCCGGATTTCTCGACGATCTTGTGTTCGACGCCGAGTTCGACGATCTCGCCCTGGCGCGAAATGCCTTCGCCGTAGAGGATGTCGAAATGCGCTTCGCGGAAGGGCGGCGCGACCTTGTTCTTGACCACTTTTACCTTGGTCTCGTTGCCGATAACCTCGTCGCCCTTCTTGATCGCGCCGGTGCGGCGGATGTCCATGCGCACCGAGGCGTAGAACTTCAGCGCATTGCCGCCGGTGGTGGTTTCCGGGTTGCCGAACATGACGCCGATCTTCATGCGGATCTGGTTGATGAAAATCACCAGCGTATTGGTGCGCTTGATGTTGGCGGTGAGCTTGCGCAGGGCCTGGCTCATCAGTCGCGCCTGCAGGCCGGGCAATTGGTCGCCCATTTCGCCCTCGATTTCGGCGCGCGGCGTCAGCGCCGCGACCGAGTCGATCACGATGCAATCGACACCGCCCGAGCGCACCAGCATGTCGGTGATTTCGAGGCCTTGTTCGCCGGTGTCGGGCTGCGAGATCAGCAAGTCGGGCACATTCACGCCGAGCTTGGCCGCATAGCCGGGGTCGAGCGCGTTTTCCGCATCGATGTAGGCGGCGACGCCGCCGGCTTTCTGGATCTCCGCCACGATATGCAGGCATAGCGTGGTCTTGCCGGAGGACTCCGGACCGTAAATCTCGACCACCCGTCCGCGCGGCAGGCCGCCTATGCCCAAGGCGATATCCAGCCCGAGCGAGCCGGTGGACACCGTCTGGATGTCGTCGATGGCCAGGCCTTCGCCCATTTTCATGATGGAGCCCTTGCCGAACTGTTTTTCGATCTGGGCCAGGGCGGCCTGCAGGGCCTTGTTCTTGTTCTCGTCCATTAAATGCGTCCTTCAAAAGTTGAATCGATTATGGCATGGATGGCACAGTTTTTGCGCTCTCCGTCTCTTATGCGGCATCGAGTCGGACCAGCAGGCCGCGCAAGGCGTGAAGCACCGCCTGACGGCGCACCGCTTCGCGGTCGCCGGCAAAAACCGCGGTCTCCGCAACAGCCGTTTCGCCAACCCGACACCAGGCAAAGCATACGGTCCCCACTGGCTTACCAGGTGAGCCACCCGTGGGCCCGGCGATTCCGGTGATCGCCAATGAAATCATGGCCTTGGAGTTTTTCAGTGCGCCAACTGCCATTTCCGCCGCGGTTTCGGGGCTCACCGCGCCGTGGCGGTCCAGGGTTTCCTGGCGCACGCCGAGCATGTCGATCTTGGCCTGGTTTGAATAGGTGACGAAACCGCGCTCGAACCATTCCGAACTGCCTGCTGTGTGAGTGATCACTTGGGCGGCCCAGCCTCCGGTGCAGGATTCGGCTGTGGCGATCAGCAGTCGACGCTGGCCATTTTTGGCCAATGCGGCCGCACCAACCGACGCAGACAGGGCAAGAAGCTCGGAATCCATCAGAAGGGCAAGAAGGCCTTGAATACCGCGATGGTCAGCACCGTGTAGCCGGCGGCGATGACGTCGTCCATCATGACGCCGAAGCCGTTCTTCACCCGCGTGTCGAAGAACCGGGCCGGTTCCGGCTTGACGATGTCGTAGAAGCGAAACCACAGGAAGGCCGCGAGCTGCCACAGCAGTTCGGGCGGCGTCAGCATCAGCACCGCCCAGAAGGGCACGATTTCGTCCCAGACGATGGCGCCGTGATCGACCACGCCCAGCGCCCGACCGGTGATCTGGCAGGCCGCGACGCCGACGGCAAAGGCCAGCAGCAGGAAGATCGCCAGCCCCAGGTCGCTTTCCAGATAGCCGCGCAGGAAGGGATAGGTCAGCCAGGCGAAGGCGGTGCCGGCCGTGCCCGGCGCAAAACGCGACAGCCCGCTGCCCATGCCGCAGGCGATGAAATGCGCCGGGTGGTGGAAGAGGAACTTGAGCGAGGGCGGAGGAAGTTTGGCCATTTACTGGATATCCCGGGATACCGTCGCCGCTTCCGGCGGGGACATATCCCGGGATACCGTCCCCTCCCCTTCGGTCGGGGACATAAAGTGATCGAAGCCGCGCTTGGCGGGGGTGATGTTGCTGCCGTCGTCGTCATTAAGCACGAGTTCGCCGGGCGCGCCGGCGACGATCTCGCCGATGCGGGTCAGCGGCAGTTCGAGCTTGCCAGCCAGGTCTGCGACGCGTTCGTCGGACGCTGCCGGCGCGGTGAACAGCAATTCATAGTCGTCGCCGCCGGAAAGCCAGCAGTCGCGTTCCAGGCCGGCCGCGGGCAGGTTCGGAATCCGCAGCCGCGCGGCACGCGCCGACTGGTCGAGGATATGCCCGAGATCGGCCAGCAGGCCATCCGACACATCGATCGCCGCTGTCGCCAGGCCGCGCAGCGCCAGCCCGAGCGCGACCCGCGGCTGTGGGCGGTGCAATGCGGCGAGGCAATCCGTGAGCCGCGGTTCGGTCAGCGTGGTACGTCCCTGCAGGTGGGCCAGGCCCAGGGCGGCACGTCCGGGCCGGCCGGAAACCCAGATCGAATCGCCGGCCTTGGCCCCGCTGCGGCGCAAGGCCTGCCCGGCGGGGGCTTCGCCAAGTATCGTGACGCAGAAGGCGCGCGGCCCGCGCGTGGTGTCGCCGCCGATCAGGTCGATGTCGAAGTTTTGGGCGCAGGCGAAAAAGCCGCGCGCGAAGGCCTCAATCCAGTCGGGAGTTGGCGCTGGCAATACGGCGGCGAGCAGCGCCCAGCGCGGTTGCGCGCCCATGGCGGCAAGGTCGGAGACATTCACGGCAAGGCATTTCCAGCCGAGCGCTTCGGCA
Organism: Pseudomonadota bacterium; assembly: GCA_043826925.1. GTDB lineage: Bacteria > Pseudomonadota > Gammaproteobacteria > Burkholderiales > Rhodocyclaceae > Sulfuritalea. Next base: position 38,313 of record JBDRPN010000038.1, read on the forward strand.
TCGGTGTCGGGCAGGAAATGTGTGCCTTCAACCAGCAGGTCGGTGGAAACGACCAGTTCCTGGCCGGGAATCGGCGCGATCAGCGCGCCGTCGTCGCCCACGCCGAGCACCGCCTGGGCGGCGCGGCGCGTGAAATAGCGCGCAATCAGCTCGAATTCCGAGGGCACGGCCTGGGCGCGCTCAGGGTTTGCGGATCTCGGCAGCCCTGAGGTCGGCGGCGAGTTTGTCCAGCACGCCGTTCACGAACTTGTGGCCGTCGGTGCCGCCGAAGGTCTTGGCCAGTTCGATGGCTTCGTTGATGATCACGCGGTAGGGCGTTTCGGGGTGGAGCTTGAGTTCGCAGGCGCCCAGCAGCAGGATGCAACGCTCGATGGGCGAAACTTCCTCCCAGAGCCGGTCGATGTGCGGTGCGAGGTCCAGCCTGAGAGCCTCGGCATGCTGCCGCGCTTCGGCCAGCAGCCTCGCATAGAGCGCGTTGTCGGCCTTGTCGAAACCGGCCACGCCTTCGGCCTGGACCTGGATTGCCGCCTCATCCTGGTCGCCCACCTGCCACTGGTAGAGGCCCTGGATGACGAATTCGCGGGCGCGACGCCGCGGCGACTTGCTACTGCCCACTATTTGTTCGCCTTCAGCAGCGCTTTGGTCAGATTGGCCATCTCGATGGCGGCCTGTGCCGCTTCGGTACCCTTTTGCACCATGCGTACCAGGGCCTGGTCATCGTTCTCGGTGGTCAGCACCGCGTTGGCGATCGGGATGCCGGTATTCAATTGCACGTCGGTGATGCCGCGCGCCGACTCGTTGGAGACGATTTCGAAATGATAGGTCTCGCCGCGAATCACGGCGCCCAGCGCCACCAGCGCATCGAAGCAGCCGCTTTGCGCCATGGATTGCAGCGTCAGCGGCAGTTCCAGCGCACCGGGCACCGTGGTGAAGGTGATGTCACTGTCGGCCACGCCGAGGCGCGTCAATTCAGCCAGGCAACCCGAGCGCAGGCCAGCGCCGACATCCTCGTTGAAGCGGCTTTGCACCACGCCGACGCGCAGACCGCGGCCTTCCAGATTGGGTTCGAATTCGCGAATAGTCATTTGAATCCCTTCCCCCCAACCCCCTCCCCGGGGGAGGGGGTGATTGCGGTTCGCCGCTGTGCGGCTCCATGTGGTGACTTGCGCCCCTTCGGGCGGCCGTGCGGGGCGCTCATGCCGTCTTTTCCCCTGCCGGATCGAAGTAGCCGGTGATCTCGAGGCCGAAGCCGGCCATGCTCGGCATCTTGCGCGGGCTGGCCATCAGGCGCATTTTGCCGACGCCGACTTCGCGCAGGATCTGCGCGCCGATGCCATAGATGCGCGGGTCCCAGGTGTAGGCCGGCTTTTCCGTGCGCTCGCTCTTGAGTGCCGCCAGCAAGGCGTTGCCGGTTTCCGCCCGATGCAGCAGCACCAGCACGCCGTGCCCTTCGGCGGCGATCTTGCGCAGCGCGAAGTCGACGCTGTAGGTGTGGCCGCGGCTGCCGTGGTCGAGGAAGTCCAGCACGCAGACGGCTTCATGCACGCGCACCAGGGTCTCGTCCTCCGCCGTGATCTCGCCGCAGGACATGGCCAGATGCACGTCGCCGCAACTGCGGTCGGCGAAGGCGCGCAGACGGAAGCTGCCTTGCGCGCATTCGACCTGTTTGTCGGCGACGCATTCGATGAGCTTTTCGGTTTCCGAGCGGTAGTGGATCAGGTCGCGGATGGTGCCGATCTTGAGGCCGTGCTCGCGCGCGAATTCGAGCAGGTCGGGCAGCCGCGCCATGGTGCCGTCGTCCTTGAGGATTTCGCAGATCACCGCCGCCGGCTGCAGGCCGGCCAGTTGGGCCAGGTCGCAGCCGGCTTCGGTGTGGCCGGCGCGCACCAGCACGCCGCCGTTTTGCGCCATCAGCGGGAAGATGTGGCCGGGCTGGACGATGTCGGCCGGCGTCGCGTTCTTGGCCACGGCAACCTGCACCGTGCGCGAGCGGTCATGGGCGGAGATGCCGGTGGTGACGCCGTCGGCAGCCTCGATCGACATGGTGAAGGCGGTGCCGTGCTGGGCCTTGTTGTCACGTACCATCAGCGGCAGGTCGAGCTGGCGGCAGCGGGCTTCGGTCAGCGTCAGGCAGATCAGGCCGCGGCCATGCTTGGCCATGAAATTGATCGCCTCGGGCGTCACGTGCTCGGCGGCGAGCACCAGGTCGCCTTCGTTTTCGCGGTCTTCTTCATCGACCAGGATGACCATGCGGCCGGCGCGCATCTCGGCGACGATATCGAGAACAGGACTGATGCTCATGACTGAAGTACCAAACTTGAGAAGGCGCGTATTTTACGCTGCGCCGGCCGTCAGCATGCGCTCGACGTAACGCGCGATCAGGTCTATTTCGAGATTGACCCTGGCGCCCGGATGCAGGCGCTTGAGGGTCGTCACTTCGACGGTGTGCGGGATCAGGTTGATCGAGAAGCGGCGGCCGCCTTTGCCACCCACGCTATTGGTGGTGAGCGAGACGCCATCGACAGTGATCGAGCCCTTGCGCGCGATGTATTTCGCCAGGCCTTTCGGCGCCTTGATCACCAGTTCGTGCGACTCGCCGACCGGCTCGAACTTCTCCACGTCGCCGACGCCATCGACATGGCCCGAGACCAGGTGGCCGCCGATGAAGTCGGACAGGCGCATGGCCTTTTCCAGATTGACCTCGCTGCCCACGGTGTCGAGACCGACGGTGCAGTCGAGCGTCTCGCGCGAGACGTCGATCTGGTAGCTGTTGCGTTTCTTCGCGATCACCGTCAGGCAGACACCGCCGTGGGCGATGGAGTCGCCGATGGCGACATCGGCGAGTTTGAGGCCGGGTGCCTCGATGGTGAGCCGCAGGCCTTTTTCCAGCGGCTGGGCATGGCTGATTTTTCCAACCGCGGCGATGATGCCAGTGAACATGGGGACTCCGAAGTGATGGCTTAGCGCAGGACGCGCTCGAGGGTGGGCAGAAATTTTTCCGCGGATTGGAAACCGATGACGCGCAGGTCGACCAGTTCGCGCCCGCCGGTGTCGAAGAAAATGATGCCGGGCGGGCCGAACAGGCCGAAGCGTTTTAGCAGCGCGGCATCGTCCGGACTGTTGGCGGTGACGTCGGCCTGCAGCAGCAGGAACTGCTTCATGCGCGCGGCGACCGTGGGCTCGGCGAAGGTAAAGCGTTCCATTTCCTTGCAGCTGACGCACCAGTCGGCGTAGAAGTCCAGCATCACCGGCCGGCCGGCGGCCTTCGCTTCGGCGAGTCGGGCGTCGAGCCGTTCCACCGAGGCGACGCGCTCGAAAGTTGGCGCTGGCGCCTCGGTGGCGCCGCCGCCGCGCAGGAAGCCCAGCGGTTGCAGCGGGTCCCGGGCGCCGCCCAGCACCCCCATCAGCATCGCCGCGCCACCCAGCAACAGCACCACGCCGAGACCCTTGCCCAGGCGTCGCCAGCCGTGGGCCTGCGGCGGCAAGGGGTCCAGCGCATGCAGGTAGATCGCCGGGATCACCAGCAGCAGCGCCCAGCCGAGCATCTGCAGCCACAGCGGAATGACCGGCGAAACCAGCCACAGGGCGGTCGCCAGCATGACGACGCCGAAGAACTTCTTGATGCCTTCCATCCAAGGCCCGGATTTCGGCAGCAGCGAACGCGAGAAGGCGCCCACCAGGAGCAGCGGCGCCCCCATGCCGAGGGACATGACGAACAGCGCCGTGCCGCCCAGCACCGCATCGCCGGTTTGCGCGATGTACAGCAAGGCGCCGGCCAGCGGCGCGGCGACGCAGGGTCCGACGATCAGGGCCGACAAGGCGCCCATCAGCGCGATGGCGGGCAGCGAGCCGCCCCTGCGGTTGGCCGTGTCCGAGACCCGGCTTTGCAGCGCGGCGGGCAGCTGCAGCTCGTAGAAGCCGAACATGGAAAGCGAGAGCACCACGAACACCAGCGCGAAGCCGCCGAGCACCCAGGCATTCTGCAGCGCGGCCGAGAGCAGGGTGCCGGACAAACCGGCGGCAACGCCGATCGCCGCATAGGTTACGGCCATGCCCAGAACATAGGCCAGCGAAAGCACGAAGGCGCGCAGATGCGTCACCGCATGGCCGTGATTGACGATGATGCCGGACAGGATCGGAATCATCGGGAACACGCAGGGCGTCAAGGACAGCAGCAGGCCGAAGCCGAAGAAGCTGAGCAGGATCAGGGCCAGGTTGTCGCCCTTGAACAGGCCGGCGATTTTCGAAGTTTCGTCGCCCGCCACGGTGGCGTCGGCCGCAGCGGAAGTTGGCGCTGGCGCCACGGCGCTGCCGGCGGCCAGATCAAGCTTGGCCTCCTGGGTGATCGGCGGATAGCAGATGCCGCCGTCCCAGCAGCCCTGCGAGATGGCCTTCAGGGTTACCGGCCCGCTGGCCTCGACCGGCAGCAGGATCTTCACCTCCTTGCGGTAGACCTCGACCTTGCCGAAGATCTCGTCGTCCTTCATCTTGCCGGGCGGAAAGACGGGTGTGCCGAGCGTGCCGCCGTCCAGCGCGAACTTGAACTTGTCGCGGTACATGTAGTACTGGTCGGTGATCTGCCAGCGGGCTTCGATGGTCTTGGCGTCGACCATGCGCGCCGAGAAGCGGTAGGCCTGCTCGGGCGGCAGGGGTTCTTCGGCGTGGGCCAGGCCGGTGAGGGCGAGCAGCAGCAGGAACAGCAGGCGCATCAGCATGTGGAGAGTTTTCCGTCCGGGTGTTCGTCAAGGGTTTCGCTGGCGACCCAGTTCAGATACTCGGGCAGGCCGTGCGCGATTGGGACCGCGATGATCTCGGGAAGTTCATAGGGGTGGGAGGCGCGGATCGCGGCCTCCAGTGCCGCATAGCGTTCCGCCGTGGTCTTGATCAGCAGCGGGATTTCAGGCGCGTCTTCGATCCGGCCCTGCCAGCGATACACCGAACGGCAGGGCGCGAGTATGTTCACGCACGCCGCCAGACGATCGGCCAGCAGCGACTCCGCCATCGACTGGGCGCTGGCCTGGTCGGGCAGATTGGTCAGGACGAGCAGGGTTTGGCCGCGGGTTTGCGCTGTTTCCATTGGCCTATTCTACCTTCGGCTGGTCCCCGCTCTGGGGTAGGCTGCCTCACCCGGGCGGCTCTCAGGCTGTCCATAACCCGGAGCCAAATTTGAGCAAGTTGCTGACTGGATTGATGGAAGCCGAGCGCAAGCGCCGGCAACTCGCTGCCAAGAGCGCGGCCCCGCACACCGCTGCGACATCGGCCAAACCGGCTGCGGCGCCGGTCCAAGGCGACGACGAAGGCGCTCGTGTTGCCGCCGAATCGCGCCGCCTGCAATCTGCCGAAACCATTGCCGCCGCCCGGGAACTCCAGCAGGCGGAAGAACGTGCGGCGCAGTCCGCGCGCGATCGTGCCGCAGCCGAAACTGCCGCCGCAGCCGCGGCCGTCGAGCAAGCGCAGGCCGAACGTCGCGCCGAAGCCGCGCTGCAACAGCGGATCGAGGCGGAACAGCATGCCCTGGGCGCGGCGCAATCGAAGCAACGCGCCGCCATGGAGTTGGCCGCCGCCGCCGCTACGCGCGCCGCAGCGGAAGAAAATCTCGCACGGGCGGCCGCCGAACGCACCACTGCCGACCGACTCGCCGCCGAGCGAGCGGCCGAACAATTGCGCGCCGAGCAGGCGGCCGAAGCCGCCGCCCTGTCGCGCGTGGCCGCGGAGCAGCAAGCGACGCAGGATGTCCGGCGTCGCACCGAACAGGAGGCCGAGGCCTGCCGTGCCGCCGCCGCGCGCCTGGAAGCCGAGCGTAAGGCCGATGCGGCACAGGCCGAGCGTGCCGCGGCCGAAGCGGAGGCGGCGCTGCAGCAGGCGCAGGTCGAGCGCCTCGCCGAAGCTGCCCTGCGCACGCGCATCGAGACCGAGCAGCGGGCTTTGGCCGAAGCCCGCCCCCGCGCAGGCGCCGCGGCGGAACTGGCCAGTGCGGCCGCGGCGCGCACCAGGACCGAAGATGAACTCGTCCGGCTCGCGTCGGAACGGGCCGAAGCCGATCGCAGCGCTGCCGATCTGGCGGCCGAACAAGCT